>NZ_JAHQZR010000001.1 GCF_019049105.1 Leucobacter chinensis
GATTAACCTTCCCAAACAGTGACAAGACCCTGACGGTATGCCGGGGTGAGTGACTCACAACAAGTTGACACCGAGCGGAATCGACACTTTTTGACCACTCGATGAAGCAAGAGGGCGCTGCGGGGCAAAAACGGGGGCGGACTTGGCAGAAAAGCACCAGAATGGTCGGCGCGCCGGAACCCCGCGGCGCCAGGTCCCCCTCCAGTGCCAGGTCACCCTCCAGTGCCAGGTCACCCTCCAGTGCCAGGTCACCCTCAGTGCCAGGTCACCCGCGACGACACAGCGCAGAAACCAGCGAGCGCATAGAATGAGCCTGATGACGAAGCACCCGATCAGCCCTGCCCACCCCGCCGAGCGTCCGCCACGCACCTACGTGACCGGCCCCGTGACGCGGTGCGCAAGGTACTTAACGATTGCGGCGGCGGTTGCGGTGGTGGTGGTTGGGATCGTTGGTTATGTGTCTATGCCTGACACAATCCCAACGCACTACGGAGTGAACGGCGAACCCGACCAGTGGGGCCCGAGGGGTTCGTTCATCGCGCTGCTCATACTGGCGGCGCTCGTCTCGGCGGGCATGGTGATCGCCTCGTACTTTCCGGGCAGTGTTAACGTGCCCAGGGTGATCCCCGTCGAAAAGGCGCAGGCGTACTATCGCAGGGTTGAGCAACTGCTTATCGCGGTAGCCGCGGTGACGGTTATACTCTACGCGGCAATCGTGTTCTCAGCCGTTTACGGCGTGAATGTGCTGCTGCCGCTCATCGGTGTTGTTACCGCGTTGCTTGCGACCGCCACGGTTGGCACGATTGGGCTGGTGCGAGCGCTGCGGTAAAGCGTCGCTCTCTTCTTCGTGGGGCTGATGCGCGGAGTGATAGACATCACCGAGCAAGTCACGCACTGCCGCGGCGCAGCGCTCTTGAATCTGCTCGCAGACGCCTTCGGCTGGACCACGGCGAGGTACCGGAACGTCGTTGATGTGTGACAGTACGACGTTCGTGAGCTCAGCAACAGAGTCGCTGGCGTCTCGGTGAAAGAGGCGGAGCTTCGCAAAAAAATGTGTCCCATTCGCGTTTTCGAATCGACCGTTGTCTTGTACGAGCGCGACGCGTGCTCCAGTCGCAAGGTTGATCCACTCAAGATCGAGAGTATGACCGCGATGCAGGTCGTACATTTCGTGCAGAGTACCCCAAGCTTCACGCTGAATTCCGGGAGTTTCAATCCATGTAGCCATAAGACGTCCTTCTGTTGCGTACAAACACAAACGGTCGAATATCCCCCTGCTAAATAGTATCGTCACTCCTCCGAAAAACCGAAAAGAACTGATGTTGATTACGTAACAATCGGGTAGAGCCGTTCAAGCACTCGAACGTTCGGGGGTTGCTCGATGTGCCCTCGACGATGTCGGTCGTTGCATTTTCGGGCCAGCGCCTAACCCCTATGCCCGCGGCGATTCCACCGACAAAGCCCGTGCCCGTGCCCAGGCCTAGTCGGTTCGAGAGAGGGTGTTGCTCGCGTTCGACGTTTGCGCGTGAAAGGTGATGGTGTCTGGCAAGTAGCGGTCTTCGCCGTGTTCGATCGGCACGCCACTTCCGTTGAAACTCGTTCGACGCACGCGAAGCAGCGGGCTTGAGCGTCGAACGTGAAGGAGTGCCGCGTCGGTGCTTGAGGCGGCGACGGCATCAATCGCGTGGTCGGCGTGTGCAGTCACCACGCCAAAGCGCTCGGCCAGGACAGTAACGACCGAGGGCTCGTCGGCGGGGAGCGAGCGTATCTTCTCTGACATCCACTCGGGGTAGATGGTGCGTTCGAGCATGACGACCCTGCCGTCGAGTGTGCGTGTGCGCGTGACCTCGAGCACCTCGCTCTTGGGCTTCACGAGAAGCTTGCGGGCCTCCTGTACGCTCGCGGGTCGCGGCGTCGCTGAGTGCACTTGACCGCCCGGGGTCATACCCTTGCTTCTTGCCCACTGTGCGAACGACCGAAGCTCGCGAAAGCTTTGTGTGTTGAGACTCGACTGCACGATCCACCCCGCGCCTTGGAGGGGAACGAGCATGCCGCGATCTTCAAGTCCGGAGAGTGCCGTGCGTATCGTGCCGCGCGAGACACCGTATTGCTCGGCGAGTTTGGCCTCGGCCGGAAGCGCCGTGCCCGCGCTGAATTCTCCGTCGATGATGCGTGCGAGAAGATCTCGCAGTACATCGCGGTGGATCGAAGCTCTGGCAGCGTTCACACCCCAAGAATAGCCCGCGCGGCCCGGCTCGAAGACAACTGTGAACAGGAGTTCACAGTTGTTTGTTTCCAGGAGCCTTCGGCAAGGAAACGTTTGCCCGGCGTTTACCGGAGTGACCTATGCGGTTTACGCCAACGGGTCCTAATGGGAAGCGTGATGACAGAACCCCTGCTGAAAACGCAGCCGCAGATAAAGCGCCTGCCGGCCGCTGTATTGTGCGACCTCGATGGGACCCTGCTCGATACTGAGCAGCCCTGGCTCGATACCGTTCGCGAGACGCTCGAGGGTTTTGGCATTGCGGTGACTCAACGGCAACTCTTGCGTTTCGAAGGAGCGACGGTCTCGCAAACAGCGCGACTCATCATCGAAGACTTCTTTCTCGGCCAGCTGCCCCGTGGGCTTAGCACGCCTGCCGAACTTGGTGAGCGGATCGAGCGAGTCTCACTTCGGGTGCAGCGTGGCACGGCTCGTTGGAAACTGGGTGCACGAGAAATGCTTGATGACCTGCGTGAAGCTGAGGTGCCCGTCGCGATTGTGACGAGTTCATCGCGACGTTGGTATGAGCAGCTCGCGGGTGAGGTCGATTTGGGTTGGTTTGAATATGTCATCACCGCCGATGACGTGTTCGCTACGAAACCAGATCCTGAGCCCTACCAGCATGCCGCACGCCTTTTTGGGCTTCGAACGAGTGAGTGTCTCGCGCTCGAAGACTCCAAAGTGGGTATGCGTGCAGCGCTCGCTGCTGGGTGCCGCACTGTACTCGTGCGTGCTGAGCCAAGCTCAGGCCCAGAGACCGAGTACGAGGCCGACTCCGAACCGTGGGCCGCTGAGGCCCATGTGCGGGTCTCGAGTCTTGTGGGGCTCGGCAGCGACTGGGCCACCGCAGTATGTGATCTTGACCGACTTTCACCCTTTGAATACAACCCGAAAGGTACTCCGTGAAAACATCAACCCGTCGTGGCCTCGCCATCGTTGCAGGAATCTCACTCCTCGGCACACTCGCCGCCTGCTCGCCGAGCGAAGCCACGCCACCCGCAGAGGGCGGCGACACCGCGAACTCTCAAGAGGGAAGCTTCGCGAAAGACGAGAACACTCTCGTCATGGGCATGGTTCCAGACCAGCAGTCGGTCGAAAATAACTTTGAGCCGCTCGTTGAGTACATCGCGGCTAAGACCGGCAAAGAGGTCGAGCTCGTGCAATCGACCGATTACGCGGCCCTCGTAGAGGCGGCGATTGCGGGGCGTATTGATATCGGGAGCTTCTCGGGCTTCACCTACGTAGCCGCTACGAATGGTGGTGCGCCCCTCACACCGATCGGGGTCACTGTGACTGAAGCGGGAGAGGAGCCCGGGTACGAGTCACTCGCGGTTGTGCCGAAGGGCTCAGACATCACCTCGATCAAAGACATGAAGGGGCACAAGGTGTGCTTCGTTGATCCGGGTTCGACCTCGGGCTACCTGTACCCGAGCGCAGAGCTGCTCGCAGAGGGGATCAACCCCGAGAGCGATGTGACCCCGGTCTTCGCCGGTGGTCACGATGCCTCGGCACAGAAGACCGCGCAGGGTGTTGAATGTGAGGCTGGCTTTGCCGAGGACGCCGTGGTCGAGACCACGGGTATCGCCGATGGTCTCTTTGCCGAGGGCGACCTGACCGTGATTAACCGCGTTACCGTTCCGGGGGCTCCGCTCGTCATGTCGACGAACCTGCCGAAAGACGTGCAGAGCTCGCTGAAAGATGCGCTGCAAAACATCACGCTTGACGGTATCGAAGACGAGGGCATCACGATCACCGAGGCGTTCAAAGCCTATTTCTACGAGCTCGTGCCCGTTGAAGATTCGTATTACGACAGCGTGCGCAAGGTGTGTGAAGAAACCGGCGCTGCTCAGTGCCAGCCCTAACCGGCATAGCTGAGTAGGGCTCGCTCGAGAACGCCTACTCAGCATTTACCGGGGCCTGACACCAAGCGGTGCCGGGCCCCGCACATGAATGTTTGAGACCGCGGAAGGCGCGGCAGAAGGAGTCAACCGATGAGTGATACATCAAAGATCCGCTTGATCGACGTGACGAAGAAGTTTGGGCATACGGTTGCCCTTGAAAAGGTCTCGCTCGAAGTCTCGTCGGGCGAGGTTGTTGTGCTGCTCGGCCTATCGGGATCGGGTAAATCGACCCTACTGCGCCACCTAAATGGGCTTGAGGCCGCTACCGACGGCTCCGTTGAAGTGCTCGGTGAGACACTCAGCGGGCTTAAGGGGCGGCAGCTGCGAGAGCTTCGCAGCAAGGTCGGGTTTATCTTTCAACAGTTTGAACTGGTGGGCCCACGAAGTGTGCTTGAAAACGTGTTGAGCGGAAGCCTCGCAACACTTCGCGGCCCGAGGCTCGGCCTGCTCAGCTACCCGAAGCAGCTGAGGTTGCGCGCTCTCGACCTGCTCGCCGAGGTGGGCCTTGAAGAGCACGCCTTCCAACGGGCCGACACACTCTCTGGCGGGCAACAGCAGCGAGTCGCGATCGCCCGAGCCCTCATGCAGGAGCCCGAGATTTTGCTCGCCGACGAGCCCGTTGCCTCGCTCGACCCAGAGTCATCGCAGCAGGTCATGAACCTCATTCGTGAAATCGCCGTGCGTCGCGGTCTGACGGTGTTATGCAGCCTGCACCAGGTCGACCTCGCTCTTGCCTGGGCCGATCGTATTGTTGGGCTGAGGCACGGTGCTGTCGTGCTCGACACCCGGGCCGGCGCGCTCGATAAAGAAACCGTCATGAACATTTATCGCCGTGTAGCAGTGACCCCCGAAGAGATCGCGGCGATCGAGCCGCAAGAAGGAGCTGAGGGGCTGAACTCTGCTACAGCGGTAAACATGACCGATATGCAGGCGAGCGGGGCATCGGCGTGAGCGCCCCGACGCTCGCGAAACGAGAGGGTGCTGCGCAGTCGCCCCGGCCCACACTCGCAAAGCCAACGAGGGCGAGAATCGTTACCAACGCGCTGCTCATCGGGCTCCTCATCGCGGGAGTATGGTCGATGCAGGGCGTCGGTCTCTCCTGGGAACAGGTCACCCGCGGCACCGAGTATGCGGGGTCGTTCCTTGCACGCACGGTTCCCTTCGTCTGGCCGAGCCTCGGCGAAGCCCTGTGGCTCTGCGCCCTCACCCTGGCCATCGTGTTTTGCGGAACGGCGCTCGCCGCAGTGCTCTCGATCCCGGTGGCCTACCTTGCCGCCCGCAACACCGCCCCAAATCGCTTTGGCGTAGCGCTCGGCCGTTTTCTCGGTGTCACGACACGAGCGGCACCCGACGCCATTATGGCGATGATCTTTGCGCTCATCATCGGGCAGGGCGCGCTTGCCGGCGTACTCGCTCTCGGGATCCACTCGATTGGCATGATCAGCAAGCTCACTGCCGACGCAATTGAGCAGATCGACGACGGCCCCGTGCTCGCACTGCGCGCCGCAGGGGCGAGTAAACATCAGCAATTTTGGGGAGCGGTGTGGCCGCAAATTCTGCCCGCGTTCATCGCGATCGTGTTGCACCGTGCTGACATTAACCTACGCGTCTCGGTCATTCTCGGCTTCGTGGGCGTCGCCGGTCTCGGCCAGCAGCTCAGCATCGCCATGCAAACGCTCAACTATCGCGAGGCGATGCCTTTCGCGATCATCATCTTCGTGCTGTGTGTGCTGTTCGAGGTCGTCTCGGCGTTGTTGCGACGCTCGCTGCTCGGAGCCCAGCCCGAGGGCCGCAGCATTGCCCACCGCCTCGTTCGCCGCCTGACGAATGAGCCCGAGACTCCAGAGGAGGCGCGGATCGCGCACGCCGCCCAGGGTCGCAAAGGCCGTATTCCGTGGACCCCTGACCGGGTGCGCAGCGTCACCCTCATCTGGTCGACGGTGCTGATCGTCGCGGCCTCGGTCGTTCTCGCGGGATCGCAGGGCAGTAGCTTCGCGAACTTCTGGCAGAACCTCGCGATTGCAGGCGGTCGCCTCTGGCCGCCCTCGCTCGCGCAAGAAAAGTGGGGTCAGGTTACCCTTGCCCTCGTTGAGACCGTGCAGATCGCGTTCGCGGCAACCCTCTTCGCTGTGGTCTTCTCGATGTTGCTCGGAGCCCTCGCCGCACGCAACGTTTCACCGAGCCCCGGGGTTCGGGCCGGAGCGCGGTTGACGCTCGTCGTGATCCGCGGCTT
This sequence comes from Leucobacter chinensis, assembly GCF_019049105.1. Classification (GTDB taxonomy): domain Bacteria; phylum Actinomycetota; class Actinomycetes; order Actinomycetales; family Microbacteriaceae; genus Leucobacter_A; species Leucobacter_A chinensis. Next base: position 6,398 of record NZ_JAHQZR010000001.1, read on the forward strand.
GCCAGAGCTCTTGCTCGCCCTGTTTTTTATTATTCTCACGGGACTCGGCCCCGGTGCCGCTGTGCTCGCGCTTGGCATCGGCGGGGTGGGGCTGCTCGGGAAGCTCGTTGCCGACTCGCTCGAAGAGGTGAATCCCGGGCCCGAGCAAGCGCTCTTCGCCGTTGGGGCGACGCGGCCGCAGATGTTTGCGGCTGCGACCTTCCCGCAGGCCGTGCCATCGTTTGTTGGGCACACGCTCTACCTGCTCGACACGAATATTCGCTCGGCGACGGTGCTCGGCATCGTTGGTGGCGGTGGCATCGGGTACATGCTCTCGAGCGCGGCCCGGGTGAACCAGCACGAGCTGCTGTTCTTACTGCTGTGCGTGCTCGTGATCGTCTTTCTTGTTGAGGGGCTCTCGTCGCTCTTGCGCAAGATGCTGGCGTAGCTGTTGGGGGTTTGCATGCGTGCTGGCACCGGGGCAAGGTAAACGCAAGGTTACGAAAAGCTGCGGGTTCGGCGAGTAGCGGCTGTGAACGCCCTGGGCAAGCCTTGCATCAGCGGCGAGTGAATGAAACAGTAGAAATGTCCAATATAACCAACGAACGGAGCTGAACAATGAGTGCATCAGACAAAATCGAAGCAGGTATGGACAAGGTAAAGGGTAAGGCCAAAGAAGCCGTAGGCAACCTCACCGATAACGAACAGATGGTGGCCGAGGGCAAGGCAGACCAGGTCAAGGGCGGTGCCAAGAAGGTCGTTGGCGACGTGAAAGACACCGCAAAAGACATCATGAACGACTAACGTTCGCTCACGCGAAACGCTTCACAGCCCCAGCCCGGCATAGCGCCGGGCTGGGGCTGTTCTCTTTCTTGGTGGATCGCGCCCCGCGGTTGCCCGGGAGCGTGCTACTGAGCTGAGCCAGCCCTCGCTTCGCCCAGCGAGCGCTGATACCTGCCGGGAGTCTGGCCAATGAGCGCGGTGAAGGCGTCGATGAAGGCGCTCGGGTTGGCCCAGCCGCAGGCGGTTGCGACGTCGAGCACCGACCGGCCTTCGCTGAGCATGAGAAGAGCGCTGTGCACCCGCAACTGAATGCGCCACTGGCGAAAGCTCATGCCGGTCTCTGCACGAAAGAGGCGGCTGAGCGTGCGTTCGCTCGCGCCGATGCGGTGGCCCAGCTCACTCAGGGTTGCGGGGCTCGCGAGGTCTGCCGTGACGAGCGACATCACCTGCAAGAGGCGCTCGTCGGTGGGAACGGGAAGATGCAGGGGCTGCTCCGGGGTCGCCGTGAGCTCGTCGATGATGACGTGGCGTAGGCGGTTGCGTGATTCAGGGCTGCGAGCCTGTGTGCTCGTGAGCGCGAGCGTGGCCTCCCGGGCGAGGGGCGGTACCGCGAGCACTGCCGGGTGGCCTGGCAGGCGGCAGGCATGCTCGCCGGTCATGAAGACGATGCGCATGTCGGTTGCTCCGTGTGCGCGGTGCTGATGCAGAAAGCCGCCGGGAATCCATACGGCACGGTTCGAGGGCGCGATCCACGACCCCGCGTCGGTCACCATCGAGAGCACGCCGGTTGCGGGGTACACGAGGTGGCCTTGGTCGTGTAGGTGGGCGGGGGTGTGCTGCTCGTGACCGAGTCGCAGGGCCTGCTCGGGAATGATGACTTCTTGGCGTAATTCAGGCATTTCATGTCAGTTTACCGGTTGAGAGCTAGTTGCGCATCGGCTGAAATAGTGGGTATGCCGTTTGATACCCCGAATACTGACATGGTGAACCTGCCAACCCCGGATGCCGCAAAGGGAAGCGGCGAACCCGAAAAAACCCCGAGCAAATGGTCGCTGCTACTGCTCGGCACCGGTCTCATCCTCATCGGCCTAAACCTGCGCATCGGTGTTGCCTCGATCGGCCCCGTGCTTGCCGACATTCAAGCCTCGCTCGGGCTCTCTGCGACGCTCGTGAGTTTGCTCATGACGATCCCGGTCTTTGCGTTTGGTGCGTTTGCTTTCTTTACCCCTGTTCTGACGAGACGTCTCGGCATGCACCGCCTGCTCGGGCTTACGCTTCTCGTTCTCGCAGCAGGCATTCTGCTTCGGCTGCAGCCAAGCCTGCTTGGCCTCTTCGCCGGTACGGTGCTCGTTGGTGCCGCGATTGCGGTGGGCAACGTGGTGATGCCCGCTGCGATCAAGCAAGACTTCTCGCACCGGGTGGGCCTCATGATGGGGCTCTACTCGACCGCCCTGTTCGTTGGTGCCGCGTTTGCTTCAGGGCTCACCGCGCCGTTACTGCCAGTCATGGACGGGAATTGGCGCCTCGCGCTTGGCGTCTGGGCGATTCCCGCAGTGATCGCGCTCGTCATTTGGTTGCCGCAGCTGCGACGCGGCCCGCAGCCCAGGTGCCCAAAGCACGGGGCAGGGCAGGGTGCTACTGCTGTCGTCGCAACGAAAACCACCACCAACGAGCCGCCATTTCGTGCGATTCTCACCGACCCGATTGCGATTGCTGTCACGCTGCTTATGGGGCTGCAGAGTGCGAGCTACTACACGATGCTCACCTGGATTCCGACGATGCTGCAAGACGCCGGCATGAGCCCGAACGAGGCTGGTTTGATGCTCGCATACTCTGCCTTTCCTGGAATCGTTGCCTCACTTGTCACGCCTTCGGTCGCAGCCCGCATGAAGCCGACCTGGGTTCCCGTTGCCATCGCGACAGCGCTCGTCGCCTCTGCGTACGTGGGGCTCGCGATCGCGCCGGCCGAGGGAGCCTACGTCTGGATGACGCTCATTGGCCTCGGTCAGGGTGCCACTATCAGCCTCTCGCTCACGTTCATCGTGTGGCGTTCACCAGATGCCCACCACACGGGTCACCTCTCGACGATGTCTCAGGGCTTCGGCTATCTCATTGCGGGGCTCGGGCCCATCGGCATCGGGGCGGTGCACGCTGCAACCGGTGAATGGAAGGTGCCGATGGTCGTGCTGGGAGTCGCGCTCGTCGTGCAATTGCTGGCTGGAATTATTGCTTCGCGTCCCGAGCATATTCGCGCTCGGTAACGGGTCTAAAAGTGAGGCTAGGCTACACTCATATTTGAGGCAAACAGAGGCTTTTAGCCTTGCCTAGCCTTGCTTGCGCGGCCTTCTTCTCAGTGCCATGCTGATGGCATGACCACCACACAAACCGGCTTCGAAACCGTCATCGACCACCTCCATGAGTCACACCTCGAGAGCAACGTGGGGCAACGCCTCAACTGGTTGCGCGCGGGCGTGCTCGGAGCCAACGACGGCATCGTCTCGGTCGCCGGCGTCGTTGTCGGTGTCGCAGCAGCAACGCCAGGCAACGTCATTGCGATCGCGACGGCCGGCATCGCCGCGCTCGTTGCTGGCGCCTTCTCGATGGCGGGCGGCGAATATGTCTCGGTGAGCACACAGCGTGACACCGAAAAAGCACTCATTGAAAAAGAGAGCATCGAGCTCAAAGAGCACCCGCAAGCTGAGCTGGCAGAGCTCACCGGCATGTACCGCAAGCGTGGGCTCTCAGCCGAGCTCGCGAAGCAGGTCGCCGAAGAGCTCACCGAGCACGACGCCCTCGCGGCTCACGCCGAGGTCGAACTCGGCATCGATCCAGACGAGTACACGAGCCCGTGGGTCGCTGCGTTCTCGTCGTTCATCGCCTTCACACTCGGTGGACTCATCCCGATGCTCATGATTCTCATTCCCGGGGGCAACGCGGTCGCCCTCACCGCGATTGCGGTCGTGGTCGGCCTCTTCCTGACGGGCCTTCTGAGCGCCAAGCTCGGCGAAGCGCCGATCTGGCCCGCGATCATACGCAACGTGCTCATGGGCTCTGCCACGATGGTCGCGACCTACCTCATCGGCATGCTCTTTGGAGTGGCGATCGGTTAGTCTGGCCTAGATCCACCCCTGTTGCCACGCATGTTCAGCGGCCGCGTGACGCGAGGCTAAACCGAGCTTCGTGATAGCCGATGAAAGGTAGTTGCGCACGGTTCCTGGCGAAAGAAACAGCTGTTGTGCAATGCTCTGCACGCTGTCTGCCGAACGGGCGATACGTAAGACATCGAGCTCACGGTGCTCGGGGTTTCAGTCTTCAATGCCTAAATCTTGGCGACCTGTGCTCGCTGTGAGACACTGGTGCCCGAGAACGTAAAGGGGTCACCGTGAAGAGCGCTCGGCAGCAGCCAGAAACCAGGCGGGGGTAGCGCCATATGTGCGGTCGCTGCGTCGTCGACATTTCAGAGCAACAGTTCGCCGAGATTTTTCCCGGCGCCGTGCTTTCGCCCGAGCTCGGCGACTCGTCCTGGAACCTTGCGCCGACCCAGCACCTGCCCATTCTCGTGATGAGTCATAAGCAGCCTGGCCAACGCCGAGTCGAACTGGCGCGCTGGTCGTTGACGCCGCCCTGGTCCCCGACCCTGCAAACCTCGTTCCCGACGTTCAACGCGAGGGCCGAGACGGCGGCGACGAAGGCCACGTGGCAAGATCCGCTGCGTTCGAGGCGTTGCGTCGTGATCATGAACGGGTTTTATGAGTGGAGCGGATCACAGGGCAAGCGAATCCCGCACTATATTCAGGCCCCTCACCAGCCGATGCTCGTGGCCGGGTTATACGGGTGGTGGCGTGACCCAGAAGCCGAGGGCCCAGACGCATGGCACCTCACAGCTGCCGTGCTCACCGACGAAGCCGAGGGGCCGGTGAGCGCGCTGCACGACCGCATGCCCGTATTCATTGAAGAAGCCCACATTGACGCGTGGATCGACCCTGCCAACCCGGGCGCCGGCTCATTGCTCGAGATGGTTCGTGAGGGCGGTCGGCGTATTGCCCGGCAACTGCGCATTGACGAGGTCGCCCCGCTGAAGGGTGACGGGCCGCACCTCACCGATCCCGTGTAGCGCTCATTCGGGCCACTCGACAGCCTCGGAGCCGCCGTGTCAGTGGCTGCCAGTATGCTCACACTATGGCAAAATCAAGCGGCTTCGAATGCACTGAGTGTGGCTGGCGTGCACCCAAGTGGGTGGGGCGCTGCGGCGAGTGTCAGCAGTGGGGCACGGTCATTGAACGAGGGGCTCCTGCCGGTGGCATTGGTAAGAACACCCGTGCGGTGAGGCCTCCTGAGGGCCGCAGTGCGGTGGCGATTACGAAGCTCTCTGGCGACACCGTTAAGCACCGGCCGACCGGCATCTCTGAGCTTGACCGAGTGCTCGGCGGCGGCATCGTTCCAGGGGCTGCGATTCTCTTTTCGGGCGAGCCTGGGGTTGGCAAGTCGACGCTGCTGCTGAGCGCGGCGGCCGAAGCGGCGAGGCGGGGCGACCGCGTGCTGTATTCGAGCGGCGAAGAGTCGACGGGGCAAGTGCGCATGCGCGCCGAGCGAACCGGCGCGCTCGAAGAGACCCTCTTTCTCGCCTCTGAAACCGACCTTGCCGTTGTGCTCGGCCAGATCGAAGAGGTCAATCCCGATCTCGTCATCATCGACTCCGTGCAAACGATGCAAACCGAGGCCGCACAGGGCATCGCCGGTGGGCCTGCCCAGGTGCGTGAGGTCGCGGCCACGCTCATTCGGGTGGCAAAGGAGCGTGAGATTCCCGTTGTGCTCGTGGGGCATGTGACGAAAGACGGCACGGTTGCCGGGCCGAGGCTCCTTGAACACCTCGTTGACGTCGTGTGCCACTTCGAAGGTGATCGAGACTCGCCGCTGCGCTTCTTACGAACACTGAAAAACCGATTCGGCCCAACCGACGAGGTCGGCTGCTTCCAGATGCACGGTGAGGGTATCGAGCAGGTTCCCGACCCGAGCGGCCTCTTCCTGAGTCGAAACCGAGAGAGCGTGAGCGGGGTGTGCACGACCATTGCGATGGAGGGGCGAAGGCCGCTGCCCGTTGAAGTTCAGGCACTCGTCTCGCCATCAGCGGCACCGAATCCACGACGGGTCACGAGCGGCGTTGACTCGTCTCGCGTCGCAATGATTCTCGCGGTCATCGAAAAACGCTGCGGGCAGAAGCTCTCAGACCATGATGTGTACGTCTCGACGGTCGGCGGGGTGAAGCTCGCAGAACCTGGTACCGACCTTGCGATCGCACTCGCAATTCTGTCGTCGGCCAAAGACCGGGCCCTGCCCGCTGGCGTTGTTGCCTTTGGCGAGATTAGCCTTGCCGGCGAGATCAGGCCGGTTCAGGCAGGCCAGCAACGCAGGGCAGAAGCCACGAGGCTCGGCTACCAGCACATCATTGACGACGCGACGGGGTCGTTACGGCAGGCAGCACAGCATACCGCAAGACTCTCGACGTCGGCGGGTTGACGCTGAGCACCGCTTCACACACGAATCGTCAAGGAGGAGTACACTAGGACATCGTGACTAACAAAACCGTAGATGTCGTACTTATTGGTGGCGGAATCATGAGCGCCACGCTCGGAACCCTGCTCAAACAGGTGCAGCCAGACTGGTCGATCACGCTCTTCGAGCGCTTCGGCGGCCTCGCCACCGAGAGCTCAAACGCGTGGAACAACGCGGGTACCGGGCACTCAGCGCTCTGCGAGCTGAACTATATGCCCGAGGGCAAAGACGGTTCGCTCTCATCGGCCAAGGCAGTCACGATCAACGAGCAGTTTCAGCTCAGCCGCGAGTGGTGGGCATCGCTCGTTGAAGACGGTGTGCTCGGCGAGCCAACGTCGTTCATCAACGCAACGCCGCACATGACGTTTGTTCAGGGCGAAAAGAACGTTGACTACCTGCGTCGCCGCTACGAGACGCTCAAGCAAGAGCCACTCTTCAAAGAGATGGAATTCACCGACGATCCAGAGAAGATCGCCGAGTGGGCACCCCTCATCATCGATCGTCGTAAGAAGGGCGAAGCGGTAGCCGCTACCCGCTCGATTCACGGCACTGACGTCGATTTCGGTTCGGTCACACGACAGCTCACCAACAACCTCGAGTCGCAGGGCGTCGAGGTCAACATGAACACCCAGGTCAAGAAGGTCAAGCGTCAGAGTGACGGCACCTGGCGCGTGTTCTACCGCGACCACAACACCGACATCTCGAGCACCATCGACGCGAAGTTCGTCTTCGTCGGTGCCGGCGGCGGCGCACTGCAGCTGCTGCAGAGCTCAAAGATTCCCGAGATCAAGGGCTTCGGTGGCTTCCCGATCAGCGGCGAGTTCTTCCGCTGCGACAACCCCGAGGTCGTCTCGCAGCACCGCGCCAAGGTCTACGGCAAAGCCGCGGTTGGTGCGCCCCCAATGTCTGTTCCTCACCTCGACGCCCGCATCGTCGATGGCCAGGAATCACTGCTGTTTGGCCCCTACGCCGGCTTCACCCCGAAGTTCCTCAAGAAGAGCTCATGGTTTGACCTGCCAGGCTCAATTCGCATGCACAACATCTGGCCCATGATTCGCGTCGGCCTCAGCGAGCTCTCGCTCGTGAAGTACCTGCTCACCGAGCTCATGGCGAGCCGTAACAAGCGCCTCGAAGCACTGCGGGAGTACCTGCCAGCTGCGAAGTCAGAAGACTGGCGCCTCATCACGGCCGGCCAGCGCGTGCAGGTCATGAAGAAAGACAAGAAAAAGGGCGGCGTGCTGCAGTTCGGCACCGAGATCGTCACCGGTGGCGAGGGCACCATCGCAGGCCTGCTCGGCGCATCGCCCGGTGCATCGACCGCTGTGTATGCGATGCTCGACGTCATGAGCAAGTGCTTCCCTGAAAAGTTTGAATCAGAGTGGAAGGCAAAGATCGTCAAGCAGATTCCTTCATACGGCAAAGACATCAACGCGAATGCCGATGTCGCGATGCAATCGCTTGCTGCGACCGCCAAGACGCTCGGCCTCATGAACAACGAGGCCTAAGCGAAGTAATAACCTCTCGCTAATACGGCTGAGGCCCCCGACTCCACACGGAGCGGGGGCCTCAGCCGTATCTATGGTGACTCGCGGTTAGCCAGCGAGCGTCGCCAAGAAAGCGGCGGTGTCCTGCCAGCCGGTGACCTCGTGGCAGCGAACCCCGAGCTGCTTCACGGGGTAGTCGTTACCGTCAGGGTCGAGCCTGTCGCCAACGAACAGCATGTCGCTCAGTGCGATGCCGGTCTGCTCGGCAAGCTTCTGCATGCCGTAGGCCTTGTCGATGCCCTTGAGCGTGATGTCGACTGACGTCGATCCGCCGCTTCGAACTTCAAGGTGGGGAAGCTTCGCTGCGACGGCCTCTCGCAGCGCATTCTTCTTGGCGCCAGACGGATCCCACAGCTCTTTCGCCTCGACCGGAGCGCGCTGCCCGAGCGCCGAAAACGTGACCTGTGAGCCGCGATCTTCGATGATGTTGCCCCACACGAGCGCCTCCCAGAGCCCGAGACGCTTCGCCTCAGCCTCGAGCGTCTGCGCCGCGAGCGCGCGATCGGCAAACGGCAGGTTCTCTTCGTACTTCGCCCGCCACGCAGCTCCGTCGTGCAGGTAGTAGCGCGTGCCGCAGGTGGGCAAGAGATGCAGTTCGCCGAGCAGGTCGAGCGCGTCTGCTTTCGCAAGGTGCTCCCGCAGCGGATCAATGAGCTGCGTCGAGAACTGCTCAAAGTTCCCTCCCGAAATCACCGCGATAGGGGTGAGCTTGAGCAGCCGCGTGAGTTCTTGCACGATCACCTCGGGCGCCCGTGACTTCGAGGGGGCGAGCGTGTCGTCAAGGTCAAACGCCAACAGGCGAAAATCAAGGTTCGTCATGCGTCCCATTCTCCCACAGCGACCCCTGGTAGCCCCGTCGAGCCGAGCCATCGGGCGCGCACACCGCACCCTGATTTTTGTCTCGGGCGATGCAGGAGTAGTATGGTTCGTGGCTCATCGAGCCATCGGGATGTGGCGCAGTTTGGTAGCGCACGTCGTTCGGGACGACGGGGTCGCAGGTTCAAATCCTGTCATCCCGACCAATAGCCCCTCAACTTCCGCTGAAACACTGGGAAGAAGAGGGGCTTTTTTGTTTCTCCTGTGGCTAAAAGCAGTTTGGTTAGGATTCGACCCACTCCTTATTGCATATAGCCCGGAGCCGCCACCACTCCTGGCAAACTTTCCCCTACCCGGGGGCAGTGCACTGTTCGAGGAGGCGCTGCCATGATGCTAGAGCTGCGGCTGGGTAAGCGATGATCGTCGCAAGAGACGCCTCTTTTGTGGGAGGGGTAGCGTCGATATGGAAAGTAGTTGCCAAAAAGGTAACTACTTGTTAGTGTTTTGTCATGCCCAAACACATCACCCAGGACACAGCCGAGGAATCGCTTCGGGCCGTGGCAGCTGTCCCACGCCCCTCTAAGGCGGTCTCTACCGTATCGCTCGCTCTTGCGGCGCTCGCCTGGACGCCTTTGTTTCTCTCCCTGGCCTGGGCCGCATACCGCGAGGCTCCCCGCATAGGATGGGGAATTGTCGGACTAGGCTGCACAGCAGTCCTTGTCTGCGTGTCCTTGGCCTTGGTGGCGCGTCAACGACGCGTCGCTCGAGGATGGCGCATGGCCCCCTTGCTAGGGCTTGGGTTCTCTGGAGTGGCCACGAGTGCCGCTACTATTCTTACGATGCAATTGCGCCCAGACGGTTGGATTATTAGCTTACTTGCTGTAGCTTGCTTTGTGATCGGTTTCGTAAGCGGCCGATGGCTGGCTGAGGCTCCCGACGACTTGGGGCTGGCGGGGCAATGAGCCACCCACGCCTGCGCCTCGATGGGCTACTGAACCATCCACTCCGACTGAGCATTATGGCCGCGGTTGCCAACACTGACCGCATTGAATTCATGGCATTAGCTGAGGACCTTGATGTGACTGCCCCCACACTCTCGAAGGCCAATGCCGTCCTCGAAGGGGCCGGATACCTGCGCATACACAAGGGTTACATCGGTAAGCGTCCCCGGACCTGGCTGTCCTTGACTCACGATGGTCGGCAGTCCTACGAGGTTCACCTGCAAGCCCTCCGGGAGATCGCCAACGCTCTTTGACTCGGCCCCAGCAATATTCTCCGATGGTTCGTGAGGTTCCTGCGTCTCAGCCCACACGCCGCGCCTACTCGCCCCTCACCGGAAGACCTGACAGGGAGGGAGCGCAGGACTCACTTTTGCAATTTCGGTCGGGGAATGCGTTCGAATTCGCACGCCACAGAAATCGCCACAGCTGAGTGTAATGCTCAAGAAACGTTCGCATGCAGAGAATGAACTGGCCCCAAATGCTGGAGTCGTTCAATCATAAGCGGGTTCTCCAGCTGGCTTTGCTGTTGACAACCGCAGTATTGCGGTTGAGGTGTCGAACTCGCCTGAAGGAATAAGGAGCAGCAGCGAGGCATTCTCAGACGCGGGCTGCTCAATGAGCGACCATCATGGTCAAAAAGTAAATAATTGACCCGAAAATTAAGAAATATCGGTTCCAGGGCTTTTCTTTTTTGCTCCAGCGGTGCAGAATCAGCACTAGGGATTGGAAAATACGGTCAATGTGTGATCGCTGAAGCTCTTACCTCTGGGCGTTGTCGTCCGAGCACATGAGCTCTTCACGGCGACCGTCAAAATAGGGGGAAGCCGTGAAGACGGTGCAACACAGGTCACAGACGCTCAAAGGGCGAATAGCCCGCATCGTCGGTATGCTGCTCGCTACAGCTCTGCTTGTACTCGGGGTAGGGATTCCAGCGACCTCAGCAGCGAACGGTGTATCTGTGGTCTTCCTCGAGCCCACGGCCTCGGTGCGCTCTGGCGAAACGATCCTGTTCACGGCGAACTGGGAGTGCGGTGATCACAGTGTCGCGGTTTGTGAAAATGGAAGAATTGAAGTTCCTGTTCCCCAGGGGATGCCGGGCAACATCGAACTCGAAGTCGTAGAGATTAGCGGCGCGATCGGAAGTACTTACCCTGGACGCGTTGAAGGCACCGGCTCAAATCGAGTCATCGTCTGGGACCTTCCGGCTAACTTAACAACTGGCGGCACTCAGACGGTATGGTTTCAGCTCAAGACTGCAAACTACAGCACACCCGACGGCACGACCGTGACTCCCGAAATCTCGATCAGCACGTCGAATCTTGGTAGCGATCAAGCGGTGGGACAGCCCGTCTTGGTTCGTTCTGACGTCGAGCTGAAAATTACGAAGCAGAGAACCGACGGGACCACGACAGCTGAAGGTGACCTTGAAGACCCTTATGTCGATGGCGAAGTGACCTATCTGATTGAAGCCGGATACGCACGGCAGTGGAACGAAGCAGGACAGTTCGGCCACTACTCAAACATGTGCGCAGAGAACGGCATCTGGGCAATGCAGAATCTCGTTATTGTTGACACACTGCCAACGGGGGTCGAGTTTGTTTCGGCAAACTTGGGGGGCCAATATAACGAATCAGAGAATACGGTGACCTGGAACCTTGGCGATTCCGTGCAAACTCAGAACGGGAAGTTGGTCTGTGATTCCCGAACATTCGGCAAGAGCCTACTCGTCACGGTTCGTTTTCCGGCTGACCGCTTCACCGAAGCGGCTAACAACCATGTGAAGCAAGAGAACACGGTTACCGCCCATGCCAACGCGTGGGGCGATGAGAGCCACGAGCTCAACGACGCTGATATGACGGATCATTACCTACAGATTGGCGCCGACGGCGATTTCACGCTGCAAAAGGGCCGGTCATACGCCGCGTCTAACGGGGCGGGCTGGCAGTTTATGCGGGGAGAGCGCTCGTCACATGGTGACTGGGTTCGCGGCTACCTTAACTACTTCGCGATTAAGGGAACCGGTGCAGCTTCTGGCTCATGGTCTCTCGTTGACATGCTGCCGTGTAACTGGGTTTCGCCTGAAGATCCTGACGACACCGATTGTGCAACCCCTGCCTACACCGACATCGCATTTGGTGCAAACGGAAACATGTCGAAGCTGCAGGTGCACTGGACGACGAACACCTCGAGGACGGGTGTGTGTACGATTCCAGCGGGTTCGATCATTGGTGATAAAGACATTCGCAACTGCGAGGGCTTGGCCGACGGGGAGTCCATTGTGATGGACGACGGCGAATGGATCACGAAGTTTTGGCTCGACGATAACCCCGTCAAAGCAGGCTCAGACGGCAAACTCTTTCTTTTCGGCCGAGTGAATGACACTATTCCGCTCGATAACTCTCAGGCTGTTGCCGATGGAGCGTATCAACCGCACTTCTTGACAACGGGTGACCCCGCCGGCGGCCCGACGAAGGAGGGCACTCCAGTGCGAGGGGTGACACCGGCTTCTGAGCACCCGCTTTGGGTGACCATCGAAAACTGTACATACGATAATACGGTTACCTGGAATGGTGAATCGATGTCGCGTAATGATACGCTCGTCGACTCTAACCATGAAGGTCGATGCGGTTACACTCGCGTCGCTCGTGATCTGATTGATATTTATGCCCAAAAACGCATGTATAACCCCGACCGCGTGGGTGAAGACGGGAAGGATAACTCGCCGTCTCTCGTGCCGAGTGAACGAGTTCGTGTCGAGGTGGTTACGAAACGTAATGACTCGGTAGGCCTCGGGAATTTCGACACATGGTTTTTCACCCCAACAGTCACCGAAATTTTGCCGGAGAACCTCGTTTTTGACCCCAAAGACCCAGGCAATCCTGTCTATCTCGCACCTTCAGAGGATGGAGACGGGACCACTCTTGAAGACATTGCACGCCTCGGTGAACCGCGATTGACGCTGAGCGAAGTTGAAATTAACGGTGTTGTCCGCACTAAGATCGTCATCGATTTTCCCGATGCCCCGGCCGACGGCGGTCTTGGGCTTGAGAAAGCGATCTCAATTGGCTTCGATGCAAGGGTAAAAGACAACGCGGCAAGCACAGGGGCAGATACAAAGCTTTCTACCAACTACATGCTTGTGCAGGCCGCTCAGGCCGAGCATGAATATCTCGTGTGCACCAGGCCGGGCGAGTACGCTAACCCTGATGTATTTGACCCCCAAACGGGCTCCTGGGCCGACTTTACCTTCGATAATGTCGTGCAAGGGCCTGAAGCCGACACCGGGTGTCGCACTCAACAGGAGTACATCATTGTCGAAGGGCCAGGCCTGACCGCGAGTAAGCAGGTGAAGGGAACGTTCGACACAGACTATGTTCCCTCACCAGGCATCGGGTCGACCGATCGTGTTGGCGAGGCCCAGTACCGTATTCCGATCACAAACACGGGCAATGTCGATATGCGTGGCGTCGTGCTCTACGACCTTCTTCCTAGGGTCGGTGACAACGGTGTGAAACCGGACGCTGGGCCCCGAGATTCAGCCTTCGATGTCTTCATGACGGGCCCGGTGACGGGCCTTCCCGGGGACACGGTGGTGCAGTACTCGACGCAGGATGAGCCGTGCCGTGGCGAATTAGCAGGGCAGGGTGGTGGATCGCGCTCAAGCGCGCCAACCAGCTGCTCTGATGACTGGTTCACCGGGGCACCCGCTGATTGGGTCGATGTCACCGCGATCCGCCTCGATTTTGGTGATCGGATTTGGAAGCCCGCAGATACCTTCACCGGGGTATTTCCTGCGGTGGCCGGAGGGAACGGTGATCTGACGGGGGTCGCGTGGAATAACGTCGCGATTGCGGGGCTACGGGCCTCGAACGGAACAGCGATGCTGCCCTCAGAAGCGTCGAAGGTGGGGCTGCAGCTGAACCCTGATCTGTCGTGGAAGAAGGTTGACGGGCTCGACCCGACCAGGCTGCTTGCAGGAAGCGAATGGACGCTGAGCCCCGTGGTCGAAGAGGGCGAAGCCATGCCTGCCGGCGACTGGCCCAAGGCCATCACCGACTGCACCGATGAGGCCAGCTGCGGTGAAGACCGTGACCCAGAAGCGGGCAAGTTTTCGTTGAAGGGTATTCCGTGGGGCACGTACGAACTCACTGAAACGAAGGCGCCAGACGGCTACGTGGTGGCAGCAGAGCCAGTTCGTTTCACTGTCGGCTCTGAGCAGCTCAATGTCGATGAGTGGACGTATGAGATCGGCAACGTCGCAAACTACGAGGCTGGGGCAGGACTCACTTGGCAAAAGGTCGATCCGAAGGGTGAGCGCTTGAAAGGCGCCGAGTGGCAGCTCGTGCCGCTCGATGAGAACGAAGAGCCCATCGCGGGAGCAGAGCCCATTGATGTGACCGACTGCGTCGCTGACAGTGAGGCAGACTGCGAGGGCATCGACCAGAGCCCAGAGGGCGGAGTGTTCACGCTCGCGAGTGTTGCCCCGGGAAACTATCACCTCATTGAGACGAAGGCCCCTGCAGGCTTCCAAAAACTCACGGCTCCAATTCTTGTGACGATCGCTGGCGATACCGCTGTTGATCTCGGCGAGATTGAAAACCGCCAGGTCGAGGTGCCGGTTCTTCCGCTCACGGGCGGCCTTGGAACCCTTATCTTCGTCATCGTCGGCGGGCTCTTGCTCGCGTTCACGCTGTTCTTTGCCGTGCGCACGATCCGTGCACGCAGGCTCACGTAATGTTCTTTCTCACGCAATAACACGACCCGGGCTACTGCTTGGTGAGGGTAGTCCTGAACACACCTCTACCGATTTTCCAGAAAGGAATCGATATGAACACTCACACGAAACCCCGAGCGGTGCGGCGGGGCATAGCCGCGACAGCGGTGATGGCCGTCGGCGCGCTTGGTCTTTTTGTCGGCGCGAGTACCGCTCACGCAGAAGAGATCGACACCACGCGCACCGGTTCGATCACCATTAACAAGTTCGAGGCCCCGGGCGAAGGCCAAATGAACCCAGACGGTAATGGTACGAGGCCTGACTCGAAGCCGATCGATGATGTTGTCTTTGAGTACTGCAAGATTGACGGCATTGACCTGCTGAGCGGCGCAAATATTGGCTGGGACACGCTGCGCGGGCTCACCGCCGATGACCTCGTCGGGGCTCGCACCGGTACCGCGCTTGGAAACCTCACCCTCACCGGCTGCACGGTCATGGACCCGACCGTGAACGGTGTGACCGAGACCGGATCGATTGCTCTCGGCGCGTACCTCATTCGAGAGAAGACGGTTCCGGCGCACGTGACAAAGAAGTCCGAGCCGTTCGTCGTCACCGTTCCTACCCCCGGCGTGAACGTCGGTGAAGGCGACGGAACCTGGGTCTACAACGTCAACGTGTACCCGAAGAACGACGTGGGCGATACGCCCGTCAAGACCATCCAGAACCAGCCGACCAACGGCTACGTCCTGGGCTCGAAGATCAACTACACGATCTCGCAGAAGGCACCCGCCGTGACCGGCGACACCTACACGAAGTTCATCGTCACTGACACACTTGACCAGCGCCTCACCGGCTCAGAGCTGCCCCTTGTGACGCTCAACGGTGCACCGCTGTCCCTTGGCGGCGATTACACGGCTGGGTGGACAAAGAGTGGAACTCCCGAACGCTCGACGCTCACCGTTGAGCTGAGTGCCACGACCCTAGCCGACCTGAATGTGGGCGACGTTCTGAAGGTCGAATTCATGGCAACGATCACCACGCTCGGCGATGGCACCATGCCGAACAAGGCGATCGTCAACGTGAACGACCTCGACCTTGATGGCGACAACAACCCCGGTACCCCGACCAACGAGGTATGGACCCGCTGGGGTGGGGTCTCGATGAAGAAGGTTGATGTCGAGACCACCGGTAAAGGCCTGCAGGGCGCTCAGTTTACGCTCTACATCAGCGAGAAGGCCTCTGGCTGCAAGCTCGATGAGGGGCTCGAACAGGTCAAGAACGCCGATGGCAGTGAATTCATCGTCGAGTCGGGAAGCGACGGCAGCATTCTGATTGATGGGCTGTGGATCGGCGACGACGAGCTGAACGGAGGGCAGATGACCAACGGCCTGAGCGCTCGATGCTACGTGCTGGTCGAGACCCGGGCGCCAAACGGCTTCGTGTTGCCCACCGGAGATGCGGCGAAGACCGAGGTCATCGTGAACCCGGGCGAGGTCACCGAGATCTCAAAGGAGATCACGAACAAGCAGCAGCGCGTACCTGAGCTGCCACTCACTGGTTCGGCCGGTCAGGTGCTCATGGTTGTTGCCGGACTTGCGCTCGTCGCGGTTGCAGCGGGAACCGTCGTGTTTAACCGACGCAAGCGCGCATAGCGACGGCGTTGTAGCGCAAGAGGGGTGGGGGGGGGGGGCGGGGGGGGGGGGGGCCCCCCCCGGCCCCCCCCCACCCCTCTCTTCGTTGGTTCGACTAGCCCACGTACTCAAGGTCGCGCTCAGCGACCTGCTGCGTGCTGATCACGGCGTTTGCTGCTGCGATGAGCGCCTCGAGCGATGCGGCGAGCACCGATGAAGCGATGCCAGCCGCCCACGCGGTTTCGGCGCCGACCCGGTACTCGATGAGTGTGAGCGCCTCGCTGTCGTTGCCCGCAGTGAGGCTCGTCTGGTGCAACTCGAGAATCTCGATGTCGACCCCTTCCGCAGCGAGTGCCGCAGTGAGTGCTTCGACTGGGCCGGTTCCAACATGGTGTGATGAGCTGGCATGCCCCTCGGGCGTCATGATCTCGACCGAAGTGCTCAGCTCGGTTCCAACGCCAGAGGTAGCGTAATTCGTGAGTGAGAACGGCTGCTCGATCCGCACTGGAGCACAGTAGCTCTCGCGAAATACGCGCCAGATCTCGTGAGCGGTGATCTCGGCCCCCGAGGTATCGGTGTGATGCTGAACCCGGCGCGCAAAATCGATTTGGGCTCGGCGCGGCAGCTCGACTCCGTACTCGGTCGCGAGCAGGTAGGCGATGCCGCCTTTGCCCGATTGCGAATTGACCCGGATGACGGCGTCGTAGTTTCGGCCAAGATCGGCAGGATCGATGGGAAGGTAGGGCACGTGCCACGCGGCCTCGTTTTCGGGCACTCCTAGCGCTTCGGCTCGCTCACGATGCTCGGCAAAGCCTTTGTTGATCGCGTCTTGGTGTGTGCCGCTGAACGCCGTGTGCACGAGGTCGCCCACATAGGGGTGGCGCTCGGGAACCGTGATGCGGTTGCAGTACTCGACCGTGCGGCGAATCTCGTCGATGTCAGAGAAATCGATCATGGGATCGATGCCCTGGGCGTGCAGGTTGAGCGCGAGCGTTGCGATGTCAACGTTGCCCGTGCGCTCGCCGTTGCCGAAGATGCAGCCCTCGACGCGGTCGGCCCCGGCGAGCACGGCGAGTTCTGCGCAGGCGATGCCGGTGCCTCGGTCATTGTGGGGGTGCACCGAGAGGATCACGCTGTCGCGCCTGGCGAGTCGCTTGTGCATGTACTCGATCTGATCGGCGTAGACGTTCGGGGTCGCCACCTCAACGGTCGCGGGCAGGTTCAAGATGACGGGCCGTTCGGGGCTCGCCTGCCAGAGCTCGGTGACGCTGTCACAAATATCGATGACGTAGTCGGGTTCGGTGAGATTGAAGACCTCGGGCGAGAACTGGAAGCGCACGTTGGGCAGGTGCCCTGCGAGCTCGAGAATGTCGGTTGCGCCGCGCAAGATGAGCTCTTTGAGCTCTGCGGGTTTCTTGCGCAAGACCATCTCGCGCCAGGTCGGGGCCGTGGCCGTGTACATGTGGATGACGACGGGATTCTGAATATCCCTGATCGACTCGACGGTGCGTTCGATGAGATCACGGCGCGCCGGCGTGAAGACCACGAGGGTCACCTCTTCTGGAGCGAGGGTTCCCTCGGCGAGGAGCCGTACGAAGTCATAGTCGGTTTGCGAGGCCGAGGGGTAGCCGACCTCGATCTCGGTGTAGCCCATCGCGACCATGAGTTCGAAGAAGCGCTTCTTGCGTGCGGGGTCCATCGGCTCAGCGAGCGCTTGGTTGCCGTCTCGCAGATCGACAGGAACCCAGAGCGGTGCTTTCGTGAGGCGCTTCGAGGGCCACTCCCGCTCGGCGTCGGTGAGGCCGACAGTAACGCGCTCGTACACGTCGCGGTAGCGGTGCGATGGCATTTGTGAGTGCCGTTGCCGGTTCCAGAAGGGTGCATTTTCGGGCCTTGGCCCTGAGGGAGTATTGAATCTTGCGAATGCCGTATGGCTCATGCTCGGTGCTTTCTGTGCGTGTATGGTGACCGACGCATGCTTCGACTCCACGACGGGGAGCCGGTCGGTTAGGCCCCGTCGTGGCGACGAAGAAGAAGCACTGCAGAAAGCATGCGATTACCTTAGCAACTCCTCAGACAAGTTGCAAGAAGTGTTATGCGTTTTCTGCCAGAAAAGCCCGAACTGCCTGCTCATTCTCGTATGAGGTTTGGGCCCCGAGGCGCTGCACCGAGAGCGCCGACATCGCCTGCGCGAAACGAACCGCCTCGCTGAGGTCAGCTCCGCGTGAGAGCTCAGCTGCGACGGCGCCGACGAAAGCGTCGCCCGCACCTGTCGTGTCGGTCGCTCGCACCGAGAAGGCGGGCATGGCCTCGCAGCCCGCCCCCGTTGCAATGAGGGCGCCCTCTGCGCCGAGCGTGACGATGACTGAGCGAGCGCCAGCCGCGAGGAGGCGCGTCGCGAGCGCTGGGTAGTCACTCGCGTCGGGGTCATCGCCCGTGGCGCCGAGCACCTCGAGCGCTTCGTGCTCGTTGACAATGAGCGGATCGCAGTGCTCGAGTACGTCGCGCCCGAGGCTGGTTGCGGGGGCGGCGTTGACGATGACGCGGGTGCCGTGCTCGGCGGCATCAGCGATCACGAAGCGAACGGTCTCGAGCGGAATCTCGAGGCTCAGCACGACGGCTGCTGCCTCGCGCCAGGTGGCACACTCGCGTTCTGCGAGTGCTCGGGTAAGGTCGTGGTTTGCTCCGGGAGAGACGACGATTGAGTTCTCGCCGTCTGGGGTGAGGAAGATGATGGCCGTGCCCGTGGGGCTTTGCGTCGCGTGCAATGAACGAGTGCTGACGCCGGCTCGCGTGAGCGAGGCTCGTAGAATCTCGCCGTTCCCATCGTTACCAACGCAACCGACGAAGCTCGTCACCGCGCCGGCAAGCCCGGCTGCGACGGCCTGATTCGCGCCTTTGCCGCCGGGGATGATGCTGAGCTCGCCGCCCATGAGGGTTTCACCGCCCGAGGGCCGCCGATCAACCGCTACGACAAGGTCGGCGTTGGCGCTGCCAACGACCGTGACTCGCTGTGTCATGATGCCGCGCCCCTGAGGCGGGTATCGAGGGCAGTGAGCCTGGTATCGAGCAGTGACCTGAATCGCTCGAGGTCGATCGAGAGGGCAACATCGATGTTGGGGGTCATGCCCGAGCCGCCCTCGTGGTCGACCACGGTTTGCCCGGCAGTCAGTCTGCCTGTGTTGTCAATATCGACGTGGAGCAGCTTCGTCTCAATGAGCGTGGGGTCGATGACCGAGGCGACCGCAACCGAGTCGTGCTGAGCAGTGCCGTTGTCTTCAACCTTGCTGCGATAGGTCGAGAGGAGGTGACGTGTAATGTCGGCGACCTTGCCGTCAGACCCTGCGAGACCGGGCAGGTGCGAGGGGCCAACGAGGGCTGTGTTCGTGACGTTCAGACCGACCATCGTGATGGGCAGACCAGAGTCGAAGACGCGTGCGGCGGCGTCGGGGTCGTAGTAGATGTTGAACTCGGCGGCCGGGGTGACGTTGCCCATGTGTTCGAGGGTTCCGCCCCCCATGAGTACGATGCGTTCAAGTTTGCGAGCGGTCTCGGGGTAGAAGGTGATGAGCCCCGCGACGTTGGTCAGCGGGCCGATCGCGATGAGCGTGACGGGCTCCTCACTCTCTTCGATGAGTCTTGCCATGAGCTCGAGCCCTGGCTCTGCGACACGATCTGACTGGGGTAGCGCGTAGCCACCAAGCCCGTTGGCCCCGTGCACGTGGTCGGCTGGCTTGGTGTCCCGCCGCCAGAGCGGCCCGTCTGCACCTTTGCCGAGTGGGATGTTGAGCTGGAGCAGATCAGCGAGTGCCGCGGCATTCCCGCTGGTGTGTTTAAGGCCAACGTTGCCTGCAACCGAGATGATGCCGAGCAGGTCTACCTCGGGGCTTGCCGCTGCCAGGAAAATAGCGACTGCGTCGTCGATGCCAGGGTCGGTGTCGATGATGATTGGTCGTGCCACGGTAAGCGCTCCTTGGGTTCTCTCGCGTGCTCGTAAAAAACCAGTGTATTGCACGCGCTGACGAGCGAAGCTCAGTGCGTTTTACGTGCAGAATGCGGCACAAAGGTCCATTCGATGACGAACCGCTTATCGAAGCGCTTCGAGCAGAGCGAGCATGAGAGGAGCCTTGTCGGCCGTCGGTAACGATAGTGGTCGTGACCGCCTGGGCAAGCGCCAACCCACGCCGCCTTCTCGCGGGCGAAGGGAGTTTCGAGGGTTCGTGCGCCCGAGTAACCAAGCGCTCGTGCGGTCGAGGCCCACTCTGGCCCGTGCCCCGCGTCAGCCCCCGCGAGAGCGTGCGCGATCTCGTGCAACATGACCTGGGTGAACTCCTCTTCTGTTGCTTGCTCGGTGAAGTACCGTGACACCGTGATTGAGCGCTTCGTGTAGTGGCACGCTCCTGCTCGACGCTTTGCCGTGTCGAAGGCGAATGACCAGTCATCGCCCAGGTGGTCGGCAATGAGTCCTCGCGCAATACCGGCTGCGCGCTGGCGGTCGACAGTCAACGGCCCGAACCGAACAGCGCGTCGGGTGGCGGCGGTGAGGCCTCGGCTGTCGTATCGGTTACCGCTTGAGCGCCCGCGATATAGCGCCGCATATCTTCGCCCTCGAGCAGCTTCGCTGGGTGCGGGCCTGCCGCCATGAGGCGGTGCAGTGGGAAAGCGTTGGTGAGCCCGGCGACGAGTACCACGTTGCCGAAGCGACGGCCTTTCAATACCTGCGGCTCGGCGAGGGCGATAACGTTCTTCCAAACGCTCTCGAGCGTTGCCGCCTGAGAACGGGCGAATCGCTGTGACTGGCCGTCGGCTGCGTTGACGAGCACCACACCCTGGGGTGCGAGGAAAGGCTCGAGTTCTCGATAAAATTCGGTGCTCGTCAGATGAGCGGGAGTTTGAGCGCCGCTAAAGACGTCAACGACTACGACATCGACGGCACCGAGGAGCCCCTTTGGCAACGACGAGAGTTTTTCTCGTGCGTCGCCTCGCCTCACCCTGAGGCTTGCTCTGCGTGGGAGCGGGAGGTGCTCGCGCACGAAATCGATAAGGTCGCCGTTCAGCTCAATAACCTGCTGCTGCGAGCCGGGCCGGGTCGCCTCGATATACCGGGGGAGGGTGAAGGCGCCGCCTCCCAGGTGCAGAGCGGTGATGGGAGCCCCTGGCTCGCGTACCGCGTCAATGACGTGGCCCATGCGACGCACGTATTCAAAGAAGAGGTCGCTCGGGGCCTCAGGGTTCACGTGCGACTGCGGGGTGCCGTCAAGGAGTAACTGCATGGCGCCAGCAACGTACGGATCTGGCTCGATTCGGGCGAGACTGCCGTCGCCGAGGCGACGTTCAACAGCGGTCATGGGAGCGAGGTGCTACGAGAGCGCCTCGGCCCCATCTGGCTGCGTGCCGAGCCCGAGTTCGCTGACCTTCGCCGTGATGTCGGCGTTTGAAGGCTCGACCTGAAACGACTGGTCGGGGTACACGATGACGGGAATGTTAGTGCGACCCGAGATGTCTTTTGCGACCTCGACCGCGGCCTCGTCTTGTACGAGATCGATGTAGGTATAAGGCACCCCAAGGCGGTCGAACATGAGCTTTGCCCTTCGGCAGTCGCCGCACCAGTCAGCGC
Source organism: Leucobacter chinensis (assembly GCF_019049105.1). Lineage (GTDB taxonomy): Bacteria > Actinomycetota > Actinomycetes > Actinomycetales > Microbacteriaceae > Leucobacter_A > Leucobacter_A chinensis. The sequence goes on from NZ_JAHQZR010000001.1 coordinate 28,036, forward strand.
CGAACATGGTGATGGTTGATTCTGCAGTCATACGAATATCTTAGGCAATCTGCCGGGGCTGTTCGCCGGGCGCTAACACTGCCTCTTCAGGAACACGTAGGAGGGCGCGCGCCACGACGAGCGCGAGAGCGATGCCAAACAGCGCTCCGCAGAGCGTGTCTGAGAGCCAGTGCACGTTCAGCGCGGTTCTGCTCCACATCATGAGGGGGATCGCGGCAATCGTCACCACGAGTGGCACCGTAAAGGTTCGTTTTTTGCGGCTGTGAACGACGAAGATGCAGGTGATGCTCGTGAAGAGGGCCGCGACCGCCAGAGAGTGCCCCGAGGGGAAGGAAGTGCCGCCCTGCTCTACGAGCATGTTCACGGGGCGGGGGCGTTCAACGGTGAACTTCAGCGTGACGACGATCACGAGCACGCCGATCATGGTGGTGGCGATAGTGGCTGCTTCGCGCCATCGGCGTAAGACGATAAGGAATATCGTGAGCACAGCAGCGATGATTGCCATGCTCTTCGTGCTCCCAAAGACATGCAGAACGTTTGCGATACTAAACGTTGCCGAGTGAGGCTTTGCCGTAATTCGCTCGTGCCACCACTCGTCGAAGGGCAAAGGAGCAGTCGAGCCGAAAGCAAACCAAAAGGCAGCTGCGACGGGAACGACGAGCAGCGCGCCGATGATCCACGGCTTGATGCTTAAGCTTCGCATCTGGCGGTTTGGTGTCTCGTGGTCGGGCGGAGCGCTATAATTCATGTGAGCCACCCTACCCGGAAGCGCAACGAACACTCAGGAAACCCGCTAGACAAGCGGTGCAAACTGGCGTACATTAGGTAGTTGCACTTCCTGTTTTGCTATGCCTTCATATTGCGGTCGGTCAGCACCTCGTTTTCAGGTGCGTTTTGCATCCAGTGAAGTCACTCATCGCAATATCCGGACAATTTAGCCCGACGGGGCTCACGGAGGTTATTCTTTTGGCTGCTGCGCGCAACGCATCTTCCACAAACCGACCCAAGAACTCGCGTGAAAATTCACGCGTTTCGTTCGCTAAGGTTTCTGACACTATTGAGGTTCCTAACCTGCTGGCTCTCCAGCTTGAGAACTTCGACTGGCTTGTCGGCAACGACGCTTGGAAAGAGCGTCTTGCTGAGGCCCAAGCCGAGGGGCGCGACGATGTCGCAACGCTGAACGGGCTCGAAGAGATCTTTGAAGAGATCTCACCGATTGAAGATGCTGCTGGCACCATGCAGCTCTCATTCGAGAACCCCATTCTCGACGAGCAGAAGTACACGATCGACGAGTGCAAGGAGCGGGGCAAGACCTACTCGGCGCCACTCTACGTCGAGGCTGCCTTCTACAACACCGAGACGCAGGTTCTGAAGAGCCAGACGGTCTACATGGGCGATTTCCCCATCATGACCGACAAGGGCACCTTCATCATCAACGGCACCGAGCGCGTTATTGTTTCGCAGCTCGTGCGTAGCCCCGGTGTGTACTTCGAGCGCACCCCGGAGAAGAACAGCGATAAAGACCTCTTTACCGCGCGCGTCATCCCGAGCCGTGGTGCATGGCTCGAGTTTGAGATTGACAAGCGCGACCAGGTCGGCGTGCGCATTGACCGCAAGCGCAAGCAGTCGGTAACGGTCTTCCTGAAGGCCCTCGGCATGACCGAAGACGAGATTCGCGAGGAGTTCGCGGGTTACGAGTCGATCGAGCTCACGCTTGCCAAGGACGGCAACATTGAGACGCAGGAAGATGCTCTGAAAGACATCTACCGCAAGCAGCGCCCAGGCGAGCAGGTTGCGATTGAGGCTGCCCGCGCGTTGCTCGACAACAGCTTCTTCAACGAGAAGCGTTACGACCTCGCAAAGGTCGGCCGCTACAAGATCAACCGTAAGCTCGGTCTTGAACTGCCTATCACTGAGTCGGTGCTCACGCTCGAAGACATCATCTCGACGATCAAGTACCTCGTAGGCCTGCACGCGGGCACCGAGTCACTTCCTGGTAGCCGTAACGGCGAGGTCGTTGACATTCGTCTCGACGTCGATGACATTGACCACTTCGGTAACCGTCGTATTCGCGCGGTTGGCGAGCTTATCCAGAACCAGATGCGCACCGGCCTCAGCCGTATGGAGCGCGTTGTTCGCGAGCGCATGACGACCCAGGACATTGAGGCGATCACGCCGAACACCCTGATCAATACGCGCCCTGTGCTCGCTGCGATCAAGGAGTTCTTCGGTACTTCGCAGCTTTCACAGTTCATGGACCAGAACAACCCGCTCGCGGGTCTGACGAACAAGCGCCGTCTCTCGGCTCTCGGCCCCGGCGGTCTCTCGCGTGACCGTGCGGGCGTTGAAGTTCGTGACGTTCACCCATCGCACTACGGCCGTATGTGCCCGATTGAGACCCCTGAGGGCCCGAACATTGGCCTTATCGGTGCGCTCGCGACGTTCGCGCGCATCAACTCATTTGGTTTCATCGAGACCCCATACCGTCGCATTGAAAACGGCAAGGTAACCGACCAGATTGATTACCTCACCGCACACGAAGAAGATGAGTTCCTCATCGCTCAGGCCGGTGCTGAACTCAGCGACGACGGTCACTTCGCCGAGGCACAGGTGCTTGCGCGCCCCCGTGGCTCTGAGGTGGTTCTCGTTGATTCAGACCAGGTCGACTACATGGACGTCTCACCGCGCCAGATGGTGTCGGTTGCGACCTCACTCATTCCCTTCCTTGAGCATGACGATGCGAACCGTGCCCTCATGGGTGCGAACATGCAGCGCCAGGCTGTTCCCCTCGTGCGCTCAGAGTCACCGATCGTTGGAACGGGCATGGAGAGCTACGCGGCGATCGATGCCGGTGACGTGATTGTCGCCGAGAAGCCTGGTGTTGTCACCGAAGTTTCGGCTGACGCCGTGACCGTGCTGAACGATGACGCTGGCTCACGTACGTACTACCTGCGCAAGTTCAACCGCTCGAACCAGGGAACGAACTACAACCACCGTGTGATCGTCAAGCTTGGCGAGCGCGTGGAGAAGGGCCAGGCTCTCGCCGACGGCCCAGCAACCGAGAACGGCGAGCTCGCACTCGGTAAGAACCTGCTCGTGGCATTCATGCCATGGGAAGGTCACAACTTCGAGGATGCGATCATTCTCAGCCAAAACCTCGTGAAAGACGACACGCTCTCATCGATTCACATCGAAGAGTACGACGTTGACGCTCGTGACACGAAGCTCGGTAAAGAAGAGATCACTCGCGACCTGCCGAACGCATCGATGGAGGCCCTTAAAGACCTCGACGAGCGTGGCATCATTCGCATCGGTGCTGAGGTTCAGCCTGGCGACATTCTCGTTGGTAAGGTCACGCCGAAGGGCGAGACCGAGCTCTCGGCTGAAGAGCGCCTCCTGCGCGCTATCTTCAACGAGAAGAGCCGCGAGGTTCGTGACACGTCACTCAAGGTGCCTCACGGCGTCTCGGGTACGGTCATCTCGGTTAAGGTGTTTGACGCTGAGAACGACGACGATGAGCTCGGCTCGGGCGTCAACCAGCGCGTCGTGGTCTACATCGCTCAGAAGCGTAAGATCACCGAGGGCGACAAGCTCGCTGGCCGCCACGGTAACAAGGGCGTCATCTCGAAGATTCTTCCCGTTGAAGACATGCCCTTCCTGCCAGACGGTACTCCGGTTGACGTCATCCTGAACCCCCTCGGTATCCCAGGCCGAATGAACTTCGGTCAGGTTCTCGAGACTCACCTTGGCTGGATCGCCAAGCAGGGCTGGAAGGTCGAAGGCACGCCCGAGTGGGCTGGCCGCCTCGCTGACAACGCACTCGATGTTGCGCCAAACACCAAGGTTGCGACCCCCGTGTTCGACGGTGCGACTGAGGCTGAGATCTCGGGTCTGCTCGACTCGACCCTGCCTACCCGCGATGGCGAGCGCATGGTCAACTCGAGCGGCAAGGCGCGACTCTTTGATGGTCGCTCAGGCGAGCCCTTCCCGTACCCGGTTGCTGTTGGCTACATGTACATCCTGAAGCTGCACCACTTGGTCGACGACAAGATTCACGCTCGTTCAACCGGTCCGTACTCGATGATTACGCAGCAGCCACTCGGTGGTAAAGCACAGTTCGGTGGCCAGCGCTTCGGTGAGATGGAGGTGTGGGCACTCGAGGCTTACGGTGCCGCATACGCGCTGCAGGAGCTGCTCACGGTCAAGTCTGATGACATTCTCGGTCGCGTGAAGGTCTACGAGGCCATCGTTCGCGGTGAGAACATTCCTGAGGCGGGCGTTCCCGAATCGTTCCGAGTGTTGATGAAAGAGATGCAGTCGCTCTGCTTGAACGTTGAGGTGCTTGGTGCCGACGGTAACGCCGTTAGCCTGCGCGACAACGACGATGAGGCACACCGTGCCGCAGAAGAGCTCGGCATCAGCCTTTCAACCCGTTTTGAAGCTTCGTCGGCTGACGAAATCTAAACGGTCGCACACTAGAGAATTTAGAATTTCAAGGAGATACATTGCTCGAAGGAACGAGTTTTAACGAGCTTCAGATTCGTCTCGCGACCGCTGAAGATATTCGTGGTTGGTCGTACGGCGAGGTTAAGAAGCCCGAAACGATTAACTACCGTACGCTCAAGCCAGAGAAGGATGGCCTGTTCGGCGAACAGATCTTTGGCCCCAGCCGCGACTGGGAGTGTGCATGTGGCAAGTACAAGCGCGTGCGTTACAAGGGCATCATCTGTGAGCGCTGTGGCGTTGAAGTAACCAAGTCGAGCGTTCGTCGTGAGCGCATGGGCCACATCGAGCTCGCCGCTCCCGTGACTCACATCTGGTACTTCAAGGGTGTTCCAAGCCGCCTCGGTTACCTGCTCGACATGGCGCCGAAAGACCTCGAGAAGGTCATCTACTTCGCCGCGTACATGGTCATCAACATTGATGAAGAAGGCCGCCACGAAGACATGGCAGGCCTCGAACAGGAGCTCAAGCAGGAGCTGAAGGCACTTGAGAGCGAGCGTGACATCACGATCGCCGAGCTTATGCAGCAGGCTGAGAAAGATCTCGCTGCTCTCGAGGCTGAGGGTGCAAAGGCCGACCAGAAGCGTCGTGCAGAGCAGTCAGCCAAAAAAGAGGCCACTGCGGTGCGCGCTCAGTTCGATAACGAGATCAACCTCATCAAGCAGGTGTGGGAAGACTTCCGCAACCTGAAGGTGGGCGACCTCAAGCCTGAAGACGCGGCATTCGTTGAGCTCATGGATCGCTACGGCGATTACTTTGACGCTCACATGGGTGCCGAGGCGATTAAGCGTCGCCTCGAGGGCTTCGACCTGCAGTCAGAGAGCGAAGACCTGCTGCTGCAGATCGCCGAGGGCAAGGGCCAGAAGAAGATCCGCGCGATTAAGCGTCTCAAGGTCGTGAACTCGTTCTTGCAGACCGGCGCGAACCCCGCTTCGATGGTGCTCGACGTTGTTCCCGTTATTCCGCCTGAGCTTCGCCCCATGGTGCAGCTTGACGGTGGCCGCTTCGCGACCTCTGACCTGAACGATCTCTACCGTCGTGTGATCAACCGCAACAACCGTCTGCGTCGTCTGCTCGATCTCGGTGCGCCTGAGATCATTGTGAACAACGAGAAGCGCATGCTGCAGGAAGCTGTCGACGCGCTGTTCGACAACGGCCGCCGCGGCCGCCCCGTTACGGGCACCGGCAACCGCGCTCTGAAGTCGCTCTCTGACATGCTCAAGGGCAAGCAGGGTCGTTTCCGTCAGAACCTGCTCGGTAAGCGTGTTGACTACTCGGGCCGTTCGGTGATCGTTGTAGGCCCGCAGCTGAAGCTGCACCAGTGTGGCCTGCCGAAGCAGATGGCGCTTGAGCTCTTCAAGCCCTTCGCCATCAAGCGTCTCATCGACCTCGGTCACGCACACAACATCAAGGCCGCAAAGCGCATGGTTGAGCGCGCTCGTTCAGAGGTTTGGGACGTGCTCGAAGAGATCATTCGTGAGCGCCCCGTGATGCTCAACCGTGCACCAACCCTGCACCGCCTCGGTATTCAGGCGTTTGAGCCGCAGCTCGTCGAGGGTAAAGCAATTCAGCTGCACCCCCTCGTGTGTGCCGCCTTTAACGCTGACTTCGACGGTGACCAGATGGCAGTCCACCTGCCGCTGTCGGTTGAGGCGCAGGCAGAGGCGCGCGTGCTCATGCTCGCTTCGAACAACATTCTGAAGCCTTCAGACGGTCGCCCCGTGACCCTGCCTTCGCAGGACATGATCATTGGCCTGCACCACCTCACCACGGTGAAGCCAGGCGCAGCCGGCGAGGGCCGTGCATTCTCGTCGATCGCCGAGGCTATCCTCGCGTTCGATCAGGGAACGCTCGACCTGGGTGCCATGGCCAAGATCCGCATCGAGGGCTACGCGGGCAAGGATCGCGAGATCCAGACGAAGCCAGTTCTCGTTGAGACGAGCCTCGGCCGCGCAATCTTCAACGAAGCATTGCCAGCCGACTACCCGTACTTCGAGAGCGTCGCCGATAAGGGCGCGCTGTCAACGCTCGTGAACGACCTTGCTGAGCGTTACCCGAAGGTTGAAGTTGCTGCAACGCTTGACCGCATTAAAGATGCGGGCTTCTACTGGGCAACTCGCTCGGGCGTAACCGTCGCGCTGTCTGACATCGTGACGCCGTCGAACAAGCAGGAAATCATCTCGTCATACGAGTCGAAGGCCGCTGACGTTCAGAAGAAGTTTGACAAGGGTATGATCACTGACGCCGAGCGTCGTGCCGACCTCGTCGACATCTGGACTAGAGCAACCGACGATGTTGCTGACGCTATGAAAGACGCGTTCCCCGTTGACAACACCATCTTCCGCATGGTGACCTCGGGTGCTCGTGGTAACTGGCTGCAGATTCGTAACATCGCCGGTATGCGTGGCCTTGTGAACAACCCGAAGGGTGAGATTATCCCTCGCCCCATCGTGTCGTCGTACCGTGAGGGTCTCTCGGTTGCCGAGTACTTCATCGCGACGCACGGTGCTCGTAAGGGTCTTGCCGATACCGCTCTGCGTACCGCTGACTCGGGTTACCTCACACGTCGTCTCGTCGACGTCTCACAGGACGTCATCATTCGCGAAGAAGACTGTGGCACGACCCGCGGTCTCGACCTCGTGATCGCAGCGACCAATGAGTCGGGTGAGCTCGTTCGTGATGAGAACGTCGAGAACTCGGTGTACGCACGTACCCTCGCGGCTGACGCCACGAACGGTTCAGGCGACGTTGTCGCAAACGCTGGTGAAGATGTTGGTGACGTGCTCATCGACAAGCTCGTCGCGGGCGGGGTGACCGAGATCAAGGTTCGCTCAGTACTCACCTGTGAGTCGGCGGTTGGGGTGTGCGCGGTCTGCTACGGTCGTTCGCTTGCAACCGGCCAGCGCGTTGACATCGGCGAGGCCGTTGGCATTATCGCGGCTCAGTCAATTGGTGAGCCGGGTACCCAGCTGACGATGCGTACCTTCCACACCGGTGGTTCGGCATCGGCAGACGATATTACCCAGGGTCTGCCACGTGTTCAGGAGCTCTTCGAGGCACGTACCCCGAAGGGTGCGTCACCGATTGCCGAGGCCGCAGGCCGCGTCACGATCGAAGACACCGACAAGAGCCGTCGCGTCATTCTCGTTCCCGATGACGGAACCGAAGAGCGCAACTACCCAGTGCTCAAGCGTGCAACCCTGCTCGTTGAAGATGGCGATCACGTTGAGATCGGTCAGCCCTTCATCGCCGGTACCCTTGACCCGAAGGACGTGCTGCAGGTTGGCTCGACCGAGGATGGCAAGCACATTCCAGGCGAACGTGCGGTGCAGAAGTACCTCGTTGAGGGCGTGCAGGGCGTTTACCGTTCACAGGGTGTGCCGATTCACGATAAGCACATCGAGGTCATCGTGCGCCAGATGCTGCGCAAGGTTACCGTCGTTGACCACGGCGAGACCGAGCTGCTCCCGGGCGCGCTTGTCGACCGCTCGCGTTACCAGACCCTCAACCGCGAGGCTGTTCTCGAGGGCAAGCGCCCCGCAACGGCTCGTCCCGAGGTTATGGGTATCACGAAGGCTTCACTCGCAACCGAGTCATGGCTCTCGGCCGCATCGTTCCAGGAGACCACTCGCGTGCTGACGCAGGCGGCGATGGAAGGATCGAAGGATCCGCTCATCGGTCTCAAGGAGAACGTCATCATCGGTAAGCTCATTCCGGCAGGTACCGGTCTCGATGCATACCGCAACGTGACGGTCGAGGCGACCGACGAGGCGAAGGAAGAGCGCTACCCAAGCCGCTTCTACGCCGAGGCCGGCCAGTTCGACGAGGGCGACCTCTCGTTCGTCGAGTTCGACACCTTCATCGGTGACGACTTTACCCAGACGGGCGACCTGAACTAGTTCGCAACGCATTCAGGGAGGGTGTTCCGCTAAGGCGGGGCACCCTCCCTTTTGCTTTTGGGGCGGGGGTTGCAGAGTATTCGCTTCAAATCAGACACGGTTCGGCGCGGCATCGAAAATCAAACCGGAGAACTTGCTACGGTTGCGCTGATCAGTATGATCGAGATACGACCTAAGGGGTAGCGATGAGCGACCAAGAGCGAGAGAATTTGCCGGTGCAGTCTGGCGAGGAAGAGTCGACCAACACCGCCGACGTGCGCGAGGCGATCGAGCGCGCGAAAGATGCGACCGCGCTGTCAACGGCCGAGACGACGGCGCTCGAGACCCCTGAGGGTGAGGCGATCGAGGCGTCGGGCCTGACGCCAGCCGAGCACGCAGACACCTCGACCGAGGCGATGCTTCCTGTGCAAGAAACCGTCACCATTAGCGAGAGCGTTGAGATGCCGAGCGCTGCGGCTCCTGTAGCCCCCGCTGCTCCGGTTGCTCCCGTACAGGCGCCGGCTGCGACGCCTGGAATTGAACCGGGAGCCATGGTTATCAGCCCCGACCATCCGATGGCGGCGCTCTACATGCAGCAGCCAGATGCCCCGGTCATGAAGTCGAACCGACTCGCGGGTCTGTTTATTAGCCTCCTGGCAACGCTCGGCTTCGGCGTCATCTACGCTGGCCTGCTCGCGCTCTGGCTCGCGAGGCACTACCCGCCCTCGACGTTCCTGCAAGAGGGGCTGTACCCGTACCTGGTCTCGCTCGGCTTCGTGATTCCGTGCGGCGTCTTCTTCGTGACGATGCTCGCACTCGTGTTGATCTTTAACCGTGCCGGCTGGTGGGTCTATGCCGTGCTCGGCTTCTTCGTCGCCATCGCCGTGTGGGCAAGCGCCGGCGTGGGGTACGCTCTCTCGCCGCAGCTCATCGACGCTGCCGAAGGCGCGCGCCACAACATTCGCGACTTTGCGAAGTTTGCCCTGACGATCCCCGCGCTTGTCGCAGCCGTCTCTGCGCGAGAGGTCGCCGTGTGGTTTGGTGCGTGGATCGGCGCTCGTGGCCGCCGCCTCAAGACTCGAAACGCGGCAGCGCAAGAAGAGTACGAGCAGAAGCTCGCCGAGCTGAAAGTACCGCAGGCACTATGAACAAGCGCGTTCCGCACCGAGTCACGAAGGCCTATGCCCGAGGACTGATCGGTGCGGTCGCCATTTTTGCCATGTCGCTTGTCGTGGTCTCGTGGGGCTACGTCTCATGGTTTCTCGGCAGCGATCCTATCGAGAGTGACGTTTCGCGAGTCACCGCTCCTGGCATCGTTGGGTTATGCCTCGTGATGCTCGTGATCGTGCTCTGGCGCGAAATGATCTCTCTGTTGCGGGCTAACCCGCCATCACTTGTGCTCATCATCGTGATGCCCGCTGCTGCCTACTTGCTCTGGTCGCTGCTTGGCGTCGCCTTTGGGCTGAGCATCGAAGAGACCTGGCTGAGCCCGTATGCGCTCGCACTCGCGGTCTCATGGTTGCTCGCCGTGATCATTTTTTGGTGGATCGCGATGCGCAAGCTCTACAGCGGCAAAGACCGACCGCGGTGGCCGTGGGAGAAGAACGAGCTCGATGAGGGTCCTGACTACTTTAAGGATGGCCTGCCGTGACGGGGGAGCACCTGGCGGCGCGGGTTGCCGAGAATATTCAAGCGTGGGAGGGGTGGTTGGCCTCGTGGGAGCCGCCCCTGAACCGCGCCAGGCCGAGGGTGTGCCGTAAGTGCACGAACTCGCCACTTGCCGCGGCCGCGGGTTTCGCCCGTGACACCCCTCACCAGGTGGTGCACGCACTCGTCTCACGCATGCATCGACTCATCGACGCCGAGGTCGATATGTACACGAACGAGCACCTGCCGCTTTTGCAGGCCGAGCTCGAGGGCGCCGCGATCTGGAACTCGGGAGGCTACGACCCGGGTCAGGGACTTGACGTTGAATACGATGGAGTAGACCACGACGCTGTTGAAGCCCCGGGTGCTCAACCCTTTCTCTTTACCTTTGCTGAGTTGCAGCAGGCTGAGAAGCCTGAGCCGGCGTTACCCAGGCCGCCGCTCACCGAAGCAGAAAAACGACAGCTGAAACTTGAGATCGATGTTGCCGATAGACAGGCTGCCTCGGTAGGGCAGGAGCTGTGCTTTTTGCTTGTTGAACATCAGCCGGGCGTGCGGCAGGCGGTCAAGCGTTTCGTCGATCCGCAAATTGAAGCACTACTTGAACAACTCAGCCGCAATCTTGAAGCACCGGGAAACTGAACGTCGGTTGAACTCCCAGCGCATCTTGTTGCACCTGGCGGCCCGGGCACGGTAATGTTACTTGTTGGCGTGTGTTGACGTTGTGGCTGCACTGTGGCTGCAATCACGCTCGCGCTCAGGGTCCCTCACCATCCGGTTGAAACCCCCACGGCATACTCGTCATCAAAGCACACCCTCGGGTGCGCCGACGAGTCAGTGAGCCTGCTGTGCTCACACATGCTGCAAGCAATACAGCATTCCTGTCACCGTGCAGGAACGAACAAGGAGAAATAGTGCCAACTATTCAGCAGTTGGTTCGTAAGGGGCGTAAGAGCAAGCCTGCTAAGGGCAAAGCTCCCGCACTGAAATCGAATCCCCAGCAGCGTGGCGTATGCACCCGTGTGTACACCACCACCCCGAAGAAGCCGAACTCGGCGATGCGTAAGGTCGCTCGTGTGAAGCTCTCGAACGGAACCGAGGTAACGGCCTACATCCCAGGTGAAGGCCACAACCTGCAGGAGCACTCGATGGTGCTCGTGCGCGGCGGTCGTGTGAAGGACCTCCCCGGTGTTCGCTACAAGATTGTTCGTGGCGCGCTCGACACGCAGGCGGTCAAGGACCGCAAGCAGGCTCGTAGCCACTACGGCGCTAAGAAGGAGAAGAAGTAATGCCTCGTAAGGGTCCTGCTCCGAAGCGCCCAGTGGTCGCTGATCCCGTTTACGGATCACCGGTCGTCAGCCAGCTCGTTAACAAAATCCTCGTAGATGGCAAGAAGGGTCTCGCCGAGCGCATCGTGTATGAAGCGCTCGAGACCGTTGCCGACAAGTCAGGCCAGGACGCCGTGACGGTACTCAAGAAGGCGCTCGACAACGTGCGCCCCACCCTTGAGGTTCGCTCACGTCGTGTTGGTGGTAGCACCTACCAGGTTCCCGTAGAAGTGAAGCCACACCGTGCAAACACCCTTGCACTCCGTTGGCTCACGAGCTACGCGAAGGACCGTCGTGAGAACACCATGACGGAACGTCTCACCAACGAGATCCTCGACGCATCAAACGGCCTCGGTGCCGCAGTCAAGCGCCGTGAAGACACGCACAAGATGGCGGAGTCGAACCGCGCATTTGCTCACTACCGCTGGTAGTAAGCCTGGGGCAGGCTGCTTCGGCTCCTGCCCCTCTCATCACTTCAGACCGAAACTGTTTGTCGGGGTCAGCGATCCTGGCTCCCAAACTCATTGGAGGAACCCGTGGCACAAGACGTGCTCACCGACCTGAACAAGGTCCGCAACATCGGCATCATGGCCCACATTGATGCCGGCAAGACCACTACCACCGAGCGCATTCTGTTTTACACGGGTGTTAACCACAAGCTCGGTGAGACCCACGATGGTGGCGCGACCACCGACTGGATGGAGCAGGAGAAAGAGCGCGGCATCACGATCACCAGTGCCGCGGTGACCTGCTTCTGGAACAAGAACCAGATCAACATCATCGACACCCCGGGACACGTTGACTTCACCGTTGAGGTAGAGCGCTCACTGCGCGTGCTCGACGGTGCTGTTGCTGTGTTCGATGGTAAAGAGGGCGTTGAGCCCCAGTCTGAGACCGTTTGGCGCCAGGCAGACAAGTACGAGGTTCCTCGTATCTGCTTCGTGAACAAGATGGACAAGATGGGTGCCGACTTCTTCTTCACCGTCGACACGATCGTTTCGCGTCTCGGTGCGAAGCCGCTCGTCATGCAGATTCCCATCGGTGCTGAGAACGACTTCATCGGTGTTGTCGACCTGCTCACCATGAAGGCTTTCGTCTGGGAGGGCGACTCGAAGGGTGACGTTACCCTCGGTGCGAACTACGAAACCCAGGAGATCCCTGCCGATCTGCTTGAGAAGGCCAAGGAATACCGCGAGAAGCTCGTCGAGACGGTTGCTGAGACCGATGACGAACTCCTTGAGAAGTTCTTCGGTGGCGAAGAGATCAGCGTTGACGAGATCAAGGTTGCGATCCGCAAGCTTGTTGTCAACAACGAGATCTACCCAGTCTTCTGCGGCTCGGCGTTCAAGAACCGCGGCATCCAGCCCGTTCTCGACGCAGTTGTTGACTTCCTCCCGAACCCCCTCGACGTTGGTGCTATTGAAGCGCACGACCCGAAGGATGAGTCGGTCGTTATCGAGCGTTTCCCAACCGAAGAGAGCCCCTTCTCGGCACTCGCGTTCAAGGTTGCTGTGCATCCGTTCTTCGGTCGCCTCACCTACGTTCGTGTCTACTCGGGCAAGATTCCCTCGGGCACCGCGGTACTCAACTCGACCAAGGGCAAGCGCGAGCGTATCGGTAAGATCTTCCAGATGCACGCCAACAAGGAGAACCCTGTTGACGAGCTCATGGCAGGCAACATCTACGCCGTTGTTGGTCTCAAAGACACGACGACCGGTGACACGCTCTGCGCACAGGACGCTCCCGTTGTTCTCGAGTCGATGACCTTCCCTGAGCCCGTGATTGAGGTTGCGATTGAGCCCAACACCAAGGGTGACCAGGAGAAGCTCGGCACGGCCATTCAGAAGCTTGCTGAAGAGGACCCGACGTTCCGCGTTAGCCTCAACCCTGAGACCGGCCAGACCGTCATCGCGGGTATGGGCGAGCTGCACCTCGACATTCTTGTTGACCGCATGAAGCGCGAATTCAAGGTTGAGGCGAACGTTGGTAAGCCACAGGTTGCTTACCGCGAGACGATTCGCAAGACGGTTGAGAAGTACGACTACACCCACAAGAAGCAGACCGGTGGTTCAGGTCAGTTCGCTAAGGTGCAGATCGCGCTTGCTCCGCTCGAGACCGACACCGACAAGGTGTACGAGTTCGAAGACAAGGTCACCGGCGGTCGCGTGCCCCGCGAGTACATTCCTTCGGTTGATGCGGGTATTCAGGATGCAATGCAGTACGGTATTCTCGCTGGCTTCCCACTCGTGAATGTCAAGGCGACGCTGCTCGACGGCCAGTACCACGATGTTGACTCGTCAGAAATGGCGTTCAAGATCGCCGGCTCGATGGCGTTCAAAGAGGCTGCACGCCTCGCGAACCCCGTGCTACTCGAGCCCATGATGGCCGTTGAAGTACGTACCCCCGAAGAGTACATGGGCGACGTTATCGGCGACCTCAACTCACGCCGTGGTCAGATCCAGTCGATGGAAGACGCAAGCGGTGTCAAGGTAGTGCGTGCACTCGTACCACTTTCAGAGATGTTCGGGTACATTGGTGATCTGCGGTCGAAGACCTCAGGCCGTGCAGTGTTCTCGATGGTCTTCGACTCATACGCTGAGGTTCCGAAGGCTGTGGCCGATGAGATCGTTCAGAAGGCTAAGGGCGAGTAACCTTGCCCAAGAGCAGGGTTTCCCGCATAATATTCCGGGAAACCCTGCGCTCAGCTCGCATCAAGCGGCCTGAGCAAGTAACATAATTACAAACCGTACTTTTCCGCTTTCGAAAACCGTCGAAAGCCGGGCAGGTACCCAATGTCCTGAGGAGGACCTATAGTGGCTAAGGCCAAGTTCGAGCGGACTAAGCCGCACGTTAACATCGGAACGATCGGTCACGTTGACCACGGTAAGACGACTCTTACTGCTGCGATTTCGAAGACCCTCGCTGATCACTACCCGTCAGAGACGAACGTTCAGCGCGACTACGACCAGATCGACTCGGCTCCTGAAGAGCGCCAGCGCGGTATTACCATCAACATCTCGCACGTTGAGTACGAGACTCCGAAGCGCCACTACGCACACGTTGATGCACCAGGCCACGCTGACTACATCAAGAACATGATCACCGGTGCTGCCCAGATGGACGGCGCAATCCTCGTGGTTGCTGCTACCGACGGCATGATGGCACAGACCAAGGAGCACATCCTCCTTGCGAAGCAGGTCGGCGTTCCTTACCTCCTCGTTGCACTCAACAAGTGCGACCAGGTCGACGATGAGGAAATCCTCGAGCTCGTCGAGATGGAGGTCCGTGAGGAACTCTCGAAGCAGGGCTTCCCTGGTGATGACGTTCCAGTTATCCGCACTTCAGGCTACGGCGCACTCCAGGGCGAAGAGAAGTGGGCTAAGTCCATTCTCGAGCTCATGGAAGCTGTAGACGAGAACATCCCCGATCCCGTGCGTGACCGAGACAAGCCATTCCTCATGCCCGTTGAGGACGTCTTCACGATCACCGGTCGTGGAACCGTTGTTACCGGCCGTGCAGAGCGTGGTACCCTCGCGATCAACTCTGAGGTCGAGATCGTTGGTCTCCGCGATACCCAGAAGACGACCGTTACTGGTATCGAGATGTTCCACAAGCAGCTCGACGAAGCATGGGCTGGCGAGAACTGTGGTCTCCTGCTCCGCGGTACCAAGCGCGAAGACGTAGAGCGTGGTCAGGTTGTTGTTGCTCCTGGTTCAATCCAGCCGCACACCAACTTCGAGGGCACCGCTTACATCCTCAAGAAGGAAGAGGGCGGCCGTCACAACCCGTTCTTCACCAACTACCGCCCCCAGTTCTACTTCCGTACGACTGACGTCACCGGCGTCATCACGCTGCCCGAGGGCACCGAGATGGTTATGCCTGGCGACACCACCGACATGACGGTTGAGCTGATCCAGCCAATCGCTATGGAAGAGGGCCTCGGCTTCGCAATCCGTGAGGGTGGCCGCACCGTTGGTGCAGGCACCGTTACCAAGGTTATTGCGTAAGTAGTTCCTGAACGATGACCCCGGCAGTAATGCCGGGGTCATCGTCATTTTGGCGGTCATTCGCCGTTAACACAGGACCCTGAGCCAGAGAATGAGGGCAAAGGGAGTATCCTCGTAAAGAAAGAAAAACTCGCGAACTCAGGGGAATACGTGACATCGAAAGTGCTCGGCCGTGTGAGGCACTTCACACAAGCGTATGGCGCACTGTACTTTGCTGACGCGCTTTCGTGGGCAGGAGCAATTATCGTGGCGCTCATCCTGCGCTTCGACTTTGACACTCACCGTATTAACTGGCAGAGCACCCTCTTCGTCATCGCCGTGACCGCCGCCTTTCAGCTGCTTGGTGGCTGGGTGTTTTGGCTATATCGCAATCGGTACGAGATTGGGAGTTTTGACGAGGTTCGCGCGCTCGTATTGAACACCAGCGCAGTTATGGTTGTCTCGTGGTTCGCTGCATTCCTCGTCGGCTATGGGAACGGAATACCGCGATCAACGATGATCATTGCGGCCCCGATCGCCTTTAGCTTCATGGGTGTAACAAGGTATCTCGTGCGTATTGCTTCAGAGCAACAGCTCAAGCCCGGCCGTGAAGCAGACCGGGTCATTATTTTCGGAGCTGGCTATGTGGGTACGCTCACCGTACGCCGTCTTCTCACCGACGTGCAGGCACAAATGCTCCCTGTCGCAATGCTCGATGATGACCCAAAAAAGAGTAACACTGAGGTACGCGGTGTTCGCGTCATGGGTACCCTTGAAGACCTCGTACGGGTAGCCGATGAGACACGTGCTAACACGATTATGGTCTGCATCGGCTATGCCGATTCACGGCTGATGCGCCGCACGAGCGAACTTGCCGAAGAAGCGGGTCTTACGGTGATGGTGCTGCCGCCCATCGAGCAGATCATGCACGGTTCGAGTGAACTCTCAGACGTGCGTGCCCTGTCGATTGAAGACCTCATTGGCCGGTACCCCGTAAGCCTGGAGACCGAGTCCATCGCCTCGTATCTTGCCCAGAAAACCGTTCTCGTGACGGGGGCAGGAGGGTCAATTGGCTCTGAGCTCTGTCGGCAGCTTGTTCGCTTCTCTCCTCGTGAGATCGTCATGCTTGACCGAGACGAGTCGGCGCTGCAAGAGACACAAATCTCAATTCGAGGGCACGGGCTGCTCGACACCAGCGACGTTGTACTGGCCGATATTCGAGACGCTGAGAATCTCGAGACTGTCTTTCTTGAGCATAAGCCAGACGTCGTGTTTCACGCTGCGGCGCTTAAACACCTCCCGATGCTTGAACAGTACCCAGAGGAAGCATGGAAGACGAATGTCCAGGGTACGCTTAACGTTCTGCGTGCAGCAAAGGCAGCAAATGTTCACACGTTCGTGAATATTTCGACCGATAAGGCTGCCAACCCTACAAGTGTGTTGGGGCACTCCAAACGTGTCGCTGAAAAGCTGACTGCTTGGATGGCGAAAGAGACCGGTGGCCGCTACCTCTCGGTGCGCTTCGGTAATGTCATTGGCAGCCGCGGTTCGATGCTCCCGACGTTTAAACGTCTGATTGAACAGGGTGGGCCGCTCACCATTACGCATCCCGACGTTACGCGCTACTTCATGACAATTCCCGAGGCCTCACAGCTTGTCATTCAGGCTGGAGGAATCGGCAGGCCAGGCGAAGTGCTGATTCTCGACATGGGTGAACCCGTGAGCATTCTCGACGTGGCAAAGCGCATGATCGAATCATCGGGCAAAGACATCGATATCGTCTATACCGGCCTGCGCCACGGTGAGAAACTTCACGAGGAGCTTGTGACGCTTGAAGAGGGCGATGAGCGCCCCTTCCACAACAAGATTTCACATGCCCGGGTCGACTGGCTCGCACCCGACGGTCTTGACCATGACACGTGGATCGCGCGAATGGATCTCACTGACGAAGCAGAGGGGCGGCTCTCGTGACCTCGACCATGATCGTGGTGACGGTCTTTGCGCTGACGCTCGCTTTGTCGCTCTTGCTACCGAAGCTCGTGAAACCACTGCTCGTGCGACTTGGCATCATGGACGTTCCGAATGAACGCTCGTCACACGAGCGCCCAGTGATTCGTGGCGTTGGCCTCGCGGTGCTCATTGCGATGGCTGCCGGCTATCTCGCCGGCTTGCTGAGCCTGACCGGTGCAAGCGACTGGGGTTTGCTGCTCGTGGTCACGGTGGCTTCGCTCGCGAGCGGTGTTTTGGGTCTTGGTGAAGACCTGCGTGGCGTGAGCGTTCCGGTACGCAGTGCTGCGTTACTGCTCATTGGGGGAGTGGCTGCCGTGGCGCTCATCTGGCCGTCATGGTCGACGGGCGCAGCGACGTTTGGCTGGGGTGGCCCTTTTGACCGTAGCGAGCTCCCTCTCTGGGTGCTGCTACTGCTCGTTGTATACGCGGTTCTCTTTATCTCAAGCTACATTAACGTTGCAAACTTCATGGACGGACTGAACGGCATCAGCGGTTTCCACGCGGTCATCGCTGGGCTCACTTTTGCCGCCGTCGGTCACGTGACCGAGATGACGTGGCTTGGCGTCGCTGGCGTCGTTATCGCGGCGGGCTTTCTCGGTTTCCTGCCCTACAACCTCACGAAGCCCGGCGCGTTCCTCGGTGATGTCGGGAGCTACCTGCTCGGAGGTGCAGTTGCCGTCACAAGTTTTGCCGCGCTCATGGCTGGTGTTCCGATGCTGGCGACGATCGGGCCTATGGTTATTTACTTTGGCGATGTGGGAGTAACGCTTGTGAGGCGTGTCCGTGCCGGCTATAAGTGGGATGAGCCACACAAAGAACACACGTACCAGCGCATTCAGCAGCTCGGCTACTCTCACACGACAGCTTCGGCAATCGCGGGCCTCTGTACCGCAGCAACGTCAGCGCTGGGCCTCGTGAGCCTGTGGGTAGACGGCTGGTGGCAGCTGGGTTTGCTGGCGCTTGGGTTTGTTGTCTTGGGCATCTATCTTGCGCTACCGCGACTGCTTTCGCGGGGTCGATCCACCAATCTCTGAAAAGCGACACGCCCGGGTTGCGCGGTGGCCGGAGGTGTGTGAGAATTGATTGGTTCAGTATTCCGCAATTCTTTTTGCGGATCACCGCTCAAGTGTGCGTGACCGCCCCGATCGGGGTAGGGAGTGCCCTGGGTGGCGAACATTTCTTCATGACAGTGCAGCGTTCTTTCGCTGTCTCGAGTGGGGCGTGACGCAAGTCACGAATTTGACAGGTGAATAGCGAACACGCACTCCAGTGGTGCATGAACGTTTTACACGAAGACGTCCAATGTCAGGCTTCGGCCTGGGTATGACGCAACAGAAAGAGAGAGTCACATGGCGGGACAAAAGATCCGCATTCGACTGAAGTCGTATGACCACGAAGTCATCGACAGCTCTGCACGCAAGATCGTTGACACGGTCACTCGTGCAGGTGCAACTGTAATTGGCCCCGTGCCGCTGCCCACTGAGAAGAACGTGATCGCTGTGATCCGCTCACCTCACAAATACAAGGACAGCCGCGAGCACTTCGAGAAGCGCACCCATAAGCGCCTCATCGATATCGTTGACCCGACTCCAAAGGCTGTTGATTCGCTTATGCGTCTCGACCTGCCCGCCGATGTCAACATCGAGATCAAGCTCTAGGGGGTCAAGCGCATATGTCATCAGTAAAGAACGTAAAGGGCCTGCTCGGCACCAAGCTCGGCATGACCCAGGTATGGGACGAGAACGGCGCAGTCGTTCCCGTAACCGTCGTTGAGGTTGCTCCCAACGTCGTAACCCAGATTCGTACGCAGGACGTAGACGGCTACTCAGCAGTGCAGATTGCTGCCGGCCAGATCGACCCGCGTAAGGTAAACAAGCCCGCTTCGGGCCACTTCGAGAAGGCAGGCGTTACGCCGCGTCGTCACCTCACCGAGGTACGCACGCCCGACGCAGCCAGCTACGAACTGGGCCAGGAGCTCACCGTTGCAGAGACCTTTGAGGCAGGACAGCTCGTTGACGTTGTCGGCACTTCAAAGGGCAAGGGCTTTGCAGGCACCATGAAGCGCCACAACTTCGGTGGCGGCGCTGCATCGCACGGTGCACACCGTAACCACCGCAAGCCCGGCTCGATCGGCGCATCGGCTACCCCTGGTCGCGTATTCAAGGGTAAGAAGATGTCAGGCCGCATGGGTGGCGACCGCGTTACCGTTCAGAACCTCAAGGTTCACGCGGTTGACGCTGATCGCGGTCTTGTGCTCATCAAGGGTGCAATCCCAGGTGCTGCGGGTCGTCTCGTTTTCATCCGCAACACAGTGAAGGGGGCGTAGTCCATGGCTACCGTAACTCCAGCAAAGGTAACGTTCCCAGCGGAGATCTTCGACGCTCCGACCAACGTGCCGCTCATTCACCAGGTTGTCGTCGCACAGCTCGCAGCTGCGCGCCAGGGCACCCACAAGGTGAAGACTCGTGGCGAGGTTTCGGGTTCGGGTACTAAGCCGTTCAAGCAGAAGGGCACCGGCCGCGCTCGTCAGGGTTCGATCCGTATGCCTCAGCACACCGGCGGCGGCATTGTTCACGGCCCAGTCCCACGCGATTACTCACAGCGCACCCCGAAGAAGATGGTTGCAGCGGCTCTCCGCGGCACCCTTTCGGATCGCGCTCGCGCAGGCCGCATTGTTGTTCTCGACGCAATCGTCGGTGACAAGCCCAGCACCAAGCAGGCTCGTACCGCTCTCGAGAGCGTTGTTCAGGGCAAGCGCGTGCTCGTCATTACGGAAGCAACCGAAGAGTCGACGATTCTTTCGGTACGCAACCTGCCGAACGTGCACGTGATCGAACACGGTCAGCTCAACGCATACGACGTGGTCGTCAGCGACGACATCGTCTTCACCAAGGCCGCCTTCGACGCTTTCGTCGCAGCGCGTACTGCTAAGGAGGACTCGAAGTAATGAGCCTGAACAAGAACCCACACGACGTGATTCTGCGTCCCGTGGTGTCAGAGAAGAGCTACACGCTCATCGACACGAACGGCCAGTACACCTTCGAGGTTGAGCCCACTGCAAGCAAGACCGAGATCAAACTCGCTCTTGAGCAGATCTTCGACGTAAAGGTCGCAAAGATCAACACGCTCAACCGCAAGGGCAAGACGCGCCGTACCCGCTTCGGCATGGGCAAGCGCAAGGACACCAAGCGCGCCATCGTCAAGCTGAGCCAGGGCACCATCGACATCTTCTCGGCTGCATAAGCCTGAAACGAAGAGGAACGTAGAATTATGTCAATTCGTAAGTACAAGCCGACGACTCCTGGTCGTCGTGGCTCGAGCGTGGCAGATTTCGCTGAGATCACTCGCTCGACCCCAGAAAAGTCACTGGTACGCCCCCTCCCCAAGACGGGTGGCCGTAACAGCTCAGGTCGTATCACCACTCGCCACATCGGTGGTGGGCACAAGCGCCAGTACCGCGTCATCGACTTCCGTCGTAACGACAAGGACGGCGTCAACGCCAAGGTAGCTCACATTGAGTACGACCCGAACCGTACCGCTCGCATCGCGCTGCTGCACTATGTAGATGGCACGAAGCGTTACATCCTTGCTCCCGAGAAGCTCCACCAGGGCGACATCGTTGAGTCAGGTGCAAAGGCTGATATCAAGCCCGGTAACAACCTCCCGCTGAAGAACATCCCGACGGGTACCGTCGTGCACGCGATCGAGCTCATGCCCGGTGGCGGAGCAAAGCTTGCTCGTTCAGCAGGAACCTCGGTTCGCCTCGTCGCTAAGGATGGCCCTTACGCACAGCTCCGTCTCCCCTCGGGCGAGATCCGCAACGTCGACGCCCGCTGCCGTGCAACGGTTGGCGAAGTTGGCAACGCAGAGCAGTCGAACATCAACTGGGGTAAGGCAGGCCGTATGCGCTGGAAGGGCGTTCGCCCGACCGTTCGCGGTGTTGTCATGAACCCGATTGATCACCCACACGGTGGTGGCGAAGGCCGCACCTCAGGTGGTCGTCACCCAGTGTCACCGTGGGGCCAGAAGGAAGGCCGCACTCGCCGTCCGAATAAGGCAAGCGACAAGCTCATTGTTCGCCGCCGTAATGCAAACAAGAAGCGCTAGGAGATAGAAGATGCCTCGTAGTCTTAAGAAGGGCCCCTTCGTCGACAACCACCTCCTTGACAAGGTGGTCGCGCAGAACGAAGCAGGCACGAACAATGTCATCAAGACTTGGTCACGTCGCTCGATGATCATCCCGGCAATGCTCGGGCACACCATCGCAGTGCATGACGGTCGCAAGCACATTCCCGTTTTCGTCACGGAAACCATGGTTGGCCACAAGCTCGGTGAATTTGCACCGACTCGTACCTTCCGCGGTCACGTGAAGGACGACAAGAAGGGCCGTCGCCGCTAAGCGCGGTGACGCTAAGGAGAGAGATAATGGTCGAATCAATCGCACGTGTGCGTCACATTCGCATCACCCCGATGAAGGCCCGTCGCGTCGTTGACCTCATTCGCGGCCGTCAGGCTGAGGAAGCACTCGCTATCCTCAAGTTTGCACCGCAGGCAGCGGCAGAGCCCGTGTTCAAGCTCGTCGAATCGGCGATTGCAAACGCACGCGTGAAGGCCGACAACGAAAACCTTCCCTTCAACGAAGACGAGCTCGTTGTAGCTCGCGCATTCGTTGACGAGGGTGCAACGCTCAAGCGTTTCCGCCCCCGTGCTCAGGGACGCGCATTCCGCATCAACAAGCGCACCAGCCACATCACGGTTGTCATTGCCAGCCAGGATGAGCTCGCGCAGTCGAAGGGAGCCAAGTAAATGGGCCAGAAAATTCATCCCTATGGCTTCCGCCTCGGGATCACCACTGATCACGTTTCGCGTTGGTTCTCTGACTCGAAGCAGCCAGGTCAGCGCTACGCCGATTACCTCGCAGAAGACATTCGCATTCGTGAGCACCTCACTGAGAAGCTCGACCGTGCGGGCGTTTCACGCGTAGAGATCGAGCGCACGCGTGACCGCGTTCGCGTTGATATCCACTCAGCACGCCCCGGCATCGTTATCGGTCGCCGTGGTGCAGAGGCAGAGCGCATTCGCGGCGAGCTCGAAAAGCTCACCGGCAAGCAGATTCAGCTCAACATTCTCGAGGTCAAGAACCCCGAGGCCGACGCTCAGCTCATCGCTCAGGGCGTTGCAGAGCAGCTTGCAGCACGCGTGGCTTTCCGTCGCGCAATGCGTAAGGGCCTCCAGGGCGCTCAGCGCGCAGGCGCAAAGGGTGTTCGCATCCAGGTTTCGGGTCGTCTTGGCGGCGCAGAAATGAGCCGCTCAGAGTTCTACCGCGAAGGCCGCGTTCCCCTTCACACCCTCCGTGCCAACATCGATTACGGCTTCTACGAGGCCAAGACCACCTTCGGTCGCATCGGTGTGAAGGTATGGGTTTACAAGGGTGATCTCACCAACAAGGAACTCGCACGCGAGCAGGCCAACCAGAAGCCTTCACGCGAGCGCAGTGACCGCCGTCGTGGGCCACGCAACAACGCCCCGGCACCTGAGGCTGCACCCGTTGCAGCAGGAGCGGAGAGCTAAACATGCTGATTCCACGTCGAGTCAAGTACCGTAAGCAGCACCACCCGAGCCGTAAAGGCCAGGCAACTGGTGGCACGAAGGTCAACTTCGGTGAATACGGCATTCAGGCAGTAACGCACGCATATGTGACGAACCGTCAGATCGAGGCAGCTCGTATCGCGATGACCCGTCACATCAAGCGTGGCGGTAAGGTCTGGATCAACATTTACCCAGACCGTCCGCTCACCAAGAAGCCCGCTGAGACCCGCATGGGTTCGGGTAAGGGCTCACCTGAGTGGTGGGTAGCAAACGTCAAGCCAGGGCGCGTGATGTTCGAGGTAGCAGGTGTCGACGAGCAGCTCGCTCGTGAAGCACTCACTCGCGCAATTCACAAACTCCCCATGAAGGCACGCATTATCAAACGTGAGGAGGGCGACGCGTAATGGCCATCGGAACGAAGGAACTCGCCATCAGCGAGCTCGATACATTCGAAAACGAGCGCCTCGAAGAGGAGCTCAAGAAGTCGAAGGCTGAATTGTTCAACCTCCGCTTCCAGTCAGCAACCGGCCAGCTCGAGAGCCACGGCCGCGTTCGCCAGGTGAAGCGCGACATCGCACGTATCTACACCGTCATTCGCGAGCGTGAGCTCGGAATTCGTACGACGCCCGTAGCAGCTCCCGCAGCAGCGCCTAAGAAGAAGGCAGCCGCTAAGAAGAGCGAAAAGGCAGAGACTGCCGCTGAAACGAAGGAGGCCTAACCATGGCAAAGGTCGAAACTCAGACCGCTGACCAGCAGGCCGAGCAGCGCGGTTACCGCAAGGCTCGCCGCGGCTACGTTGTCAGCGACAAGATGGACAAGACCATCGTTGTCGAGGTAGAGGATCGCGTTAAGCACCCTCTCTACGGCAAGGTCATGCGCCGCTCAACGAAGGTGCACGTACACGATGCAGGAAACACCGCAGGCATCGGCGACCTCGTGCTCATTCACGAGACTCGCCCCTTGAGCGCGACTAAGCGCTGGCGCCTCGTTGAGATTCTCGAGAAGGCGAAGTAAGCGGTTTTCCGTTTACTGCATAGAAGGAGTAACAAGTGATTCAGCAGGAATCCCGACTCAAGGTAGCCGATAACACCGGCGCAAAGGAGTTGCTCACGATTCGCGTTCTCGGCGGCTCAGGTCGTCGCTACGCAGGTCTTGGCGACACCATCGTTGCTACGGTCAAAGATGCTATTCCTGGCGGCAACGTCAAGAAGGGCGATGTCGTTAAGGCAGTTATCGTTCGCACGAAGAAGGAAACCCGTCGTGTTGACGGGTCGTACATCAGCTTCGATGAGAACGCTGCTGTCATTCTTAAGGCAGACGGTGAACCACGCGGCACCCGTATCTTTGGCCCCGTAGGCCGCGAGCTTCGTGACAAGAAGTTCATGAAGATCGTTTCACTCGCACCGGAGGTGATCTAGTCCATGGGCTCGAAGATCAAGAAGGGCGACCTCGTAGAGGTCATCTCAGGCCCGTCGCAGGACCGCGGTGGTTACCGCGGCAAGCAGGGCCTCGTCATCGAGGTTCTGACCGACTCAGATCGCGTGATCGTTGAGGGCGTTAACTACGTCACCAAGCACGTGAAGGTCGGTCAGTCACAGCGCGGCGCAAAGGAAGGCGGTCTCGAAACTCATGAGGCGCCGATCCACGTGTCAAACGTTGCACTCGTTGATCCCGAAACGAAGAAGCCGACCCGCGTTGGCTTCCGCGTCGAAGAGGTTGAGAAGAACGGTGTGAAGAAGACCGTTCGTGTTCGCTTCGCGAAGAAGTCTGGGAAGGACATCTAATGGCAGAGCAGACTGCTGCAGTGGCTGGCAAAATCCAGCCGCGTCTCAAGCAGAAGTACCGCGCTGATATTGTTCCCGCGCTCCAGAAGGAGTTCGGTTACAACAACGTCATGCAGGTTCCACGTATCGTCAAGATCGTTGTGAACTCGGGCGTTGGCGAAGCGGCACGCGACAGCAAGGTTATCGAGGGCGCGATCAACGATCTCACCCTCATCACCGGCCAGAAGCCGATGGTAACCAAAGCTCGCAAGTCGATCGCTCAGTTCAAGCTGCGCGAGGGCCAGGCAATTGGTGCACACGTCACCATGCGTGGCGATCGCGCGTGGGAGTTCATGGACCGTCTCGTATCGCTGGCACTGCCGCGTATTCGTGACTTCCGTGGTCTTTCACCCAAGCAGTTCGACGGAAACGGTAACTACACCTTCGGTTTGACCGAGCAGAGTGTATTTCACGAGATCGATCAGGATAAGATTGATCGCGTGCGCGGTTTCGACATCACCGTCGTGACCACCGCGAAGTCGGATGAGGAAGGACGCGCTCTCCTGCGAGAGCTCGGCTTCCCGTTCAAGCAAGACGCGTAAATAGTTCACCATGACGGTCAGGATCGGGCAGGCTTCGGCCTGCCCGACACTGGCGTCTGGACAGCTGCCTCGTGCAGCTGGTCCTGGCCGTTCATGAACCACCCAGGTCGTCTCCCGTGTACGGGTCGACGAAACCAGGCGAGAAAGAAGACACATCATGACGATGACAGATCCGGTAGCAGACTTGCTTACCAGACTGCGCAACGCCAACTCGGCGTACCACGATGAGGTCTCTGTTCCTGGCTCCAAACTCAAGGAGCGCATTGCAGATATCCTCAAGCGTGAAGGCTACATTTCAGACTGGAAGGTTGAAGACGCTCGCGTCGGCACCAACCTCACCCTCACGCTGAAGTACGGCCCGAACCGTTCACGTTCGATTGAAGGCATTAAGCGCGTGTCAAAGCCCGGCCTCCGGGTGTACGCGCGTTCAACCGAGGTGCCAACGGTACTCGGTGGCCTGGGAATCGCAATCCTGTCAACCTCTTCAGGGCTCCTCACGGACCGTGAAGCCGAGCAGAAGGGCGTAGGCGGGGAAGTTCTCGCTTACGTTTGGTAGGGGGTTCTCATGTCACGTATTGGAAAGCTTCCTATCGGAGTTCCCGGTAGCGTAACGGTAACCATCAATGGTCAGGACGTCACTGTGAAGGGCCCCAAGGGCGAACTCTCACACACCGTTCCTGCTCCCATTACGGTTGCACTCGAAGAAGGGCAGATCACTGTCAGCCGCCCGAATGACGAGCGTGAGTCACGTTCGCTGCACGGCCTGACCCGTACCCTGCTCAACAACAACATCATCGGCGTCACCGAGGGCTACGCAAAGTCGCTCGAGGTTGTCGGCACCGGTTACCGTGTCCAGGCGAAGGGCCAGGGCCTCGAGCTCGCTCTCGGCTTCTCACACCCGGTCCAGTTCGATGCACCCGCGGGCATCACCATCGAGGTCGAAGGCAACAACAAGATCACGGTTCGCGGCATCGACAAGCAGGCTGTAGGCGAAACCGCAGCAAACATTCGTAAGCTCCGCAAGCCAGAACCCTACAAGGGCAAGGGCGTGCGTTACGAAGGCGAACAGGTTCGTCGCAAGGCTGGAAAGGCTGGTAAGTAATCATGGCCGGATCAATGACTCGCGCCAAGGGCCGTGCAGCGGCACGCATTCGCCGCCACGCACGCCTGCGCAAAAAGATTGTTGGCACCGCCGAGCGCCCCCGTCTCGTCGTAACTCGCTCATCACGTCACGTGTTTGTGCAGGTTGTTGACGATGCAAAGGGCCACACCATTGCATACGCCTCGACCATGGAGGCTGACCTCCGTGCATTCGACGGCGACAAGACCGCTAAGGCACGCAAGGTTGGCGAGCTCGTTGGCGCACGTGCGAAAGATGCAGGAATCGATTCTGTTGTCTTCGACCGTGGCGGCAGCAAGTACGCGGGCCGCGTTGCAGCGGTTGCAGACGGAGCCCGAGAGGTAGGGCTGAGCCTGTGAGCGAGAATCAGAAGGAGCAGCAAGTGACTGCAGAGGCACAGAACGAGGCAGCGGAAGGCCAGAACCAGGGCCAGGAACACCGCAACGAACCTCGCGAAGCACGCCGTGGCAGCCGCGATCGCGGCACCCGTGGTGAGCGCGGCGCTCGTGACCGTAACGAGAGCCAGTTCCTCGAGCGCGTTGTAACGATCAACCGCGTTTCAAAGGTTGTTAAGGGTGGTCGTCGCTTTAGCTTCACCGCTCTCGTCGTCGTAGGCGACGGTAACGGTATGGTCGGTGTTGGCTACGGAAAGGCGAAGGAAGTTCCCCTCGCAATTTCGAAGGGCGTCGAAGAGGCTAAGAAGAATTTCTTCCGCGTTCCTCGCGTCGGCAACACCATTCCGCACCCCGTTCAGGGTGAGGCGGCAGCAGGCGTTGTTCTGCTTCGCCCCGCTGCAGCCGGTACCGGTGTTATCGCCGGCGGCCCTGTCCGTGCAGTTCTTGAGTGCGCAGGCATTCACGACGTACTTTCAAAGTCGCTCGGTTCATCGAACACGCTCAACATCGTGCACGCAACTGTTGCTGCTCTCCAGCTTCTGGAAGAGCCACGCGCAGTCGCAGCTCGCCGTGGGCTTGACTTTGATCAGGTGGCGCCCGCACGCATCGTTCGCGCAGAGGCCAAGGCCGCTGCTGAGCGTGCTGAACAGGCAAAGGCAGGTGCGTAAGCATGGCTAAAAACCTCAAAATTACCCAGATTAAGTCGGTAATCAGTGAGAAGCAGAACCAGCGTGACACGCTGCGTAGCTTGGGTCTCAAGCGTATCGGCCAGACGGTCGTTCGCGAAGATACCCTCGCAAACCGCGGCTACGTGCGCACTGTTGCTCACCTCGTTGAAGTTGAGGAGATCGACTAATGACCGAAGAGAAGAAGCCAGCGGCCAAGAAGGCCGCACAGGCAGAGGAGCAGAACGTGCAGCTTTTGAAGATGCACCACCTCCGTCCCGCACCCGGCTCAAAGCCCACCAAGACCCGTGTTGGTCGCGGTGAAGCTTCGAAGGGTAAGACCGCAGGCCGCGGTACCAAGGGTACGAAGGCTCGCTACCAGGTTCGCGCTGGCTTTGAGGGTGGGCAGATGCCACTGCACATGCGCACCCCGAAGCTCCGCGGGTTCAAGAACCCCTTCCGCACCGAGTACCAGGTAGTGAACCTGGCGAAGCTCGCAGAGCTCTACCCACAGGGTGGCGACGTGACTATCGATGACCTCGTTGCAAAGGGCGCAGTTCGTAAGAACCAGCCCGTGAAGGTTCTCGGCACCGGTGACATCCAGGTCAAGCTGAACATTTCAGTTGACAAGGTGTCGGCATCTGCAGCAGAGAAGATTGCTGCAGCTGGCGGTAGCGTTAACTAATTTGGCTTAGGCCAGCGAACGGCCCCTGCGCGAAAGCGCCGGGGCCGTTTTGCGTATAACGAAACTTTTCGAGAGCGAAACGTGTGGGGTAGTGTAAGATAAGTATTTGGTCGTGTGTCTATTTTCACGGTCCTCATTTCCCCCACCCAGGAGGCAGCTGTTGTTTAGCGCCATTCGACGCATCATGAAAACGCCAGATCTCAGGCGTAAGATCATGTTCACACTCAGCATCATTGTGCTGTTCAGGTTCGGCTCTTTTATTCCGACGCCCTATGTGAGCTTTGACAATGTCCAGATGTGTCTCGCAGCAAACCAGTCTGCGCAGGAGACCGCGGGTCTCTACCAAATGGTCAACCTGTTTAGTGGTGGAGCGCTCTTGCAGCTCTCTATCTTCGCGCTCGGCATCATGCCGTACATTACGGCCTCGATTATTACGCAGCTGCTGCGTGTTGTGATTCCTCACTTCGAGACGCTTCACAAAGAAGGCCAGGCCGGCCAGGCGCGACTGACCCAGTACACGCGTTACCTCACGATCGGCCTCGCGATTCTGCAGTCGACGACGCTCATCACCGTGGCACGCTCAGGCATGCTCTTCGGTCAGAGCAACGAGATCGCATGTCAGAATCTTGTGTCGCAAGAGTGGTACGCAATGCTCATCATGATTCTCGTGATGACCGCGGGTACCGGTCTCATTATGTGGTTCGGTGAGCTCATCACCGAGCGCGGTGTGGGCAACGGCATGTCGCTCCTGATCTTCACCTCGATCGCGGCAACCTTCCCAAGTGCCCTCTGGCAGATCAAGGTCGCAAAGGGCTGGGAAGTCTTCTTCTTCGTGCTCGCCGTTGGCATGATCGTCGTGGCAGCAGTCGTCTTCGTTGAGCAGTCGCAGCGTCGTATTCCGGTCCAGTACGCGAAACGCGTTGTTGGCCGTCGAACCTACGGTGGTTCGAACACGTACATTCCCATCAAGGTGAACATGGCAGGCGTGATCCCCGTGATCTTCGCTTCGTCACTGCTGTACCTGCCCATGTTGCTGACACAGTTCAATCAGCCTGCGGCTGGCGAAGAGCCCAAGGGCTGGGTTGTGTGGATCTCGCAGAACCTCATGCAGGGCGACCAGCCCCTCTACATGTTGGTCTTCTTCCTGCTCATCATTGGATTTACCTTCTTCTACGTGCAGATCACGTTTAACCCCGACGAGGTCGCAGACAACATGAAGAAGTACGGTGGCTTCGTTCCTGGCATTCGCGCAGGCAAGCCGACCGCTGATTACCTCCAGTACGTGCTCTCGCGCATCACAAGTGCCGGCTCACTGTACCTCGGTATCATCGCTCTTATTCCGCTCGTTGCACTGTCATTCTTTGGCGCAAACGCAAACTTCCCGTTCGGCGGAGCCTCGATTCTTATTATCGTTGGCGTTGGCCTTGACACGGTGAAGCAGATTGATGCTCAGTTGCAGCAACGACACTACGAAGGACTCCTTAAGTAATGACCGCTCGTCTTCTCATCATCGGCCCTCCCGGAGCAGGTAAGGGCACGCAGGCTTCACAGATCGCAACCACCTTCGAGATTCCTGCAATCTCGACTGGCGATATCTTTCGTGCGAACATCAAGGGCCAGACCGAGCTCGGCAAGCGTGTCCAGCAGATCATCGAGTCGGGCGAGCTGGTTCCAGACGCCCTCACGAACGAGATTGTGGCGGATCGCCTTCAGCAAGATGACGCGAAGAACGGCTTCTTGCTTGATGGGTACCCCCGCACCGTAGATCAGGTGCACGCACTCGATGAGATGCTCGCGCCGATCAACGCGAAGCTTGATGCCGTTGTTCTGCTCGAGGCAGATACTGACGAGGTCGTTGCTCGCCTCCTCAACCGTGCACAGCTCGAGGGTCGTGCAGACGACACCGAAGAGGTCATTCGTCACCGCCAAGAGGTCTATGCTGAGCAAACAGCTCCGCTCATTGATCTCTTCAGCGAGCGCGGCATCCTTGTCGCTGTTGACGGTCTTGGCACCGTCGAAGAAGTCGCTAACCGTATCAATACAGCTCTCGAAGGGGTGCTTTCCTAGCTCGCTATGGCTCGTAACATTCTGCGTAAATCGTTCTACAAGTCTCCTGCCCAGCTCCGGCTCATGATTGAGCCGGGAAAAGCGACAGGGGCAGCCCTGGCGGCCATGAAACGAGAGATTAAGGTTGGCATGACCACCCTTGAGCTCGATGCCATCGCAGAACAGGCGATTCGTGACCTCGGCGGCGAGCCAAACTTCATGCTTGAGCCTGGCTACCGTCACACGATTTGTGCGAGCGTGAACGAGCATGTTGTGCACGGCATCCCGAATGACCGCCCGCTCGAGCCAGGCGATATGGTCTCGCTCGATGTAGGGGCGATTATCAAGGGCTGGAACGGAGATGCGGCGATTACCGTCGTGCTCCCAGACCCCGAGCGTCCTGAGCGCACTGAGCGTCAAGAAAAGCTCAGTCAGGTGACTCATGACGCGATGTGGCACGGTATTGCGCAACTCGCACACGGAACTCACTTGAATGAGGTCGGCGAAGCGATCGCCAAGCATGTGCGCAAGGCCAGCGACTTTGGAATTGTCGAAGATTACATCGGGCACGGCATCGGCCGGAAGATGCACGAGGCTCCGCCCGTGTTTAACTACCCGGTGAATTTTGCAGGCCCCGAAATTAAACCTGGCTTGTGCGTCGCGATCGAGCCAATCATCTCAGAGGGGCGACCAGAAACCATCGTGCTCGATGACGACTGGACTGTCGCTATGGCCGATGGCAAGATGAGCTGCCAATGGGAGCAGACCGTCGCCGTTCACAAGGACGGCATTTGGGTTCTCACCGCTGAAGATGGCGGGGCAGCGGGGCTGAAGCCCTTCGGGATTACCCCCGTTCCCATCGCCTAGTAAAGAACTTCATGTAGCGACTGGACAAGTACCAGCCGCTAGGTCTATTATAGATCTTTGGTGGATTATGTATGCTCGCGCATGCGTATCCGCACGACCAGCATCGTTGAACAAGTGATAGTGAGGCTATGGCCAAGCAAGATCGTCCCAAGAAGCAAAAAGAAGGCGTTATTGAGCTCGAGGGCCGCGTCGTCGAGGCGCTTCCCAATGCCCAGTTCCGCGTCGAATTGACGAATGGACACCTCGTTCTTGCACACATCTCAGGGAAAATGCGGCAGCACTACATTCGCATCCTTCCCGAAGATCGGGTGCTTGTAGAGCTCACGCCCTATGACCTGACCCGTGGTCGCATCACTTACCGCTACAAGTAACGACGGCTGAGAAGTAACGGCTCATGAACCTCATGAGTACGAGGACAGCGAATACCAAGGATTCCACATGAAGGTAAAGCCCAGCGTTAAGAAGATCTGCGATAACTGCAAGGTGATTCGCCGTCACGGTCGCGTGATGGTCATCTGCGAGAACCCGCGTCACAAGCAGCGCCAGGGTTAGTAATGTGCGCTCCTCGCGCACGCATTACAACCAATAAATGAATATACATGCGCACCTCAGAACCCGCCTCGGCGGGGGACACCCTGGGTTGGAGGCCCAGGCTCCATGGTGCGCACCACACCTCCAATACATAGAGGAGAGCCACACATGGCACGTCTCGCAGGAGTAGACATTCCGCGCGACAAACGCGTAGAAATCGCACTCACGTACATTTATGGCGTGGGTCGCACCAGTGCAAAGCAGACGCTCGAGGCAACCGGTATTGACGCAAACATTCGCGTCAAGGACCTGACCGACGAGCAGCTCGTTCAGCTTCGCGACTACATCAACGAAAACTTCAAGGTTGAAGGTGATCTTCGCCGTGAGGTGCAGGCCGACATTCGCCGTAAGGTTGAGGTTGGTAGCTACCAGGGTCTGCGTCACCGCAAGGGCCTTCCCGTGCACGGTCAGCGCACGAAGACGAACGCTCGTACCCGCAAGGGGCCGAAGCGCACCGTTGCCGGTAAGAAGAAGTAGAACCCTTAGGCTTTCAGGAGTACAGCACACATGGCTAATCCATCATCAGTGCGCAAACCGCGCCGCAAGGATAAAAAGAATATCGTTCAGGGCCAGGCCCACATCAAGTCGACGTTCAACAACACCATCGTTTCGATCACTGATCCGAGCGGTGCAGTTGTCAGCTGGGCGTCGTCAGGTGGCGTTGGCTTCAAGGGTTCACGTAAGTCAACCCCGTTCGCCGCTCAGCTTGCTGCAGAATCAGCAGCTCGCAAGGCGCAGGAATTCGGCATGAAGAAGGTTGACGTTTTCGTGAAGGGCCCCGGCTCAGGTCGCGAAACCGCAATTCGTTCGCTTCAGGCTGCAGGCCTCGAGGTTGGGTCAATCAACGACGTGACGCCACAGGCTCACAACGGTTGCCGCCCACCCAAGCGTCGCCGCGTCTAACGTGCATAGCACGCGTTCGGGTTTCGGCCCGAACGCGTTTCCTCCCGCTTTTCAACCGTTTTCAAGAGTCATATAGCGGACTCTGAACGAAAGGAAATACATCGTGCTCATTGCACAGCGACCAACACTCACCGAAGAGCCCATCTCAGAGTTCCGTTCACGTTTCGTGATCGAACCCCTCGAGCCGGGCTTCGGTTACACCCTTGGCAACTCGCTTCGTCGTACCCTTCTCTCTTCAATTCCTGGCGCGTCGGTGACGAGCGTTCGGTTTGAGGGAGTCGCACACGAGTTCACCACGATTCCCGGCGTGACCGAAGACGTGACTGAAATTATCCTGAACATCAAGGATCTCGTTGTATCGAGCGAGCACGACGAGCCGATCACCGCTTACCTTCGTAAGACCGGTTCGGGCGAAGTTACGGCTGCCGATATCTCAGCGCCTGCAGGCGTTGAGGTACACAACCCCGAGCTGGTCATTGCGACGCTCGGTGAAGATGCGCAGTTCGAGCTTGAGCTCACGATCGAGCGTGGCCGCGGCTACGTCTCGGCAAACCAGAACCGTCAAGAAGACGCAGAGGTTGGCCGTATTCCGGTTGACTCGATTTACTCACCAGTTCTCAAAGTGACCTACCGCGTCGAGGCAACTCGTGCCGGTGAGCGCACTGACTTCGACCGCCTCGTGGTCGACGTTGAGAGCAAGCCAGCGATCAGCCCCCGCGATGCAGTTGCATCAGCAGGCGCGACGCTCGTTGAACTCTTCGGCCTTGCCCGTGAGCTCAACACGCAGGCTGAGGGTGTTGAGATCGGGCCAGCCCCGGTTGAGCAGGTTGTTGACGGCGAACTCATGGTCCCGATCGAAGATCTTGACCTCTCAGTTCGCAGCTACAACTGCTTGAAGCGTGAAGGCATCAACACAGTTTCAGAGCTCGTTGCACTCTCAGAGGGCCAGCTCATGAACATTCGTAACTTTGGTCAGAAGTCAGTGTTCGAGGTACGCGACAAGCTCCAGGAGATGGGGCTCTCGCTGAAGGACACCGTTCCCGGTTTCGACGGGGCGAACTTCTACAGCTACGAAGAAGACAACAACTAACTGTTTGTCAGCCACGCTGACGTAAACATCTACGGAGAACATCATGGCAAAGCCCAGCAAGGGTCCACGTCTCGGGGGCGGCCCAGCCCACGAGCGTCTTCTGCTCAACAACATGGCGGCTCAGCTCTTCACTCACAAGAGCATTCAGACCACCGAGACCAAAGCAAAGCGTCTTCAGCCCGTGGCTGAGCGACTCATCACCTTCGCAAAGCGCGGCGACCTGGCAGCACGCCGTCGCGTTCTGCGCCAGATCGGTGATCAGACGGTCGTTCACGAGCTCTTCACTGAGATCGCTCCCCTCGTTGAGGAGCGTCAGGGCGGCTACACCCGCATCATCAAGACCGGCTACCGCAAGGGCGACAACGCTCCTATGGCGGTCATCGAGCTCGTTCTCGAGCCCGTACAGCCCAAGGTGAAGGCGAAGAAGGCAGCTCCCGCTGAAGCAGCAGCTCCTGAGGTCGTCGAAGAGGCCGCAGTAGAAGAAGCACCCGCTGAAGAGGTTCAGGTAGAGGAAGCAGCCGAAGAAAAGGCTGAGTAACTCTCTCGAACTCGAGCGTGAGGGGCGGTAGCGAAAGCTACCGCCCCTTTTGCATACCCGGGGCAGAGTATCGCGCAGCTGCACCGTCACGACAGCGACGCCGTGAGGTGACGTGCTGCAGCGGGCCGGGCAGGCGGGAACGGTGCCAGGGCCGCGATCCGCTTAGGTTGCCGGCTAACGCCGGGGAACTCCGAAGCCTACGCGTTCATCTTGAGCATTGAGTTCGTCGATTGCTTGGGCGATCGCGCTGGCGTAGACCTCGCCACCTTCGGGGTGGGGGTGCACGAGGTCGCCCGCGAGCAACTCAGGGTGGGGTGCAATGCTGCCGTTCCAGTCGGCGACCACAACCCCACGGTGATCGTCGGCGAATGCGGTGAGTTGTTCGTTAACCTCGGGAACCCACCAGCGATCTGCGTAGGCGTTGACGAGAATGATGCGGCGCTTCTCGGCGATCTGGGCGATGGCCGCGAGGTCGTCGTCAGAAATGGGGCCATTCGTGCCAAGGCCGATCACGAGTATGGGCCGCAGCGAGCCAGTGTGTGCGAGCTCTTCGACGTATGAGACGGCATAGCCGAGGCCACGTGAGACCTCAGCATCGATGTCGACGCCGGCGAAGGCATCGCTGAGTTCGGGCGCGCTCGCGAGCATGACCGAGTCACCGACGGCGGTAAGGTCAAGGCCATGGTTGAGCTGTTGAGGGGCAGCTTCTGCGTCAGCGTTACCGCCGCCGGTAGCATCATCGGCCGAGGGGCTCTTCTTGGCCTCTGGACCCGCTTGAAAAGCGTCTGCAGGGTCTGGCGTTTCACTATCTGGCTGTGCGCCTTCGGCACCTTGCGGGGCTGACTGGGTCGCTTCGCGACCACGTTCGATCGCTGCTTCGCTACTCGTACGGTTTGGGGCGGTGAGGAGCGCGCCGCCGACGAGAGGTACGGCCAGGAAGGTGATGCTGAAGACCGTGAGAGCCCGACGTTTCGTGACCGGCCGTGACATGCGGCCTGCCAGGGCGCCCCAGAAGGCGTTCCACGAGGTGCGAAGGCCATGGCGGCGAATGGGGGTCTCGACGAAGCGGTACGAGAGGCCAGCGGCCGTCAGCGTGATGCCGAGGGTCACAACGCCGATGACCCAGACCGGCGTTGTGAGGCCAGCAGCGGGGCCAAGCGACTGCCGCACCAGCAACAACACAGGCCAGTGCCAGAGGTAGATGCCGTATGAGCGCTCACCGATGTATGCGAGAGGGCGAATATCGAGCGCTCTCGCGAGCGGGGCTCCGGGCCGCGTGACTGCACCGACAGTGACGAGTGCGGCGAGTGTCGCCAGCTGGAAGCCGCCTTCGAAGCTCTCGGTAGAGCCCTCGACGAGCGTGAGGCTGAGCCACATAAAGCAGCTGAGGCCGGCGACCACGATCACGGTGTTCACGATGGCCTGAGGCCTCGTGAGTGAGGTGATGGCTGCGGCGTTCTTGCGCGACGGGTGGAGCAGGGCAGCGAGGGCTACACCGAAGAGCAGGCCAAACACGTGCGAGTCTGAGCCGAAGTAGATGCGGGTCGCGTCGATGCCCGTGAGGCTGTAGTGCCACATAAGCCAGGCCGATCCGGTGCCGAGTAGCGCGAAGAGCGTAACGACGAGCGCCTTGCGTGACCGACGCAACAAAACGATGAGCACGAGGGGCAGCAGAAGGTAGAACTGCTCTTCAATCGCGAGCGACCAGGTATTGCGCAACAATTCAGGAGTGTCTTGTGCGAAGTAGTCGGTGCCAAAAGCAATAAAGACCCAGTTCGAAACGAACAACAAGGCGCCGATGACCTGTTGGCGTATGTGATAGAGCAGGTCGCCGCCCACGATGAAACTTGCAGCGGTGGTCACCGCTACGACGAGGCCAAGTGCCGGTAGAAGTCGCCTTGCCCGTCGACGCCAGAAATCGACGAGGTTGATGCGCCCTTTGCTCTCATGTTCTCGCATGAGCAGGGTCGCGATGAGGAAACCTGAGATCGCGAAGAAAACGTCAACGCCGAGAAAACCGCCGGGCATGAGAGGCGGGAAGAGATGGTACACAAGCACGAGACCCACTGCGATAGCGCGAAGACCGTCGAGGCCACCGAGCCGCTGCTGGCGTTTGGTCTCGTGCATTCTCAGGTGGATCCTTCGTGGCTCGGCCCCACACTTGCAGGTAGAGTGTGTGGGGCTATTGTGCAACGATTCATCATACGCGAAAGAGGTGCGAAGCATGCGGGCAGACGGTCAGGTTCGATTGAGAATTGACCTCGCCTACGACGGCACGCACTTTTCGGGCTGGGCGAAGCAGCCTGCCCTGCGTACGGTGCAGGGTGAACTGGAACGGGCGATCGCTATGGTCGTGCGCAGAGAACCTGACGAGGTTACCGTGACAGTTGCGGGAAGAACCGATGCCGGGGTGCACGCAACAGGACAAACCTGTCATGTTGAGGTCACTGAGGCTGAGGTCGCAAAGCTCGCGGGTAGGCACGGCAGCATCGCGGGCGCTGCGCGCAAACTCAATGGCGCACTCAAGCGTCTTGACGCAGGTGATCTCATCATTCATGCCGTATGCATTGCGCCTGAGGGGTTCGACGCTCGGTTTGCCGCGCTGTCGCGAACCTATGAGTACCTGGTGTCGCCGAGGGGAGTGCCCGTAAACCCGCTCTTGCGTCACTGTGTTGTTTCGCTCGGCGACGAAATTGATCTCGATGCAACCCGCACAGCATCGCTCACGCTGCTCGGTCTGCGTGATTTCACGAGTTTCTGCAAAGCACGCGACGGCTCAACTGCGGTGCGTACGCTCATTGACTTCACGTGGGCCAAGCGCACCGACGGGGTGCTCGCTGCAACGATTCACGCTGATGCCTTCTGCCACTCGATGGTGCGCTCTCTCGTGGGTGGGGTGCTTGCGGTGGGGGCGGGCAAACTGACGGTGCAGCGGTTTCAAGAACTCACAGCCGAGCAGCGGCGCTCAAGCAGCATTCCGGTGAT
The DNA here is from genome assembly GCF_019049105.1 of Leucobacter chinensis. GTDB lineage: Bacteria > Actinomycetota > Actinomycetes > Actinomycetales > Microbacteriaceae > Leucobacter_A > Leucobacter_A chinensis. The sequence continues at coordinate 65,227 of NZ_JAHQZR010000001.1, forward strand.
GCCTGCGCATGGCCTCACGCTCGTCGGCGTCGAGTACCCCGAAGATGCTGGGCTCGCGGCGCGGGCTGCGGTGACGCGTGCGCGGCGCGATCCGCTTGCCCCTCAGGCTCTCGGCTGAACGCGCGGGGTGGCGGTTTCGGTCGCGCGCGGGGCGGGTGGCGGTTTCGGCTGCACACCGGGTCTACTTGACGAAAAGCAGGGTGTTGGTGCGAAAACACCCTGCTTTTCGTCAAGTAAACGCGAAAACGGCGTGCAGCGGCGTGACCGTGACCGTGACCGCGACCCCGCCGTGACCGCGAACGCGACCGCGACCACGAGCGGGGCCGCGACAGCAACCAAAGCCGCCGCGCGCCAGCAACGAAGGCAGCAACGAAGCCAGCAACGAAGGCAGCCGCGTCCGCTCACCCGAGCAGCACGCGGCAGCTCACCGCGCCGAGCAGATCGCGGCCAAGGTGTCGGGTGTGCTAGAGTTATTCGTTGGTATGCGTATCAATATGCATACTGTGAATGTTGAGACCTCCGCAGGTGCTTTTTCTCTCGAGAGAAATCGCCATGGAGTGGGATACACGAACACCTCCATTCCGACAAGAAAGCAGTATTGTGACTACCACATACACGCCCAAAGCCGCAGACGTGACTCACGACTGGCTCGTGATTGACGCTACTGACGTTGTGCTCGGCCGCCTCGCTTCGCAGGCAGCAGCACTGCTGCGCGGCAAGCACAAGACCACCTTCGCACCTCACATGGACATGGGCGACCACGTCATCATTGTGAACGCTGAAAAGGTTGTGCTCACCAACAACAAGGCAGCTACCAAGCGCGCCTACCGTCACTCGGGTTACCCCGGTGGCCTGCGTTCGGTGACCTACACGCAGCTGCTCGACGAAAACCCGGAGCGCGCCATCGAGAAGGCGATCCGCGGCATGCTTCCTAAGAACAAGCTCGGTGCACAGATCATCAAGAAGCTGAAGGTGTACCAGGGTGCTGAGCACCCACACGCTGCTCAGCAACCGACCCAGTACACCATTTCTCAGGTCGCGCAGTAGTCGCGCCGTCATCGATCAAGATTAAGGAAAACAACGTGACTACCGAAGAAACCGTAGTAGCCGAGAGCTACACCACCGAGACGCCTGCTGAGGCAGCCGTCGCTTCAACCCCTCGCCCCGCGCTCACCGTGGCTGGCGCAGGCGTTGGCCGTCGCAAGCAGGCTGTAGCCCGCGCGCGCGTTACCCCGGGTTCAGGCAGCATCACGGTCAACGGCCGTGAGCTCTCAGACTACTTCCCGAACAAGCTGCACCAGCAGCTCATCAACGACCCCTTCACCGTTCTCGAGCTCGCCGGCGCATACGACGTCGTTGCGATCATCGACGGTGGCGGCCCCTCGGGCCAGGCAGGCGCACTGCGTCTCGCCATTGCCCGCGCTCTGAACGAGATTGACGTTGAGCACAACCGCCCTTCACTCAAGAAGGCTGGCTTCCTCAGCCGCGACGCTCGTATCAAGGAACGCAAGAAGGCCGGCCTCAAGAAGGCTCGTAAGGCTCCACAGTACTCGAAGCGCTAACCACGCGTCGGAGTGCAATCATGGTACGACTTTTTGGTACCGATGGTGTGAGGGGGCTAGCTGGCGTCGATGTGACCGCCGAGCTGGCCCTCCACCTCGCACACGCAGCGGCTCTCGTGCTCGGGCGGAATGCCCGGGCCGAGAGCCGTCGTGCTACTGCCGTCGTTGCGCGTGATCCTCGAGTCTCGGGCGAGTTTATTGCAGCGGCAGTCGCGTCAGGCCTTGCAGCAGCGGGCGTTGACGTGCTCGAAGCAGGAGTGATTCCGACGCCCGCAGCTGCTTACCTGGTGGCCGATACCGGAGCCGACTTCGGTGTCATGATCTCGGCGTCGCACAACCCTGCGCCCGACAACGGCATCAAGTTCTTCGCTGAGGGAGGAAAGAAGCTTCCTGATGATGTCGAAGATGAGATCGAGGCGGCAATGGCGGGGCCACTCGTTGGCACGACTGGCCGCGAGGTCGGCCGCATTCGCCGCTTCGCTGATGCCGAAGATCGGTACCTCGTGCACCTGCTCGGCACCCTCGAAGGGCTGAGCCTCGAGGGTGTTCACGTCGCGCTCGACTGCGCCCATGGAGCCGCTGCGGGTATCTCACCCGACGTGTTTCACGCGGCTGGTGCCAAGGTGACCGTTATCGGCAACGATCCCGATGGCTTCAACATCAACGACGGTATCGGTTCGACGCACCTCGAGAAGCTCATCGAAACGGTGAAGCAGTCGGGGGCTGACCTCGGTATTGCGCACGATGGCGATGCAGACCGCTGCCTCGCGATTGATGGCGACGGTAACGTGGTCGATGGTGACAAGATCATGGCGATTCTCGCGCTCTCGATGTCGCAGCGCGGCAAGCTTGCTGAGAACACGCTCGTCGCGACCGTGATGAGCAACCTCGGTCTGAAGCTCGCGATGGCCGATAACGGCATCGACGTCGTGCAAACGAACGTTGGTGACCGGTACGTACTTGAATCGATCAACGAGCACGGCTATACGCTCGGCGGTGAACAGTCGGGTCACGTCATCATGAGCGACTACGCGACGACCGGCGACGGCATTCTCACAGGGCTGCACCTTGCAGCAGAGGTGGTTCGCTCTGGCAAGACGCTCGGGCAGCTCGCAGAATGCATGACCGTGTACCCGCAGGTGCTCGTGAACGTTCGCGGTGTCGACCGCACGCGTGTGCACGGTGATGAGCTGCTCGGCCAGGCCATCTACCAGGCAGAGGCTGCGCTCGCGGGGCAGGGGCGCGTGCTCCTGCGGCCCTCGGGAACAGAGCCCGTCGTGCGCGTCATGGTTGAGGCAGCGACCCAGGAAGTCGCGGAGCAACTCGCAAACGATCTCGCGCAGGTCGTGAAAGAGCGCCTCGCAATCTAGCATTCAACGACAAGAAAGCCCGCGATCACCGGTTTGGTGGCCGCGGGCTTTTTTGATGCGGATCGCGCCCGCTCTACGAGAGCATGCGCAGCACTGCGAGTTGCGCCGCGGTGAGCACCGCGAATATCACGAGCAGCAGTACCACGCAGAGCGCTGGCCGGTCGCGCCAAAAGCGGTGCCTTCGGGCTCGCTTGAAGGCATACAGCGCGACGGCGAGTGCGAGCGCTAGTGTGCCGACAAAGGGGTTCTCGGGTATTCCGGTGCTTACGAAGTGCTGAAGGACGGTGTGCCCGAAGAAGTTAGGGGTCTCGCAGCGACCGGCACTACAGCTTGCGCAGGAGCACCTTGTTCACTCGGTGGTCTCGGCCTTTACGCAAGACCAATGAGGCCCGGGCCCTGGTTGGCCGAATGTTTTCGACGAGGTTCGGCTCGTTGATACCACGCCAAAATTCCTTTGAGAGTGCGCGGGCCTCGTCACTGCTGAGGCCCGCAAAGCGTTTGAAGTGGGAGTTGGGGTCGCTAAACGCCTGTTCCTTGAGGTCCAAGAAACGCTCAGTGAACCAGTGCTCGATGTCAGCGGTTCGTGCGTCAACGTAAATCGAGAAGTCGAAGAGGTCACTCACCGAGATAGGGTGTTCGTTTGACGCTGGCTGCAAGACATTGAGGCCCTCGACGATGAGAATATCTGGCTGTTTCACGACGGTGTGCTCGCCAGGAACAATGTCATAGATGAGGTGGTCGTAGTGCGGCACCACGGCTTCGGCTGCGCCGCTCTTAACCTGCGTGACGAAGCGCAACAGGTTTTTGCGGTCATACGACTCTGGAAAGCCTTTGCGGTGCGCGATACCGCGGCGCTCGAGTTCGGCGTTCGAGTAGAGAAATCCATCGGTCGTGATGAGCTGCACGTTTGGTGTCTCGGGCCACCTCGCAAGGAGGTCACGAAGAATGCGGGCAACGGTTGACTTGCCGACGGCGACCGAACCAGCGATGCCAATCACGTAGGGGGTCTTCTTATCTTCGAGTTGCAGAAACTGGCGGGTGCGCTGGTGCATCTCGTAGGCACCGATCGCGTACTGATTGATGAGGCGTGAGATGGGGCGATAGATTTCAGTGACTTCGGTGAGGTCGAGGCTCACCCCGAGCCCTCTGAAGGCTTCGATCTCGCTTTCGGTGAGCGGCATCGGGGTTTCGCCAGCGAGCCGCGCCCATTCGTTGCGTTTAATTTCAATAAAAGGTGACACGTCACTGTGTTTGACAATGGCTGTGGTGTCAGTATTTAGCCCAGACATAGTGCTTCTATCGTGCCACATGCTTCCTGACATCGCGCACTCGTTACCGAGCCGATAAACTGTTGGCATGCATGCCGAACCCTCGTCTTCTGCCGTGCCACACGCGGCTGTGGCAGGAATTGGGGTAGACACGGTCGATATTGAACGCTTTGAGAAACAACTGGCGCGAACCCCCGCTCTGCGCGAGCGGCTCTTCACACCAGACGAGCGTGAGATACCGACCCGTTCACTCGCGGCCCGTTTCGCCGCAAAAGAGGCGCTGATCAAAGCTCTGGGGGGCTCTGAGGGCATTAACTGGCACGACCTTGAGGTGCTCCGGGTACGCGGCGAGAAGCCTGTCTTCTCAGCGACCCCGGAACTCGTCGCAGTGCTGGGCGAGCGAGGTTATGCATGGCCGCACCTATCACTCACCCACGACGGTGGGGTGGCAACGGCCTTTGTGATTATTGAATACGGTAGGAAAGAGAGATAGCCATGACCGGCAGCGCACTGCGCACCGCAGAAGTTTCACTCGACGCGATTCGTCACAACGTGCAGTTCATTAAGAACCGCACGGGGGGCAACGTGATCATCGTGGTGAAAGCCAACGCATATGGCCACGGCGCGGTTCCCGTTGGGCGAGCAGCCCTCGAAGCGGGCGCGACGATGCTCGGTGTAGCCGACCTCTCAGAGGCATACGCGTTGCGCGATGGCGGTATCACCGCCCCTGTGCTGTGCTGGATTCACGGGCCTTCGAGCGACTTCGACGAGGTCGTTGCCCGAGATATTACGCTCGCAATCGGCTTTGAATCACAGCTTGAGCGCCTCGCTGCAGCTGCGGGAAAGGCGGGCAAAGTCGCCGAGCTGCACCTCAAGCTTGACACGGGGCTCAGCCGCAACGGCGCTTCATCCGAAGACTGGCCATCACTCTTCGCGCGCGCGAAGCAGCTTGAGAACGAGGGCCTGGTGAAGGTGCGTGGCATGTTCACGCACATCTCGAACACCAACGACGATGAAGACCGCCTGCAGCAGGAGCAGTTCGAACGCGCGATCGTCGCGCTCCGTGAAGCTGGTATCGAGCCCGAATACTTGCACATGGCTTCGAGCGCCGCGACGCTTACCTCGCCGCACCTCTACTACAACACTGTGCGCGTGGGGCTGCTCACCTACGGGCTGAGCCCCTTCGACGACCAGACCTCGGCAGAGATCGGGCTGCGGCCGGCGATGACCTTGCGGGCGCAGGTGGCGGCGATCCGCGATGTTGAAGCTGGCGCCGGCGTTTCATACAGCTATATCTATCGAGTGCCGAGCGCAACGCGTCTCGCGCTCGTTCCGGTCGGTTACGCCGATGGGCTTCGTCGCGCGCTGAGCGGTGCGGGGGCAAGCGCCGTGATTCGAGGCAAACGCTGCCCGATCGTGGGGCGCATCAGCATGGACCAGTTCTTGATGAACCTTGAACCGCTCGGTGACGAGGCCGCTGAGATCGATCTCGGCGAGCCGGTCACGCTGTTCGGCGACCCAGAGCAGGGAGCGCCCTCGATTGATGAGTGGGCAGCATTCGCCGACACGATCAACTACGAGATCGCGACCGGCATTGGCGTTCGCGTGGCACGCGAGTGGGTTGAAGCCGAGTAATGCAACAGGCGACCTGGCGGCATGAAGCCGAGATCGCGACCCCCGAGGCAATGCACGACCTCGGGGTCGCGATCGGCGAGACCCTCAAAGCGGGCGACGTGGTGATGCTCACCGGCGCGCTCGGCGCAGGCAAGACCACCCTCACCCGAGGTATCGGCCAGGGAATGGGCGTGCGCGGTCAGGTCACGAGCCCGACGTTCGTGCTCGCGAGAACGCATCCGTCGCTCGTAGGCGGCCCTGAGCTCGTGCACGTTGATGCCTATCGGCTTGGTGGGCCCGAAGAGCTTGATGACCTCGACCTCGACTTCGAACACGCGGCCGTGGTCATTGAGTGGGGCAAGGGCATGATCGATGATCTGCCGAACCTGCTCGAGATCACGCTCACCCGGCAAACCGGCGCAGAGGTCGAGGCGGGCGAAGAAGCAATCGAAGCTCGTGGCGTACTCTTCGAGGGGTACGGCGAGCGGTGGAAAGAGGGAATCACGTGGTAGTCGAGATCGAAGCTCAAGAGACGAGCGGGCACGTGCTCGTTGCGTTCGACTCGTCACTCGGCTCGAGCGTTGCTGTTTGCCGCGATGGGCGAGTCTGGCAAGCTTCGAGCGATGACCCAAGAGGGCACGCTGAGGTCATCGGCACGTTGCTCGATGAGAGCTTAAAGGCGGCCGGTGTGAACCCGAAAGATGTGACGGGTGTGGTCTCGGGCGTTGGTCCCGGGCCCTTCACCGGTCTGCGCGTCGGCATTGCCGCGGCGCAGACGTTCGCTCTCGGTGTTGCGGCACCGCTTCTGCCCGTGAAGAGCCACGACGCGGCTGCACTCGAGGTGATCGAAACCGGGGCAGCGGCCTCGGTCAGGGTCGTGCAAGACGCGAAGCGTAGAGAATTGTTTGTGAGCGACTATGCCGCGCTCGACTGGGCCGGAGTTCCCGTGCTCACCGGCGGGCCACGTATTGAAGCCCGCGAGGGCTACGAGCCAGCCGATCATGAGGTGTGGCCCGAACGCGTTTCAGCGGCCAAGCTGCTCCAGGTTGCGGCTAGGCGCCTCGCGGCAGGAGCAACGTTCGAGGCTCCCGAAGCGCTCTACCTGCGCCAGCCAGACGTCAAGGCGCCCGCCGCGGTCAAACGGGTCTCTTCGTGACGACCGACAGCACCGAGCTTGTGTGGCGTGACGCGAAGAGTGACGACGCCACGGCAATAGCGTTGCTCGAGCGTGAACTCTTCGGTTCGACGGCTTGGCCCGAAGAGGTGGTTCGTGAAGAACTCGAAGGGCCCTACCGGGCATACACTGTGATCGAGCACAAAGGAAGTATCGTCGCTTACGGCGGCGTGCTCTCGGTCGGTGGTGATGGTGACGTACAAACCATCGCGGTCACCGAATCATACCGAGGCCGCGGGCTCGGTAAACAACTGCTTCGCCGGCTGCTACGTGACGCGGTGGCGCTTGGGGCCACCCGCGTGTTTCTCGAGGTGCGAGCCGACAACCCCGTCGCGATCACCCTGTACGAACGTTCGGGTTTCGAACACATCGGGGTTCGGCGTGGGTACTATCAGCCAGACAACATTGACGCACTGATCATGTGCAACAGTACACTTCAGGAGGCGAGCGAGTGACTACTCAACCGCAGCAACCACTCATTCTCGGCATCGAGACGAGCTGTGATGAGACCGGTATCGGTATTGTTCGGGGCACGACACTGCTCGCCAACACGGTGGCCTCATCGATGGAGCAGCATGCACGATTCGGCGGCGTCGTTCCCGAGGTCGCTGCCCGCGCCCACCTCGAGGCGATGACTCCGACGATCGAACAGGCGCTCGCCGAAGCCGGCGTGACCCTCGACGAGCTCGACGGGATTGCGGTCACGGCAGGCCCAGGCCTCGCTGGAGCTCTCATGGTTGGCGTCTCGGCGGCGAAGGCACTCGCGCTCGCGACCGGCAAGCCGCTCTACGGCGTCAACCACCTCGTGGGGCACGTTGGCGCAGACCTCATCGACTCAGCCGAGACCCCGGCCGAGTTTCCCACCGTCGCGTTGCTCGTCTCCGGCGGGCACACCTCGCTGCTGCTCGTGCGTGATCTCGTGAGTGACGTCGAATTGCTTGGCGAAACGATTGACGATGCGGCTGGTGAGGCCTTCGATAAGGTTGCCAGATTGCTGGGGCTGCCGTACCCCGGCGGGCCGCACATCGACCGAGTAGCTGCCGAGGGCGACCCGACCGCGATCCGCTTTCCTCGCGGGCTCACGTTGCCCAAAGATCTCGAGCGCCATCGGTATGACTTCTCGTTTTCGGGGCTTAAGACCGCGGTTGCTCGTTGGGTCGAAAAGGCCACCGACGAGGGAACCGAGGTTCCCGTGGCCGACGTCGCCGCGAGTTTTCGAGAGGCGGTCGCCGACGTGCTCACGCAGAAGGCTATCGCCGCGTGCAAGGCGCATGGCGTGCCGCGGCTGCTGCTCGGAGGCGGCGTCGCTGCCAATGCTCGCGTACGTGAGCTCGCCGCTGAACGTGCCGAGGCAAACGGTATTGAACTGCGCGTGCCACCGCTCTCGCTCTGTACCGATAACGGTGCCATGATCGCGTTTCTCGGCGCTCAGCTTGTTGTGGCGGGCAAGGAGCCCTCGGGGCTTGAGTTTGGAGCCGACTCGACCCTGCCGGTGACCGACATTCAGGTCTAACGCGAGCCTAGTGTGCGGGCACGCGCTCGACAAGAAGGGTTACGTGCCGCTCGCCGATGCGCGTCATAACGATCGTCGCGCTCTGCGACCCCTTGAGTTTCAGGCGCTTGCGCAGTTCGGCCGGATCGACTGCGACGCCGCGCTTCTTGATTTCGACCGTGCCGACATTGAGTTCGGTCAGGGCACGTTTCAACTGCTTTTCTTTCGAGGGAAGCTCGTCGACGACTCGAAACGCGCTCGCGAACGGGGTAGGGGTCAATCGATCTGCGGTCATATACGCAATGTGCTCGTCGAGCATCGCGGCATCGAGCCGCTCTGCGAGCAGCCCGATGAGTCTTGCGCGGATCACGGCGCCGTCGGGTTCATAGAGATACTCTCGCACCCCGCTTATTTCCGCGTCGAGTGAGTCAGCGGGGGCGCTCAGCTCGTTGCGTTCGATCGCTGCGCCACGATCTGAGAAGAGCAGGGCTGAGCGACGGCTCTCGCCAGAGCGGGTGGCTCCGAACCAGAGCGCCGTCTCGACGACGCTACCGTTCACCGAGACCCACTGCGCCTCGGCTTCTTCTGGAATGAGTTCCCGTTCGAAGCCAGGGCCGAGCTTGATGCCCGTGGGGAGTGAAGCGGCGACGCTAAACGCGTTCGTTAACGATGGTGAATAATCATCGGGCGATGCGATTCGTCGCGTGTCGCGGTGGCCGGCGGTGCGGCGGGCGGGATCGAAGAAAACCGCCTCGGCGTTGCCTGGCCCGAGTAGCTCTGCATCTCCCGTGATGACCTCGTGTGCAGTTTCAAGGCCCGCAGTCGAAAGGTTGTGTGCTGCGAGTTCGGCGGTGAACGGGTCAATCTCGACGGCCCGCACTCTCATGCCGGCGTTGAGAAAAGCGAGGGATTCTGCACCGAGCCCGCAGCCGAGGTCGCTTACGCTCGTGGCCCCGGCCCGAACGAAGCGCTCGGCGTGTTCACGGGCGACAATGTCGCGACTTGCCTGCTCGAGGCCGGCCTGGGTGAACAGCATATTCTTGGCTGCGTCACCAAACTTGGCGACCGCTTTTTCGCGCAACTGCACCTGTGTGAGGGCGGCTGCGACGGCATCACCCGAGTGCCCGTCTTTGCGCAGGGCTAGACCGATGCGTTCGAGGCTCTCACCGCGGGCATGCATTGCGGTTGCCTCGGTGATAAGAGAGCGCCCGGCCCCGGAAAGGAGATTCTCCCATCCGGGGTCGGGCGTTGAAATGCGCACGTCGAGTGCTTAGTAGTAGTAGCCGCTGGGTTCTGAGGCGATGAACGCCGCGACGACCAGTACCCAGATGATGACGGCGATGATGCTGAGAGCAAACAGTGTATAACCGATGATGAGGCCGGCAATTGCGAGGCCGCGGCCTTCTTCACCGGTCTTTTTGATCTGGCTGAGGGCGACATGCCCGAGTACGATACCCGCTATTTGGAAGACAAACGCGAATACGAGTGAGAGAATTGCGCACACGTTCGTCTTGGCGCTCTGCGGTGCATCTTCGGCGCCCGTGCTGTATGCAGGCGCGGTAGCGATAGGAGCACCGTACGCTGGCGGGGCCGCGGGGGCTGCGCCGTATGTCGGTACCGTGGTGGGCTCAGGAGTTGCTGCTGGTGCTGGCGGCGTCAGTGGGGCTGCGTAGGTGGGTGCTGCAGGCTCTTCAGAGACAGGAGCGCCTGTGGCCTGGGCCGAAGGGAAGACGGGAGGTGCGTACGTCGGCGCAGCCGATGGTGTGAGCGGGTCACTTGACTGGCTGGCAGACGGGATGACCGGAGGAGTGTAACCGGGGGCATCGGTTGCCGCGGGAGTCGTTGCGGGAGCCTCCGGAGTCTGCGCCTCTCCCGCGGGATTCTCCTCGGGCGCGTTCTGCTGTGGGAACTCGTCGTTTGTCATCGAGTCTTGGTCCTTTCGGGGTGGGAGCGCGGCCAGAATGCTGGCGCGCCGGCGACCATTTTCCCACACATCCTGAGTGTGTGGGGTGAGAAGTGCTAAAAACTGTCACTCTGTTTGCGTGAGTGCTAACGTGTCACTAGACTTGAGCATTAGCACTCGCACTATGAGAGTGCTTACTTGATCTGAACTGCGTCGGGGTTTCGACGTAGCCCCTGTTACTGTGAAGAAAAGAGGACATCGTGTCGGTCGCTATTCAGCCGCTCGAAGATCGTATTGTCATTCAGCAGACTGCAGCTGAGCAGACCACTGCATCGGGCCTTGTTATCCCTGACAGTGCGAAAGAAAAGCCCCAGGAGGGTGAAGTTGTTGCCGTAGGCCCAGGTCGCGTTGCTGACAACGGTACCCGTATTCCCCTTGACATCACCGTCGGTGATCGCGTGATCTACTCGAAGTTCGGCGGCACCGAGGTGAAGCACCAGGGTGAAGAGTACCTCGTGCTTTCGGCTCGCGACGTTCTCGCTGTCGTAAAGTAACGCGCTCAACGCTTTCGGCATAACGCCGTTCAAGGGCCGCACCGTATTCGGTGCGGCCCTTTTGCATCGTTGGGCTAAGGTGCCGAGCGAAGTCGCAAATGGTGCCAATTCCACTCGAAAAATGGTCGAATGCGCCATGGTGGTTTTACTGAAGACGCAAATGCGCCACTCGCAACGCGCGGTGCTCACCTGTTTGGGGCCTGTGTGCATTACTGTTAGATAAATGACCGTTTTGAGTTGGAAGGGTGAGGCGCTTCGCGTGCACGAGCAAACAATCGACGAAACTGACCAACTCATTGCTGCCGCTCTCCAAATCAATGGGCGAGCCTCCTGGGGCGAGGTTGCGAGGGCCCTCGAACTGCCAGAGAGAACGGTGGCCAGGCGAGGCCAGCAGCTTTTTGACCGTGGCCTTGTGCGAGTTTCGACCTACGTCGATGTCAGTCGCGTGTTGCACGCGAGGGCCGTTGTGTTGAGGGTTACGACAACTCCGGGCGACCTCTGGGGCGTAGCGCGTGAGCTGGCGAGCAAGAGCATTGCCTCGTCGGTTTCAGTGTTGGAGGGCAGTAACGATGTGGCGTGCATGATGCTGCCGCGCAGCGAAGAAGCGGTGCGGGAACTGCTCTATAGCGAGATCCCCGAGATGAGTGGCATTACTTCAATCAACGCCGTAACGGTGTTGAAGTTCTTTCGTTCGGGTCATGACTGGGAGCCTGGCATCTTGACGAGTGTGCAACAGCAGGCGCTCAAGAAGACTGCAGCAGTCGACGCTGACTTGGCGGGTGAAATTTCTGAAGAAGAAGACGCCCTCATCGACCTGTTGCTCCATGACGGCAGAATGCCGGTTGCCCAGCTTGCGAGCCAATTGGGCGTGAGCTCGGCCACGGTGCGTCGACGTATGGAATCGCTCACGGCCAGGGGGCTTATGCACCCGCGCACCGAGGTGGTTCCGGCGGTCTTCGGCCTTCGAATGGAGGCTCTCGTGTGGTTCAAGGCGCCAATGGATAAGGTTGAAGCCTTTGGCCAGGCGCTTGCTCATGCGAGCGAGATTAAATTTATTGTTGCTACTACCGGGGCTTCACAGTTGCTCGCCAATGTGATCGTTGCCGATGAGACGGCGCTCTATGAGTTTGTGACCGGTGAACAAGTGACGTGCCACGAAGGCCTCGAGGTGCTCGACATGCTCGTCGTGCTCACTCCGCTGCTGCGTGGTTCGTTGCGGGTCGATGAGGGGCCTGAAGCAAGCACGGGTATTGTGCCGGTCGTGCGCCCATCTGCTGGGGCCATAGGCTCGTAGACCTCTTAGAGGTCTGGGTATTGCGATCCAATGCGAAGGGCTGTTTCTTGAACAAGGGCCCCCATCGCGCCGAAGCGGTCGGGGGTGATTCGGCTCGACGGCCCCGATATTGAGACGCTACCGATGGGTCGACCGTTGAGTGAACGAATGGGTGCGCCAAGAGAGGTAATGCCATCACTGAGACCGCCCACGTTGATTGAGTATCCTCGGTTGCGGATCGCGGTGATCTCGGCGAGAATCTTGGCCGGGTTGGTGAGCGTTTGCGTGGTCACTGGATCGAGTGTGCGGCTGAGCGCTGTTTCAATCTCAGCATCGCTGCACGCGCTGAGAAAGGCGAGGCCTGTTCCTGAAGCGTGAAGTGGAATTCGGCTTCCCAGCGCGAGGAACGCGCGAAGCGCGTGTGGGGTATCGATGCGTTCGGCGAGAATGAGTACCTCGCCATCGGGAATTGCGAGGTGTATCGTCTCGGTGCTTTCGAGCTGTAGCTGGTGCATGGGGCCCAGTGCGGCTTCTCGGAGCGTTCCCATGGCCCCACCTCGCACGCCGACTGCGTATGCGTGTGAGGTGAGCAGCCAGTCGGTGCCTGTTGGCCCGCCCTGTTGGAGCCAGCGCATCTCGGCGAGTGTTGTCAGGGTGCGCAGTGTTGTGGCTTTTGACGCGTCGAGATGCCGGGCAAGGTCAGAGAGGCCGATGGGCTGGAGTTCTGACACTGCTTCTATCACCTTGATCGCGGTGACAACGCTGTGAGTGCTCATGACACCATCATTGCGCGTGTGGGTGAATATTCAATGGTTGACGCGGTGAGTCGGGGGCGATACTTTAGATGAAGATTTAAAAATGAACCGCTGGTTCACACAGTAAACCAATGAGGGTTGTGTGGGTCGGCTTTCTCGGAAAGGGGGGCCAATGGCGGCCCAAATACTCGCCTTGCTGATCTTTGTTGCGGTCTTCGTGATCGCGACACTGCGTAAGGTGCATCTCGGAGTGATTATGTTCGCGGTGGCCGGCGGCGTCGGCATCTGGCTCGGGGGCATGTCGCTTCCCGAAGTCGTTAACGGGTTTCCCGTCTCGATTCTGGTGTTGCTCGTAGGCGTTACATACTTTTTCGGTATTGCGCAGGCAAATGGGACGGTCGACCGGCTGATACAGGGCGCGATTCGGCTCGTTGGCGATCGGGCTGCGGTGCTGCCGCTTGCGTTCTTCGGGCTCACTGCAGGGGTTTCCGCGATGGGCTCGCCGCTCGCAGGTCTCGTTATGGCGCCCGTCGGCATGCCGCTTGCAAAAAAATACGGCATTGATCGCATGCTCATGGGGCTCGCTATCGGGTGCGGGTTGAGCGCCGGTGCCTTTGCGCCGACGAGCCTCTTTGGCATCGTGACATATGGCACTGCGCACTCGGTCAATATTGATCTCGACCCACTCGTTCTTTTTGCGGTTGCTCTCGCCACGAACTTGGTGCTGCTTGCGGTCGCATACGTGCTTTTTGGCGGCCTGCGACTCTTGACCCGTCGTGGCACTGAGATTCCAGGTGATGGGGTTGTTCGCATGAGTGCCCGTACCCCTGCTCCGGCACACCCGTTTGAGCGAGAAGGTCTTGCAGCGGCTAGTCGGCATGCCGTGACCTCGGGCATCGCAACGCTTGAGGACCCCTCGGCTCCCGGCGTCGTCAATGAGCGCATGACCGTAACCCAGCTCGCCACGGTGACTTGCATGATCGGTCTGGTTATCAGTGTCGTCGCGATGTCGATTCTTGATTTGAACCCTGATATCGGCGTGCTTTGCTTCGCGTTCGGCGCGGTGTTGACCTTGATTGACCCGGTCACTGGAAAAACTGCGGTGGGAAAGATTGACTGGTCGACGGTGCTCATGGTCGGCGGAATTATTACGTTTGTTGGCGTTCTTGAAGCAATGGGTGCGGTCGAAATGCTTGGTGAAGCCGCCAGCAAGGTTGGTAACCCGTTACTCGCCGCCTTCATTATCTGTCTACTGGGCGGCCTGATCTCAGCATTTGCGTCAACGACGGGAATGCTCGCTGCACTCGTGCCTCTCGCGATTCCGCTGGTGGCTTCGGGTGATATCGCCGGGTGGGCTGTGATCGCTGCGCTCGGGGTGTGCTCGTCGATTGTTGACGTATCACCGTTCTCAACGGTTGGTGCGACGCTCGTGGCAACCGTCGATGAAGACGAGCGGCCGCGTATGAACCGACTGCTCACGCAGTGGGGTCTCTCGATGGTGATTGTCGGGCCCGTGCTGCTTGTTGGGCTGCTTGTCATTCCGAGTTCGATGTGAGCCCTGCTGACGAAATGAAGGCTTCTGATGAAAGGAAATGCCATGCATCATGCTGAAACGCGAGCGAAAGATTCGGCTGCGCCGTTACCGCTCACGGGTGTCAAGATTGTTGATCTTAGCCGTGCGCTTGCGGGCCCGCACTGCACAGCGCTGCTCGCTGATCTCGGTGCTGACGTCGTGAAATTTGAATCGAAGGCAAGCGGTGACCCTTCTCGGTCATGGCCTCCGTTCGATGCTGAGCACAGCCTCTACTTCGACTCTGTCAATCGCAATAAGCGATCGGTTGCTCTCGATTTTTATAGTGACGAGGGAAGGGCTGTGCTCGACCGGGCCATAGCCAACGCTGATGCGCTTGTTGAAAATTTTAAACCCGGCACGCTCGAAAAGATGGGGTACCCAGCCGATCGTCTCGCTTCGTTGAACCCTGATCTCGTTGTCGCTTCAGTGAGCGGTTATGGTGAGAATGGCCCACTCAGCGACAGGCCAGGGCTTGACCAGGTGTTGCAGGCGGTTACGGGCATCACCTCGGTTACTGGACCAGTAGGTTCGGCGGGTTACCGCACAGGATTGTCGATCGTTGATCTTAGTAGTGGCCTCACGGCTGCTGTGGGGCTGCTAGCTGCCCTTGTTGGGCGTTCGCGGGGCAATGGCTCCGCGCGCGTATCGACGTCGCTGTTTGAGACGGCTTTGAGCCTTTCTGCGTACCAAGGGCAAGGGGCGCTTTCGCATCAAAAGGCTCCACGCCCGCAGGGAAATGACCACCCGACGATTGCTCCGTATGGTGCCTTCGCGACTGCGAGTGATCCGATTGTGTTGGCGGTCACAACCGAGGCCCATTGGCGAGCATGCTGCGAGGTTTTGGGCGCTGCGAACCTCGCAAGTGATCCTCGCTTTTGCAGTGGCCGTTTGCGGGCAGAACACCGCGAGGAGCTTGTCGATGAGCTTACCCAATTGCTCGCGAAAGCAGATGCAGAGAGGTGGATCGAAGCGCTCAACAGTGCGGGAATTCCATGTGGTCCAGTACTCACGTACCCACAGGTGTTTGAGCTCGAACACACTGCGGCTCTCGGCATGATTCACAGGGCCGAGCGCGCTGATGGCACCACGTTGCCACTCCTGCGAGGGCCGTTAAACGTTGCTGGTAGCCCGACGGGTGTGCACCGCGCACCGCCGCTGCTGGGTGAACATACCCGTGAAGTACTTCTCGAACTCGGGTACACCGGCGCTGAGGTTGACGCGTTGGTGGGCGCCGGTAAGGTGGCGTCGCTGTGACAGGAACATTTCGTAGCTTGCGAGGTAGTGACACCCAGTTCAGTGAGACGCGTGACTGGGCAGTGCATGTTGATGTGGATGAGGGGCTTGGGGTCGTTCGTATCGACAGGGTTGCGAAGCGAAACTCGCTCACGCCCGAGCTCTGTGATGCGCTCACAGACGCAGTGCGTGCTCTCGACGCTGACCCGTTGGTTCGTGTGATCGCGCTCACTGGCGAGGGTGCTGACTTCTCGGCAGGGGCAGACATTACGCGGCTTGATGATGTGCTCTTTGATGAGCGTGGGGCGAGCGAAGAGGCGCCTGCGGGTCTTGACCATTTAAGTCGCCTTGACGCGGCAATTGGTTCCTGTGAGAAACCCACGGTTGCACTCGTCAAGGGGGTATGTATGGGGGGCGGGTGGCAGCTTGCCTCGGCGTGTGACATCGTGATCTGTTCTGATGATGCCCGTATCGCGATCACTCCTGCGTTGCTCGGGCTTGTGTATCCGCGCACCGGGGTTGAGCGGCTTGTGCGGCTCGTGGGTGAAAGCCGGGCAAAGCACCTGCTCTTCAGCGCAGACAGGGTGAGTCCCGTTGACGCCGAGCGGTGGGGGCTTGTTACTCTTCTCGTGCCGAGCGAAGCTTTTGAGGTCGAAGCCTACGCCTACCTTGAACGGCTTGTGAGTCGGTCGGCATACGCAATTCGACGGACCAAAGCGCTCATTGATCTCGGGGTGCGAGACGCGCAGGCAGCCGAAGTGGCTTGGCGTTCTGAGTGGGCTGTTGTTGCAAGGAACCCAGACCTGGCAGAGGGGCGCGCCGCTTTCGTCGAGGGGCGCAAGCCAAACTTTACCTGGCCTGAAGCGGCAAGCCGCTAAGCGATATCGGTATCACTGAAACCCGCTGCGTTGGGGTGAAATCTTCACCCCAACGCAGCGGGTTTTGTTGTTCCCTTCGAGAAAACGGCAGCGGTGCGCTCGTTGGCCTTGAGAACTGCGGGGGCGACCGGGTTTCGTTCGGCTGAAATGGTGAGATATTCGACCAGAGTGGCCGAAATGAATCATAAAGTTTGCAAAACTGGCGAGGTGCGTGCATACTGGGGTAAGTTTTACAGCCGCCTAAGCGCGGCGTTCTTACCGCCACTCTCAATGAGGAGGAAAACCAGTGTTTACAGCGACCACCGTTTCGTGGGATCGCGTTCGATCTGATCTCACGCTTCGCAACGAGTTGTTCATCGACGGGGCTTGGGTACGCGGTTCTGGCGAGGAGTTGACACTCGTGAGCCCCCGCGATGGCCAAGAGCTCACTCGCATCGCCTCTGCTTCTGTTGAAGACGTTGATCGCGCCGTGGCTTCGGCTCGAAGTGCCTTCGACTCAGGCGTATGGTCTGGTCTCGCCCCTCGTGACCGCGGTCAGCGGCTTATCGCTTTCGCGCAGCACATTGCCGATCACGCTGAAGAGCTCGCGCTCACGATCACCCTTGAAATGGGCAAGCCGCTTCGTCAGGCCTACGAGACCGAACTGCGCGCCGTCGTGAACTCGTTTCGCTGGTATGGCGAGGCGATCGATAAGGTGCTCGACGAAACGCCGAGCACCGCGCCAGACTCGCTCGCACTCGTGACTCGCGAGCCGGCCGGTGTTGTCGGCGCGGTCGTGCCCTGGAATTTTCCGCTCACCATGGCGGCTTGGAAACTCGCCCCGGCACTTGCCGCGGGCAACAGTGTGGTGCTGAAGCCCGATGAGCACACGAGTGCTTCAGCACTGCGTCTTGCAGAGCTCGCCTTCGAAGCGGGCATTCCTGCCGGCGTTTTCAACGTCGTGCCTGGCTTTGGTGCTGTTGCTGGGCAAGCCCTTGGCTTGCACCCCGACGTCGACGTCATCACCTTCACCGGTTCGACCGCGGTTGGGCGTAAGTTTCTCGAGTACGCCGCGCAGTCGAACGGTAAGCGGGTATGGCCTGAGCTCGGCGGTAAGACCGCGAGCCTCGTGCTTGATGACGCTGACTTCGTCAAGGCGGTCGAAGCGAGCGCGCACGGCTGCTTCTACAACCAGGGGCAGATGTGCACGGCAGCGTCGCGCTTACTTGTGCCGCGCCACCGGCTTGACGAGGCGCTTGAGATCGCGGGCCGCATCGCTGCGTTGCAGCGCCCGGCCGATCCACTCGACCTGGATGCTCCGATGGGGTCACTCGTGAGCAGCCAGCACCTCGACAGGGTCGCTGGCTTCGTGGAGCGGGCTGCAGCCAGCGGGAGCGACCTCATCGCAGGTGGTTCAGAAGCGAACGCCGTGATCGAAGGCGGATCGTACTTTGCTCCCGTTGTCGTGAACGCGGCACGCGAGAGTGAAATCGCGAGGCAGGAAGTCTTTGGGCCGGTGCTGAGCGTCATCGCTTTCGACAGTCTCGACGAGGCCATCGAGATCGCGAATGAGACCGAGTTCGGCCTCGCTGCGACGCTCTGGACGACCGATCTGAAGAACGCGCACCTTGTCTCGCGCAGGCTGCGAGCCGGCATTGTCTGGGTCAACTGCTTCGAAGAGGGCGACATGACCGTTCCCTTTGGCGGGGTCAAGAGCTCGGGCTTTGGCCGCGACAAGAGCCTGCATGCCATCGACAAATTCACCGACCTCAAAACGACCTGGATTGATCTCTCATGACCGCACCGCTTATTGGCATTACGACCTGGCAGCGTGATATCGCGACGCACCTTGGCGCAGGCCGCCCGACGCACACCGTTGGCGTCGAGTACGTCGATCTCGTGCAGCGTGCGGGTGGCATTCCCGTGCTGCTCGTACCCGACACGAATGTCGAGCGTATTCTCGGTCGTCTCGATGCGCTCGTGATGACGGGTGGACAAGACGTGCACCCGAGCCGTTATGGGGCGCAGGCCGATCCTGAGCAAGAGTACAGCGAGGCCCGCGACGAATTTGAGTTTGCGCTCGCACTCGCCGCGCGTGAGATGCGCTTGCCAACCCTCGCGATTTGCCGAGGTCTTCAGGTGGCAAACGTCGCCTTCGGCGGCACCCTCATCGAAGACATCGAACCGACGGCCTGGCATGAGCGCGTTGTCTCGACTGCCGAGCAACTCGACCGGCGCCACCCGGTGACGCTCGACGCGACCTCGGCGCTCGCCGCAGCGTACGGCGTGACCGAGCGAGAGATCAACACGATCCACCATCAATCGGTCGGAATGCCTGCCCGTGGCCTGCGCGTCACCGGCATGGCCCCAGACGGGGTCGTCGAGGCGGTTGAATCGACCGACCCCGAATGGCAGTTCTGGGGCGTGCAATGGCACCCCGAAAAGATGCAGACGAAGGATGAGGTCGCCGTTGAAGACCGCATGCTCGCCGCTTTTGTTCGCACACTGACCACCGGTGCATAGCACCACAACTCAACAGAAAGAAGACCACGACTATGGCTAAGAAGATTTACATCGAGTACGAAAACGGCACCCGCGCGATCGCGACGCTGCTTGAAGACCTCGCACCCGAGACCTGCAAGGTCATGTGGGGCGCGCTCGAAGAGCCCCGCACGATGCAGACAATGCACGCAATGTACGCCGGCCCAGAGGTTATGATGGGTCTGCCCGAAGAGGCGCAGAACTTCGACCCCGCCACGGTGCCCTTCGAGAACCAGCAGGTTGTTCCGGCTCCGGGCGATCTGCAGTGGTACTGGCAGCAGCCGATGCAGATGGGCGGCCTGCCGTTCGAGTGGTGGGAAATTGGCATTTTCTACGACCGCGGCGCACGTACCCTCGGCCCTCTCGGCTGGACCCCCGTGAACATCTGGGCAACGATCACCGAGGGTCTCGAGGCCTTTGCGAAGGAATCGGCTGCTATTCGTGTCGACGGCGCAAAAATGATTACTATCGGACGTCTCGAAGACTAAACACCTCCCGCTTTCATCGACGTTCAAAGGAGAAGACTCATGAAGATGAAGAAACTGATGCTGAGTGGCGTAGCTGCCCTCAGCGTGCTCACGCTTGCCGCGTGCAGCCAGACCGCCTCGGGCGGTAAGGGCGACGCAGGTTCAGAAGGAAAGCCCCACGCGGGCGAGACCCTCGTGGTCACCACCTTTGGTGGCGATTGGGAAGCGGCGTTCGTTGACGCCGTCGTGAAACCGTTCGAAGAAGAAACCGGCGCGAAGGTTGAGATGATCACCCTGTACAGCGCCGATGCACTCGCACAGGTTTCGGCCCAGGCCTCGAGCCCACAGATCGATGTGGTGCACTTCTCAGGCGGGCAGGAATTCACCGCGGCGCAGGAGGGGCTCATCGAGGCTATCGAACCGAGCGAACTCTCGAACTACGACGATCTCGTCGAGGTCGCCGTCGCGGGCCTTGAGCGCGGGGAAGGGCCGGCCATGCAGATGGCTCCCATCGGCCTCGTCTTCAATACCGAGTCTGGCGCTCCGCGCCCCACGTCGTGGCTTGACGTCTTTGACGATGCGTACGCCGAGCACCTTGCCATCACCGACTTCACGAACACCTTTGGGCTGATCGCGATGCTCCGCATGGCAGAGACGCAGGGCAACTCGCTCGAGAAGCCTGACGCGACCATCTCAGAACTCGCAAAGCTCGTCTCGTCGGGCGATGCGATCGCCGTGCCGACCTCTCCTGATGTGCAGTCGGCGTTTGCACAGCGCAACGTCTGGCTTGCTCCGTACGCGATGGACTACGCGGGAACGCTGAAGGACGCGGGCCTGCCCGTCGAATTTATCGTGCCGAAGGAGGGTGCGGGAGCATCGATCCACACGACCAACGTCGTCTCGGGTCGTGACAACATCGAGCTCTCGAAGCTCTTTGTCGACTACGAGCTGCGCCCCGAGGCGCAGCAGGTCTTCGCTGAGCGCATGCGCTACTCTCCCGTCAACGTCAAAACCGAGCTCTCAGGCGATATCGCCGATGAGGTGCTCACCGGCGACGAACTCGACGACGTCATCACTTATGCACCAGGAGAGATCGCGACGAAGCGCGCAGCGTGGACCGATCTCTGGAACAGCCTCGTAACCCAGTAAAGTCACACCATGAAGAGTACCCGTAGGGAACCACTGTTCCTCTTACTGCCGGCAATTGCATTGCTCGTTGTCGGTTTTGTCGCCCCCGTCTCGGGCATGCTTCTCATGAGCGTGCAATCGCCGGCAGGCGGGTTCACTCTCGAGCAGTTCACCAAGCTGTTCGACTCGGGCTACCACCTGCAAGCAGCGTGGCGCTCGCTGCGCCTTGGCCTCATGCAAACACTCGTGACCATCGCGATCGCGTTGCCGATCTCGTACATCATGGTGAGGGCCAAGGCGTGGCTGCGCTCGTTCCTGCTCATCGTCATTATTCTGCCGCTCATGACGAGTGTCGTTGTGCGTACCTTTGGTTGGCTCGTGCTTATGGGCCCGAACGGCCTGCTCATGCAGATTCCCGGCATGCAGTGGCTCGTGAAAGGGTCGCAAGGCTTCCTCGGTACCGAGGTTGGCATTGTGGTCGCGATGGTGCAGGTGCTCCTGCCCTTTGCCGTACTGACCATTCTCGGTGTCATGTCGGGCATCTCGCCGCGTCTCGAGGAAGCATCACGAACCATGGGAGCAGGCTTTTGGCGCACGCTCTGGTTCGTCATTCTGCCGCTCACGAAGCCCGGCATTATCGGCGCGGCTTCACTGGTGTTCGTGCTCTCGGTGAGCTCGTTCATCACGCCACGATTCATCGGCGGCACCCAGATTCCCGTGTTCGCCCAGACGATCTACGTCGACGCGACCACGAACTTTAACTGGCCCTTCGCGGCGGCGCAGGCCGTCGTGCTCTTCGCGGGCGTCATGCTCGTGCTCGTTGCCACCGCACGCATCGGGAAGGTGAAGAAGTAACCCATGGTCAAATCAATTCCCACTATTGCGAAGGTGCTCGGTGTGCTGCTCATCGTCGCCACCGCACTGTACATGCTCGTGCCGCTCATCGTGGTGGCCGGCGCCTCGGTGAACACGAGTCGCTTCTTGTCGTTCCCACCCGAGGGCTTCACCCTGCAGTGGTATGTTGAGGCGCTCACGAAAGACACCTACATTGAGCCATTCAAACTGAGTCTTGTGATCGCGGTCACAACGGCCATTCTTGCGGCGGTGCTCGGAACGCTCGCCGCGCTCGCGCTCACTCGGTTCACGATTCCCGGCGCCGGGTTCATCCAGGGCCTGCTCATGTCGCCGCTCACACTGCCCACCATTATTCTCGCGATCGGCGCGCTGTCGCTCGTCTCACTCACCTTTGGTGCCCCAAGCGCCTGGGTACTCGTGGTCGTGCACACGGTCATCACGATTCCGTACGTGATGCGCACCGTCACGGGTGTCATGGCACGGCGAGACCCCTTTATTGAAGAGGCCTCGCGCACCTTGGGGGCAAACACCTGGAACCGCTACCGTTTCGTGGTGTTGCCCGCGGCTCGCCCCGGCATCATGGCGGGAGCCTTCTTTGCTTTCAACATCTCGTTCGATGACGCGGTGATCGCGCTCTTCCTGCGCACCCCGTCGACCGAGACCCTGCCGATCGCAATCTACAGCCAGCTCGAGTTCAGCACTTCTCCGACCGTCGCGGCGGTCTCAACGCTCATGGTGCTGCTCACCGTGGTGCTCACCCTCATTCTTGAAAAAATTATTGGACTCGGAAGGTTGTTTGTTTCATGAGTACCCTCACCCTCGACTCCCTCGTCAAAAACTTTAAGAGCACGCAGGTACTTCGCGGCATTGATCTCTCGGTTGAATCGGGCGAATTCATCTCGTTGCTCGGCCCCTCAGGCTGCGGCAAGACCACCCTGCTGCGGTGCATTGCGGGTCTTGAGACCGTGACGAGCGGCAGCATTCTCATCGGCGACGAGAACGTCACTAATCTGCCCCCTGAAAAGCGCAAGCTCGGCATGATGTTCCAGTCGTACGCCCTGTTTCCGCACATGTCTGTACTCGAGAACGTTCGTTTCGGTCTGCGTATGGAACAACAGCACTCGAAAAAAGAACAGCTTGATATCGCACAGAACGCGCTCGAACGCGTGCAGATGGGGCACCTCGCAAAGCGCATGCCAACCGAGCTTTCGGGAGGTCAGCAGCAGCGTGTTGCGCTCGCCCGAGCCATCGCGACCGAGCCTCGGCTTTTGTTGCTCGACGAGCCCCTCTCAAACCTCGATGCCCGTCTTCGCGAAGACATGCAGATCGAGTTGAAAGAGCTGCATCAATCGCTCGGTGTGACGACCATTTTCGTGACGCACGATCAAGAAGAAGCTCTGAGCCTCTCAGACCGCATCGTGCTGATGAACGCGGGCGTGATCGAACAGGTCGCAGCCCCGGCAGAGATTTACTCGTCTCCCGCGACGGCCTTTGCGGCCGACTTCATTGGCGCGGCAAACCTCTTAGAGGGCACGAAAGATGGTGCCACTGTGCGCTTGGCCGGGACCGAGATTATGCTCATGGTGCCGGGCTCTGGTGAAGGATCAGGCAACATCATGTTGCGACAAGAAGACATTCGACTCGCCGCTGCTGCATCGCCCGAGACCCCTCACTCGGCAACTCTTTTGACGAGTGTGTACCGTGGCGCCGATGCTGTGCACGTTGTTGAGATGGGCGGTCACCGCCTCAAGGTGGTCACCCCGAGGGCCCAGTTTGCCCTGAATCCTGGCCCAGTGTGTATCGGCTGGGCAGCCGATACCCCGGTGTGGATCGCGGGCTAGCGCGCGGCGTGCGCGTAGCTTCGCAACAACGCTGTTGCCTCCTGTTTTCCGATCAGGCTCTTCGTGAGCATTGATCCGCTCATGATGATCGAGCGGTGCTGATCGGGAACAGGCAGGCAACGCCACACGTATTCGAGGAGGGCCTCGTCGCGCGCATTGGTGCGTGGGGTGTGGCCGAAGCCGTCGACTTGGATCTCGACGATGCCCGAAGCAAAGACGAGGGTGAGCATGCGCGCGGTTCCTGGAAACGTTCGTGTCGTCTCGATGAGTGACTGAAGCTGCGCAGCAGAGTGGGTGACGCCACCGGCTGTGATCGTGCCGTGGGCATAATCAATGACGAGCGCGGCTCGGAGCCTGATAATCGTCAGCGGTACGAAGATTGCGTTGAGCACGGCAAAGAGCACGAAGCTCATCATGATGCCGGGAGCCAGCGAGTAGCCGATGGGGCGCAAGAGAAAGCAGATAGTCAAGACAACTGCTGCCGCGTTGACACCGCCGAGTACCCACCACCACTGGCGGTCGTTGTGCAAGAAGACCCTTCGAACCGTCGCGGGAGCTTGACCGTGTGGCTGCATATTCATGGGGTCGAGATTAGCACGTGTCAAAGTCGCACCCTTGGGCAATGGGGCAGTACAGTACATATCGTGCGAGAGAGTAGAGCGGGGTTTGCTTACGGGGTAGGGGCGTACGCCCTATGGGGCCTCTTGCCGGTGTACTTCGGGCTCATTATGCAGGTGGGGCCGTTTGAGATCGTGCCGTGGCGAGTGCTGTTCACGCTTGTGTTTTGCGGCATCGCGATTTCGCTCGTGCGGCGCTGGGGCGACGTGGCGAGGGTGCTGCGCAATCGCCGGCTGACGCTTACACTGCTGCTCTCGGCCCTGCTGCTGTACGGCAACTGGCAAATCTTTGTTGTCGGTGTCATGAGCGAACGAGTGCTCGAGACTTCCCTCGGCTACTTCATGAACCCCTTCGTGACGGTGCTTATTGGTGTGTTCGTTCGCAAAGAAAAGCTCTCAAGACTGCAGTGGATCGCGGTGTGTGTAGCCGGAGCCGGAGTGCTCGCGGTTACCCTCGGCTATGGCCGCTTTCCGACGATCGCCATCGGCCTCGCGCTGACCTTTGGCGTCTACGGCGCGGTCCATAAGGAGCTTGGTTCGCAGGTGTCGGGTCTCACCGGTCTCACCGTTGAGACGGTGCTTACCGCTCCCTTCGCGCTCGTGCAGGCGGTCGTGTTGCAGCTCACGGTGGGCCTCAGCGCCTTTTCGGTGAGCCCAACGGTGAGCGTGCTCGTCATGCTCGGCGGTGTGATGACCGCGGTGCCACTCATTCTCTTTGGCGAGGCCGCCGCAAGGCTCAAGCTCTCAACGCTCGGGTTCTTGCAGTTCATCACGCCCATCATGAGCTTTCTGTACGGCTACTTCATTGCGGGCGAGGAGATGAGTCAGGCACGCTGGTTCGGATTCATTGCGGTGTGGCTTGCGCTCACGCTGCTCGTGACCGAACTCGTGCGGCAAGTGCGCAAAGCACCGCCTGAGCAGCCCCCGGGATTACACACGGGGCCTATCCCGTTAGACTAGAGACAACGCATGAGCGGCGCTCGTGTTTTGCCCTATTCGCCACTGCTCGAGAAGAGGTTCTATGGAACAGCGTGATCCATTCGCTTTTACCGGTCTCACCTATGATGATGTGCTCCTGTTGCCGGGGCACACCGACGTGATTCCGAGCGAGGCTAACACTGCGACACAACTGACAAAGCGCATTCGTATTGGCATTCCGCTCATCTCTGCTGCGATGGACACGGTGACCGAGACCCGCATGGCGGTCGCGATGGCCCGTAACGGTGGCCTCGGCATTCTGCACCGCAACCTCTCGATTGAAGACCAGGCATACATGGCCGATCGTGTGAAGCGCACTGAAGCAGGCATGATCACCGACCCGGTCACGACCACGGTTGACGCGACCGTCGCCGAGGTTGACGCGATCTGTGGCGAGTACCGCGTGAGCGGCCTTCCCGTTGTCGACGAAGCCGGAGTGCTCGTTGGCATCATCACCAACCGCGACATGCGGTTTATCGAGCAGGCTGACCGCGAAAAAACGCGCGTTGGCGATGCTATGACGCGCATGCCGCTCATCACCGCACCGACGGGCACGAGCCGCGAGCAGGCTTTCGAGATCTTTCGCGAGCACCGCATCGAGAAGCTCCCGCTCATCGATGGTCAGGGCAAGCTGACGGGCCTCATCACGGTCAAAGACTTCGACAAAGAAGAGCAGTACCCGAACGCGACGAAAGACGACTCAGGTCGTCTGCGCGTCGGCGCTGCTATCGGCTTCTTCGGCGACGCATGGCAGCGTGCGGGCGCGCTCCTCGACGCGGGCGCTGACCTGCTCATCGTCGACACCGCCAACGGCGATAGCCGCGGTGTGCTCGAGATCATTGAAAAGATTAAGAAAGACCCGGCGTTCCGTGACCTCGACGTCATTGGCGGCAACGTTGCGACCCGCAGGGGCGCGCAGGCGCTCGTTGACGCGGGTGTTGACGCGGTCAAGGTGGGCGTTGGTCCCGGTTCGATCTGCACGACCCGTGTGATCGCTGGCGTCGGTGTTCCTCAGGTGACCGCCGTCTACGAGGCCGCATGCGCCGCGACTCCCGCTGGTGTTCCCGTGATTGCCGATGGTGGCCTGCAGTACTCGGGCGACGTCGCAAAGGCGCTCGTCGCCGGCGCCTCATCGGTCATGATCGGATCGCTCTTTGCTGGAACCGACGAGAGCCCCGGTGAACTCGTGTTCGTTGGTGGCAAGCAGTACAAGAACTACCGCGGCATGGGGTCACTCGGTGCCCTCCAGACCCGTGGCGAGCGCACCTCGTACTCGAAGGACCGCTACTTCCAGGCTGACGTGCCGAGCGATGAGAAGCTCATTGCCGAAGGCATCGAGGGCCAGGTGCCGTACCGCGGCCAGGTTGGCGCGGTTGCGCACCAGCTCATCGGCGGCCTGCGCCAGTCGATGTTCTATGTCGGCGCCCGCACGATTCCCGAGCTCAAGGAGCGTGGCGAGTTCGTACGCATCACCTCGGCAGGCCTCAAAGAGTCGCACCCGCACGACATTCAGGGCATTGTTGATGCCCCCAACTATTCAAACTAGCCAGAAAGGCTTTTCGTGAGCACTGAGATCGAGATCGGGCGAGGCAAACGTGCACGCCGTGTCTACACCTTTGACGAGATCGGTATTGTTCCTACCCGACGCACGCGCGACACCGAGCTCGTGTCGACGTCGTGGTCAATCGACGCCTTTCAGTTCGACATTCCGGTGCTTGGCGCCCCCATGGACTCGGTGATGTCGCCGGCAACGGCAATTCAGCTCGGCAAGCTCGGCGGCCTCGGCGTGCTGAACCTCGAGGGCCTCTGGACCAGGTACGAAAATCCTGAACTGGTACTCGAAGAACTCGCCCAGATCACCGACCCGACCGAGGCGCTCCGCAAGATGCGCGAGGTCTACGCGCAGCCGATCCGCGGCGAACTCATTCAGGAGCGCCTCGCGGAAATTCGCGAGGCCGGCGTTGTCGTCGCTGGCGCGCTGTCGCCACATCGCACCCAAGAGCACTACGAGACGGTCGTGAAGGCGGGCGTCGATCTCTTCGTCATTCGCGGCAACACGGTCTCGGCCGAGCACGTCTCGCACGAAGACCGGGCGCCGCTCAACCTCAAGGAGTTCATCTACGAGCTCGACGTGCCCGTCATCGTGGGCGGTGCGGCAACGTACAAGACCGCGCTGCACCTCATGCGCACCGGCGCAGCCGGCGTGCTCGTGGGGTTTGGCGGCGGCGCATCGTCGACCACCAGGGCGACGCTCGGTATTCGCGCCCCCATGGCATCAGCGATCGCTGACGTCGCGGGCGCACGCGCCGACTACCTCGACGAGTCGGGCGGGCGCTACGTGCACGTCATCGCCGATGGGGGCCTCGGCACCTCGGGTGACCTCATTAAAGCGATGGCCTGCGGCGCCGACGCGGTCATGCTCGGTGCGGCACTCGCCCGAGCGAGCGACGCACCGGGACGCGGCTGGCACTGGGGCCAAGAGGCCTACCACGACGAGCTGCCACGAGGCGCTCGCATGAACGCGGGGGCAGTTGCTCCCTTCGAACAGATCATCAATGGGCCCGCTGACTCGGCCGACGGCACCTCGAACCTCATCGGGGCGCTGCGACGGGCGATGGCAACCACGGGCTACTCAGACCTGAAGGAATTCCAGAGGGTCGACATTGTTCACGTAGAACGGTAACCGCCATGAACCGGTCACGAGCACTCACTTCACTTCACACCGAAGAGGTAGACGTGCTCGTGATCGGTGGCGGCATCACCGGGGCGGGGGCCGCTCTTGACGCAGCAACCCGCGGCCTCAAAACTGGGCTCATCGAGGCCCGCGACTGGGCATCTGGTACTTCGTCGCGCTCATCGAAACTCGTTCACGGTGGCATTCGCTACCTCGAACAGCTCAACTTCTCGCTCGTGCACGAAGCGCTGAGCGAACGCGGGCTCCTCTTGCAACGCCTGGCCCCGCACCTCGTGACCCCCATCAAACTGCTGTACCCGCTCGAAACGCCCGTCATTGAACGTTGCTACGTCGGGGCGGGCATGCTGCTCTACGACCTCTTCGCGAGGGCCTCCCGCACGAAAGCCGGCATGCGCTTTCACCGCCACTTCTCGCGGCGGCAGCTGAAGCGCGTGGCACCCGGTCTCAAACACGATGCCTTTGTTGGTGGTCTCGGCTACTGGGACGGCCAGGTTGACGATGCGAGGCTTGTGGTCTCGGTCGTGCGTAGCGCCGTCGATCACGGCGCAGCCGCCGCAAGCCGCGTTCGGGCCGAGGGCTTCGTGCACGAGAGCGGTCGCGTTGTTGGGGTGGTGGCAAGAGACCTTGAGCGCGACGAGACCTTCACGATTCGCGCAAGAGAGATCGTCATTGCGGCGGGCGTGTGGACCGACGACGTACTTGGCCTCGCAGAAACCGAGATCCGCCCCCGCGTGCGTGCCTCCAAAGGCGTGCACATTGTCGTGCCACGCGACTGTTTTGACTCGCACGCAGGCCTACTCTTGCGCACCGCGACGAGCGTGCTCTTTGTGCTGCCCTGGGGCAGGCACTGGATCATTGGCACGACCGATACCGATTGGAACCTCGACAAAGCCCACCCCGCCGCGACGGAGGCCGACATCGACTACCTGCTTGATCAGGTCAACCGCGTCGTTGAGCACCCCATCACCCGTGACGACGTGCTCGGGGTGTACGCGGGCCTCAGGCCGCTGCTGAGTGGTCAAGACGAGAACACCTCGACGCTCTCGCGAGAGCACACGGTTGCGACGGTCGAACCGGGACTCACGATGATCGCGGGCGGAAAGCTCACGACCTATCGGGTCATGGCTTCCGACGTCATTGATCACGTGGCCCCGCACACGACCTCGGTCACCGACACGGTGGTGCTGCGCGGCGGCGAATCGTTTGCCGCCCACTGGAACCGACGCTCCATTTTTGCCGAGCAGCACGGGCTCACGCTTCGCCAATCAGAGCGCCTGCTGCGTCGATACGGTTCAGACGTGCGGGCGATTGGTGAGCTCCTCGCGGCCAAGCCTGAGCTCTCGGCAACGCTCCCTGGCGCCGATGACACGCTTCTCGCCGAGATCGTCTACGCCTGCGAAGCAGAGGGCGCGCTGCACCTCGATGACGTGCTCACGAGGCGCACGCGCGTCTCGATTGAGGCCGAAGATCGTGGACTCGCTGCCGCCCCCGTCGCTGCTGACCTTATGGCGGCTGCACTCGACTGGAGCGAGCAGCAGCGCGACACCGAGGTGCAGCGCTACCTCGAGCGCGTCGCCGCCGAGATCGAGAGCCAGCTGCAGCTCACCGACGAGGCTGCTGATCGGGTGCGCAATAATCGCCCGTAGCGCCAGACTTCGAAGGTGTGAGATGCCAGCGAGTAGCACGCCTCCCGTGCGTTTGCGCACGGCAATTCTCAGCCACACCTGGGTAGGCTCAAGGGGTAGGTTCTGCGAGTAACAGGAGTCACATGAGCAAGCGCCCCCACTACGAAGGCGACCCCACACTGCTTCGAGTGATGATGCGGCCGAGGTGGATCCTCGCGCTCATTCTCTCGCTCGCCGTCGGCGCGGGATTCGCTGGTCTTGCGCAGTGGCAGATGGGCACGGCGGTGAAGCTCACCGAGACGACACTCGACTCTGAGACGAGTTACGAGATTCACGAGCTCACGAAGACTGGCCAGCCGGTGAACGAAGACATGGGCGGCCGCATGGTGACCGACGAGATGCGTCTCGTTCCCGGCGACTCGTACATCGTTGGCTCGCGCATGAATCAGAACGAAAAGGGCTACTGGGTCGTGAGCCACTTCGAGAATGAGGCGGCCGACGAGCACCTCACCGTTGCGGTCGGGTGGGCCGAGAGCGAAGCTGAGG
The DNA here is from genome assembly GCF_019049105.1 of Leucobacter chinensis. Taxonomy (GTDB): domain Bacteria; phylum Actinomycetota; class Actinomycetes; order Actinomycetales; family Microbacteriaceae; genus Leucobacter_A; species Leucobacter_A chinensis. The sequence goes on from NZ_JAHQZR010000001.1 coordinate 95,148, forward strand.
CCCAGGAGGCCCTTGAAGCCCTCGACACCGATCCTGCGTTCACCACCGTTCACGAGGTTGAAGGCCGTTACATGCCTTCAGAGGGTGCGGTTCTTCCTAGCCCGGGCGAACCCCTCGACGTGTATGAGGCGCTCGCGACAGGGCAGTCGATCAACCTCTGGGAGCCTTGGCAGGGCACCGCGTTTGCCGGTTATCTCGTCTCAGAGAATGCCCCAGACGGCCTCGACAAGATCGACTCTTTTCCACCGCTGCCCGAAGAGAAAATTAACTGGCTCAACCTCTTCTACGCGATTGAGTGGATCGTGTTCGCCGGCTTTGCCATCTTCTTCTGGTACCGCCTCACGAGAGACGCCTGGGAGAAGGAACACGAGTTGATGCAACTCCAGGCTGAATCATCAGGTGAGGCACGCGTAGAATAGAGCTATGGCTGTGCTTGAACCCAAGATTGAAGATTTCCCTCGCATTCGCAAAGCTCTGAAGGCCTACATGGTCACCTCGGTTGTGACCGGCATCATGCTCTTGCTCCTGTGCGCGGTCATGGTGATGAAGTACGCTTTTGGCGTCGAGCTCTTTGTGAACACACCCCAGGGTGCGTTCCACTTTTACCCCACGATTCCGCTGGGGCAGGAAGAAGAGTTCGTGCGCGAAGGCTTCAACCTCTTCAAAGCGATTCTTATCGCTCACGGCTGGTTCTACGTGGTCTACCTCATCTCAAACTTCATGCTGTGGAGCCCGATGAGGTGGCCATTCTGGCGTTTCCTGCTTCTCGCGCTTGGCGGGGTCATTCCCTTCCTCTCCTTCTTCCTTGAAGGGCGCACCGCGAAGCAGGTAAACGCTTACCTCGAAAAACGAGAAGCCGCAGTTGCGGCATAACCACGAAGGAGATCGCGTCATGAGTGAGACGCCGACCCAGGGCCCTGTGCTCGTTGTAGATTTTGGTGCGCAAGATGCGCAGCTCGTTGCACGCCGCGTGCGTGAAACCGGAGCGTTTTCTGAACTCGTTCCTCACTCGATCACCGCGAACGAAGTGCGCAAGCGAGGGGCGAGCGCCCTGATTTTCACCACCGGACCAAACCTCGTGAGCGACCCCAATGCTCCGAGCTTTGATGCAGACCTTCTTAACCTCGGTATTCCTGTTCTCGGCATTGGCTACGGGATGCAGGCGATTGTCGCGAAACTTGGCGGCAAGGTCGAGAACGTTGGCGCGGCCGAGCACGGTGTGTTCACCATCACCGCCAAGGCCTCACCGCTCTTTGCCGGGGCAGAAGGCGACGCAAAGGTACAGCTTGGCCACGAAGAAACCGTTACCGGGCTGCCCGAGGGCTTCACTGCGATCGCTTCGAGTGACGCAGCACCCATCGCTGCATTCGGCAACGACGAGCGCCGTGTTTACGGTGTCCAGTGGCTTCCCGAGCTGCGCACCTCAGAGCGCGGCACCGAACTGTTTACGAACTTCGTGCGCGGCATCGCCGGCCTCGAAGGCACCTGGACCGCTGCATCGATTGTCGAAGACCAGATCGCGAAGATTCGCGAGCAGGTCGGAACCGGCCGTGTCATCTGTGCACTTTCTGGTGGCGTTGACTCTGCCGTCTCGGCTGCCCTTGTGCAGAAGGCCGTGGGCGACCAGCTCACCTGTGTCTTCGTGAACCACGGGCTGCTTCGCGAGGGTGAGCAGGAGCAGGTTGAGGTTGACTTCGTGAAGTCAACCGGCGTGCGCCTCATCACCGTCGACGCGCGGGCACAGTTCCTCGGCGAACTCGCCGGCGTCAACGACCCTGAGCAGAAGCGCAAGATCATTGGCCGCGAGTTCATTCGCGTCTTCGAGCAGACTCAGCGTGAGCTGATCGCTGAAGCGAAAGAAGCGAACGACCCGATCCGCTTTCTTGTGCAGGGAACGATCTACCCCGACCTCGTCGAGTCGGGCGTGGGCGACGGCACGAAGAACATCAAGAGCCACCACAACGTTGGCGGCCTCCCAGAAGACCTCACCTTCGAACTCGTTGAGCCGCTCGCGGCCCTGTTCAAGGATGAGGTTCGTGCGGTCGGTCGCGAGCTCGGCCTTCCTGAGAAGATCGTTGCGCGCCAGCCCTTCCCAGGCCCGGGCCTCGGCATTCGCGTCGTAGGCGAGGTCACCGAGGAGCGCCTCAAGGTGCTTCGCGCTGCAGACCTCATCGTGCGCGAGGAGCTCACCCGAGCCGGCCTTGACGACCAGATCTGGCAGTGCCCCGTGGTACTGCTCGCAGACGTACGCTCGGTTGGCGTCACGAACGACGAGCGCACCTACGGTCACCCGATCGTGCTGCGCCCCGTCATGACCGAAGACGCGATGACGGCCGACTGGGTACGCATTCCTTACGAGGTGCTCGCGCACATCTCGCACCAGATCACGAGCCAGGTGGCCGAGGTGAACCGCGTCGTGCTTGACGTGACCCCGAAGCCCCCGGGAACCATCGAGTGGGAGTAACCCCTCCCGCATAGACTCTGGGCCCTCGTCGCGCGTGTTGCGGCGGGGGCCCTTTGTAGTCTTTGGGCGGGGGTCTCGGCCTTCGGGCGCTGCCTTCGGCCGGAGCCCTGGCGTTGCTTCGGCAGGCATCGCTTCGGCCTCTGGGTGTTGCTTCTGCCCCGGGCATCGCTTCGGCCCCCGGGCGTCGCTTCGGCCGGCCTGTTTGCGATTTGGCCGTCTACTTGACGAAAAGCAGGGTGTTCACGCGAAAACACCCTGCTTTTCGTCAAGTGGACCAGGAAAAGCCGAGCAGCGCATGCCGGTGACCGAGCTAGCGCCAACAACGGCCCCGAGCTTCGACCCGGGTACCGCTGAGGGCGGGGCAGGGTGAGACGACAGCTGAGGATCAACAAAAAAGTGCCCTCCCGCCGAAGCGGGAAGGCACCTGAGGCAACGACCTTGGTGGCTAGTCGCGGAAGATCGCGAGGAGGCGCAGGATCTCCATGTACAGCCAGATGAGGGTCACGGTGAGGCCGTACGCGGCCATCCAGCCGTAGCGGCGGGGTACGCGTGACTCAACACCGTTCTTGACGAACTCGAAGTCCATGACGAGCGAGTACGACGCGAGCAGAATGGCAAGAATGCCGATCACCACGCCGAGGGGAATGCCGAAGATCTCAACGCCGGTGCGCAGGCCCCAAGCGTCGGTGGTGACGCCGGTCAGCATCAGAACAAAGTTGACCATCGAAAAGACGAAGTAGCCGAGCATTGCGCCGAGCACGATCTTCGTCATCTTGGGACTCGTGCGAACCTTGCCCGAGCGGAAGAGCAGCAGCATGACACCAAACACCGAGAGGGTGCCGATGAGTGCCTGCGAGACAATGCCAGGGTAGGAGGCATTGAGGATGCCCGAGATCGCGCCGAGCGCGACGCCCTGAAGAACGGCGTAGCCAAAGATGAGGAAGAGGTTCGGCTCGCGCTTGAAAGCCTGGATGAGGCCAAAGACGAGACCGCCGATGACGCCCACGAGGAGCAGGCCGGGCATGATCCACCCCACCGCAGCCGCGGCGATGGTCGTGCCAAGAAGCGCTGCCGTCTTGTGAATCGTGTCTTCGTAGGTCATAGGGTCATCAGAAGCGCCCTCGACGGGCATGTTCTTCTGAATCTCAGCCTTTTGCGCTGGCGGAGCGGCGGCAGAAGCATCGTACATCTGACGAAGCTCTTCTGCCGACATGGTTTTACCACTGAAGGCGGGGTTATTGCGGAGTGCCGGATTGCTCATGAAGCGGCGTCCCTTTCGATAATGAGAGAAGTGGGCGTCGTTGCGTTATGTGGTCAGTCTAATTGTCATTATCGATAGTTGCCTGAATCATTCAGATGTTTCAGGTGACGCACACTACGCTCAATGAGTATGAGTTCCTTATCGTCTTCGACCCCCATCGTGATTGGCCACCGCGGTGCTCCCGGCTACCGTCCCGAGCACACCGCTTCGTCGTACCGGCTCTCCTTCGAGCTTGGTGCCGACGCGGTCGAACCGGATGTCGTGGCAACCCGCGATGGGGTGCTCGTGGTGAGGCATGAGAACGAGATTTCAGGCACGACCGATGTCGCCGATCATCCGAAGTTTCGCGACCGCAAAACGACCCGCGTCATCGACGGGGTCTCACACACCGGCTGGTTCACCGAAGACTTCACCTGGGCCGAGTTGCAAACGTTGCGTGCGACTGAGCGGCTTCGCAAGGTGCGCAGCGACAATCTCGCCTACGAGGGGCAGGAGCCGATGCTGCGGCTTGCCGAGGTACTCGCGATCGTCGACGAAGTGGCAGATCAGCGGGAGACCGCGCCGGGCGTTGTGATCGAGGTGAAGCACGCGACCTATTTCGCGTCGATTGGTATTTCGATCGCCGAACTCTTGCACCGTGAACTACGCCTCGCTGGCTGGCAGGACAGGTCGAGCCAGCTCACGATCGAGTGCTTTGAGCTCGAAATACTCGAACAACTGCAGCGTGATGGGCTCGAAGCGACGTACATCTTCTTGCTTGAGACGCGTGGCGCACCAGCCGACGAGGTGAGTGCGCTCGGCGAAGAACACGCCAAAACGTTTGAGTGGTACCGCAGCGATGAGGGGCTCGACAGCTTGCGCGGGCGCGTGCACGGTATCAGCGTGGCCAAGCGCGACCTCTTCATTTACGGGGTGCTCGGCATCGCCAAGGGCATTAACGACCTCGTGCAGCGCGCGCACGCGAGAGACCTGCTCGTGTACACCTGGACGCTGCGGCCAGAGAATAGCTTTCTGATGCAGCGCTTTCGTATTGGGGCGCACCCTGCGGCATGGGGCGACTGGATGGGCGAGATGCAAGAAGTGCTCTTGACCGGGGTTGACGGCATCTTTGTTGACCACCCCGATCTCGGAGTGTCAGCGGTGCGCAATAGACTTGAGACGCCATGACGAGCTATGAACTGATTTCTCCCGACCAGACCCCGAGCGAACCTCAAGGGGCACTCGAGCGACTCCTTGTGGGGCTGAACCCCGAGCAAGCGAAGGCCGTTGCCTACCGAGGCCCGGCACTGCTCATCGTCGCAGGGGCAGGGTCGGGTAAGACGCGAGTGCTCACGCACCGCATTGCCGGGCTTATTCAGACGAAAGAGGCCTGGCCGAGCCAGATTCTCGCGATCACCTTTACCAATAAGGCCGCGAGCGAGATGCGCGAGCGCGTTGAAGGGCTGCTGGGCGCCTCGGCAGAGGGCATGTGGATCTCAACGTTCCACTCCGCCTGCGTTCGCATCTTGCGTCGCGAGGCCGACCGCTTCGGCTACGTCTCGGGCTTCACGATTTATGACTCGAGTGACTCGAGGGCGCTCCTCAAAGGCATCATTAAAGACCTCGACGCTGACGCCTATGGCTTTACCCCCGCAAACACGAGTGGCAAAATCTCGCGTCTCAAGAACGAGCTCACCGACGCTGATTCGTACGCCTCGACCGCGAGCATGAGCGACCCGCGAGAGCGCATCTTCACCGAAATCTTTCGTCAGTACGAACAGGAGCTGCGCAAAGCGAGAGCGTTTGACTTTGACGACCTCATTGGGCAAACGGTGCACCTCTTCCGTGCGTTTCCCGATGTGGCCGCGGTATACCGCGAACGCTTTCGTCACCTGCTCGTTGACGAGTACCAGGACACGAACCACGCGCAGTACTCGCTCATTAAAGAGCTCACTCGGCCGGTGCCTGCCGAGCTGAGCCGCAACGGGCAGCCTGTCGCGGGTGCGACGATCACCGTTGTTGGCGACTCAGACCAGTCGATCTATGCGTTCCGCGGCGCCGACATTCGCAACATCGAGGGCTTCGAACGGGACTTTGGCGGCGCTGAGGTCATTAAGCTCGAGCAGAACTATCGCTCGACCCAGACGATTCTGAGCGCGGCGAACGCCGTGATTGGCAATAACTTTGACCGGCAAGACAAGAAGCTCTGGACCGACATGGGCGAGGGTGAGAAAATTACCGGCTTCACCGGGTACTCGCAGCACGACGAGGCCCGCTTTATTGCCGAAGAGATCGCCGAACAGTACGTGAAGGGCACGGCCTACAGCGACATGGCCGTGTTCTACCGCACGAACGCCCAAACCCGTGCGCTTGAAGAGTTGCTCATTCGTGAGGCCGTTCCGTACCGTGTGCTCGGCGGCACGAAGTTCTACGAGCGCGCCGAGATTAAAGATGCGATGGCCTACCTCGTGTCGATCGCGAACCCGTATGATCCGCTCGCGTGGTCGAGGCTACTCGGGGCGCCAAAGCGAGGCATCGGCCCCATGGCCGAAGCCCAGCTCGCGGTGTTTGCCGACGAACAAGAGATTTCGTATCACGACGCGATGAACCGCGCGGCCGAGCTGTCGTTCGGGCCCAAGGTGCTCGGCACGATCACCCAGCTGGGCGCAACGCTCACGCAGGCAGCTGAGCTGGCCTCTGCCGAAACGCCCGCGCGAGTGTTCGACATCTTGAAGCTTGTGCTCGAAGAGTCGCAGATGATTGAGAAGTTGCGCGCCAAGCGTGACGCGCAAGACGAGGCCCGCGCCGAGAACCTCGAAGAGCTCTTGCAGGTCGCCAAAGAGTTTGACACGCGAAACCCCGGGGCAGGGCTCATCGAGTTCCTGACCGAGGTGAGTCTCGTTGCCGCAGCCGATGAGCTTGATGACGAGAGTGGCACCGTTTCGCTCATGACCTTGCACACGGCGAAGGGCCTCGAGTACGACGTGGTCTTCTTGACCGGCCTCGAAGAGGGGCTCATGCCTCACCAGATGTCGATTGACGAAGTCGGCGGCATTTCTGAAGAGCGAAGGCTCATGTACGTGGGCATCACGAGAGCGCGCAAGAAGCTGTTCATTTCGCTCGCTTCGTCACGCGCCCAGTTTGGTGACGTCAAGGTCGCGATGCCGTCGAGATTCTTGCAAGAAATCCCGCCCGAGCTTATTGAGTGGCGGCAGTCGCCTGGCGAGGTCACCTCGCAGGGCGGCACCGAGTCACGCGCGCTGAACGCGAGGCAGGCCCCGGGTCAGGGTTGGTCACGGCGCTCCACGAACGCTACGCAGTCGAGTGTCGGCTTCGGGGGCTTCGGCGGCGGTGGGGGCGCGAGCGATGCGCCGCAGCGCGAGGGCGAGAATATGAAGTCAGCCCTCGAGCTCTGGCGCGAGCGCAAGAAGCAGGCGAAAGAGGCCGGGGGGTCTGGGTTCCCGAACCAGATCGGGGCCATGATCAGAGACAACGGCGAGCTCGAGCTTGAATCGGGCGACCGCATTCAGCATGACGATTACGGCGAGGGGCGCGTTGACCGGGTCACGGGAACCGGCTCGAAGAAAATCGCCCACGTGATTTTTGACTCGGTCGGTGAACGAAAACTGCTCATTAAGCTGGCGCCAATCACGAAACTCTGATCTGCGACACAAGGCAGCGGTGGTAGGCTGGTGCATTGGTTGGATATCTCGATATCGAGATTTATTGCACAACCGACGACACCAATGTTGATCAGCTAAGGAAGTCACGTGGATCTTTACGAGTACCAGGCGCGAGATCTCTTTGAACAGTACGGTGTACCGGTTCTTGCCGGTGCGATTGCCGATACGCCCGAAGAGGCAAAAGCTGCGGCCGAGAAGATGGGCGGCGTTGTCGTCGTCAAGGCGCAGGTTAAGACCGGAGGCCGCGGCAAAGCCGGCGGTGTGAAGGTCGCAAAGAACCCTGAAGAGGCATACGAGGCGGCCAAGGCCATTCTCGGTCTCGACATCAAGGGACACGTTGTAAAGCGCGTCATGATTGCGCAGGGCGCGAACATCGACCAGGAGTTCTACTTCTCGGTCCTGCTCGACCGCGCAAACCGTTCACTCCTCTCGCTCTGCAGCGTTGAGGGTGGCATGGAAATCGAGCAGCTCGCGGTTGAGAAGCCCGAAGCACTCGCACGCGTTGAGGTCAACGCACTCACCGGCATCGACGAGGCAAAGGCGCTCGAGATTGCCAAGGCAGCAAACTTCCCCGACGAGCTCGTTGCCAAGGTCGCTAACGTCTTCGTGAAGCTCTACGACGTGTACAAGGGCGAAGACGCCACCCTCGTCGAGGTCAACCCCCTCGTACTCACCGCTGAGGGCGACGTTGTCGCACTCGATGGCAAGGTCTCACTCGACGAGAACGCCGAGTTCCGTCAGCCAGCACACGCAGATCTCGCTGACGAGTCGGCCGAAGATCCGCTTGAGCTCAAGGCCAAGGCCCTCGACCTCAACTACGTCAAGCTTGACGGTGAAGTTGGCGTTATCGGTAACGGCGCTGGCCTCGTGATGTCGACCCTCGACGTCGTTGCTTACGCAGGCGAGAATCACGGCAACGTGAAGCCCGCGAACTTCCTCGACATTGGCGGCGGCGCATCAGCCGAGGTCATGGCTAACGGCCTCGACGTCATTCTCGGTGACGAGCAGGTCAAGAGCGTGTTCGTGAACGTGTTCGGTGGCATTACCGCGTGTGACGCGGTTGCAAACGGCATCGTTGGCGCGCTCAACAAGCTCGGTGAAGCGGCAAACAAGCCGCTCGTCGTGCGCCTCGACGGCAACAACGTTGAAGAGGGTCGCCGCATTCTCGAAGAGGCTGCGCACCCGCTCGTAACGCTCGCTGCAACCATGGACGAGGGTGCAGATAAAGCTGCCCAGCTCGCCAACGAGCGCTAGTCGCACCCGAACCAAGAATTGTAAGGAAACAACATGTCAATCTTCTTGACCAAGGATTCAAAGGTCATCGTTCAGGGCATCACCGGCGGCGAGGGTACGAAGCACACCGCGCGCATGCTCGCAGCAGGCACGAACATTGTTGGCGGCGTTAACGCGCGCAAGGCTGGCACCACCGTCTCGCACACCGATGCTTCGGGTAACGCCGTTGAGCTTCCCGTGTTCGCAACGGTTGCTGAGGCAATGGAGCAGACCGGGGCTGACGTCTCGGTTGCCTTCGTGCCGCCGGCATTCACCAAAGATGCCGTCATCGAGGCGATCGACGCTGAGATCGGTCTGCTCGTGGTGATCACTGAGGGCGTGCCCGTCAAGGACACTGCCGAGTTCTGGGCATACGCTCAGCAGAAGGGCAACAAGACCCGCATGATCGGGCCAAACTGCCCAGGTATCATCACTCCTGACGAGGCGCTCGCTGGCATCACCCCGGCAACGATTACGGGCAAGGGCCCCATCGGCCTCGTCTCGAAGTCGGGAACCCTGACCTACCAGATGATGTACGAGCTGCGCGATCTTGGTTTCTCGACCGCGATCGGTATCGGCGGCGACCCCATCATCGGCACCACCCACATCGATGCGCTCGCTGCGTTTGAGGCTGACCCCGAGACGAAGGCGATCGTCATGATCGGTGAGATCGGTGGCGACGCTGAGGAGCGCGCGGCAGAGTTCATCAAGAGCAACGTGACGAAGCCAGTCGTTGGCTACGTTGCTGGCTTCACCGCGCCTGAGGGCAAGACCATGGGCCACGCAGGCGCTATCGTCTCAGGTTCGGCAGGCACCGCTCAGGCGAAGAAGGAAGCTCTTGAGGCTGCTGGCGTCAAGGTAGGCAAGACCCCTTCAGAGACCGCAACGCTGCTGCGTGAGGTTTACGCAGCCCTGTAAGTCTTTACGTGAGCGAGAACGCCGGCCTCCTGAGAATGGGGAGCCGGCGTTCTTGTTTTCGGCGCCCGTTGATCGCTTGCGGCGCCTGGTTCCGTCTACCGCTTGTGTGTCTTGGCACCGAGCGTCGCCGCGACCGCATCTTCGAGGTGCGGGTAGCGAAACTCGTAACCTGCATCGAGCAGGGTCTCAGGCAACACCCACCGGCTTTTGAGCGTGAGCTCGGTCTCGGTGCGAATGGCGATGGCGCCGATCTCCTGCATCCACCGCGGCATCGGGAAATGGATTTTGGCGCCCACGGCATCGCGAATGACCCGCATAAAACTCCGATTGTCGACGGGGTAGGGCGATGCCACGTTGATGGGGCCTGAGAGCTCTTCGTGGGCTTCAACGAAGTCGATCACACGGGCAATCTCGTCGAGGTGCACCCAGCTAAAGCGCTGCTTGCCCCCGCGAGCTCCGGGCCAGTGGGCGGTGCCGGCACGGCGTCGCGCGTACGTGACCGGCCAGCGCCCGTCGAGCTGTGTTCCACCGAGGCCAAGTTTCGCGAGACGGGTGAGCAGCGTGAGCACCGAGCCTTCGCCGAGCACGATCGTGGCCCGAAGAGCGACCCTTCGGGTGTTCGGGAGTTCTTCAGCGAAGATCGCCCGCTCCCACGCCTTTACAACATCGACTGAGAAGCCGTTGCCGATATCGCCCGTGCTCTCGGTCATGGGGCGGTCTTCGGCGTGCCGGTAGATGGTTGCCGATGAGGCGTTGACCCAGAGGGGCGGCGGGTTCTTTGCATCGCGGATCGCACGGCTGAGTGCCCCGGTGGTTTCTTCGCGTGAGCGAAAGATCTCGGCACGGTTGGCCCGGGTGTACCGGCAGTTGACGCTTTTGCCTGAGAGTCCAATGACGAGAGAAGCTCCGTCGACCGCGCGGGCGATCGCTGCTGGGTCGTTCCATGAGATGTCGGCACCGCTTCGGCCAATGGTTACCACCTCGCGCCCTTGCTCACGGTAATGTTCGGTGAGCGCTTGACCCATGAATCCCGAGGCGCCGCCGATGACGACTCGCCCTGTGCTGTCTACCTTCATGCCCTCACTGTACGTCATACTCAGCAACACTCGCCACGGCATCGCTCGAGAGGGGCCATACTGGCTGTGAAACGTTTCGCGAACGAAAGGACCCCTCACGATGAGCGCACCGCAGGGCGTACACCTGGTTGGATCAATCAATCTTGACACCGCCGATGAGACGATGCGACTCGCGGCCGCCGAGCTTGGCGGGCACTTGAAGCGCATTCCTGACGGCGAAGTGGGGGAGCGCTTTCACTGGATTGCGTTTCAGGCGCAGCGGCTGGCAGCCACCGATGGTATTCATCACGTGGGCGATGAGCCGCGTATTCTTCGCGGTGTTGACTTTCGCCCGGTCGCGCTCGATGAGGGGGCTCGCGCCGAGACGCTCGACCTGCAGCCGCTTGGCTATGCCGAGGCCGCGCTCGCATCGTACGCCGTCTTCGAGGGCCTGCAGCGGGACGGCGTGATTGCGCCTGGCACTCGCTTTCAGGTTTCGCTGCCAACGCCGCTCGGGGTAGTCGGAAGCTTTGTCGTGCAGCCGAACCGAGCCGAGTTTGAACCGGTATACGAGGCTGCGCTCGCCCGTGAGCTTGAAGCGGTTCTCGACGCTATTCCTGCCGACCGCCTTGCGATTCAGTGGGATGCCGCGCTCGAGTTCGCACACCTCGAGGGAGCTGGGTACGGCGCTCCCTCTGAGACCTGGTATGACGAAGATGCTTGGCAGGCGACGACTGACCGCCTTGCGCGACAGATCAGCAGGGTTCCCGAGAGCGTCGAGGTTGGCGTGCACCTGTGCTACGGAGATGTTGGCGAGAAACACTTTGTCGAGCCGAAAGACGCGGCGAACCTCGTGCGCTTTGCCAACCTCGTCGCCGCGAAAGCGACGAGGCAGCTCAGCTGGGTGCACCTGCCGGTTCCGATTGAGCGCGACGATGCCGCATATTTTGCTCCGCTTGTCGGTCTTGAGCTGCCGCACGAGACCGAGCTGTATCTGGGGCTCGTGCACCGTGAAGACGGTGTCGAAGGGGCAAAGCGTCGGGCCGCGGCAGCCGAAGCCACGCTTACACGGCCCTGGGGCATTGGCACCGAGTGCGGCTTCGGTCGGGCCCCCGAGGGCACGACTGCTGAACTCTTTGCGACGCACCGCGACGTGGCGAGTTCCTGGTAAACGTCGGGCTTTGGGTCGTTACACTTGAGTGAGCATGCGACACCTACTTACAGCCCTCGTTGCCGCCGTTGAGGCGGCCTTAATCGCGCTCGCCGGCATCGCGTTTATTGCGGTTCCGACGCTCCTTATCGGCGCGGTCACGCTCTCGCTCGGAGTCGACCTGACGACGCTCACCGAGACGATGGCGGGGGTGTGGATGCTGGGGCACGGTGGCGGCCTGAGTATCGCCGTGAGTGACGCGCAGGCGGTAAGCCTCGGCCTCGGGCCCGATCCGCTTGCCTTCGATATCACACTTGCGCCGCTGCTCATCGCCATTGTGACAGCTACGCTCGCGTGGCGCATGGGGTACCGCTTCTCAAGCGATATGACGACCGGCGCGGCTGCGATTACCGGGGGATCTCTCGGTTTCATCGGTGCTTCAGCGCTCATCGCGGTCATGGCTGGGAGCTTGCTCGCCGCACCGATCTGGGCAGCGACGGCGCTCGCTTCGCTCTGGTTCATTATTCCTGCGTGGGGCGGATTCATGATGCACCACGGCGACGTGGTGAGCACCGCCTGGTTTAAGTTCAAGGTTGCGCTCGAGCAGGCCGGCGCGCCGAAGCTCGGGTGGGGCGCTGAACGCTACCTTGCACGCACGCTCAAGCTCGTTGCGATGCTGCTCCTCGGGCTCACAGCGCTGGGCGCGATCGGGGTGAGCTTTTCACTGCTGCTCGGGTTCGTTGACATCATTTCGCTCACGCAGTCGATGCACCTTGACTTTATCGGGAGCCTGACCTTCTTCTTGGGGCAACTCGCGTTCTTACCGACGGCCATGATCTGGGCCGTGTCATGGTTCGCAGGGCCCGGCTTCGTTGTGGGCTCTGGATCGAGCGTGACTCCGTACGAGACGCTGCTTGGCCCCCTACCGAGCATTCCACTGCTCGCCGCGATTCCCGATTCTTGGGGAAGCTGGGGCATGTTGGCGATGCTGTTTGTGGTGCTCGTGGGCGTCGTTATCGGCACGCTCGCGGCAAAGCTGCCCGAGTTTCGACGTCTGACGATCCTGCGTCTCACGGTGATCTCAGCCGCGGCGGTCGTGATCACGGGCCTTGTGCTCGCACTCGCATTTGCGCTCTCGAGCGGATCGTTGGGCCCGGGGCGTCTCGAAGCCGTCGGCCCGCTCGTGTGGCCTGCAGCAGCGGCCGCATCCCTTGAACTTGCGCTCGGTCTCATTGCGGGGTTTGCGCTCGTGCGTCGTGGGAGCGACGGGGCCGACGAAGCGCGAACGGCGGAACCGGCGTATGTCGACGAAAACGAGCTCGTCGAACTCGATGTTGACGCTGATCGCTATGTTACGCAGCCAGTGGCTCGAATACCCTGGGGCGAAGAAAACCTTGAGCCAGGTGAGGGTGAATTCACTGCTGAGAAGCAACGCCTGTCAGTCCCGATTGAGAGCGGTGAAGGTCGGAGCGTCGAATTCGGCGTCGAGGGCACGGCAGACGATGTCACACGTGAACAAGAGGGTGTGGCTTGGGGCGAGCCTAACGGCGGCGCCGACCCCGACGACGGTGCCGACCCCGACCAAGAAACCGCTGAGGTTTCACGAATCGCAGACCCGGTTGCCGAAGAGACCGCAGAACCTTGGTACCGCAAGGCGGCAAAACCGAGGCGTCATCGAAAGCGACCGGTGTTTGATCCAGAAAAGCTCGAAGAAGAGTTTTCTTGGGAGTCGAAGAGCGATGATGAGGGGTCTTCGCGCCGGGACGAATGAGTGTAGAGTGGGTTCTGCAATCCACGGGAGTTCGTACGCGACGAACTGAGACTGGGCACGCGTGCTCGTACCGTTCAACCTGATCTGGGTCATGCCAGCGGAGGAAGGAATCTATTGTGGTGTACTCACCAAACCCTCGCGTAACACGTCACGCACTCGTCATCTCGGGCCTTGCACTCACGGGGGCGCTGCTCGTTGGCTGTTCACAGCCAGCAGACACGGGTGATGCCTCGGGTGAAAGCGGCAAAGCGGGCGATACTGTGACGCTCATCGTGCACGACAGTTTTGTGCCAGAAGAAGAGTTCGAGAAAGCTGCGAGCGAAGCGACGGGCTTTGACGTTAAGGTCATCACCGCCGGCGACGGGGGCGAACTCACGAATCAGCTGGTGCTTACGAAGGGCGAGCCACTCGCTGACGCGTTCTTTGGCGTCGATCACATCTTTGCCTCACGGCTCGTCGAACACGAGGTGACTGAGGCATACCTGCCCGAGAATCTTCCCGAGCGTGCGAAGCAATACTCGGTCACCGACGAGGGGGCGCTCACCCCGATTGATGTCGCGGCCACCTGCATCAACGTCGATACCGTCTGGTTTGATGAGGCCGGCAAGAAAGCCCCAGAGACGTATGAAGACCTCGTGAAGCCCGAATACCGTGACCTCACGGTGCTGCTCGACCCCACATCATCGTCGACCGGCGCTTCGTTCCTCATTGGAACGATCGCTCACTTCGGTGAGGAAGACTACCTCGATTACTGGTCATCGCTCGTTGACAACGGCGCCCGTGTTGAACAGGGGTGGAATGATGCGTACTACACGCACTTCACGGGCGGTAATGCCGATGGAACCTACCCGATCGTGGTTTCGTACAGCTCATCACCCGGCTACACGTTGACCGAAGATGGCAAGGGATCAACGACGAGCGCACCGCTCGAGACCTGCTCGAGCCAGGTTGAGTACGCCGGCGTGCTCGCCGGAGCAAAGAACAGCGCGGGGGCGAAGGCCGTCATCGATTACCTGCTCTCGCCAGACTTTCAGAACACCATTGCCGAGACGATGTACGTGTACCCGATCGACGAGAACGCTCACGTTCCCGAAGAGTGGCAAGAGTTTGCTCCGTTGCCTGACGAGCCCAACGACCTCACCGCAACGCAGATTGGCGAGGGGCGCGACGGCTGGCTGAAGGCACTCAGCGAGACCATCGGTCTATGAGGCTTTGGCGGGGAGCGCTCGGGGTCGCCGCCGCGATTCCGTTCGCGTTTCTTGCCCTGTTCTTCCTGTGGCCGGTCGCTTCGCTCGTTGCGACCGGCCTCGGAGGGGGCATCGTGACCCCCGAGGGCGGTATCTTCAGCGTGCTCTCGAACCCGCGCACGGGGCGGGTGATCGGCCAGACGCTCGCCCAAGCGGGAGCGGGAACACTGCTCTCGGTCGTGCTCGGCTTACCCGCGGCTTTCGCGCTCTACCGCATTCGCTTTGCGGGGCAGACCGTTATTCGGGGCCTGCTCACCGTACCCTTCGTGCTGCCGACCGTCGTCGTTGGTGTTGCCTTTCAATCGCTTTTTGGGCCGGGCGGCATGCTCTTTGGGCTCGGGTTTGACCAGTCATTCATCGCGATCGTGCTGGCGCTCGCATTCTTTAACGTCACGCTTGTCGCTCGTATCGTTGGCGGCTTCTGGCAGTCACTCGACGAACGGCCCGAGCAGGCCGCACGGATGCTTGGGGCCTCACCTTTGCGCGCCTGGGTGAGTGTGACCCTGCCAAGACTGCTGCCCGCGATCGGATCGGCAGCGGCGCTCGTCTTTCTCTTCTGTGCGACAGCATTCGGCGTCGTCCTTGTGCTGGGCGGGAAGCAATTCTCGAACATTGAGACCGAGATCTACGGTCTTACCATGCAGTTTCTCGACTTGCAGGGAGCTGCCGTGCTCTCCCTCGTGCAGGCCGTGATCGTGATCATCACGCTCATGGTCTCGGCACGACTGCGAACGAAATACTCAGCTGGTGAGCGCCGCACCTCGGGGGCCGCGAGGCTTGAGAAAGCAGGGCGCAAGCACGCGACCGTGCTCATCGTCTTTGCCGTCACGGTGCTCACGCTGCACGTGCTCCCGATATTCTCGCTCGGGCTGCGCTCACTCAGACGCCCAGATGGGTCACTGACGTTCGACCACTACCGATTTCTTGTCGATCCGCCAGAAGAATCTCCGCTTGCCACCACGGTGCCCCAGGCACTCTGGGTGTCGGTTCGGTTTGCGCTCCTCGCGGCGCTTATCGCGATGGTACTGGGTACGCTCATCGCACTGGTGCTCTCGCGAAGGCCGCGCAGTAAGCCTGCAAAGCGGGCCCAGGGCGCCTACGAGATGTTTGTCATGATGCCGCTCGGGGTTTCGGCCGTGACCCTGGGGCTCGGGCTCTTGCTCACGATGCACAACCCACTCGGCCTCGGTATTGACTTGCGGAGTAGCACCGCGCTCATTCCGGTCGCGCAAACGCTCGTCGCCCTCCCGCTCGTCATTCGCACGATGTTGCCGGTGCTGCATTCGGTGAGCCCCAGGCAGCTCGACGCGGCGACGCTGCTCGGGGCATCGCCCGCACGCGTGTTTCGAACGATCGAGCTGCCCGCGCTCAGCCGTGCTTTCGGGCTCTCAATCGGCTTTGCCTTTGCGACCTCGCTTGGTGAGTTTGGGGCGACTTCGTTTCTCGTGCGCAGCGGCTCAGAAACGCTTCCGGTGGTCATCTCGCAGCTCGTCTCACACCAGGCAGCCTCGAGTTACGGCACAGGGCTCGCCGCGGCAGTGGTGCTCGGTCTCGCAACGAGTGTCGTGATGCTCTTGGCCGAGGGTTGGCGTGTGACCGAACACGCGGGAGGATGGTAACAATGACAGCCAAAACCGGCCTCGAAGTGATGGGGGCAACCGTAACGTTTGACGCAGAAGTGGTCGTGCACGATCTGAGCCTCAGCCTTGCCGAGGGCGAGGTCGTGGCGATTCTCGGGCCATCGGGCTGCGGCAAGTCGACACTGCTGCGTGCGATCGCTGGGCTCGAGCCGCTCGCAGGGGGCAAAATACTGTGGGGTGGCGAAGACCTTGCACGGGTCGCACCACACCGACGCGGCTTTGGGCTCATGTTTCAAGACGGTCAACTCTTCTCTCACCTGAGCGTCGCCGAGAACGTCGCCTACGGGCTGCGGGTCAAAGGCATGGGGCGAGAGCATCGTGCCGCGCGCGTTGCTGAGATGCTCGGCCTCGTGGGCCTCGCCGACGCCGCCGAGCGGCCTGTCACCGAGCTCTCCGGTGGGCAGCAGCAGCGCGTCGCGCTCGCGAGGTCGCTCGCGCCATCGCCCAAATTGCTCATGCTTGACGAACCCCTCTCGGCGCTCGACCGTGAACTGCGTGAGCAGCTTGCGGGCGATCTCGCCACGGTACTGAGGCAAACCCGAACCACGGCCATTCTCGTGACCCACGACGAGGCTGAAGCCACCCGCATCGCCGACCGGGTGTTGCGCATGGCCGGGGGAGAGCTGGTCGCGTGAACCCTCTGCTGCACGCCGAACAGGCGTGGCAAACCCTTGGCAAGCCACGCGCCGGAGTCGTCATCATCGACGGCCGATCGGGGTCGGGCAAGACCTCGCTCGCCGCGTCGCTCGCCCCGCTCATGGGTGCTGCGATACTGCATATGGACGACCTGTACGAGGGGTGGCATGGCTTTCTCGCTGCTCCCGATACGCTCGTTCGAGCGCTTGAAACCGGTCGCTACCGCCGGTACGACTGGCACCTCGGGGCGCTCGCTGAGACACGCGAGCTCGACCGCGATACTCCGCTCATTATCGAGGGGTGCGGATCGCTGACCCGTACGACCCTCGACGCCGCGGCGGTGTTCGGCGGCCAGGTGTTGAGCGTCTGGCTCGAGTGCCCACTCGCCGTGCGCAAGAGTCGAGCCATTGCCCGTGATGGCCAGGTGTTTGCGCCGTACTGGGAAGATTGGGCGCAACAGGAGGCCGCGCATATGATGCGTGAGGCGCCAGAGAAGATTGCCGGTTACCGGTTTTCGACCGCACCCACGTGATAAACGTTATGGCCCAGGCTGTGCATAACGGCAACCCTCGCAGCATAGCTTCGACTAGAATAGGCGGGTGCTTAAGATCGTGGTACTCATCTCTGGTGGTGGATCGAACCTCAAGGCTCTGCTCGAAGCGGCCGATGCCGGTGGTGAACCCTTTGAGGTGGTCGCCGTGGGAGCCGATGGCGACGCGGCAGGTCTCGCCCACGCGACATCGCGCGGTATCAAAACCTTCGTGACGAGGCCTAAAGATTATGATGGAAGGCAAGCCTGGGGTGAGGCCTTCCTCACCGAGATCGAACGCTTCTCTCCCGATCTTGTGGTGAGCGCCGGCCTTATGCGTATTTTGCCCGAGCGTGTCGTCTCTGCGCTTAGCCCAAACCTCATCAATACCCACCCGGCCCTCTTGCCGCTTTACCCGGGTGCCCACGCCGTGCGAGATGCGCTCGCAGCGGGGGCAACCGAGACTGGGGTGACGGTGCACGTGATCGACGCAGGTGTCGACACCGGGCCCGTCATTAACCAGCGGTCTGTTCAGGTATTCCCGAACGAGACCGAAGAAGAACTTCACGAACGGATCAAAGAGGTGGAGCGACCGCTCCTGCTGCAAACCGTTCGTGACATCGCAAGCGGCGCTGTGACGCTTGGCGAGTGAACGAGGAATGACCAACGCCTGAATGTGTGAGGAGAAACACCATGGCAGTTCAGAGTAAAGACGCGTCGCTCTACGAGCATCGCGACACCATTGCGGTGCGGCGCGCGCTCATCTCGGTGAGTGACAAGAGCGGGCTCGAGGAGCTTGCACGTGGGCTCGGTGCAGCCGGCGTCGAGATTGTTTCAACCGGATCGACGGCGCAGCTCATTCGTGATCTCGGCGTTGCCGTGACCGATGTCGCCGACGTGACCGGTTTCCAGGAGGCCCTCGACGGGCGCGTGAAGACGCTGCATCCTGCGGTGCATGCGGGTTTGCTCGCTGATCTTCGCCTTGCCGATCACCGCGAGCAGCTCAAGGCACTTGATATTGAGCCCTTTGAACTCGTGATCGTAAACCTGTACCCCTTCGACGAGACCGTTGCCGCAGGCAAGCCTGCCGCCGACATCATCGAAAACGTCGATATCGGGGGGCCTGCGATGGTTCGCGCTACCGCGAAGAACCACGCGAACACCGCAATTGTCGTTTCTCCCTCTCGATACCCGCAGGTACTCGAAGCGGTCGCCGCTGGCGGCACGGGCCTTGAGCTGCGCCGTTCGCTCGCAACCGAGGCTTTTGTGCACACGGCGCAGTACGACGCATCGGTCGCAAACTGGTTCCTCGAGCAGGAGGAGCTCGGCTGGGCTCCTGCCGATGCGAGCGAGCTTGCCGCAGACGAGGGCGACTCGATTGATCGCATTTTTGAAGATCCCGACGCCTTTGTTGGCTACGAGATCTTCGGGCTGCGTGACTCGGTGCTGCGTTACGGCGAGAACAGCCACCAGCGCGGAGCGCTCTTCACCGAGACTGAGGGCTCGGGCATCGCCCAGGCAACCCAGTTGAGCGGCAAAGAGATGTCGTACAACAACTACGTTGACGCCGATGCGGCGCTGCGCGCGGCGTTCGACCACGAGCGCCCCGCCGTCGCGATCATCAAGCACGCGAACCCCTGCGGCGTTGCCGTCGCTCCTGAATCGAGCACTTCGCCAATCGCCGATGCGCACCGACTCGCGCACGAGTGCGACCCGGTTTCGGCGTTCGGTGGGGTCATTGCGGCAAACCGCGTCGTGACGAAAGACATGGCAGAAACCGTCTCGGCGATCTTCACCGAGGTCATCGTGGCCCCTGGCTTTGAGCCCGAGGCACTCGCGATCTTGCAGCAGAAGAAGAATCTGCGCCTGCTTGTGCTGCCAGAGAACTTCGCACAAAACCCCGTCGAGATTCGTCAGGTTTCTGGCGGCTTCTTACTGCAGGAAGCAGACCGTCACTTCGCTCCCGCTGCCGAGTGGCAGCTCGCCGCGGGCGAACCGGCCGACCAGGCGACGCTTCTCGAGCTCGAGTTCGCATGGCGCGCTTCGCGTGCGGTGAAGTCAAACGGCATCATCCTCACGAAAGACGGCGCTTCGGTTGGCGTTGGCATGGGGCAGGTCAACCGAGTTGACTCGTGCCGCCTCGCGGTCGAGCGCGCCGGCGAAGAGCGCGCTCGTGGCGCGGTCGCCGCTTCTGACGCGTTCTTCCCGTTCGCCGACGGCCTGCAGGTGCTGCTCGATGCCGGTGTGCGCGCGGTCGTGCAGCCTGGCGGTTCGGTGCGTGACGAAGAGGTCATCGCTGCTGCGAAGGAGGCGGGCGTGACCATGTACTTCACGGGTGAGCGCCACTTCTTCCACTAGGAACCCACCAAAGCGGCTGGCAACGCGAAAGCGCTGTTGCCAGCCGCTTTGTACTGTCACGGGGCGCCAGCACGGTGTCCTTCGGTGAGGCGCCCGGGTGAAGTGAGCGTGTTTGCTTGCGCTTCTTGCGTCGGAGGTAGAAGATAGAAAACTGTGCGGGCCTCAGAACCCGCCGGCTACACAGCGCGAAGGGGCGATGAACAAGCCCGGTCGCGATACCTCAAGCGTAAGGACCATCAATGCTGAAATCTGGGCCAGGGCTTGCCAAAGGCGCCACTCTCAAACGTAGTCTTGGCCTGTGGGCTATCGTGGGGCTTGGCCTCGGGTACATGACCCCAACGGTTGTTTTCGATACCTTCGGCATGGTCGCCCGCGACACGAACAACGTTGTTCCTCTCGCATACCTGGTCGCCCTGATCGTCATGATCTTCACCGCCGTGAGCTACGGCAAAATGTCGGGCGCGATTCCCAGCGCCGGCTCGGCATACACTTACGTGCGCGAATCGATGCACCCGAACGTCGGGTTCATGGTGGGCTGGACGTCGCTGATCGACTACATGCTGCTGCCCATGGTCAACTGCCTTATCATTCGCAGCTATCTCGAGGCCATCTTCCCAGCGGTTCCGGGGTGGATCTGGGTGGTGCTGTACTGTTTGTTCGTCACCACGATCATCTACCTGACCATGCAGGGAACCTCGAACGTGAACATGATTCTGCTCGTGTTCTCGATCATCGTCATGATCGTCTTCGTCTTCATGGTCATCGTGCAGCTGCGCGGTGGTGAGGGCATCGGCACGCTCGCGTCGGCTCAGCCCTTCTTCCACGACGGCGTCACCATGAGCGCAGTGCTCATGGGATCGACGGTCGTGTGCTTCTCGTTCATTGGCTTTGACGCTGTGACGATGTACGCCGAAGAGGCAAAAACCCCGAAGATTATGCCGCGAGCCATTCTGCTGACGGTCGTCATCGGCGGTGCGATCTTCCTCATCGCCGGCTACTTCTCGCAGCTGCGCTTTCCCGACTGGAACGTGTTCGCTCCCGGCGGCGACATGCAGTACGTCGAAGACAGCACCCTGCCGCTCATCGGCCAGGAAGTGGGCGGCAATGTGCTGCAGGCCGTGCTCACCGCCGCCGGCTTTGCTGCGACCCTCGCCTCGGGCCTGGCATCGCACGCTTCGGTATCGCGCATGCTGCTCGTCATGGGCCGCAACAACGTGCTGCCGAAGAAAGTTTTTGGGTACATCAACCCCAAGACCCACACCCCGACCTTCAACATCGTGCTCACGGGCCTCATCAGCATGCTGGCCATTGCCTTCACCCTCGAGATGATCGCTGCCTTCATTAACTACGGAGCGCTCATCGCTTTCACCGCGGTAAACCTCTCGGTCATCGCGTGGTTTGCGGTGCGGCAGGGCCGACGCAAGACCCCGAAAGACATCTTCAAGTACATCGTCATGCCTGGTATTGGCATGGTACTCACGGGCGTGCTCTGGGCGCACCTGCACCTTGATGCACTCATCGGCGGCGTCATTTGGACGGTTCTCGGCTTCATCTACCTCCTGTACATCACCCGCTTCTTCAAGCGCAAGGTTGCTGGATTCGATGAGATTCAGCCAGTGACGGGCTACAACAAGGTTCCTATCGACACCGAATAAGCGCGACCCTCTCGCAGTACCTGGCCCCGGCTTGAACGTTCAAGCCGGGGCTTTGTCGTTCACGTGAGTGGGGTGATCCGCAGCAATTCTCAGCGCCTTTACAGCACTTCATGTCGAGCCTTTCAGACAACAGCAAACTACCAGCGCGGTGCCCGAAATGGGGAGTAGTGTGGCAAACGCCGCGCAGGGGCGTGGCCCGCGGCGCCAGGTGCGCAGCTGATTTCGCCCAAGCCGAAAGGATCGACCGATGCCCACACCGCGGCCCCGCGTCGTCACCGTGCTCTGGCACATTCCAGAAAATATCGGTGGCATGACCTCTGCGGCGCTCACTCGTTCATCGTTGCTCGCCGAGCAGGGCTTCGACTGCGAATTCATCGTGTGCGCGCCGTTGCGAGACGCAGCGGCCGACCTCGCACGGCTTGCGGCCCACGAAGCGTTTCCTGCGGGAAGCCGCATCGTGCACCTCTGGGATATCGTTGCCGACACCCCGTGGAAGGGCGCGACGCCTGTCTCTTTCGACGAGCCTTTGCCCGCTGGGGCGACCGGTGTCGAAGAGTGGCATATTGGCGGATCAGTGCGGGTGCGAACGCGCTACGTTCCCGAGAGTTCGACGGTGCTCCAGCGGGATCACATGAGGGCCGATGGGACGGTCGCCGTGATCGACCGGCACGATACCCGCAGCCCTGGAACCCCGGGCGGCCGCAGAGTAACGCTGTGCGGGGATAACGGGAAGCCGGTGAAAAGCTGGAAGAGTATTTGGCCGCTCTATGCCGCCGCACTCGACGAATATCTTGGCGATGAACCAGCCGTGCTCTTTTTTGACAGCAAGGTGACTGCTCAGTTCGGGCAGCGCTATCGCAGGTCGAATGTTGCAACCGTGCACGTCGTGCACAACCTACACCTGGCTCCTGGCAAACGCCCACCGCTCGCCGCGTTGAACCCCAGTCGTGCGCCCATGATGCGCGAGCTCTTTCGATTCGACCGGGTGGTGTGCTCGACCGAGCAGCAACGTGATGATATTGCGGCGCTCGTGAGCCCGAGCCCGACGATTACGGTGATTCCGCCGGCGATTGGCGCTGCGGCTGAGGCGCACGCCGAGAGACGCCCAGGGCACGGGGTAGTGCTCGCGTCACTTGGCGGGCGAAAGCGCCTCGACCACCTCATTCACGCGGTGGCTCGTGCCCGAGACATCGCTCCCGAAGCCGAGATTACGCTCGATATTTTTGGTTCGGGCGACGCCGAGGCCTCGTTGCGTGAGTGCATCAAAGCCGCAGGGCTCGATGAGGCGGTGCGCTTGCGCGGTCACCTCGCAGGGGGCAAAAGCGGGTTTGCCGAGGCGTCGTGGACGGGGCTCACGAGCACGCACGAGGGCTTCGGAATGGCTGTCGCTGAGGCAATGTCTGCCGGTTGCGTGCCTTTCGCTTACGAGGTTCCATACGGCCCCGCTGATCTGCTCGAGTGCTTGCCCGAGAACCTCATTGCTGACGGAGACATTGATGCGCTGGCGCATCGCATCGCGAGTTTTGCCTCTGCATCAGAACCTGAGCGCGAGGCTGCCAGAGAAGCGGTGGTGCGTGCGTCAATGGCGTACCGGCCCGTGCAACTTTCAGAGCGTTGGGCGCATCTCGTCGCGGATCTCGCGAGCGAGCTCCCGCTGGAAGTCCCGAAGAGCGCGTCGAAGCCGGCCCCGATGCCTGCGTCGTTGAGGCTCAAGCGCAGCGACTCGAGCCTCGATATTCGGGCCGAGTACTGGTGGCCCAAACGGAGAGCACTGCCGGGTGTGTGTCTGGGAGTGACCGCAGCGAAGCCAGCTCTCGAGTGGCGTATGCCTGCCGAGGTGCGACGCTTACCGGGCAACCGCATTTCAGCAAGGGCAACGCTCCCTGTAAGGGGGTTTGCGGGCGGGCTCACCGCTCACGAAGCGAGCATTGTTGAAGTGTTTGGCGAGGGCCGTGCCGCTCGTCGTGAGATCGTGCACGAGGGAGTCGACCTTGCTAGTTGCGGCGCGACCGAGACGGGGGTGCGTGGCGTGCGCCGCTGGGTGAAGGCTCTCAAACGAACGCTCACTGCAGGCGTGAGGCGCGTCTAGATTATAAACAGCAGCCGCCGGGTAGCTCGGTTAAGGTGAAGCGATGTGCGCGACGCGCGCGTACGTATCTCACCTGACCTTCAACAGCACATACGTAAATGGCCGCGAAGAACACGTAATCATCGACATCCCTACTCACGCATGATCTGCGATGTTGCACCCTTGAAATGGCGCTTTTGCGTCAGCAGGTTTTCGATGAAAGGGAGAATGCGCGGAGTGTTAGATAGGCAGCTTTCGAAATGGCAGCGATTCCGGGGTGGACGTGCGGTCGCAGCGGCCGCGGCGGTTACTATTGCGCTGAGTGGGATGGCAGGACTTGGCGTGTCTGCCGCTTCCGCTGCTCCCATGCTGAGCGTGGAGAACATAGGACTTGATGCCGATACCGGGCTGAATGGCCAGTTGCAGGCCGAGGCCCTGCCGCCGCTCCCCGAGGCGCGTGTAGAACGGCCAGATGACTCTGAAGTGGTCAATATGCCTGACGCGGCGCTGCGCAAGGCTGTTGCGGCGGAGGTCACTGGTGCGAACGCGAGCGGGATCACCTACCGAGATATCAGGCGTCTTCGCTCGCTCGACAGTAAGAAGTCTGGGATCTCAGACCTCACGGGACTTGAGCATGCCGAAAACTTGGCCCTGCTGAGTATTGACAACAATAATGTCAGCTCACTCGCTCCCTTGAGTCAACTTCCTCTGCTTCGGCAACTCACCGCAAGTAGCAACCCGATCTCAGATATCACGCCGCTTGCGACGCTGCCTCAGATCGACCTGCTCCAACTGAACTTTACCCAGGTGAGTTCGTTAGAACCTCTTCGGAACAACAAGAAGCTGCAGTGGTTGCAGGTGGCTTACACTGATATCGATTCCCTCGAGCCCCTCACCAACCTCACCACGATTCACACGATTTACTTCCAGAATACTGAGGTGTCTGATGTGACGCCCCTGGCGAATTTGAAGCGACTTGATACCATCAGTGCCCCGAGCACTCAGATCGCCGACATTTCTCCGCTTGCAGGACTCGAGCGACTCAGGATTTGTAACGTAAATTCCAGCCACGTCTCAGATATTACGGTTCTCGAGACATGGCCTCGGATCGCTCAGGTGGGCTTCGCGGAACAGACGATCGTTGGTGAGCCGGTTCTGGTGCCGGAGGGAGCGACGACGTTCACGAAATCTAATATCACCTCGATGTTCGGGATGCCATACGGCGAGAAACAGGTTGTTGTTGGAGGCGCAACGCCCACCGCAGACGGCGAAGGCGGTATTTGGCAAGACATAGACGATTCAACGCAAACCCTAGAAGCGAAAGTCTCCAAGCGTGTTGGGCCGACTTCGGCGCTGTTCTCGGCAACGGTCTCGCACCGTGTAGAGCGGGCCGTCTTTACGAATGGTGACCCGGCAGATGCATACGTGGACGAACCATACGAATTTACGTTTCAGACTACTGACGGGTTTATCGGCGCACCGATGGGTGCGAGTGCAGAGCCGAACTCCTACGCACTGGTTTCTGATCTGATCCCAGGAATGACCTTCGATGCCGCTGGCGTGCTTTCTGGCACCCCGCAAACTGAGGGAGCTTTCGAGTTGGAGGTCGTTGCCACTGACCGTCACGGCAACACGCTCTCACATGTCTACGATCTCAACGTGCTCGCCGCGAAGAAAACATTTACGGTCACCTTTGACTCAACTGGCGGCACTCCGGTTGAGCCGATCATGGTTCGCGAGGGGGAACCTGTCGCAGCTCCCGCTGAGCCGACCCGGGCTGGATTCACCTTCGCTGGGTGGAGTACCGTGAAGGGGGAGGAGAACTCATACGACTTCTCTACTCCCGTGCTTGCAGATCTCGAACTGTACGCAGTGTGGAACGCAGACGACGTCGCCCCGAATCCTGAAGACACTGACGATGCAGAGACCGAAACTCCTCACGAGCTTGTGGTAACCGGCGGTCAATTACCGTGGCTGCCCCTGGCTGGTGGCCTGCTCGCTGCTGCTACGGGAGTCGTGTTGCTGACCCGCAAGCGGGCCTGAGCGCGACAGTAGCAACGCTCTGCGGCTGATAAGCCGAGCTTGGCAGGCCCTCTACGAGATGACCTCAGTACTGGCCCTGTGACCAACCAGCATGAAGCCCCGGGCCACAATTGTGAACCGGGGCTTCATGCTGTCACGTTGCCCAACGAGATACCGGCATCCTATGTTGGGGCCTTGGCGACGTCGCTCGTGTTGAATCGAGCGCTAGAGCCTCTAGGGGCCCTAGCGCCAGCGCGATCCCCAGTTCTGCGATTTGCCTGCCGGCGAGATGCGCTGAGCGACACCGCGGGGGTTATCATCGCGCAGCTCTGCTGGCAGGAAGGCCGCCGCCGCATTCTGGTAGGTCACCGGGCGTTGAAAGCGGCTGATTGCGGCAGTGCCTACCGACGTGCTCGTGTCGAGCGTTGTCGCGGGCCAGGGGCCGCCGTGCGTTTGCGCCGGTGAAACAGCGACGCCGGTTGGCCAGCCGTCAAAGAGCACTCGGCCCGCCTGCAGCGTGATCGCTTCGACGAGCTCGGCTAGAGCATCGCGGTTGGCCGTTGACCCTGCTTTCTCATCGACCGAAAGATGCACGGTTCCGGTGAGATTGCCCTCGAAGAGTTCGCTCATAAGTGGGGCATAGGCCGTGCCCTCTGCTACTTCGATGAGTAGCGACATAGGGCCAAACACCTCGTGCGTGAGAGTTGCAGCGTGTTCGCGCAGCGTATCAAGTGACATTGCGACGATGGTGGGTGTCGCCCAGCCCTGGCCCTCATCATCAAAGCGAATGCCGCCCTCGTGCACGGCGCGCACGCCCGGAGTGCTCATGATGAGCTCACGACGCTCGGCGTAGCCCTGCGCGATGCGCGGGTTGAGCAGCCGGTGTTCAGCGACCGGCGTCGCGGCGGTATTGAGCGCGGTGTCGAGACCGTGAGACTCGGGAACAAAGACGAACCCTGGCTTGGTGCACAGCTGACCGGCCGAGCCAGACACGCTCGTGACGTAGCCCTCAGCGATGGCATCGCGGCGTTCGTTGAGCGCGGCCTGGGTGACAAATACGGGGTTGACACTGCCGAGCTCGCCGTAGAACGGAATGGGGGCGGGGCGTGACTGCGCGATATCAGCGAGGGCTCTGCCGCCAGCGATTGAGCCGGTAAAGGCGCCACCCTTAATACGGGGATCGGTGAGCACAGCGATGCCCTCATCGAAACCGTGCACCACCTGCATGACGTGCTCGGGCATGCCGGCAGCAGCGAGCGCCTCGATCATGACCGCTGCGGTCGCATCAGAGAGTTCTGGGTGCCCCGGGTGTGCCTTCACGATGAGTGGGCAGCCGGCCGCGAGAATCGCCGCCGAGTCGCCACCGGGAACCGAGAAGGCGAAGGGAAAGTTTGACGCTGCAAAGTTCACGACGGGGCCGAGTGGAATGTGGGTGCGGCGCAGGTCCGGGCGCACCCCGAGAGCGAAGTGCTCATCGAGCGGATCGACGCGAGCATCAAGGTATGCGCCGTCGACGACCGCGTCGGCAAACATGCGAATCTGTACCGCCGAGCGGGTCACTTCACCACTGAGCCTTGCCTCCGAGAGTCCCGTCTCGCGCATCGCGATGGGGACGAGATCTGCGCTTGCTTCCTCGAGCGCATCGGCCACCCTGACAAGCGCCTTGGCCCTGGCTTCGGGCGTCGTGCGAGCGAAGGGAGTCGCGGCCGCTGCAGCGCGAGCGACGATCTCTTCGAGTGCGGTTGGCAGGGGCGACTGGGCCATGTGAAACTCCTTCGAAAACGGGTATCTCTATTCAACCACTTCGGTGGCTTGAACGCTCGCAAACCGCCGCTGGAGAGGCCTTGCGGTACCTGCTCGGTGAGCTTCGATACCATGGGGGTATGGACATCTTGAAGGATATTTTGGTTGTACTGCATATCATCTGTTTTGCAGTGGTCTTCGGAACGACGCTTGCGCAGCTCACGAACCTGAAAAAGGGCACCGCACAGATCACGAAGGGTGCCTTCCACGGTGCCCTCGGCTTGCTCGTGACGGGGCTCGCCCTCGTCGGTATGGTCTATGCGACCGGCGGTGCGCCGAACAACGCAAAGATCGGCGCGAAGACGCTGGTGCTGCTGCTCCTCATCGTGGTCATCATGGTGAACCGCAAGAAGGAGCGCGTCTCAGGCGGCACTCTCGGCATCATTGCTGGCCTGAGCGCCCTGAACGTCGCACTCGCCGTTATCTGGTAGACCCGTTCTTGCTCTCGTTCGGAGCTTTCGGTAACACCGATAGAACGAAGGCCGCGCCGTCTTGCTGCATCCCATTGGAGTAGTAGGCGACGTGGCCTTCTTCGTTAAGGCTCCGTTGCGACTGACAGATGAAGTCATCGGCGACGCAGAAGCTCTTTGCCCTCGTGGCGTAGTCGTCGAGCGAGCCTTCGGCGCGAGCGAGAAGACCGCTCACCTCGGGTGAGTAGTCGCCCTCACCGAAGGGATCGCTACCCACGAAGCGCGGATCAGCGTAGAGAACGATGGCGCTAATGCGCTCGCTCGCACGTTCGTCAACGACGCCGACGGTCTCGCCGATGAGCCGCCCCTCGGGCTCCTGCAAAGCCTCTCCGACCACGAGCGCACCCTGCGAATAGCCGAGTAGCACCGTCTGTTGCTCTGGGCAGAGGTCAGCTTGTTGGTTGAGTGTATCGACGAGCATGCGTACACCGACGGTCGCGCTCTCTTTAATGTTCCCGTCTGCCGGGTAATCGAGGTCGACGCGCTCAACCTCGCCCTTACGGTCACTGGCAATCTTCTTTGCGACGGGCGAGAGAAGCTGGCGTGACGATGGTTCTCCCGTGCCACGCACGGTCAGCACGAGCGAAGCAGAACAGCCAATCGGATCAACGACCGGCTCTGGCTCGACCTCGACATCGAGTTCTTCTGCCGCTTCGGCAGGTGTCGGGTCTTCGGCGACCTCGGCGAGTTGCTCTGCTGACACCTCTGGCGTCGGGGGAGTACTGCACCCAGCGACAAGAACGGCTACAGCGCCGGCAAGGCTGAGTGCGGTGGCCCGAGTACGTCGTCGCTTGGAGCTACGGCCCCGGGGATGATCAGCCGCTCGGGGGAATACTGTCGACGCTTGCGGCATTAGTTGACGATGCGGGCGAGCTTGCCAATTTCTTTATCGGCCTCGTTGAAGACGGTGAGAATCTCGCCGTCGATCGTTGCCGATTCACCCTTGGAAAGCCAATCGTCGACGCCCTCACAAAACATCATCGTTGAAGCTAGCCCGCCAAACACAATCTTGCCGCCTTCTTCGGTGTAGCTGCCCATGAGGTTGTTGCAGCCGTCGGTGCCGTGCATTGAGCCGTCGTCTTCAAAAACCAACGCCGGGCCCGTGGCATCATCTGGGGTGCCCCAGTTACCGACCACCGACTGCTCTTTGCTTCCTGCGCACGAGACGAGAGCAAAAGAGGCGAGACACAGGGCCCCTGCTGCGAGAATACGTTGTACCTTCATGATCTTTACGATACTCCCTTATCTTGAATGCCCCTCGGGAGCGACTCATAAAAAGGTGAGGGCCGGGGCAAAGATGCCCCGGCCCTCACCTGCCTATCGCGTGGTACTAGATATCAAGTGCCCTGCGAATAAGGTCTTCTTGCTCGACCGCGTGGACCTTGGCGAGACCCGTTGAAGGGGCAGCCGAGGCAGGGCGTGAAATGAGGCGAACGCCTCGGGTGCCCTGGTACTTCACGAACTCGAGCGAGACAAACGGCCATGCGCCCTGGTTCTCTGGCTCGTCCTGAACCCAAACGAACTCTGCCGAGCGCGGGTAGGTTGAGAGGATCGTGCGAATCGCATCGACCGGGGTCGGGTAGTACTGCTCGACGCGAACAAGCGCGACCCGGGGGTCTGGCTGCTTCTCGAGCGCCGCCCGGAGGTCGTAGTACGTCTTGCCTGAGACCATGATGACGCGCTCGACCTGGCTCTTGTCAGTGATTTGCGCGTCGTCGATGACCTCTTGGAACGTACCCTGTGTGAAGTCTTCAACCGACGAGGTCGCACTGCGCAGTCGCAGCATTGACTTCGGGGTGAAGACGATGAGCGGCTTGCGGGGGCGCTGGTAGGCCTGGCGACGCAACAGGTGGAAGTAGTTTGCCGGTGTCGAGGGGCGTGCCACAATCATGTTGTCTTCGGCGCACAGCTGCAGGTAGCGTTCGATGCGGGCCGATGAGTGGTCAGGGCCCTGACCCTCGTAGCCGTGAGGCAGCAGCATGACGACCGACGAACTCTGGCCCCACTTCTGCTCGGCCGACGAGATGAACTCGTCGATGACCGTCTGAGCGCCGTTGGCGAAGTCACCAAACTGTGCCTCCCACACGACGAGAGCGTCTTCACGCTGCAACGAGTAACCGTACTCGTACGCAAGCGCTGCGTACTCTGAGAGCAGCGAGTCATAGATCCAGAAGCGAGCCTGCTGCTCGCTGAGGTTCATGAGGGGCAGCCATTCCTGACCGTTCTTACGGTCGTGGAACACCGCGTGACGCTGCGCAAAGGTACCGCGACGGGCATCCTGACCGGCGAAGCGCACCGCGGTGCCCTCGACGAGCAGTGAACCGAGCGCGAGTAGCTCGCCGAAGCCCCAGTCGATGTTGCCCGAGCGGCTCATTTCGACGCGCTTGTTGAGCAGCTGCTGCAGCTTCGTGTGCACGGTAAAGCCGGTTGGCTTATTGGCGTGTGCATCGCCGACGAGTTCGACAACGCTGCGGTCGACCGCTGTCGGCACCTGGCTCACCGGAATGGTCGAGGTCACGGGAGCGTTGCCATCGATGACGGGGATCGAAGCGGTTTCGGCCGCGTGCGTCTCCATAAACGCCTGCTCGAGGCGGTTCTGGAAGTCGTCCTGCGCTCCCTGGTATTCCTCTTCGGTGATATCGCCACGGGCAACCAGCGTCGACGAGTAAATCTTTCGCGAGCTACGCTTCGCGTCGATCAGGTCGTACATGAGCGGCTGGGTCATCGAGGGGTCGTCGCCCTCGTTGTGGCCGCGGAGACGGTAGCTGATGAGATCGATGATGACGTCAACGTGGAACTTCTGGCGGAACTCGTATGCGAGCTTCGCCACGCGCACGACTGACTCGGGGTCATCGCCATTCACGTGGAAGATTGGCGCCTGAATGACCTTGCCAATGTCGGTCGAGTAAGTACCCGAGCGTGAGTCCTGCGGAAGCGTCGTGAAACCGACCTGGTTATTAATGACCACGTGGATCGTGCCGCCGGTGCGGTAGCCGCGCAGCTGCGACATCTGCAGGGTTTCGTAGACAACACCCTGGCCGGACATTGCGGCATCGCCGTGGAGCAGGATGGGGAGCGTCGTGAACGAGCCGATGGGCTTCAGGTCTTGTTTCGCGCGAACGATGCCCTCGAGCACGCCATTGACGGTCTCAAGGTGCGAAGGGTTCGCGGCGAGGTAGATCGGTACCTGCTTGCCGGTCGGCGAGGTGAAAGTACCCTCGGTGCCGAGGTGGTACTTGACGTCACCCGAGCGTTTGCCGACCGCAAAGTTGCCCTCGAACTCGCCGAAGATCTGGCCGTATGACTTGCCAGCGATGTTGGCGAGCACGTTGAGGCGGCCGCGGTGGGCCATACCGATGTCGACGCTGTCGACGCCGTCTTCTGCAGCGTCTGAGAGCATTGCATCGAGGAAGGGAATGACCGACTCGCTGCCCTCGAGGCTGAAGCGCTTCTGGCCAACATACTTGGTCTGGAGGAAGGTCTCGAAGGCCTCAGCCTGGTTGAGCTTCTCGAGAATGCGCATCTGCTCGTCGCGGTCTGGCTTGACCCAGGGAACCTCGACCTGCTCGCGAATCCAGAGACGCTGCTCAGGGTCCTGAATGTGCATGTACTCGATGCCGATCTTGCGGCAGTACGAATCGCGGAGCACTCCGAGCAGGTCGCGCAATTGCATGCGGTCTTTGCCACCGATGCCGCCCGTGACGAACTCGCGATCGAGGTCCCAGAACGTGAGACCGTGTGACTCGATCTCGAGGTCTGGGTGTGAACGCTGCTCGTATTCAAGGGGGTTCGTGTCGGCCATGAGATGGCCGCGCACGCGGAACGCGTTGATGAGGTCTTGCACACGAGCCGACTTGTCGATCGCGCCGTGCAGATCGATATGAATGTCTGTCGCCCAGGTGATGGGTGCGTACGGGATACGCAGCGCCTCAAAGATTTCTTGGTAGAAGTTGTGGCCGCCGGTGAGGCGCTCGTGCACAATCTTCAAGAACTCGCCTGAGCCGGCACCCTGAATGACGCGGTGGTCGTAGGTGCTCGTCAGCGTGATGGTCTTGCCGATACCGAGGTTCTGCAGAACCTCGGGTGACGAGCCCTGGAACTCGGCGGGGTACTCGAGCGCTCCCGCGCCGATGATGCAGCCCTGGCCCTCCATGAGGCGGGGAACCGAGTGAACGGTGCCGATGCCGCCTGGGTTCGTCAAGCTGATAGTCGTGCCCTGGTAATCGTCAACACCGAGCTTGCCCTTGCGGGCACGGGTCACGAGATCTTCGTAGGCGTCGAGGAACTCGTTGAAGTCGAGGGTCTCTGCACGCTTGATTGAAGGAACGACGAGCGTTCGGGTGCCGTCAGGCTTCGGCAGGTCAATGGCGATGCCGAGGGCAACATGTGCTGGAACAATAAGCGAGGGCTTGCCGTCAACGACACCGTAAGCAACGTTCTGGCTGGGGAACTCTTTGAGTGTCTGTACGATGGCCCAGCCGATGAGGTGGGTAAACGATACCTTGCCACCGCGGGTGCGGCGCATGTGGTTGTTCATGACGATACGGTTATCGATCATGAGCTTTGCGGGAACCGTTCGAACACTTGTAGCGGTGGGAACCTTAAGGCTCTCGTCCATGTTCTGTGCGACGATCTTTGCCACGCCCTTCAGCGCTGAGGTGGTGGGCTCGTCATTGTCTGGCTCTGCGGGTGCAGCTGAGGGCTTTGAACGCCTCGCCTCTGCGGGAATCGGGGTGACCTTCGGCTGACGTGCCGTGGTTCTCGCCTCGATCGTTCCCGTTTGTGGAGCCGCTGGAGGAGAAGCAGCTGCAGCGGGAGCAGCCGGGGTAGAAGCCTGGGGTGCCGCCTGTGCGGGTGCGGCGGGAGCGGGAGCCTCGGCGGCGGGAGCAACCCCGCCTCCGCCAGCTGCAACTTTCGCGCCATACTCTTCGAGGGTGGGCCACCAGGATTTATCTACCTGTGACTTATCTTTAACGTATTGCTTGTACAACTCTTCTACGAGCCAAGCGTTAGCGCCGAAATCTTCTGAGATGCCACCGTTTCCGGTGCCTCCCGATTGCACAGCCAAACTGATGTTCCTCTCTGTTGTGCAGACACTGCACGTTAGATGATGTTGGGGTGCCCACCTAGTTGTGGATCGCCACCTACTAGCCTACGTCAGTTTTGCTTACAATGCACCATGGACAATCAGGTGAAGCTCGATCTTCGCACCCTGGCACGGTAGCGTGAGAACTATGCAGTTTCTTGACTCAGGAATCCACGGTGATCTCACCTATTCAGACGTCTTTCTTGTGCCGAGCTTGAGCGATGTTACAAGCCGATACGAGGCAGACCTGGGCCCCGGTGACGGGACCGGCATGACGATTCCGCTCATTGCCTCAAACATGAACGCGGTGACGGGCCCACGCCTCGCAGCAACGATCGCGAGGCGTGGCGGTATTGGCGTGTTGCCACAGGATATGGGCCCTGCAGACTTGCTGGGTGCGATCCGCTGGGTCAAAGAGCAATCGCCACTCTGGGACAGCCCGTATCGCGCGAGTGCCGACACAACCGTTGCTGAAGCCCTTACGCGCCTACCGGCAACCCGTGGGTTTGCGTTTATCGTGACCGAGGGTGACGAAGACCTCGGAGTGGTGCCAGCCGAACTGCTCGCAACGGTCGACCGACACAGCACCCTGGGGCAGCTCTCGCAGAGCGGGTGGCTCGCACTCGAGGCCGAGACGATCACCGACGGTGAACAAGCCTACGAGGCACTGGCCGCAACCAACCACGCCTTTGCGCTTGTCGTGCGTCGGGGCCACATCATCGGCACGATTTCTGACAAGACCGCCGTGCGTAGCACCGTCTACACTCCGAATCTGAATGCGCAGGGAACCCTCGGTCTTGCGGCCGCCGTTGGCATCAACGGTGACGTGACTGGCCGAGCAAAAGCCCTCGTCGAGGCCGGCGTTGACGTACTCGTACTCGATACCGCGCATGGGCACCAGCGCGCCATGGTGCAGGCCGTCGAAGCCGTCGCTGCACTCGACCTGGGAGTGCCCATTGTTGCTGGCAACGTCGTCACCGCTCAGGCGACTAACGATCTTGTGCAAGCGGGGGCGAACATCGTCAAGGTCGGGGTTGGCCCCGGTGCGATGTGCACGACGCGCATGATGACGGCCGTCGGCCGGCCCCAATTCTCAGCGGTTCTCGAGGCCGCCGAAGCAGCCCGAGTTGCGGGTGCTCATGTGTGGGCAGACGGTGGAGTGCAGTTTCCACGTGACGTTGCGCTCGCGCTCGCTGCGGGAGCCCGTGGCGTGATGATCGGTTCATGGTTTGCGGGCAACATCGAGTCGCCCGGGCAGATTCAACGCGAGGCGAACGGCGACCTCTTTAAGACGAACTGGGGTATGGCCTCGACCAAGGCTGTGACCGAACGCTTCGCTCGGCTCAGCGCCTTCGAACGTGCGCGCAAAGCGATGTTCTCAGAGGGCATCAGCGAGAGTCGCGTGAAGCTTGACCCAGAACGTCCCTCGATCGAAGACAGCATTGACGCGATCACGGCTGGGGTACGCTCGTCGATGACCTACGCGGGTGCGCGGGACATCGAGGCGTTCCACGAACGAGCCGTCGTGGGGGTGCAGTCGGCTGCGGGATATGAAGAAGGCCGGGCGCGCGAGCGCATTTCACGATAAACTGCAAATAATTATGAGAAGATCATCGAATTCCGACGACCCTCCGAGTAGCAACTCACTTGAGCCCACGCGGGGGTACCGCGCATGAACGAGTGGATTCTGCTCGCTATAGGTCTTGTGCTTACCCTTGGCACTGGCGTTTTCGTTGCGAGCGAGTTCTCGCTCGTGGCTCTCGAACGCGCTGCCCTTGAACGCCGCAGAAGCGCGGGGGAGCGCGGGCTTGGTTCAGTGCTCAAAGCTCTCTCTACCACCTCGACGCAGCTCTCGAGTGCTCAGCTCGGTATTACGCTCACGACGCTGCTCGCGGGCTTCACCCTCGAGCCAGCGCTCAGCACCATGCTTAATGCGCCGCTTGGTGCTCTCGGCATCAGTGACGCGGTATTGCCGATCATTACGGTGCCACTCGCGGTTGCGATCGCGACGTTGCTCTCGATGATCTTCGGTGAACTCGTGCCCAAAAACTTTGCAATTGCGAAGCCACTTGAAACAGCCAAGATTGTCTCGCCGCTGCAACTCGGGTTTACCGCGGTTTTCAAACCCGCTGTGCTCGGGCTCAACGGCAGTGCCAACTGGTTCTTGCGCAAGGTCGGTATCGAGCCGAAAGAAGAGCTCTCGAGCGCACGTACCGCCCAAGAGCTTTCGTCTCTCGTGCGCCACTCAGCGAATACCGGTCTACTTGAAGAAGAGACCGCCGACCTCATTGGCCGCACGCTGCGTTTCTCAGAGAGGAACGCAATCGACGTTATGACGCCAAGGCTGAAAATGGAGAGCCTCCACAAGCTCGACTCCGCACAGAGCGTCATCGACCTCGCGGGTAAAACCGGCTTCTCGCGCTTTCCCGTGATCGACGAAGACCGAGATGATGTTGTCGGCGTTGTGCACCTTAAACAGGCGGTCGGAGTGCCGCGCGAAAAGCGTCAAGAGGTTCCCGTTGCGGCCCTGTCAGATGATGCGCCACGTGTTCCTGAAACGATGCCACTCGATGTACTGCTTGGCGAGCTTCGTAACCAGGGTTTCCAAATCGCGATCGTGGTCGACGAGTACGGAGGCACCTCAGGCATGGTGACGCTCGAAGATCTCGTTGAAGAGCTCATTGGCGAGGTCGCCGACGAGCACGACCGCGATTCGGTCGAGATCTCGCAGCGCGGTGACCACATCGAGTTTCCCGCCGACCTTCGGCCCGACGAAGTTCTCTCTCAGACGAGCATCGTGGTCCCAGAGCGGCCCGAATACGACACCGTTGCCGGGTACGTCGTCTATGAGCTGGGGCGCATGCCGCAGCAGGGCGATAGCGTTGCCGTTCCCGAAGGCACCCTGACGGTGCAGAAGATGGATGGGATGCGAGTGGATCGCCTGCTCTTTACGAGAGCAGCAGAAACCGGGGGAGGTGAGAACGATGAGTGAGTGGTCAGGTATTCTTTGGCTTTTCGTGTTGCTGCTCGCGAACGCCTTTTTCGTGGCAGCCGAGTTCGCGGTAATTTCTGCGCGGCGCTCGCAAATCGAGCCACGCGCAGAGGCTGGCGAGAAGCGCGCCAAGACGGCACTGTACGCGATGGAACACGCGACCCTCATGCTCGCGACGAGTCAGCTCGGCATCACGGTCTGTTCGCTCGTCATCCTGAACGTTTCTGAACCCGCGATCCACCACCTTCTTGAAGGGCCGCTCGAATGGACCGGCATGAGCGCGAACATGGTGTCGATTGCCGGCTTCATCATCACCCTTGTGCTCGTTACATACCTGCACGTCGTGGTAGGTGAGATGATTCCTAAGAACGCGGCGTTCAGCGTGCCAGATCGCGCGGTGCTCATTCTCGCACCGCCGCTCGTGGCGGTCTCTCGGGTGTTCGGGCTGCTCATCAAAGGCCTGAACGCGATCGCCAACGGCATTCTGAGGCTGTTTGGTGTTGAGCCAAAGAGCGAGACGAACAGCAGCTACACGCTCGAAGAGGTCGCAACGATCGTGAGCCACTCACAAGAGGAAGGCCTGCTTGAAGACCGCAGCGGCGCCCTCACTGCTGCGTTTGATTTCACGCAGAAGAATGCTGAAAGGGTTGCCGTTTCGCGTGATGCTCTCGTGACTATCTCGCACCTCTCATCACCTGATGAGGTCGAGCAGACTGTCGCAAAACACGGCTTCTCGCGCTATATCGTCACCGACGAGCACGACTCCCTCGTTGGCTACGTACACATCAAAGACCTTATTCGCATCGCGCCTGAACGCGCTGGCGATCCGATTCCAGCCAAACGCATCAGGCAACTGCTCGATGTGCCGGCAGATGCGGTGGTCGGTGATGTTGTTGCTCTCATGCAGCAGGAGGGCACGCACCTCGCGCGGGTTACCGCAGCTGAGGGTGAGGAAGTTGGCGTGCTCTTCCTAGAAGACGTTATTGAAGAGCTTGTGGGAGAGGTGCACGACGCTACCCGACGCAAACGCTTCGACTAAACCGAACCGTAACGGTGCGGGCCTCTAGCCTTCGGGCTGGGGGCCCGCTTGCGGTTGGTCGCCCTCTGAAACGCCCTCTTCACCCTGCTGGGCTTCTGGGTTTTCGGAGCCTTCTTGAGACTGCTGCTTTTCAGCACCTTCGCCCTCGTGCGCTGAGGAGGGCTGGTCAAAAGTTGCGAGCGGTTCGAGCACGAGCTCAAGGCGGACGGTGCGGGCAGAGAGCTGCCCCTCGGTGACGAAAGAGTCTGGCAGGTCGAATGTAGCCTCAGCGCGAGAGCTGTCTTCATCGAACTGTGGCGTGAACAGCACTCTTGTGTCGGGATAGGTGGCTGAGGGCGTGATGAGTGTGCCAATGGCCCCGAATGATTCGAGGGGCTCGCCGCGACGCTCGTAGAGCGCTGGCTCGGTGAGAACGAACCGTAGGTCGTCTTGCGACTCCAGAGAAGCAACGAGCTCGATGCTCGTCACAATGCCATCACTTGTCACGATGGTTCCCGAAGCATCTCTGAGTAGTTCTGCAGAGGTCTCGTCGGTTTCTGGCGAAGCTTCTTCGTTATCTTGTTCGGGAGCTTCAACTGAACCGCTAATCGAGTATGTGGTGCTTGTCACCGGGGCGAGCAAGCTCGCGTCTGCGTTAAAACTACGTACCGCCTGGTCAGCGACCTCGGCCACCTCTGAGCAACCGGTAAATAAGAGGGTGCCAACAGTGCACCAGCAGCCCATGAGAAGCGTGCGCCGTAGCGGGGCTCTCTTGCCGTGGTGCGACCTGGAGGTGACGAAGAAGTTCATATCTCTCATAGCGTAAGGCTCGCACCTTGACACTGACGGGGAAGAGGCTGAACGTTGCCTACTCGTTGGCTGCGTGCGCGATGAGCCGCGCGAGATGTTCGCCGACGACGTCGAACTCAATAAGGAATGCGTCGTGGCCGTAAGGGGAGTCAATGATGGTTGGTACGTCGCCGTCGATGTTGCCGGGAACGAGCCTTGCGATTTCTTCTTGCCCCTCAAGCGTGAAGAGTCGGTCGGTGGTGATGCCGATCACGAGGGTCGGCACGGTCACCTCGCCAAGCGTCCGTTCGACCCCACCGCGGCCACGACCGATGTCATGGGAGTTCATGGCCTCAACGAGCGTGAGGTAACTGCCAGCGTCGAAGCGCCTGGTGAACTTATTACCGTGAAAGTCGAGGTATGACTCAACCGCGAAGCGGCCGCCGTTTCCGAGCGGGCTGCGCGCCGACTGCCACGAACGGCCAAACCGTGCGTTGAGTTCGGTATTACTGCGGTAGTTGAGCAAGGCCATGCGCCGGGCTGTTGCAAGCCCATTGTGTGGGCCGAGGCCGTCGGGTGAGTCGTAGTAGTTGCCGCCGCGGTAGTAAGGGTCAGAGCGGATCGCCTCGAGCTGCACCAGGTTGAACCCGATGTGGTCGGCGGTCAAGATCGGTGGAGCCGCAATGACAGCGAGGCGCTCAATCCGGTCGGGATGCGTTACCGCCCATTCGAGGGCGTGCATACCGCCCATTGAGCCTCCAATGACGGTGTGGAACGTTTCGATACCGAGGTGCTCGCGCAGTCTTTCGGTTGCTGCGACTTGGTCACGAATCGTGAGGTACGGAAAGTTGCCGCCCCACTCGACACCGTTCGGTGCGAGTGAGGCCGGCCCGGTGGTGCCTTGGCAGCCGCCGAGCACGTTGGGGGCGATGACGCAGAACCTGTCGGTATCGAGCGCCTTGCCAGGACCAACGATTTCGGCCCACCAGCCGTCGGTTGCGTGGCCGCGGCCAGCGTCGCCGACGAGGTGGCTGTCGCCGGTCAGGGCGTGAAAGACGAGAATGGCGTTGCTGCCGTCGTCGTTCAAGGTGCCGAAGGTTTCGTAGGCCATACGCACGTGAGGAATGACCTCGCGCGACTCGGTTGTGAGGGGGCCAAGGTTCGCGAACTGGCGGTTGCCCGTTGGGTCGCCCTCACGCCACCCTCCCGTGATGGGAGGGCGGCCGATAAGGGCCCTTAACTGAGCGTCAGTGATGAAGTCAGTGGGAAAGGAATCTTCGGGGGTTTGCCAGTCCATCGAGCGTTATGCTCCCTGCGCGACGACCTCGCGGGCGGCAGCAAAGCCAACCTCAAGGTCTGCCTGAATGTCAGCGAGCGATTCGATGCCTACCGAGAGTCGCACGAGGCCCGGCGTCACGCCAGCCTGTAACTGCTCTTCTGGGCTGAGCTGAGAGTGCGTGGTCGAAGCCGGGTGAATGACGAGGCTGCGCACGTCGCCAATGTTTGCGACGTGGCTGAACAGCTCAAGGCTGTTGACGAATGCTTTACCTGCCTCGACGCCGCCTTTGAGCTCGAACGAGAGAACTGCGCCCACGCCCTTCGGGGCGTACTTGTTGGCTGCCGCGTACCACGGGCTCGAGGGGAGGCCCGAGTAAGAAACGCTCGCGACGCTCTCGTGGTTTTCGAGCCACTCGGCAACGTGCTGCGCGTTCTGGTTGTGGCGCTCGACGCGCAGAGAGAGGGTCTCGATGCCCTGGAGCAGCTGCCATGCCGAGTTCGGGGCGATTGCGGCACCGATGTCACGCAGCAACTGCACGCGTGCCTTGAGTGCAAAAGCGATGCCATCGCCGAGGGCGCCGGTGTAGCTCACGCCGTTGTATGACGGGTCTGGCTCGGTGAGGCCGGGGAAGCGCTCGGCGTGCTGTGACCAGGGGAACTTGCCGCCGTCAACGATGACGCCAGCGAGAACCGTGCCGTGGCCCGAGAGGAACTTCGTTGCCGAGTGCACGACGATGTCGGCGCCGTGCTCAAGAGGGCGCACGAGGAATGGCGTGGCAATCGTGTTGTCGACGATGAAGGGAAGGTCGTGCTCGTGTGCGAGATTTGCGACCGTTTCAATGTCGAGGACGTTCGTGCGGGGGTTGCCAATGGTCTCGGCAAAGAATGCCTTGGTGTTAGGGCGTACCGCTGCTCGCCACTCGGCTTCACTGTCTTGGTCTTCGATGAAGGTGACGTCGATTCCAAGCTTCTTGAAGGTGTACTTGAAGAGGTTGTGCGTGCCGCCGTAGATTGACGCTGACGAGACAATGTGGTCGCCTGCACCCGCAATGTTCAGAATGGAGAACGTGATTGCCGACTGGCCGCTTGAGAGCAGGAGTGCCGCGGTGCCGCCTTCGAGCGCAGCGATACGCTGCTCGGCAGCGTCCTGTGTGGGGTTCATGATGCGGGTGTAGATGTTCCCGAACTCACCGAGCGCGAAAAGATTTGCTGCGTGATCGGTGTCTTTGAACACGTAAGCGGTGGTCTGGTAGAGGGGTAGTGCGCGTGAACCGGTTACCGGGTCAGGCTGCTGGCCCGAGTGCACCTGCTTTGTCTCAAACCCCCAGTTGGCATCGTTGCTCATCGTCTGTTTCTCCTTGAAAGTGTGAAGCGTGAAAAATCGTATTGTGAATGATTCGAGCGTAAGCTGGAACAGTTGTGATGACAAACACCCTTGCAACACAGCGTAACGTGACCCCCTGACAGATACAGCATCGAAGGAGAGCGACCGTGAAACGAGTGGTAGTGACAGGAGCCTCGTCGGGCATCGGTGAAGCGAGCGTTCGTGAGTTCGTGGCACGCGGCTGGAACGTGGTCGCGGTGGCTCGACGGCGAGAACGCCTCGAAGCTCTCGCGAGAGAAACCGGCGTGATGACCATCGTGTGTGACGTGACGAATGAGGCTCAGGTCGCGGCAATGGCTCAACAGGTACGAGAAACTGGCGGTGCAACCGTACTTGCGAACATCGCTGGGGGAGCGCTTGGCGTTGACCGGGTTGAAGATGCTTCGAACGACGACTGGCGCTGGATGTTCGAAGTGAACGTTCTCGGGCTCCGCTCAGTGACGGCCTCACTCCTGCCAACACTTCGTGAGGCGGCTCGCGAACACGGTGCAGGGGCCACCATTATGAACCTGACCTCGACCGCCGGCCTTGCAGCCTACCCAGGAGGAGGCGGTTACAACGCGGCCAAGTATGCAGCCCACGCGGTGACCGAGGTTTTGCGTCTCGAGCTCGCTGGCGAACCGATTCGCGTGATGGAGCTCGCACCCGGCCTCGTGCACACCGAAGAGTTCACGTTGAATCGGCTTCGGGGTGACGCGGAAGCCGCTGAAAAGCCATACGACAACGTCGAGTCGTTGACCGCGCACGACGTCGCACAGGTGCTCGTCGACGCCTGTGAACAGCCGGCGCACGTAAACCAAGACCTGATCGTGCTGCGTCCTGTTGCCCAGTCCAGTGTCTTCCATACCCACCGCGGCCCGCTCGTGGTGCGTGGGGAAGACCAGGCGTGAGCACTGACGCACTGACCCCCGCTCAGCTTGCAGCCGAGGGGTTCATTGCGCAGGACTGGGTGGGTGTGCTCGAACCCGAGGCTCAGCGTCTCGCGGCACTTGGCGAACTCTTGCGTGAAGAACACGCGGCAGGGGTTGTGACGCTTCCCGCTGGCGAACACATTCTCAGGGCCTTTGAACAGCCACTTGAACGGGTGCGAGTGTTAATCGTTGGCCAAGACCCGTACCCGACACCGGGTCATGCGATTGGGCTCTCATTTGCCGTGCAGCGCGATGTGCGGCCGTTGCCCCGCAGTCTGAAGAACATCTACGCCGAGCTCGAGAACGACCTTGGCATTGCGCCGGCACCACACGGTGACCTGAGCGCCTGGACCGACCAGGGCGTTATGCTCCTCAACAGAGTACTCACCGTGCGCGCTGGCGAACCGGCCTCCCACGCCAAGAAAGGGTGGGAGGAGCTCACGTCGCACGTGATTCGGGCGCTCGCCGCACGTGGGGGCCCGCTCGTGGCGATTCTTTGGGGCAACCAGGCCCGCAGCCTGAAGCCCCTTCTGGGTGATACTCCGATAATCGAGAGTGCACATCCGTCGCCCCTGTCAGCCTCGAGAGGGTTTTTCGGTTCGCGGCCGTTTAGCAGAGCGAATGAAGCACTCGCCTCGCTTGGGGCTGCCCCCATCGACTGGCGAATCTGACTGCCGTGTAGCCCCTCCTGCTGAAACTGGCGGATCGGCGCGAGCCGCCCAAAGCATCGCTTGTTGCCGCGAATGAGATCTCGTTCGCATCGTGCGGCGCATGTTACTAGTCGATAACAATGCCCAGAGATCATGTGAAAGGGCGCGTCGATCTGACAGGCTTCGATAGGATTCGGAAACGAAGCATGTCAGCGCTGATGTGATCATTGGCGTTTCGTAATGGAAAATTCGGAGGCGCAATGGTTCACCCCCCTCAAGCACTTCGTACGGGAACACGACGAATACTCGTAGCAGTCACCCTCTGCCTATTCGTTTTGTTCGGTACTCTTCTCGCAGCGCCCGCGGCACACGCGGCAGAATGCGTTCCAAGCAGCGATACGGGATGCGTGCAAGGCATCATTAAAACAAGCGAGGGAGAGCCTGCTGCTGGCATCGAACTCACTATGACCGGTGGCGAAGGCGACGAGACCACCACAACCGATGAGAATGGTCGGTGGAGCTTTTCAGTAAGCGAGGCGGGTTCATATACCGTCGCGGTGACTGAAGAGAGCCTGCCCGATGGCCAGTTCTTGAAGTCGGTCGATCCACGTACCGTCGACGTTAAACTGCACACGGTTTCGGCCGCGTTGTTCGGGCTCAGCGACGAGCCTAGCCAGGCCGCCCCGACAACCGAGCCAGACGATTCAGGCGAAGAGTCTGAGGGCGCCGAGGCTACCCCCGGCGCTAACCCCAACGCTGTTGAGGGGCAGCCGGCCGCCGAGGCTGGCGGTGACGGCTTCTCATGGCCACGCTTCTGGCAGCAGCTCGCGTCGGGTATTCGTATGGGGCTCCTGCTCTCGCTCGGTGCTGTAGGGCTTTCGCTCGTGTACGGCACGACCGGTCTCTCAAACTTCTCTCATGCCGAGATGCTGTCAATGGGTGGCATCTTCGCTTTCCTCTTCATGCAGATCACCGGAAACCTCTGGCTGACCGGCCTCATCGTTGTTGCACTGATGGCCGGGGTGGGCTGGCTGCAAGACGCCGTGTTATGGAAGCCGTTGCGTAAGAAACGGCTCAGCCTCATGCAAATGATGATCGTCTCAATCGGCTTTTCCATCGTGCTGCAAAACATCTTCCAATTCTTCTTCGGTGCCAACATCTTGCGCATTGATCCTTCGACCCCGAAAACGGTGCGTATCTTAGGCGTCACGCTCACGGTGCAGTCGTACATTGCGATGGGCATTGCCCTCGTGCTCATCATCGCAGTCGGGCTCATCATGAAGTACACCAGGTTTGGTAGGGCTACGAGGGCGGTGGCCGACAACAGGCCGCTTGCCGAGGCGTCGGGCATCGATGTGCAGCGGGTGATCCGCCTCGTATGGGTCATGGGAGTCGCTCTTGCTGGCCTCTCAGGCATGCTCATTGGCCTCGTACTCAACGGCATCGCGTGGAACACCGGGTGGCACTTCTTGCTGTTGCTGTTTGCCGCGGTGATTCTCGGCGGCATCGGCACCGCGTTCGGTGCCATCGTCGGTGCGATGATCATCGGCATCATCGTCGAGACGGCAAACATTTGGCTGCCAGGCGACCTCAAGCACGCAGCCGCACTCTTCATTCTCATCGTGGTACTGCTCGTGAGACCACAAGGCCTCTTTGGCCGAAAAGAGCGGATCGGTTAAGGAGCAACCCATGGAATTCTGGACAGGACTTCTGCAGGCAATCCTGCAGACCGCGCTTTC
The DNA here is from genome assembly GCF_019049105.1 of Leucobacter chinensis. Classification (GTDB taxonomy): domain Bacteria; phylum Actinomycetota; class Actinomycetes; order Actinomycetales; family Microbacteriaceae; genus Leucobacter_A; species Leucobacter_A chinensis. The sequence goes on from NZ_JAHQZR010000001.1 coordinate 138,976, forward strand.
TCCGGTCACCGCAGCATTTGTGATTGCCGCGATCGGTCTCAATATTCACTTCGGCTTCACGGGCCTCATGAACATCGGCCAGGCGGGCTTCATGCTCGTTGGCGGCTACGGTTTCGTTATCTCAGTCATGCACGGCCTCGGGGTGTTCCCAGCGATCATCATTTCTATGCTCGCCTCAATGCTCTTTGCGCTGTTGCTCGGCATTCCGACGGTCAAGCTTAGGGGAGACTACCTCGCGATCGTGACCATCGGTGCCGCAGAGATTGTGCGCATGGTCGCCCGACTCGCGAACATGACACCGCTGACCGGCGGGCCGAGCGGCATTCAGAGCCCGCTCTTTCGCGAGGGGCTCAACGCGCTCTCGCCGCTGCCGGAGGGTCGAACGACGTTCCTCGGCATGACCTACGTGAACACCGGCGTTGATGACTGGTGGTCGCGCATCGTGGCATGGTCACTCGTCGCGCTCTTTCTGCTCATCACCTGGCTGATCATGCGGAGCCCCTGGGGCCGTGTGCTGCGGGGCATTCGTGAAGACGAAGACGCCGTGCGGAGCCTCGGCAAGAGCCCCTTCTCGTACAAGCTGCAGGCACTCATGATCGGTGGCGTGATGGGCGGCTTTGGCGGCATCATCATGTCACTCACCGCTGCGATCAACCCCGACGGGATGGGTCGTGCCACGACCTTCAACCTCTGGATGATCATGCTGCTCGGTGGAGCCGCGACAATTCTCGGGCCGCTGCTCGGGTCGATTCTCTTCTTCGTCGTGCGTCTCGTGATCACGAGCGCGATGACCGAGTTCGTGCCCTCGCACATTCTTTCGGGGCAGCAAACTGAGATTATCGCGTGGGTGCTCATCGGCCTCATGCTCATGCTGCTCGTCATCTTTAGGCCGCAAGGCATTCTCGGCAATAAGAAGGAGCTGTCATTCAATGTCTGACCGCAACTACCCCTCAGACCGCGAGGCCCTGCGTGCAGAGCTGCGCACGCTCGACCAGGTGCCCGGCGTTGCAAAGCCCGACCCTATTCTCACCGTTGACAGTGTCACGCGTCGCTTCGGCGGTATGACGGCCGTAAACGTGCGCCACCTCGAGGTGCCTCGCGGAGCGATCACCGCGCTTATCGGCCCCAACGGCGCCGGCAAGACAACGTTCTTCAACCTGCTCACCGGTTTTGACCATCCGTCGAAGCCAGCCGGGGGCCAGGAACGCCCTGCGTGGAGCTTCAACGGGCAAGATCTCGGCCGCACGAGCGCGACAAAAGTGGCCCGGTCGGGCATGATCCGCACATTCCAGCTGACGAAGGCGCTCAGCGGCATGAGCGTGCTCGACAACATGCTCATTGGTGCAAACGACCAGCCCGGTGAAAACCTGTTCGTGAGCCTTGCCAAGCCCTTCTGGGCGAAGCGCGAGCGTGAGAATATCGAGCGGGCCGAGGCGCTGCTCAAACGATTCAAGCTCGACGCGAAGCGGGACGATATGGCTGGCGGCCTTTCGGGCGGCCAAAAGAAACTGCTCGAGATGGCTCGCGCGCTCATGGCGAACCCGTCGATGATTATGCTCGACGAACCCATGGCGGGCGTGAACCCGGCGCTGACGCAGAGCCTGCTCGAGCACATTCAGCGGCTGCGTGACGAGGGTACCACCGTGCTCTTCGTCGAGCACGACATGCACGTCGTGCGGCATATCTCTGACTGGGTTGTCGTCATGGCACAGGGTGAGGTGATCGCCGAGGGCCTGCCAGAAGAGGTCATGACAACGCCGGCCGTGGTTGATGCGTACCTCGGTGCGCACCATGACCGCGACCTGGGCGATGACGCGTCGCTCACGACCGGCATCATGCTGAACATCTCAGAGCAGATCGAAGAAGAAGTCAGGGAGGAGTCGCGATGACCACCGCGCCACAGCCAATCATGAGGGCCGACGGGCTCGATGCGGGCTACCTGCCCGGAATCAACATTCTGAACAACTGCTCGCTCGAGGCGTACCCCGGCGAACTCGTCGGCATCATCGGTCCGAACGGCGCCGGCAAGTCGACCCTGCTCAAGTCGCTCTTCGGGCTGGTGAACATTCGCAAGGGCACCGTCACGCTCGACGGCAAAGACGTCACGAAGCATCGCACGAACCAGCTCGTGCGTGAGGGAGTCGGCTTTGTTCCGCAGACCGACAACGTGTTCCCGTCGCTCACAATCGAAGAGAACCTGCAGATGGGGCTGTACCTGAAGCCGCGTGAGTTCGCGGAGCGTGCCGACGAGATGTGGCAGTTGTTCCCGATGCTGGCGGATCGTCGCAAGCAGCTCGCCGGCTCGCTCTCGGGAGGCGAGCGCCAGTCTGTTGCCATGGCGCGCGCGCTCATGATGAAGCCGAGCGTGCTCCTGCTTGACGAACCGAGCGCAGGGCTCTCGCCCGTGCGTCAGGACGAGACCTTCATTCGTACGCGTCAGATCAATAAGACCGGCGTCACGATTATCATGGTGGAGCAGAATGCCAGGCGTTGCCTGCAAATTTGTGACCGCGCTTACGTGCTCGATCAGGGCACGAATGCCTACGAGGGAACGGGGCGTGGCCTGGCGAACGATCCGCGAGTCATCGAGCTCTACCTCGGTACGCTCGCGAAAGATGTTGAGGCGAAGTCGCAGGCGCAGAGCGCCGGCGAAGCCTCATAACGCAGTGGGCGCCCGTTGCGAGAACGGGCGCCCACTGCTGTGGCGATATGCCAAGCGTTCCTGATTACTGGTGCGTGCCGCCGTCGATGCGCACCTCGGTGCCGGTGATGAAGCGGCCGTCGTCGCTCGCGAGCATCGCAACGACGCTCGCCACGGTCTCGGGGCCTGCGAAGCCCTGGCCGAGTGCCGGCTGCAGTTTTGCGAGGAGCATCATGTCGGCGTCAGCGGGAAGGCCCGGGCCCTCGCTCTGCTTACTTGCCCCTGACCCGTCGGTCATGCCCGACGAGATTGAGCCAGGCTGAACGGCGGTGAAGCGGATGCCCTCTTTCGCGTACTCTGCGGCGAGCGCGTGGGTCATCGACTGGATGCCACCCTTACTCGCTGCGTAGGCCGACATGTAGGGGTGAGCAAAGTTCGCCGATGTCGAGCTGAAGTTGACGACTGCCGAACCGTTGCCTTCGCGCAGTGACGGGATTGCCTCACGAATCATGAGGAACGTGCCCACGAGGTTAATGCGCAGCACCTGCTCAAACGATTCGACCGAGGTCTCGTGCGTGTGAGACGAGCGCAGAATGCCTGCGGCGTTGACGAGCGCGTCGATGCCCCCGAGCCACTCTGCTGCCTCTGCGACTCCAGCCTTGACCGAAGCCTCATCGGCAACGTTCACGACGACGGTGTGCAAGCGGTCGGCGGCGTCGCCCGCTTTGGTGACGGTGTCGGCGAGGCCAGCCTCTGAGACGTCGGCTGCGACGACCCTGCCACCTTCTGAGAGCATGCGAAGAACGGTTGCCTGGCCAATGCCTGAACCGCCTCCGGTAACGAGTGAGCGGCGACCTTCATAGCGTTTCATGGGGTTTCCTTTCGTTGAAGTCTTGCTGGGCGCGAATTGCCTTAGTGGCATATCGTGTCACTTAGTCTAACCATGTCGCCTGTGGTTTTATTCCCGCCTACGATAGAGGCATGAATACTTCGCTCTCACTCACCGAACGCCGTAAGGCTGAAACGCAGCTCGACATCGCTCGAACCGCGGCCCGGCTCTTTGCCGAGCATGGCGTTGCTGGGGTGACCGTCGAGCACATTGCTGCTGAGTCCGGGGTCTCGGTGCGCACCTTCTATCGCTACTTCCCGTCGAAGCAAGACGCCGTTGCGCCACTCTTAAACGTCGGTGCGGCGAGGTGGCGCGCGGCGATCGAGCAGCACGACGACGGCGACCTGCCGAGCGCGATCGCCGCGGCCGTCGTCGAGGTGCTGACACCTGACGATGATCGCTCCCGTGCTGAGCTCGATGAGGTGCGCGGCTTACTCAAGGCCGCTCACGGCGACCCGGCGCTCAGCACCGTCTGGCATCGCGTGAACGGTGAGGCAGAGCGGCAGCTCGCCGCGGTGCTTGACGAACACGCGAGCGAGACAGCATCGGTCTTTGCGGTGCGGCTTCTCGCCGCTGCAGCAACCGATGCTATTCGGGTGAGCCTCGAACACTGGTCGGCGGGTGAGCAAGATGCAGAACGCCCGGCAGTGCTCGCACGCAGGGCGTTCACGCAGCTCTCGCGCGGAATCGAAGGGCTTTCAGCCTAGCGCTTAGATGACGCTGAGCGGAAGCGCCGGGCGGGGTGCCTTGATGCCCGGAATCTCGGGGCAGTACGTGCCCTTATAGATCGTTGGCATGCACCGGTTGCAGTGAATGCACTGCGATGCGGTTGCCGGGTTAGCCGCGATTTTTTGGATGAGGTCGGGCTCCCTCAGGAGGGCTCGACCCATCGCGACAAAGTCGTAGCCCTCTTCCATCGCGGTATCCATGCCATCGCGGTCAGTAACACCGCCGAGCAGCACCATGGGCAGCTTGAGCTCGCGCCTAAACTGCTTCGCCGTCTCCATGAAGTACAGGGGCTCGTACTCGTACTCGCGCATGAAGAAGCGGCCCACCATGCGGAGCCCGAGGTTGAGCAGCGGGTTGTGCTGGTTCTTGGCAAACTCCCTCACCGGGGCACCGCCCTTGAAGAGGTAGAGGGGGTTCAAGAGGCTTGATCCCGCGGTGAGCTCAAGCGCGTCGAGCGTGCCATCTTGCTCGAGCCAGAGCGCGGTCTGCAGAGACTCGTCGACCTGAATGCCGCTCTTCGCTCCGTCTTCCATGTTGAGCTTCGCGAGAATCGCGACCTCGCCACCAACGGCCTCGCTGACCGCCTCCATGACGCCCCTCGCGACCTTAGCGCGGTTGGCGAGCGATCCACCGTATTCGTCTTTGCGGCGGTTGATGCCTGGCGAGAGGAACGAGCTGGCGAAATAGTTGTGCCCGAGGTGAATCTCGACGGCATCGAAGCCGACATCGCGGGCCATCTTCGCGGCCTCAGCGTGCTGCCTCGTGATGCGGGTGATGTCATCTTTCGTTGCGACACGGTTCGGGCGAAGACCAAGCATGTTCATCGAGAAGCTTGGCGCGAGCGCCGGGTACTTCGTTGACGAGGGGTCTGAGACGGGGCCAGCGTGACCGATCTGGGCCGACACCTTTGCGCCGGTCTTGTGAATCGACTCGGTGAGCTGGCGCAGGCCAGGGAGGGCCTCGGGGCGCCAGTGAATCTGGTTTTTCTCAGTGCGACCCTCTGGAGCAACCGCGAGATAGGCGACCGTGGTCATGCCAATGCCGCCCTGGGTCGGCGCGAGGTGGTAGTCGATGAGCTCTTGGCTCACGAGCCCCTTGGGTGCCATGCCCTCCCACGTTGCCGCCTTGATGATGCGGTTGCGCAACGTGATGGGGCCAAGCTGTGCTGGTGAGAGCACGTCTGGGGTTGTGGGTGTGTGCGAATCGGTCATGGGTTCCTCTCTGCGACCGGGCTGCTGTGGGTTCAGCGGCCAGGCGCGGGGTCGAGCACTGTGATCCACGACAGTGCGTCGGCGACCGCCTCAGCGGCGTCGCCGTTGCCCCCAGCCATCGCCCAGTCGAGCAGGGCACTGGAGGCTGCCGCGTGCAAAGCTGCGGCAATAGCCCGGGCGGTTGTCGCCGGGATGTTTGGTGAGCGCTCGGTGATCGCCCCTGCGAGCTCGGCTGTCCAGCTTTCACTCACGGTTCGAAAGGCGCTTCGAAGGAGCGGCTCGGCGCTGAGCACGCGCTGCCAGATGAGCGGAATGTTGCCGGTTTGTGTGTCGACCGCAACCGCCTGCGTGACGAGTTCGCGCAGTAGGGTGTCGAGCGGCGCGTCGCTCGGGGCCTCTGCAAGCGCCGTATTGAGCCGTTCTGCGGCAGCGTCGACGCCCATCGAGACGAGGTCGAGCTGCGAGTTGAAGTGTCGCGTCAGGGTGCGAACGCTCACGCCGCTCGCCTCTGAGATATCTCGCCAGGTCGTCGCGGCAAATCCCTGTTCGTCCCACAGTCGAAACGCCACTTCGCCGATGGCGTCACGGTTGATGACGCTCGGGCGGCCGCGGCGGTTTTCTGATGGCTGTGTGGTGGGGCTCATGGCCTCACCGTAGCATTATTGTCCATAATGGTCAAAAATGCTATCCTGGGGGTACACCACAGAACGCCTCGGTAGGGGCAGCCCGCCGAGGCTGAGCCAAAGGAGAGCGCTATGAGTACCTCAGTTGAACAGTTTGCAGGCAAGATTGCCGTTATCACGGGTGCATCGGCTGGCATTGGCCACGGCTTTGCCTCGCAGGCGGCAGCGCTCGGCATGAAGGTTGTGCTCGCCGATATTGCTCGAGAGCGCCTCGAAGGTGCCGCCGAAACATTGCGAGAAGGCGGGGCAGAGGTGCTGGCAGTCGTGACCGACGTGTCAGACCCGGACTCGGTTGAAGCCCTCGCGAAGCGCACGATTGAACACTTTGGAAGTGTCGATATGCTCGTGAATAATGCGGGCATTATGGCGATGGGCTGGTCGTGGGAGATTCCGGCCGAGAAGTGGGACGCGATGCTGCGCATCAACATTGGCGGCTACGTGAACGTGCTGCGCGCCTTCGTGCCCCGAATGATCGAGCAGGGAACACCGGGGTGGATCATGCAGCTTTCGTCAATCGGCGGCCTTTTCCCGAGCCCACTGATGGCCCCGTACAGCGTGACGAAGTTCGGCACGCTCGCGCTTACCGAGTCGTTGCATTACGAACTGCAAATGATGCAGTCGCCCATTCAGGTCTCGGTCGTTATGCCAGACTCGGTGAAGAGCGACATCTTTGTTGCCGCGAAGAGCGCGAGCACCCGACCAGAGGCCGACGCCTTTAACCAGAGCCTGCAGCAGCGTGCCGAAGAGACGGGCATCACGCCTGAGGAGCACGCACGCCGTGTCTTCGAGCAGGTAGCCGCGGGGCAGTACTGGGTGACTCCGCAGCCTGAGGCTATTGACGAGGGCATCATGCCGCGGGCAGCGATGATTCGCGACCGCACGACGCCGGTGCTTGACATGGGGCAGTAACGTCACCGTTCACCCGGCTGCAACACTCGGGTGAGCGCAAGAAACCACTGAGGCCGGCTTCCAGATGGAAGCCGGCCTCAGTGCTGCGCGTAGAGCGAAGAGAGTGATTAGCCCTCGATCTCGCCTACAGCTTTGGGCTTGTTCTCGCCGTCGAACTTGTACAGACCGATGAGCGCTGTCGAAGGCTCATTGTCGTCATTCAGTGGGCCGCCGCCGGCACGACCTTCGTACTGGATGTCTTTGCCGTCTTCGAGCAGTGCGAGGCAGGCTTTGAACGTATCGCACTTCTCGCCGCCCTTATCGCCCGAAACCGCGTGCAGGTTTGCCTTGATGGTCTCGGTGTCGGCAGAGCCGCCACGCTGCGCAGCGAGGGCCACGAGAACCACCGCATCGTAGGTTTCGGGGGCAAAGTTCGTGCTCTTGTCTGCGTCTGACTGTACGGCTACGAGGTCATCTTTAAACGAATCGTCGACCGTGCGGCCAGGGGTCGTGCCCTGCGCGCCCTCGAGGAGCCCATCGTCGAACTCGGTGTAGGGCACCGTGTTGCCGTCAACGAGGTACAGGTTCTTGAGGTCGAAACCCTGAGCGGCAAGCTCGGGAATCGCCTGTTTTGCCTCAACGTAGCTCACCATAGCCACAGCATCGGGCTTTGAATCGAGTGCAGCCGTGACCTCAGACGAGAAGGTGGTCTGCGCCTCGGGGAACTCTTCGCCCTTACCCTTCGCGCCAAAGGTGACCTCGGCGCCCGCCTCTTCAAGGGTCTCCTGCAGGTTGTCTCGCAGGCCCTTACCGTAATCGTTATTCTGTGTGAGTACCGCAACCTTCGTGTGGCCATCCTGAAGAATAAGGTTACCGAGTGCACGACCTTGAATCTTGTCAGAAGCAATGGTGCGGAAGTAGTTTTTGTTGAAGCCCGCGAGCGCGATGCCCGTGTTTGAAGGCGAGCCCATGAGAATGCCAGCCTCGGTGAGCTTCGGCATCGCGGCGTTCGTGTTACCGGTGCCCATGGCGCCGAGAACAAAGGCTGGCTTTGCTGCAATGATCTCGTCGACACTCTTCGAAATGATCGTAGGGTCAGTCGGGTCGTGCTCGTTGCCCTCTGCGACGAGCTCAACGGGGTTGCCGAGCACGCCGCCGGCGTCGTTGATATCTTGCATCGCGAGCTTGATGGCTGCCTGCGGCCCGTAAATGAGGTGCTCGAGTGAGCCTGTCTGGGGCAGGAGTGAAGCGATCTTCAGGACCTGCTCGTCTGAGCTATTCCCTTTACTGTCGCCAGCCGGGGCGTCGCCTTTGCCCGAGTCGCTGCTGCAGCCACTCAGCGCAAGAGCGGCACTAGCGATGAGCGCGGTCGCGCCAATCAGCTGCTTCGAAAACTTCTTCATTGAGGAGGCCTTTCTGCGTTGCGCATGCCGCACCGTTGCGGCATCTAGCCCGAGCATAGCTAGCCTTTGGAGCGGGCAAAGCCTGGGAGTGCATATCGTTAGCGTCTCGTGACCGAAAACCTCGCTTCGCCGAGAACTCGTAGCAACGACAATGGGGCGGTGCGGCCACCGAACACGATGGTCGCACCGCCCCATTGGGAACGGCTAAGCCTTACGCTGAGAAGCGGAAGACCTTCTTGTTAATGAACTCTTCGATGCCGAAGGGGCCGAGCTCGCGGCCGTAGCCCGAGCGCTTGATGCCACCGAAGGGAACGTCTGCCGCATCGAGGCCTGCGCCACCGATGAAGACCATGCCAACGTCGAGCTTCGAGCCAACCTCGATCGCACGGTCAGCGTCGTCGCAGATGAGCACTGAGCCGAGGCCGTAGGGTGATGAGTTCGCGAGTTCGATTGCCTCTTCATCGCTCGAAACCTTGTAGAGCTGTGCAACGGGGCCGAAGAGCTCCTGCTTGTACAGATCCATGTCGGGGGTGATGCCCTCGAGAACGGTTGGCGTGTAGAAGTTGCCCTTGGGCTCGTTGTCGCCCGTGAGAATGGTGACGCCCTGAGCGATGGCGTTGTCGAGCTGCGCGGTGAGCGTCTCGGTTGCCTTGTCGCTCGAGAGTGGGCCGAAGTCGCCGTTCTCGTACGACTGTGCGCTCATCGCAGCAACGAACTTCTCCTTGAACTCGTCGTAGTACTTGTCCATGACCACGATGCGCTTCGAGCCGTTGCAAGCCTGGCCCGAGTTCTCCATGCGGCCACCGACGGCGTTCTCAACGGCGAAGTCGATGTCGTTGGTGTCGAGAACGAGCAGAACGTCTGAGCCACCGAGCTCGAGTACGCACTTCTTGAGTGCGCGGCCAGCCTGCTCAGCAACGATTGCGCCAGCACGCTCTGAACCGGTGAGTGAAACGCCCTGAACGCGATCATCAGCGATGATGGTCGAGATCTGATCGTGCGTTGCGTACACGTTGACGTAGGCGCCCTCGGGCAGGCCAGCGTCAATGTACATCTGCTGCAGGGCAGCTGCCGACTCGGGGCACTGCTCTGCGTGCTTGAGGATGATCGTGTTGCCAGCGATGATGTTCGGCGCTGCAAAACGAGCGATCTGGTAGTAGGGGAAGTTCCACGGCATAATGCCGAGAAGAACGCCGAGGCCCTGGCGGCGAACGAAGGTGCGCTGCCCGTCTTCGGTGTGAAGCTCCTGATCCTTCAAGAACTCGGCACCGTTCTTGGCGTAGTACGAGATGATCTCTGCCGAGAACTCGACCTCGCCTACCGCCTGGTCAACGGGCTTGCCCATTTCACGAACGATGATGTCTACGAGCTCGTCTTTGCGCTCGAGGTGAAGGTCGGCGACGCGCTGGACGAGCGCTGCGCGCTCCTCAACGGTCGTGTTGCGTGACCATTCCTGGTAGGTCTTGTGCGCGCTCGCGAGCGCGTCTTGAATTTCTGCATCGGTTGCATCAGGAAACTCCACTACCTTTTCTCCGGTAGCGGGGTTGATAACTGCGTACTTGCCCATGAACACTCCTTGTGATGGTGTAGCGGAGGGGAGAGAGGGGTGCCCCTCAACCCACAATCCACTATAGCTGTCAAAAACAGACAAAACAGGTGGTATCTCAGACGATTCACCACCGATACCGATGCGATCTTCATGAGATAGCGCTGTTTTCGTTACTTGCGCCGCTTTTTTCCGAAGCGAGATTGTTTTGGTGTGTCGTCGGTGGGCGGGAGCGTCATGGGCTCAGAAGGAAGATCGACCGGAATTTGAATCGGTTCGGTGTCAGGAATGGGGGTTGCGTCGACGCCGCGCAGATCGGGAGCCCAGCGGGCCGCGAAGCCGGACACGATGACCGTAAGTACGAGAAATCCGGTCGATACCCAGATGGCACCGAGCGGGCCCGAAGCGTCAACGGCGATGCCCGCGATGGCAGAGCCGAGGGCGGCGCCGATGAGGTGTCCCGTCTGCATCCAGCCGTATGACTCAGCGGTTTCAGAGAACTTCACGGTCGAAGACACCATGGTGAAGAGCGCCGAGATCATGGGGGCCGTGCCGAAGCCACCGACGAGCAGCACGGCGCACAGCCACCACATGTTAAACGAGAGCAGGCACAGGGCCGTGCCCGCGAGCACGATGATCGAGCGCATGACGAGCGACCACGGGCCGGGAGCATTCTTGCCGATGGTCACGCCACCGATGAGCGAACCGAGCGCAAAAAACCCGAGCACGATGCCCGATTCGAGTCCGTCATGGCCGTAGATCGAGACGATGCCGAGCTCGATCGAAGCGAACGAAGCGACAAAGAGAAAGCCGATGATGGTTGAGAGCAGCACCGTGGGGCGCGTGAGTACCGCACCGAGCCGTCTACGCGAGCGCGGGATGCGCACGAGCCCGATTTGCGGGGCCGAGATGAACCACGCACCGCCGCCAATCATGAAACCGGCCGCGACGAGCAAGCCGAGTGCGGGGTTACCAATCGCCGCGATGAACACCGCGAGTACGGGGCCCACGATCCAGATGATCTCTTGCAACGCCGCGTCGAACGAGAAGAGAGGGGCGACCTGGTGCCCCGGTACGAGTTTCGGGTAGATCGTGCGCACCGCGGCCGTGATGGGCGGCGTGAAGAGCCCCATGATGAAGGCGATCGCACCGATCACGACGAGCGGCGCGTGAACGGTTGCGATGATGGTGAGTGCCGTTGCGCTCACGGCCGAGGTAGCGATGAGCACGGGCCGCATGCCCCAGACGCCCATGAGGCGCGTCGTGATGGGGCCAGCAACGCCCTGGCCGATACTCATGCAGGCGAGCACGATGCCGGCCGACGTGTAGTCGCCGAAGGTGTGCTCGACGTGCAGCATGAGCGCAATCGAGAGCATGCCAGACGGAAACTTCGCTGTGAGTTGCGAAGTTAGAATACGAAAAACGCCTGGTGTCTTGCTTAGATCGGTAAATACTCCCACCATGAGAGTCTATGCGGTAAAAACGGGAAGCGACAGCCCCGCGCCGCACAGGGTCACGTTGACGCTCAGAACTGACCAGCGGTTACTGAGCCTGACCCGTGAGCGCCTTCATGATGCGCTTCGCAGAGACCGTTCCGCGGGTGCCGAGTTGCTGCGCGAAGAGACTGATGCGCAGCTCTTCGATCAGCCAGCGAACCTCGGGAAGTGGGCTTGGGGCATCCGGGGTGAGCGGGAATGATCCGCCCGCCTTCTCGTATGCCTCGCTCACGCGATCGATCTCGTTCTGCCACACGCGATCGCGGCCGGCGTTCGCCTGCAACTGCTCCATGCGATGGCGGATCGCGCGCAAGTACACCGGCAGCCGGTCGAGCTGGGCGAGCCCGGTGCGAGACACGAAACCCTGGAAGACGAGTGCGTCGAGCTGTGCCGAAGCGTCTTTCACCTGGCCGAGCGTGTGCAGCGAGGTCGCCTTCTCGATCGCCTTGCGCGCGAGCCTCGCCTCGTTGAGGGTCGCCGCGGTGAGAGCGATGCCGCGGTAAATATCGTCGATGAGGGTGCGGGCGTAGGTGTCGGCAATCTTTTCGAACACGGCGGTCTCGCGCACCACGCCTCCCGGAGCGAGGCGCTCGATGAGACCGTCAACGGTCGCAAGACTCACGTCGGTGATGGCCTCGTCGAGCGTTCGGTACGGGCCGCCGCCTAAGAGCAGCTTCTCGTCGTTCGAGAGGTGCTCGCGAATGTACGAGGCGGGGCTCGGCGTGCTGAGCAGCACGAGCCTGCGCACGCCCCGGGCGCTCAGCCTGCGCTGCTCGGCCTGATCAGCGACGAGCACGATGTCGACGTGCTTCTTTCGATCGACGATGGCGGGGTAGGCGCGCACAACGCCGCCGTGGCCCCGTTTGTCGTACGCCGCGTCGATGTGCTCGGGCAGGTCGCCAAAGCTCCACGAGGTGAGCCCCTTCTGCTCGATCTCGTGGGTCACAGCACCCGGCTGTACCCGCTGCGTGACGCTCGCGACCTTGCCGCGCACCTGGTCTTTGAACGTGTGCTTGAGCTGGTCGACGTCTTTGCCGGCGCCGAGCGTCTTGCCACGCTCGTCAATGACCCTGAACGTCGGGGTGAGATGGTTCGGCAGGCGTTCGAGGTCGAAGTCGTCGGCCGTGACGGGCTGAGAGGTGTGGCGGCGGATCGCTCCCGCGAGCAACGTGGTGAGCGAGGGCGAGTCTTCGCGATCGAGCTCTGTCCCGATTTCATCGAGCAGGCGCTTCGCCCAGTCGTTGGCGGGAACCACGTGCTTACGAATGCTCTTGGGCAGCGACTTGATGAGGTTGGCGACGAGTTCTTCGCGAAACCCGGGAACGAGCTTCGCGAAGTCTGCCTGCTCGAGACGGGGGAGTAACGGCAGGGGGACACTGAGGGTGACCCCGTCGTCTTGCGCCGTCGGGTCGAAGCGGTACCGCAGCTTGAGACGTTGGTCACCGTACTGCCACACCCGAGGAAACTCGGTGTCGCTCGCTTCTTCGCCCTCGACGAGATCGTCGCGGGTGAGGTGCAGCAGTTTGGGGGTCTCGTTCTGCTGCTTTCGCCACCACCCCTCGAAGCTGCGCATCGACACGACATCGGCCGGAATGCGCTCGTCGTAAAATGCGTAGATGGCATCGTCGTCTGCGACAATATCGCGCCTGCGGCTACGCTCCTCAAGCTGTTCAAGCTCGCGACGCAGCTGCCAGTTTGCGCGGTCGAAGGCCTGCGGCGAATCCCAGTCGCCCTCGACGAGCGCGTGCCGAATGAAGAGCTCGCGTGCATGCTCGGCGTCGACTCGCGCAAACTGAATGCGGCGACGCTCGATGAGTGGCACGCCGAAGAGCGTGACGCGCTCGTACGCGACGGCCGCGCCCTGCGATTTCTCCCAGTGCGGTTCAGAAACCTGTCGTTTGGCGAGCGTGCCTGCGAGTTCTTCGGCCCACGCCGGGTTCACGACAGCGTTACCGCGCGCGAAAAGACGCGAGGTCTCGACGAGTTCGACGCTCATGACAAACTCCGGCGGCGCTTTCGCGAGAACCGATCCGGGAAAGAGCACGAAGCGCGTGCCGCGAGACCCGATGTACTCCTGGGCTTTCTTGCGCTTCGATCCGCGAATATCACGGCGTTGCGCGTCATCGCGCACGCCGAGCCGCGAGAGGAGCCCCGCGAGCACCGCGCGGTGGATCGCCTCGGCGGGAGATCCCGTCGCAACCTCGTCGCCTAAGACCGGCATGTTTTTGGTCGCGCTCGTGAGCTGGCGAACGAGGTCCATCCACTCACGCACCCGCAAGTAGTTGAGAAACTCCTTGCGGCACAGCCTTCGAAATGCCGATGACGAAAGGGCGTGCTGCTGCTCCTGTAGGTAGTTCCACAGGTTGAGCAGTGTGATGAGGTCGCCCTCGGGGTCGGTGAAGCGGGCATGCAACTGGTCGGCACGGCCGCGCTCGGCCTCGGGCCGCTCGCGCACGTCTTGAATCGTGAGACCGGCGACGAGCGCCCGAACCTCGTCGGTCACCCCAAAGCGCTGCGCCTCGACGAGCATGCGGGCGAACCGTGGCTCGATCGGCAGCCGTGAAAGGGCTCTGCCGATGCGCGTGATGCGGCCCTTCTCGACCGCGCCGAGTTCGGTGAGCAGCGTCAGGCCGTCAGAGATACCGCGCTTATCGGGCGGGGTGAGAAACGGAAACTTCGCGATGTCGCCAAGCCCGAGGCTCATCATCTGCAGCATGACCGAGGCGAGGCCCGTGCGTAAAATCTCGGGGTCGGTGTACTCGGGCCGCGCGAGATAGTCTTCTTCGCTATAGAGGCGCACGACGACGCCCGGCTGCGTGCGCCCAGCGCGACCTGCTCGCTGGCCAGCGCTCGCCTGCGAGATCGCCTCGATGGGCAGGTGCTGCACCTTACTACGGGTGTTATAGCGCGAGATGCGAGCGGTGCCGCCGTCGATGACGTAGACGATGCCCGGCACCGTGAGGCTCGTCTCGGCGACGTTCGTCGCAAGAATGACGCGCCTTGACGAGCCAGACCTCGAGAAAACCCGGTGCTGCTCGGCCGCGCTCAGCCTGCCGTAGAGCGGAAGAATCTCGAGCGGCTGTCGAAGCCTGGCGTTGAGCCCCTGCAGCGTGTCTTGCGCGTCTCGAATCTCAGACTCTCCAGAGAGGAACACGAGAATGTCGCCGGGGCCCTCGCGGGTGATCTCGACGACGCTCTGCTCGATCGCGTCGACGAGTTCGAGCGGCTCGGCACGCTGGGCGGGCTGCTTGCGTTTGCCGCTGGGATTGGCGTTAGCGTTGGCGCTCTTGTTGCTGCCGCTGGAAAGCGTGTCACGCTGAGCTGCTTTTGCGCCGGTAGCTGTGTCGGTGCCTGCGTTGGGGTCTGGGGCTGGGTCTGGGTCCAGCGGGCGGTACCGCACCTCGACGGGGTAGGTGCGGCCAGATACCTCGATGACCGGCGCAGGGTTGCCACGGGAATCAGCGAAGTGCTTTGCGAACGACTCTGGGTCGATCGTCGCCGAGGTAATGATGACCTTGAGATCGGGACGCTTGGGCAGAATGCGGTGCAGCCAGCCGAGCAGAAAGTCGATGTTGAGACTGCGCTCGTGCGCCTCATCGATGATGATCGTGTCGTACTGCTTGAGGAGCTTGTCACGGTGAATCTGGTTGAGCAAGATCCCGTCGGTCATCACCCGCACGCGGGTGTCGGCCGAGACCTTGTCGGTAAAGCGCACCTGGTAGCCTACGAGGTCACCGAGCTCGCTCCCGAGCTCTTCGGCGATACGCTCGGCGACGGCCCTTGCCGCGATACGGCGGGGCTGCGTGTGCGCGATGCGCTTTGCGCCGAGCTGCAGGGCGATCTTCGGGAGCTGGGTCGTCTTGCCCGAGCCCGTTTCACCCGCGACAATCACGACCTGATGGTCTGAGATGGCGCGAGCAATATCGTCTCTGCGCTGAGTGACGGGAAGCTCGGGAGGGAACGTGATGTCTTGCATACTGCTTCCATTATCGCGCAGGTTGCGTTTCGCGGCTGGACGGCCCGGAAGGCACAGCGGGCGGGGGCTGCCAGGGGACGCGCGAGGGGCGGCCACGGCGCGCGCGAGGGGTAGGGCACGCCGGTTGCGCGAGCGGCCCCGTACCGGTTACGCGAGCGACCACGCGCCGGTTGCGTGAGCGGCCCCGCGCCGGTTGCACGTGGAAAGGCGGTGCCTCGCGAAATTGTTGGCAATTTTAGGGGTAAAAAGGGAGTTTTCGGGTGAAAATTGCAAACAATTTGGCGGTAGGCCGAGTAGGCGTGACCAACACGTGAATTCTCCACAGGCACCCTGTCGGCACTCACCGACACCGACTAGAGTGGGGTGCATGACGAACACTGAGGTACCAACGCTTTCGCTGCTCGACGGCAACACGATTCCGCAGCTCGGGCTCGGCACGTTTCTCATGCAGGGTGAAACCTGCGAGAGCATCGTTGCCGAGGCGCTCGCCGTCGGCTACCGCCACATTGACACCGCGATGGTGTACCAGAACGAAGAAGAAGTTGGCCGCGCAATCGCTGCCTCTGGCATCGCTCGCGATGATCTCTTCGTGACGACGAAGCTCGCGAACACCGAACAGACTGACCCCATCGGTGGCTTTGAGCGCTCGCTTGATCGCCTTGGGCTCGACGGTGTTGATCTCTACCTCTTGCACTGGCCGCTGCCAAAACGAGACACCGCGCTGCCCGCGTGGGAGGGCATCGTGAAGATCGCCGAGTCAGGTCGCGCCCGTTCAATCGGCGTGTGCAACTTTGAGATTGAGCACCTTGAGCAGATCATCGACGCGACCGGCGTCGTGCCCGCGGTGAACCAGATTGAGCTGCACCCAGAGAACCAGCGCAAGGAGCTCGTCGATTACTGCACCGAGCGTGGCATCATCATCGAGTCGTGGGGCCCGCTTGCGCAGGGCAAGAGCGACCTCCTGAGCCGCGAGGCAGTGCTTGCGGCTGCGCAGGCCCACGGCAAGACTCCGGGTCAGGTCGTGCTTCGCTGGCACGTCGAGCGTGGCGCCGTCGTTATTCCAAAGACGCAAACGCCTGCACGCCTCACCGAGAACGCGGCAATCTTCGACTTCGCGCTGAGCCCTGCCGAGCACCAGGCCATTGACGAACTAGAGTCGGCGACGAACTACGGGCCTGATCCGCGTTCATACGACGGGTAACTCCCGTGGGTACGAACTGGCGCGAGGTGCAGCAACGCCTCGCGTTTCATGACCCCGTTCCCGACCACTCACTTGACGCCCAAGGTATCGACCAGGAGGCGATGTTTGCCGAACTCTGGTCGAGACCGGGCACGCTCGTGTTGCCGCTGCAGGGCGACAGGGTACTCGTCGACGCCGCTGGCCGGCTCGCGTTGCTCTCGCCCGAGCAGTTGGGCGACACAGCAGGCGCCGACGCGGCGTTGAGGTTGTACCTCGGCAGAGTCGAGACCGAAGAGGGCATTCCTGACGACGGAGTGCTCGTTGCGGCGGCACCCGGCGCCGAGAGCGCCGGAGCCCCCGTGATCGCCGTGCTCGTCGACGAACACGAAGCTGAGCACATCACCGCGGGGCAGTGGAAACCGCTGCGGGCGATGAGCGCTGAGCTCGATGCTCGTGACGTCGGTCTTGCAACCCGTGCCGTTGCGCTCGCAAACTGGCATCGGTCGCATCCATTTTCCCCGACGACCGGTCACGCGACCAGGGTCACGAACGGCGGCTGGGTGCGCGTTGACGAGGTGAGCGGCGCCGAACTCTTTCCACGGACCGACCCAGCCGTGATTATTGCCGTGCTCGACGATGAAGATCGCCTCTTGCTCGCCTCAAACATGGCCTGGGACTCGCGGGTGTATTCGCTTATCGCGGGTTTCGTTGACCCGGGCGAATCGCTCGAGCAGGCGGTCAAGCGCGAGGTGTTCGAAGAGAGCGGCGTGCGGGTGAGCGACCCGACGTACCTCGCGAGCCAGCCATGGCCGTTTCCGGCCTCGCTCATGCTGGGGTTTCGTGCGCGGTTGACCGGGGGCGTCGACTCGACCCGGCCAGACGGCGTCGAAATACGTGAGACGAAATGGTTCACCCGTGCCGAACTCGAGGCCGAAGTTACCGCTGGAACGGTCATTTTGCCTGGAAAGGCGTCGATCGCGCGGGCGATCATTGACACATGGCTCGGCGAGGCGCTCAATACCCCGTAAGATTGAGGGTATGTCTAATGTTCTTTCATCTCTTCCTGTAGGCGAGCGCGTCGGCATCGCCTTCTCTGGCGGTCTCGACACCTCGTGCGCTGTTGCGTGGATGCGCGAGAATGGCGCCGTTCCCTGCACGTACACGGCCGATATCGGCCAGTATGACGAGCCCGACATCGACGGTGTCGCTGGCCGCGCCAAGGAGTACGGTGCCGAGATCGCACGCCACGTCGATGCAAAGCTGCCGCTCGTTGAAGAGGGCCTCGTTGCTCTGCAGACTGGCGCGTTCAACGTGCGCTC
Organism: Leucobacter chinensis; assembly: GCF_019049105.1. Classification (GTDB taxonomy): domain Bacteria; phylum Actinomycetota; class Actinomycetes; order Actinomycetales; family Microbacteriaceae; genus Leucobacter_A; species Leucobacter_A chinensis. Next base: position 156,937 of record NZ_JAHQZR010000001.1, read on the forward strand.
GGGTGGCAAGACCTACTTCAACACGACGCCACTCGGCCGCGCGGTGACGGGCACGCTGCTCGTTCGCGCCATGAAAGAAGACGGCGTTGATATTTGGGGCGACGGCTCGACCTACAAAGGCAACGACATCGAGCGCTTCTACCGCTACGGCCTCATGGCCAACCCCCGCCTGCGCATCTACAAGCCCTGGCTCGACAAGCAGTTTGTTGAAGAGCTTGGCGGGCGTCACGAGATGAGCGAGTGGCTCGTTGCCAACGGCTACCCGTACCGTGACTCGACCGAGAAGGCATACTCGACCGACGCCAACATCTGGGGCGCGACTCACGAGGCGAAGGCCCTTGAATTCTTGAACGCGGGCCTCGACATTGTCGAGCCAATCATGGGTGTTGCCGCCTGGCGCGAAGACATCGACATCAAGACCGAAGAGGTCTCGGTGCGTTTCGAAGCGGGGCGTCCCGTCGCAATCAACGGCGTTGAGTACGACGATCCCGTCGCGCTCGTGCTCGAAGCAAACGCGATCGGTGGCCGCCACGGCCTCGGCGTTTCAGACCAGATCGAAAACCGTATCATCGAGGCGAAGTCACGCGGCATCTACGAGGCTCCGGGCATGGCGCTCCTGCACATTACCTACGAGCGTCTCGTGAACGCGATTCACAACGAAGACACCGTTGCGAGCTACCACAATGAGGGCCGCCGTCTCGGCCGCCTCATGTACGAGGGCCGCTGGCTTGACCCCCAGTCGCTCATGCTGCGCGAGTCGCTGCAGCGCTGGGTTGGCTCAGCGATCACGGGTGAGGTTACCCTGCGCCTGCGTCGCGGCGACGACTACACGATTCTCGACACGACGGGCCCGAGCCTCAGCTACCACCCTGAGAAGCTCTCGATGGAGCGCGTGGGTGACGCGGCGTTCGGCCCCGAAGATCGCATCGGTCAGCTCACCATGCGCAACCTCGATATCGCCGATTCGCGTCACCGCCTCGAGCAGTATGCGAGCCTCGGCCTAGTCGGCGGGGTCGTTTCTGACCTCGTTGGTGAGCTCGAAGTGGGCGAAGCGCAGGAGATCATGACGAACAGTGACGAGGTAGACCAGGCCGCTGACGAGCTTGGCCTCGGCGCTGCCTTCGACCTTGGCACCGACTAAGTCGCGGATCCGCTGCGAGGGTGTGGCCGGGCGAGGCCCGTGCCACCTTTTGCGGCGGATCGGCGCCGGTCGCGGGCCACGCCCGTAGAGACCGGCCCGAAGAACTTCAGACAACGAAAGAAGGGGCGAAACCACTCAGGTGGTTTCGCCCCTTCTTTCGTCTCTTACGAGACGTGAACGTGTGTGAGCGCTTACTTATGAAGCGCGGCGTGCGCGAGCTGCGCGGCGCTTGAGTGCACGGCGCTCGTCTTCGCTTAGGCCGCCCCAGACGCCTGAATCCTGGCCCGTGTCCATTGCGTACTGAAGGCACATTTCGGTGACTGGGCAGCGTGCACAGACCGACTTTGCGCGTTCAATCTGCTCGACCGCCGGGCCGGTGTTACCGACCGGGAAAAAGAGTTCGGGGTCTGCAGTAAGGCAAGCCGCTTGTTCGCGCCAATCCATGTTTTCTCCTACCATTAAAGTGGCGCATCGAACACAAAGCGTCAGTTTCGATCGCCACGCACTCGTGACTGATTGAGTCAGCCCACCACGGTGTGCGCGAAACTCGACGATGTTTATGGTCCCATGAAAGCCGGGGCAAATCAAGGGTTTTTGAGAATGTCAGTACGAAAACCCCAGTTCTCCCAGAAAAACCGGGCAGAATCATTGGTATTGAACACGATGAAGGAGATCGCTGATACATGAATCAGTCAAAGCTGCGAGGCCTCGGCTGGGCGCTTATTATTATGGTGCTCGCAATTGAGGGGCTCGGGGTGTTCTGGGTGACCTGGAACTCGATCGTGAGCGCGGTGACCGACGCCCAAAACCCGGCGCTCGACGAGAATCGCTCGATGGTCACGGTTCAGGGCATCGCGCTCGTGCTCACGATGCTGCTCGCGGCCTTGTGGATCGTGATCACGTTTGTCGGTTCGCTTCGCCGCCGCAACTGGGCACGTTCGTCTCACCTCACGGTACAGGTGCTCGTTGTTGCTGCGGCAACGGGAGTACTGCAGGGCATTCTCGGTACCCCGCTCATTGGATGGGGCCTCTTGCTGCTCGGTGTCGCGGGGCTCGCCGGGGTAGTCATGACGCTTCCCGGTAAGGCGCAGCGCGAGGTCGCTGAGTAGCGACTCGCTGGCCCTCGCGCCTAGTGGAAGGCGAGGGCGAGCGTGCTGTCGCTGAGGGTCTCGTCGGGGGCGCCATCGGCGACGATTCCGCCGGCGTTTGCCTGGATGAGGAGACACCGTTGCGTGCGCCTCGCTGAATCGAGCTCGTGCGTCGCGAGTACGACGGTCGTGCCGAGGGCCACTTCGTCGGCGAGCACCTGCTGAATGATCGCCCGAGCCTGACTGTCGAGGCCCGCCTCTGGCTCGTCGAGGAGCAGGAGCGGAGCCCTTTGGGTGAGAGCCTGCGCGATGAGTACACGCTGCCTTTGCCCGCCCGAGAGGCGTGAAAACTGGGCGTTCCTGAGATCGGCGATATTGAGCTGCTCCATGCGGCTGTCGATTTCTGCGCGGTCTTCTTTCGTGAGCCGCCCGAGCATGCCCCGGTTGCCCCAGCGGCCCATGGCGACGGCGCTCGCAACGGTCATGGGGGTCTGCTCGCTCACGTGGCTGCGCTGCGGAACGAAAGCGTAGCGCTCTTCGGCTCGTGTGACGGTTCCTTTGTCGGGCTTCAAAACGCCCGCGATGAGGTCGAGCAGTGTTGATTTACCACTCCCGTTGGTCCCGAGAAGCGCGACGAACTCGCCCTGCTCGATGCCGAGTGAGAGGTCGGCGAAGATCGGCTTCTCGTCGCGTGCAAACGAGACTCCGTCGAGGGTAACTGAAGGCTTATTGGTAATCATTATCATTAACACTCTATACTAAGAATCGTGATTGGAATACTAGAACCTTTTCAGGCAGAGTTCATGCAGCGCGCGCTGCTCGGCGGTGCGATCGTTGCCGTCTTGAGCGCCGTTGTCGGAACCTGGGTTGTCCTGAGGGGCATGGCGTTCCTCGGCGAGGCGCTCTCGCACGGCATGTTGCCGGGCGTTGCGACAGCCGTGCTGCTTGGGCTGCCGGGGCAAATCGGTGCCCTTGTGGCGGCTGCCGCCATGACGGTTGGCATTGGCCTCGTGACTCGCAGAAAACGCATTGCGGGTGATACCGCGATCGGCTTACTCTTCGTGGGGATGCTCGCGGTGGGTGTGATCATCGTTTCGGCCTCCAAGAACGTCACGATTAATCTCACCGCGATCTTGTTCGGCGATGTGCTCGCCCTCACCTGGGGCGATATTGCCCTCATCGCCTCGGTCGGCGCTCTCGTGATCGCCGTCTTTACGGTGTTTCGGCGACCGTTCACCGCGCTGGTGTTTGACGAGCGCATCGCGCACTCGTTGCGCTTTTCGCCGCGAATCTCGCAGGCCGTGCTCATGGGCGGCGTTGCCCTCACGATTGTGGTCTCGTACCAGGCCGTCGGAACCCTGCTCGTCGTTGGCATGCTCCTCGCGCCCGCTGCAACGGGGGCTGTCTGGGCAAAGAACATCACCCAGATCACCATTATTGCCATCGCTGTGGGGATCTTCTCGGTGTGGGCAGGCCTCACCGCATCGTGGTTTCTCGAGTGGGCGGCCGGCCCGTCGATCGCCCTTGTTGCCGTGCTGTGCTTCGGCGCTTCTGCCGCGCTGAAGCGCGCCTAGCGCCGTTACATGCGATAGGGGCGGATCGGCAGCGCGTGCGCCGTGCCCGCGCTCTCGCCGCCCTGTGTGAGGATCCCCGTGATGAGATCCCGGGGCGCCGGGTGGTCGGGCAGTGCCGCGAGGTACTCTGCGTGCGCTTCAAGCGAGCGGATCGCGAGTTCTTTCGACTCCTCGCTCACCGCGACCGCGTGGCTTGGGTCGTGTGACATGGCGAGGAGCCACGTGGCCTTCCAGGCTTCGAGCCCCTCATCTTCGATGAGTTCTGGAAAGATCCAGGGGTTGTCGGCATCGCGAATCGCGTCAATGGTCGCGATGCCGGTTGCGCGGTGATCGGCATGGTTGAGGCCCCACGGCGCCTCGAGGCTCCAGGTCATCGTCATGACGGCATCGGGTCGGTGTTTGCGAATGGCTCGTGCGATAGCCCGGCGGGTCTCAAGGTTTGCTTCGAGAAGGCCGTCTGGCAAGTCGAGGAGCTCGAGGGACGTCACGCCAACGATCTCGCAGGCCTCACGCTGTTCTGCCGCGCGCATCGGGCCGACCCTGATGGGCTCCATGTCGCGAATACCGGCCTCGCCCTCGGTGAGGAGGAGGTAGCTCACCTCGATGCCCTGGGCTACCCATTCGGCGGCAACGGCCGAGCCGCCATACTCCATGTCGTCGGGGTGGGCGACGATGCAGAGTACGCGATTGATGTTGTCTGGGGTAAACGGTTCGAGAGTGGCCATACCGTGAGCCTATCGTCTTACCTGTGAGTGTTGCCGAGACGATTTGCTAATGAGAATCAATATCAATAAGATGAATCCATGAACAAGACACCCCAAAAACAACGGATGGTCGCGGTTGCGGCCGCAGGAGCGATCGCGCTCGGCCTTGCAGGCTGCTCAGCGCCCGCTGATGCCGGGGCAGAAGGCCCCACCGTGGTCGTAACCACGAGCATCTTCGGTGACATCGCAACCGAGCTTGTCGGCGATCAGGCAACGGTGAAGGTGCTCATTCCTGCGGGCAGTGACCCACACGACTACCAGCCCTCGACCAGGGATATTAGCCAGCTGCACACGGCAGACCTCGTCTTTGCGGTCGGTCTCGGATTTGAAGAAGCACTGGCGCCTCAACTCGAAGCCGCATCAAGCGATGGCGTGAACATCGTTGACCTCGGCGAGAGCGTGAAGCCGCTCAAATCGGTGGACCTATACGGCGACGCGGTCGAGCAGAGCGACCATGATCACGGGTCAGGCGAGCACGCTGAAGACGCTGACGATCACGATCACGATCACGATCACGATCACGATCACGATCACGATCACGAGGGTCATGATCATGAGCATGGCGACGACCATGAGCACGGTGATGAGCACGAAGGCCACGACCATGGTGACCATGATCACGGGCCCATTGATCCGCACTTCTGGCATGATCCGCAGCGGGTTTCGCTCGCGGTCGAGGAAATGGTGCACGAACTCGGTGAGCTTGACGGTATTGATGCCGCGAAGGTTGCTGAGAACGGAGCCGAGTACCAGGAACAGCTCGAGAAGCTCGACGCTGATCTCGAAGCGCAGTTCGCTGAGATTCCCGACGACCACCGTAAGCTCATCACGCAGCACCGTGTGCTCGGTTACCTCGCGCACCGTTACGGGTTCGAGACCGTCGGCGAGATGATTCCATCAACCTCGACGCTTGCGCAGGCGAGCGCGTCGCAGATCAACGATATCGTGCGCACGATCGAGGCCACCGGCGTGCCAGCCGTCTTCACCGACGTGACGCAATCAGACGCCCTCGCTGAGACGATCCAGTCAGAGCTTGGTGGCAAGGTTGAGATCGTATCGCTGTTTACCGAGTCACTCGCCGCAAAGGGTGAGGAGCCCGCGACGTACATTGACCTGATGCGAATGAACGGCGAGCGCATCGCACAGGCCCTGCGGTAAAGACCCCCACAGTAGTGCCGCAGGAACGACTGAGGGCCCGAGACCAACCCATTTGGTCTCGGGCCCTCAGCTCTGTGCCGGGGGTTACTTCGCGGTGTCGCGGGTAACGATCACGGGGCAGGGAAGCGCCTGCAGCACACCGTGACTTACCGAACCGAGCAAGAGACGTGAGATCGAGCCACGGCCGCGGCTTCCCACGACGAGCAGCTCAGCGTTCTCGGCGATTTGCAACAGTGCCGAGACGGGAGCCGCCTGGACGATCTCGCGTTGAATCTCGAGGTCGGGGTAGCGCGTGCTGAGGCCGCTCACACCAATCGCGATGGCCTCTTCGGCCGCCTGGCGCTGTGACTCGATGAGCTCTTCACTCCAGAGGTACTCGAGGCCCGGGGTGAGCGGTGGCATCCAGGCGTAGACCGCCGAGAGCGAGACGCCACGGCGCGAGGCTTCCTCGGCCGCGTAGTCGATCGCTGCCTGAGCAGGCTCAGAGCCGTCGATGCCAACGACAACGCCGCGGGTCGGGTTCGTGACCGGGGTCGTGGGAATCACGGCAACGGGGCAGTGCGCGACCGCTGCGATCTTCACGGCACGGGTGCCGAAGAACGACCCCGCCCACTTGCTGCCTGCGTGCTCGCCGAGCACGAGGAGATCTGCTCGCTGCGAAGCGACCTCAACCTCGACGATGGGGTGGCCCACTACAGCCGTGCCGGTGAGCTCGCCCTCGAAACCGAGGCTACGAGCGTAGTCTCGTTCAGCCTCAAGCATCTGCTCAGAGGCACGCTGCGCTTCTGAGAGAAACGCAACGCTCTCTGAGAGGAACGAGTCATCAGCAACGTGCAACAGTTCAACCGTCGCACCACGCTCCTTGGCTCGTTCCAGACCCCACGCGAGTGCCGCGCGGCTCTGTTCTGATCCGTCAACTCCGATAATGATGTTCTCGGCCATAGGGGCCTCCTCACGTCGTAATGAAGGGTTATTACGTAGTCTACGCCGTGCGGGCGGGAACCTGCTGAGGGTGCGTGCCCGAAAGCTGCTCAGCGATACGTACCACCTGGCAGCTGTAGCCGTACTCGTTGTCGTACCACACGTAGAGTACGCAGCTGTCGCCGGTCACGAGCGTTGCGAGCCCATCGACGATACCCGCGCGGTTTGAGCCCACGAAGTCGGTCGAAACAACCTCGGGCGATTCAAGGTAGTCGATCTGCGTGCGAAGCGGCGAGGTAAGCGAAATCTCGCGAAGCAGGCCGTTGAGCTCTTCCTTCGTCGTCTCGCGGCCGAGCTTGAGGTTCAGGATCGCGAGCGAGACGTTCGGGGTTGGTACGCGAATCGAGTTGCCCGTGAGCTTGCCCTCGAGCTCGGGAAGCGCCTTTGCGACAGCGGTCGCGGCACCGGTCTCAGTGATGACCATGTTGAGCGCTGCAGCGCGGCCGCGGCGGTCACCCTTGTGGAAGTTGTCAATGAGGTTTTGGTCGTTCGTGTACGAGTGAATCGTCTCAACGTGACCGTGCTCGACACCGAAAGTATCGTTCATGACCTTGAGCACCGGCGTGATCGCGTTCGTGGTGCACGAAGCAGCCGAGATCACGGTGTCGTCGTCAGCGATCATATCGTTGTTGACGCCGTAGACGATGTTCTTGAGATCGCCCTTGCCGGGCGCTGTGAGCAGTACGCGCGAAACGCCAGTTGCTTTGAGGTGCTGGCTGAGGCCATCGCGGTCGCGCCACACACCGGTGTTATCGATCACGAGTGCATTCTCGATGCCGTACTGCGAGTAGTCGACGGTTGCTGGGTCGCTCGCGTAGATCACCTGAATGCGCACACCGTTTGCGAGAATGACGTTCTCTTCTTCGATGACCTGAATCTGGCCATTGAAGTGACCGTGAACCGAGTCGCGGCGAAGCAGGTTGGCGCGCTTCTGCAGGTCGTTCTCTGACCCCTTACGCACGACGATCGCGCGCAGGTTGAGGCCGTTGCCGCTGCCTGAGTGCTCAACGAGAATGCGAGCGAGAATGCGGCCGATGCGGCCGAAGCCGTACAGCACGACATCGCTGCTGCCTGCGGTCTCGTCGGCGATGCCGGCGAGCTTCAGCGTCAGGAAGGCTGAGAGGTCGCTCTGGCCCGAGGCACGAAACTCGTTTGCAAGCAGAGCGAGGTCGAGCGAGGCGGGACCAGGCTGAATGCTGGTGAGTGCCTCAACAATCGCAAACGTTTCGGTCAGGGGCAGCGGCTGGTCATCAATCTTGCGGGCGAAGTGGTGAGCCCGAATGATGTCAACGGCGCTCTGGCCGACGAGGGTGCGCCCGTGCACCGACATGACGATATCGTTCTCGCGGTACAACTTGCCAATGAGCGGGATCATCCGCTCGGCAATCTCCTGATTCGCATTCCAAGTCTCGAGATGAGCATCAGCGCGCTGTGACATATGCGTTCCGTGATCCTTCTTGTTCAGTCAAACTGGGTCATATTCCCTCGGGATACTGAGGGTCCCGTCCAGTATCCCATGCTTTGTGTCACATAACGTCACAGAATTCGCGCTAGAGAACGACAGCTGTCACAGTAGTGGGTGTTCGGGCGCTCCAAGTATCACCGCCCACAATGCTTTCTCAATATTTGACCTAAGGAATACACCATGGCACGCAAGACCATTCGCACCGCGATCACCTCGCTCGCGGTTCTCGCACTCGCAGGTGGCGCACTCACCGCTTGTTCGTCAGATTCGTCAGAACCCAGTGACAAAGGCGGCGATCAGAAGACGGTTCGGCTCGGCGTCGTTGGCGCTGCCGACCCGTACTGGGCAGAGTACGAAAAGGCCGTCGAAGAAGAGCTCGACATCGACCTCAAGATTGTCGACTTCGGTGAGTACAACCTCCCGAACCCTGCGCTCGAAGCGGGCGACCTCGACATTAACCAGTTCCAGCACATCATCTTCCTCGCAGAGCACAATGCTGCGACCGGCGACGATCTGACCCCGATTGGCTCGACGGCTATTTACCCGCTTTCGGTGCACTCGCAGAAGTACAAGAGCATCGATGAGATTCCCAAGGGCGAGAAAATCGCTGTTCCGAATGACCCGTCTAACAAGGCACGTGCGCTGCTCGTACTGCAGCAGGCAGGGCTGATTAAGCTGAAAGACGGGGGCAACACCGGATCAACCCTCGACGACGTGCTGACCGACGAGTCGAAGGTTACCGTTACCGAGTTCGACGCTGCGCTGACCGCGAGCGTACTCAACGACGTTGCGGCCGCAGTCGTCAATAACGACTTCGTTGAGAAGGCTGGCCTCGACTTCAACGACGCCCTCTTCCTCGATGACCCCAACGACCCATCATCGTTGCCGTACGTGAATATCTTTGCGGTGCGCGCTGATGACGCCGACAACGAGGTCTACAAGCAGCTCGTTGAGATTTACCACAACACGGCAGCAGTCACCGACGGTGTGCAAGATGTCTCGGGCGGCACAGCGGTGATCACGAACACGCCGGCAGCCGACCTGCAGAAGGCGCTCGAAAAGCAACTCGAGATCGTGAAGGCCGGCGAGTAACGCCACCAACGAATAAAAACGAAGGGATCCTCTCTCGCGGCCCGTCATAATAGACGCTGCAGGGAGGATCCCTGTTTGGTATCGAAAGGGTGCACCGTGACACGAGTGCAAATTGATCGGGTCAGCAAGTCATTTGCTGGTCACGGAAAGAAAGCGGCCGAGGTTTTTGCCGTCAACGACGTCTCGATTGACATCGCCTCGGGCGAGATTCACGCCGTTATCGGCTATTCGGGCGCGGGCAAGAGCACGCTCCTGAGGCTCATCAACGGCCTTGAGCGGGCAACGTCGGGCGAGATTACTATCGGTGACACGCTCATTACGGGGTTCTCAGAGAAGCAGCTTCGTGAGGTACGCGGCGGAATCGGCATGATCTTTCAACAGTTCAATTTGCTGCAGTCACGCACGGCGCAGGCAAACGTTGAGTACCCTCTTGAGATCGCCGGTATTGCGAAAGACGAGCGGCAGCGCAGAGCAGCTGAACTACTCGACTTTGTTGGCCTCAAGGGCAAAGAGCAAGCCTACCCAGAGCAGCTTTCTGGCGGGCAGCGTCAACGCGTCGGTATCGCGAGAGCGCTCGCGACGAAACCCGGTGTGTTGCTTGCCGACGAAGCAACGAGCGCGCTCGACCCCGAAACTTCTGCCGAGGTGCTCTCGCTGCTTAAAGAGGTGAACCGCGAGTTTGGCATCACGATCATTCTCATCACGCACGAGATGGAGGTCGTGCGGCAAATTGCCGACCGCGTCACGGTGATGGAAGAGGGCCGCGTCGTCGAGCAGGGCGACACGTACCAGGTGTTTTCAAACCCTCAGCAAAACACGACGAGGCGTTTCGTTGAGACGGCGCTGCCCAATGTTCCCGCGCCCGAGGTACTCGAAGCGATTAAACGGCGTGGTCGCGGCACCCTCGTGACCATCTCGTTTACCGATGAGGGAGAGGTCGATCAGCCGGTCATCATCACGACGCTCACGAAACACGGGGTCACCGGCAGCATCGAGGGCGGTGGCGTGACTCAGGTGAGCGGCCGAGTGTACGGGCAGGTCACCATGGAAATCATCGGCGACGAAGCGAAAGTGCGCGCCGCTATTGCAGAGCTCTCGCAGCACACGACCATTGAGGAGCTGTAGCCATGGAAACCATTATTGATGCGCTGCCGAAACTGCTCCAAGCAACCGGCGAAACCTTGCTCTTTGTGGTTGTCGCGATGGTTGTCGGCGGTATTGTCGGCCTCGTCATCGGAACAACCCTCGTGGTGACCCGCAAGGGCGGCCTTCTCGAGAACCGTGGCGTCTACCTCGTGCTCAACCTGCTCGTGAACTTCTTTCGGCCGATTCCCTTCGTTATTCTCATCTTCGCCCTCATGCCGCTCACGCGATTCGTCGTTGGCACGGGCATCGAGAACAAAGCCTTCATCTTCGTTCTCGCGTTTGCCGCTTCGTTTGGCATCGCGAGGCTTGCCGAACAGAACCTGCTTACGGTTGATCCCGGTGTGATTGAGGCAGCGCGCTCAATGGGCGCGAGCCCACTGCGCATCATCTTTACGGTGCTCTATGCCGAAGGACTCGCCCCGCTGATTCTCGGGTACACCTTCGCCTTTATCGCGGTGGTTGACATGTCGGCAATCGCGACCGTTATCGGCGGTGGTGGCCTCGGCACGCTCGCGATCGTTGACGGGTTCAGGCAGTTCAAGCCAGAGCTCATGTGGGCGGCGGTGCTGCTCATGATCGTCATCGTGCATCTCGCTCAAGTGCTGGGCAACGCACTCGCGCGCAAGGTACGCCGCCGCTGAGTCTGTCAGAGCCCGCGGCTACACTGGCTGTATGAGTGACTTGCATACCCTCGCCGACGTTCGCACGGTAGCCGAGCGGCTGTGGCCCGAATCAACCGCAGAAGCGTGGGATCGCGTGGGTCTGGTGACCGGAGATAATTCGGCGCCGATCCGCACGATTCTGCTCGCGGTTGACGCCGTACGCGCGACGGTTGACGAGGCTGTGCAGTTCGGTGCCGACCTGCTCGTGACGCACCACCCGCTCATGCTGCGCGGGGTGCACACGATGGCAACCGACACCGCGAAGGGGTCGCTCGTCGTCGATCTCATTCGAGCCGAGTGCGCGCTCCTCGCTGCGCACACCAACGCCGATACGCCCGAGGGTGGGGTTTCTGACCGCATCGCGCACCTGCTCGGCCTCGAACACTCGGCTCCGATTGTGCCAGGGGCGAAGCTTGTCGATGGGCTCGGGCGGGTCGGTAATCTTGCCCAACCGATGACGTTGCGGGCGCTCGCCGAACGCCTCGCAGAGCTTCTTCCCAAAACTGAGACTGGGGTTCGCGTTGGAGGCGACCCAGAGCGCCTCGTGCAACGCGTAGCGCTCTGCGGAGGTGCCGGCGATAGCCTGCTCGACCACCCGGCTGTGCGCGGGGCCGACGTGTACATCACCTCAGACCTCAGACACCACCCTGCGCAAGAAAGCCTCGAACAATCGCTCGTCACCGGCGGGCCGGCGCTCATCGATATCGCGCACTGGGCCAGCGAATCGCTGTGGCTCGAGGGTGCCGCAAGCCAACTGCGCGCCGAGTTGCCGGGAGTGCAAGTGGTCGTGAGCAAGATCAACACTGATCCGTGGCAGTTGCGGGTAGGCTGAAGGCATGAAAGCTAGCCCTCGCCAACAGCAGCTCCTGCTCGAGCTGCAGAGCCTTGACACCCACAAACTGCGCCTGAACCGCCGCCACAAGCAACTGCCAGAGCGTGCCGAGCTTGAGGATATCGCCGAACGCCAGCGTGAGGTGCGGGCAAACTTCATGCGTGCTCAGCGCACGGTTGAAGAGGCTCGTGGTGAGTTGCAGCGCGTCGAAGAAGAGGTCGCGACCGTTGAGCAACGACACCAGCGCTCATCAGAGCGTCTCGCCGCGAGTACCCAGGCGAAAGAAGCGAGCGCGTTTCAGGAAGAGCTCGACACCCTCGTGCGCCGTCGGGGAGTGCTCGAAGACCGGCAGCTTGAACTCATGGAGCAGGCCGAGGCCGCCGAGGGGCAGTTCACACTGAGTGTCGTTGACGTCTCAGACGTCGACGCCGAGGTGCAACGGTTGCGCGACGCTATTCACCAGGCAGAGCAGCAGATCGCCGAAGAACTCGCAGCGCTCGACGAGGAGCGCGCCGGTCTCGCCGCCGAAGTGCAGGGGCCGGTGCTCGAAGTGTACGAACGCACGCGCGAGCGCTATGGCATCGGCGCTGCACGACTGCGGGGTACGGTCTCAGAGGGCAGTAACATGGAGCTCGACCCGGCCGACCTGCAAACTGCACGCAACACCCCGGCCGACGAACTATTCTTCTGCCCGACGAGCGGTGCGATTCTCGTGCGTGGCGCCGACGAGTAGGGGTTCGCTAGTACGCCTCGCTGAGCCGCATTTGTGCGTGCCGGGCTTGTTGTGCCGCATGTTCGGCTGCTGTGCGCCTAAGAGCATGCGGACAATACGCGAAACCCGCTACAGTAGAACCTAGGAATGGGCCGGTGAGGCGACCGCGTCGGGGCTTGACCCCGCCGAGGAACGTCCGGGCTCCACAGGGGAGAACGGTGGGTAACGCCCACCCGGGGCAACCCGCGAGAAAGTGCAACAGAGAGTAGACCGCCAGGGCTTCGGCCCGGGTAAGGCTGAAAGGGTGAGGTAAGAGCTCACCAGCGCCCGTGGTGACACGGGCGGCTAGGTAAACCTCGTTTGGAGCAAGACCGAACAGAAGGCGATGACGCTCCCCGCTGAGTCTTCGGGTTGGTTGCTAGAGGGTGCCGGCAACGGTACCCCGAGAGAGATGGTCGTCACGACGGCTCGCCGTCGCACAGAACCCGGCGTATGATCTGGCCCATTCCGCACTCATCACTCGCCGTAAGCCCTCGTCGAGGGAAAACTGGCTTATGGTTAAGACCATGACCCAACAGCAGAGCCCAGAGCCGGGCTGGTATGTAAACGATGCAGGTAAGACCCAATGGTGGGACGGTGCGAGCTGGGCTGATAAGAAGACCGAGAAAGAGGTCAAGGCCTGGCAGAAAGCGCAGATCAAAGAGAAGTACGGCAACGCAAAACTTGCCACGATCGGCCATTTTGCTTGGATTCTCGCGGTCGTTGGTGTTCTCGCCCTGGTTTTCTCTTGGGTCGATTTCGTGCTCGCTGGCATCGGCGCGTGGTGCGTCGGAGCCGCGATTACCCTGTGGATCATCTGGCTTGCGTTCGGCGCAATCGTTGACGAGATTCGTAAGCCGAGATGATCCGCCGCTTGGCTGTCGGGTAGGGGCTGGCCCCGGACTTGCGTGGGGCGCGGGTGCGGATCCGCTCCGTTTCGTGAAATTGTTTGCACTTCTGCCGTGAAATCGGTCTGAAATGAGGCAAAATTGCCAACAATTTCAAGGAAAGCGGCACGGGGCTAGCAGGCACGAGCGAGCCAACGGCCAGCCGCGCGGAGGAACGCACGGCTGGCCGTCCAAAAGGGGGCGCGCTACTTCGCGACGAAGAAGAGGCGCTTGTTTGCGAACTCGCCGATGCCGACGGGGCCCATCTCGCGGCCGTAGCCCGAGCGCTTGACGCCACCGAAGGGGATCTCTGCGGCCTCTGCGGCGATGATGTTGACGTGAGCCATGCCAACCTCGAGCTGTGAGGCGACACGGGCAGCGCGTGCCTCGTCAGTCGAGAAGACCGAGCCACCGAGGCCCAGGTCGCAATCGTTCGCGAGCGCGAGAGCTTCTTCGTCGCTCGAGACGCGGTACACGGTCGCGACGGGGCCGAAGATCTCTTCGCGATACGAGGCCGAGTCGCGGGGCACATCGGTGAGTACGGCGGGTGAGAAGTAGGCGGCGGGGCCTTCAGAAAGCACGCCTCCCGTGACGAGTGTGGCGCCCGCTGCCACGGCGCGCTGCACCTGCTCGTTGACCGTCTCAGCGGCGGCGCGAGACGAGAGGGGAGCGAACTCGCCCTCGGCGAGGTTCAGTTGGTCGCCGGGGGTGAGACCTGTCGCGAGTTTCGTGAGCTCGGCAACGAACTCGTCGTAGATGTCGTCCATGACGATCATGCGCTTGTTTGAGTTGCACACCTGGCCGCCGTTGTAGACGCGGAATTCCCACGCGTCGCGGGCAACCGCTGCAACGTCATCGGCGTCAAGCACGACCATGGGGTCAATGCCGCCAAGCTCGAGTACGCACTTCTTGAGGTTGCGCCCCGCCTGCTCGCCGATGATCGCGCCGGCCCGCTCTGAGCCAGTGAGTGAGACGCCCTGCACGCGCGGATCGGCGATCATCGTCGCGATCTGCTCGTGTGAGGCGAAGACGTTCTGGTAGCCGCCGACGGGCACACCGGCTTCTTCCATGATCGCCTGTACCGCGAGCGAAGAACGAGCGCAAATGTCGGCGTGCTTGAGTAGAATGGTGTTGCCGAGCACGAGGTTCGGCGCCGCAAAACGGGCCACCTGGTAGTAGGGGAAGTTCCACGGCATGACGCCCACGAGCGCTCCGATGGGGCGATATTCCATGACGGCCTTGCCCGGAATCGTGCTGGGAATCTCGGCATCGGTGATGAGCCCGGGGCCGTAGACCGCGTAGTACTCGATAATGTCGCGTGCGAACTCGACCTCGTCGATTGATTCGGGCAGTGACTTGCCCATCTCGAGCGCGATGATCTCGGCGAGTTCTTGTTTGCGCTCCTCGAAGAGCTCGGCGACGCGCTTCACGACTGCCGCGCGCTCCTGCACGCTGCGTTCACGCCACTCACGATAGACCGCATCGGCTGCGGCGAGCTTCTGCTCAATCTCGGAGTCAGTCGCGGTCGCAAACGACTCGATGACTTCGCCGGTGGCGGGGTTTTGAACGCGATAGTTCGACATTGAATCTCCTTTAGTTACTGCACTGTTGGCGCCAGCTCATATGAAATGGCCTGGCGATAACGAGGGGTTAGCCCTATGCATACGAGCCTACTCGGGCGAGGCTTGACACGCACGAGAACACTCGGTGAAGGCTTTGCCGGCTGCCCCTCGGCGCGTGAGCGGGAGGGGAAGGCGGTGACGATCCGCGAGGGTGTTGGCGTTTCGAGCTTGACACCAGGGGTGTTAACCACATAGGTTCATTAGTGAAGTAATGAACCATTGAACAGGCGGGAGGGTGCCGTGTTTGACGAAACAAGGCCGATCTTTCTGCAGCTCGCTGACGCTTTGGCCGATGCGATCTTGCGTGGAGCGTACGAAGAGGGAGACCAGGTGCCCTCGACGAATGAACTCGCCGCCTTTCACCGAATCAACCCGGCGACCGCGGGCAAGGGGCTCAACGAGCTTGTTGATCGCGGAGTGCTCGAGAAGCGACGCGGGCTCGGAATGTTCGTTCTTCCCGGTGCGAAAGAGCGCATCGGCGAGACCCGGCAGGGGGCTTTCGTCGACCAGTATGTGAAGCCACTCCTGCGTGAGGCTGCGGCGCTTGGTATCTCAGCGAAGCAGCTTCACACACTCATTGAAGACCAGGCTGCTCAGGAGGCAGATCATGACGAACGCGATTGAAACCCGCAATCTCACTCGGCGTTATCGCGACACCGTCGCACTCGATGACGTCACCGTTTCATTTCAGACCAACACCATTACTGGCCTACTCGGACGCAATGGCGCAGGCAAGACCACGCTGATGGCGCTCATTACGGCTCAGGATCTCGCAACGTCGGGCGAGTTGCTCGTGCAGGGCGAGGAGCCCTTCGAACGGGCAGCGATTCTCTCAGAGATGTGCTTTATTCGAGACAACCAACGCTACCCAGACGACTACAAGCTCGGCCACGCCGTCAGAGCGGCGAAGCTCTTTGCGCCCAACTGGTCGCAGGAACTGGCCGATGAACTCATTGGGCTCTTTCGCATTCCCGCAAAAACCCAGATACGCAAGCTCTCGCGGGGTCAGCTCTCGGCGGTTGGTATCGTCATTGGGCTTGCATCGCGAGCGCCGATTACCTTTTTCGACGAGCCCTACCTCGGGCTCGACGCGACCGCACGATCGATTTTCTACGACGTGCTCCTGCGCGATTACCAGGAGCACCCGCGCACGATCGTGCTCTCGACGCACCTCATCGACGAGATGGATCGCCTGCTTGAGCGAGTGATTGTGCTCGACCGGGGCAGGGTGGTGCAAGACGCCGACGTTGAGAGCCTGCGGGGCAGCGTCTATGGCGTTGCGGGCAGAGTGACGGCCCTTACCCCGTTTCTCGAGGGGCGAAAGGTCATCTCGCGGCGTACCGTCGGCGGCCTCGCAACCGCGATCGTTGAGGGAACGCTGTCACGCGAGGAGCGTGAGCTCGCGGTCGAGGCCGGCCTCGACCTTACCGCCGTCTCATTGCAAGAACTCGTTGCCGCATACGGCCTTGCCGAAGCCTACGAAAACGGTAACGGGGCACACACCGAAGGGAACGCATCATGAACCGGGTCATCACCGTCACGAGGCTGCATTTCAATAAGCCCGGCACCGCGCTTGCGACCCCGCTCGGCATCATTGTTATCGTGTGGATCGTCTCGCTCATCATCGCGCTCGCTCTACAGCGGGCTGGGCTCGACCCCAGCAACCCCGAGTACGCGGCCGGGGCGCGAAATAACGCCGGCATCATGTGGTCGCTTCCCGGTTTTCTCATTTATTACGGTGTGCAGGCCGTCGCAACGACCTTTCCGTTTGCGCTCGCGCTCGGCACCACCCGCCGCGCGTACGTTGCTGGCACTGCGCTCGCGAGCCTCATTCACGCCGCGTTCATCACGGGTGTGCTTGCGGTGCTCCTGCTGCTTGAGCTCGCAACCGGACACTGGTTCTTTGACCTGTACGTTTTCGATGTGACCGTGCTCGGTTCGGGAAACCTCTGGACGCTGATCGCCACGGCGTTTATCGGAGTGTTCCTGTGCCTCACCATTGGCAGTATTTTTGGAGCAATCTGGGTGCGCTTCGGGGCGAAAGGCCCACTCGTGCTTGGACTCGCGCTCGGCCTGTTGCTTGCGGTCGGCGTGCTCATTGCTGTTCCGTACTTCGCCGACATCGTTGCCTGGGTGACCGGGCTGAAACTTGCGCTCATGACGCTCGGCATTGCAGCGCTTGCGCTCATTGGTACCTGGGCCTGCATGAGGCGTACTTCGGTGCGCTAGGTCGATGACTAGGGCAGGGGTCGCTAAGCGATGCCCTGCCTTCGGTCATTGTGGTGACGCTTGACGGCGATGCTCAAAAACGCGAGTGGGCCGAGGGCTGGAACGAAGAAGATGGCGAGCAGCCACAAGCAAATCTCGCTGACCGAGTGCTCTGACTGGGTGCGCATGAGTGTGGTGACCGCCGCGACAAAGAGCGCGAAAACAATGAGGGCAACGGCCGCAACCGTGAGCGGGTAGCCGGCGAGCAAGTGGGAGCCTGACACGGGGTTCACAAAGTGCCTCCTTGACGACGATGTCTCATACGCACAAACCCTAGCACTTTGCGCCGTGGCTTTTCGAAGCCACGGCGTGAAGCCTGAGGGTTCGCTCGGATGTCGGTGGTTGGGTGCATGATGAAAGCCATGTGGAACCCAGAACTTCGGCTCAGCGATCAGCGAGCAACCATGCTCATCGTTATTCATGAGGCCGCAAGCACCGTGGCAACGGTGCACGATAGGGCAGGCGAGGTGATCTCGGCGCGCGTGTGGGGCGCCTCAGCGTCGCTTCATGAGATTGCTGCGGCGGTGCGCAGCGTGGGGTTGAGCGTCGGCCATTGGCAGTCCCGCGCGGGGCAGGGGGCACAGGGCGGGCGAGAGTCGTGGGCGAGCCTCAGCCGTTGGACGGCTAGGGCTGCGGGCGCCGAGGGCGGGTGGGAGAAAGAACCGGCCCCGTCTGCGCCGAACCTGGCATGGCGACTCCCGAGGGAGCGGGAAGCGCGCGAAGACGCGCAGCGGATCGACGCTGCCGTTTACGCCCGTGAACGCGCGCTCGCGGCTCGCCTGCCGCATCGGCCCCAGCTTGCGCCGCTCACGCCGTACCCAGTGATCGCGCGCAAAGCGTGAGTGGGCACGATGCGTGGTGAACCGGAGGAGGTCTGGAACGCTCCTATTCTGGCAGGGCCCACACGCCAAGCTCGTTTCCGCTCGGGTCGGCGAAGTGAAACCGCTTGCCGCCCGGAAACGCATACGGGGCGACGGTGATCGTGCCGCCCGCGGTTTCGACTGCTCGCTGGCTTGCCTCAAGGTCGCGTGAGAACAGAATGACGAAGGGGCCACCTGGCTGCGGCGGGTCTTCTGCTTCTGCAAGCCCGCCGACCTCGTACGATTCACCCGACGGTGCTTGCTGATCGGCCACGGCGAGAATGCCCGAGTAGCCGGGCCCGTAATCGACGAACTGCCAGCCGAAGGCCTCGCCGTAGAACGCCTTTGCGGCAGCCAGGTTGGTTACGGTCAACTCGAGGTAGTTGATGCTGTGGTGTGCGAAGCTCATCGCATCACTCGGTCTACGGGCTTTTCGGTAACCACGATCATGAGCGTCGCGAGGGGCCCGAGCAGGAGGCTGATGAGGAACCAGTTCATGCGTGAACGGTTCTTGCTCTCAGCGAGCCCTGCGTTGATGAGTGCGAGGGTGAACCAGAACACACCCGTTGAGACGTAGTCTTCCATAGTGAAAGTGTAGTGGCGCGCTTGCTGAGATAGCGAGGGCTTTGCGCGTGTTCTGCCATAGACTGAAACGTGATGAGTACAGCGAATGTCTATGAGTCCCTTGCCGCAAGAGTTTATGAACTCGACAAGCCAACTGGCCGCTCCTTCGGTGACATTGAGTTCTATGCTGCGCTGCTTGACGGCTGCACGGGCCCGATTCTTGAGCCAGCGGTGGGAAGCGGCCGTTTTCTTATCCCGATGCTGCAGCGTGGTTTGATGGTGAGTGGAACCGACCCCTCAGAGCACATGCTCGCAATCTGCGAGCGAGAGGCCGCAAAGGCGGGTGTTCAGGCAAGGCTCGCGATGGCCGCCTTTGGAGAGCAGGCATGGCCGGAGCAGTACGAAGCGATCCTGGTTCCGGCCGGTTCCATTCAGCTCATTGCGACCTTTGACGAGACCAGAGAAGCGCTTCGTAAGATGCTCTCACAGCTCGCTCCTGGTGGCAGGCTCGTGCTCGATCTTGATTCACTTGCTGGCCTCGCAGAACCCGCTGGGCCGGCGCGCAGCTGGCAAGATGGCGACCATACGCTGACGCTCGTGAGCAATATCGAAGAGCGTGATTTTAGCGCGCAGCGACTGACGCAGCAGTTGCGATACGAGCGGTGGAACGGTCCGGTACTGGAGCAGCAAGAACTGCAGCGTTTCACCCTGCGGTTCTGGGGCGTTGAAGAAATGCGGCTCCTACTTGAGTATCTCGGTGCTGAAACCGTGACGGTGCACGCTGACTATGCTTTCGATGCTCAGCCGACCGAGAGTACGAGCGTGACGACGCTCGTTGCAACGGTGGCGTAGCGGGCGAGCTCGCGGTACGCTCACAATACACGTACGTAACGAGCGAGGAGGCGGCAATGTCGCAACGAGATTGGGGCATCGATGACCCCGAAGAGCGCTACTGGTTCAACGTCAAGACTGGAGAGGTTGAGGTGGGCAAGCAGTCGCTCTCGATCGATCGACTCGGGCCATTTGAGACGCGCGAAGAAGCGCAGCGGGCAACCGCGATCCTCGAAGAGCGAGCCCGGAAGTGGGCTGAAGAAGAGGCTCGGGAAGACTAACGTTCAGCGCATGCTGCTTTCGTCGGCGCGACCAGTGCGTTGCGCCGACGAAAACAGGGGAGCGGTGCGGCAGCTATTTCGGGTCGAGGCCGAGCAGCTTACGAATTCGGCCAACGTGCCCCGTGGCCTTGACATTGTAGAGCGCGTGCTCGACGGTGCCGTCAGCGTCAAGAACGATGGTCGAGCGGATCACACCGCGCGTGATCTTGCCGTAGAGGCTCTTATCACCAAAGGCGCCATACGCGGCGAGAACAGTCTTGTCGGTATCGCTCAGTAGGTCGTAGGTGAGGCCGTCACGCTCGGCGAACTTCGCAAGCTTCTCTGGTTTGTCTGGTGAGATGCCCACGATCTCGTAGCCCGCGGTGCGTAGCGACTCGATCGAGTCGCGGAAGTCGCAGGCTTCTTTCGTGCAACCGGGGGTCATTGCGGCAGGGTAGAAGAAGATGATGAGACCCTTGCCACGAAACGAGTCGAGTGAAACCTCGGCCCCTGACTGGTTCAGGAGAGTGAATGAGGGTGCGGTATCGCCTTGCGTGAGGAGGGTGCGTTCTTCAGTCATGCAGCCAGTCTAGCGAGGCTGGTGCGCGCGGGCTAGCTGTCTTCTCTCTCTGAGATCAGGCGTCTCAGAGACTCGACGCGCGATGCACCTGCATCGCCGAGGTCGCCGTTTTCGAGGGCGAGGTCAAGGGCGCAGTCGGGTGAGGTATCGAGGTGCTCGCAGCCGCGGGGGCACTGCTCAATGATGGCGGCGAGGTCGGTGAAACCCTTGAGGATACTGTCAGGGGTGACGTGGCCGAGCCCAAATGAGCGAACACCTGGCGTATCGATGACCCAACCGAGCGGGGTATCGTCGGTCGCATGAGGGCTGCCGTCGGCGACGAGGGGCAACGCGACGGTCGATGACGAGGTGTGTCGACCGCGGCCGGTCACGATGTTGACGTGGCCGGTCTCGCGATCGGCGTCTGGCACGAGCGCATTGATGAGCGTTGATTTGCCGACACCCGAGTGGCCGACAAAGACGGTCTCGTGCCCCGTGAGCGCTTCGGTGAGCTCAGCGATGGGAAACGCGCCCGTGTTTGAGAGAAAGACCGGCACTTCGAGGGCCTGAAAGTGCGCGAGAAACTCCGCGGGGTCGGTCAGGTCGGTTTTCGTGACACAAATGAGCGGCGAGAGCCCCGCATCGTAGGCGGCTACGAGGTAGCGGTCGACGAGACGCACGCGCGGCTCCGGGTTTGCGGCGGCCACGACGATAAGCATCTGGTCGGCGTTTGCAACGATGACGCGCTCGACTCGATCAGAATCGTCGGCACTACGTCGCAGCAGGGTCTCGCGGTCGGTCACACGAACGATGCGTGCCAGGCTTCCTTCGTCGCCGGTACGATCACCGACGAGCTCGACGCGGTCACCCGTGACGATCGCGGTGTTTCGCAACTCCCGTGCGCGGGCGGCGACAACGGTTCGTGACCCCTGTGCATCGCTGAGGCGCGTCGTGTAGCGCCCGCGATCGACCCCGATAACCATCGCCGTCGAGGCATCGTCGTGCTGGGGGCGGCGCTTCGTGCGTGGCCTGTTGGCCTTGGGGTTTGGTCGCTGCCTGACGACGTGATCGGCGTACTCGGCGTAGGGTTCGTCTTCGTCGCTTGGCAGCCAGCTCATCGCAGCATGTCCTGCCACATCTCGGTGAAGTCTGGCATCGTCTTTGAGGTACTCTCGACATCGTTGATCTCGATGCCGGGCAACCGCAGGCCGACAATCGCGCCGGTCGTTGCCATGCGGTGATCCGCATAGCTGAGCCACACGCTTGGCTGTGGATCGGTCGGGGGCACGATGCGCAGCCCGTCTTCGCGTTCTTCGACCTCGCAGCCCACCTTCGTGAGCTCGGTTGCGAGTGCCGAAATGCGGTCGGTCTCGTGCCCGCGAATATGGCCAATGCCCGTGAACTCGCTCACACCGTCGGCCAGGGCCGCAAGACCGATGAGGTTAGGTGCGAGCTCGCCAGCCTCGGGAAGGTGCAGCGTGACGGGCTTGATACGGCCCGTTCCAGTGACCGTGAGGTCGCCTACGCCGTCACCCGTGGGCGTGTACGTGACCCCGGCGCCGAATTGTGGGAGGATCTCGCGCAGCTGATCGCCCACCTGAGTGGTGCTCGCGGGCCAGAGCGGAATCGTGACGCTCCCTCCGGTGACGAGGGCCGCGGCGAGGAACGGAGCTGCGTTCGAGAGATCGGGTTCAATCGTGAGGTCACGACCCGCGATGGGACCGGGCTCGACGATCCACTCGCCTGGTGCGGGCGAGGAAACGTTGACGCCGCGTGCGCGCAAGACGTCGAGTGTCATTTCGATGTGGGGCAGGCTCGGCAGGGTCGCGCCGGTGTGCACGACGTGCACGCCCTCGTCGAAGCGTGCGGCCGAGAGTAAGAGGCCAGAGACGAACTGGCTTGAGCCTGAGGCGTCGAGCTCGACGCGGCCGCCGCGCACCGAGCCGGTGCCGTGAACGGTGAAGGGGAGGGCGCCGCGGCCTTCGTCAGCAATGTCGACGCCGAGGGAACGCAGCGCGTCGAGAATGGATCGCATGGGGCGCTCGCGTGCGTAGACATCGCCATCGAAGGCTGTTGGCCCGAGCGCGAGTCCGGCAACAGCTGGCACAAAGCGCATCACGGTGCCTGCGAGCCCACAGGCAATGGTGGTTGAGCCGAGAAGCTCTTCGGCTGGCGTCACGATGAGGTCATCGCCCTCGCGCAAGACCGTGGTACCGAGTGCCCTTAACGCATCAGTCATGAGTTGTGAGTCACGCGAGTCGAGGGCCGCGCGAATGCGGCTCGGCGAGTCACCGAGCGCGCTCACCACGAGTTCCCTCGTCGTGAGTGACTTCGACCCAGGAATGCTGACGGTGCTCTCGATCGGGCTTGTGTACGTTGGGGCAGCCCAGTCAGCGACGTCGTCGTCGGGGGCAGCACTCTCGCCAGGAAGTCGATCGTCAGTGTTACGGGAATATTTTGCCTCAAGCATATGTTGCACATTCTAGCCGCAAAGAAGAGAGATATCGTGCTTCAAACAACTCTGCCCGTAGAATCAACAGTTATGGGTAACACTCAGGCGAGCGCATCGCTCGCAGAACGCTTTGAGCAAGAGGCCATCGAATATCTTGACCAGATGTACGGTGCCGCCATGAAGTTCACGCGTGACCCTCAAGAAGCGCAAGATCTTTTACAAGAGACCTTCATGAAGGCTTTTGCCGCGTTCGAGCGCTTCCAATCGGGCACGAACATGAAGGCATGGCTGTACCGCATCATGACCAACACCTATATCAACGGTTACCGCAAGCAGCAGCGGGAGCCGTATCTCGGGGCAGTCGATGAGCTCGAAGACTGGCAGCTCGGCGGGGCAGAGTCGACCACCTCGATGGCCGCGAGGTCGGCAGAGGCAGAAGCGCTTGACCGGCTTCCCTCGACCGCGGTCACTGAGGCGCTCAACGAACTCGATGACGACCGCCGCATGGTGGTGTATCTCGCTGACGTTGAGGGTTTCTCATATCAAAACATTGCAGACATGATGGGCACACCGATCGGCACGGTCATGAGCCGACTCTCACGGGGGCGCAAACAGTTGAGAGAGATGCTTGGCGAATACGCCCGTGAGCAGGGTTATGCGGCACCATCATCAGGAAAAGGAGCATGATCATGAAGAACTGTGATTGCGAAGCACGCGGGGTCGAGTGCACCTGCGCGACCAAAGATTGTGGTTGCGAGATGACTCGCGAGAAACTTGAAGACTTGCTACGCGACGAACTCTGCGCCGAGGAATCGGCGCCGATCCGCGCGCACCTGCGAACCTGCCCAGAATGCCGGGCAGAGCAACGGGTGTGTGAGTCGCTCACCGAGGCGATCCAGCGCGGCTGCAAGGAGAAGGCGCCTGCGCAGTTGCGCGACGCGATTCTCGCGCAGCTCCAAGGCTCGTAGAAGTTCGGTCACCCCGGGGAAGACCCGGGGAAACGAGTGAGGGGTGGCACTGCTTCAATGCAGCGCCACCCCTCACCTGTTTTGAGGCGACTAGCCCTTGATGATCTTGCGGCCAACAATCTCGCGCATGATCTCGTTCGTGCCACCGTAGATGCGGTGCACGCGAGCGTCGGCGAAGGCACGGGTGATGGGGTACTCCATCATGTAGCCGTAACCGCCGAACAACTGAACGCCCTGATCGAGCACCTCCCACTCGCGTTCGGTGGCCCAGAACTTCACCTTTGCGGCCTCTTCTGGCGTGAGTTTGCCCTCGCCGTAGAGCTCGATGGCGCGGTCGACGTATGCCCAGAGTGCGTCAACCGTTGTCTCCATGTCGGCGAGCTTGAAGTAGGTGTTCTGGAAGCGGATGATGGGCTGACCGAAGCTCTCGCGAGCCTTTGCATGATCGACGGTCCACTCATACGCGGCTTCTGAAGCGGCAGCCGCTGCGACGCCGATTGAGAGGCGCTCAAGCGGTAGGTTGCGCATGAGCTGAATGAAGCCGTGACCTTCTTCGCCGCCGATGAGGTTCTCTTCGGGAATGAACACGTCGGCAAACGAGAGCTCTGCCGTATCGTGACCGTGGAAGCCGAGCTTGTTGAGTTTGTTCCCGTGCTCGAAGCCCTGCATGCCGTCTTCGACGAGCACGAGGCTGAACGCGTCGGGACGATTGCCCTCACCGGTCTTCACGAAGGTGACGATAACATCGGCGGTCTTGCCACTTGAGATAAATGTCTTGGCTCCGTTGAGCACGTAGCCGCCATCGACCTTCTTCGCGGTCGTGGTGACGCCGCGCAGATCTGAGCCTGCACCCGGTTCGGTCATCGCGAGAGCGCCAATGATCTCGCCTGAAGCCATGCCTGGCAGCCACTTCTTCTTCTGCTCATCGGTGCCAAAGTGCACGATGTACGGAACCGCGAGGTCGTCCTGGATGCCGAATGCGCCAGCAAGTGATCCAAGACCCGCGCGAACGATCTCTTCGTTGACGACCGTGCGAAAACGGTAGTCCTGCAGCATGCCTGCGCCACCGAACTCTTCTGGAACCGAAAGCCCGATGATGCCAGATTCGCCGGCCGCACGCATCGTGTCGCGGTCGATTTCGCCGGCAGCCTCCCAACGCTCGCGTGCAGCGTTATCGCCGTAGCGCTTCACAAATTCTTTTACGACGTCGCGAAAGGCCTCGTGGTCTTCGTCAAAGATGAGTCGTTCCATGTGGTTTCTCTCCTTCGAGTAAGTATCTAGGTAAGGGTCAGTGTAGCTTCGGGTTGCTGAAGCCGGGTGAACATTGTGGGGTTACGACACGAGACGCTCGCTTAAGCGAGCAAGCATTGCGTCATCTGCCCCATGCTGTGCGAGGTAATCGTTCACCGAGCCGTACTCGGCATCGATGCGTTGCATGGCCCTCGCGATGGCGTCGACGGGGCTCGAAGCGACGAGCCCATACACCTCGTCGGTGACTTCGAGGCCAAGGCGGCGAAGCGCCGAGAGATGCCAATCAACCCACTCGCCGCGTAGGTTCTCTTCGGTGGCGGCGTAATCGTGAAAGACGTCGTCACGATCAACCCCAACGGCGGTGAGCGCGAGGGCAATGACGGCGCCCGTGCGGTCTTTACCAGCGGTGCAGTGCACGAGTGTGGGGCTCGGCGCATCGGCGAGCAGGCCCAGCGTGGGTACAAGCGTGTCGGCGTGGTTCAGGTAGATGCCGTCGGTGAGGTCGAAGATGGTCATCTTGTCACTCACGTGGGCCCTGGCGCTCGGAAAGATTGAGTGTGCCACCTCGATGACTCCGGCCGGGACGCGATCGGGCGATGAAGCACGTTCTTCGTCGTCGCGCAGATCGATCACGTGGCCGATCCCGAGCGCCTCGAACTCGGTGAGCCCGGCCGCGGTGAGCCGGTTCAGCCCATCTGAGCGAAAGAGCGTGCCCCAACGGGTTGAGCCGGTGGGGGTGCGGTACCCGCCCGTGTCTCGAAGGTTATAGGTTCCCTCGACGGTTTTCAGACGGCTATGCATGGTGCGCTACCTTTCTTCGAGCCGCGGGATCGCGCGAATGAGCGATTGCGTGTATGGGTCTTGGGGGTTTCCAAAGATGGCTTCGACCGTTCCCGTTTCGACGACTTTGCCGGCCTGCAAAACCAGCACGTGGTCGGCGATATCGGGAACGATGCTGAGGTCGTGGGTCACATTGATCATCGTGAGGCCCAGCTCGCGTCGCAGCGTCGCGAGCTGGCGCAGAATTGACTGTCGTACTAACACGTCGAGCGCCGAAACAGGCTCGTCACCAATCAAGAGGTCAGGGCGGTGGATCAGGCCGCGCGCAATCGCGATGCGTTGCCGCTGGCCCCCTGAGAAGGCCGAGGGGTAGCGACTTGCCGCATCTGCTGGGAGCCCGAGCAGTGAGAGCACCTCGGTCACCCGCCCGGAGCGGTCGCAATCGATCTCGAGCGCTTCGAGCGGCTCAGCGACACTCTCGCCGATGGTGAGCCTGGGGCTGAATGATGAGTAGGGGTCTTGAAAGACGATGCCAGTGCGGCTTCGGAGCCACCGTTCGCGGCCTCGTCCGGTCACGCGTCGGCCGTCGTAGGTCACCTCGCCCGAGTCGACTCGCTGCAGCCCCAGGAGCGCGCGTACGAGTGTTGACTTTCCTGAACCAGACTCGCCGACGATCGCGAGCGAGTCGCCACGGTTAACGTGCATCGTGACGCGATTGAGTGCTGTGAGCTTCTCACGACGTCCCATGACTCCGCGGGAAGGGCCGGGAAAGGTGACGGTGATGTCGCGTGCCTGCGAGAGAGGAGTCTGTTCGCCAATGAGCATTTACATCGCCTCGTATCGTTTGAGCGCGTCATCGCCGTTGCGGGCAGCCTCGAGCAGACGCAGGGTGACAGGGTGCTGCGGGCTCGCGATGATGTCTCGGGTGCTGCCGGTCTCGATGATCGCCCCCTCATCAAACACGTAGAGGCGGTCGGCAACTGACGAGAGCACGGCGAGGTCGTGGGTGATGAACACGAGGGTCGATTCGTTTTCAGTGGTGATGCGCTGAAAGAGCTCGAGCACGCCCTGCTGCACCGTGACATCGAGTGCGGTGGTCGGCTCGTCGGCAAAGAGCAGGCCAGGCCGTGCCGAGATGGCCGCGGCAATTGCTGCGCGTTGGCGCTGGCCGCCCGAAACCTCGTGAGGATAGGAGTCGATGATGCGCTCGGGATCGCTGAGCCCCGCGGCACTCGCCAGCCGGAGTGCCGCATCGCGCCGTTCTCGCTTGCTGAGGTCGTAGCGGGTCGTGAGCGCCTCGGTGATCTGTTTGCCGAGCTTGCGTAGCGGATTGAGCGCGGTTTTGGGTTCCTGGAACACGACGCCAATGAGGTCGCCGCGAATAAGGGCGAGTTCCTTTTCAGGGAGGCCTACGAGCTCGCGCCCGTCAAGCCGTATCGACCCTTCGACCACGGCGTGTTCGGGCAGGAGCCCAGAGATCGCAAGGGCGGTGAGCGTCTTGCCCGACCCCGATCCGCCGATAAAGCCGACGCTCTCGCCAGCTTGAACGCTGAGGTCGAGTCCGTGTAAAAGCTCTGTGCCGTTGATGGAAACGGTGAGGCCCTTGACCTCGAGTGAAAGAGCGTTGGTCATGCCTGCACCCCCAGAGCGGTTCTGCGTGCGATGGGCTTATTGCCGTGCAGCGCCGGGTCGAGTGACTCGCGCAGCACGTCACCGAGCAGATAGAAAGCGAGCACGACGAGCGTGATCGCGAGACCGGGCCACAGCACAACCTCGGGGTGCACGCCAATGTAACGCTGGGTCTCTGCCAGCATGGTTCCCCACGAAGGCATGTCGCGTGGGGCGCCGAAACCGAGGTAGCTGAGGCCAGACTCTGCGAGCACGGCGAGGCCCATCGAGAGCGAGAGCTGCACGAAGAGCACCGAAGAAACCCCGGGAATGAGGTGCTTGGTGAGAATGCGCCAGCGCGAAAGCCCCGCGGCTCGCGCCGCGAGTACATAGTCGGCGCCGGCAACCTGCCTGAGTTCGGCTTTCACGACGCGGGCGATTTGCACGCCGTAGCCGAGGCCCACCGCGACGACAACAATCGTGATGCTCGAGCCGAACACGGCCGTGAGCATGATCGCGATGAGGAGCGTCGGAAAAGCGATGAGCACGTCGATCAAGATCGCGAGGGGTTCGCGGATCACCCGTGGGCCGAGTGCTTGCGGAATCGCGAGCAGCAGGCCGAGCACCCCCGCGAAAGCGACCGTGCCGAGCGCGACGATGACGGTGACCCTGCTGCCGATGATGAGGCGTGAGGCGATGTCGCGGCCAGAGCCGTCGGTGCCGAGCCAGTGCTCGGACGAGGGCGGGAGCCAGGTGTTCTGGGCCGAGGCATACGAGGGGTCGTGGGGAAGCCAGAAGAGGCTCAGAAGAGCGAGCCCTACCGTGAGCCCGATGATGGCGAGCGCGAAGAGGGTGCGTGCTGATTTCATCGCTGGGCCTCCGCAAGTCTCGGGTCAATGAGACGGTGCACGATGTCGATGACGGCTCCGAGAATGAGAATCACCGCGGTGAGCACGAAGAGCGTCGACTGTACTTTGAGTAGATCGCGGTTACCCACATCGCTCACGAGCATGCGCCCGAGCCCTGGCAGGGTGAAAAGCTGTTCAACAACGACGGCGCCCACGAGCAACGAAGCGACCTGTAGACCAAGCATTGAGATGATCGAGAGCCCAACGCTTGGCAAGCCGTGGCTGACGAGCGCGCGCGATCGAGTGAGGCCGTGCGACATTGCGGTGAGCACGTGGGGCGCGTCTAAGGCCGTGAGCGTCGCGCTTTTTACAAAGCGAAAGAGAATCGCGCCCTCGATGAGGCCGATTGTGAGGGCGGGGAGGGTGAGCGAGCGGATCGCGGCGAGCGGTGACTCCCAACCCTCACGAGGAAAGCCCTGAGAGGGGAACCAACCGAGCCATGCCGAAAACACCATGATCGCAAGCATGCCAGCCCAGACGACAGGAACGGCAGCGGCCGCGATGCTCGCCGTCGAGAGAAAGCGTGATGCGGCGCTTCGGTGTTTGACGGCGGTGATGACCCCGAGCGGCAGAGCGATCGTCAGGCCGATGATCAGCGAGTAGATGGTGAGTGGCACCGTCACGGCGGCCTTTTCGACGATCTCTGCCTCGATCGGTGAGCCGGTCAAGATTGAGGTGCCGAGGTCGCCGGTGACGATGCCACTGATCCACTGGACATACTGTGTGAGTAAGGGCACGTTGAGTCCCAGCTGCTCACGAATCTCAGCGATGCGCTCCGGTGATGCCTGAGTACCAC
The DNA here is from genome assembly GCF_019049105.1 of Leucobacter chinensis. Taxonomy (GTDB): domain Bacteria; phylum Actinomycetota; class Actinomycetes; order Actinomycetales; family Microbacteriaceae; genus Leucobacter_A; species Leucobacter_A chinensis. The sequence goes on from NZ_JAHQZR010000001.1 coordinate 186,205, forward strand.
CGATAACCTGCGCAACGTCGCCCGGGAGCAGCCTCAGCGTGATGAAGATCACGGCGCTCGCGAGCACCAGACCCACGATGAGGGTCAGGGTGCGTGTGAGGATGAAACGAATCACTTCTCGATTGTGACACCCTCGAGGTTGATGCGCGAATTCGTGTTGCTCTCGGGAAAGCCCTTCACGTGTTCAGCGATGGCATTCGTGGGGGTGTAATTGTAGAGCCATTTGGCAGGGGCCTCTTCAGCAACAACACGAGCAGCCTCGGCCAGCAGCGGCGACATTTCGTCGACTGACGGGGCTTTGAGCGCCTCTGCGTAGAGCTGCTGTGCCTTAGCGTTATCGAAGCCGAAGTAGTAACCGCTGTCGGTGTAGTTGCCAAAGTCAAAGGGCTCGGCGTGGTCGACGAAGCTGAGGTCGAAGTCGTGGTTCGTGTACACGTCTTCGAGCCAGGTACCGAACTCGACCTGCTTGATGATCAGCGTGACGCCAACCTCTGCGAGCTGTGACTTCACGATGTCGAGCGCGACGGTGTCATAGAAGTTTGGCACCGTGACGGTGACCGAGAGGTCGCTTGCGCCTGCCTCTTCGAGCAGCTTGCGTGCATTGTCGGGGTCGTAGGCGTTGACCGAGGTGAGGTCTTCGTACCCGGGCTCGAGAGCGGTGATGGGGCCGCCAAGTGGCTTGGCGTCGCCCTGGAGCGCTTCAACGAGAGCCGAGCTGTCGATCGCCTGCGAGAGTGCGGTGCGTACTCGCTCGTCGTCGAAGGGCGCCTTGGCGTTGTTGTAGCCGAGGGTAAAGACATCTGAGCTCTCTGCGTTGACGAGCGTGAACTTGCCGCTCTGCTCGAGCTCGGGAACGAGTGAGGGAAGTACGGCGATTTGCGCATCGAGGTCACCGTCGAGGCTGGCGTTGACCGCTGCCTTACCATCGCTGATGTATCGGTAAACGGCGCGGTCGAGCGAAGCCTCGGTGCCCCAGTATTCCTCGTTCTTCACGAGGGTGATGCTGTCGCCCTCTTTCCACGAGTCGAGGGTGTAGGGGCCGGTGCCGTTAGCCGTGTTCTTGAGGTCGTTCGTCGCGGCAGCCTCAAGAATGAGCCCTTCGCGGCCGGCGAGCTGGAACGGGAAGAACGCGTTGGGCTCTGCAAGCTCGATGACGACGATGCCCTCTGACGGTGAAGAGACCGTGACGGTGTCGCCGAGGGTCTCGGTGAGTGAGGTGACGACGTCGTCTGCGGTGAGTGACGCACCAGAGTGGAAGGTCACGTCATCGCGCAGGGTGAACTCGTAGCGCTTGCCATCGTCGCTCACGGTGTAGCTCTTGGCGAGCACCTCACGCAGTTCGAGCGTGCCAGGAGCAAAACCAATGAGGCCCTGGTAAACGTTGTCGGCGAGCACCTGGTCGAGTGCGACACCCGAGGTGTTGCGAATATCGAGGTTGGTGGGCGGCAACAGAATACCGATGGTGAGTTCAGAGGTGGCCTCTTCAGCGGGCTTTTTTGAGAGGCTTTGCGCCAAGAAGATACCACCTGCTACAACGGCGACGGCAGCGACCGCTCCGATGATGAGGGGAAGCTTCGAACGGTTCTTTTTACGGTACTCTGACCCAGAGTTGCCGAGGTGAGGCTGCGTCACGCCATTGCTCCTTGGATATTCATCCGCCCGCTGCTCGAACAGTGAAGGAGTTCACGTGCCCCCGCGCCGGATACTTGAGTGTACCTTATGCTAAGACAATCTCGCGTATGCATAAACCGAGCTGTGCGGGCGCTGCTTCTTGCACGTTATGACCGCCCTGTAGCGTGATCATTTCGGCCTCGGGAAGACGGTTTCGCCATTCGCTCTGATGTCGTTCGGTGACGAGCCCCGCCGTGCCGCGTACCCCGGTTACCCGTGCGCTAAGTGACGCCAGGTGCTGCCAGAGTCCCTCGAAAGGGGGTTGCGCTTCTGAGCTTGACGCTGCGGCGTCGAGGCCGTCGAGCTGCGCGAAGTGGTGGCTCCACTCGACCCTGCCGTCGCTTCGTTCACGGGCGTTCAGCGCGATCTCACGTGTGAGGGCTGCCCGGTCGCTGCCCAGGCCAAACGCGATCGCGCGGTCGACCATCTCGTCGTACGTGGCGAAGACACGCTTGCCCGAGATGAAGTGCGACACGTCGGTTGCGTCGCGCGCTGGGTCGAACCCAGGGGTGATGTCGATGAGTGTCACGGTGCGCAAACGGCTGCGCAGGAGTGGAATGAGAGCGCCCGCTGTAAGCCCACCGAGCGACTGCCCTACGAGGTGCACGGCACCGCTCGTGAGCGAAGCGATCGTCGCGGCAACGTCTGCAGCGATCGTCGTGGGCGAGTAATCGGCATCGTCACGCCAATCGCTTCGACCGTGCCCGGGGAGGTCGATTGACACCGTGTTCTCTTCGAGTGCGAGAACCGTCGCGTCAAAGGTGTGGGCATTGAGCCCTGCGCCGTGCAGAAACACGACGGGTGCGTTACCACGAGCGAGCGGATCGCGGCTTACGAGCGCGCTCACGCGACGACCGCTGGGTGCCAGCACGCTCTTGCGCTCGAACTTTGGCAAAGGTGCAAGCCGGTTCACTCGCTCGGCATGCTCATGAAGGAAACGAAATTCTGAGCTACGTGTCACTCGCTACCAACCCCGCTCAATGTACGCCTTCAGCTGCACTTGCTCTGCCGCGACCGTCGTCGGATCACCGTGACCAGGGAGCACCTGCGTCTGCCCGTCGAGCGAGAAAATCTGCTCTTCGATTGAGGTGATGATCTGACCGAAGTTGCTGTATTCCCATCGTGTTGCTCCGGGGCCGCCCTGAAAGAGCGTGTCGCCAGAGAAGACGAAGCCGTGGTCTCGCGCAACGAAGCAGACCGATCCGGGGGTGTGGCCCGGGGTATGCCTCGTCTCAAGCGTGACGCCCGCCACGGTAAAGATGTCGCCGTGGGTGAGTTCAATCGGAGACTCGGCCTCAGCATGAATCTCGCGCCACAAGAAATCGTCGGCTGCGTGGAGGAAAAGGGGAGCGTCGAGCTTTGCGGCCGTCTCGAGCGCCGCATTGACGTGATCTTCGTGACCGTGGGTCAAGAGAATACCGTGCACGGTTCGATCGCCGACCGCCTCGGCGATCTCGGCTGCATCGTGAGCGGCGTCGATCACGATGGCCTCGGTATCTGAGCCAATGATCCACACGTTATTTTCAATAGTGAAGCCCTCTGCTTCACGCCACAGGGTTCCTTGTGTGCGCAGTAGTTCGATGCGCGGGGTTTCGCTCATGAGACCGTCCCTTTCTTCGTCGTGTAACCGCCTTGCTCGAGCCCGGCGTTGACCTCAAACACGTTCGTGTGTGGGTTGCGGCCCGAAAGCCAGTAGAGCAGGGGCATCGCAAGGCCAAAGGTGCGCCATTGCTGACGGTGGATCTCTTCGTGCGCGAGAACCGCCGGGGTGACGTTCTGGTCGGTGAGGTAGCACGCGCCAACGCACGATCCGCCTCGGCCAAAAGCCCACGAGGGCATGCCGCGAAAGACCCACAGTCTGCCGTGCTTTTCGATCTCGCCACGGCTCAGCAACGCGCCCCACACAAACCCCACGGTGGTGGCATACGCGTAGCCGAGCCACGCAAAAGGGTATGGTCTCGTGCGTAACTCCATAACGCCAGGGTAACGCGCCTGCCTGGGCAAGACCAAGCTAGTGGTGCCCGACGGTCACAAAGTCGATAAGGTGCTCGACCTGCCCGCTGAGCGCGGGCTCGAGGTCACGGTAGGTGGTCACGCGCGAGAGAATGCGTTGCCACGCCTCGGCGATATCGGCCTGCTCTTCGTGTGGCCAACCGAGTGCCTGACATACGCCGCGCTTCCATTCAACACTGCGGGGCGGGGCTGGCCAGCGATCGATACCGATGCGTGCCGGCTTGACCGCCTGCCACACGTCAACGAAGGGATGGCCGAGAATGAGCACGCCCTCGCCGAAACGGCGCTCGATCTGCTCGGCAATGCGAGACTCCTTCGATCGCTCGACGAGGTGATCGACGAGAATGCCGGCGCGTCGTTCAGGGCCAGGCGCAAACTCCTCAAGCACCGTCTCGAGGTGATCAACGCCGTCAAGCAGTTCGACCACGATCGCTGCCTCGCGAAGATCGTCACCCCACACCTTCTCGATGAGCTCGGCATCGTGCTTACCCTCGACAAAAATTCTGCTCGCGCGCGCGACCTGTGCCCGCTTTCGCTCGCCGAGAATCGAACCGGAGGCCGAAACGAGACGGGTCTTGGGGCCGCGTGCGGCAATAAGGGTGACGCGCTCGCCGTCGACGAGGAAAGCGTCTTTGACGGGAAACGATCTTGTGAAACCGTCGAAGTCGCGCAGCGCGATCACCCCGCCCTCGGGGAGCTTCACGACCTCGCCGAGAAACTCGGTGAGCGCATGCTCAAGCCAGAGCCCCTTGGTGAGCTCGACCTCAGGTGGCTTTTGAGCGCGCCGACGGTCACGAAAATCAGCGACCGCGTCTCGCCCGTATCGATCGTCGTATGTCATAAAGCCACAGACTAGGGCATGATGGTTGAGAGATGAACGAGCCACACGAGAGACCAAAGAAATCGAGGCTCTTTGTCGACCTCGCGCCGTTTACAGCGAGCCCCGCCTTCACCCGACTCTACATCGGTAACTCGGTCTCGCTCATCGGGTCGCAAATGACCATCGTTGCCGTTGGCATGCATGTCTATGACCTCACAGGTTCGACGCTCGCGGTCTCCATGGTTGCGCTGTGGGCGCTCGGCCCCATGATCGTCGCGGGGCTGTGGGGCGGCATGCTCGCTGACGTCTTTGACAGGCGCACGCTCTCGCTCGTCACGGCGACGGTGTCGTGGGCTTCGATCGGGGCGCTCGCCGTCATCTCCTTTCTTGGGGTGACCGAGACCTGGCCGCTCTACTTGCTCGCAGCGCTCAATGCCTCGGCCGCAACGATTCTCGGGGCAACGCGCTCTGCGATCATGCCGCGCATCTTGCCGCCCAACCTCATTCCGCAGGCGAGTGCCCTCTTTGGTATCTCGTTTGGCATCGGTGTCGCGGTGGGCCCTGCGCTCGGCGGCGTGCTCGTGTCGAGCGTTGGCTTCGGCTACACCTATCTTGTCGACGTCGTGCTCTTTACCGCGGGTTTTCTTGGGGTGCTCTCGCTGCCGCCCATCGCGCCAGAGGGAGAGGCAGAGAAGCCCGGGTTGCGCTCGCTCATTGAGGGTTGGCAATTCTTGAAGCGCTCGCCAAACATTCGGGCGACCTTCGTCTTTGACATCATCGCGATGGTGTTCGGGCAGCCCCGTGTCACCTTCCCGGCGATCGGCATGGTCGTGCTGGGCGGGGGATACACGACCGCAGGCATGCTTACCGCTGCCGTTGCCGTGGGCGCCTTTCTCTCGAGCCTCGGCTCAGGGTGGGTTGGCAACGTGCGTAGACAGGGTGCGGCGGTCACAGGGGCCATCGCGGTATACGGGCTTTCGATTGCGATGTTTGGCGTCGTCATTCTCGTCGCTCAGGTCACCGGTCAGGCAACAGAAGATACGCCCAGAACACTCTTCATCGTGCTCGCCTTTATCGCGCTCGCCGCATCTGGCGCCTCAGACAACATCAGCGCGGTGTTTCGCAGCACCATCTTGCAGGTCTCTGCACCCGATCACATGCGGGGCCGGCTGCAGGGCATCTTCACCATTGTCGTGACCGGTGGCCCTCGCCTCGGCGATCTCTGGGCTGGCATGCTTACCGCGACGCTCTTCCTCTGGGTGCCGTCGGTTGTCGGTGGCGTGATCATCATGGTGTTCATGGGATGCGCGGTCAAACTTGCCCGCGGATTTATGGCCTATGATTCAACCGATCCAAAGCCCTAGGATAGGGAAGTATGGAATCCAATGATGCACCCGTATTGATCGATCGACTCGGCCATATCACCCGTGTGACGTTGAATCGGCCAAGAGCCATTAACGCGCTCACCCTCGAAATGGTCGAGATCATGATTCAGGCCCTCGAGTACGCCGCGACCGACGGCTCGCGTGCCGTCGTGATTACCGGTGCCGGCGACCGGGGCCTATGCGGCGGCGGCGACATCAAGGCCATGGCCCAAGACGGTGCCCAGCATGCTCATGAGTTCATCGAGCGGGAGTACGTGCTTGACCTCATGACACAGGAGCTCCCGATTCCCGTGATCGGGTTGATGGACGGCATCACGATGGGCGGCGGCATTGGGCTTACGGGGCACGCCGCGCACCGTATCGTCACTGAGACGAGCCGGCTCGCGATGCCCGAGACACGCATTGGCATCGTTCCCGACGTCGGTGGGCACCTGCTGCTCGCCAACGCACCGGGACACCTCGGCGAGTACCTCGCGGTCTCGAGCGGCCAGATGGACGCCGGCGATGCGATAGCCCTTGGCTTTGCTGATGTCTTCGTGGCGCGCGATCGCCTGCCTGAGCTCACCACAGCGCTTGCCGAGGGCGGCGAAGACAACGAGAGCATCGAGCGGATCATCGCCAGCTTTGCCACCGAGGCTCCCGAGTCGAAGCTCATTGCTCGGCAGCACGAGATCGACGAGCTCTTTGGCGAGGCCCTCTCGGCCCCGTCGTTCTCGCCCGCGGCCCTCGACCTCGGTGAGTGGGCCATCGCGGCGGCGCTGCGGCTCGTGGCGCTCGCCGAAGAGCGCATGCCAGAAGTTGCGGCAACCATTCGCGAGATGAGCCCTACCTCAGTAATCGTGACGCTCGCTCAGATCACCCGTACCAGGCAGCTTGGGCTGACACTTGAGCAGGTGCTTCGTGACGATCTCAGGGTGTGCAGCAGACTCTTCCAGCGTGATTTTGTCGAGGGTGTGCGCGCCCGGGTGATCGACAAAGATAACGCGCCGGCATGGAACCCGGCCACGCTCGAGGCTGTCGAGGCTGCAGACATCGCTGTCATCATCAACCCCGTCGAATAACGCTTTACACCGAGTGAAGGGGCGAGACGTGGCCATCGTGGTGCCTGGTCTCGCCCCTTCACTCTGGGGTGTTGAGTGGTTACCAGCCGCGCTCTGCCAGGCGGTGCGGCGCCGGAAGATCGCTTACGTTGATGCCCACCATGGCTTCGCCGAGCCCGCGCGATGCCTCGGCGATGACGGCGGGATCTTGGAAGTTCGCGGTTGCCTTCACGATCGCCCGGGCGCGTGCTGCCGGGTCTCCTGACTTGAAGATGCCCGAGCCCACGAACACTCCGTCGGCGCCGAGCTGCATCATCATTGCCGCGTCTGCTGGGGTTGCAACGCCGCCCGCGGTGAAGAGGGTGACGGGCAGTTTGCCGGTCTCTGCGACCTCGCGTACGAGTTCGTAGGGTGCCTGCAATTCTTTCGCTGCCACGTAGAGCTCATCGGGGTTCGACTGGTACTTGGCGTGTAGCTCAGCGATCTCAGCGAGGATCACGCGAATGTGCTGCGTAGCCTGTGACACGTCGCCCGTGCCTGCCTCGCCCTTCGAGCGAATGAAGGCAGCGCCTTCGGTGATACGGCGAAGCGCCTCGGCGAGGTGGGTGGCACCACACACGAAAGGAACCTTGAAGGCCTGCTTGTCAATGTGGTGGGCGTAGTCGGCGGGTGAGAGTACCTCTGACTCGTCGATGTAGTCGACGCCAAGGTGCTCGAGCACCTGCGCCTCGACGAAGTGGCCGATACGGGCCTTTGCCATGACCGGAATGTCGACGGTCTCGATGATGCCTTCGATGAGGTCGGGGCTCGACATGCGTGCTACGCCGCCCTGCGCGCGAATGTCGGCCGGAACGCGCTCGAGGGCCATGACGGCGACCGCCCCCGAATCTTCGGCGATGCGGGCCTGCTCGGGCGTCACGACATCCATGATCACGCCGCCCTTGAGGCTGTCGGCAACGCCGCGCTTCACGAGTGCTGATGGGGTGTATTCGAATGCATTACTGCTGTACTTGGTAGTCATATGAGCAGTATGAATGGCTCTTGGTGTAAATTAAAGTCCAATAATGAAATAAATCATTAGACCAAAGGAGTTGACGTGTCAGAGGTCGAACTCGTGATTCAGCTTGACCGGCAAACGCCAGGGTCACTCTCGGCAAAACTGGTGCTCGCCCTGCGGCACGAAATCGAATCGGGTGCGTTGCGCCCCGGCGATCGCCTCCCGCCAACGCGTGACCTCGCCGCAAGGCTTGGAGTGTCTCGCGGCACCGTCGTGACCGCCTATGAGCAGCTTGTCGCTGAAGGCTACTTCTCGTCGGGGCAGGGGCTCGGCACGCGAGTGAACGAACGCCTCACCGAGATTCACCACTACGTGCCGCCGGTAGCCCAGAGTGTCCCGAGTGCCCGCGCCGCTCACCCGGCGCACCAGCAACCGAAACCGATTGCCGATCTCAGTGCCAGACCCGCGTGGCGGGCTGCGTGGCGCAAGGCAGCCGTCTCTGAGCGCATTGGGCGACCCATGCCGGTTGAGGGCGATCCCGAGCTCCTGTACCAGGTCTCAGAGCACCTGCGTGCGATGCGAGGCACCGTTCGCTCCACGAACGACCTGCTTGTCACCGCTGGTGTTCGTGAGGGGCTCAGTCTTATTCTCACGGCGCTCGGCACGACGAGAGGGCGCAGCCTCGTTATCGGGTTTGAAGCAGAGGGGCCCGCATCACTACGGGAGGTCGCCGAGCGGCACGGCGCGACTGCGGTGTCGCTGCCCGCTGATGACGATGGCATCCTCGTCGAGGGGCTGCCAGAGGCAGTTCTTGACGCGATCATCATCACCCCGAGCTTCCAGTTTCCCGGGGGAGGCCTCATGCCCCTCAAACGCAGGCTCGAACTACTCGAGTGGGCCAGCAAGCGCGGCGTCATGCTCATCGAAGATGACTTTGATAGCGAGCAGCGCTATACGCGTGCGCCACTTCCAACGTTCGCGACGCTCGATGACCCAGAACGAGGAGTCGTTGCGACACTCGGCAGCTTTTCGGCGACGCTCTCGTTCACGCTCGCGGCGGGCTTTCTCATTGTGCCAGCCTCGATCCGCACGATGCTCTTGCCGGTTCGACGCGACCTCGGCTGCCCGGTCTCGCCGATCTTGCAAATCGCGCTCTCAGAGCTGCTGGGAGCTGGTGAGCTGCGCAGGCACGTTGCCCGGTTGCGTCGAGCGAGACAACGCCACGAGGTCACCTCATGAGACAATGGTGCGAAACAGCCAGGATATGAGGAGGCACGTGTGCGGTATCGGGTAGCGGTAGCAGGGGCGAGTGGGTACGCAGGGGGCGAGCTGCTCAGGCTTCTCGCAGAGCACCCGAACTTCGACGTCGTGACCGTGACCGGGCACTCAACCGCGGGGCAGCCACTGGCGCTCTCGCAGCCGCACCTGCTCTCGCTCGCGCATCTCACGCTGCAGCCAACCACCGCTGAGGTGCTCGACGGGCACGATATCGTCTTCTTTGCGCTGCCGCACGGTGCTTCAGGGGCGCTGAGCGCGCAGCTCACCAACACCCGGCTCGTGATCGACTGCGGCGCCGACCACCGGCTCGTCTCGCAGGCCGATTGGGATGCCTTTTACGGCGGCGAGTTCTTTGACGCGTGGACCTACGGGGTTCCCGAGCTGCTTATTGGCGAGGGCCAGAAACAGCGCGAGCAACTCGCAGGAGCGACCCACATCGCCGCGCCTGGCTGCAACGCCTCGACCGTTGCGCTCTCGCTCGCGCCCGGCATTGCCGCCGGCGTGATCGAGCCGCGTGACCTCGTGAGCGTGCTTGCCGTAGGGCCATCAGGTGCAGGCAAGGCCGCAAAGCAGCATCTGCTCGGGGCCGAGCTCATGGGCACGGCGAACCCCTACGCGGTCGGCGGATCGCACCGGCACATTCCCGAGATTCAGCAGTCGTTGCGTTGGGCTGGTGCCCTCGAAACCCCTAGCCTCAGCTTCACGCCCGTGCTCGTGCCCATGAGCCGCGGCATTCTTGCGACCTCGACGGCGCCGTTGAAAGCGGGGTTGAGCGCGGCCGAGGTGCGTGAGGCGTGGAGCGCAGCCTACGGCGACGAGCACTTCGTGAGGCTCTTGCCCGAGGGCGTCTTCCCGCGAACCGCCGATACCCTCGGTGCCAACACTTGCCTCATGGGGCTCGCCGTTGACGAGGCCGCTGGTCGGGTGGTGGTCGTTGCCGCGCTCGACAATTTGGCGAAGGGAACCGCTGGCGCCGCGATTCAGTCGGCTAACATTGCTCTAGGGCTTCCCGAAGCGAGTGGCCTCAGCGTTAACGGCGTAGCGCCGTAGGAAAGGAATCACTGTGACGGTCACCAAGGCGGCAGGGTTTCGCTCTGCTGGAATCGCGGTAGGGCTCAAATCGACCGGCAAACCAGACCTCGCACTCGTCGTGAATGACGGGCCGCACCCCGCTGCGGCCGTGGTATTCACGGGCAACCGTGCGCAGGCAAACCCGATTCTTTGGTCAAAGCAGGCGATGCGGGCACGAACGCCACGTGCGATCGTGCTGAACTCAGGCGGGGCGAACTGTTTCACCGGCGACTTTGGTTTTGAGACCTCGAGGCTCACGGCCGAGGCGGCTGCCGCTGAGCTTGGGCTTGAAGCTTCTGAGGTACTCGTGTGCTCGACCGGGCTCATCGGCACCGGCGATCAGGCCTTTCGCGACAAAATCGTGACCAACGTTCCGACCCTTGTGCGCCAGCTGTCTGACGACGATGAGACGGCTGCTGCTGCGATTCTCACGACCGACAGCGTCGAAAAAAATGGCTTTTTCGAGAGCGAGGCAGGGTGGCGCATCGCTGCCATTGCGAAGGGGGCTGGCATGCTCGCTCCCGGCCTCGCCACGATGCTCGTGGTCATTACGACCGATGCCGTGATGAACAATGAGTCGCTCGCACGCGCGCTTGCCACGGGCTCTGAGCTCAGCTTCAACCGCCTTGATTCAGACGGGTGCATGTCAACGAATGACCAGGTGACGCTCCTGGCCTCTGGCGCCTCTGGCGTCGAGGCCGACGAGGTGCAATTCGCCGAGGCGCTCACCGAGGTGATGCGAGATCTCGCGAAGCAACTCCAAGCCGATGCCGAGGGCGCTACCCACGACATTGATATCGAGGTCGTGGGCGCCGCTGACGAGCAGGACGCAGAAGAGGTGGGCCGCGCCGTTGCCCGAAACAACCTCTTCAAGGCCGCGATTTTTGGCAACGATCCGAACTGGGGCCGCGTGCTCGCTGCGATCGGCACCACGAAAGCCGATTTCGACCCGTACAAGGTAGACGTCTCGTTTAACGGGGTGCGTCTGTGCAGCGAGGGTGCTCCCGATCGGCCGGTTGACGACTGTGACCTGACCCCACGCAACACCCACGTGCTGATTGACCTCAAAGCTGGCGAGCACACGGCAACGATTTTGACCAACGATCTCACCCACGAATACGTGCACGAAAACAGCGCGTACTCGAGTTAGGAAAGAATCCCATGACGGGTAGCGTTCGCGAGCGCGAACAAGACCTCGCTGCTGAGAAAGCCGCGGTGCTCATCGAGTCGCTCACTTGGTTGAAGAAGTTTCGTGGCGCGATTGTCGTCGTGAAATTTGGCGGTAACGCGATGGTCTCTGACGAACTCATGACCGCGTTTGCCGAAGACATTGTGTACCTGCACTACGCCGGGCTGAAGCCGGTGGTGGTGCACGGTGGCGGCCCACAGATTAACACGATGCTCGAAAGACTCGGGATCGAGAGCACCTTTGAGGGTGGCTACCGTGTGACGACGCCAGAGGCCATGGACGTTGTGCGCATGGTGCTCACGGGGCAGGTGAACCCGGGGCTCGTTGACCGGATTAACGAGCACGGCCCACTTGCCGCTGGGCTCGCCGGGGCTGACGCCGGACTCTTTACCGCCGAGAAGCGGGGCCCGGTACTGGTTGATGGGCGTGAGGTTGATCTGGGTCTCGTCGGCGACGTCGTTGATGTGCGACCCGAAGCCGTGCTGGGGCTCATTGATCGGGGGCTCATTCCGGTCGTGTCATCGATCGCGCCCAACGGAGAAGACGTGGCTGAGGCTCTCAACGTGAATGCCGACGCGGCCGCATCGGCGCTTGCTCAGGCGATTGGGGCTGAGAAGCTCGTCATTCTTACCGATGTTGCGGGGCTCTACGCGAACTGGCCAGACACCTCCTCGCTCGTCTCATCGATCACGACTGACGAACTCATCGCGCTCATGCCCGAGCTTGAGAGCGGCATGATCCCGAAAATGCAGGCCTGCCTCGATTCGGTGCAAAACGGGGTGCCCAAGGCGGCGATCATCGACGGGCGCAAACCGCACTCGCTACTCATTGAGATTCTCACGGCAGCGGGAATTGGCACCGAGGTTGTCCCTAGCCACGAGGCATGATCGGCTGGGCGCTGGGGGCAGTGCTTACCGCGATCGCTGTTGTGATCGCGGTCATTGACCAGCGCACCATGCGCATTCCCAACCTCCTGGTGCTGCCAGCGACGGTTTTCGCCTGGGTGGTGGCGGGCGTCACTGCGCTCGGTGAAGCTGACGCCGCACCGCTCATTCGCACGGTTATGGGTGGCCTCGCGCTCTTTACCGTGTGGTACCTTGTCGCGCTTGCCTCGCGGGGTAGCCTTGGCGGTGGTGACGTGAAGTTTGCCGGGTACCTCGGCTCAATGCTTGGGCTTTATGGAGGCTATGGCGCGGTGCTTGTCGGCGGCTTTGCCATGTTTCTGGCGGGTGGTCTTGCGGCCGCCGCAGCGCTGCTGTTTGGGCGCGCAAAAGCGCGAATCTCGATTCCGTTTGCCCCGTGGATGCTCGTGGGTGCAGGGTTCGCGCTTTTCTGGGCGGTACACTAGAGGCTGACCGCGTCGCCAGTGAAAGGGGCTATGAAATGACGTACATTATTGCTTTGCCATGCGTTGATGTCAAAGACCGAGCTTGCATCGATGAATGCCCGGTTGATTGCATTTACGAGGGCGAACGTATGCTCTACATTCACCCCGACGAGTGCGTAGATTGCGGCGCCTGCGAGCCTGTGTGCCCCGTAGAAGCGATTTATTATGAAGATGACACCCCAGAGGTCTGGGAGGTCTACTATCGCGTGAACGTCGAGTTTTTCGACAAGGTGGGTTCGCCCGGCGGTGCAGCCAAGGTTGGGGCCTACGACTTCGACCATCCAATCGTTGCCGAACTGCCTCCCATGGCCTAGCCCTCGGTAAAAACTGTGCCAACGTGCACAGACGAGAGGGAATCATTGAGGGTTGCGACAATTATTCGCTTCACACAGGTTCGAACCATCTGAACTGTAGGGTTCATTCAACAACTCCGATTCACTGCTCATTGAATTTTCGGGTTAAGGTAGATGAGAAATCATCGTATTGCCGCTAACCACCACGAAGTGAGTTGGCGCAGATTGGAGACGCCGTGGCGAATAACGCTCAGGGGCAAGGTACCGCGAAGCTCACATTTCCGGGTGGAGAGGCAGAGCTGCCCATCCTCCCGGCCACCGACGGCCGATCATCGATCGACGTAAGCAAGCTGACCGCACAGTCGGGGCTCACCGCCCTCGATTACGGTTTTGTGAACACCGCTTCGACCCGCTCAGCCATCACCTACATTGATGGCGACCAGGGAATCCTGCGGTACCGCGGCTACCCGATCGAAGAGCTCGCACAGCAGTCGACTTTTCTCGAGGTTGCCTACCTGCTCATCTACGGCGAAATGCCAACCCCCGCAGAGCTCACGGCTTTTGACGACAACATTCGTCGCCACACGCTGCTGCACGAAGACATGCGTTACTACTTCGAGGGCCTGCCGCACACCGGGCACCCCATGGCGGCGCTCTCGGGCGGCCTGCAGGTGATGTCAACCTACTACGAGTCGTCACTCGACACGAGTGTTGAAGAGTTCGTCGAGGTCAACACCATTCGTCTGCTCGCGAAGCTTCCCGTGCTCGCGGCCTACGCGCACAAGAAGTCGATCGGTCAGGCGACTCTGTACCCCGACAACAACCACAGCTTCGTTGAGAACTTCCTGCGCCTGAACTTTGGCACCATGGCCGAGGAGTACGAGATCAACCCTGTGCTCGTCGACGCGCTCGACAAGCTGCTCATTCTGCACGCCGATCACGAGCAAAACGCCTCAACCTCGACCGTACGTCTCGTGGGCTCGACCGGCGCCAACCTTTTCTCTTCGATTTCAGCGGGCATCAACGCGCTCTCTGGCCCGCTGCACGGCGGCGCAAACGAAGCAGTGCTCGACATGCTCGGCCAGATTCGCGACTCCGGCGAGGGCGTGCGTTCGTTCGTCGAGAAGGTCAAGAACAAAGAAGACGGTGTGAAGCTCATGGGCTTCGGGCACCGGGTCTACAAGAACTACGACCCCCGCGCTCGCATTGTGAAAGAGAGCGCAGGCCGCGTGCTCGCCGAGCTCGGTGTGAACGACCCGCTGCTCGACCTCGCGCAGGAGCTTGAGCAGATCGCGCTCAACGACTCGTACTTCCAGGAACGCCGCCTCTACCCGAACGTCGACTTCTATACGGGCGTCATCTACAAGGCCATGGGCTTCCCGACCCGCATGTTCACCGTGCTCTTCGCCATCGGCAGGCTTCCCGGGTGGATCGCCCACTGGCGTGAAGCGCGTCTCGATCTCGGCACGAAGATTGGTCGCCCGCAGCAGCTGTACACGGGCTCGCCAGAACGTCACCTGGACCGCTAAGCTACTCGCTCGGGAACGGCATTCGCCGCTCGCGAGCCTCGGAGGGTGTGGGTCGTCAACGCTTCGATCCGCACCCTTCTTTGCTGTCTACAAGCGAACAAGTCAGTAACATTTTGGCCGGAAGTTAGCGGTTCGTCTCGATTCGCGGGATAATAGAGACCTACACGTGAAACAGAGGAGGCCACATGGCGGCTATGAAACCCAGGACCACAGACGGACCCATGGAAGCCGAGCGCGAGGGTCGAGTCATCGTTCTGCGAGTTCCCCTCGAAGGCGGAGGGCGACTCGTGGTATCGGTTAACGACGAAGAAGCCGCCGAGCTTCGCAAGGTGATCACCGGCGTGATCGGCGAATAGCCCCAAGAACTATCTGATGAAAGCGGCCCGGAGCAATCTGGGCCGCTTTCGTGTTTCATCAGCGATTACTGACGGCGGGTGAGCGTGAGTAGACCGTCGCCCACGGGTGAGAGCGCAGGCACAACCGCCTCAGCGTCTTGTACGGTCGCCAGGAGGTCTCTGATGAGGGTTGTAACCTCGTCGCGCGAGGCAGGGTCGGCAACCTTGCCGCCGGCGAGGGCGTGAGGGATGACGATTGTGCCGCCGACACGCAAGAGAGGGAGCGAAAGCTCGACGTAGTCAAGCAGGTCACGTTTCTCGCCATCAATGTGAATGAGGTCGTATGAGTCTTGGTTAAATCGAGGCAGCACCTGCTTGGCGTCGCCCGCGACGAGCCGAAACTGTGAGGCGGCGACGCCCGACTCGATAAGGAGCTGGCGCGCGTGCTTCTGGGCCTCAGCTTCGATGTCGAGCGAGGTGAGGTGTGCATCGGGGGCGTATCGCATGAGGGCGAGGCCACTCACGCCAACACCGGTGCCGATCTCAAGCAGTGTCGTTGCGCCCGTCATGACGGGAATCGACGAGAGTTGGGCAGCAATGGCACGGCTCACGGGCTCGACCCCGACTTCGAGCGAGAGCCGCCGAGCCTTCACCTGGGTGTCGCCCTCGTTCGGGTACTGCTCGGTGTATTGCCAACCACTCTCATACTTAGTCATGCATCAAGGCTATAACATTGAGGCATGGGTGGTCTCACGTTTCAAAAGCTTGCCATTGTCTTGGTGATAGCACTCATCGTGCTCGGCCCAGAACGGTTGCCGTATTACGCGCAGAAGCTTGGCGAACTCGTAAAAACCATCAGGCGCATGACCGAGGGCGCCAAGGAGCGCGTGAAAGAAGAGATGGGTGACGAGTACGACGAGGTCGACTGGAAGCAGCTCGACCCGAGGCAGTACGACCCCCGCCGCATCATTCGTGATGCGCTCGATGAAGAAGAGCGTTCACCCGAGGCGAGACGTGCACGAGCGGTCGCCGCGTCGAGGGCGCGTAAGCGCCCGTCAGGTGAGGGCGTTGGCGAAGGAGCCGCCGCTGCAGGAGCGGCTGGTGCCTTGAGCGCCATGTACGGCAGTTCGCATGAGATCGCGAGCGACTTTAACTTCGACGACGAGGCGACCTAAACACTCAGCGGTAACGAACGGCCCGCGAGGCCTCCCGGCCTCGGGGCGATGCGTTCGGCGAGCTCAGCGATCGCGACGACGGCAGGGTCATCGAGCGGAGCGGGCTCACCCGAGTCGCCCGCCTCACGAAACGGGACGCTGAGCGGAACCTTGGCCAGGAGCTTCACCTCTGGCAGCGAGCCCTCGCGCTGGGAGGCGAGTTCGGTGAGCCGCTCGGCCACGGCTGATCCGCCGCCAGAACCGAACACCTCGAGTACTTGGCCGTCGGGTTGCGCGAGGCCAGACATCGTTTCGACGACACCGAGCAGGCGCTGACCGCTCTGCATCGCGAGAATGCCGCTTCGCACCGCGACGTCGGCCGCGGCGACCTGCGGTGTCGTGACAACGAGCACCTCTGACTGTGGAAGCAGCTGCCCGACGCTCAGGGCAACATCACCCGTGCCGGGTGGTAGGTCGAGCAGCAGGAAGTCGAGGTCGCCGAACCAGACGTCGCGCAAGAACTGCTCGAGCGTGCGGTGCAGCATGGGGCCTCGCCACGAGACCGCGGTTTCTCGTGGATCAGCGTCGCCCAAGAACATGCCGATCGAGATCGCCTTCACCCCGTGCCCGACCGGTGGAACCATAAGGTCGTCGATGCGGGTCGGCAGCTGCGTGACACCGTCTCGCGAGAGTCCGAGGAGCGCGGGAATCGAAAAGCCGAAAATGTCAGCGTCGATAATGCCGACCGAGTACCCACGGCGTTCGAGCGCAAACGCGAGATTGGCGGTCACACTTGACTTGCCGACGCCGCCCTTACCGCTCGTGACCGCGATGATGCGGGTGAGCGAGTCGGGGCCAAACTGGGGGTCGCGCTGCGCTGCCTTACCGCGCACCTTTTCAATGAACTCGGTTCGCTGTGCGGGCGTCATGACGCCGACGGTGAGGTCAATCTCTGAGACACCCTCGACCGACAGTGCGGCCTCGCGAGTATCGCGTTCGATCGAGCGTGCCGCGGGGCAACCGACGATCGTGAGCAGCAGCGTGATCACGGCGGTTTCGCCCTCGACCGTGGCCTGGGTGATCATGCCCAGATCGGTGATGGGCTTGCGAATCTCTGGGTCGATGACCCGAGAGAGAGCTTTCCACAGTGCAGTATTCATTGCCTCCATGGTACCGAAGTGCTCACCCGTTGCTCAGTGGATCATGAGAGAATTGCACTATGACGAACCTTTCGCCCATGTCGCGACGCCAAGCCATGATGACCCCGGTCATTCCGAAGGGCGAGATTATCTCGACCTACGACACGTACCAGAATGCCCAGCACGCGGTCGATACGCTCGCGCGCGCTGATTTTCCGGTCAACCAGGTGGCCATTGTCGGCGATGACATTCGCAGTGTGGAGCGGGTGACCGGCAAGGTGACCTGGGGCAGGGTCGCGCTTATGGGTGCGCTCTCGGGCATGTACCTCGGCCTCTTTCTCTCGCTCATTCTGCTCATCGTGCAGCCGGGGGCGCAGTTCGCCGGGATCTTCGTTTCGGCAATTGCGATCGGTGCCGGCTTCGGCATGCTGTTCGGTCTCTTTACCCACGGCATTAACCGCAACCGGCGCGACTTTGCGTCGGTCATGCAGCTCGTCGCGGGTCGCTACGATCTCGTGACCGAACCAGAGCTCGTGCACCAGGCGAGGCAGACGCTCATTAACGCGGCAAACGCTAAGTAGTCAGCAAAAAGCGCGCAGCGCCCTTGCCGGGCACTGCGCGCTTCCAAGGTTCGGGGTGCTTAGCGGTTGAGCCGCTGCACCCACGCCTCGACGTCGTCAGCGGTGCGGGGAATATGCGCCGAGAGGCTCTCGTGCCCCGTCTCGGTCACGACGATGTCGTCTTCGATGCGCACGCCGATGCCGCGAAACTCTTCGGGAACGGTGAGGTCTTCGGGCTGGAAGTACAGGCCGGGCTCGATCGTGAAGACCATGCCTGGCTCAAGTACGCCATCCATATACAGTTCGCGCTTCGCCTGTGCGCAGTCGTGCACGTCGAGCCCCAGGTGGTGGCTCGTGCCGTGCACCATGTAGCGGCGGTGGTACGGGGTCTCGTCGCCCTCTTCCTTCTCGGGTAAGAAGCCCCACTCGCGGGTCTTGCGCTCGATGACCGCCATTGCGGTGTCGTGTACCTCGTGGAAGGTGATGCCGGGGCGCACAATCGCGTGCGCAGCATCGGCGGCCTCGAGCACGGCCTCGTAGACCTTGCGCTGTACCGGGCTGAAGGTGCCTGAGATTGGCAGTGTACGCGTGATGTCTGCGGTGTACAGACTGTCGAGCTCGATGCCGGCGTCAAGCAGCAGCAGGTCGCCCTCGAGCACCGCTCCATTGTTCTTTTCCCAGTGCAGCGTGCAGGCGTGAGGGCCAGAGGCGGCGATGGTCTCGTAACCGACACCGTTGCCGTCGAGGCGAGCCTGCATGCCGAAGGCGCCCTCGACGACGCGTTCGCCACGGGGGTGCTGCGTGGCGCGGGGGAACGCCTCGATGACGGCGTTGAAGCCCTGCTCGGTCGCCATGACCGCCTCGCGCATCTGCTCAATCTCGTACTCGTCTTTCACGAGTCGCAGCTCAGAAACGGCACGGGAAAGCTCGGCGTTTGCGAGCGTGACGTCACCCGGTTCTGAAGCGAACTCTGCGAGCGAGCGGGTCTTCAGGCCGAGATCGCCGGCAACCTGTGCGAGACTCGGGCGCTTGCCGGTCCAGAACTCGCCGACGGTGGGGTTCGCGAAGAACTCATCGGTGTCTTTGCCAGCGCTCTCTGGAAAGAAGAGGGTTGCGTCGTGGCCCGACGCGTTCGGCTCGAGCACGAGAATCGAACCGGGAAGGGCGTCTGCGCCCCAACCGGTCAGGTGGCTGAACGCCGAGTGAGCACGAAAGATGTAAAAGGTATCGTTCGAGCGCTGCTTCGCGAGGCCAGCCTCGATGACGAGACGTTTGCCCAAGAACTGCTCGCTGAGGGCGCTGCGGCGCTGTGCTGCGTAGGGTGCCGCTGGCCTTGCCTCGGGAACCTCACGCGCATCATCGGCCCACTGTGAGCGAATGTACGTGGTGAAACGCTCGGTCGTCGGGGTGGTTGAACGGTTTTCGTTACTGATCTCTGCTGAGTGCGTGGTGGTTTTCGACATGACTCGATTATCTCACCGCAATCAGAGAAAGGGCGGAGTACCCCTGAACCTGTGCCATGATGGAGCAATGCGTTACGATCTGCACACACATTCAACCTGTTCAGACGGAACGACAACGCCCACCGAACTCGCCGAAGAGGCGCACGCGATTGGGCTCGCAGGTTTCTCACTCACCGACCACGACACGACCGAGGGGTGGATCGAAGCGCGCGAGGCAGCCCGAGCGCGAGGGCTTGATTTCTTGCCGGGCATGGAGCTCACGACGACTCACGGTTGGCGTTCGGCTCACCTGCTCGCGTACGGTTTTGACGTCGCCAATGCTGAGCTGCAGGGCCGGCTTGAGATGCTGCGTGAAGCACGGAGAGAGCGCGCCCACGAGATGGTGCGGCGGCTGCGAGCCGACTTTGATGCCGACTGGGACGCGCTACTCGACGGCGACTCGGCCGCTGGAGCTGCCGCCGCGACCGCGAGCCTCGGCCGCCCACACCTCGCCGACCTGCTGGTTGCTGGTGGGTACTTTCGCGACCGCTCGCACGCCTTCGAGACGGCACTTTCGCCTGGCGGCCCATATTACGTTCCGACTGAGACGCTCTCAACGGCAGCGGCGATCGAACTGGTGATCGCAGCCGGGGGAGTCCCGGTGCTCGCGCACCCGGCTGCCCAGCGTATGCGAAGCCCGTTCGCGGTCGAAGAGCTGGCCCCACTCGCGAGTCTCGGCCTCGCGGGTGTCGAAACAGAACACCCCGAGAACCGGCCCGAGTGGATCGCCCCGCTTCGTGCCGAGGCAGTTCGTCTCGGGCTCCTGACCACTGGCGCGAGTGACTACCACGGTGCGGGCAAACCGAACCGGCTGGGGCAGTGCACCTCGCCCGTAGAAACCGTCGAGCGCATTCGCGCCGCGGCGCACACAGAAGGGTAGAGCGGCCACGCTGTAGCAGCGGCCGCCCTACGCCAGAATGCTTACTCGCCTACCGTGGGAGCCGCTGCTGGCGAAGCAGCGGTTGCCGAAGCCTCGCCGGTAGCGGCTGCACCCTCGGTGGGCTTGCGGCGACGGCGGCGGTTACGCTTGCGTGGTGCGCGGGGCTCATCGGTGCCATCGGCGTTCGTTGCGGTCTCACCCGAGCCGGCCTTGGCAGCGTCGGGTGAGGCTGAGCCTGCTGCGGCAGCGGATGAACCCTGGCCCGATCCGCCTGAGCGATTACGGCGACGCTGCGATCCGCCGTCACGGCCGCCCTCGCGACCACCGTCGCGCTTGGGGCGTGGGGCTGGCGGGGTCTGCTTGAGACGGCCGCGCGATCCCTCGGGAATATTGAGGTCAGTAAAGAGGTGCGGAGACGATGAATAGGTCTCGACCGGCTCAGGCTTGTTGAAACTGAGTGCCTTGTCGATGAGCGCCCACTTGTGCAGGTCTTCCCAATCGACGAACGTGACGGCGATACCCGAGCGACCGGCGCGGCCGGTGCGGCCGACGCGGTGCAGGTACGTCTTCTCGTCGTCGGGAACGGTGTGGTTGATCACGTGCGACACATCATCAACGTCGATGCCACGGGCGGCAACGTCGGTCGCGATGAGAACGTCTTTCTTGCCGGCCTTGAACTGGGCCATCGAACGCTCTCGCTGGTCCTGGTTCATATCGCCGTGCACGGCCGCGGCCAAGAAGCCGCGATCGGTGAGCTCTTCGAGGAGCTTTGAGGCTGCGCGCTTGGTGCGCGTAAAGATGACGACCTTTTCGCGGCCCTCAGCCTGCAGGATGCGGCCAATGACCTCGTCTTTGTCGAGCGAGTGAGCACGGTAGATGATGTGCTCAATGTTGGCCTGTACTGCGCCCTCGTCGGGGTCCTGTGCACGAATGTGAATAGGCTTCGACATGAAGCGGCGGGCGAGGGTCACGATGGTATCGGGCATCGTCGCCGAGAAGAGCATCGTATGGCGAATCGCCGGGACCTTCGAGAAGAGCTTCTCAATGTCGGCGAGGAAGCCGAGGTCGAGCATCTTGTCTGCCTCGTCGAGCACCATCTCGGTGACGCCGGAGAGATCGAGCAAGCGCTGCTGGCTGAGGTCGAGCAGACGGCCGGGGGTGCCGACAACGATCTGTGCGCCGGCCTTCAACTGCTCGATCTGTCCCTCGTACGCTTTGCCGCCGTAAATGGGCACGACGTTGGTCGCACGGTTTTCGGTTGCGAGAACGAGGTCTTCGAAGACCTGCACCGCGAGCTCACGCGTGGGCACCACGATGAGTGCTTTAACTCCTGGCTCGGGGTCGAGGCCGAGGCGTTGCACGAGCGGAAGGCCGAACCCGAAGGTCTTGCCGGTGCCGGTCTTGGCCTGGCCGATGATGTCTTGGCCCTGGAGCGCCAGGGGAATGGTCTGTTCCTGAATCGGGAACGCGTCGATAATGCCTCGGTTTGCAAGGGCGTTCGCGATATCGCCGTCAATACCGAGTTCTACGAAAGTGGTCACAGGTTTCCTCATCTGTGTGGTGTTGTGGGCACGCACGGTGCCAAGTTGCAACGATGGTATAAGGCCTCAAAGGCGTGCAACATTCCAATAGTACCTGTATTCGTGGGTAAACTGGCTGAGTGATGGATTGGTTCAAGCGATTTCGCAAGCAAGCCGGGCCCGCGAGAAAACTCAAAACTCGCAGCGCTGCCGGGGGAACACTGCACGTCGAACTCGCCGAGTTCGCGCCCGCTGTCGTCCCGTTTCTCGGCCTTGTGTCGTACCTCAAGCTTGAGCTGTACACGCAATCTTCACGTGCGGTTGTTGCGGCCCCGTCGCTCGAGGCGAAGTCGGTTCTCGCCGAGGTAGCCGCCGAGGCACTCTCGAAACAGCAGCGCTTCACCGAGCAACTGCGCAAGCGCGGCGAAGATCCGCACGAAGCAATGGAACCTTTCGCGGGGCTCATCGACCGCTACCTCGAGCGCATTGCCGCTGACGATTGGCACGAGCACGTGCTCTCGGTGTACCTCGTATCTGGCCTCTTCGACGGCTTCTTTGCGAGCCTGGCCGGCGGTATCAAAGACGGCTTCACCGCCGAGGCCATCGAGATTCTTGCCGACAACACGGGCCGCGACCGTCTGCGCGAGCTACTCGCCGAGCAGATCGAAGAGATCCCGGGGCTCTCTGACCGCCTCGCGCTCTGGGGCAGGCGGCTCGTAGGCGACACGCTGCTCGTCGCACGCGGGGTGCTGGCGCTGAGCGAGCACCGTACGTTTAACGCTAATGAGATGGAGCCCGTGTTTACCGAGCTCATCGCCGACCACATTCGGCGAATGGACGGGCTAGGGCTCACCGCTTAGGCGGTACTACGACTTCAAACGCCGAAGGGGCCGTACGCACTCTATACGTACGGCCCCTTCGGCGTCTCTGAAGCGTTCGTGACTAGTTAACGAACCCTACGCGCCCGCTAGCCTTCGCGCCGATCTCGAGGTAAGCAATCGAGTCGGGATTCACGAGAATCTGTGAGCCTTTGGTGTCGGTGAAAGCTGCGAGAGCACCCTCACCGGCACGGGCCTTTTCGAGTGCTGAGAGAATCTCTTCTGCGCTCGAATCCGTTTCAAACGTGAGCTCACGTGGCGACTGGATAATGCCGATGCGAACGTCCAAGTGTTCCTCCAATGACTGGTTCTTCTGCTTCACCCCAGTCTAAGGTCTGTAACTGTGTCTTCGGTGGTGACCTTGTGCAAACTCACAGAGCTCAGCCGTAACAATAGATGAATGAGTGTTTGGGCATGGTCTGCAGAAATGGGCGTGGCGATTGGCGTCACCGTGTTTTTTCTTGCCCTCTTACCGCTGCTCGTCTGGCATTACCGGAGCTACGGCAGGCTGAGCGTCGGGCGAATGCTCGGCGCGGCCGCTATTAGCGTGTATGCGGCTGCGCTCTTCGCTTATACCCAGTTGCCTCTGCCTCCAGTGCGTTCACTCGACTGGTGCGCGGCTCACGGTGTGCATGAACTACAGTTGAGACCGTTTGCCTCGATCGAAACGATGGTCATGCGCGCTTCTGAGATCGGCTGGGGCCCCATGTTTGCCTCAACGCTTGGTCTGCAGGTCATCTTTAACGTGGTGCTGTTTGTACCCTTTGGTGTCATTGTGCGCGGCTATTTCAAACGGGGCTTCTTCGCTACCGTTGCGCTTGGCGCGTTGCTCTCGCTCGCGATTGAAGTCACCCAGGCCACCGGTATGTGGGGCATGTACCCGTGTGCGTACCGGCTTGGCGATGTCGACGACCTTATGACGAACACCCTGGGGGCGCTTCTCGGGGCGCTCATCGCACCGCTCGTACTCTTCTGGATGCCCTCTAAAGAGCAGCTGGTTGCAACGAGAAACGAGCCGCGGCCCGTCACCGGCTCACGCAGGGTGCTCGCTCTGTTTCTCAACTACACCCTCGTTTGGACCCTGAGCGGCGTATTGTCGTGGATCATCGGCATCACCTGGCGCCTGATCGATGGCAAGATTGACCTCGCGGCTTTCGCATGGGTACAGTTCTGGCTGCACGCGGCGGTTGTCGCGGTGGTACTGCTGATTCCTGCGATGCGCGGGCTTGGCTCGCTTGGCATGTCTATTGTGTGGATCGCTCCGCGCTGGTCTGGCCCGGGCAAGAAGCGCCACTCCGGCGCCTGGTGGCAGCGGCTCGCCCGCAGCGCGGTGCTCGCCGTGCCGCTCATCGCGTCTGAACTGCCCAACTGGCAGTTTGGTGGCGCGGTGTTCACCCTCATTGCAATCGCGACGCTCATCATGGTGCCATTCACGAAGACCCACCGTTCGCTGTCTGGCGTCCTGACCGGAGCCGAACTTGTTGACACGCGTGTCGGTGGTGCAAGCTAACCTACTGGCATGAGCGCAACCGAACACAGCATCTTGCAGGTGCAGCACCTTTCAGCGAAGCTGCACGCACGCGTCGTTGGTGCGCCGGGCAGCGGTAAAACGACGGCTCTCGTCGAGCGCGTGGTGTCATGGTTGCACGAGGGGGCCTTCACCCCCGAAGAGCTTCTCGTGCTCTCGCACCAGCGAGCCGACGCAGCCTCGCTGCGAGATCGTATTGAGGCGAAGCTTGATATTGCGAGCGTTGGCACGCTCGTACGCACGCCCGCATCGTTAGCGTTTCACCTCTGCAACGAGCAGCAACAACGCTTAGCGCTGCCCGCGTTTCAGCTCATGATGGGGTCGCGGCAAGACGAGATCTTGCGCGAGGCGGTTGATGCGGTGACAGAGGCTGCGGCCATGAACGATGCCGGCACCGAAGCGCTAGCTGCCGAGTCGAGCGGTATTTCGTTCGACATGGTGCAGAGCACCGCGATGCGAACCGAGCTTCGTGACCTGTGGCGAGTGCTTGATGACTTCTCAATGAGCGCTACTGAGCTCGAAACCTTTGCGCTTGGCGTGCTCGCTGAACCAGGGCACGGCGAGTTTGTGCACGAGCTTGCGAGACGGTGGCGCTTTCTCGCTCTCTTACTTGCCCGAGCCGAGCGCATCGCCGTGAGCGAGTACCCAGAAGAGCGCTCTGCGAGTGCGATGATGCGAGATGCCGTTGCACTGCTCGGCCAGCAAACGCTCAGCGACACATCACTCTCCGTGCCCAAGCTGGTGCTCGTTGACGATGCGGCCGACCTCAGCGAGGGCGCTCTCGCGCTGCTCGCGGCCCTCGCGAACTGCGGCACCAGAATCTGGGTATTCGGTGACCCCGATACCGCCACTGCGGCGTTTGCTGGTGAGCCGACCAGAGTACTCGCGCACCTGCATCGTGAGCTTGAACGCCGTGGTGCCCATGAGAGTGCGCTTCGTGGCGAAGAACAGGTACTCATTCTCAGCGAGGTCTTTCGGCACAACGAGCAGCTGCGGGGGTTTGTGCGCGGCATCACCGAGCGCATCGGCGCAGCGGGCGGTTGGCAGCAGCGTGCTGCGGTGAGTGAGGCTGCCCACGAAAGCAGCGTCGAGTGCGCGACCGCGAGCACGTTCTCTGAACAGGCCGGGGTTATCGCTTACCGCCTCAGGCATCGGTATCTCGGGCTTGACCCCGCAAAACCGCCGATCGCTTGGCATGACATGGCCGTGATTTGCCGTTCCAGCGAGCAGGCGAACCAGCTCGCGAGCACCCTTGAATCGTTGCAAGTTCCCACCTCGCTCACTTCCGGTGGCATGGTCATTGGCCATGTGTTGCTCGTGCGTCATACGCTTCGGGTGCTGCAAGACGCGCTCGGCTTCGTGCCGTTGGGCGGGGGTGAACTGCAGGGGCTTTTGCTCGGGCCGATCGGGGGCCTCGATCCACTCGCAATACGACGACTTGATCACGCTGTTCTTCTGGCTGAGCGGCGAGATGCCTTTGTGAGCGAACGGGAGCCTCGAACGCTCGCCGAGGTTTACTCGGCACTTATCGAATCGCCTGACGATATTCCCGACCTCGCAGAGGGCCGAGCGCTGAGAAGGCTCTCGAGGGTGATTCGCTCAGCGCGCACTGTTCGTGAGGCGGGGGGAACGCCTCGTGAGGCGCTCTGGGCGCTGTGGGAATCGACTGGGCTGCAGGCTTCGCTCTCAGCACGGGCGCTCGAGGGCAGCGGCATGGCCTCGGCACAGGCGCATCACCAGCTCGATGCGATGATGGAGCTCTTTTTTGCTTTTGAACGCCACGAAGAGCTTGCGAGCGATGTGCCTATGAACGAGGTTATTGATGAGCTGTTGATGAGCGATGTGCCGCAAGACAGCTTGGCGCGGCGCAGTGTTCGTTCGGCGGTGACGGTGACAACGCCGCAGGGTGCCTCGAGCCAGGAGTTCGAAATCGTCTGTATCGCAGGGCCTCAGGAAGGCATCTGGCCGAATATGCGTTCACGTGACTCGCTCGTTGGGGCACAGGCACTACAGACTCTTCTACGCGGTGAGGCGCCGCAGCCGTTCAACCGCAGTCACATGCTGCACGAAGAATTGAGACTCTTTGCAAGCGCTTGCTCACGGCCCAGACGCGAGCTTCTCATTATCGCTCGCGAAGACGACGACGAGTTTCCGAGCCAGTTCTTTCACCTTGGAAGGCCGTACCTGACGAGTGGTTTGCCAGCGGTCACACTCACGCTCAGAGGGTACACCGCACACCTGCGGCGCAGTCTCACGGGTGCTCTCGCGCTGGCCGAACACGAGACAGCCGATACGTCAAACGGTGACGCTTCTCACGAATCGAATAGCGCCGAAGGGCAACAACGCATTGCTCCTGAAACAGCAGCGACCGTGCTCGCCTACCTTGCTCGCGAGGGAGTTCCTGGTGCATCACCTGATGACTGGTACGGCATTGCTACACCTTCGACCGAGCGGCCACTCGTTGATCTGAGCGACCCAGAGGCGCATGTATCGGTGAGTCCGTCACGTATCGAGACGGCAGAGACATGCCCCCTGAACTGGTTCATTTCGGTGTTTGCGCCAGGGCCGAGTAACACGAGCGCCGAACTCGGCACACTCGTGCACCACGCCTTTGAAACGATGACTGAAGCGAGCGAACTTGAGCTCCGTCGCATCATCGATGCCGAGTGGAACCACCTAACATTTGATGCCCCGTGGCAAGAAGCGTTGTTTCGTGAGAATGCCTACCGAATGGTGACGGGCCTCGTTGACTATCTGCGTGATGCCTCTGCAAAGGGCATGGATCTCGTCGCGAGTGAGGCAGGCTTCTCACTCATGATCGGGCAAGCGAAACTTGGTGGTCTTGCTGACCGCATTGAACATATTCCCGGAGCCGACGGGCAGAACCTGCCGAGAATCGTTGACCTCAAAACCGGTGCTTCATTTCCGTCACAAGCCGAGGCCGAGAATAATGCGCAGTTGCTCTCGTACCAAATGGGCCTGGTCGAAGCCGAGTTTCGTTTGCCTGACGCTCCGGTCGATGCCGAAGGCGAACCAACGACCGTGAGCTTTGGAAGCAGCGGCGGGGCCGCGTTACTCTTCGTGCATCCCAAAGCGACGACGCAGAAACAGGCCTACCGGCTCGTCGATCAGCCGGCGCTCACCCCTGAGAAACGGGCAGCTTTCGAACAGCGTGTACAACAGGTCGCCGATATTATGGCCGCCGGCAGTTTCGAAGCAAGGGTCGAGCATCACTGCACTGACCCACACCAGTTCGGGGCCTGTGGCCTCCACATTATTCCGGCGGTGAGTTACGAATGACCCCCCTTTTTGATGCTGAAACCATTGCCCGCATCCTTACTGATCCAGGCAAAGAAGCGCTCATTCCCACAGATGAGCAGCGCACGGTAATCGAAAGCCCCATGAACGGTTCGACGCTCGTGATTGCCGGAGCAGGGAGCGGAAAAACCGAGACGATCGCCAACCGGGTCGTGTGGCTCGTTGCCAACGGTCTCGTTGCGCCGAGCGAGGTGCTCGGCCTCACGTTTACGAGAAAAGCCGCTGGTGAACTCGCCGAACGCATGCGTGGTCGACTCATGCTCTTCGCTGAACGAGCGATGCTGGCAGAGCTCACCGAGCCACAGCGGCAACGGGCTGCCGAACTCAGCGAAACGCTCACGACCACACTTGACCTGCCCGAAGTGTCGACCTATAACGCCTTTGCCTCGTCACTCGTGCAAGAATTTGGCAGCGCGCAAGGCATCGGCGGCCAGCTCATCGACGAGTCGGTTGCATGGGGCATTGCGCGAGAGATCGTGACGGGCTCTCGCCACGAAGGCATCTCAGCGCTGGGCATGAGCGTGAACCGTCTCACCGAACTCACGCTTTCGCTGGCTCATGAAATATCTGACCACCTTTCAACATACGCTGCTGCCCGCGAAGCACTGGTGAGCTTCGCCGATGTCCCTCAGCTGCCTTACGACGAGAAGGCTCTTGCTCGCGGTGAACGTGGCGAGAAGGTCTACGCGGCGATTGCTTCCCAGGCCGAAGCCTTTGAGCACACGAGCACCATCGTCGATCTCGCCGAGGCCTACAGCTTAGAAAAGCGGGAGCGTGGGGTGCTTGAGTTCTCTGATCAGGTGGCTCTTGCGCTCGAGGCGTTGTCGAAAACGCCACAGGCAGTGACTGTCTTACGCCACAGGCACCGAGTGGTGCTGCTCGATGAAGTACAAGACACCTCGGTTGCACAGACCCGACTGTTGACGCATATTTTTGCGGGGCAGCATGTCATGGCCGTTGGCGATCCGCACCAATCAATTTATGGCTGGCGCGGCGCCTCGACCGAGAGCCTGTCGAGGTTTCACGAGGCCTTCTCGCCCAGTGCTACAGCCGCTCAACGAACGCTCACGCTCTCGACGAGTTGGCGTAACTCACTGGCTGTGCTCGAAGCCGCCAATAGGGCGGCCCTTCCACTTCGAATGAGCGCGCAGGTTCCCGTGCCGGTTTTGCAAGCACGGCCTGGCGCGACGCAAGGCACGCTCGAAGTGGCATATGAAGAAACCCTCGATGAAGAGGCCAGCCGGGTTGCCCAGTGGTTGTTGGACGAGCGGGTGAAACACTCGAGAGCGCACGCTTCAGAGCCGCCGACCGCCGCGGTTATCTTTCGCAAGCGCAAAGACATGCCGCTCTTTGCCGAGGCGCTTCGCGAACGGGGCATTCCATCCCGAATCGTAGGCATCGGGGGCCTCCTTGAGACACCAGAAGTGAGCGACCTTGTCGCGACGCTGCGTTGCGTCTGGTATGCCGATGCCTCGAGCGAACTCGTGCGGCTTCTTTGTGGTCCCAGATTTGCAATTGGGCCCGCAGATATTGCAGGCCTCCGTGACGCTGCACGGTGGTTTGCGGGGCGTGACTTCGCGCAGCAGCGCATCGTTGATACCGACTACGCGCGAAGTGCTCTTGAGAGTCTTGATCGCGAGGTTTCACTGGTCGACGCGCTTGATATGCTTCATCGTTTACCGCCCACGCACGCGAGCGTTCGCACGATAAGTGAGACGGGCTTTGAACGAATGCGCGAGGCAGCCGAGATGCTTCGCGACTTGAGGAGCCTGATCGCTGGCGATGTTATCGATCTCATCCGGGCGGCAATCGAAACCTTGCGACTTGATATCGAGCTGGAGGCGAACGAACGCTTCTCTGCGGCGACAAGTGCCACCGCGCGAGAGAATCTGCACTCACTCATCGAAGCAGTGCGAGGGTTTCTGCAGGTTTCTCCGGATCGGTCTCTGCAAGCGGTGCTCGAGTGGCTTGAATTCTCAGAACGTGAAGATGCTCTTCCTGCCTTCATTCCCGCGCCCGAGCCTGGCACGGTACAGCTCATCACCGTGCACTCGTCGAAGGGCTTGGAATGGGACCTCGTTGCGGTGCCCAGGCAATCCGCCACGGAGTTTCCCAGCAAGCCACGCAGTTCGAAGGGCGAGCTCGCGGTGGGCGTGATCCCTGATCGCTGTCGTGGAGACGCCCGTTCGAGACCAATCGGGCTCTGGGCCGAAGCTGAGACGCAAAAAGAGGCCCGCGAGGCGATGGCCCAGTATCAACGGGAACAAGCCGCCGCGTTTGCCGAAGAAGAGTTACGGCTCATTTACGTCGCCTACACCAGGGCCAAAAAGGCACTGCTGCTCAGTGGCTGCTTCTGGAGCGGCCGAAAGACGAGCCTTGAACCCTCCGAGCCGCTCAAGGCCCTCACCGCACAGTACGAGGGGATGTACGCAGACGCTCCATCATCGACGGAAGAAGGGCTTGGCTCGGCGATTATTGACGAGCTTCCAGACGAGAGCAAGCATGAAGAAGCGCCAGAACACCGTGCGCCTCGAACGCTCACCTGGCCGCTCGATGCTCTGGGTACCCGCCACGATCGGGTACACCGCGCAGCAGCCATGGTGCGTGATGCAGAGGCGACCGCTCAGCCGGATGCGCAGACCGAGCTCTTGCTCGCTGAAGCGGCAGAGGGGGCCGCGGCCGCAAGCACTAATAGCATGTTTGCGCGAATTAACGCCTCTGGGTTTCACGACTTCATTCATGACCCCGAAGCCGCACAAGCCCGGGCCCTGCGCCCCGTGCCTCAGCGCCCGTACCGGCGAACCCGCATCGGCAACCTGTTTCACGACTGGGTTGAACGAAGAACGACGACGCCTCTGGGCACCTCCCTTGAACTCGCGCTCGAAGAGAACGATGACACCGTCAGCGACACCGAGCGTCAAGAACTCGACCGGCTCATCACCACGTTCGAAGCATCGAGGTGGGCAACCAAGCAGCCCATTGCCGTCGAGCAGCAGATCACCTTTCCGTTCGCTGGGCGTCGCGCGGTGTGCAAGCTCGACGCAGTCTATGCGAATGACGGGCGCATTGAGATCGTTGACTGGAAAACGGGGCGCACCCCGGGAAACGATGAGGAGACCGCGCAGCGTCTCTTGCAACTTGATCTTTACCGCGTTGCCTATGCTCTGCACACCGAAACACCGCTTGAAGACATCGACGTTTCACTGTTCTATGTCGACGCAGACGTTGAAATACGCAGCGAAACACCCCGGGAGAAAGAAGAACTTGAAGCGCTCTGGCTGCGCGCGTACGAAACGATCTCGGGCTAACGCTTGTTCACTGGTGGCCGGGGAAGAAGGGAAGGAAGCACGCAGCTTTGGTTACGTTCGGCTCAGAAGGCAGCCGTCATAACCGGTAGCCGTCTAAACCGGCAGACTTCTGAGCCGGTGGCCAGCGAGGACAGTGCTGGTCCTGCGCAGTGTCGGGTTACTCGCGCTCGTCTTTCGTGCTCTCTGCATCTTCGTCAGTAAGCGAGCGCTCGTCATCGAGTGAGAGAGGAACCGTCAAAAACTCATCATCACCGTCAGTGTTCGAAGCATCATGACTGGTCGAGGAGTCAGTGGCTTCACGCTCAACCACGTTGGTTTCGTGATCGTTCGCTGTGTCTTCGAGCTCTTCAGCTCGGAAATCTCGATCGACCTGGAACATGCGGTCTTCGTCGAGCATCTCGAAGCTCGCGGTTTCAGAGAAGTGGTTGGGAACTGACTCGGGCCGGGCTGCGGCTTCGGCGTCAGCCAGTGTCGATGAAGGGGCCTCTCTCGCTGGAACAGTAAAAATGTGTGACACCAACTGATCAAACAGCTCGACAGCGTCATCAATGATCGACTGATCGCGCAGTTCAAGACCGTGCAGTAGCCACTCGGCGATTTCGAGTTCGTGCCAGAAACGGGCGCGTTCAACGAGCGCGAGAACCCAAGCGTTCGCCTGGCGGGTTGCGTAGAGGCCTGCGACCCGCTCGAGCACTTCGGGCTCAGCAGCGGCAAGCCACGCAAAATCAACCGCGGGGTCTCCGACAGAGAGCTCAGCCCAGTCAAGCACGCCGGTAATGTGATCATCAGCAACGATCAGCACGTCGTCAGAGACGCTTCCGTGTACAACAACGGGCGCAAAGTCCCAGAGCGCTTGGTCGGCAAGCTTTTCGTTCCAGTATTGGCGAACCGCCTCAGGGACAAGACCTGACTGGTAAGCGCGGTCAATGATTGCCTGTGCATCGAGCCTGGCATCATTGCTGCTTCGCTCCGGAAGGCCCTGCTGCGTCACCGTGAGGCGCGGCAAGGCGTGGATCGCGGCGAGCGTCTCGGCAATCGAGGTGAGTAGCAAAGCGTCATCGCTGAGATCTTCGACCGCGAAACGATCGCCGGAAAGGAACGTTGAAACGATGGCTCTAGTGTCGTCGCATCGGGTCATTCCGAGTACGCGCGGGGCGGCGAAAGGGAGTTGCTCGCGTACGCCTGGCGTGAGTGCTGACTGGCCGAGAATCTTTGCCGAATGGTGCACCTCGGCTGTCGGTGAGGTTGGCAATTGTACGAGCACGTCACCCTCAGATGACTCGAGAATAACGCTGTGCTCAACCCCAGCATCACCGTTGAGTGCACGGTAGCCGGTTACCTGAAGGCCTGACACCGCAGAGGTGGCTAACGCCGCTAGAGTGATGGGAGTACGTGCCATAATCTCTAGGGTATTCAGGCATCCTGTGTGAAGGGTTATGCCACGCGTGCAAGCGCCGCTTTTCTTATTTATGACCGGAGGAAGGACCGATATGACCGTGCCCACGCCCGAGGCCGAGGAAGCGAAACTCGACGCTGATCAGCAGCGCGCGGTGTACGCTCTTCGCGGCCCCGTGGTGATCCACGCGGGCGCGGGCGCGGGAAAGACCCGTACGATCACTCACCGCATCGCTCACGGCGTACACACGGGAACGTACGCACCGTCGAACGTCATGGCCGTGACTTTTACCCGCAAAGCAGCGCTCGAGCTGCAACAACGGTTGCACGAACTCGGCGTGCAGGGAGTGCAGACGAGAACGTTTCACTCGGCAGCAATGTCTCAGCTCGGGTATTTCTGGCCACGGGTTGTTGGTGGGCAATCGCCGAACATTATCGACGGTAAGGCCAGGCTCATTGGGCAGATCGCGGCGAGCGAGGGCATGCGGCTTCGCGGAGAAACGATGAAAGACCTTGCAGCCGAAATTGAGTGGCGCAAGTCATCAATGCTGAACCTCGAACGCTATGGAGAGATCGTTGGCGACCGTGGCGGTATCGGCGAGTTGCCGCCCGAGCGGGTGCTCTGGTTTCACGAACGCTATGAGGCCCTCAAAGATGATCGGCGGCAGATCGACTTTGAAGACGCACTCATTCTCATGACCGGAATGCTTGAGCAAGAGCCGAACGTTGCCCTCGAAGTTCGGCAGCAGTATCGGTTCTTCACCGTCGACGAATACCAGGATATTTCGCCGTTGCAGCACGCGCTCATGCATGCATGGCTCGGCGAGCGTACTGACCTTTGCGTTGTTGGCGACGCGAGCCAGACGATTTATTCGTTCGCCGGGGCGACGAGTAAATACCTCTTAGGCTTCGAGAGCGAGTTTCCCGGTGCGACCAAGCTGCAGCTTGAACAAAATTACCGTTCAACGGCACCGATTGTGACGGCTGCGAATACGCTCATGCACGGGCAGCCTGGCGCACTGAGACTTGTCGCTGCGAGAACTGATGATGGGCCAGCGCCCTCGTTCGAGTGGTTCGGCTCTGAAAAAGACGAGGCTGAGGCCGTCGCGCAGGCGATCCGGGAGCGGGTCGCCTCGGGAACGCCCGCCAGTGACATCGCCGTGCTCTATCGTTCGCACGGCTATTCGGTGCACCTTGAGGAAGCTCTCGCCCGGAATGAAGTGCACGCTCGTTCGCTCGGCGCACAGCGATTTTTTGATCGAGCCGATGTGAAGCGGGCGGTCATGGAAATTCGAGCTCAGGCCGTCGCGAAAGATACCCGGCCGGTCTTTCAGGTGGTGAGTGACGTACTGCGAACCCAGGGCTGGACGAGCGCACCGCCGGCGCGGGGCGAAGGAGGCCGAGAGCGCTGGGAAGTGCTCAATGCGCTCCTGAAGCTGGTTGACGAACTGCCAGAAGGAACGAGCCTCGGGGCATTTAGCGAAGAGCTTCTGCGTCGAAGTAAAGCGCACCACGAACCGTCGGTAAACGCCGTGACGCTCAGCACTGTCCACGCCGCCAAAGGTCTTGAGTGGCCGGTTGTTTGGTTGGCGGGTGCGGCTGAGGGCGTGTTTCCTATCAGCTATGCGAAAGACGAGCGAACGCTCGAGGAAGAACGCCGCCTGTTCTATGTCGCGACAACTCGCGCCAGAGACGCCCTGTATGTCTCTGGGGCCGGGGGAGGTAAGCGTACCCCGTCGCGTTTTATCGAGCTCGCGGGCATTGCCCAGACGCGCCGCTGAGCGGCATCACTGCCCCTGATATCTATGCGGCGAGTTCGTCGAGGTTGGCGGGTTCGGCGAGCCCGTGAACGAGAACACCGTGGTTAGTGCATGACGGATGAGCGGTGGGGAAGTCACGGAAGCAGTGCTCGACCTCACCGCGTGAAGAGAGCCTCACCGTGAATCGTGCTCCTTCAACGCTGCCGAGAACCATCGTTGCGAGGGCCGCGATGGTGAGCGACGGCTCGCCACGTTCGACCCAGAGCGGTACGCCGACGAGCTGGCCAGCCCACTCGCCCCACCGCTCGAGCGCATCGGTGTTGAACGCGGTGAAGCACCCGGGGCACTGGTGTTGCATCCTGGAGCTTTGGGCAGCGTTGGCACGGGGAGGCTCGCTCAGCACCGGCCCGATCGTTACGCTTGTGTCGGTGAACAGCACGGGCAAGACTTCAAAGCCGCGAGCCGTGAGTGCGGTGAGCCGCCCCACGTCATATGCAAAACGGTCGAGGGTGAGGTACGTCGATGCGGGCGCACCTCTCCCCGCGGTAGACATACCGCGGGGAGAAGTCGCCGAGGCGGAGGCTAGTCGGGCGCTCACACCGAGCGCGAGCAGCCAGTGGGCGAGCTGCGAGGCTCCCTTCGAACGGTCGGTTATCGTGACTGAACGGTTGGGAGCGGGGCGCGAAAATGTGCACTGTGACGTCGCGAGAACCGGTTCGAGGAGGTCAAGGAGTTCACTGACCCCGGTCGCGCTTACTCCCTCTGCCTCAGCGGCACGATCGAGTGCGGCATCGGTGGTGCCCTGGTGAATGAGCTGCAGCAGCATTGCTTCTGACCGTGAGCGCAGGGTAAGGGTGAGCCGTGGCTCATCAACCCCGAAACGGGCGGTGAGTGGCGCTGACCAAAGAAGCGGGGTAACGAAAGCGAGTGTGTTCATACTCGCTATTCTCGCGGCGAGCGGTCGTCAGGAAGCTTTTCCCACAGGGCAGCGCCAGCATCAGCGGCTGTGAGCGGCGAACGGCGGGTTACGACTCAGACGTTTCTCCCGTGCCCTGGTCGCCGAGGTCGCCCTCTTCAAGGAGCCGTTTCAGCTCGCGGTCGAAATCGATCTCTGCGGGGTCAGCCTCGTGCGGCACCAGACCGATGCGTTTGAGGAGCAACTCGGGATTTTCGAGTTCTTCGATCGTG
This sequence comes from Leucobacter chinensis, assembly GCF_019049105.1. Classification (GTDB taxonomy): domain Bacteria; phylum Actinomycetota; class Actinomycetes; order Actinomycetales; family Microbacteriaceae; genus Leucobacter_A; species Leucobacter_A chinensis. The sequence continues at coordinate 221,343 of NZ_JAHQZR010000001.1, forward strand.
GGCAAGAAATCTGGGTGTGCCCAGAGACCGTCGCGGGTCTCGATGCCACCCTTCTCGCCAACGAGCTGCCACAGCGCCGCTGCTTCACGGAGTTTGCGCGGACGAAGCTCGAGGCCAACGAGCGTTGCGAAGGCGCGCTCTGCGGGCCCTCCCGCTGCGCGGCGGCGGCGGATCATCTCGGCGAGCGCGGTTGCTCCTGGCAAAAGCTTCGTGGCTTCGAGCGTGACGACGTCGACGTAACCGTCGACGAGAGCGATCATCGTCTCGAGCCGTTCATGGGCTGCCTGCTGGCGTTCGGTCTTCGGCGGAATGAGCTGGCCTGAACGCAGAATCTCTTGAATCTGCTCGGGATTTTGCGGGTCGAGGTCGATCGCGAGATCTTCAATGTGCTCGACATTGATCTCGATGCCGCGTGCGTACTCGCCGACGGCACTCATGAGGTGTGAGCGAAGCCACCTGGCATGCCGGAAGAGGCGTGAGTGAGCGAGCTCGCGGGTGGCGAGAAAAAGCTCAACCTCGGTGGTCTCCTGGTCGAGCCCCTTTGCGAAGGCTGCGACGTTTTCTGGCAACAGTGCGCCACCTTCTTTGCCGGGGCCGCCGAGCAGCGGGACGCCGACGTCGCCGCCAGAAACAACCTCGCGGGCGAGCGAGCCGACAACCTGGCCAAGCTGCATCGCGAAGAGCGCCGCACCGACGCCCTTGAGCATGCCTGAGGCCTGGCTGACGGCGCTCTGGAATTCTTCTGGCAGTTGCTCCTGCATCGCGCTGGTCAGGGCTTGAGAGATCGAGTCGGCCACGGGCTCGGCCATCTCGATCCACGTATCAAGGGTCTGTTGAACCCATTCGATGCGCTGGAGTTCACGTGGTGCATCGGCCGAAGCGCCCATCGTGGTTGCGCTGTCGAGCCAGAGCGAGGCGGTCGAGAAAGCGCTCTGCAGTGAACGCGTGCTCGGGTTGCCGTCTTTGCTGGCGACGTCGATTGCGGTTTTGCGTGCGAGGGACCAGTCGGTCTCGCCGCTCATTGCCTGCGGCGTCATCGCGTGCTGCAGGGCACCGAGCATTTGCTGCAAAGCAGCCTGGTCGATGGGAAGGCCAGCCGCCTTGGCGAGCTCGCTCGGGTCGATGCCGAAACCGTCAAAGTTTTGGCCCGACAACATGCCGCGAAGAATCTCTTCGATATCGCGGGCCGGGTCGAACTCGTTGTCTCGCCCGTCGTCTGAAAAGTGGTCGCTCGTCATACTGTTTACGGTACTCGGAAATGCTCAAGAAAGGCCTGATAGTTTGTGAACTTGGATTGCGCTGAATGCGAACGCGAGGCGCTGCGAAAGGAACCCGGGTGACCCTGAATAGCAATCAAGAGGTCGGCTCTCGCAGTCGTATTCGACTCTCGCCGCTCGCGATCGGTGTGCTCGCCGCACTCGTGATCATCATTGTCGGCACGCTCATTCCTTCGCCCTACATCATCGAAAAGCCCGGACCGGTCGTGAATACCCTCGGCGAGATCACGCTCGACGGCAAGGACCAGCCGATCATTACGATCGATGGCGAAGCGCCCGAAGCCGAAGGCCAGCTCAATCTCCTGACGGTCTCGATTGTGGGAAGCCCCGATAACAAGGTCGGCTGGTTTGAACTGTTGCCAGCACTCTTTGATCACCGCCAGCAGATTCTGCCCATGAGCGATATGTTTAGCGAGGGCGAGAGTTCGAAAGACCGCGAGGCCGCGAACAAAGCGATGATGCAGAGTTCGCAGCAGGCCGCAGTCGTCTCGGCGCTTCACGCACTCGGAGAAGAGGTAGAGGCGACCGTCACGGTCGAAGACATCGTGCAAGACTCGGCTGCTGACGGGCTCGTAAAAACCGGGGACGTCATTACAACGATCGACGGCGAGCCGGTGACCGGAACCGCGAGTGTTAAACAGCGGGTCATCGAAGCGCCGAAGGGGGCCGAAATCGAACTCGGGGTCATACGTGACGGGAAGCCCCTCAATATTGCGATTACTCCTGACTGGAATGAGGCGGCCGGCGCCGGCCTCATCGGGGTCATCATGGGCGTTGCTTACGATATCGACCGAGACATTTCGTTCGACGTGGATCGCATCGGCGGCCCTTCAGCCGGCATGATCTTTTCACTCGCGATCATTGAGAGTCTGAGTGACGAGCCGTTTCTTGGAGACCTGACCGTGAGCGGTACAGGAACCATTGACGATGGCGGCAATGTCGGGGCCATTGGCGGATTACCGCAGAAGATGTGGGCGGCAGAAGACGCGGGAACCGAGCTCTTCCTGATGCCCGTCGGCAACTGTGCCGATGTTCCCGCGAAGCTCCCAGACACGATGGACGTCGTGCCGGTTGCGACGCTCGGTGAGGCGACCACCGCGATCCGCAATCATCGAAATGGGCAAGAAAATCAAGGGCTTGAACGCTGCCGCGCAGAACTCGCGCAGGTGGCACCGGTAGGCTAACAAGAGATATAGCCACACCAACTTACACGGGAATGTGAGATTGCTAACGTGACTCAACACACAGCTCCAGCGCCTAGCGCGAAGAAGCGTAAGGTTTCACCGCTCGCCGTCACCATCATTGGGGTCGTCGTTCTGGTGCTGCTCTTTATCTGGTTTGCGAGTATTTGGGCGGAGGTGTTGTGGTTTGACCAACTCGGTTACGTGAACGTGCTCGTGACGCAGTGGCTTGCGCGGGGCATTATGTTCGTCATTGGCTTTGTCATGATGGCGGTTCCGCTGTACTTTGCGATCGATATTTCGCACCGTACAAGGCCGGTGTACGCGAAGCTGTCGTCGCAGCTCGACCGTTACCAAGAGGTCATCGAACCGCTTCGCAAGCTGCTCACCTGGGGCGTTCCCGTCGTCTTCGGGTTGTTTGCGGGTCTCGCAGCCTCGGCCTGGTGGCAGCCCGTGATGCTGTGGTGGAATAGCGAGCCGACCGGCGAGGTTGACCCACAGTTTGGGCTCGATCTTTCGTTTTACCTCTTTGATCTTGCACTCTGGCAGGGTGTTGTCGGCTTCGCATCGGCGGTAACCCTCATCGCCCTCATCGCGACGGCGGCGACGAGCTACCTGTACGGCGGCATCGCCTTTACTGGCAAAGAGGTGCGCATTTCGAAGGCCACCCGTATTCAGGTAGGCATTCTTGCGACGCTCTATGTTGCGCTGCAGGCCGTCAGCCTCTGGCTCGACCAGTACTCGACGCTGAGTGATAACCGTGGCCTTGTTACGGGTGCGCTGTTTAAAGACGTGAACGCAGTGATTCCTGCGAAACAGATTCTTGCGGGCATCGCGCTCATCGTCGCACTGCTCTTCCTCTTCGCCGCAATCACGGGCAAGTGGCGCATGCCGGTCGTCGGCACCGCGTTGCTACTGGTCGCGAGCCTCGTGGTGGGCGCTGGCTACCCCTGGATGATCCAGGAGTTCAAGGTCTCGCCCGATGAGAAGATTCTTGAAGCCGAATACATGCAGCGAAACATTGACGCAACGCGAGCTGCGTTCGATCTCGAAGACGTGAAGGTTGAGCGCTACGAGGCCGTCACTGACGCTGAGCCAGGCGCGCTGCGTAACGATGCCCAGACGACCGCGAACATTCGCATCATGGATCCCGAGATCATCTCGCCCACCTTTGCTCAGCTCGAGCAGATTCGTCAGTACTACAAGTTCCCGAAGAAACTGACGGTCGACCGGTACGAGATCGACGGCAAGATTGAAGACACGGTTGCCGCAGTACGTGACATCGATGTCGAGAATCAGTCGGGCTGGGTGAACCAGACCCTCGTGTACACCCACGGCTATGGCATGGTCGCCGCCTACGGTAACCAGCGTTCGGTTGACGGGCAGCCGGTATTTCTCGAGTCGGGCATTCCCACTGAGGGGCGCCTTGGCGAGTTCGAACCACGCGTGTACTTCGGTGTGAACTCACCCAAGTACTCGATCGTCGGTGGTGACCGTGAGAAGGACATCGAGATCGACTACCCGGCCGACGATACCGAACCCGGCAAGATTGAGGTGCCCTCGACCGAAGAGCCCGCAGAGGCGCCGGCCGATGAAGCCGATGTTGCCGACCCTAAGGCCGAAGAAGACGCCGAGAAGCCGAAGGAAGAAGCGACAGAAGAGCCTGACCTCCCGGCCGACGCAGGGCCACAGAACATGACGACCTTCGCAGGCGACGGTGGACCGGTGCTCGGTGGACTCTTCGAAAAGATCGTCTACGCGCTCAAGTTCCAGGACATCGAGATTCTGCTCTCAGGCTCGGTTGCGCCCGGTTCGCAAATTCTGTTCGATCGCGACCCGGTCGAGCGTGTGCAGAAGGTTGCGCCGTACCTGACAACCGACAGCACGCCGTACACCTCGGTTGTTGACGGGCGTATCGTGTGGATTATCGACGGGTACACCACGTCGTCGAACTACCCGTACGCCGAACTCGTGAACATGACCGAAGCAATCGTTGATGCTGACCACCCAGGCCAGAACCAGCCGGGCGGAATGGGCATCAATTACATTCGCAACTCGGTCAAGGCCACGGTCGATGCCTACGACGGTTCGGTCACCCTGTATGCCTGGGATGAGGAAGACCCGATTCTTCATTCATGGAGCAAGATCTTCCCGACCACGGTGAAGAATGTTTCAGAGATGAGCGGCGACCTGATGAGCCACGTTCGTTACCCGAGCGATCTCTTCAAGGTGCAGCGTCAGGTACTCGGCAAATACCACGTCACCGAGAGCGGTGCCTTCTACTCAAGCGAAGATGCGTGGCGTACGCCGAACAACCCAGTGAAGGGCAAGACCGCCGGGGTCGATGCGAGCAGCCTGCCTCAGCCTCCGTACTACCTGACGCTCGCGGCGGGTAAAGACGTTGATCCCGAGTTCTCGATTTACTCAACGTACATTCCCGACCAGCGCGGTGAGGGTTCACGAGATATTCTGACCGGCTACCTCGCGGCTAACTCGAACGCGGGCAATGTCGACGGTGAGGTCTCAGAAGATTACGGAACACTGAAACTGCTGACACTGCCGAAGGGCAACACGGTACCGGGCCCCGGCCAAGTGCAGAACAGCTTTACGACCGACCCCGAGGTGACGAGCCTGTTAAACATGCTGCGCCTCGGCGAGAGCGACGTGATCAGCGGTAACCTCCTCACGCTCCCGGTTGGCGGCGGCCTGCTGTACGTGCAGCCCGTGTACGTCAAGGCGACAACAGGAACGAGTTACCCGCTACTGCAAAAGGTGCTGGTCTCATTCGGCGATGAGATTGCCTTCGAAGACACACTTGACGCCGCTCTCGATAAGCTCTTCGGTGGCGACTCTGGCGCGAGTGCGGGCGATAACCAGCTCACCGACGAAGACGGCAACCCCGTTGATCCAGAAGATGTCGAAAGCGTTGAGCCTGGCGAAGAAGGAACCGAGGGTGAAGGCTCGGCGAAACCGAAACCAGACACGTCGCCTGAGAGCCTGCAGAAGGCGCTCAAAGACATGCAGGAGGCGATCACCGAACGCGAGACTGCGATGCAGGCTGGCGATTGGGCCGCTTACGGTAAGGCCGATGAGAAGCTCACGAAGGCGCTTGAACAGGCGCTGAAGCTCTCAGAGTAACGAACCCGCTGCTGACAGCACAGGGCCCGGACGATGGCTATGCCACGTTCGGGCCCTGTGCGTTTTGGTACAAGGAAGCTGCCGGGTGCGAGACAATGGAGTCGTGAGTCAAACGAATTACTTGCGAGCACTGTTGGTCGCAAACGATGCCACCCAAGCGCTGCAGGCCGCCACCGAGCGGGCTCGCGAGATTCTCGCGTGCGATGTATCGTGGGCTGGGCTTGTCGAGGGTGACTACCTGGTGATCGGCGCTCACAGTGGGCTCAACACCCCTGAGATGGCCGCGAATTGGCGGTTGGGTCTTGGCGTTGGTATCGGTGGCACCGCTGCGAGCGAGGGGCGGCCACGCAAGAGCAACGACTACCAACACGACTCGAGACGAGTACCGGCCAAGAGGCTCATCGACAACGAGGGTATCGTTGCAACGCTCGTGGTGCCTATCATGACCGCAGAGAAAGCGGTTGGTGTGCTCTACGTTGGGTTTCGGGGCGCGCACCATTGGCGCGATGACGAGGTCGCGACGCTCGAAGCAGTGAGCCACGATGTTGCTGTGCGACTCAAGCAACTCGACGTCGACGGGACATCTCAGCTTGCTGCTCAGCGTCAGGAGACGCGAGCGTTGCAGGCCGAGCGCGAACTTCACGCCGCCGCCGAGTTTGTTCGTGCGATGCCGCGAAACGACGAGGTAGGGCCGATGCTGACCGCTCTTGCCGCGGCACTTGACGCGCAGGTCACACTCGTCGACGATGGCGGTCGGGAGCTCTTTACGGCAAGGCGTGGCCTTACCGACCCTGCAACCACAGGAGACGCAATGATCGGGGGTGAAATCGAGGTCGAGGCCACCGGAGGGCTGAGGCTTCGCTGGAACCGTTCGACTGCGTCGTCACGGTTGAGCGAAGCCCACGAAACGGTGGTGCTCGGTGCCGCACAGCTACACTTGCAACGCCTTGCTGCGCGTGACCTGGCCCTCGAAAGCTTTCGTGGCGAGCTGGTCGAGCAACTACTCACGGGCAAGGGGGCTGATGATGAAACGATGCGCCGTCGGTTGACGCTTGCAGGCCTTGGGGCGCTCTGTGACGATGCCCGAGTGCTCGTAGTCGCGGCTCGAGGAAACGACGGTCTGCCCACAGATGAGGTTCGCTCTGCGCTTGCGAAGGAACTCACCGGCTGCGTCGTCCATGAGAAAACCGCGCGCCTTGTGATACTCATACCAAACCGCGCGAGAAGCGAACCGGAGCTTGCGGTGCGAATCGAGGCGGTGATGAGTGCAGTGGGGCAGGAGGCAGCTTCGGGAGAAGGCGGGCCGATCGTCGTGGGTATGGGGCGAGCGTGCGGCGGTCTGGCCGATATTGCAACCTCGTACGATGAGGCCGTCGCTGCATGTGAGATCGGGATGAGTGCGCAGCACACGGCGCCAAAGAGCCGCGTCATGAGTGCCAGGGACCTGGGCTTGCAAGGCCTCGCGAGCCTTCCCGCTGCGAAGCTTTCGACGACCGTTCACGAAACCTTCGGGCCGCTGCTCGAATCTGATGCCCATCGCGGCACCGCCTATCTCGCGACGCTCAGGGTGTTCATGTCGAGAGACCGTCACCTGCAGAGCACGGCAGATGAGCTGCTCGTGCACTACAACACGGTGCGCAACCGCATCGCGAGAATCGAAGAGATGACCGGGCTCGATCTTGGCGATGTCGATGACCGCTTTCGCGTTGATACGGCGCTGCGCATGGCCGCCGTCCTGGGAGCCCTTCCCGAGGCATAGGTGGGCACTGGCAGACCGTGACACTGTGGCGGGTAACAATTGGCACGACAAGCCCTGTTCGATCGCCTGAACGTGAGTCATGCTTGCTGCAACAGCGTACGAAGGAGTAACGATGGCAAGCAGTATTGGTCGTAGCGCGGCGCGCACCACACCGCTCATTGTGGGGTGGGGGCATACCGCTTTTGGCAAGCTCACCGAGCAGAGTTTCGAGCAGCTGGTTGTCGACGCTGGTTCGGCCGCGCTTCGAGACGCTGGGGTGGCGCCAGGCGATATTGATCTCGTAGTCATGGGCCACTTCAACGCTGGGATGAGCCCGCTCGCGTTTCCCTCGTCGCTTGCGCTACAGATTCACGAAGACCTGTTTGGCGTTCACGCCATGCGAGTTGAGAACGCTTGTGCCTCTGGTTCTGCCGCAGTGCAGACGGCGCTTGCCTACCTCGAAGCCGGTCTTGCGAAACGAGTGCTCGTCATCGGTGCTGAAAAGATGACCGGGGTCGCCCCAGACGTTGTGGGTAGAGCGCTCCTCGGTGCCGACTACGAGGCAGCGGGCACCGACTCGACCACCGGCTTCGCCGGCCTTTTTGCCCGCGTCGCAGCGGCGTACGAAGAGCGCTACGGTGCGGTGAGCGATACGCTCGGCCTCATCGCCGCGAAGAGCCACCGCCTTGGCGCACAAAACCCCTACGCGCACCTGCAGCGAGACCTCGGCGTTGAGTTCTGCTCGACGCCCTCAGAGAAAAACCCGCTCGTCGCGGGCGTGCTACGGCGAACCGACTGCTCACCCGTTTCAGACGGGGCAGCGGCGGTTGTCATCTCGACCGAGCCGACCGACTCTGCGCACCCACCGGTGGCCTTCGCTTCGTGGGCCGCGGCAAACGATTTCTTGCCGGCGTCCAAGCGTGATCCGCTTGCATTCGCCGCAACCCGGCGCGCATGGGACGGGGCGCTTCAGGCGGCAGGAATTGGGATGAGCGACCTTGATCTCATTGAGCTGCACGACTGCTTCACGATCGCCGAGTTGAACCTCTATGAAGTGCTCGGCATTGCTCCTCGCGGCGCTGGGCTTGAGGCTGTTACCTCTGGCACCGTGCTGCCCGGTGGCGAGATGCCGGTGAACCCCTCGGGCGGGCTCAAATCGAAGGGGCACCCGGTCGGGGCGACCGGTGTCTCGCAGCACGTGCTCGCCGCAATGCAGCTCACAGGGCTTTTTCCTGGGGCACAGATCGAGGGGGCAAAGCGCGCGGCCGTGCACAACATGGGCGGCCTGGCCGTCGCCAACTACGTGAGCGTGCTCGAAGCAACCGAATAACGCCCAAGAACACTTGAACGCCGGGCCTGCGACTTCAGGCCGACACTGATGGAGACAAAGATGCCCGCATCAACCATGCCTACGTTTGCCGCGCTTTGGAACGACAGCGTGCGGCAACACGCAGAGAACCCTTTTTTGCTTTTTCACGACCGTGAGGGAGCCGTGACCGAGTGGAGCTACGAGGCGTTCGGCCTCATCGTCGACGATACCGCCGCAACGCTTACCGCCGCGGGCGTTGGCCCAGGCAGCGCGATTCACGTGTGCTTGCGCAACAGCCCTGGCTTCATCGCGGTGTGGCTTGCGGCAGCAAAACTCGGGGCGTGGATCATCCCCGTCGATCCGGCATCAAGCCCCCGCGATATCGCAACGCAGGTCGCGCGGGTGCGGCCCGTCGTTGGGGTGTGTGCAACGCAGCACGCCGCGGTGTACAGGGAAGGGGTAGCCGACTTTGGGGCGTTGCCGGTGTTCGAGCTCGACGAGACCGCGTGTGACGTGCAGCGCCCTCACGGAGTGCTTGTTGCGCCGTTGCCTGGCGATCGCGATGAAGGCATGCGTGGGCCGAGCGACACGGTTATCGTGCAGCCCGACGAACGCCTGGCAGTGATGTTCACCTCGGGAACCACCTCGCAGCCGAAGGGGGTCGTGCTTACTCAGCAGAATTACCGGGTCGTGGCGAGCGAGATGGCCGAGGCGGCCGGGCTCATGGCCTGGCACCGCTGGTTTGTTACCCTGCCGCTCTTTCACGCGAACGCGCAGTTTTACTGCTTTGCCTCGGCGATCGAGCGGGGCGCCTCGGTCGCGCTCACCGCAACCTTCTCGGCGAGCCGGTGGATCACACAAGCGAGAGTGCTCGGTGTAACGCACGCGAGTTTGTTCGCGGCGCCGATCCGCATGATTCTTGCGAAGACCGAGCCCGGCACCGAGCCGCTCTCGCTCGAGCACGTCTGGTTTGCCCAGAATCTCGGGGAGCAGCACCACGTCGAGTTCGGGGCGCTTGCCGGGGTGCTCCCGAGGCAGCTATACGGCATGACCGAGACGCTCGCGGTCGTGACGTATGACCGTTCACAGCCCGCAAAAGCGCAGGAAATTGGCAAGCCGCTCGGGGGTCGAACGGTTCGGCTCGTAGCCCCCGGAACGCTTGACGATGTCGAACGCGGAACCCCAGGCGTCATGGCGGTTCTCGGAACACCGGGGCAAGATATCTTCGCCTATTACCTCGACGACCCAGCGACCACGGAGCGCACCCTTGTGCGTGATGCACGGGGGCAAACCTGGCTCATGACGGGCGACCTCGCCGTGAGCGACGAGCAGGGCGCGCTCTCGTTCGTGGGCCGCGTCGACGACGTGATTAAGGTCTCGGGAGAAAACGTGAGCCTCACCGAGATTGAGGCGGTGCTTGCGCAGGCGCCCGGGGTGCTCGAAGTCGCGGTCGTTGCCGTCGACGATCCGGTTCGTGACGTCGTGCCCCACGCCTACCTTGTGCCCAAAGACCCGACGCTGCCACTCGAAACCGAGCGCATCGCCGAGTGGGCCGCGGCAAACCTTGCGCCCGCTGCAAGGCCCCGTGCGTGGCACGTCATCGATGAGCTGCCACGCACGAGCGTTGGCAAGGTACGCAGGTTCAAGGTGGGGGCATAGCCCGCTGCCGAACACAAGACTGTCGGCCTCGAACGGGGCCGAGCACCAGAGAAAGTGAGTGCAACGATGCACACAACAACAACCGATCATCAGCACGAGATACGACGCAAGCGGGCATTCGTTGGTGCCGTCGCAGGCCACGTGATCGAGTGGTACGACTACGGCATTTATGGGTTTCTCGCCGTCTACATGGGGCAATTGTTCTTCGCCTCAGAGAACCCGGTCGTGGGGCTTATGAGCAGCTTTGCGGTATTCGCGCTGAGCTTTTTCATGCGCCCGCTCGGCGGCCTCTTCTTCGGCCCAATGGCAGACCGTATTGGCCGTAAGCAAACGCTGCTTATCGTGCTCATTCTGATGGCGGGCTCGACCTGCCTCATCGGTATGATTCCCACCGCAGCGAGCATCGGGGTCGCTGCGCCAGTGCTCCTCATCGCGTTGCGCTGCGTTCAGGGGTTCTCGGCAGGTGGCGAGATCGGCACGGTAACGAGCTTTATCGCGGAGTACGCTGGCCCCGGCAAGCGTGGCCAAGCAACGAGCTGGCTCATGGTCACCGCGGTGCTCGGGCTGTTGCTCGGCAGTCTCGTGGCCAATGGGCTCACGATGGCGCTCGGAGCAGAGACGATGCTTGCATGGGGCTGGCGTCTGCCATTTCTCTTCGCGGGCGTGCTCGGGCTCATCGCGATCTACATTCGCCTGAAGCTTGAAGACAGCCCCGAGTTTCAAGAGCTCGCTCGGGCGGGGGAGCGCTCACCAGCACCCCTTCGTGAGAGCCTCACCTGGGGTCGCGCGATCGCGCTCGTGTTCTGCATCATCGCTGTGCACTCATCGATTTTCTATCTCGTGCTCACTTACGCGTCGACGTTCATTGTTGAAACGCTCGATTTTTCGTCGACGGTTCGGTTCTGGTTCGTCACCATCGCGTGTCTGCTCGCGGCGTTTGTCATGCCGATCGGTGGGCGGCTTTCAGACCGGTACGGGCGTAAACCCGTGCTGCTCGTGTCGGGGGTATGGGCAACCGTATCGATGTTCTGGTTCTTCGTGAGTGCGCCGGGCGCGACGCCCCTCTCGTTCTTCTTCCCGCTCATGTCGTGCGCGCTTGCCTTCGGGTTCTACGCCTCATCGACCTACGCGACAATGTCAGAGCTGTTGCCAACGCGAGTGCGCTCAACCGGCATCGCGGTCGCCTACAACCTGCCAGTCGCGATTTTCGGTGGCAGCGCGCCACTCGTTGCCACGTGGATCATCAGTGCGACCGGCTCAATCTCGGCACCCTGGTACTTTTTCGTTGGTACGGGAGTGATCTCGCTCGTTGCGCTGCTCGTGCTCAAACAGTCTGATTTTGACCGGGCCGCAGCAGCGAGCATGACCGGCAAGATTCAGCTGCCAGAAGCCGAACTCGAAGACGCAGAGGTTCCCGCGGCGCTCGCGTGAGGCACTAGCCTGGCGCTGGTCTGGCGCTGGCTACCTCCTTGGCCAGTGCCAGACCGGCCCTTCGAAAGGCAACTGGTCTTCGATGAGGGTGGCGCCGCCTGGCTTTTCGAGCCGCAAGACACGCGCTTCTGGTTCGAGCGCGCTGACAAGCTCCTGCGCGTGCGAGACGACGATGACCTGGGTGTTTTTGGCTGCCGATCTGATGAGCCCCGCGAGCGGTGCGAGGAGCGAAGGATGCAGGCTCGCCTCGGGCTCGTTGAGTACCAACAGTTTCGGCGGCCTTGGACTCAGCAACGCGGTGGCGAGGAGAATGAAGCGAAGCGTTCCGTCTGAGAGCTCCGCCGCCTGCATGTTCCGGTTCAGTCCCGGCTGGCTGAGGCACACCGTTGCCAAGGATCCGCCCAAGCTTTCGAATGTGACCTGGGAGCCGTCAAACGCTTCAGCGATGGACTCTTGCAAGCGTTCGCCGTCACCCACGCCGAGAACGGTGGCAAGGGCACCGGGTAGGTTCGATCCGCGATCATCGAGAACCGGGGTGAACGTTACCGGTCCCGGTCTGCGGGCCGGTGCTTCAGTATCGACCCGCAACTGGTCATAGAATCGCCACGCCCTCGCAGACTCCTTGAGCTCAAAAAGCTCGGGAGTCTCCGTTGGTGAGGCGAGCGTCGCGAGCATTGACTCGCTCTCACGAACTCTCATGGGGCTCAGTGAGAGATCGCCCTGCTTGTCTCTGAGGTGCACCGCGAGCGAACGGCGCTCGGCGAGAATCGTCGCTCGCCTCAGCGTCTCGCCAAACCAGACCGTCTCGTTCTTCACCTCGGGGTCGACCACCTTCGCGAATCCCGGTACTCGAAACGCAGAGAGCTGGGGCAGGCCGATGTCGATCGCGTACGACCAGTCATCGGTGGCAAAGCCCAGCCGTAAGGCGACGGGTTCGGCACGCGACTTTCCTGCGTGCAGCACGTTTGCGAGACCGCCCTCGGCGGCGAGTGAGGTGAGCGCTCCCTCACTGACGATGTGTTGCAGGAGTTTGAGCGATCGGTACAGGTTCGTTTTGCCGCTCCCATTGGGCCCGGTCACGACCGTGATCTGTTGCAAGTCGGTCACGACGTACTCGAGTGAACGGTAGTTCTCAATGGCGAGGGTGCGGATCATGGTTCAACGCTAGTCGGTGGAGCGGCTCATTGGAAACCGCTGGTTTTTCATACGGTTTCGCCGTTCACAGGGCGCCGGCCGGGTGAGCATCCCGGGATGGAATCGGCGATCCGCCAACCTACTATCGTGCGAACAGGCGCGCCCAGAAGTCGCGAAAGCGGTTGGCCTTGCGAACCGGTTCGGGCTGATCATCGTTCCAGTAGATTCGCGCCGAGGTGCTGGCGTTCGGCCAGGTCTCCTTGAGTCGTGCGCACATCGCGTCAAGGTGCGCCTGCGATGGTACGAAATACATGCTGACTCCGGTGATCGGGAGATCTCTGATGAGGGAGAAGTCGTGCTCTACTGAGCCATCGACTCTGAACGATCGCAGTTTAGAGCAATTGCTGAGGATGCTCACGTCCTTCAACGGGTAATTGAGTTCCAAGAGCTGAGTCTTCGTGGGTACGAGGTCAAGCGCTTTTTCGTCGCGAGCTCGCACAGGAGTGTCGAAGCAAATGAGCTTACGCGCAGCGAGGAAATTGAGATTGTCGAGGCTCTCACTCTCGCGCATCTCGATTTCGAGATTGCGGAGCTTCGGCATTGCCGCCAGTGCGCCATAGTCGCTCTCATCTCGCCTACTGATGTACAGCGTGGTGATGTGTTGCAAGCGCGCAATGTCCTGGGCGGTAATGCCAGTGACCCCATCCAGACTCAGCAGCTTGATATGTGGCCTCTCATTCAAAAAGTCCAAGCTCTCAACGAAGAGCTTTCCTGTCATGTGAAGCTTCGAGATTTTGGGGTTAGCGGTCACCAGCTCAAGATCGCTCTGAGCCAATGTTTCTGTTCGCACCCACACCTCTCGGAGTTTCGGGAGCCGTGGAATGGCCTCCAGGTTCTTGAAACGCATTCCAGGGACGTCGAGCCAGATCTCACGAAGGTTAGGGATGTGCTCTAAGAGGGCGAAGTCAACGTCGATATTGTCCTGCTGTATGTGCACGCCGTTAATACTCTTGAGCGCTTGGGTTACCGTCTTGCCTTGAGCGAGATAGTCAGCGAAATATGAGCTCTAAAAGGAATCGAGCGACGGTTCTTCAGTCATAGGCCCATTGTATTCGGGCGGTCCTGCGTTCTTTTCGCGATAACCGAACAAGCGGTGGACGACTTTGGGAAAGCGAAAGGCCCCTGATCTCGTGTAAACACTTGATCAGGGGCCTTTCTCATCGTTGCGGGGGCAGGATTTGAACCTACGACCTCCGGGATACGTGTGTTCTACTCTGGACGCTCCCTTGCGCAAGCCACTCTGCCCTAGAAAACATTGGCATGTAGCTATATGTTGGGAACATTTTGTCTACCGGAGTTCGGCACGTGTCTACCGAACTATGCGGGTACTTCTGAGGGTACTTATCTTGCTTTGAACCACTGCATAAAGTACCCTCAAGGCATGAGCAAGCCCCAGCACCGCGCGCCCTCCACCCGTCTCGAACCCGGCCAGCACTCCGTGGATCGCGTCACGCCCGTCTGGAACGACGAGCGGGGCGCGTGGACGATGAAGTGGAGCGTACGACTCAAGGACGGCCGTCTGATCGCCGGGAAGCGCGCCCAGGGTGCGACCAAGGCCCAGGTGCGGCAGCGCGCTCGCGAGGCCGCCGAGGAGCTGCTAAAGACGGGCGGCATGCACGGCGCATGGAAGGGCACCTCCGGTCTCGCCGACTACATCGCGCAGGTCTCGACGCCCGAGGTCGAGAAGAACACGAACGAGAACACGCTCGCCCGCTATCGGCTGGCGCTGAAGCAGCTCGTTGGCGGCTGCGACGACCACAAGCACGAGAACTCGCTCAAAGGCCACAGCATCGCGTCTGGGGCGCGTTTCCGCGTGCTGGAGGGGTGCTTGCAGGAGATCGCTGCTCTGCACGGCTCTGAGAGCGCCAGGCAGGCGCGCACGGTGCTCGGCAAGTACGTCGTGCAGCAGCTGATCCGCGAGGGCCTGCTCGAAGGCAACCCGCTTGCGGGCATGAGCATCGACCTCAAGACGGGGGCCCGTGAGAACACGAACCGCCGGGGCGGCAGCCAGTCGCTCAGCCGTGAGCAGTGGCTTGCCGCGCTTGAGTACCTGCTCGCGCTCGATCCCGAGGATGTCGAGAAGCCGCGTCGTGGCCGCTGGACTCGCGCGGATGCCGTGGCGAAGCGCCGTGCGACCATCGACCTCGCGCTGTTGCAGGCGACTACCGGACTCAGGCAGAGCGAGGCGAATCGCATCGACTGGTCGCTCGTCAGCGTTACTCAGGACGCAAAAATGCTGATCTACGTGCCCAAGCACATCGCGAAGAACAAGAAGCCGCGTACTGTGCCGGTGCTCGACCCCCGTGTGGTCGAGCGACTGAATGAGCGCCGAGCCGCCGGCGCTCTCGTCATCGGCTCACCGACCGATCAGACGGCGGTCTGGGAGCGCGGGAACTGCTCGAAGGCAGCGAGAGGGCTCTATGACGAGGCGGCTGAGGCGCTGGGCATCGAGATCATGGGCACCGAGGCGGGGCGTTCGCATATCTGGCGGGCGACGCTCAACACGGTGACGGCGGCGCTCGGCGTGCCGGAAGAGATCAGGTCTGCGAACTTCGGGCATGATGCTGAGACGAATCGGGGCGCGTACCTCGACCACACGAACGCAGACGCGATGCTAGCGGCCTACGCCAAGCTGCACGACACGCCGAAGTAGACATCGGCCCATTTGTCGGTAGCGCTCGGTAGAGTGGTTGTTACCTCGCGCGGTGCGTGCGAGGTGGCTGTGGACACTCGGCTCGTGACCGAGGGTGAGAAATCGCCTCCAGGTCGGCCAGAAGTACTCGGGAGCACGCACCCGGGAAATGCTCGTTTATCTGGAAACGGGCTCGGTCGCACCTCATCTGAATGAGGTGCCGACATGGCCAAGAACACTCCTACCGCGACCGTCGTCGCGCTGACTCCCGCGCGCGTGTCCAGCGTCGCTGCCGCGCGCTACCTCGGCTACGAGCCGCAGACTCTCGTCAACTGGCGCAACCTGGGCAAGGGGCCCCGCTTCGTCCGCGACGGCAGGCCCGGCAGCCGGGTCTTCTACCGGGTCGCCGACCTTGATGCCTGGCTCGAAGAGCAGGCCGCGCGGTCGAGCGCTGCGGTCTGATCCCCTCGCAAGAGCCGTCTTTACGAAAAGAGACGACCCTCGCGGCATCCGGGCGTTGGCAGTGCACCGGGCGAGGGGCGTCGGAAAGAGTTCCTATGCCCAAGAATACCAGGGGCCCGCGATACGCGGGGTTCCGGTTCGTGATCCCTGCCGACCTCGCGGCTCCCGCCGATGTCGCCGCAGTGCTCGACCCGCAGCGCACCGTGCAGGAGTACGCCGTCGGCCTGCACGACCGCGACAGCGCCGCGCCGCACATTCAGGGTGCCCTGCTGTGCCCCACGCGGGTGGCGCTCCCAGAGATGCACCGTCGGCTGTCACGAGGTCTCGACGTCGCCGCCGATCTGATCGACCTTGACCCTCTGATCGCCGGGCGCGGACGGAGTGCCCGTGACGCCTTCCTGGGGTTCGCCTCGTACCTGCCGCACGACGACGCCGAGCAGCGAGCGCGCGGCAAGGCGCTCTACTTCCGCGACTCGATCCGTGTGTCCGATCCGGGCATCTGGGCTCAGGTCGATAAATGGCGCGAGCGCCAGGCCCGCAAGCTCAAGGCGGCTCGCCCCCTCGGCGAGGTCGAGACGATCGAGCTGCTGCTCATGTACGCCTACACCGACCCGGACACCGTGATGATGCGCGAGCCGTTGCTGTGGCGCGCGCCCGGCAACCAGTCGCGGTTCACGAGGGCCTATGCCGACCGCGGAGCAGCCATCCACGGGCAGCACGATTTGCCCGAGCATCTGCGGGCCAGGATGCCCGCTGACTTGGTCGAGCGGCTGACCGCCTGACCGACCCCCGGCTCGCCGGTCGGCGGGCTGGTTCATTCCAACGAGAGGAGCCACACCGTGGCTACGAAGACCAGCAAGGAACTGCTCGCGGAAGCGGCGAAGTCGCAACGCGCAGCCAAGCTCGCGGAGTCCCGCGAGTACGAGACGTTCGGGCGTGAGATCGCGAAGCGTTTCGCGCCCGGCGTGAAGTATGCGACCGACGCTATCTCGGCGGCGCGCATCGCCTTGGACGGCGTGACCGTCCCCGTCGATTCGGCGGAGACCGTCTCGAGCGATTCGCTCGAGACGGTCTCCCCGGATTCGGACGACGAGACCGGCGCGCAGCCGTCATTCTCGGCGGACGGCTGGGGTCGGCAGTGACGTTGCCGACCCCCACGGAGAGCCCCCGACCGTCACGCGGCGGTCGGGGTGCTCGACGTGTCTCGCACGCCGTAGCGGGGAGCCCAGTGGGCTGCCCGCGCAGGGGTGCGTCGAGGCCCGCCAGGGCCGAGGAGCCCGCCGCAGGCGCCCAGTCTTACCGGAGCGCAGCGGAGGTAAGAGTACTGGGTTACCCTTTGCCGCGCAAAGACAGAGCAGAGGCTCCACACACGGGCGCAGGGTCCCAGGTGGTGGAGAGGGTCTGGCTTGGCTCGGCAAAGGGCGCGACGCGGGTGGATGGGTGCAGGGTCCCAGCCGACCACGGAGCATCCGATGGGGCAGAGCGACAGGAGGATTTGCGATGAGCGACGCGAAGAGCTGCAACACGACCAGCTACCGCTGGGGCGGTGTCACGAAGGAGAAGCGGCGCGGCCTGCTGCGCCACTCGATGCGCGATCTCGACAAGCTCGCGGGCAACGAGATGAGCCACTCGAACAAGATGATCGACCCGGCCCGCACGCTCGACAACGTGACGATGATCAGCGACGGGCAGGGCGGCTTCGTGCGCGCTCAGAGCATCGACCAGGTGATCGAGCTGGCCGATGCGATGGTGGACGCCGCGCCCTCGAACGTGCGGCGCATGGCCGACGGGCGCGTGGTGCCGGTCGCGCTCCGCAGCGACGCCGCCGTGATGCTTGAGTACATCCTGGAACTCGATCCCGAGTGGACGGGTCCGTGGGCGACGGCGACCCCCGAGAAGCGGGCCGAGGTGCTGCGCCTGCTGAACGTCATGATCGAGGAGGTGATCGAGCGCGACGGTGCTGAGAACGTGGTCGCGTGGTCGTTCAACCTGGACGAGACGAACGCGCATGTGCACATGTACACGATCCCCGTCGATGAGGCGGGCCGGGTGAACATGAAGTCGAAGTTCGACGGCCACAGCAAGGGCGGAGCGAAGCGCGCGTATATCGAGCGCCACGACGCGATGCGAACCCGATTGAACGAGCACGGCTACGATGCCACGTTCGCCCGAATCGAGGGCTCCCCGAAGCACGAGGCGCTCGCCAAGTACAAGGCGAGGAAGGAACGCGAGAAGCAGGTGGCCGAGTTCTCCGAGAAGGTGATGGACGGCGACCGAGTGAACAAGGCCAACGCCGCGAAGATCGCCGCAGCTCGCGAGCAGCTCGACGCTGATCTCGCTGATCTCGAAGAAGCCGAGAACGACCTCGACGAGCGCGCCAGCGACATCGCCGCGCGCGAGACCGACTGGCTCACCCGCAAGCGCCGTCTCGACGCGAGGGAGCGCGATCTCGACGGGCGGGAGCAGGAGACCGCAGACGCCCGTCTCGCGGCTCAGCGCGAGCGGCAGGAGGCCGAGTCGCTCAGCGCTGCGAAGCGGGCCGAGATCGCCCGTGCGCGCGATCTGGTCGCCAAGGTCGAGTGCATCGACCCCGACATCGACCGCTGGCTCGACAATCGGAAGCTGGGTGATGGCCGCGTCATGCGCGACCTGTTCGACGCGGACATGAAGAAGACCCGCGCAGCCCGCGCCGAGGTGCAGGCGCTCATCGACAGCGATGCCCCGCAGCAGACCAGCAGCAGGGGGCTCGGAGAGTGACCACGCAGCCGAGGGCAACAGTGCGCAGCACCGGCGGCAGCTCAGGCCCTCCCGCGCTGGTCTACCGGACGGGAGCGGTACTCCTGCCATGCGTTGAGGAGGTCTGCTCGCCCACCCGCAGGGTTGGCCTCGTGGAATGCCCGGGTGAAGCGGTTGTACTCGAATTGCGCGTCGATGGGCTTCGCGTCCTGGCCGCGCGTCGCGAGGTAGTGGTCGAGCGCGTCCTGCATGGTCTGCGTGCCGTTTGCTCCGGCGAAGAAGGCTCGCATCTCGGCATCGAACCGGAAGGACGGGCCGACCTGATCGGCGAACCAAGCCCTGACGACCTGGCTGCACCGCTGCCCAGCGGGGATCGTCGTAGCCGCCGTGAGTGGCCCCGTGAGCTGCGCACCGCCCTTGCGGGGTGCCCGCTGCGGCTCCACGAAGCCTACGCCGTCGAGCTTCGCGGCAATGCGCTGCGCCAGCAAGTCCTTGCCGCCCGTCGCGCGGATGCCCAAGCGACGGGCGAAGTCGGCGAGCTCGTCCTTGAGCCAGTACCAACGCAGCAGCTCGGCACCTGTCAGGCTGTCCGTCAGATCAGGGCGCTTCTCTTCGGTCACGAGGTACAACTCTACCATGCCAGCACCGGCACCCCGCATCCGCAGGTCCGAGCACCTCATGGAAGGGGAACCCCCGCCCGTCAGGTGCTCGTGGGAGATGGTGGTCTGCTCTGGCGTACCCAGTTGCACGAGGCTGTACCCACTCGCGTACCCAGTTTGGGCACATAGCGGGTACAGCCTGTTTGCTGGTTTTCCAACAGATTTGGGCTCCATGTACCCACTTTCCGCGTGTACCCAGTCGAAACGACATTTCTCCGCAGAGGGCGAAAAATCGTGATTTCTGCAAAATGACGGTACAAATCGGGATCGAAGCATTGGAACTTCACTGTAAGGGATCACAGAAAATGCTCGTTTATCAGGGGAAACGCGCGTGCGCGCGCACATGCGCGACTGTCAAGATCATGCACCGATGCTGTACCGTCATTCTTCACGCCCTGCAAAATGACGGTACTCGCCGGTGCGGCTCAGTGACCGTTCTGCCGCGGAATCATGCGGATCTCGGCGGTTTCAAAATGTACCGTCATTTTGTACCGTCATTTTGCAGCTCGAAAAATGACGGTACATTTTGCGCGTTGCAGTCCACTCCGGCGCTCACCCCGGCGATACGGCGGTGCCCTGCACCCGCGAAGCGGGGGGGGGGGGCACATGCCACAGGCCAGCGCCGGGCCCGCGCCAACGGGTAGCGGGCGGTGTGCTTCTCGTCGTTCACATGAGGTGTAGAAGCACTGGGCGAAAGCGGCCACATCGCCGATCTGCACCGAGGCTACCGGCGTGTACCGCCCAAAAGCGATGCGGGTACTTCTGCGGGTACTTCGGTACTTCTCGCAGAAAAACCAACAGCCCCTGACCTGGTTTTCACCTGATCAGGGGCTGTTTTTCGTTGCGGGGGCAGGATTTGAACCTACGACCTCCGGGTTATGAGCCCGGCGAGCTACCGAACTGCTCCACCCCGCGGCACAAGAATTAACTTTAGCAGCTCTCGTGGGGAATGCAAATCGCCTGCCGCAACCCGGGGGTGTCGTGGCTGTTGATAACCCGAGGAGGCAGCCGTTCAACGGCTCATTCTGGTGCTGCGTGGAAAAACTACGCAGGAAAGGAACACATGAGTGAATCTGCGAATCAAGTGCGGCGACCGCACGAGCGAAGAGTCGGGGTGATGGCCGTGCTCGCGTTGCTCATCGCGACGGTATTTGGTGGTTGGTGGTCATTACAGGGACAACCCGCGTTTGCGGCTTCGAAGGGAACGGGACAGGAGTACGGCGACCTCGGGTACCTCGGGTCGTTTCAACTGGCCTCTGGCGAACAGGCGTATTGCGTCGAGATCAAGGTTCGCGAACCCTGGAATCCGCAGCGTCCAGTGAGCACAGTCGACCAGCTTCCTTCGTTCGGAGGCGATCTTGCGATGGGTGGGCCGCTCGGCATGGGAGGAAAAGAACTGCACATGCCAGCGATGACCGATGCTTCGGTGATGCGTCAAATGAACTATCTCATGACCGAGTGGGGCACGACGAAGGATGAAGCGCAGGCAACGGCCGTCGCACTTGCGATGTTCTTGGTAAGGGGCGACAACATCGGCTACAACGAAGCTCTGCACAGGGCACTCGTAGAAAAGGGCCATAGCGCAATCGTCGACCGAGCAAAAACAATGGTTGCTGAGGCGAAGAAGAATGCGGTCGCACCCGTCGAAGGTACCGAGGTGAAAGCACCGGTGCTCACGGTTGGTGATAAACGAACCGGCACCGTTGAGTACTTTGCCGGAACCACTCGTATCGAACTGAAGAATGCGGTATTTGCCGACACGAAGCAAACAGTGCGAGAAGTTGACGTGGCGAAGGGCGGCACACTGCCTATTGCAACAGTGCGACCAAAAGGGTGGGACTCGAGTTTTAACGTTGAAGCCAAGATTTCCTGGACGACTGGCAGGGACGGGTGGCGTGCAGACCTCAACCTGTACGAACCAACGGCTCCGGGAGAGCAGAGAATCGTGACGCCAACGGGTAAGACGCGTGGGATGGAACGTGCAGGGACGCAGAAGGCTACCGTGAACGTCAAACACGAGTGGGCGCCGACGCTCACAACAAACGTTCATGATCGCATCGTTCAGGTGGGAGGGAGCTTTCGCGACAGTGTGACGGTGGCAGCCGATAAACGCTTTGGTGCGTGGGCAACTGATCAGTCGGGGACATACATGCCGCTGACCGCTCACGGTACGCTCTACGGCCCGCTTGGGAGCGACCCGAGTGAAAACCCAAGTAACGACGTGCCACAAGGAACCCCGGTTGCCGGGACAGCCACCATTGAGATCACCGATGGTCCCGGGACCTATCAAGCAAAAGCCGACACCGTTGCTGTTGCTACCGGCTACTACACCTGGGTGTGGGGCTTCGACTGGAAGAAGCAGCCGGGGGCAGTGACCAAGCCCGAACGTACAGGGGTCTCATCGCTTAAACGTGAGGCTTTTCCTATTCGCGACGGCTTTGGTTTGGCTCCCGAGACGCATTTAGTACAGCAGCGTCTTACGCTAGCGACCAGGCTTGTTGAAGGCACACTCGGGCTTGGGTGGAGCGCGAAGGACGACGTTGCGGTAACGGCAGAGCAGTATGGCGGGTGGCTGAAGCAGGGAAGCGGAGACCGGGTGCCCGTAGTCTTGCGCGGTACGCTCTTCCACTCGAAGGAACGCCCGGAGCAAAGCGGCACCGCGCCCGAGGATGCTGTGCCGCTCGCTGAGACCCGACTCACCGTAACCGAAGACGGTATCTACGAAAGTGAGGCGGTTGCGATTCCGCTCGACGTCACCGGGTTCGTCACCATGCAGTGGTGCGTCTATGCAGACGATCAAGCCGAGGGGCAGCGCGAGAACGTGCGTGAGTGGTGCGATGATTACGGTGTTCCCGCCGAGACCGCAGAAGTCGTGCCGCCACGCGTAACGACGAAAGCCCAGGAAGAATCGGTTGAAGGCGAGACGCTGCACGATATCGCGATCGTTGAGGGCCCGGTGCCAAACGAAGCCGAATTGACCTTCACCGCATACCTTGCGCCGGAAGAAGGGCAGACGCGGTATGACGAGCACTGGAAACCTATTGGGCAGACCTGGACCGCTAGTGACCTCAGTGCGCTCAGTGACCGTGAACGCTGTCTTGCCCAACCGGTCGCGGTTACTCAAGCATTGACGATCGATAGTACGGGTGAGCATCAGAGTGAAGATATTGTTGCTGGTTCTGCGGGCACAGTGCACTGGGTAGAAAGACTCACCGCGGTCGATCCCATAACCTTCGAGCGCGTGGTCGTGCACGAGGGAGAATGCGGTATCGCAAACGAGACTACGCGAATCACGCCCCAACCAGTTGAACCACCGAAGCCTGAGCAACCCGCGCCAAAGGAAGAGGCGCTCGCCGCAACTGGAGCCCCAAACACTGCTGGCATGATTGGAATCGCGGGAATTCTGCTCATGTGTACCGGGATCTTGATGCGTGCGCGCACCAAGAAATAGCGACCGGGTTAACCGTTCTTGCAGGAGGCGTTCGGCTGACTCATAGCATCGGTGTGCATTCTGGAGCCATCGAGAAGGGAAAACGCATGAACGAACCAACCGGTGCAAACCAGCAGCCCGAGAACCCGGTGGGCGCCCCTCACAGCGGGGCACCCACCGGGGATCAGCACGAATCTCGCGATGCCGGGGTCAGCCCACATGGTGAGACGACTGCTCAGCGCGAAGTAGGCGCCTCCGATTCGCCTCAGATGTCTCAGACTTTGCCAGCTGCAGCCCCGAACCCGACAGTGACGCACGGGCAGTCGGCCACACCGAGTTCGACCGTACCGAGTTCGGTTGCATCATCAGCCACGGTGCCTCCCGCAATGTCGGAGCGCCCTGGCTCTACTCCTTCGCATGCTCCCGTCGAATCGTCGCCAGCAACACCAGCGTCAGTAACACCGTCGCCTTCTGCGCCGGTGGCGTCAACGCAGGCCCCCTCAGCTGCTGCGGGAGTGCAACGAGCCGGCGATCCGCAGCAGCATCAGGAAGTGCGGCAGGTTCGCAGCGATGTTCCTCACAACCTTGGTGGGGCTTCGCGTGCCACCACGGCTGAGGCGGTGACGCCTGGTCAACAAGCGACGTCAGTACTGCCACCGCTGCAGCAGGGTGGCTTGACACCACCTCCTCCCGGGCAAGGTGAAGGCTTTGGCCTTTCATCGGGTAAAGAGCCTCGGAAGCAGCATGCTAAGCGGTCATCGGGCCTCATTGCTGGCATCGCGATCGGTGCAATCATTGGTGCGATCGCGGGCGGTGCGACCGCCGCGATCGTGCTCGAAAACCGCGGTGATATTGCGGCCGATCCGAAGGGGTCGTCAGAGATTACGATTGCGAACCCTGAGGCTTCAACGCAGGTTTCGGCGATCGCGCAGGTTGCGACACCCAGCACGGTCACCATTGACGTCTCAAGCCGAGCTGGTTCAGGCACAGGTTCAGGCGTTATCTACTCAGAAGATGGCTACATCGTGACGAACGCCCACGTGGTTACGATCGATGGTTCGTCGTTCGCTGACACTCAGGTACGCGTCATGCTGAGTGACGGGCGCATGCTCGACGGCACGATTGTTGGTACCGACCCGTATGCTGACGTTGCTGTTATCAAGGTTGAAGCTGAGGGGCTCACTCCCATCACGGTTGCTGAAGACGATCTCGCGGTTGGTGATCTGACCGTCGCGATTGGTGCCCCCTTTAACCTCAGCAATACCGTGACGAGCGGTGTTGTGAGTACGCTGAACCGAGGTATTTCGGTGGGCAGCCCGCTGATTCCCAATGACGGTAGCGAAGGGCAGGAGCCGCAGGAAGAGAACCCATACGAGTTCCGTTTTGATGCGCCCGGCAAAAAAGAGCAGAGCGGCGGTGGCGGTCAGGTGACGCTTCCCGTGATCCAGACCGATGCCTCAATCAACCCCGGCAACTCAGGCGGGCCCCTGCTCAACGCGGCGGGAGAACTTATCGGAATCAACGTTGCGATTGCCTCAACAGGGCAAGAAGAGGGCCAGGCTGGCAGCGTCGGCCTCGGCTTCGCGATTCCCGTGAAGCTCGTCGATCGTGTTGCAAGCGCGATTATTGATGGCGAGGCACCGACTCACGGTCTACTTGGTGCGACGGTGCTCGACGCCCGCGCGAGCGCTGCGGCGACGCAACGGGGTGGCCTCGTGCAAGACGTGGTGAAGGGGAGCGCGGCTGAGAAAGCAGGGATTCGCTCAGGCGACATCATCACCGCGGTTGATGGCGTCGCAACGGGTGATGGAACGTCTGTCTCGGCAATGATCCGCTTTTATGAGGGTGGCACAGATGTCGAGGTGACACTCAACCGCGATGGGCAAACCAAAACCGAGACGGTCACGCTCGGAACGATGACCCCGTAACCCAACGAGAACGACTACGCTTGGAGCAGTGAGCACTCAGACATCTTTTCGCTTTCGACGGGGCAACCTCGCGAAGCTCCTGTCGATTCCCGGCTATGCCCTCGGGTTCCTGCTGTCGCTATTCGTTACGCGGCTCGGGAACCAGTGGGTGTTCGGGAGCGGCATTGGGGTGGGAGAGGGCGCCCTTGCCGTTGCGAAAGAGCTGCAGAAACGTGATGGTGACGCACTCATCATCTGGCTGACTGAGACTCCTGAACAAGCGGCCGAGGCTGAAACCTTCGGATTTGAATCGAAACAGAAGCGTTCCTGGGCTGGGTTTTGGGCGACGCTTCGTGCGGGCACGATCGTCGTCACCCACGGCCTCGGTGATGCACACCGGTTTGGGCTTTTCGGCGCCACCGTTGTGAATCTCTGGCACGGCGCACCACTCAAAAAACTTCATCTTGACTCACGGGTAACGACCGAAGTTGGGGGAGGCCGAGCAATCAAGCGCTTGCTCGGGTTTATGTACCGGAAAGGCGCGAGCCAGGTTGACGTCTACGCTGCGGGTTCTCCGATCGCTGCGCAGCGACTCAGGTCGGCCTTTCGCGTCCAACCGGGCATGGTGCAAGTGCTGGGCGATGCGAGGCTCGACGAACTCGCCCGTAACCTCGCAGACCCCGCTGCTGCGGCACGCAAACGGCTCGGGCTTGTTGAACGTCTCGGGCTGAGCGAGGCGCAATCGTCACGCCGTTGGGTGCTCTATGCGCCGACCTGGCGTGATGGTGCGGTGACAGCGGGTATTCCTACGCCAGAAGAAGCAGTCGCTGTGGCCTCGTGGGCAAGAACCGCTAACGTGCAGCTTTTCCTGCGCTCGCACCCGCTAGGGCAGGGCGACTACGAGCACCTCGTCGGCGAAAATATTACGCTCGTCGGCAGTGATGTTTGCACAGAAATCACTCCGATGCTTGGCCTCTTTGACGCCCTGATGACCGATTACTCATCGATCGCCATTGACTTTGCGCTCACCGGACGACCCATTGTTTGGTTCGCCCCAGACCTTGACGATTACACCCGTACACGGGGGCTCTATGAGCCGTACGAAGTGACGACCGAGGGGCACTTTGCCGTTTCGTGGCGGGGAGCGCTGAAGCGACTTGAAAGCGCGCTTGCTGGAAACCCAGGAGTGCAACGTGCGGCAGTATTGCGCACCCAACGCCTTGCCGCGAGGTTTCATGAGTTTCGTGATGGGAACTCGGCAGCACGGGTGCTCGATTACGTTCAGGTGCTACACGATCCTGCACGCAATATCGATACCGAGAACGCTGTTTTCTTTGAAAGCTTTTATGGCTCGCTAGCAACGTGCAATCCTCTTGCGATCGATGCAGAACTCGCAAAGCGTTACCCGGCACTCACCAGGTACTGGAGCGTCGCGAACGAGGGGGTTCAGGTTCCTCATGGCGCAGTCGCGCTGCTTGTGGGCAGCCCCGAATGGCACGCGGCCCGCCGTCACGCGAAACTGCTCGTGGTGAATGACTGGTTGCGCTTCGACTTCACGCCGCGTAAAGACCAGTTCGTCCTGCAAACATGGCATGGCACCCCGCTCAAGCGGCTAGCACTCGACAGGCCTGGGCAGTCCCTGCGAACTCGGCTCGCGGTGCGCAGGGAGAGTAAGCGCTGGAGCGCGTTGCTCTCGCAGAATGCTCACGCGACAGAAGCGCTCAAGAGAAGCTACGCATTTCGGGGGCCTATCATCGAGACGGGCTATCCGAGAAACGATCGGCTCGCGCTTGCTGAGCACCAGGGAGAACGACTGCTCTCTGCCCAATCATCAGCGCGCCAGCGGCTTGGGCTTGGTGCGGTCTCGAAGGTACTGTTTTACGCGCCAACATGGCGTGAACACGGCAGGGCGATGGCAGACACCCTGGACGTGGCACGACTTGCTGATCAGCTCGGTAGCGAGTGGACGATTCTCGCGCGAGGCCACAGTCGCGAGATGGGGCAGCCTGGCTACTCGGGGGCCCGCGTACACGACGTCACCCGTGTCGCCGATGTGAACGATTTGCTGCTCGCGGCCGATGTGTTTGTGACCGACTACTCGTCACTCATGTTTGACGCCTCGGTCGCGAGCATTGCGACGGTGCTGTTCGTTGCTGACCGTGAAGAGTACCTCGAGGCAGAACGAGGCTTCACATTCGCTCTTGAAGAACATGCGCCGGGGCCACTTGTCACGTCACACGACGAAATGCTCGAGATGCTGCGCGCCTATGAGCGTGAAGGAAATCAGGCGGCGTGGATCGTGCAAAATCGTGTCGAGGCCAAGCGTTTCTCTGAACGGTTTAATGCATACGATGACGGTCGGGCGTCAGCTCGCGTCGTTGACTGGCTCGAGAACGCTGAGGCGATTCCGACCGTGAGCTAGGCGCAGCGACTTAGCTCGCGCGCGAACGATCGAGCGTTTTGCTTGACCCAAACACAAAACCGCGCAAGAACCCGGTGCCCCAGGCAAGGTGCATGATCGTAATCGCGAGGGCACCGAGCAAGGTGCCGCGCAGTCCCTTCGTCTCGGGCATTTTTGTGCCGGCGAAGAGCGAGAGTCCCGCGTGGGCCACTGGAGCGGCGTACAGGACCCAGGGCCACCATGCGCTTGGCGCGACAAAGCCGCACACGTGTAGCACCGCGGTGGTGAGCGCCGCGACGAGCGCCAAGACGTAGGCGCCGGGCACAAAGAAGCGCCACGGGTTCTCACCGCCGTACATTCGCACGAGCTTGGCTCGCCAGGTGCCTGTCGCGAAGAACTGTTGCGTGAGCGCTGAGAAACTGGAGCGGGGCCAATACGTGACCTGGAGTTCGGGATCGAACCAGACCGTGCCGCCAGCTTTGCGCACCCGCAGATTAAACTCCCAGTCTTCACCGCGGCGAATAATCGGGTTAAAGCCGCCCACAAGGTCGAAGGTACTTCGAGGAAAAACACCGAGATATGCCGACTCGGCTTCGTGTGGCTCTTCGCTGAAGTGATAGGAGCCGCCGCCGAGCCCGATTGGGCTGTTGTAACCGCCCGCGATGGCGCGCTGCACCGGCCCGGTACCCTCAGCTTGCATACGCCCACCAACGTTCGCGGCACCGGTTGCTCCCAGCAGCTCGACCGCCCTCTCGGTATAGCCGGGAGAGAGCTCTGAGTGGGCATCAACCCTGATGATGATTGGGTTGTGTGCGGCTTCGATAGCGAGATTGAGCCCGATTGGAATGTCGCGCTCTGGATTCTCGACGATTCGCACGCGCTCATCTGTTGAAGCGAGCTCGTGTGCGATGCTGTTCGTCTCATCGGTTGAAGGACCAAGTGCGAGAACAATCTCCTGCTCACCCGAGTATTCCTGTGCGAGAACCGCCATGACAGCGGCTCGAAGATGGCCTGCCTCGTTCAACACGGGCATGACATAGCTCACTGCTGGTAACGCTTTAATCACAGGAGCTAGTGTGTCATAGCTTCCTTGAGGTTCGGGCCCTTTGGGCGGGGTACAGTATTGGGGTGAATCTCATTAAGGACACTCGGAAGGCTGCGAGCCTTGCCCGAACGGTTTTGCGAAGAAGGCGTGCTTACGCCTCTTTTCGTCAGATGCAACAGGGGGGCGAACGCCCCGCTGCAGGCACCTTTGAAATTGCGGTCTACTTCTGTGACTCGCACGTGAACGCCTACCAAATGCGCCAGTGGTATGAGCCACTTCGAGAGCTTCAGAAGCGCTGGCCGGTCGTTATTCTTGCACGCAACATTGAGGGTGCAGAACTGCTCCGTCGTGAGAGCGGCCTGCATGTCGTCTTTGCGCCGAAGGTCAAGCACCTGGAGCAGGTTATTGACCGGCACCCACTGCGCATTGTTCTGTACGTTAACCAGAACACGAAGAACTTCCAGATGCTCAGATACGGCTCACGCTGGCACGTGTTTATTAACCACGGCGAGAGCGACAAAATGTACATGACGACGAACCAGATAAAGGCATACGATTATGCCTTTATCGCCGGACAGGCGGCGCATGACCGCCTGCGTCATAACGTCTGGGGGTATGACGTTGCGGCGAGAACGTTCGAGATTGGCCGTCCACAGGCCGATTACATGAGCGGATCAGCTCCGTACCCCAGCGATAACCGGACCGTTGTGCTTTACGCCCCGACATGGGAAGGTGACCGACCGAGCGCAGCCTACGGCTCAATCATCACTCACGGTGAGGCACTCGTCACGCAATTGCTCGAGTCGAAGCAACACAGGCTGGTGTATCGCCCGCACCCACGTTCGGGTGTTGTGAACGATGAATACGGTGCGGCGCACCGACGCATCGTACGGGCAATCGAGGCCGCAAATCAGGCCGACGAGAGCGCGCATCACGTGTACGACCAATCTGGAGCGATCAACTGGCAGCTGGCTCAGAGCGATGTTGCAATCTGCGATATCTCGGCAATGATTTATGACCGCCTTGCTGTGGGTAAACCGGTCATCGTGACCCGGCCTGCATCGAGTGAAGCGATTGTCGATGAGCTTGGCTACCTGCAGGCGTGTGAATGGCTCTCGACAGAGCGTGCGGGCAACGTGATCGCGGAGGTTGAGCGGGTTCTTCACGATGATTCGACCCAGGAAAAGCTCGCGTACTGGGCTGAACATTACTTTGGCGACATTCGTCAGGGTGAGCCAAGTCGTCGGTTTAGCGAAGCAATCGAAACCCTCATGCAGCGTTGGTACGATACCGAGGCTGAAATGAAGCAACGACAGGGTGAACAAAACGGGTAAGTTCACACGCTAGTCGCCCAACTTTTTGATACGTTAGAGGGGTGCATCCGCGGGGTGCCTGATGGAGAATCGGGCAAAGCGTGCGCTGCCTCTCGGGCAGAGGGGGAGTCGGTAGGGGTGTGCGTTCGTATGATCACCTGGCGAGTAACGAAGTGGCGGCCGTGCAAGAAGAGCAACTAGAACCTGAAGAGACAGCACCGAGTACCGCAGCAGAGGCGAGGCCTGAACGTCACGTACCGGTGCCCTCTGTCGTTCGTGCTCGTGAGCGTGGTAAGGCCGCATCGCAGCGGCCTCTGGTGCTGCAAACACAGATGCTCACGAAGGTATACGGCAATCTTGTTGCGGCGAATAATATTTCGATCGAAGCTCGAGAAGGGTCATTTGTTGGCGTTGTCGGGCCGAACGGTGCAGGCAAGACCACGACCCTCTCGATGATCAGCGGTTTGAATAGGCCAACCAGCGGTCGCGTGCTCGTCGGCGATGTCAACGTTTGGAAAGACGGCCCTGCCGCAAAGCGACTTATTGGCTCGTTGCCTGACCGTCTTCGTCTTTTTGATCGTTTGACCGGAGCGCAGCTGTTGAACTACGCAGGCGTTCTCCAAGGCCTCGATTCCCAGACGGTTGCGAGTCGTGCAGACGACCTTGCGCAGGCATTCGGGCTTGAAGGGGCACTGGGGCGCGCTGTGCAGAGTTACTCGGCCGGCATGCAAAAAAAGATCGCACTCGCTTGCTCGATGATCCACTCACCTCAGTTGCTTGTGCTCGATGAGCCGTTCGAAACGATTGACCCGGTCTCGGCAGCAAACGTTACCGAAATTCTCGAGAAGTTCGTTGAGAGTGGCGGCAGTGTTGTCATGTCGAGTCACAGCCTCGACCTTATTCAGCGTGTTTGCGACCACGTTGTCGTCATCAATGATGGCGACGTTATCGCACAGGGCTCGGTTGATGATGTGCGTGACGGCATGAGCCTTGAAGAACGTTTTGCGAAGCTTACCCAGCAGAATGAGACCGAGAGGGGGCTCGAATGGTTGCACGGATCTTACGACTCCGAGTAGCCCTGCTCGGGGCCCCGTTCTCTGGCGGGGCTCGAAGTGCCGTTCGCGCGATCATCGCGAGGCTGCTGTTACTCGTGCTCGCGGCGTCACTCGCCGCGGCTCCCATTCTCTTCGCACAGAATGACGCTCAGCTACTTGGCCGCTACGATGTGGCTTTTGGCGCCCTTATCCTCCTTGCAGCCTTCCTTATACCGCTTTTTGTGCCGTCGGTAACGCTAGATCGTCGCGCGTTGCAACAGTATCCCGCGACTCCTGCTCGAATTGCTCTTGCGTTGCTCGTGACGGCGCCTGTTACATGGATCGGTCTCGCCGCGATCGTCTGGGGAGGGACGTTCGTCGCCTTGCGCGTTGACATGCTCGAGTGGAACGCGCTCTCGGTTCTTTCGTTGGTCGTCGCGCTCGTCTCGATTCCCGTATACGGAGTGTTCGGGGGAGCGCTCGGAGACCTAGCAGCGAACTCGCAGCGGCTTGCCCTCCTGCGCAAAGGCCTCGGGGTAGCAACCCTCATTTCAGTGTTGCCGTTGGTGCTCATGCTCACCGTTGCGCTGGTGAAGGGTGAAGGAGCGAAGCAACTCGCCGATACCGCACAAAGTTTTAGTTGGACACCGTTCGGCGCAGCCTTTGCAGTGCTGCATACCGGGGCAGAAGGCATCGACTCGATCGTGTTGCAGCTGGGTATTCACGTCGCGATGCTCGCTCTTGCTGTTGGCGGCACCATTTCGCTCACCACGGGTCTCATGACCCGCGTCGAACGCCCTGCACACGGGGCCTCGATGAGTTCATCGCTTGGGTGGTTTGAATACTTTGGGCAGGGTCCAGCCATGAGTATTGGCGCTCGTTCGCTTACGTACTGGATGCGCGACCCGCGCTACCTTGTGTCGCTCGTTGCTATCCCCGTGATTCCTGTGCTCGTCGTGGGTGTCTTGCTTTTTGCTGGCGTTGATGGTGCCCACCTCGCGCTCATTCCGTTACCGCTCGTGCTCATCATGGTTGGGTGGATGGTACACAACGACATTGCAACCGACTCGACGGCATTGTGGATTCACGTTGCGAGCGGTGTGAAGGGAACGCAAGACCGCTTGGGGCGCCTGGTTCCGGTGTTTGTGCTCGGTATTCCCGTGCTCATTATCGGTGCGAGTGTTTCTGTCCTTGTTCTCGGAAACTGGGAGGCGACCCCTGCCGTGATCGCGTTGGGCTTCGTTGCGCTGTGCACGAGTGCTGCGCTCTCGAGCGTGGTTTCGGTACTGAGTCCGTACCCGACCTCACGCCCGGGTGAAAGCCCATTCGTGCAACCAGCTTGGCAGGGTGCAGGAGCAGGTTTTGCGCAGACCCTCGCTTTCCTGGGAGCAGCAGTACTGACCGCTCCCGTATTCTTCGTAATATTCGTGAACCCCGAGATTGGTTTTGGCGAGAGTTTTATAGTCCTGGCGGGTTCACTCGTTTACGGTGGCTTGCTGCTTGTTGCTGGCATTGCACTCGGTGGTCTCGTATACAACCGCCGCAGTTCTGAGCTGCTCGCGTTTACCCAGATGTTTGACTAATTCGCTGCGTTGCAAACGCAAACGTGAGAGGGCCCGTGGCGTTATGCCACGGGCCCTCTCACGTTTGTACGGAAGATGGCTTGTTACTTGCGCATCTTCTCGTAGATTTTTTTACAGTCGGGGCAGACCGGAAACTTCTCAGGGTCGCGGTTCGGGGTCCACTTTTTGCCGCACAGAGCGCGAACGGGCTTGCCGGTTACCGCAGACTCAACGATCTTGTCTTTAGGAACGTAGTGAGAGAAGCGCTCGTGGTCGCCATCTTCAAGCTGCTCATCTTTCAGCAGCTCTTCGAGCTCGCGGTCGAGAAGACCCGTGCCGCCTTGAACATCAGAACCAAAACCAATTGCCATGATCGTATTCTACGCCTGAATGTCACTCGATTGGGTGAAAACTGTGGGAATCGCGGGGTCGCCGCGGGTGAGGCTGAGCGCTACGACCGGGAGCTCGGCAACGGCGCTCTGATGCCGAGCGCGGGCCGCATCAAGTGCCTCTTTGCCGAGAAACTCAGGCTGCACTTCGCCGTTGACAACGAGGTGTTTCATGACGGGCCTGGCCGCGATGGGTTCGTTTTCAGGAGCTTCACCCGGCTCATCACTCACGACGATGAGCTCTGAGGTTGCCCTGCCGTCAGCCCCAATGAGTCGGTACGCACGTTTATTGCCTCCTAGCGTCTGTTTGCCCGTCGAAGCCTTGGCGACCGGTACCCATGATCCGTCGTCTCGCTGTCGGGAGACGAGCTTATACACCATGCCCATGGTGGGTGATCCAGACCCCACGACTACCGAGGTGCCGACACCGAAAGAGTCGACGGGGGAGTGCGCAAGTGTTGCGACCGTGAACTCATCGAGATCGTTCGTGACCGTGATCTTCGTCCCGGTCGCGCCGAGGGCGTCAAGCTGTTTGCGTACCTCCTGCACGACGATGGGCAGGTCGCCCGAGTCGATGCGTACGGCACCAAGCGCTGTTCCTGCGACCTCGACCGCGAGCGCGACACCCTCGGTGATGTTGTACGTGTCGACGAGAAGTGTCGTGTCGGTGCCGAGCGCTGCAAGCTGCGCTTCGAACGCCTCGCGTTCAGTGTCGTGTAACAGCGAGAACGAGTGAGCGGCCGTGCCCATGGTCGGAACGCCGTAGGTGCGGCCTGCTTCGAGGTTCGAAGTCGCTGAAAAGCCCGCCAGGTATGCCGAGCGAGCCGCTGCAACTGCCCCGTACTCGCTTGTCCGTCGTGAACCCATCTCGGCAAGCGGTTTACCGCCAGCAGCCTGGGTCATACGCGAGGCCGCGGTTGCGATTGCCGAGTCGTGGTTCAAGATGCTGAGCGCAAAGGTCTCGAGCATCACGCCTTCGGCGAAGGTCGACTCGACGGTTAAGAGTGGTGAGCCCGGAAAGAATACCTCGCCCTCTGGGTAACCCCAGATATCACCCGAGAACCGATAATTTGCTAGCCAATCGAGGGTCTGGAGTGAAAGAAACCCTTGGCCGCTAAGCCACTCGAGTTCGTTGTCGCCAAAGCGAAAGTTTGTGAGCTGCTCAAGAAAGCGGCCGGTTCCGGCGACAACACCGTACCGCCTGGCACCCTTGAGGCTGCGAGAGAAAAGCTCGAAGACGCACGGTCGGTCGGCGGTGCCAGCACGCAGGGCGGCATCGACCATGGTGAGCTCGTAGTGATCGGTGAGAAGAGCGACTGAATCATGCACAGTGCCAGCTTATCTCGCACAGGCTAGTATTGAAGACGATGAACGACGATGAGTTAGACGATTACGAACGCGATGCCGAGCTCGCGCTCTTTCGCGAATACCGTGATGTGGTGAGCCAGTTTCGCTATGTTGTTGAAACAGAGCGCCGTTTTTACCTTGCGAACGAGGTAAATGTCACGAGGCAAGACGCCGGCAGCGATTTTTACTTCGAGGTGCAAATGCAAGATGTGTGGGTGTGGGACGTTTTTCGCGCCGACCGTTTTGTCACCTCGGTGAAGGTGATGACGTTTAAAGATGTGAACGTCGAAGAGCTGAACGCTCGTGAGTTTAAGCTCCCGAACGAGCTGAAGGTCGAAGACTAACCGCGCCAACTAGCAGCAGCAATGAGCGGGCCACGTTGTGAACGAGAATCACGCATTTGTGGCGGATCGAGAAGAGACCTCGGGTCTGTTTTTCGTTCACAGCCATGTTTTTCTGCATGGTCGCCTCATTTCTGTTGAGAACTCTGCCAAGCCAATTGCCGGCCCCGATACTGGGCTCGGAGGTAACGCATGGCTCACAACATCGCACGAGACAAAGACTCGGCAAAGCCCCGGTCCCTGCCATATGCAGGAACCGTTGCAAGAACGAAAAAGGTGGCACGGCGGGCGCAGACCATTGGTGTGCAGGGTGAGGCGATTGCTTGTCGCTACCTTGAATCGCTTGGCTACAACATCGTTGAACGAAACTGGCGGGTGAACGCCGGCGAGATCGATATCATCGCTATGCAAGAGCGCACCGCTGTGGCTGTTGAAGTGAAAACCCGCAGTGGTACGGGCTATGGGCCTCCGCTTGAAGCGATTACCTATCTGAAGGCTCTGCGTCTTCGACGGCTACTGGCACAGTGGCTACGAACGCATCCCGAGAGGTGGCATAGCTGCAGGGTAGACGGCATTGGCATTACTCTGCGTGGCAACCAGCCACCAAAAATCGAGCATGTTGAGGGCATCTCGTGAGCGGGGTGGTGCAGGTTGCTGCGATGGCCCTGCTCGGCACCGAGGGCGCACCCGTGACCGTAGAAGCAGGATCTGCCCGCAGATTGCCCGGTATCGCGATCGTCGGGCTTCCTGACGCTGCCCTCGGTGAGGCGAAGCAGCGCGTTCGGCACGCTGCTGCTGCTCAGGGGCTGCAACTCAGCGACCGTTTTATCCTTGTGAATCTGCAGCCGGCTGAGCTGCCGAAACATGGCTCGGGCTTTGACCTAGCGATTGCGCTAGCGGTGCTCGCTGTCTCTGGGGTCGTGCGCAGCGAGCGGCTTTCCAATACCGTGCATATCGGCGAGCTTGGCCTTGACGGTACGGTGCGACGGCCTCGGGGCCTTCTGGCTGCGGTGATTGCCGCGAAAACGGCGGGGTTCTCTGCCGTTATGGTTCCTGCCGAAGGAGCCAAAGAAGCATCGTTGGTGAAGGGCATGACGGTGATCGGGGTAGCGACGCTTTCGGCCGCAGTGGCATGGCACCGTGGCGAAGTCGACGAAGCGATACTTTTACCTCGTAGCGGATCAGCCGTATCTCAAAGCGAGACAGCGAATGTGCCGGCCGGCCAGAGCACTGGCCTGGGTTATGATGCCCGCCGAGCCGTCGACATGAGTGAGGTGATCGGTCAGCAGGTCGCAATCGAGGCGCTCACCATTGCCGCAGCAGGTCGGCATCACGTGCATTTCGTCGGCCCTCCAGGAGCAGGGAAAACAATGCTTGCTGAGCGTCTGCCGACGATTCTCCCGAGGCTGAGCGATGAGGCTTCGTTGCGAGCAACGAGTATTCACTCGCTCATTTCGAACGATACGCTCACGTCACTCATGAGGGTTCCGCCGTTCGAACACCCGCACCACACGGCCTCACCAGCAGCAATGATTGGTGCTGCGAAGGGCGGAGGGCTCATTCCGGGTAGCTTATCGCTCGCCTCAGAAGGAGTGCTCTTTCTTGACGAGGCGGCAGAATTCTCGCGCAATGTTCTTGATGCGCTGCGCCAACCCCTTGAACAAGGAAAGGTGCATATTCATCGCGCGAGTCTGCGAGCAACGTTGCCCGCTAGCGTTCAACTCGTGCTTGCACATAACCCCTGTCCCTGCGGTAAAGCGGGTACTGAAGCCACCGACGCGTTCTGCTCATGCACGCCGATGCAACGCCGCCGCTATGCTTCGCGTATCTCGGGCCCGTTGAGAGACCGCATCGATCTTGGGGTCACGCTGAGAAGGGTCTCGAGTGTGAACGGCGGTACCGGCGAGCATCAGGGCGCCCAGACGAGCGAAATGCTGCGGGCTCGTGTGAACGAGGCACGGGCAGCTGCAGCAGAACGTCTTGCGGGTACCCCCTGGCGTGTCAATGCCGAGGTCTCGGGCGGGTGGCTCAGAGAAGGAGACCTTCGCCTGGGTGCTCAGACCACAGCATTACTCGATCGTGCACTTGCGCTCGGCACGCTGACTCTTCGCGGGTATGACAGGGCGCTTCGCGTTGCCTGGTCGGTGGCTGATCTCGCAGGCAAAACCTCGCCCGGAGCAACTGAGGTAAGCCGTGCACTTATGTTCCGCGAGGCACGTTCATGAAAGAGCGCGTACTAAAAAGTCTGGTTCCTGTCGGAACGGAACGCGAGGTCATTGCCAGTATTCTTCAAGCTCCCACTGACAATCACGAAGCAAAGCTCTCAACACCGACAATGAGCGCCAGCCCTCTGACTGGGTACAGTGCCGAAGACGCAGCGCTTACTGAAGCGTTTGCAACCGTAGCCTGGGCTCGCATGTGCGAACCTGGCGACCGAGTAGCCAGGAGGCTCGTCTCGATAATGGGAGCTGCCGGCTCGCTTGGACACCTCATTGAGGGGGCCTCGGCGGTGAAGCTTGCGGCCCTTGCCGCCGAGGCAAGTCAGCCACCCGCGCATTCACCGGGCGGCAGTGTTTCTCTTGCGCCGAGTAAAGCTGAGATTGCTGCTGGCATCGGGAGATGGCGCCCGAGGCTCAACCGTGCTGCAACGGTCACCGACTGTGAATCGGCTCGCACGCATCGCATGCGCCTGATCACCGGGGCTTCTCCGTCTTGGCCAGGGAGGCTTACAGATCTTGGCGATCACGCACCACTGACGCTCTGGGTGATCGGAGATCTGCCTGTGCTGAGCGACGCTGGGCTTGCAGTGGTCGGCTCAAGAGCCTGCAGCTCATACGGTGAACAGGTCACTGGAGAACTTGTACAGAATGCCGTGCAACACGGAAGAGTGATTATCTCGGGTGCGGCGTACGGAATCGACGGTGTGGCACACAGAGCAGCACTCGCCGCACGTGGCCGTACCATCGCTGTACTGGCTGGGGGAGCCGACAGACGCTATCCAGCGGCGCACGATGCTCTGATCGGGCGCATTGGTGAAACAGGAGCTGTCATTTCAGAGATGATTCCAGGTTCTCCGCCAACCAGGTGGCGTTTCCTCATGCGTAACCGACTTATCGCGGCACTTGCCGAGGCGACCCTTGTTACTGAAGCAGGAACACGATCGGGGGCGATCAACACCGCGGGTCACGCGGCTGAGATTGGGCGCCCTCTCGGCGCTGTTCCTGGCCCAATCACCTCAGCGAGTTCATTCGGGTGTTTTCGGGTCATAGAGGAGTACGGTGCTGCGCTCATAACGAAAACGGCTGATCTTGAATTGCTTATGGGTGTGGAGAAACCCGCAGGAGAAGGAGTGGAATATGGCAAAGACTCCGGCGGTGGTGAGGCATCCCCTAGGGAACTATCGCTGCATCAGCGCGTCACAGATGCGTTACCACGCAGAGGTGCTCGAGGAGTCGACGAGGTAGCGCGCAACGCGGGCATCACCCTCGATGAAGCAGCAACTGTTCTTGTGGAACTGGAGCTTTTGCAAAAAGTAGCACGCGTTGGGGCAGACGCCATGACGGCACCGGTAGAGCAGGAGCGCTGGGCACTGGTCAGGAGGTCGCGGTAGCATGAAACCATGCGCATGAACGAGGCAATCGAGCGGTTTCTGTGTGCACTCGACCAGGAATACGGGTACTCAGAGCACACGGTGCGCGCGTATGCCCGCGATCTCTCTCAGTTCGAACAAACCGTGGGCGACGAGGCCCAGCACGACATTGCCCAGCTCACACTTGACGATTGTCGTGAATGGGTGTGGAGAAGGCAACAAGAGGGCCTTTCGCAACGTACCCTTGCTCGCGGGGTCGCGACGTTGAAATCGTTTGGCGGCTGGCTGGAGCGTTCCGGAACTGTGCCCGGAAACCCGGCTTCTCGGCTGAGGGCACCAAAGCCGGGCAAAAGTCTGCCGCGGGTACTCACCGAAGATCAGATGGAACGGATGCTCAGTGCCGTTGAGGTGCTCGCGAGTAGTGGTGATCCGCTTGCTATTCGCGATCACGCACTCTTTGAGTTGCTCTATGCAACGGGGGCTCGCGTTTCAGAGCTCTGCGGGCTCGAACGCCGAGGTGTTGATTTGAGGGAGCGCACTATAAGGGTGCTCGGCAAAGGCGGTTCTGAACGCATCGTGCCCTTCGGTATTCCTGCCCAGAGGGCGATGCGCCGTTACCTCGAAGAAGCTCGCCCAACGCTTGCCGCACGGGCGACGACCAAGAGCGATCACGACTGGTGGTTTCTCGGGCCGCGAGGCGGCATGATGCGACCTGAAGCGGTCTACCGGGTTGTTTCAGCGCACCTCGCAGAAGAACCGGGCAGCGGCCCGCGTGGCCCGCACGTCTTTCGGCACACCGCGGCTACGCACCTGCTCGATGGCGGGGCTGACCTCAGGGTGGTGCAAGAGATGCTCGGGCATCGAAGCCTTGAGAGCACCCAGGTGTATACGCATGTTTCAACCGAGCGTCTCGCCGAGCGTTACCGAACGAGCCACCCAAGAGCTTGAGCCGGTTGGCTTATCCTTGCAACGGGAGCAGCACTGGGCGGCCCGCGAGAAAGCGAAGCGGGTTGACATACTCGCCTGACACTCGCACCCCGAAGTGAACACAACTGCCGTCACAGTGTCCACCGACGGCTACGCGCCCCAATGGCTGCCCCTCGGTGACGGTATCACCGACCGAGAGATCGGTTGTCGCAGGCTCAAATGTGTAAATGATGTCGCCGTCGACGCGCACGCTCACGGCAGGTTTCTCGGCAACCACACCTGCAAAGTGCACGGTGCCTGAGGCCGGCGCGAGAATAACGGAGCTCTCGGTTGAAACAAAATCAATGCCCCGATGCCCTTTCCCGTACCGACCTTCTGGCTGCTCGTAGAATCGCTCGATCACGGGCATTCGAGAGAAGGGAACGCGCCACGCAGGCCCGTTGTGAGGCTCCCGGTTGGGCTCGATGCTCAAGTGTGAAGGAGGGTCCAGGTGAAAGGCAGGGTCCAGTCGCAGAGCCGGCTCCAAGCGCAAAGCCGGCTCCTGACTCAAGCTCGGCACCATGGTCAGGGAAGCCCTCATGCTCAGGCCGGGTTGCTCCTGCCCACTCCTATGAACCGTGCTTGCCTGCGACGGGAGAGAAGATGCCGCTGGCAGCAGGGCGAGCGTAAGAAAAAGCGTGGCCACGAGCCTGATCGTGTTTCTGAGACGGGAGATAGGGCGTCGAGTGAAGTGGATTAGTAGTAGAGGCATGGTCATGAGTTTCCTCTTCGGGGAAGGGGGAGAAGGTGCTTTACCCATGCCACGCCGGGGCGAACCACGAGAATCTGCTGTGAACGTCGAAAGCGTGAGACGTGGAGCGAAAACGATGGTAAACTTTTCCCAGCACCTCATCTGAGGTGACTTCGCGTGCCCAATCACGCACTCTTCTCCAATGGTCCCGTTCGCGGGTGGAGCAGGGGCAGGGCACCAGGATACAGCCGTGCCTCACACGGTCACGTATGAAACCAGAACGCGCACTCACCTGCGCAGAACAGGAGA
Organism: Leucobacter chinensis; assembly: GCF_019049105.1. Lineage (GTDB taxonomy): Bacteria > Actinomycetota > Actinomycetes > Actinomycetales > Microbacteriaceae > Leucobacter_A > Leucobacter_A chinensis. The sequence continues at coordinate 261,083 of NZ_JAHQZR010000001.1, forward strand.
ACGGCCATGGCCGTCGTAACGATTCGCCAGCTGCTCGACAGCGGCGTGCACTTTGGTCACCAGACCCGTCGCTGGAACCCGAAGATGAAGCGCTTCATCTTCACCGAGCGCTCAGGCATCTACATCATTGACCTTCAGCAGTCACTCACCTACATTGACGCTGCATACGACTTCGTTAAGCAGACCGTCGCTAAGGGCGGCAACGTCCTCTTTGTTGGCACCAAGAAGCAGGCCCAGGAAGCCGTAGCCGAGCAGGCAACGCGCGTGAACCAGCCTTACGTCAACCAGCGCTGGCTCGGTGGCCTGCTCACGAACTTCCAGACCGTTACCGGTCGCCTTGAGCGCATGAAGGAGCTTGAGCAGCTCGACTACGAAGGCGGCACCACCGGCTTCACGAAGAAGGAACTGCTGCTCAAGAAGCGCGAGCTCGAGAAGCTCCAGAAGTCGCTCGGCGGCATTCGCAACATGACCCGCACGCCTTCGGCGCTCTGGGTCATCGACACGAACAAAGAGCACCTCGCGATTGACGAAGCCAAGAAGCTTGGTATTCCCGTCATCGGCATTCTCGACACCAACTGCGATCCCGACGAGGTCACCTACCCGATTCCGGGTAACGACGACGCGATCCGCTCGGTTGCACTGCTCACGCGCATCATTGGTGACGCAGTTGCTGAGGGCCTCATGGAGCGCCACCAGAAGCCGACCGAGGGCGAAGCAGCAGCTGAGCCCCTCGCTGAGTGGGAAGTAGAGCTTCTCCAGGCGAAGGAAGGCGAAGGCGAGAAGGCTGCTGAGCAGCCCGCAGAAGCAGCTGCTGAAGAAGCACCTGCCGCTGAGAAGGCCGAGTAACACACCCTAGATCCCAGTAAATGCTCGATTTCATTGAGCGTTTCGAACGTAAGGAGTCCATATGGCAGCGGTAAGCATGGCTGCAATTAAGGAACTGCGTGAGCGCCTTGGCGCTGGCATGACCGACAGCAAGAACGCTCTCATCGAAGCTGAGGGTGACATCGAAAAGGCGATCGAGATCCTTCGCCTGAAGGGCCTCAAAGGCGTTGCAAAGCGCGAGGGCCGTTCAGCAAGTGAAGGCCTCATCGCTGTAACCGAGGGCGCTGGCGCGGCAACCATGATCGATCTCGCATGCGAGACCGACTTCGTTGCAAAGAACGAGAAGTTCATCGCGCTCGGTGACGTTGTTCTCGAGGCCGTTGCAGCCGCTGGCGCAGCAGACCTCGAAGCAGCTCTCGCGGCTCCTGCTGGCGACAAGACCGTTGCCGACATCATCGTCGACGAGTCAGCGATTCTCGGCGAGAAGATCGAGCTTCGTCGCGTCGCACGCGTTGAGGGCGAAAAGTTCGAGACCTACCTGCACCGCACCTCGAAAGACCTGCCACCGCAGGTTGGCGTTGTTGTTGCCTTCAGCGGCGACGACAACGAGACCGCTCGTGCGATCGCTCAGCACATCTCATTCGCTGACCCACTCTACGTGGGCCGCGACGATGTTCCTGAGGCAGAGGTCGAGAAGGAGCGCTCACTCGTTACTGAGATCGCAAAGAACGAGGGCAAGCCCGAGGCTGCACTCCCGAAGATCATCGAGGGTCGCCTCAATGGCTTCTACAAGAACGTCGCGCTGCTCGAGCAGGATTACGCTCGTGACAACAAGCAGAGCGTGAAGCAGGTTGCTGAAACCGCTGGCATCGCCATCACCGGCTTTGCTCGTTTCAAGGTAGGCGCCTAACACACTCCGAAGAGACCCGAGTCGAGATGACTCGGGTCTCTTCCTATGTCAAGATACATAGAGAACAACCACCGCACACGATAGGGGATGTACAAGCACATGAGCGCAACCGAGGGAAAAAAGCGTCGAGTCCTTCTGAAGCTTTCGGGTGAGGCGTTTGGTGGCGGTAGCCTCGGGGTCAACCCCGATGTCGTCAGTCAGATCGCTCGTGAGATCGCCGCAGCGATGCAGCACTCAGAGGTTGCAATCGTCGTTGGCGGTGGAAACTTCTTCCGCGGTGCTGAGCTCTCAAGCCGCGGTATGGATCGCGCACGCGCCGACTACATGGGCATGCTGGGCACCGTGATGAACGCCCTCGCCCTCCAAGACTTCCTCGAGCAAGCAGGGGTGTCGTCGCGCGTACAGTCAGCGATCACGATGACCCAGGTTGCCGAGACCTACATTCCTCTGCGCGCGATTCGCCACATGGAAAAAGGCCGCGTCGTCATCTTCGGCGCTGGTGCAGGCCTGCCGTACTTCTCGACCGATACGGTTGCCGCGCAGCGTGCGCTCGAGATTCATGCTGATGAGGTGCTCGTCGCGAAAAACGGTGTCGACGGCGTATACAACGATGATCCCCGCACCAACCCCGATGCTGTCAAGCTTGACGAGGTCAGCTACAACGACGCACTCGTGCAGGGACTCAAGGTCGTTGACTCGACCTCGTTCAGCCTGTGCATGGACAACGGGATTCCGATGCGCGTGTTTGGCATGGAGCCTGCTGGCAACGTCACCGCGGCAATTCGTGGCGAAAAACTAGGCACACTCGTACATCCCTAGAAGCTCGCCACGCTACACTGTTTATTTGAACCACACAGCTAAAGGAGCACCCCGTGATTGATGAAGTACTCAGCGATGTCACCGACCGCATGGACAAGGCAGTTGCGGCGGCCAAAGAGAACTTTGCGACGGTTCGTACCGGCCGCGCAAACCCATCGCTGCTTCAGGGCGTCATGGTCGACTACTACGGCACGCCAACCCCGCTGCCGCAGCTCGCTTCGGTTGTGAACCAGGACGCACGCAGCCTGCTCATCACCCCATACGACAAAGGCGCGCTGCGCGATATCGAGCAGGCAATCCGTGACATGCCAAACCTCGGAGCAAACCCGAGCAACGACGGTCAGGTCGTACGCGTCTCGCTTCCCGAACTCACCGCAGAGCGCCGCAAAGAGTACGTGAAGATCGTGAAGGCGAAAGCTGAAGACGGGCGCGTTTCGATCCGCTCGGCACGCCGCAAGGCGAAAGACGACCTTGACGCGCTCAAGAGCGAGATCGGTGAAGACGAGGTTTCGCGCGGCGAAAAAGAGCTCGAGGCCATCACCAAGAAGTTTATTGAGCAGGTCGACGAGGCCCTGACGAATAAAGAAGCAGAGCTGCTGGAAGTTTAACGCCTATGTCAGAGGAGCTTCGCGACGACCTGCGCCACCGCTTGGAAGAGCGGAAAACGCAGTTCGATGAGGCCAGCGCGCGTATCGAAGAGAAGGCGGGGCGAAACCTCTTCTTTGCGATAGGCTCGGGGCTCGTTTTCGGCGCCGTTTTTCTGCTCTCGTTGTTCCTCGCAAAACCAGTGTTTGCGGGTGTCGTCGCGCTGCTCGTGATTGTGGCGCTTATCGAACTCGCAACAGCGTACCGGGGGGCCGGTCGCAGAGTACCGCGCATCGGTGTGGCCATCAGCGGTCTCTTTATTCTCTTTGGTGCATATCAGTATGGCGCCAAAGGGATGCTTGGCGGTTTTGTTGCAGGTCTCATCGTCCTTGGCGTCTGGAGGCTTGTTGAGGGCCTCGTGCCGCAGTGGGAAGTGCCGCCGAAAACCCTTGTGCGCGACGTCTTCTCAGGTCTCTTTACCCTTGCATATGTAGCGCTGCTGGCATCGATTGCTATTCTCATCGTTCACGGTGAATCGGGTGAGTGGTGGGTATTCACACTCGTCGCCGTTGTCGTGTCAGTTGACGTTGGGGCATACGCTGCGGGTGTGACGCTTGGTAAACATAAGATGACTCCCCGCATTAGCCCGAATAAAACCTGGGAGGGCTTTGCCGGGGCCGTTGTCGCTGGTGTTACGGTTGCAATTATCTGTGCGGTGTTTTTGCTTGAGCTGCCCTGGTGGCTCGGGGGGTTGCTCGGGGTGATGCTCGTCATCACAGCAACGATCGGTGACCTGACCGAGTCGCTCATCAAACGCAACCTTGGTGTTAAAGACATGAGTTCGTGGGTTCCGGGTCACGGCGGTTTTCTTGATCGCCTCGACTCCCTGCTGCCCTCGACCGTTCCTGTCTACTTCATCATGGTCATAACGGGGAGTGTGTAAATGGCTGAATCAGCCGAGGCGCAGAAAGGACCTTTTCCTCTGACCGAGGGAAAGGTGAAGGGCTACCGAGTCGGCGAGGTCGACGAGTTTCTCGATCGCATTAAGGCAACCTACGAGGGCGACGCCGCCGCAGGCGAGCAGGTCACAGCCTCAATGATTCGAAGGCGCGGCTTTGAATTTACGAAGAAGGGCTACGACCCAAGGTTCGTTGACGCCGCACTTGACCGACTCGAAGAGGTACTGTTTGACCGTGAGCGACGGGCGTTTCAAACGAAGAACGGCCTCGAGGAGTGGGAGAAGAGCATCGAGTCGCTCGGAAGCGACTTGGCGCTTCGCATGCGCAGGGACCGGGGTGCGAGATTCACGCGGCGCAGTATTTTCTCATCTGGGTACCGTATCTCACAGGTTGACGCTGTCATCGATCAGCTTGCTGATCGCTTGGACCAGGGGCTCGACGTTCGTGTGAACGACGTGCGCACCGTTCGCTTTTACCCGCAACGACGAGGCTACGACGAAGCGCAGGTTGACGCGTTTCTTGATGCCGTCGTCGAGTACCTGTTGTCGCAAAGATAACAATATTGATACTTTTTTAAGAAAAATAGGTAAACTGTCTTCATTGTGTCTGTCTCAGTAAAAACTTCAGCATCATCACCCTTCATGCACCGTCTGCGCTACGGGCTCACGTTTGGCTCGGTTATTGCGCTGTTCGGCATGGTGGCGATTGCGCCACAGCTTTCATGGTCGAGCGAACCTGAGGTATCTGCGCTGTATCAGCCAGGCGAGGTGCCAACGCAAGAGGCCATTGCCGCTGCGAGTGCCGAGGCCGAGCACTATCTTGCGGCCCTCGAAGTTGAGACGCTCCCTGAGCCAGAACCAGAACCGGAGCCGGAGCCCGAAGAAGAAGTCACCGAAGCTCAACAGCCCTCGATTGCGGCTCCGATTCCAACCTACAGCGGGGGCGGATCACCGGAGGCCTGGATGACCGCCGCCGGTATCGCACCCGAAAACTGGGGCTACGTTGACTTCATTGCTTCGCGCGAGAGCGGCTGGAATCCTAACGCTACGAACGCTTCTTCAGGAGCGTGCGGTCTCATCCAGGCATACCCCTGCAGCAAGGTTCCTGGCGGCGGCTACGACCCCGTTGCAAACCTGACTTGGGCCGAGGGCTACGCCGTCGGCCGCTACGGGAGCTGGGAGAGCGCCTACGCTTTCTGGTCATCGAACCACTGGTGGTGATTTAGCGGTGGCGAGAAAAAACCGTCGCCGCCCAGTAACCCCCAAAGGAGACGTTGAGCGTCTCTCGTACGGCGGGGCGAGCAAAGTGGTGAAGCGGGGCAGGGAGTGGTTCGTGCGTGAGGTTCCTGCTCACCGCGCCGAAAAAGAATACCGGTGCCCAGACTGCGGTCAGTCAATTGCCCGTGGTCAGGCGCACGTCGTGGCATGGAGTGCGGAGCACATCTTTGGCGATGGGGCAGCAGTGACCGAACGACGGCACTGGCACGCCCACTGCTGGCGAATCAGTTCATAACTGTCTGCTCGACTAAGATTCCTGCCAGAAACGAAGTAGCCAGACGTCGGTATCGCGCACCCAGAGGGCACTCTGAACGGGCTCGCGCGACGCTGAACCGATGCGCAGCGATTGTGCGACGCCCGGGGCGATGTCGTGTGTCTCGATGTCGCGCTGTGTGCTGAGGCCAGAACCGGTCGTCGCGTGATCGACAAATTCCCGGGCCGTGAGCGCGCGTTCTGCTCCCGAGACGATGGCGTTCATGCTGGGGTGCAGCAGTGCGCGGATCGCGGCGCGGTCGCGGCGCTCGCACGCCACTCGCAGCCGAGCGTCAGCCGAAACGATTGCTGACTGGGTTTCAGCGCCCGGTGAGCTCTGCTGTGGTTCAGCGCTTTCGAAGAGGTCGAAGAGCGAGGGAGGGGCAATGTCTGGGGTCGCGTTCTCTTCTTGATCTCGGGTTTCGGCCGCGTCGTGATCCGCCTCGGTCTTTGACTGGTCCCGCGAGAAGCCGGGGCCGGTGTTCGGAGCTGTGCCGCGCTGAAAAGCGGTTGCGACGTCACGCGCGAGGTCATCGACGCGCTCGTTGAGACGGTGTCCCGCGTGACCCTTTACCCACTCGAAGGTGACCTTGCGGCCGCGCAACGCTTCGTCGAGCTGTTCGAGCAGCTCACGGTTTAAGACAGGCTTGCCGTCAGACTTCTTCCAACCTTTGCGTTTCCACCCGGGCATCCATTTTGTGAGCGAATTGATGACGTACTGGGAATCACAGAGCACGTGCAGCGGTTCATTCGTGGCAGCTGTCTCTGTGAGCAGCGAGAGAACGGCCATGAGCTCGGCCTGGTTATTTGTGGCGTGTTTCCACCCTCCTGCCATCCAGTTCTGCTCATCGATGTACCAGGCCCATCCAGCGGCTCCCGGGTTGCCGAGTGCCGAGCCATCGGCCGCTGCCACGATCGTCATGATTTACTCCATTCGCGCTCACTGTACAAAAGCGATCCATCAGTTATTGTAGGAGTGATTGCAGAAGGTTTCGGGGAGGCGGTTCAACGGGTGTACGGGTGGGGGAGTGGTTATGCCGTCGTAGGCGCGCACACTCGCGCCATTGCTTGCGTCGATGAACCGCTCATGAACGTCGTAGGGCACTAGCGATGCCCGCTTCGAGGCTCGTGCGCCGCCGCCAGGTGCTCCTGCGCACGCTCGCACCACTGCGCAGCTCAGCAGAGAGCGACCGGAGCGTCTTCTGGGCAATCACGGGGCTCAATGCGCTGTGGTTACTCGTTACGGTTCTGTGCGACGTGCTCATGAACTGGCAGGGCATGACCGATAATCCGGCCGAGATTGTGGTTTCGATTGTCTCGGGCGTGTTGGCGGTGGTGTGGATCGCTGCCGCACTCATTCTCAAAGAGCGGTTCCCGAAGTGGGCGGGTGCCCTCGGTTTCTTCTTCGTCATTGGCGCGCTCGTCGCCAACCTCGTCTTCGGTGACACACCGGTTTTCGCGAGTACGGCACTGCATATTTTGCCAGCGATCGTCATGTATCTCGGGTGGTTTTGGCCACCGCGCCACGCTTGGACGATGTTTCTCGGTTCGGTGATGGTTATCGGGGTTGGCGTATGGCTGAGCCCTGCGGTGGGCAAGAGCGCGATATTGACCCCAGCGATTGCGCTGTACACGCTGTGCATTATGGGACTCGCGTTCATTTTGGCTTCGTACCTCAGAACAAACATGAAGCTCGCGGCGCACACCGACTCGCTCACACAAACGCTGAATAGTCGAGGAACCCAGGTGCGGCTGGCGAGCGAGTTTTCACGTGCTGAGAGAAACCAGGAACCGTTGACAGTTGTGCTCATTGATTTGGACGGATTCAAACAGCTTAACGACACCTACGGGCACCCGTATGGTGACAGCATTCTTGCCACGAGCGCTCAGCATTGGCGAGACACAGTGCGCTCGTACGACACGATTGGTCGTGTCGGTGGCGACGAGTTTCTCTTCATCTTTCCACGCACGACGGCGGGCGAGGCCTTGCAGGTGCTCAACCGTCTTCAGATGAATGCGGTGCATTCCTGGTCTTGGGGACTCAGCGAAAAACGCGACGGTGACTCGGTTGAGACGCTCCTTGAACGTGCCGATGCGAGACTCTATGAAAAGAAGCTGTCGAGGCCAAGAAAACCAGACGGCCGGCTGATAACGGGACCCGTCGATATTCCTGAGCAGGGCACGGTAAAACCGCCGAGAAAGCACCGCTTTAGGCTGCCACGCCAAACCTCGTTCTCGATTATGAGCGCGACGCTCGGGTTCTTTGTTCTCGTTCCCGTCACCGTGGGCACGCTCATCAACCCTCCCGAAGTGCACGGTGGGCTCCTCTGGCTCACGCTCTCGGCGTGTGCGCTGTCGCTCGTTTCGATCGTTCTTCCGCTCTGGTTTGGCAACCGGTATCCTGCGAAAGCTTGTTTCTGGACGGCCGCCGTGTTGCTCAGCTTCATGGTTGTCTCGGCGCTTCTCGTTGAGTCAACGACACACGGCATCGCGCTCCTGTATGCGACCTCGCTTGTGGCGCTCTACCTCGGTACTTTTTCAGGGACAAAGGCCTCTCGAGGGCTGCTTATCTCGGGGCTTCTATTGCTCGGTTTGCCGCTTCTGCTCGAGAGCAGTCTCGACGGCAACACTGTCGAGCAACGCCTCATTGCGACTGCTGTCATTTACGGCGCGATCGTGTACTGCATTCTCTTCGAACTCAGCTCGTACCTTTACAGCAGGTCGCGAGCCTTTGTCGAACATGATTCGCTCACCGGCGCGCTCAACCGACACGGCCTCGCTGCGTATGGCTTCAACGAGTTAGCCCGTGCCGAACGAGCCGGATACCCACTCTCGGCCGTTATGCTCGACTGCATTAGCTTTAAACAGGTGAACGACTCAGGGGGCCACTCGGCAGGCAACCGTGTGCTTAAAGCCGTAACCCAACACTTCACGATGAACCTCGGGCCAGAAGACATTTTCGTGCGCCTGGGAGGTGATGAGTTCTTTGTGCTCGTGCCATATTTGAGGGTTGATGAGGCAGAGCAGAAAATTCGCCGCATCTTGCTGACCGGGCCAATTGGCATGCACGTTGGTGTGACTGATTTTCGGCCCGGAGATACCGTTGACACGCTCATTGCGAGAGCCGACGACGTGCTGTTCTCGACGCCCTCATAACACGCGATCCACGGGTAAAATGGAGGGGCCGGGAACGCTTTCGCGGCCCGGCCCCTGATGCACCTGCTTCGCGCTCTTAGCGCTCCTCGGCGTCGCCCTCGTTCGTTTCGACGGGCACTTCAATGCTCGATGAAGCATCGGTGCTCATGCGGGTTGCGTTACCGATAACCTCACCCAGGCTTTCGAAGTAGCGTGCGACCGCGACACGTTCGACCTTGAGCTGGGCCATGCGGTCTTCGGCATCGGCGAGTACCTTCGCAGCGCGGTCAGCAGCTGAATCGTACGTGGTTCGTGCCCGTTGTTCGGCCTCTGCAATGATGCTCGTGGCACGCTGCTGAGCCTGAAGCTCGATGTCTTGCGCCACCTTGGTGGTGCGAAGTCTCGTGGCTTCGAGCTCGTCGCGCTGTGAGGCAAGCAACACCGTTAGCGAGTTGAGCTGCTCACGCGCCTCGGCGAGCTCGTGTTCAGCTGCCTGTGTGGCCTCATCGTAACGCTCCTTGAGCTGTTGCTCAGTTTCAGCGATCTTCTGCGTGACCGCGGCGCCGTTCGTGCGGTGAAGGGCCTCGATCTCTTCGCGCACGGTTCGTTCGTAGGCTTCAAACTCCTGGCGCTCGTGGGCGAGCGCCTCTTGCTGCGATGTGCGGGCAGCCTCAAGTTCAGCTTCGGTTTGTGCTGTAAGCAGAGCGGCCTGTTCGACTGCGGCACGCACGATCTCGTCATGCTCGAATGTGCGCTGCTGTTTGGCTTGCTCGTTTTCTCTCGTGATCTCTGCGCGGTGCGCTTCGAGTTCACTCGCGATCACACGCTCGTGCTCGGTGCGCTTGAGCGTGAGTTCGGCGTCGAGATCAGAGATGAGGCGGTCTCGTTCTTCAGCCTGCGCCGCCTCGTCGATCGCGCGCTTTGCCGCGTGCTCGTCTCGATCCTGCTGCAACTCGGCAGCGAGTTGGTCGCGTTCATCTTGGAGACGTTGTTGGTGGGTGCGCAGTTCGAGCGCAAGCTGTGTCTGCTGGGCAACACGCTCGTCTTCAAGCGTCGTCGCGAGCTCAGCGGTTTCGCGTTCGACACGCGCCTCGTGTGAAGCAAGCTCGGTGGCGATACGGGTTTCGTGTTCGCTGCGCTCGCGCTCAACAGAGGCGGTATGGGCAGCGAGTTCAGAGGCAATCCTGGCATTGTGAGCAGAGAGTTCTGACTGCAGCATCGCTTCGTGCTCGGCGCGACCAAGTTCGATGGCCTCGTCATATTGAGCTCGCTCAGAAGCGAGGCGGCGTTCGTGAGCCTCGCGCTCTGCGGTAATGCGGTTGTCATGCTCGGTCTGGCTCGTCGTGAGCGAGAGCTCGTGGGCTTCGCGCTCGTTAGCAATCGAGGTCGCGTGCTCGGTTCGCTCGGTGCGAAGAGCGAGGTCATGCGCCTCTTGTTCGGTAGCGATGCGTTCTTCGTGCGCAGCCCGTTCAGAAGCGATGCTCTGCTCGTGCTCGGCACGCTCGGTGGTGAGCGCCTCGTCGTGGGCGGCTCGTTCTTCGGCGAGCGATGCATCATGCGTCTCACGTTCGGCGAGCAGGGTCGCTTCGTGGGCCTCCCGCTCTGACTTGATCGCAGCGTCGTGAGCCTCACGCTCAGACGCGATTGTTGACTCGTGAGCCTCTCGTTCGGCAGCGATGGCTCGTTCGTGGGTTTCACGCTCACGAACGAGACGAGCTTCGTGGCGCTCGTACTCGGTGATAATGCGTGTGTCGTGATCTTCACGCTCGGTTGCGAGAGCGCGGTCGTGCACCTCGCGCTCGCTCGTGAGCGCGGTATTATGTGCTTCTCGTTCTGCGGCAATGGCGTTTTCGTGTGCGTTGCGTTCACTCTCGAGGGCCTCGTCGTGGTGCGCGCGTTCACGTTCAAGGGTGGCGGCGTGTTTCTCGAGAGCTGAAGCAATTTCGGCTCGGTGCTCATCTCGTTCGCTCGTGAGCTGAGCCGTGTGTGCGGCGAGCTCGCGGGCAAGCTTTTCACGCTGGAGCTCGGCCTCATCAAGGAGCGCCTGATCGTGCTCTTCGCGGCTGAGGAAGAGACGTTCTTCATGCTGGTCTTGAATGTGCTTGCGCGTGAGCGTGGCCTGTTGGGCGAGGGCTTCGAGCTGTTGCTCGTGTGCAGCACGTTCAACTTCGACTGCCCGCGTTGCGTTCGCTTGCAGTGCGACGAGCTTAAGTTCCTGTGCCTCGGCCTCGGCCGCGAGGTGCTGCTCGTGCTCTGCTCGCTCCTGTTGGAGGGCGGCGGCGTGCTGTTCTCGTTCGCTCTTGATGCGTTCGCGCAGCGAGTCGGCCTCGGCATTAAAAGCGAGAGTGCGTGCCTCGTGCGACGATTCGAGCGCGTGTGTGCGCTCAGCGTGTTCCTGCTCAAGGGCAGCCTTTTGGTCGGCCTGCTCTCGAGCGAAAGTTGCACGGGCGGTTGCGATTTCTTCGCGCAGCTCAGCTTTCTCACGGTCAAATGCGCGCTGCTGCTCGTCGCGGTCTTGCTCGAAGCTCGCGCGGGCGCTGCTCGTCTCTGAGTGCAGAGCAGCCGCTTCTTCGCGAGCCGCCGTGAGGAGCTGCTTTGCTTCGTTGTGCGCTTTCGCTATCAGCGCCTGTGTCTCCCGATCGGTTCGCTCATTCAGGAGTCGTGCTTCAGACTGCGCAGAGTTCAATAGGTTCGCTGCCCGCGCCTCGGCCTCTTCGACGAGGGTGTCGTAGCGTTCCTGGAGTTCCTTTCGTTGCTCATCGGCCTGCTGCTGCACCGAGGCGAGGAGCTCGTCTGACTGTGCCTGTGCGCCACTCACGAGCTCATCAGCGGTCTTCTGGGCCTGCTGCAGGAGGCGCTGTGACTCAGCTTCAGATTGTGAACGCAAACGCTCAGCATCGAGTTCTGACTCGGCGATGAGTCGTGTGGCATGGTCTTCTGCCAGCTGTAGGCTCTTTTCGACGCGCAGGCCAAGCCCGCTGTAGCCGGTTGCCCCGAGCTCTTCGACCTGCTCCTGCAGCTCGGCGATGAGCGACACTTGCTCTTCGTTTGTTGCTCCCAGCGATTCATGCGCTTCACGAAGCTGCTGCACATGCGAGGTGAGCTCAGCGATGTTGGCTTCGAGTGAAGCGACCGCCTGATCGACCTCCTGCCGGCGGTACCCGCGAACAGCAGTGGTGAAGTTGTGGGGCGTTGCGGTCAATCTTTTATCCTCTGTTTGATCGGCGGTGGCCGCTCAGGCGACCGCGCACAGGAGGCTCAGAAGAGCCTGTAGCGAATATGTCACGTTCAGACAAGAATAAAGGATACCGCCTAGAATAGTGTGCATTATGGCGCCTCGCGCTCTGACATACACTTCTCTTTAACGTTATGGCGCAAAACGGAACAGGAGCCGCGTGCGATATTTCTTTGCGATTCTCTCTTTGCTCACTGCCTCGGTGCTACTCGTGCTGGGTATTGGGCAACGAACGTTCTTGGCGCCTGAAACGAGCGTGAAGCACGAGATCACCGAGATCACTGACGATTCTGAGTACGTCGTGATTCCGGCAGAAATCTTTGAGCTCGAAGAAGGCAACCCATCGGTTGTCGTCTCGGGCGAGAATGTCTTTCTTGCTCTTGCTGAACAGCGTGATATCGATGGCTGGCTTGCTGAGAGTAATTATTCAACCGCCCAGCAGGTAACCGATCGCCGTGAAATTACCTCGAAGCACACCAAAGCGCAAACAGATGCGGCTGAGCAGGAGGGTGAGAGCGAAGACGAGGCTGATGCCGAATCTGAGAGCGTCGCACACCCACAAGGAAGCGATCTGTGGCTTAACGAATACGACGGTGAGACAAGTCTCAAGGTCGCCGTGTCTCCTGAAAAAAGTCAAGCACTGCTCGTTACGGCCGGTGATAAGCCTTCGGCACCCACCGAAGTTTACGTCATCTGGGCTCAGGAACGGGGTACCCCGCTTGCCGGCCCACTGCTCGTGACCGGTGGCCTTTTCGCTGCGCTTGGCATCATCTTGTATCTGTTCGCCGTTGATCATGATCGCCGTGGTCTTGGGCCACGACGCGGAAGAAGAGGGCCGTTCTTGGGCCTACGAAACCGTCGCGTACGCCGTTCGAAGGGTGCAGCTCCCGGTAGCTCATCTTCTTCTCGACGCGGATCACGCCTCGGTTTTGCCGTGGCCGGCGTTTTGAGCGTTGGTGTCGCGGTCTCGGGCTGTTCGGCATCGTACTGGCCACAGCCAGCCCAGCCCGAGCCCGTCACGAGCGAGCCCACGGTCGATGAAAATCTCGCGGTCGTTCCGGTCACCGACCAGCAGATCGATCGCATTCTTGACCGTGTCGTATCGGTCGCGAATGAGGGCGATGCTGAGCTTGATGCTTCGGTTATCGAATCACGATTTGCCGGAGCAGCGCTTGCCGAGCGAACCGCAAACTACAAGGTTCGTGCGGCTAATGACGCTACAGCTCCGTTGCCATTTCTCACGACGGAACGTCTTCGCTACGACCTGATTCAGAGCACTGAGAAGTGGCCGCGTACGCTCTTCCTGACCGTCGAATCGAGCGACTCGATCATCGACACCGAGGCAGAGGAACAGCAGGAAAAAGAGACTGACGATGCTGCTCCTGAAGAGAGCGAAGCGACCGATGACGAGACGGTTGACCCGGTCGAGCCGGCTGAAGACCAGAGCCCGACTGTCGTTTTGCTCCTGCGTCAAGACAGCCCGCGTGACAACTACAAGGTGCTTAGCACGATCTCACTTCGTGGTGGCATAGAGATGCCAGCCGCTGCTCCACTTGACGAGGGAACCGCGGTGTTATCGAACGACATCAAGACGCTGCGCCTATCGCCGCAAGAAACTGCCGAGACCTTCGCGAGTATTTTGCAGCAGGGCTCCGACAAAGTTGAAGCCTCAGAGCTCTTTTCGCTTGAAAACGAAGCGTTGCTCGAGAAGTTCGGAGCAAACTGGCCTACCCAAAACTGTATCGAGGGCCTCAAATGCTCTGAGAGTGTGACCGCGGTCGATGAGCCGGTTGCGACACTCTCGACGGGCCAGGGTGGTGCGCTCATCGTTGCGACCCTCCGTGAAGATCACGTGATGGAAATCGAGAGTGAGCGAGACCTCGTGAAGCTCTCAGACGTTGAGAAAGCCCTCGGTCTCGACGGAGCGTACTCGAAGGTGACTCGGCAGTGGCAGCACAGCGTGCTTTTTTACGTGCCAACTGCAGACTCGAAAGACAGTATTCAGATTCTCGGTTCGTCGACCCAGGTGATCGGCGCGACCGGAACGAAGAAGGAAATTGATTAACGATGGCACAGTTTAGCGGTGGCGCAGTAGATCTCAGCGGTATTGTAAACCGCGCGCAACAGCAGGCTTCGGGTGCGGGCGCTGCTCACCCGGGTGCTCAGCACCCCGGTGCCGGAGCGGCACAACCCGGTGGGCAAGCGCCTGTGGTTGATGTTCCGTCAATCGTCATGCAGATTACCGACGATACCTTTGAACAGCTCATGCAGCTCTCGCAAGTTGTACCAGTGGTCGTAACGCTTGGCGCTCCGAATTGTGAGCCGTGCGATGAACTCGAACCCCACCTCGTCTCGGTAACGCGCGAGCTGGAGGGACGTGTGCTGCTGGCCACGGTCGACGCAGAAGCAAACCCTGGTCTGCAGCAAGCCTTCCAAGTGCAGCAACTGCCAACGGTGGTTGCCGTGATCGCGGGACAGGCCATTCCGATGTTTCAAGGGGTGCAACCCGCTGAGCAAATTCGTGAGGTGTACGCTCAGTTGCTCACGGTTGCGGCGCAACAGGGGGTAACTGGCCGGGTAAACGCTCCCGACTTGAACGCCGGGGCTGAAGAGACAGCGCCCGAACCCGCCGTGAACCCCGAGCACGAACCGGCACTCGAAGCGATTGAGCGTGGCGACTATCCTGCGGCAATCGAGGCCTACGAGAAGGTGCTCACGCGGGCCCCACGCGATGAAGAAGCGAAGGCCGCGCTTGCGCAGGTGCGCCTGCTCGACCGCTTGACCGGGGTTGATGCCGGTCAGGTGCGTGATGAGGCCGCCGCAAATCCGACTGACATTGATGCGCAGATGCTCGTCGCTGACCTTGACCTCTCTGGTGGGCACCTTGAAGACGCATTCCTGCGACTGCTTGAGCTCTTCCCGGCGGCAACTCCCGAAGATCGCAACCGAATTCGTGAGCGCCTTCTTGAACTCTTTGAGGTCGCGGGCCAGGCTGATCCGCGTGTTACCGCTGCGAGGGCAAGGCTCACAAACCTGCTCTTTTCGTGATGCCAAGAAGCTACCTCGACCACGCCGCAACCTCACCGATGCCCGCATCGGTGCGAGAGGCGTACAGTGAAGCACTCGCGATCGTGGGCAACCCCGCATCGGTTCATGCCCACGGACAAGACAGCGGGGTGTACCTCGAAGATGCTCGGCGAAGGGTGGCTGAGGCGCTCGGCGCTGAACCGGTCGAGGTGACCTTCACCTCGGGAGGAACCGAGTCGATCAACATCGCTCTCAAAGGCATGCTGTGGCACGCCACCGCGGGCAACCCCGATCGCAATGTCATCATGCTGCCGCGCACCGAGCATCACGCGACGCTCGACGCCGCGATGTGGGCCGAGGCGCGACAAGGGGCAGAGCTCTTCTGGCTGCCGGTTACCGCAGAGGGTGTCGTGACGCCTGAGGCACTCGAAGCAGCCATCACCGAGGTTGGCGCGCACCGCGTTGCTCTTGTGACCGTGCTGCTCGCCAATAACGAGGTAGGCAGTATTGCCGATGTGCGGGGGCTCTGCGCGGTCGCGAAGCGTGCGGGAGTGTCGGTGCACATTGACGCCGTTGCGGCGCTCGGTCAGGTGCCGTTGCACTTCGACGATTGGGGCGCCCAGCTCATGAGCGTCTCGGCGCATAAGATCGGTGGCCCGGTTGGCGTTGGCGCGCTCGCGATTGCTCGCGACGCCAAGCCCGAGGCCTTGCTGCACGGCGGATCGCAACAGCGGGGTCGCTCTGGCACCCAAGACGTCGCCGGTGCGGTTGCTTTTGCCGCGGCTCTTGACTACCTCGGTCCCGTCGAAGCGTACGCCGAGCGACTCGCCGAGAAGCGTGACCGGCTCATCGCCAGGGTCACAGAGGCCGTTCCAGAAGCGGTTTTGCGTGGATCGAACCCGGCGGGGCCAGGTCGCCTTCCCGGCAACGCCCACTTCACCTTTAGCGGGTGCCAGGGTGACTCACTCCTGTTTCTGCTCGATACCCAGGGTATTTCGGTCTCGGTGGGCTCTGCGTGCCAGGCCGGGGTGCAAGAAACCTCGCACGTGTTGCTCGCCATGGGGCTGCCCGAGCATGAAGCGATCGGTTCGCTGCGCATCACCATTTCAGGCGACACCACAGACGAAGAGCTCGACGCGTTCGTGCAGGCGCTACCCGCCGCATACGAACATGCGCGCAACGCGGGGCTTGTCTAACACGACACTCGATGCGGCAAATCGTGCCGCGTAGGATGGAAGAATGAAAGTTTTAGCAGCGATGAGCGGCGGGGTCGACTCGGCCGTTGCAGCCGCACGAGCAGTCGAAGCGGGGCACGAAGTTGTTGGGGTACACCTGGCGCTTTCACGCATGCCAGGAACGCTTCGTACGGGAGCGCGCGGCTGCTGCACCATTGAAGATTCGATGGACGCGAGGCGTGTTGCCAGCCAGCTCGACATTCCCTTTTATGTGTGGGATTTCAGCGAGCGCTTTCACGATGATGTCGTGCAAGACTTTGTCGACGAGTATGAAGCCGGTCGAACGCCAAACCCCTGCATGCGCTGTAACGAGAAGATTAAGTTTCAGGCGCTGCTCGACAAAGCCATCGCTCTTGGTTTTGACTCGGTCGCGACCGGCCACTACGCAAACGTTGTCGAGGGGCCGCACGGTATCGAGTTACACCGAGCGAGTGCATGGGCAAAAGACCAGTCGTACGTTCTCGGCGTTCTGCGCGAAGACCAGTTGCGCCACTGCTACTTTCCCCTCGGCGATACGCCCTCAAAAGACCTCGTGCGTGCCGAGGCGGCCGAGCGAGGTATCGAGATTGCACAGAAGCCTGACAGCCACGACATCTGCTTTATTCCCGACGGCGACACCCGTGGCTGGCTGAGCGATAAGCTCGACCGCGAGCCCGGCGAGATCGTTGACGAGTCTGGCGCGGTGCTCGGCACCCACGATGGCGCGCGCGGCTACACGATTGGTCAGCGAAAGGGGCTTGCAATCGGCCACCCGGCCCCCGACGGAAAACCGCGTTTCGTGCTCTCGATTCGCCCGGTCTCAAACCAGGTGGTTGTCGGATCGCGCGAGCAACTCGCGGTCGAGCAGATCGCCGGCGGCCGCTTCTCGTGGGCTGGTGAGCCCGGCATTGATCTCGCAGAACCCTTTGCCTGCGAGGTGCAGATTCGTGCCCACGCCGACCCCGTTCCTGCGACCGCGAGGCTCGCCCCGGTCACCGAGCGCACCGAACTCACGAGAAAAGACGCGACCCACGAGGTTATTGTCGACGTTGATGAGCCACTGCTCGGGGTCGCTCCCGGCCAAACCGCGGTGCTGTACATCGGTACCCGAGTGCTCGGCCAGTTCACGATCGACCGCTCCCGCTCAGTTGCAAACCCCTCGGGAGAGGGCGAGGCAGCACACGATGATTCGCAAGCTGAGACACTGATGAAAGAGACCCATGGAGCCGCGTAGCGATGTACCGGGCTTTGCCGAGGCGCGTGCCGAGGCAGAGGGGCTTGCTGAGCAGATCGAACGGTACCGTGCGAGCTACTACGACGGGGTAAGTGAGGTCTCAGACGCCGAGTTTGACGTTCTGTTTCGCAGGCTCGAGCAGCTTGAGCAGGCATACCCCGAGCTGAGCGGGCAGGACAGCCCGACGAAGCGGGTCGGTGCACCGACGAACTCCGCGGGCTTTCCGCCGCACGAGCATGCCGAACGGATGCTCAGTCTCGATAACGTCTTTTCAAACGATGAGCTTCGCGAGTGGTGCGAGAAGACCACGGCGCAGGCAGGACCCGTCGAGTGGCTTACCGAGCTCAAGATTGACGGGCTCGCGATCAGCCTTGCCTACCGAAACGGAGTGCTTGAATCGGCTGCAACGCGCGGCGACGGCCGCGTGGGAGAGAATATCACCGAGAATATCGAGTGGGTGGGCGCGATTCCGCGACGCCTCCAGGGAGAATCGGTTCCCGAGTTTGTTGAGGTTCGAGGCGAGATTTTCCTGAGCCGCGAGAACTTTCTTGCGCTGAACGAACAGCAACACGAGTTTCAGGAGGCCTTCGAGCGAGACCAGCTCGCGCGAGGCAAGAAGCCCGAAGAGATTCCCACACGGTTTCCCGAGTTTGCCAACGCGCGCAACACGGCTGCGGGCACGATCCGCCAAAAAGCCGAAAAGCGCAGCGAGGCTGAGCGTGAGATCATGCGAGCAAGGCTCGGCAGACTCTCGCTCTTTGTGCACGGTATCGGTGCTTGGGAGGGCGCCCCGGTCGCGACCCAGTCGGCAGTGTACGACCTCTGTGAGGCGTGGGGGCTGCCAGTTTCGCCATTCTCGCGCGTGCTCACGAGCGTCTCAGAGGTCATCGAATTCGTTGACTACTACGGTGAGCACCGGCAGGAGGCTCCACACGACATCGATGGCGCGGTAGTCAAGGTCAACGACTTCTCGGTGCAGCGCGAACTCGGCATGACGAGTAGGGCGCCACGCTGGGCGACCGCGGTGAAGTACCCGCCTGAAGAGGTGCACACGAAGCTTGAGGCCATCAAAGTGGGGGTCGGGCGAACCGGGCGAGCAACCCCGTACGCCGTCATGACGCCCGTGAAGGTCGCTGGCTCGACAGTGTCTCAGGCAACGCTGCATAACCAGGAGGTTGTGAAGGCAAAGGGTGTGCTCATCGGTGACACGGTGGTGCTGCGCAAGGCCGGTGACGTCATTCCCGAGATTCTCGGGGCCGTGGTCGAACTGCGCGATGGCAGCGAAACGGTCTGGCACATGCCGGAGTGCTGCCCAGAATGTGGCACGCCGTTGCGCGCGATGAAAGAGGGCGACATCGACCTTCGCTGCCCTAATGCCCAGGCATGTCCCGCGCAGGTGCAGGGAAGAGTTGAGCACATTGGCTCTCGCGGTGCACTTGACGTCGAAGAGCTTGGCGAGATTACCGCGGCAGCACTCACGAGGCCCGAGTCGCCTGAAACGCCACTGCTCGTGACCGAGGCAGGCCTTTTCGCACTCAATATTGACGATCTCGTGCCGATTGAGGTGCTCGTCAAAGACACCGAGACGGGCGAGGTGAAGCGTGACCCCGAGACTGGCGACCCGGTTCGCAGGGCGCCGTTTCAAAAGGTGACGCTGACGTATCCGCCTGGGGCCGAGGGGCTCACCGCAGCCGAACGGCGTGCGCAGGGCGTTCGCAAAGACTTTCGTCAGGTAGAGCCCTCGAAAACCGCGGTTCGTCTGCTGGAAGAACTCGAAGCGGCGAAAACGAAGCCGCTCTGGCGCTTGTTGGTCTCGCTCAACATCAGGCACGTGGGGCCCGTTGCGGCTCGGTCACTCGCTGACTGGTTTGGGTCGCTCACAGCGATTCGCGCGGCAACGACCGACGAACTCGCCGAGGCGCCCGGCGTCGGCTCAATCATCGCCGAGTCACTGCTCGCATGGTTCGAGGTCGACTGGCACCTCGAGATCGTTGATGCTTGGACAGCAGCTGGAGTGCTCTGGGAGACTCCGGGGCACCCGGGACCTGGCGCGGCCGAAGACGCTGGCGGCGTGCTGTCTGGTCTCACGGTTGTCGCGACGGGAAGCATTGAGGGCTTCACCCGTGACGGTGCGAAGGAGGCGATTGTCTCAGCAGGTGGCAAGGCCGCCGGTTCTGTCTCGAAGAAGACTGACTTCGTCGTGGCCGGTGAGGGGGCGGGGTCGAAGCTCACGAAGGCCGAAGAGCTCGGCATTCGGGTACTCGACGCGGCACAGTTTGTGACGCTTCTCAAACATGGGCCCGAGGGGCTTGACCGTTAACGCTGTCCTTGTTGCAGGCCCGAGGGCTGCAGTTTGTGGATAACTCCCGTGAGCCACTGCGAAACCATAGGCTGAGTGTAGGGCCCGATGAGTGGAGGAGAGCCGATGCTGCAAGAACGTGAGCACGTGAGAACCGAATGGGCGCAGGGCGACCCGATTCTGAAGCACTATTACGACACCGAGTGGGGCATGCCGGTCACTGATGAGACCGGGGTTTTTGAGCGGCTCTGTCTCGAGGCGTTTCAGAGTGGTCTCTCGTGGTTGACGATTCTCAAGCGTCGTGATGGCTTTCGCGAGGCCTTCGACGGTTTTGACCCTGAGCGTGTTGCGAGCTATACCGAGCGCGACATCGAACGACTTCTCGGTGACAGCAGAATCATTCGGAATCAGCGCAAGGTGAGGGCTGCCGTGACGAATGCTCAACAGACGCTTGCGCTGAGGGAACACTACGGTGGTGGCCTTGCAGAACTTGTTTGGTCGCACATACCTGCACAATCGCCGGTTTTTGAGCAGAACGCCGAGGCTCCCACGACCTCGGCAGAATCAGTGGCCCTCGCGAAGCGCCTCAAGGGCCACGGTTTTTCGATGGTTGGCCCGACCACGATGTTCGCGTTGATGTCAGCAATCGGCATTGTTGACCTGCATATTCGAGACAGTTTTCGCAGGGGTTGTTCGGGCCTTTGGCACGTTGACGGCACGCGCACCGAGCTCGAAGCGCCATTTCAGAGCTCTGCGGGCTGAAAAGGCGTAGAATAGGGTGGTTCGCTCCGACACTGACCAGGAGAAGTATGCCCGAGAAAAGCGCCGACCACGGCGTCATGAACGAAGAAGCTGTGCGGGGTCTCGCTCAGACTATGCAAATTGAACTCACCGACGAAGAGGCGACGGCCCTTGCTGCCGACCTCAGCGCAACTATTGCGTATGCCGAGCGGGTAGAGGGGTTTGCGAATCAAGAGGTAACCCCGATGAGTCACCCGATTAAAGATTTGAACGTGATGCGGCCCGATGAGGTGAAAGAGGTGCTCTCGCTCGATGAGGCTCTTGAGAACGCCCCTGAGGTGACCGATGGCATGTTCCGCGTTACATCAATCATGGGAGGCGAACAGTAAATGAGTGCACTGACGCAACTGACCGCCGCTGAGCTCGCTGAGAAGCTGCAGGCTCGTGAGGTCTCGGCTGAAGAAGCCACGAAGGCACACCTTGACCGGATCGACGAGGTGAACGACCAGGTTGGCGCGTTCCTCGTTACGAACGAGCAGGCGCTTGACGCTGCCCGTTCAATCGACTCCCGCAGGGCCGATGGTGAGAGCCTGCACGAACTCGCGGGTGTTCCCGTCGCGGTGAAAGACGTGCTCGTCACCACCGAGATGCCCACGACCGCATCTTCTGCGATTCTCAAGGGGTATCGCTCACCCTTTGATGCGACGGTCGTGACCAAGGCCCGTGAGGCTGGCCTCGTGCTGCTCGGTAAAACGAACATGGACGAGTTCGCGATGGGCTCGACGACCGAAACCTCGGCCTACGGCAACACCCACAACCCGTGGAACCTTGATCGTGTTCCCGGTGGCTCAGGCGGTGGATCGGCAGCAGCCGTGGCCTCGTTTATGGCCCCATTAGCTTTTGGCAGCGATACGGGAGGCTCCATTCGCCAGCCTGCCTCGCTCACTGGAACCGTCGGCATGAAGCCAACCTACGGTGGGGTGAGTCGCTACGGATCGATCGCCCTCGGCTCATCGCTCGACCAGGTGGGCCCATGCGCGCGTACCGTGCTCGACACCGCGCTTATGCACGACGTGATCGTCGGTTTCGACTCACACGAATCAACCTCGGCGAAGCGTGAGTGGCCCTCGATGGCTGCCGCAGCACGCGAGGGTGCAACGGGTGAGTCGCTGAAGGGGCTGCGCATCGGTGTCGTCTCGCAATTTGCAACCGATGCCGTTGAGCCCGACGTCGCTCAGCACTTCGACGCGATGATTGCTGAAGCAAAGCAGCAGGGAGCCACGATCGTTGAGATCGACGCAGAAGCGCTCACCTACGGTGCTGCCGTGTACATGCTGCTCATGTCGGCAGAAGCTTCGAGTAACCTCGCGAAGTTTGACTCGGTTCGCTTCGGCCAGCGCGTAGTGCCCGAGGGCGCCGCAAACGTTGAAGACGTGATGAGCGCGAGCCGCGGCGCAGGCTTCGGCTACGAGGTGAAGCGGCGACTGCTGCTCGGCACCTACGCGCTGTCTGCGGGCAACTTCGATCGTCTCTTCATCGGGGCACAGCGCGTGCGCGCCCAGATCACCGAGGCACTCGTCTCGGCGTTTGCCACCGTAGACGTGATCGTCACCCCGACCTCGGCAACGACCGCCCAGCGCTTTGCAAACGAGCAGGTAAACCCCGATGCGGGATTGCTGACCGACTCGATGCTCACCGCGGCAAACCTCTCGGGTATGCCAGCGCTCAGCGTTCCGGTTGGCGTCGCGCAAGACGGGCTGCCCGTTGGCCTGCAGGTCATCGCACCGACCTTTGAAGATGCCCGGGCATACCGCGTGGGCGCTGCCTTCGAACACCTCGTCGCTGCTCGCGATGGGGCACCGTTCTGGCAGTCCATTCCAGCACTCTCGGGAAAGGCGAGCGCATAATGGCAAAAACCAAGCTCATGGACTTTGACAAGGCACTCGAACTATTTGAGCCGGTCATCGGCCTCGAAGTGCACGTCGAGCTCAACACGAAGACCAAAATGTTCTCGACGGCTCCCAACACCTTTGGGGCTGAACCGAACACGAACCTCACCGCCGCCTGCCTCGGCCTTCCCGGTTCACTGCCGACGGTCAACGAAGAAGCGGTTCGCTACTCGATGAGCCTCGGCCTCGCGCTCGGGTGCGAGATTCGCGAGGTGACCGGCTTCGCGCGCAAGCACTACTTCTACCCAGATCTCGGGAAGAACTATCAGACCTCGCAGGCTGATGACCCGATTGCTTACGACGGCAGCGTCGAAATCGAGCTGGCCTCTGGCCGAGTGATCCACGTTCCCATCGAGCGTGCCCACATGGAAGAAGATGCGGGCAAGCTCAACCACATCGGTGGCGCTACTGGCCGCATTCAAGGAGCAGAG
Source organism: Leucobacter chinensis (assembly GCF_019049105.1). Lineage (GTDB taxonomy): Bacteria > Actinomycetota > Actinomycetes > Actinomycetales > Microbacteriaceae > Leucobacter_A > Leucobacter_A chinensis. The sequence goes on from NZ_JAHQZR010000001.1 coordinate 283,975, forward strand.
TACTCGCTGGTCGACTACAACCGCGCCGGTGTTCCGCTCGTTGAGATCGTGACGCGACCGATTTTCGGTGGCGAAGCAGACACGCCAGAGATCGCGGCTGCGTACGTGTCAACGATTCGTGACATCGTTGTAGCGCTGGGCATCTCAGACGCGCGCATGGAGCGAGGCAATATTCGCTGCGACGCGAACGTGTCGCTGAGTGTGCGCGGTTCGGGAAAGCTCGGTACCCGCACCGAGACGAAGAACGTGAACTCGCTGCGCTCAATCGAGCGCGCAGTGCGCTTCGAGATTCAGCGCCAGGCTGAACTGCTCAACCGCGGCGTTGAGATTACGCAAGAGACGCGTCACTGGCACGAAGACACCGGCGAGACCTCACCCGGTCGCCCGAAGTCAGACGCCGACGATTACCGGTACTTCCCAGACCCAGACATCGCGCCGCTGACCCCCTCTCGTGAACTCGTCGAAGAGCTGCGTGCAGCACTTCCTGAGCACCCAACGCTTCGCAGGCGCAGGCTTCGCGATGCCTGGGCGTTCAGCCAGCTTGAGTTTCAGGACGTCGTCAACGCAGGCCTCATCGACGCGATCGAAGAGACCGTCTCGATTGGTGTCGCACCCCAGACCGCCCGTAAATGGTGGACCGGTGAGGTGGCTCGCATCGCCAAAGAGCGCAATGCTCAGCCGACCGACGTGATGACCCCCGAGCAGATCTCGCAGGTCGTGAAGCTGGTCGACGCTGGAACGCTCAACGATAAGCTCGCCCGCGAGGTCATTCAGCGAATGATTGACGGTGAAGGCTCGGCACAGGAGATCGTTGACGCGCAGGGCCTCGCAATCGTTTCTGACGAGGGCGCACTCGTTGCAGCCATCGACGAGGCACTCGCGCAGCAGCCAGACGTGCTCGAGAAGATTCGCGACGGCAAGGTTCAGGCCGCCGGTGCCATCATCGGCTCGGTGATGAAGGCGATGCGTGGGCAGGCAGACGCCGCACGCGTTCGTGAGCTCATCATGGAGCGGGCAGGCCAGTAGCCATCACCCCACAGGTCGACGCAGGAGGATCGAGGCGCACTGTCGCCTCGATCCTTCACGTCGATATGGACTCCTTTTTCGTCTCGGTTGAGCTGCTCGACGCGCCGCATCTGCGGGGCAAGCCGGTCGCTGTCGGCGGTGCGGCGAACCGCGGAGTCGTCGCGAGTGCCAGCTACGAGGCCCGTCGCTTCGGAGTCTCATCAGCAATGCCCGTTGCCAGGGCCAGGCAGCTCTGCCCGCAACTGCAGGTCATCACGCCCACCTTTGAGAAATACCGGGCGGCTTCACAAGCGGTCATGGCTATCTTTCACGAGTTCACCCCGCTCGTTGAGCCCCTCAGCATCGACGAAGCCTTTCTCGATGTTCAGGGCAGCATGAAACTCTTTGGCGAGCCCCGAGAGATCGCACAGCGCATTCGCGAACGCATTTACGCTGAGACCGGCCTTCCAGCATCAGTCGGCCTCGCGGCAACAAAGTTCGTCGCCAAACTTGCTTCGCAGAGGGCTAAACCCGACGGTTTGCTCGAGGTGCACCCCACGCGCACCCTCGACTTTCTGCACCCGCTCCCCATCGAAGCCATGTGGGGCGTTGGGAAGGCTACGGCTACGAAGCTTCGCTCCCGCGCGATCCACACCCTCGGCGACCTCGCGAGCGAACCTCTTGACTCGCTCGAACGCACCGTCGGCAAAGCGGCCGCGGCAAAACTGTATGCGCTCTCTCGCGGCGATGATCCACGAGTCATTGAGACGCAGCGCGTCGAAAAAAGCATCGGGCAAGAGAACACTTTCGAGACCGATATTCGTAGCCTGCCCGCGCTGGAGCGAGAGCTCTTACGCATGAGCGAGCAGGTGGGGCAACGGCTGCGCAGTCATGGAGTCGTTGCACGAACCGTCTCGATTAAGCTGCGCTGGGCCTCATTTGAAACCGTCACGAGGTCGCGAACACTCGCCGAGCCGAGCAACGTGACGCGCAGAATTCACCTCACCGCGCTTGAACTCCTGCGCGCCCTAGACCCCGACGGTCGGCCCGTGCGGTTGCTCGGTGTTCGCGGCGAGGGCCTCATGCCCGAAGGCGACGTCGTTGCGGGGCTATGGAACGACGATGAGCGACTGCGCTCACTCGATCAGACGGTCGATGAAGCCAAAGGGAAGTTCGGCTCGATGCTCGGCCCCGCGAGGCTGCTCGGCGGCGGGGGTGAAGAACGGTAGCTCGGCTACTCTTCTTCGTCAGAGAATGACTCGAGTGCCGGGGCAAACCGCAGTAGCATGTCGGTGAGCGTCGCGAGCCACTCGTAAATCACGAAGGTTTCTTCGTGCTCGCTCTGCTCGCGAAGCTGCGAGTACTCCTGCTCGGTTTCGATGCCAAGCCTCGCGGCGATCGAGAGGCGAAGCGCCGTGAGCGTGCGCACCCACGGCTCGAGTGTGTCGGCGGTCAAGAAGAAAATCGTGCCCTCGGGGTCTTCGCACGCGAGCAGCTCTTCGAGCTCTATGTGCTCGGGAACGCCGCCGCTGAGCGCCGTAGCAACGAGCAACGCGTCTTCAATCTTGCGGTTGAGAAGGCCCTGCTCGGTGACCTGCCGAAACTCGGCCGCGAGGCTCGGGTCAAGGTAAGCGTTCGGCAGCAGCTTTGCGAGGGCTGGGTCGGCGGGCAGGCAATCGGTGCCGCCAATTTCATAGCTTGCAAGCAGCGGATCGGGATCGAGTGGGGCGCTGCTGTGCGACTGCAAAAGGCCGAGCAGCTGGCCCACGAGATTGCTGAGAATGATGCTCTCTTGGGGGTGCAGCTCGATCGTGATTTCGCCGACCTGCATGACGAGAATTTTCACGGCATATGCCCCTCTCGCACGGTAGCCCAGAGGCCGTAGCCGTGGAGCGCCTCGACGTGCAATTCCATCGACTCGCGCGACCCCTCGGCAACAATCGCGCTGCCCTCGCGGTGCACCTCGAGCATGAGTGATTCGGCGCGATCGAGCGAGTAGCCAAAGTGTTTGCGGAAGACATAGGTGACGTATGACATGAGGTTCACCGGGTCATCCCACACAATGGTTTGCCACGGGGTTGACGGGAGCGCATCTTCACGAAGCTGTCTCTCGTGTTGTAACGAAGTGTCAGTCATCTAGCCCCACCCAAGCTCATGAATTCGGTTTTCGTCGAGCCCGTAGAAGTGGGCAATCTCGTGAACGAGGGTTACGCGAATTTCGCGCACGAGCTCGTCTCGGTCAGCGCAGTGTGCCAAGAGGGGCTCGCGAAAGAGAATGATTCGGTCAGGCTCTTCGCCGTACCCGTAGTCACCGCGTTCTTGCAGCGAAAAGCCCTCGTATACACCGAGCACCTCACTGCCATCGGTCGGGGCCTCTTCGACGAGAAAAATGACGTTGTCGAGTGCTTCGAGCATGTCGTCGGGCAAGGAATCGATACCCTGCGAGACGAGCTCTTCGAACTCTTCGATCGTCACCTCGTGCATGGCTTTACTTTACCCTGTGTCGGTGAGAACTGTGCCAGGCGCGGGGAAGCGAGTATGATCGAACATATGTTCGAATCAATGGGTTGTGATGAAACGCGCGGCGTCGCCCTCGTGAGTGGGGTGCGGCAGGCGCCCCATCGGGTGCCGCTGCGTGCGGCGCTCGAAGCCGTTCCCGCGGGGTGGCCCTCGGCTGCGCAAGACTACTACTCGGGTGAGATCGACCTCAACGAGCACCTCATTCGTGATCCTGCCGCGACATACATCGTACGCGTCGCGGGAGACTCGATGGTGGGAGCGGGGATCAGTCACGACGATGAACTTATCGTCGACCGTGCGGCAGAGCCCCAGTACGGCGATGTGGTCATTGCGGTGCTTGACGGTGATCTTACTGTCAAACGATTGCAGCGAACTGATTCCGGGGTCGTGCTGTGCGCCGCAAACCCTCGCTACCCAGATATTGTCGTTGAAGAGCTCTCAGAGTTGCGCATTTGGGGTGTCGTGACGAGGTGCTTGCACCATGTTCGATGAAGGGGATGCGACGGTGGTCGAGAGCGCCGGCACCGAGAGCGTCGGTGCCGACAGTATTGGCGGGGCAGGGCACGAACCTCACCGGCAGAGCATCGCTCTCGTTGACTGTGTGAGCTTTTTTGCCTCGTGCGAGCGAGTCTTTCACCCTGAACTCGAAGGTCGCCCGGTGCTCGTGCTCTCAAACAACGACGGCTGCGTCGTTGCGATGTCGCACGAGGCCAAGGCCTACGGGATTCCCATGGGCATTCCCTGGTTTCAGTTGAGCGCGCGTGCCGCGAAACAGGGGCTTGTCGCGCGCTCCAGTAACTACGAACTCTACGGTTCAATGTCGGCCAGGGTTATGAACATCATTGGGAGGCATGCGGCGTGGCAAGAGGTGTACAGCATTGACGAGGCTTTCATCGGGCTCAACGGCTCGCCGGCTGAGGTGACGCAGAAGTGCCGCAAGCTCAAAGACGAGATTTATCAGCTCACAGGCATTCCGGTGCGGGTCGGCATTGCCTCGACGAAGACGCTCGCGAAGCTCGCGATCATTGGCGCCAAAAAGAACGCTCGCTTTGACGGGATATGCAACTTCAACGAGCACGACGCAGAGGGGGCCGACGCATTACTCGCCGAGGTCGAGGTAAGTGAACTGTGGGGCGTTGGCCGTAAGCTCACGAACAAACTGACCGCGAGGGGCATTCACACCGCGAAAGATTTGCGCGACTGCGACGCGGGCGAGATGCGCAAGCGTTTCTCAGTGGTGCTGCAGCGAACCGTGTACGAACTGCGAGGCATTCGATGTATCGAACTCGCCGAGGCGCGTGAGTACAAAGACCAGCTCATTTTTTCACGTTCGTTTTCACGGCCGGTCACGACGCAAGAGGAGATGCAGCAGGTGCTCTCGATCTACGCGCAGAAAGTCAGCGCACGGCTGCGCTCTGAAGGGCAAGTGGCAAAAACCATCTCAGCGTGGACAATGACCGCACACCACAACACGGCCGCGTGGCACTCGGCCCACGTCTCAGCAACGCTTGAGACGCACACGAGTGAGCCGATCCGCATCGCAAAAGCGGCGGCGCCGCTGCTTCAGAAGATGCTCCCGGGAACGCGATATGTGCGTGCGGGAATCGTGCTCACCGACCTCGTTCCCGAGGCGAGGCTCGCGCCGCTCGACCTCTTCGTTCCCGAGTTCGAGGGGCGAAAGATTGGCGTGACGCTCGACCGCATTCAGGAGCGTGTGGGGCCCGGCCTCATTGGGGTGGGACGTGGTGGGTTGCAAAAGGCGCCGGTGTGGAACATGAGGCGCGACATGCTCTCGCCAAGAGCGACAACCCAGTGGGACGAGCTGCGTGTCGTGCGCGCCTCGTAGCCGCTACACTAAAACCTGCTGCGCAAGGGGGCGCGAGAACCGTCAAAGAGAAAGGGCACCTTTGAAACCGCTAACGCCGCTGCGCCGCACCATCGCCTTGATCGCTCTTGCGCTCGGCGGGTTTGGTATCGGGGTGACCGAGTTCGCCTCGATGGGCCTCTTGCCAAACATCGCGAGCGACCTCATTCCTGGGTTTGAGGCGAACCCACAGCAGGAGATCGCGCGGGCCGGAATTGTCATCACCGCGTACGCACTCGGCGTGGTCATTGGTGCGCCACTCTTCGCGATTTTTGGGGCGAGGGCCTCGCACACGCGACTCACGTTTCTCTTGTTAGTGCTGTTTGTGGGCGGATCGCTGGCCTCTGCGGCGGCTCCGACGTTCGAGACCCTCGTGCTTTTTCGGGTGCTCGCGGGGCTTCCGCATGGCGCCTATTTTGGGGCGGCCTCCCTCATCGCGGCCCGCATCATGGGGCCGGGAAGCCAGGGCAAGGGGGTCGCGCTTGCCCTTTCGGGCCTGACGATCGCGAACGTCGTCGGGGTCCCGCTCGCAACCTGGCTGGGGCAGAGCCTCGGCTGGCGTTGGGCGTACGTGCTCGTGGCAGCTATTTTTGCGGCGACGCTCGCCCTCGCACTCGCCTTCTTGCCTCGGTACGCCGCGAATCCTGACCGCGACCCGCGCTCCGAATTGCGCGCCCTCGCGAACTACCGACTGTGGATCATGATTGCCGTCGGCTCAATTGGCTTCGGCGGTTTCTTTGCCGTGTACTCGTATGTGTCAGAGGTGACCACGCGCATCACGGGGCTCGAGCCACCGGCGGTGCCGTGGGTGCTCGCGGTCATGGGGCTTGGTATGACGATCGGCAACCTTATCGGTGGCTGGGCGAGCGACCGGAATCTCGTGGGAACGATTGTCGTTGGCTTTGCGACCTTTGTCGCCTCGCTGCTCGTGTACACCTGGGTTGCGCCGAGCCCGGTCGGGCTCTTCGTGACAGTGTTCAGTATTGGCCTCACCGAAGCGATCTTGATTCCCTCGATTCAGGCGCGCATGATCCGCATCGCCGACGAGGCCGAACTGCTCGGGGCGGCGGTGAACCATGCTGCGTTCAACGTGGGCAATGGCCTTGGGGCCTGGCTTGGCGGCGCGGTCATTGCCGCTGGCTTTGGTTATCTTGCGCCCGGCTGGGTTGGTATCGCACTCGCGCTCGTAGGTTTTGCGCTCGCGTTGCTGAGCGTTTACATCGAGCGGCGAGATAAGGCCCGCTCGCGAAATACCGTGGGTATTCGGGTGGTCGGCGAGGCGTAAGGCTCGCTAGACTGACGTGCATGACGGCACGAGAGCGCATCAAGCAGGCCATCGCGTGGGTGCTACAGTTGCGCCTCGTTCGTGCCGCGCTCACCTACAGTGAGCACCGCGGCTCGATGCTTGCCGACGCCATCACGTATCGCTCGCTGTTCGGTATCTTTGCCTCGGTGTTGCTCGGGTTTTCGCTCGTTGCTCTCTGGTTTGAGAGCAACGCCGAGGCCATGACGGCACTCGGCGAGATGCTCGATAACCTGCTTCCCGGAATCACGAGTGTCGTCGATATTACCCAGATTGAGGCGCCCACCGGGCTCACCATCTTAGGTATCGCCTCGCTTCTGGGCATCGCCTGGGCCGCGATCTCAGCGATCGCGAGCCTGCGTACGGCTTTGCTTGACCTCGGCGACACGCTTCGCGATGACCAGGGCGCCGTGTGGGGGTCGCTGCGCGACTTGCTCTTCGCCGTGGGGTTTGCGGTGCTGCTCGTCTCGGCAACGGTGCTGAGCGCGTTTAGCGGTGCCGGCATCGAGACGCTCGCTTCGTGGTTGGGGCTCTCGACCGTGAGCACGCCCGTGGCGGTTATGACGCAGCTTGCGGGCATCGCAGTTGTCTTTATTGTCGACCTGTTCACCGTGGCGCTCATGTTCCGGCTCCTCGCCGACTTCACCGCGAGCTCTGCCGCGCTTTGGCAGGGAGCTCTGCTTGGGGCTGCCGGCCTCACGGTGCTGCAAACGCTCTCGAGCCTTTTCGTGAAAGGTGCCACGTCGAACCCCTTGCTCGCTTCGTTTGCCGTGCTCATCGCTCTCTTGCTCTGGGTGAATTTGTCGGTGCAGGTCGTGCTCATTGCGAGCAGCTACATCATGGTTGCGACCCGTGATCACGCGGGTCGAGGTGAAGCCGGTGGTGCCCTGGTGCACACCTTCGCCGAGCGGCGGCAGTTTCGGGCAGAGCAGCTTGTTGCCGCAGCAGAACGTGAACTCAGTGCGGCGCAAGAGGCGGTTGCGGTCGAGCGTGAGCATGCCGAGACTCGACGTAGTCACGAGTCTTAAATGCTTGCGCGGGCTGATCAGGGCGGCGACTTTGGCCCTCGCGGTATCATTGAGGGGTAACTCTATACATGACAGTTCGCAAATCGCGAGCGAAAGGAGCGTGTGAGCCCGGTGAATCTAGACGGCGGGGCCAAGGTGCGAAAATGCACCCACCAGCAGCACCCGAGGTGCGTTTGGGGGTGGTCTCGCGGTGAGTAAGAAAGAGTCGCAGAGCCTCCTGCCATCGCTCGCTGACTACCGGGACGTGCCACGCACCTGGAAGAACGACCTGCTCGCCGGTCTCACGGTCAGCATCGTCGCGCTGCCGCTTGCACTCGCCTTTGGCGTGAGCTCTGGAGCCGGGGCAGAGAGCGGCATCGTGACCGCCATTATCGCGGGTATCGTTGCTGCCATTTTTGGGGGATCGCACGTGCAGGTCTCCGGTCCAACCGGTGCCATGGTGGTCGTTCTCGCGCCCATCATCGCGCTGCACGGAGCGGGTGCGCTCGCCCTCGTGTGCCTCATGGCAGGCGCGATCGTGATTCTCGCCGGTGTTTTTCGGCTGGGGCGAACGGTCGGCTACATTCCGTGGCCCGTGATCGAGGGCTTTACCCTCGGCATTGCCGTCATCATTTTCCTGCAGCAGGTACCCACCGCAACCGGAACCGAGCCCGGCGAAAGTAATAACGCGGTTGTCTCGGCTGTGCAGTCGGCCATGTCGGCCGAAATGCCGAAGCTTGCGTGGTCGCTCGGCATCGTTGCGCTCGTTGTCGTCATCATGCTCGTGCTCTTGAAGCTCGCCCCGCAGTTTCCCGGCTCGCTCATCGCGATTGTTGTTGCGACGCTGGTTGCGAGCCTCTTCGACCTGCCGGTTGACGTGATCGGCGAGCTGCCAAGCGGGCTTCCGGCGCCAACCCTGCCCGTCTTAGATCCGCATATGATGGGCGTGCTCATCGGGCCTGCCTTTGCCGTGGCTGCGCTTGCGGCCATTGAGTCGTTGCTTTCGGCACGCATCGCTGCCACGCTTACGAACAGCGGTTCGTTTAATGCTGACCGTGAGCTCGTGGGGCAGGGACTCGCCTCGGTTGCCTCCGGTTTCTTTGGCGGCATGCCGGCAACCGGCGCCATTGCGCGCACCGCGGTGAATATTCGCGGTGGCGCCAAGACGCGTCTCGCGGCGGTCGTGCATAGCGTGCTGCTGCTCGTGATCGTGCTCGTGGGCTCTGGCGTCGTCTCGCAGATTCCCCTCGCGGCCCTCGCTGGCGTGCTCATGGTGACGGCGTGCCGCATGGTCGCCCCCACGACGGTGCGTCTCGTGCTGCGCTCGACTCGCTCAGACGCGGTGATCTTCCTGCTCACCGCGATCATTACGATCAGCATCGACCTCATCTATGCCGTGCTCATCGGCATCGTCGCCGCGGGCTTCTTCTCACTGCGGCAGCTTGCCAAGACGAGTGGCGTCTATCGTGAGGAGCTTCCCGGCGAGCCCGTTGAGGGCGACGAACGCATCGCGGTGTTCCACCTCGAAGGCGCGCTCTTCTTTGGCGCTGCCGACCGGCTGCTTGAACGAGCAGAGGCGCTTCGTGGTGTCGAGGTCGTCGTGGTTCGCATGGCAGAGCTGCAGTTTCTCGACGCGACGGGCGCCCAGGCCGCGACCGAGATGATCACGGGGCTCGAGCGTCGCGGCATCACCGTGCTCGTGAAAGGCGTGCAGCCGCAGCACAGGGCGCTCGCTGAGCGCATCGGCATCTTCCACTCCTTGCGTGACCAGGCGCACCTCTTCGATAACCTCGACGATGCGGTTGCTCACGCGCGTGACCACGTGGCGAGAGCCCGCGCCGAGCGAGAAGCCGAGGGCGGGGCGGGGTAGCGCGAGCAACTGGCAAAAGAAAAAGCACCTGAACTTTCTCGCTGAAAGTTCAGGTGCTTTTCGTTGTCTTGCGACTCTGGGGTGGACGACGGGATTTGAACCCGCGACCACCGGCACCACAAGCCGGTGCTCTACCTACTGAGCTACGCCCACCATGTGCCGCTGAGAGCCTTGCGGCTCACGAAGCAACCTCATCATCATAGCCCACAACCGGGGGCTGGTTGCAAACTGAGCGGTCAGCGTGTCATGCCGTCGATGAGGGGCGCGTAGTCGGCGATGGTTTTCTTCGCTTGATTTTTGACCTCGTCTGAGCCGGGGCCGGGGGCCTTGACCATGACGGTATCCCTGAAGAAGGCGAGCTCGCGAATTGATTCTGCGATGTCAGCGAGTGCGCGGTGGCCGCCGTGCTTCTCGGGGGCGCGGTAGAAGGTTGATGGGTACCAGCGACGCGAGAGTTCTTTAATGGTCGAGACGTCGACGCTGCGGTAGTGCATGCGTTCGTCGAAGACGGGCAGGTATTTGGCAATAAATCGGCGATCCATACCAATGGTATTTCCGGCAACGAGGGGGCGTGAGCCTTCGCTCACGAGCCCGTTGACGTAATCGAGCGCCTGCTGTTCGGCGACCTCGGCGGTGACGCCCTGCTGCATTTCTTCGAGCAGGCCAGAGGTCGTGTGCATGTTGCGCACGAAGTCGTTCATGCCGGCGAGTGCCTCCTCGCCGGGGTTGATCACGACGGTGAACCCCTCGTGCAGCGGCGTGAGGTCAAAATCAGTCACGATGATGGCGAGCTCGCAGAGGCGATCGGTTTCGATCTCGAGCCCGGTCATTTCGCAATCGATCCACACGATCTGTTCTGCGGGGGTGTTCGACATGTCACATCTTTCTTCAGTGGATGGGTGGCCACTACCGAGTGTAGCCCCGTACTACACTTGCCTTATGGCAATTCTTCCCATCGTGATTTGCGGCGAGCCGGTTCTGCACCGTGTCGCCGAGCCCGTAACCGAGTTCGACGCGCAGCTGCGCACTCTCGTTGAAGACATGCAAGAGACGACGGTGGCCGCACCCGGTGTCGGTCTCGCGGCGCCGCAGGTTGGTGTGGGCAAGCGCATCTTTGTCTGGGATTACGACGATCAAGACGTCGCGCCAGCCCAGGGCGTTGCGATTAACCCGGTGCTGTGGATCACTCCGTCGCAGCCCGGCATGCCAGACGATGACGAGTTTGAGGGGTGTCTCTCATTTCCCGGCGAACGCTTTGGTCTGAGGCGTTCTGAGCGTGCGTTGTTGCGTGCGCAAGATCTCGACGGTGAATTCTTTGAGATCGAGGCGAGCGGTTGGTTTGCTCGCATCTTCCAGCATGAATACGATCACTTGAACGGTCTGCTCTACGTTGACCGCCTCGTGCATCCCGATAGTCGTGGCGCGCAGAAAGCGCAGCGCAAGAACGGGTGGGGTGTTCCTGGCCTGAGCTGGTTGCCTGGCGAAGATAACCTCGAGGGCTAGCTGGCCCAGCCCTTCCGTTCCTTCAGATGGACGCAGCGTCGAGGTACGGGGCAAGATAGCGCTCGATGAGCAACCCCATCTCTTCTCTGAGCTCGGCCACATTGGTGTCGACGTCGTGTGAGACGTCGAGCAGGTGCGTGACCGTTGCGACGATGATGAGCGCGATGCTGTGCGCGCGGGTCTCGGTGAGGTTCGTGCCAACCGAGACGAACACGCAGGCGAGCTCGTTCGCGGTGTTGTGCAGCATCTGATGCTCGATGTCCCAAAGCTCGGGTGATGACTGCAGGGCCCGCCTGATGGCCCTCGCGCCCGGCCTTGTTTCTCGCAGATTGATGAGGTTCGTGAGGGTCTCTTGAATGAGCCCGCGCCAGTCGTCGGTGTCGCTGAGTCCTTTCAAGTGTTCGATCGACGAGATGAGCCGCTCCTGCTCAATGGTCTCGGCGAGTTCTCGTACGACGGCAAATTTATTGGGGTAATAGCGATACAGGGTTGCGACGTTAATGCCCGCTTTGTCGGCGATGGTTTGCGTGGTGAGCCCCTCGAACCCTGATGCTTCGAGCAGTTCGGCCGTTGCTCGCTTGATTGACTTGACGGCGATTTTGCCTCGCGCCTGTTGGGGTTCACGCCTCGGTGCGTGCGAAATTTGGGTCATCCGGGTGGGGCTCCTTGGAAACAGCTACCGCTTCATTCCACCACGGCTTGACAACAATGTCCAACCCGTCAATACTGAAAGCTAAATAATTACTTACGTTTGGAGAATGCAGTGTCGCACAAGCCTGAAATGACCCTCGCTACCATTGCGCAGCACGTGGGCGAGACGTTCTTTACCTCTCCCTGGATGACGATTGACGAGCAGCACCTCGCGCAGTTTGCCTACTCGACCTACCTCGATCCCGACCACGCTGACCTGACTGCGAGCAAGAACAATCCTCTCGGCAGTACCCTCGTCGATGGCTTCCTGCTGACGAGCATGCTCACGATGTTTCACTTCAACAACAGCCCGGTGCGTGAGCCTGGCATCTATGGATTTAATTACGGGATGGATCGCGTTCGTTTTACGCACCCGGTTTTCGTCGGCGAAGAGCTGCGCTGCGTCGCAACGCTGGAGAAGGTCGATGAACGACCAGACGGTCGTGTGCTCGTGACAACGAACAACGTTATCGAGCTCAAACACACCGATAAGCCAGCCATGGTCGCAACATGGGTGACTCTCTTCGCCACGCTCGACGGTACGAGTGAAGCGTAGGCGAGTATTGTGACACACAGTCTGCCTGAACTCACGAGCTACGCAGAGTACCTCGATCATTACGTGACGGTGCAGCCAGAGGCTGACGCTGTGTGGTGTGACGGGGTGATGCTGAGCTATGCGCAGCTTCATGCCCGAGTCGAGGCCATGGCTGGCCAATTGTGCGCTGCTGGTCTTCGCGAGGGGCAGCGCATCGCGGTGCTCTCGACGCCTCGAACTGAGTATTTCATCTCGTTGCTCGCGGCCATGAAGCTTGGCGCGGTGTGGCTTGGGCTCAACCCGCGCTACACCGAGCGAGAGCTCATGCACGTTGTGGGTGATTCGAAACCCACGGTGATCCTTTCCCTCCCGAGCATCGACGGTGACGGGCTCGGCGAACTCATTGAGCGTGTCGCCACGCAGCTGAATGTCGAGCGTGTGTTCTCGCTCACCGGTGAAGACGAGACTGGCGCGCTCGCTACGCTTCCCGAGCCGGTGCCCTTTACACAGGTGAAGCCAGAACCCATGTCTCCCGCAACGGTCGTGTATACCTCGGGAACGAGTGGCGCCCCGAAGGGGGCAGTGCTCAGTCACAAGGGTCTTGTCTATGCGTCTCGGGTCGAAGCTGAACTCTTTGGCACGCTGCGCCCACGAGTTCCTTGCAACCTGCCGATCAACCACGTTGCTTGTCTTGCAGATCTCACCGGTACGACGCTCGTTGCGGGCGGCATGCTCGCGCTCTTCGAGCGGTTTGATCCGGCAGAAATGCTTGCGAGCATCGAGGCGCTTGGCATCACCAACCTCATGAATGTACCGACGGTACTGCACATGATCGCGATGCTTCCTGACTTTGAGACCCGAGACCTTTCGCGACTCAAACACGTCGTGTGGGGCGGGGCGGCTATGCCGGTCGAATCGATGCGCAAATACCGTGACCGGGGCATCGAACTCATGAGCGTCTATGGCATGACCGAGACCGTTGCCTCGATTTCGATCACCCGCAAGGGAGCGGGCGAAGAAGAGCTCGCGCATACGGTCGGTCAGCTCGACGGCGGCATGCGTGTGCGGCTTGCCGACGAGAATGCTGAGCCGGTCGCGCACGGTGAGGAGGGCGAAGTGCAGGTACAGCACGAGGGGCTCTTTCTCGAGTACTTCGGGCAGCCGGAGGCCACCAAAGCTTCGTACACCGATGACGGCTGGTTTCGAACGGGCGATGTTGGGGTGTTGCGCGCCGACGGTAACCTCGTGCTCGTTGGCCGCAGGTCAGACATGTTCAAGTCTGGCGGCTACAACATTTACCCCCGCGAGATTGAACAGGTCATCGAGTCTTTTCAGGGGGTTGCGCTTGCCGCGGTGATCGCGCGAGCCGACGAGAAGTTTGGCGAGGTTGGGGTGGCCTACGTAACCGCGCAACCTGGGCACAGCATCGATCGCGATGCGCTCGAGACGCACTGCCGCGGGCAGCTCGCGAACTATAAGGTTCCCAAGCAGTTCACTCTCGTTCGTGACCTGCCGCTCTTGCCGGTCGGCAAAGTCGACAAGCAGGTGCTCAAGCGCATGGCGCGCGAAACCCAGCCTGAATCTCAGGCAGTAACGCTCAATGGAGAGTAGAGAAAGTACATGATACACGGCACTGAGACCATGCAGGCCCATATTTCGCATGGAATGCGTAAGGCCCGGGTTGCCCTCTTTATCGTCTTTTTCGCGCAAGGGCTCGGCTTCGGCTCGCTCTTTGCGCGCTTGCCGACTATTAAAGAGCGCTTCGACTTCAGCGACACGACACTCGCAATTCTGACGCTTGCGCTGCCGCTGCTCGCCGGTGTCGCCACGCTCGTCACGGGAACGGTGGTGCAGCGCTTACACAGCGACATTGTGTTGCGCATCGCCATCATCGCTGAGTTTGCCGCGCTCGTCATTATCGGGTTCGCCGACTCTTTCGCGATGCTCATTCCAGCGTGGGTGCTCATGGGTGTTGCGTTCGGTACGGTCGATGCCACGATGAACATGAAGGGCGTTGCACTACAGACGAAGTACCGGCGCAGCATCATGGTCGGGTTCTACGCGATCTACAGTGCAGCAGGCATTGTCGCCTCGCTCGCTGCGGCCGGTGCGGCCGCTGCTGGCCTTCCGCTCTGGGTGTTCTTCGGCGTCGAGGCCCTCGTGCTCTTGCCGCTGTTGCTGGTGACGGGTTCGTCGCTCGTGAACACGAGAATTATCGCCGAACGTCGCACTGAGTCGGGCGAGAACGCACTCGCAGTCAAGGTTCCCTGGCTTCCTGTTATCAGTATCGGTGTCGTCTTGACCTCGGCCTACTTCATTGAGTCGTCAGCCTCAAGCTGGGGATCGGTATACGTGCACGACACCCTGAACTCGCCCGAGAGTGTCGCTGCGCTCGCGTTTGGTGGGTATAGCGCGGCAATGCTTATCGGCAGGCTCAGTGCTGACTGGCTCATTCGCTCCTTTGGCGTCAAGCGTGTGATTCAGGTGTGCGCGCTCGTTGCTTTCGGTGGCATGGTGCTCGTCGTCATCGCGCCGGTCGCTCCCGTCGCTCTCATCGGCTTCGCGCTTGCCGGTGGCGGACTCTGCGTGATCGCTCCCTTGGCCTTTGCTGCGGCGGGTTCGCTTGACACGAGCGGGGTGGCGGTCGCGAGGGCAAACTCGTTCACCTACGTGGGTTTCTTGCTTGGTGCGGCGATCATTGGCCCGGTCGCCGACATGAGCTCGATGCGCATCGCATACCTCATCTCGGTGGCGCTCGCCCTCGTCGTTGTTTTGAGCGCAAACAACATCGCAAGGCGAATCGAGCCGATGACCGACTAAACCGCTCAAAAGGTCTCGATTCGGTAACGGGCGATCGTGCCCTATGGTCTCTGTACGAAATTTCGACTTGAATTTCGTACAGAAGCCACAGCTGCGGCGCGAGGGCGTCACACCCAGTGTGTACAGTATGCGAGGGCAATGTCAGAAAACAGAAGAGGAACCCACATGAACCACGTTTCACCCGTACGTCGCACACTGCTTGCCGGTATGACGGTGGCGGTTACGGCGCTCGCGCTGACCGGCTGCTCGCTGCTTTCAGAGATCACCGGAGGCCCTGCTGCCGAACGCGATGCTGAAACGAATGAGGTCGTGACCGAGGGCAAGGCGTCTGCGTTCAGCATGAACGTGGGCGACTGCTACAACGACCCCTCGTCATCGGGCCAGATCTCTGACGTTCCCGCCGTGCCCTGCGGTGACGCTCACCAGAACGAGGTTGTCGCAATCATGATGATGGATGATGGCGAGTGGCCTGGCGCCGATGCAGTTTCGGAAACTGCCGACCAGATGTGCTTCGAGAAATTTGAAGAGTTCATCGGTGCTCCTTACGAAACCTCTGACATCGACTTCTTTGCGATTATGCCTTCAGAGGGCTCATGGAAAGAGATGAATGACCGTGAGGTGGTCTGCTCGGTTTATGACACAACCACAGAGACCGTAACCGGTTCGCTGAAGGGTGTCGCACGCTAAGTATCGTGCACAAGACGTACGAACGCCGCGGGGTAGAAATACCCGGCGGCGTTCGTGTTTTCTGACGGCAATAGCGAGTGCTTTAATCTGTTCATGGCAATCGTCGTCTGGCACGTGAGCCGAAGCGGTCAAGTGCCGTCAGTACTTCAGGTGCATGCCACATGCGGTTGCGTTTGAAGCTGTTTGTTTGCACGAGAACCTCAGAGCTCACGAGGCGTTCGATAGCGTTCGTGGCGGTCACTGAAGAGACACCGAGCTCGGTGGCCACCAACGCTACCGTTACGACCGGTTGACGCAATAGGAGTGTCTTCAACGCGGTGACGGCAGAGCCCTGGCGTGTAGGCGCAATTTTCTCCCACTCGGCGGCGACTGCTTCGAGCTCGGTCACGAGCTGGCGGCCGTTATTGATGCCTGCGAACACCGCATCGGCGAACGTTACGACGATAGCTCCAGTGTCGCCGTCTCGATACTTTGAGAGTGCTGTGAAGTACTCTGCAGTATTGCTGAGCAGTCCGGCCGACACCGGAACTGTGACGTTTCTCGTGAGTCCGCCGTGTCGCAGCATGCTGTGCAGTAAGGCGCGGCCGGTACGGCCGTTGCCATCGGGGAACGGGTGGATCGTTTCAAACTGGGCATGCATCAGTGCTGCGTGGGCAAGCAGGGGAATATCGGTGCGGCGGCTAAATTGCACGAGGTCAGTCATGAGTTCTGGTACCCGGTCGTGATGCGGGGGCACGAACTCCGCACTGTGCGGAGAGATACCGCCGCCGCCGATCCATACCTGGGTGTTTCGAAACTGACCCGTGTGTTCGGGTGCACTTTCGTGCAGTAGTGCGTGCTGCATCGAGATGATTGCACGCTCATTGATATTCTCGCTGAGCTGCAAAGCAGCTTGCATGGCGCGAACGTTTGCAACGACCAGGTGCGCGTTCTCGGACTTTGCGGCGCCCAGCTCGGCGAGGGCGACTTGCTTTGCGCTTGAGGTGAGTTGTTCAACCTCTGAGCTAGACGCTGATTCTGAGCGCAGGAGTATCGACGCGAAAGGCGCTGTGACCGAACCCAGCTCTGAATCGAAACGGGCTAATTCTGCGCTAGCGTCATCGGCAGTTGTCAGTGCCTCAGCGTCCAGATGTACCTCGAGGTTTGCGATGAAGGGCGGTACCGCTGCTTGGTAGTCGCCCCGCGCAAGCAGCTTTTGCCTTCGAGAGGTAGCCACTCCGGCATCTTGCTTCCAAGGTCGCGGCTCAAACGTGACCGCCGGCCAACCTGGAATCGGTGTGGAAGGAATCTGACTCATACCATGAGCATACTAAAGGT
Organism: Leucobacter chinensis; assembly: GCF_019049105.1. Lineage (GTDB taxonomy): Bacteria > Actinomycetota > Actinomycetes > Actinomycetales > Microbacteriaceae > Leucobacter_A > Leucobacter_A chinensis. The sequence goes on from NZ_JAHQZR010000001.1 coordinate 301,096, forward strand.
TATGTCCTTAACCTTTAGCATGGGGCACTCATCGGTGAAGAAACGGCGACGCTGTGCTGAGAGCCTTCGTAGTCGGTTTGAGCAGAGCGCGCTACTCCTGCCAGAAGCCGCTACCTCTGCAGCTCAGCCGCACGCTCGTTCTGGGCAATCCGCACCGCTTTCATGAGGGCGACAAAGAAGACGATCATACCTGCCGTGAGCAGCATGTGGCCGAGCCCCGCGAGACCTGCGATCATACTGTTCGACTGCTCGCCAAGAACCGTGAGGCTCCCGTGCCAGGTGAGCATGCCAGCGGTAAGCACGAGGCCCGCGTTGTAGAGCCACTGAAACGCGGTAAAGAGCTTCGGGCTTTGCGAGAGCGTGAAGGTTTTTTCAAGCACGAGCACGATGAGAAACATGATAAACCCGAGTGTGAGCAGGTGCGTGTGCACGAGCCCGAGCTGGGTGGCCTCGCCCTCGGCGAAGTTGTTGAGCTTCGTGAACTCCCGGTAAAAGAGTCCCGAGCCAACCCCGACAACCATGTAGATGAGTGCGGTGCGAACGAGCGAAATCATGGTGACCTTTCTTGCGAGTGAGCCTCTGGCGCGGGTTGGGCCAGGAGGGGCGCGGGGCAGTGCTCGCGCGACACTCTCAAGTTCACCAGGATCACAGGCTTCTGGCATCGCCCGTGTGCTCGGAACCCGCATCAACCATTTGGGTGATGCGGGGAATGCCTCGGTGCTCTACGAAGTGCTTTCAGGCTGAACACCGAGCATCGCGTTCTCGGTGACCTCCATGAGCGCCGGGTGAATCCAGTACTGCCCACGGGCGAAGCGGTGGGCCGGGATGCCAAAGCTCATGGCCGAGATCACCGGCTGAATGAGGTTTGACGCTTGATATCCCATCGCGTGGGCGCCGAGAATGAGACCGCTTTTGCGCTCTGCGACGACGGTGAAGAGGCCGCTCTGGTCTTCCATCGCCCAGCCGTAGGCCGTGTCGCCGTACCGCTGCGTGTGGGTGACCACGGCTTCGGCGCCGTAGTGCTCGGTGGCCTGCTGCGAGGTGAGCCCGACCATGGCAACCTCGGGGTAACTGAAGATCGCGGCGGGTACGGGCAACTGCTCGTTTGCTCGCAGGTCAGTGGGATTCTCAAGGTTGTGCATGACGACGCGGGCCTCGTAGTTCGCCACGTGCTTGAGCTGGTGCGGTGAGCAGATGTCGCCGATCGCGTACACCCCCTCGACAGGGGCGCCGCCGCGCACGACGCGCTGATACTCATCGACGACGAGTCGGCCATCGTCGTGCATATCGAGCGCTGCTTCACGGGCACCGATGAGGTCGGTGTTCGGGGTGCGGCCGGTCGCCATGAGCACGGCATCGGCCTCGAAACGCTCGCCGCCCGCGTGCACGACGAGCGTACCGTCGGTTGCGCGTTCGATGCGTTCGAGGGGGTGCTCTGTCACGAGGTCCCAGTGCTCGCGCGCTTGTTCGTTGAACGCCCCGCGAATGCTGTCGTCAAGCTGGCTGAGCAGCTCTGGGCCGCGGATCACCTGGGTCACAGCGCTACCGAGCCCCGAGAACACGCCGGCAAACTCGCACGCGATATAGCCGCCGCCCACGATCACGAGCCGTTCAGGCAGCGCCTCGAGTCGCATGATGGTGTCAGAGGTGTGCACCCCGTCGAGGTCGATGCCCTCGATGTCAGGAAGCGTTGCACGTGAACCAGCCGCGATAACCATCTGCTTGGCTTCGACTCGCGTGCCGTCGGGCGCTACGAAACCGCTCGTGCCGTCGAGCGTGACGGCCTGCTCGATGAGCGTCACGTTTTCAAGCTCTTCGGCGCGATAGTTGCGCCCGCCCGCGGCGATGGCGTCGATGCGCCCGAAAACGCGGTCGCGCATGCCAGGCCAGTCGACCTCACCAACCTGTACTTCAACGCCGAGCCTTGTCGCCTCTTCAGGCGTGCGCGCGAGGGTCGCTGGCCGCACGAACATCTTGGTCGGAATGCAGCCGACGTTGATGCAAGTGCCACCAAACACGCCCTTCTCGGCCATGACTACCGTGCGGTCATCCCAGAACGGGGTGATGAGGGTGTTGCCTGAACCGGTGCCAATAATCGCGAGATCTGCGGTGATGAAGTTGCTCATGTTCTCAGTCTGGCATACGCGTTTGAAGGGCCTGTGCAAGCGCTGAATACGGCTTGAGGCGGTGCGAAATGGAGCTTAGCCTGGAAATGCACGAACCACGAAACGAACGAAACCTGAACCGAACGAGACGAGGGAGCGTGACAACCATGGCTGAACCACAGCTCAAGGACGAGGAGCTTTACGAGCGCCTGCGCGAAGAGGGCAATTCAAAAGAGAAGGCAGCTCGTATCTCAAACGCTGCAGCGCGTGACGGCAGAGGCGCCGTGGGCAAGCGGGGCGGCGAGGCCGAAGATTACGAGGAGCGCACCGTGCCGCAGTTGCGAGGTCGGGCGAAGCAGCTCGGGCTGAGCGGGTACTCCAGCTTGCGCAAGGCCGAGCTCATACGCCTCTTACGCAGCCACTAGCAACTGCTGGCAACCTAGTGACCGCGCCGAGTAGCATCGGCCCGTTTGGTGCGTTTCGTTGCCTCGGCGCTCCAAGGGTCTTCGGGCCAGGGGTGCTTCGGGTAGCGCCCGCGCATCTCTTTGCGCACGTCCTGGTACGGTCCGTTCCAGAACGACGAGAGGTCGTCGGTCACCGCGAGCGGCTTGCGTGCTGGCGAGAGCAGGTGAAAGAGAATCGCCACCCGCCCGCCGACGAGCGTGGGCGAACGCTCAAGACCGAAGAGCTCCTGCAGCTTGACGGCGACGACCGGAGGCCCGTCGTCCAGCGGATAGTCGATGCGCACGCGCGAGCCAGACGGAACGGCGAGCGCGGCGGGAGCGAGCACGTCGAGCTGCGCGGCTTCTGGCCATGGCAGGAGCCTACGAAGCGCGGCTTCGACGTCGATCGAGGTGAGTGCTGCGCCGGGGGTCAGAGCCTCGAGGTCGGGCATGAGCCACTCGGTCGCCGCGTGTAAGAGCGAGGCCTCGTCGACAGCGGGCCAGGGGCTGCCGAGCTCGCGGTGAAGAATCGAGAGCCTGCCGCGAAGTGCCTTCGCGCCTTCGCTCCAGTCGAGCACCTGCAGCCCGTTTTCGGTCACGTGCGAGAGGAGCGCGCCACCCGTGTCGGCTGCGGTTGCCTTCACCGGTTGCGATGAGAGGCGGATCGCGCCGAGCAGCCGCTCCTCCCGAACCCGTACTCGCCCGTCATCGATCGTTGCCTTGCGCTGCTCGGTGAGGAGCGTGGCTGAGAGGGTTGTTGCAAGCTGCTCGGTGAGGGGCGCGGCGAGGCGAATCACGGCCCCGGTACCATCGGCCACGCGGCCTTCGGCTCGTTGGACCTCGTGCACCGCGATCCACTCGTGTTCGCGAAGCGGCGAGTTCTCGGGAAGCGCGGCGCGCGATCCGCTTGCGAAAAGGTAGCTGCGGGAGTGTGGAGCTGTGCGCCGCGCGACCCACTCGGGCCGCGCGAGGGCCATGATTGCCGCGACCTCAGTGTCGGCGTCTGGGGTAGCGCTGGTGGGGGCCGGGGCTGGGCGGTCACATGCGATGGCCTCGAGCCGGCGAACCTCGCGCTTCCAGCTTTGTGCGCCCGGGTGTAAGCCAGAGCGGAGGTCGCGCAGCAGTTTGCTTGCGTCGGTGCTTGCCTCTCGGTGTCCTCCCGAAATCGCTGCGATGACCTCTGCGGCGCGCTGCGGCGAGCCGGTGAGACCGGCCCCTGCGAGCAGCGCCCGCGCTTCACGTACGCCAACGGGAAGCAACGCGATTAGGGAGCCCTCTGGGGTGATAACGCCCGTCTCGGTGATGAGGCCGAGCGTTAGGAGCGTGCGCTCGGCCCTGGCGAGTGCCGCGGTCGGTGGCGCCGTGATGAGCGGAAGGTCTGGTGAACCCCAGGCTGCGAGCAGCAGGGCAGCGTCGGTGAGATCGGCCGAGAGTATCTCGGGTTGAGCGTGGGTGGGCATGTGGGCGAATTCTTGCTCTGAGAATGCCCGTACCGCATGGCCGGGCCCGAGGCGGGCAGCACGGCCCGCACGTTGCTCGGTGCTTGAGCGAGAGGCGCTCACGGTCACAAGGCCCGTCATGTCGCGGCCCGCATCGCGCCGTACCTCTCGAGAGAGACCAGAATCGACAACGAGGTGAATGCCCGGCACGGTCAATGAGCTCTCGGCGAGCGCCGTGCTCACGACGATGCGAGGGCGCTCTCCTGGTGCGCGGCCGCGAACGGCCTGGTCTTGTTGCCTGGCACCGAGTTGACCGTGCAGCATGAGCACGTCGCTCTCGTGCTGAAGGGCTTCGATGCGCCGCGCGACGCCCTCAACCTCGCGGGCTCCGGGAACGAACACGAGTGCGTCGGAGCCGAGGGCTTGATGCTCTGCGACGGCGACGCGAGCGAGGTGGTCGAGGTAGTCGTTCGTGACGCCACGGTGGTCGAGCCTCGGGCCTGAGTGGGGGCGGTGCGTGACCGTGAGGGGGTGAAGCGCCGAGGGAATATCGACAACCTCGGCCTCGATGACCTTGGCGACTTGCTCGGCATCGAGCGTGGCCGACATTGCGACGACCGTGAGATCGTCACGCAACTGTCGCACCTCGGCGATGAGGCCCAGCAAGAGATCGCCGTCGAGTGAGCGCTCGTGCACCTCGTCGAGCACCACGGCGGCGACGCCATCGAGTGCTGGGTCACTGATGAGGCGCCGCAGGAGCACGCCGGGGGTAACGACCTCGATGCGGGTATCTGGCCTGACGCGGCGCTCGCCCCGCACCGTGAAGCCCACGGTCTCGCCGACATCGCTGCGATCAAGTGACGCGATACGGTGCGCGGCAGCACGCACCGCGACTCGGCGTGGCTGGGTGACGATCGTGATGCCTCGCCCCGCAACCGCGTTTGCCGTGAGTGGCGGAACGAAGGTGGTTTTGCCGGTTCCTGGTGGTGCGGTGACCACGAGCGAGGCGGTGGCGAGGCCCGCGGTGAGGGCAGCTTCGTGCTGGGCGACGGGAAGGCCTGAGCCGATGCGTTCGAGGTCAAAAAGATGCACCACAGTAGGCTAACAGCCCCGAATAGGGCTAGATCGAGGCGCCCAGCATGGGCACGAGCGACACCAGTAACAGGATGGCCATGCCCATGTTGATCGCCCGAAGCGCTCGGGGTGAGCTGAACCACCTACGCAAGAGCGCTCCGAACATGGCCCAGACGCTCACGCAGGGTGCGTTGACGGCCGCGTACACGAGCGCGATGAGCGTAATGCGGGCGATGCTCGGCTCGCCCGGAGCGAAGTTTGCGATCGCGCCAACGGCCATGACCCAGGTTTTTGGGTTGACCCACTGGAAGGCAGCGGCGCCGAGAAACGAGAGGGGCTTTGCGCCGGCTCTGCCCTCAGCGGGGGCTCCCGAACGGGCAATCTTGACGGCGAGCCACACCAAGTAGATCGCGCCCAGGACCTTGACGATGGAGTAGGCGGGAGGGAACGCGATGAACACCCCTGCGAGCCCGACGCCCACGGCCCACACCATGACGCCGAAACCAATGGTGATGCCCGCGAGGTGGGGCAGGGTGCGTGCGATTCCGTGGGTCATGCCCGATGAGAGCAACATGAGGTTATTGGGTCCTGGCGTGATCGAGGTGACGAAGGCGTATACGGCAAGGGCGAGCAGGGTTTCGACGGTCATGGCACCTCAGGTTTCTTGTGAATTCGTTTACTGTGGCACCGTTTTCGATACACTCGGGAGTGTCCTATGACACTTTCAAGCAGGGGGCCCTGGCATGTCGAGTCGATCAGCGTGGCAGCCGCGCCTCTCAGATCAGAACCACGGCAGCGTGTATGAGCGGCTCGCCCAGGCCATGCGAGAGAGCGTTGCAGCGAGGGAGCTCGCGCCGGGTGACCGTATGCCCTCGCACCGCGAGATCGCAACGCAGCTCGGCATTGCGACAGCGACCGTTTCGAAGGCCTACTCGAGGCTCATCGACGAGGGGCTCTTAAGCGCCGTGCACGGCAGCGGAACCTTCGTGAGCGACTTCGCCCAGCCTGCCCAGCGAGACGCGGTCATCGACCTCTCGATGAACGTCCCGCCGCCGAACCTCGGTATGGGGCTGCTCTCGCGAAGTCTCGCTCGCATTCCGCAGGCATTCACGGGACAGTCGCTCGCGCGCTACACCGACCTCGCGGGGCATGAACGCCACCGGGAGGCCTTTGCCCGCTGGCTTACCTGGCAGGGGGTTCAGGCTTCACGCGACACGGTGCTGCTGAGTCACGGTGCGCAGCACGCCATCTCGCTCGCGCTCCTGGCGGCCTCGGGGCCGGGTGCAACCGTCTGCACCGAGGCGGTGACCTACTCCGGGGCACTCACCGCGATGCGGCTGAACCGTCAGACTGTCCAGCCGGTCGCCGTCGATCGGTACGGAATGCTCCCCGCCGCGCTCGACCGGGCGCTCGGGGCGGCGGTGCGCACCACGCAAGCCCGGCCGATCGTGTACGTTACCCCGACACTGCATAACCCCACGGGCGCGACGATGAGCCCAGCGAGAAGAGCCGAGATCGTGCGGGTGTGCCGAGAGCACGATGCCGTGATCATCGAAGACGACGTCTACTCGCTCTTTCGCCCGCGTGGCACGGTGCCGCTGCAGAGCCTCGCGCCAGAGCGCACCTGGTACGTCAACAGCTTCTCGAAGAGTCTGAGCCCGAGCCTCCGCCTCGGCGTACTCGTTATTCCGAAGGGAGAAGGCGAGCAGGTGCGGCTTGGGCTCGAAGCCAGCACGGCCGCAGTGAGCCCCATCATCGCCGAGCTCGTTGCGGGGTGGATCGCCGACGGGACCGTCGGCAACGTTGGTCTCGCGATGAGAGCCGAGGCCGAAGAACGGTTGCAGGTCGCCGAGAGAGTCATCGGGAACTGCATCGAGCGATTACCGGAATCGGGCTTTCACGTGTGGCTCCCGATGGAGCGCGCAAGCGCTCAGCAGGTGCTCGTCGAAGCGGCTAGGGCGGGCGTGCTTGTCACCGCGCCAAGCACACTTGAGACCGAACGCGAGCCGGAGCGTTCAGGAATTCGCCTGTGCCTCGGGGCTGCTTCTCCTGAGCAACTCGAACGAGCGCTGCAAGCACTCGCCACGGTGCTTGTCCGAGCCCGCCCTGCATAGTCAAGCCCTCCCGGCATAGCCAAAGGGCGAGGCCAGCCGAAGCTGACCCCGCCCTGCATCTTGCGTGGGGGAGTGCTCTTTACGGAGCCGGGTTGATGATGCGGCCCCAGGTGCTCTTGTTGCCCCAGACGTTCTGCCTGAGTCCCTCGAGCTGCAAGATCTGGCTGTGGTCAACGAAGAGGTTGCACTCGTTGCCGTAGTTCTTGATGTACCACTCGAAGACGGGGCCATCGGCCGCCTCGAACATCACGTTCTCGAGACCGAGACCGTTGATGATCGACGCCGCAGCGCCAGTGTCCCACTCGGTCACGTTCTCGGTGATGCCCTCCGACTCGATCATGATGATCGAGGCGCCGGCCTCGAGGGCCTTCTGGCCGCGGTCGATGAGGTCACCGATGTCTTTCTTACCCTCGGCGGCAAGCTCTGCCTCGCCCGAGTCGCCGCCCGAGCCGATCTGCAGGCCGAGCTCTGGCTTCGCCTTGAGCCCTGCCTTCACAACCTTCTCGACGAGCCGCTGCAGGCCCGAGGTGTTGAGCATGATGAAGCCGGTCGAAATCTCGATGACGTCGAAGCCGACCTCCTTCGCCTCCTTGAGGTAATGATCGACGGCGTCGTCGCCATAGCGCAGAACGGTCTCGATCCACCCTCCCGATGAGACGTAAGCGTTGTTCTCGTGAGCGATGTCGCTAAACGCGCGCACCTGCTCGCTCGGTACGAGCGAGAACGATCCGCCTGCCCACTTGATGCCGTCGACCCACTGCCCGGCGACGTCAAACACGTCGTGCAGATGGCGGGTGCCGAAGGTTGAGTAGTAGGGGGCGCGCACCTCGGTCATGCCGAAGCTACGTGGCTTCTGCGGGCGGTAGGCGCGGGGAATGAAGTTGAATGATACGTCGTGCGGTACTGCATTACTCATGATGAGCTCCTTATCATTGGGGTTGGTCTGTGATGGATTGGTGGCTATGCGCGCGAGCGTGAGACCCGGGCGAGTGCCTCAGTGAGCTCTGCGACCCGGTGGTGTTCGAGGTTGTGCACGAGCGCCGCGATCTCGTCGCGCAGGCTCGCGTCGGCAAAGGGCGTCGTGAGCGCATCGAACTTGGCCCGAGCCGCCGCCCAGTCGAGCGGGTTGTCGTGAAAACCGTGGTAGCTGTCCTGTGACGAACGGAATACGGTTCCATCGGCGAGTTCGACCTCGAGGTCGGCGGGCATGTGCTGCGGGAACCGATCTGAGAACTCCTGCGTCGGGGTGATCTTGACCCTCGTCATGAGGCTCTGTACATCGGCCGCGATAATGCGCTCTGGGTCGTACTGCTCGGGGTTCAGCTGGCCGTCGAGCAGCACCACGGCGATCATCCACGGAAGTGAGTGGTCGGCCTCTTCTTTCGTTCGCACGAGCTGCTTATCGCCCTCTTCGCCGCCGCCGATGATCGAGTAGGCGACGTCGAAGGTGGTGAGTCGCACCCGCTCGATCGCGTGGGCGTTGAAGCCGTCTTGGCGCCGAATGTCCTGGGCCGCGTCGAGTGCCGACTGAGAGTGGATCTCGGCGTTGTGCTTTTTGATGATGGTGCGCTTGACGCTCTCAAGGTCTTCCTTAGACCAGTCGATCGAGAAGGGGCCTGCAATCGAGTCTTTGAAGCCCTTGTTGCCCTCGAAGACCTGCTCGGGGCCAGTGATGCCGCGGCTCGCGAGGAGCGCCGCAAAGGTGCCCTCTTTTGACACGTGCGGGTAAGCGAGGCCCTTCCAATGGCTGAGATTGCCGGTGCGAGTGACGCGCAGGGCGACGTTTGCGGTGCCTGCGATCGCGACCGCGTTGGCGATCTGCTCTGCTGGAAGGCGCATGGCTTTCGCCGCAGCGGCGGCCGCCGCAAAGGCGCCCTGCGTGGTGTGGTCGAAGCCCTTGGCGCGAACCGGGGCCTCATCAGACAGGCGCGTGTGCACCTGGTAGGCGACGGCGAAGGCGGTGAGAAACTCGGCGCCGGTCGCGTCGACGCTCTCGGCCGCGGCGAGAACGGCACCGAGGTTATCTGAGGGATGGTTCGTCTCGCCCTTCGCGAGATAAGAATCCATAAAGTCGAGGTAGCGGCTGAGCGCGCTATTGAAAAACGCGGCACGTTCTGGGCTCGTTTTACCGCCGCCGATGAGCGTTGCGCTCGGCGTGCCCCCGAGATCATCGAGTAGCCCTCGAATCGCGACGATGGGCTCGGCGTCGAGTGCGCCGATCGCGACCGCGAGGGTATCGAGCACTCGAATCTTCAGTTGTTCGAGCGCCTCGCTGCTCATTTCGGTGAGGCTCGCAGCCTCGACGTAGCGGGCAAGTTGGCTGACTTCAGTCATGGCAAAACTCCTATCATCTGATGTGACTTAGGCAACCCTAATGTCTCATGAAAGTATCTTGACGTCAAGATACTTTTGCTCAGAACTCAGACTCTGTTCAGGGTCGTTCCCGCGGAGGTGGGGTGGTTGCCAGTGGCTATTTAACTGGCAAGTGGGGGGAATCGTGGGCAATCCTGGCAATTCACTGTGCATTCATCTGATGTGGGTAAACATTGCCTAACCTTGAGGGTATGCAGTGCAACCATCGCGATCATTCCCTCCACCCCTACGACGAGACCGAGCAGCTCGCCTGCGTTCTCGCGGCAGGCGATATCGGTGACCTCGAGGGCCTCAAGCGTTGGTGTGCCTCGTTGCCCGAGCACACTTATGGGCAAATCTTTATCGAGGTCTTTGCCGAGTACCAGATTGAGCACTTCAAAACGCCCGAACATGTCGGAGTCACGTGGATCTGCCGAGAGCAACTGCGCCCAAGCACGAGGCCGGGCATCGGCATTCCGCGGTGTCAGGCGCTCTCTGAAGCGATCGAGGCCTGGCTTGATGAGTGGATTCGAGCCGACCCCGGCCTCTGGCACTACTCGTTGTGGATGGGGGCTCGCTCAAGCTCGATCATGCGCAGCTACTGGATGAAGCTCGAGAGCGAGCTCAGCGAACTCTGGTCGCATCAGATCGGCTCGTAGCTCACACGGGCAAACACCCGCTCGCACCCCGGCGACCCACGCGCCGGGGTGCGTTTTCTGGCGACTCTGCCGAGTCATCACCCCAAGAAAGGTACTTGTGAAGCGCAATCACACTGAATGGAACGGCGGCCTGCAAACCGAGGCCGTGCAACTGCTCGACGAGGGCGGCCGCATCGTCGTGTGCCCCACGAAGGTCGGCTACATTATTCTCACCGCCGACCGTGCGGGGCTCGACCGAAAGTTCGAGGTCAAGCAGCGTGCCCTCACGAAGCCCGGCGTTGTTCTTTGCGGATCGATGGACCAGTTGCGTTCGCTCGCGAAGCTCACCCCCGAGATTGAACGGTTTTACGAGACTCACTGGGAGCAGGACGTGCTCATGGGCTGCATCTTGCCCTGGTCAGACGAGGGCAAGCAGTTCTTGCCGAACGACGGATCTGAAGAGCTCGTGACCGACGAGCGCGGCACGAGCTGCTTCATCATTCGCTTCGGGCGACCCGGCGAGTATATTGCCAAGGAGCTCTGGGATCGGGAGAAAAAACTCACCTTCGCGAGTTCTGCGAACCCATCAGGTAAGGGGAACCGCGGGGTGATCGAGGGCATCGGCGAGGCGATTGACGCCGAAGCCGATCTCGTCATTGAGGGCGACGACTACGTTCGTTCGATCCAGCCAAACGCGACCCCAGAGACGCGGTACGAGCAGGGCGTCATGGTGTCGTTTGTCGATGCCTCGGGTGCTCTCGTTCCCGAGCAGGGAAGTGAGCGTTCGGTGACTCCTGCACCCACGGTGATCCGCAAAGGGATCGATATCGACAAGATTATGATGAACCTCTCGCAGCAGTTCAACACCTGGGACTACCGCCACGGCGAATACTACTGATCGGTCACACGTGCGCTAGCAGAAGGCGGCCTCGATGCGCCAGAAGTCGTCGGGGCCGTCTTTTGGCGTGAGTGGTTGAAGCCATTCGGTGACGACTTCGAGCACCGCCTCTTCGAACTCGTCGCGGCTCCACGCTCTCGGTCGTGGCGGCACGTCGGGCTCCCAGCCCTGCTCGCCCCACTCAACCCCGAAGAGGTGGCGATCGTCGTCGAACCTGCGGTCAAGCGTGAACGCGTCACGGCCCTCGAACGCGGCCCACACGTCAAAGGGGCCCTCGCCGTCTTGATCGACAAAGACGGTGACGGTGATGCCGTCGATGCTCACGCCCTCTGCGGTTGCTGCTCGGTGCAAGCGATCGAGCACCTCGGTGACCTGCGGAGTTGTTTCGGCCAGGAACGGCCACACGGCGTCGCGGTAGGTGTCGGAGTTCACCAGACCAGAGTAGTGCGCCCCTCGCTTGCTTCGCTAGGCCCGCTTCGAGTCGGGCATGAGCCGTTGATCGGTTTGGGGGGCAGTCTGGCTTGGCTGCGCCTTCGCTGCCGTCACAGAGCCGGCGTTGGTGGGTGCAACGGCCAGGATGCCGAGCGCGAGCCCAATCACGGCGAGACCAACCCAGCCAGCGGCCGTGAGCCGTTCACCAACGATAACGACCGCGAGAACCGCTGCGATTGCTGGCTCGGTGAGGGTGACCGTGGTCGCGGTGCTCGCGTTAATGCGAGCAAGCCCGTACCCGAAGAGTAGGTAGCCAAGAAACATCGGAACCATCGCCATGTAGGCCGCCACAAAGAACGCCTCTCGGGTTTCAATGAGTGGTGCGCCGGTCGCGAGGAGCACCGGCATGAGCATGAGCCCGCCGAGGCCGAACACCGACCCCATTGAGGCCGCGCGCCCGATGCCCTCGTCCATGAGGCGGCGCGTGGCCCACGAATACGTTGCGTATGATGCTCCCGCGATGAGCCCAAGGAGAATGCCGCCGATCGTGGCAACGCCTGACGCTGCTGGCTCGTTCAATTTAGCGAGGCACAGCAGTGTGCTGCCTATGATGCCGAGGCCCGCGGCCAGCGACCACCATCGGCTGAGTCGTCGGCGTTCGACGAGCCGCTCAAGCAAGCCAGAGGCCAGGGGAGCCGAGGCCAGCGAGACGACCGAGCCGATGGCCACGCCAGCGACGTGCATAGAGCTGTAGAAGGCAAGTGGATACACCGCAACGGCGGCCCCGCCAAGCGTCACTAGCCCGGCCTTCGGCTTGAGCGCTGGCCAAGCCCTGTGCAGTGAAGGAACGGCGATGACGGCCTGCATGAGCCCGCCGATGCCGAGGGCGGCTGCCCCGATCGCTAGCGGGCCAGCCGTGGGAGCAAACGTGGCGGCGGTGCCGGTCGTGCCCCAGAGAAACGACGCGATGGTAATGGCCGCGATCGCGCTTACTCGGCCACCGCGGTTCACTGATTCGCCAGCATCTGCTCGGCGAGACAGCGTGCCCGTACGAGCTTGTCGGTGCTGCCCTCGAGGCCAGCCCGCGTCATTGCTCCCTCAAGAATAAATGCGCAATGCTCGGCGAGATCGTTTGCATCTGGGCGCTCAAGTGCGTTCAGATGCTCGACGAGGATCGATTCGACCTGTTCTTTGTGGCGCCTCACCGCCTCACGCCCGGCTGCGTCAACCGGCAGTTCGGCCGCGGCGTTCAGTAGGCCGCAGCCGCGGAAACCGTGCACGCTCCCTGCCTCGGCGTGATCAATATATGCGTCAAAGACGGCGAGCACTTTTTCAGCGGGGGAACGGGCCCCTGCGAGCCGCGCCTCATACAGTTCGAGCCACTCAGCGTGCCGTGCGTCAATGTAGGCCAGCATCAACTCGTCTTTCGAAGAGAAGTTGTTGTAGAGACTCTTTCGGGCGACGCCGGCCTCGGCGGTAATCGTATCGATTCCCGTTGCATTCATGCCGTTGGAGTAGAACAGCCTGCCTGCCGCCTCCATGAGTCTGTCGCGTGCCGGAGTTGGTGCTGTTTTCAGTCGATCGGTTTTCATGACCCTCCCTATAGGTAGACCAGTCTACCTACCTTTGCTTGCACGAATCTAGTGTTACTGACTTCGCGCATCTTTTAGGAAGGGGATCGCGGGCGTGAGGCGCACGTGCTGCTGGGTAGGTTGTTGGCGTATTCACACCGGAGCGCCTTGCAGATTATTGCTCGGTTCGGCGCCTGCGAAAGAACCCCAGCCGACGGCGCATCTGAGCGCGTTCATTGTCACGTGATTCTTCGGCCTTGCGGCGAGCTTGCTCGGCACTCTGTTCCTTTCGGGCTACCCATGCGGCGACCGTGGCCTCGAGATCGCGTGGCATCGTGATGAGGGGAGGGCCCGCTGGGAGTTGATACCGTGCCCAGGTGACGTGTTCATTGAACGCCTCGATCTCGCGACGCACCTCGCGCTCACTCGCGAGCTGATCGAGCTTCTTATTGAGTGCGGCGTCTTCGTTTCGCAGTTGCACAGACGGTGGTAGGACAACGAGGCCTTCTCGTCGTGCGAGGCGTTTGAGCCACCAATCTGGGTCGTGGCTGTCTGAGACATCGATTGGTTTGCCTGCTCCGGGAAGGTTGTCGAACTCGCCCCGTTCGATGGCCTTGCGAATCTGCATGTCGGCGATGAGGGCGATCATTGTTTCGGTGTCAAAGGCGAACGCGGAGGGGTTAAAAAAGCTACTCGGGAGCTCGTTCTCGGCCATGGTGTGCTCCTCTCGCCCTATTTGCAAGTCAACTGTATTATTACATCTGTATGGAAAGGAGTCCAAGTGCCAAAACAGGTTGATCATCAAGCTCGGCGAGAAGCAATCGCTCACGCGCTATGGCGAGTTGTTGACGAACAGGGCTGGTCAAAAGCAACCATGCGCGAGGTGGCGCGTGAAGCGGGGGTCTCGCTTGGGCAACTGCAACACTACTTTTCGTCGCGGGCCGAGATGTTGACGTTTGGAGTCGAGTGCGCGTCAGAAGAGACAACGCGCCGAATCGGAGAGCAACTTGAAGAGCTCAGCCAGCCGCCGCACCCTCGCGATGCGCTGCGTGTCATTCTTGGCGAGATGCTTCCATTGCATCCTGGCGCACGAGCGACTAGCCGCATGCATGCGGCATACGTGCTTGAGGCCATGCATGATGCTGCTTTGGCCGAGCAGGTGAGCCAAGGCATGCGTACTGGGAGAGCGATGGTCGAGCAGCTCATTCGCGATGCCGTGTACGAGGGGCATATTCGAGCGGATTGCGATGCAGCGATCGAGACAGATCTCGTTCTTGCATTGACGGGTCTTGCCCCTTTGCTCGAACTGAACGTCATTGAACCGAGCGCGGCTCTCACAGCCATTGACCGGCATCTCGAGCGATTATTCGACCAGAGCTCCTGACGGCGATAGTTTGAGACCAGTGCAGATCAGCCGTTCGAAGAATTTCCGAACGGCTGATCGAGAGTGCTTGGCTACTCCCTGCGCTGCCTTCGGGTCAGCCAAAGAATGGCCCCGCCGAAGAGAACGAGCAATCCTGGAACGAGCCACATCGCAGGCGACATTTCAGATCCTGTCACGGCAAGTGGTGATTTTTGGTAGGTGTTTGTTGCGGTGATGTGCAGGGGCTCATTGGCGGTGATGGTGAAGGCGTCTTCGCTGAAGTCGACGCCGGTGAAAACGTACCCTTCAAGGGTTGGTATCTTCACCTCTTTGAGGGTGACTGTCGTGCCAACGGGCAGATCTCTTGGGCCTTCAACGAGTGAGCCGTCGGCGGGAAGCGTGAACTCACGGGTCACTTCTTTGCCGTCGATCGTGAGGAGGGCAGTGACCGTGAACTGTGTCTCCTTGGGGAAGTCTTGAGACGAGACTCCCTTGAGTGTTTTGTTCAGGTCGAAGCCGCCGAGAACACGTTCGTAGGTGTTTGTGACGATGAGTTCGATGTCGGGGTTGTCGTCTGCCAGAATCGTGATCGATTCGTCAGAGAGGTGACTCGAGGTGAAGGTGTATCCCTCGGGTGCTTCTGGCGGTGTTCCCTCGGCAAGGGTCACGACCGTTCCCGCCGGGAGAATGACGCCGGAGGAGACGGGGGTGCCGTCGGCTGGCACATCGATGGTTGCTGAGCCCTCGTTCCAAGTGGCTTCTACTGGGAAGGTAGTTCCCTCTGGGAAGTCGCCTGGCTCGATGCCCGAGAGCGCCTTACGCACATTAAACGTACCCTCGTTGGTGAGTGGCGTGTCGCTATAGGTGTTTGTTGCGGTGATGTGCAGGGGCTCATTGGCGGTGATGGTGAAGGCGTCTTCGCTGAAGTCGACGCCGGTGAAAACGTACCCTTCAAGGGTTGGTATCTTCACCTCTTTGAGGGTGACTGTCGTACCAACGGGCAGATCTCTTGGGCCTTCAACGAGTGAGCCGTCGGCGGGAAGCGTGAACTCGCGGGTCACTTCTTTGCCGTCGATTGTGAGGAGGGCCGTGACCGTGAACTGTGTCTCCTTGGGGAAGTCTTGAGACGAGACTCCTTTGAGCGTTTTGCTCAGGTCGAAGCCGCCGAGAACACGTTCGTAGGTGTTTGTGACGATGAGTTCGATGTCGGGGTTGTCGTCTGCCAGAATCGTGATCGATTCGTCAGAGAGGTGACTCGAGGTGAAGGTGTATCCCTCGGGTGCTTCTGGCGGTGTTCCCTCGGCAAGGGTCACGACCGTTCCCGCCGGGAGAATGACGCCGGAGGAGACGGGGGTGCCGTCGGCTGGCACGTCGATGGTTGCTGAGCCCTCGTTCCAAGTGGCTTCTACTGGGAAGGTAGTTCCCTCTGGGAAGTCACCTGGCTCGATGCCCGAGAGCGCCTTGCGCACATTAAACGTACCGAGGTCATCGACAAAGTTGAGCTGCGTCATTGCGCGCACCTTCGTCGCACGGCTGCGTTCAAAAGCGGCAAAGACTTGGCACGAAGTTGTATCTGAAGAATGGTTTGCCTGCGCCCAGCTCAGGTACTTCGATGCCTGCGGTGTTGCGCTCAGAGAGAGCGTGACGTCGCCCGCAGAGGTGCGCTTAACGCAGAGGTGTACTTGCTTGGAGGTTTCAGGGTTCGTGCCCTGAACGACAAGCTGATGGTCGGTCAGGGTCGCATCGCCTGAGCAAATCTTCACCTCGGCGCCATCAATCTCGAAATCAATGGGCAGCTTAAAAACGTTCGTTGAAACGACCAGGCGGGCGGTCGCCCCCACCGGTATGTTCGTCTGGCCACCTGAGATTGAGAGGTTCACCTGAGGTGTTTCTGGAATAAGCGTCAAGATCTCGGCTTGGCGCTCGGGCCCTATGTTTTCATTACACCACAGGTTATTTTCTCCGCCCACACCGAAGCGGTCATAGTCAGAAACGCACCACACCATGAGCTGGCGAGCGTAACGCTCATGACGATCTCGGTTTGACGTTGTCGTCACATCGGCTGAAGGTGGTGGCGTGACTGGCATGTCATTCTGAAGAATATAGGCGATCACCTTCGACTGGTCTGCAGTTAATTTATCGTTGCCATCAAGCCATTCCATGGGGTCGACCGGTTGATGGCCTTCCTTGCTCACGAGGCTACCGTCGGGCATGACGTTCAAGCAGGCTGCCTTTGCCATGTCGGTGCAATACATCCACTCAGAGACGGGGCCTCCCGCGGCTTCAACGTACCGAACGCCGCAGCCGGGGGCGGTCGCCGAATCTTCATCCCGCGTGCCTTGTGACCCGTACAGAACGGCAATGCCCCCGGAATTATAGTTTTCGAGCTGTTCGCCCGTTACGACGCGAGACGCCTCGTCGGGCTCAGAACCTTCGCACGCCGGCGCAATGAAAGGGTCTGCTTCGGGCGACGGTGGGGTGTCGCCGTGGGTCGGTGGTGGTGCAGGCTCTGCATGAGCTGCGACCGATCCAGAAAACATAAGTCCGACGACTAGGGAGGCGGTTATGCCACCCCGAAATTTTCGCCATGCACGTATCCCCATTGTATTTCCCCCTAGAAAATGCGGTTATTTCCACGCTACACGAATTGGTGGGGAGCGCAAGGGTAAACAATTCACTCGTCTAGAATTGGGGGAATAGGACGGCAGGAGTAGCGAGTAGCATGCGGCGTCTAGCCTGCGACTTTGGGCGAGTGAGACGTGTACGACCAGCGGAGTGGGAGCGGTTCATGGCACTCGCTGACAAGTGAGGCCTCAAGCAGAAGCTCATCATTGGATGCATGCGCAGAACAGCGCGCTGCAAGCAGCGTTCATATAGCGCCCCCGGCAGGATTCGAACCTGCGACCAATGGATTAGAAGGCCATTGCTCTATCCCCTGAGCTACGGAGGCAACTGAACCAGAATAGCATTGCTTTGCCGCGCGCAAGTTACAGTGACGTGTTTACGGTCTTGCTGGGGTCGATCCGCCGCATGCTACGCCGGGCCTGGCAAGTGCGAAATCTGCGCTAGCGGGCGCCGCTCGTGATTCGGTAGGTGAGGTCGCGAATGTCGCGGCCCTTTTCGGCGCCCTTGCGCTCGAAATTCGTGACGGGGCGGCCCGCGAAACGCTCGGCCCACTCGCCTTCGAAAGCGCGCTCGTAACCGGTCGCCGCGTCGAACACCTCGCGCATCTGATCGGCATACTCTTGCCAGTCGGTCGCCATGCGCACGATTCCGGAAGGCTTCAGCACGCGTGAGGCCAGCTCAACGAAGGGTGGTGCAATAAGGCGCCGCTTGTTGTGCCTCGCTTTGTGCCAGGGGTCGGGAAAAAAGACGCGAATCTCGTCGACCGAGGTTTCGGGCAGGTAGTGCTCAAGCACCTCGGGGGCGTTGGCTTCGATAAGACGCACGTTCGTGAGCTCGCGTTTGTGGGCGTTGAGCATAGCGCGTGCGAGGCCCGCCTGGTAAACCTCGATACCGATGAAATCGCGTTCGGGGTGTTCGGTCGCGGCGTGAATGAGCGCCTCGCCGTCGCCGGTACCGATCTCGACCACGAGCGGGGCGCTGCGACTGAAGATCTCTTCTGGGCTGCGAGACACGCCCTTGGCGACAGTGGTCGCTCCGCCGTCACGCTGCATCTCAAGCAGGTAGTCGCCGGCGTATTCTGCCCAGGCGAGCTCTTGGCCAGCGGTCATGCGGCCATTACGGCGCACAAATGATCGGGGCTGGTTCTGGTGCTGAGGGGTGGTGGGCGAAGTATTCATCGAGTCAACGTTACCGTGACTCGAAGCTCGGTGAGACTAAACTAGCCGAGGCAACGCAAACAGAGGGGGACGATGGCGACCAGGGCTGAAAAGAAGCTCCCGTTTGAGGTATGGGCGCTCATCGCCGGAGCGTTCACCATCGCTTTGGGCTACGGTGTCGTAGCGCCAGTCTTGCCGCAGTTTGCGCAGGAGTTTGGCGTTTCGAGTTTTGCCGCAACTGCCGTGATCTCTTCGTTTGCTCTCTCACGCCTCATCTTTGCGCCCGTCGCCGGCGTCATCGTCACAAAGCTGGGGGAGCGCACGACCTATGTGACCGGTCTGCTTATCGTGGCCACGATGACTGGCGCGGCAGTATTCGTCGGGGAGTACTGGCAACTGCTGCTCTCGCGTGGGCTCGCGGGCATCGGCTCATCGATGTTTTCGATCGCCTCAACCGCGCTCATGATAAAGGTGATGCCCGCCGCACAGCGAGGCCAGGTCGCCGGCATGAACTCTGCTGCGTTTCTACTCGGCAACCTGCTCGGGCCCGTGCTCGGCGCGCTGGTCGCTGGGTGGGGCCTGCGCGCTCCCTTTATTGTCTACTTTTTCACGCTGCTTGCCGCCGCGCTCGTTGTGGGAATCGCACTGCGCCGCTCGACGAACATTGGGGTGGCAGCTGGCGCGCACCTTTTGCCACCCCAAACGTTCCGTGAGGCGTTTCGCGTGCGTCAGTACCGCGGTGCGCTGCTCTCGACGTTCTCGTTTGGGTGGGCGATTTTCGGGGTGCGTATTAGCGCGGTCCCGCTCTTCGTTGCGGGCTCCCTGGGCGGGGGCGGTCGGGAATCGGGCTGGGTTCTCGCGGCCTATGCCGCAGGCAACGCGGTGTTCGTGATTCCCTCTGGCCGATGGAACGATAAAATCGGGAGAAAACCGCTGCTCGTTACCGGCTTCGCGCTCAGCACGATTGCCTTTATCGTGTTTCCCCTCACGACCTCGATTCCGCTCGCAATGGCGACGCTCGCTCTCGCAGGCGTTGCTGCGGCGTGTGCGAACCCGGCGCAGCAGGCGGTCATTGCCGACGTCGTTGGTAAACGCAGCGGTGGGCAGGTTGTCGCGGCTGGGCAGATGTCGGCCGACCTGGGCGGCATTCTCGGCCCCCTCATAGCAGGCATGCTCATTGATACCGTGAGCTATCAGGCTGCGTTCTGGCTTACCGCCGTACTGCTCGGCATCACGACGGTCGTGTGGGTGTTTACCCCTGATTCGAGGGTGCTGAATGACGCCGACATTACGGCCGAGGCGATGATCGTCTCACCAACCGAACCCGAAACGGGGCCCATCACGCTCCCGCTCGAAGACGAATTGCCCGGTGAGCACCGCGCGACAGGCGACGATCCCGAGCTGCGTTAACCGGCGGTATTCGTCATCGCGAGCGCGGCCCGCTCGATATAGTCGCGAAACTGTGTGTCGGCCATGGGCACGAGGTCAGCCTCGTCGAGTGCGGCGTGCATATGGTGCAGCCAGCGTTCGCGAGCAAGAGCGTTGATCGGGAAGGCATTGTGACGCATACGCAGTCGCGGGTGGCCGCGGTGCTCCTGGTAGGTGGTTGGCCCGCCCCAGTACTGCTCGAGGAAGGTCTGCAGGCGCCAGATGGCGCCCTCCCAATCGTCTTGCGGGTACATGGGCGCAAGCACCGGATCTTCTTTGACGCCAGCGTAGAATCGCCGCACGATGCGCTCGAAAGTGGGTGATCCGCCGACTTGCTGCCAGAGCGTGTCGGTCACTGCGTTGCCGGTCGCGCCTTCGCGGAGGGTCAGGCGTGGCTTTGGGGTTTCTGGGGTGGTCACGGGGTAGCTCCTGGAAACGTTGGTAGTTCGCTGGCGAGGGTGATGCCGTGCTTGTCGAAGAGTCGCACCAGCTCGAGACGAAGTGCGCGTTGAACGGCCCACTGGGCTTCAGGCCTCGTGCGCATCGCAAGGCGTAGAGTCGCACGGTCGCCGAACATGCTCTCGACGCCCCACACCTCGGGCTCGCCGATAATCTTTCGCGCGTGCTCGGGCATTTTCATTACCTCACGAGCGGCCTCAAGCGCGACGTTTTCGACGAGATCGAGATCGTTATCGGCGTCGACCGTGATGTTGATGATGGCGCGGCCCCAGCCCTGAGAACTGTTGCCGAGGGTCAGCACCTCGCCGTTGCGAATGAACCAGAGGGTGCCATCAACCGCGCGCACCTGCGTTACGCGAATGCCGACGTCTTCGACCGTTCCGCTGATCTCGCCGATCGTGATCCAATCGCCGACGCCTAACTGGTCTTCACTCACCATGAAGATGCCGTTCAAGAGATCTTTAATGAGGTTTTGCGCACCGAATGCCAGCGCAGCAGCAACGATACCGGCCGAGGTGAGCAGCGCTGCCAGGTCAACGCCCAGCTGGCCAAGGATGAGGATGATCGAGATGACACCGATCGTCCACGTGATGATGTGTTTGCCGACGGCTCCGAGCGTTCTCGTGCGCTGGACCGCACGAGCACTGAGCTTCGGGGCTAGCGAGAGCTCCTCGGTGAGGTCGGTCGCTTGCGAGCGTTTCACGCCCTTCACGACGCGGCTCACGACCCTTCGAAGGGTGTGCTGCAAGAGCCACCGCAGCACGATTGAGAGCAGGATAATGAGCGCGATGTTAAACGGAACTTTATAGGTGGTGATAAAGCTCTGTAGTGCCTCAAGAATTTCCACTGTGCCTCCTTCGAAACGTCATACGGGTGTGATGAGTGCGTGGGCCAGGCGTGTGGTATCGCCCGGCCCACGCGTGTGCCCTACGCCTGAGCGTCGCGGGCCTGCGCGTCGAGTGCGCGCTCAACGTCGGCCAGGTGCTCGATCATGAAGCGACGAAGCGCAGGCGCCGCGTCGGTGTTTGCCTCGAGCCATGCACGCGTCGCCTGTTGCAGCTGAGCGTCTGCGAGCGGGGCGGGGTAGAAGCCCTCGAAAATCTCCTCGCCGATGGCGTAGCTGCGGTCGTTCCACACCGCATCGATCGAGGTGAAGAAGCGCTCGATGAAGGGGCGAAGCAGCTCGGTATCGTGCACACGGTTGAAGCCGAGTGCGGCGAAGCGAATCGTGAGGTTCGCGGCGCCCTCGGTCTCGACCATCTGCTGCCAGGTGCTCTCTTTGGCCTCTGCGGTGGGCAGTGCCGCGTGCGCGTAGGCAGCGAACTGCTTGCCGCTTGCCGTGAGGTCGGTTGCGAGCACCTCGTCGATCGCCGCACCGTCAACGAGACCGGCGGCAGCGAGCGAGATGACGAACTCCCAGGTGAGGTCGGTGTCGACCGTGAGGCCCTCGAGCTTCACGGTGCCATCGAGTAGCGCCTGAATCTTCGCGGTCTCGTCGGGGGTTTCTGCGAGGGCTGAGAACGCCTTGATGAACTGGAACTGTGCATCTGAAGCTGCCTCTGCCGCATTCGCGAGCTGCCAGAGTGCGTCAGCGACGCGCGTGCGGGTCGCCTCTCGCTTCTCGGGCGCGAGGTACGAGTGTGTCGCGGTGAGCAACTGGTTGATAACGTTACGCAAAATCGTCGAGTTCGTCTCGGCGTGCACGTTTGCGAGCGCGATCTCGATGAACTCAGAGGCTGGCATTTCGGCGTCACGCGTCGTGTCCCAGAGCGAGCCCCACACGAGGCCACGGGCGAGCGAGTCTGGCATCGCGGCGAGGTGCTCGCGAACCGTCGCGAGTGAGCGCTCGTCAAAGCGGGTCTTCGCGTAGGTGAGATCGTCGTCGTTGAGCAGAATGAGATCGGGCTGCGCAACCCCAACGAGCTCGGCGACGCTCGTGCTTGCCCCCGCGACGTCGAGTTCGACGCGCTTCGTGCGAACGAGCTTCCCGCCCTCAAGTGAGTAGAGGCCAACCGCGAGGCGGTGGGGGCGGATCGTCGGGTATTCGTCGGTTGCGCTCTGCTCGATCGCAAACGATTCGAAGTTGCCCTGGGCGTCGGTCGTGAAGACCGGACGCAGCGTGTTCACGCCTGCGGTCTGCAGCCATGCCTTCGTCCACTCGGCAAGATCGCGGCCGCTCGTTGCCTCGAGCTCGCGCATGAGGTCGGGCAGCTCGGTGTTGCTGTACGCATACTTCTCGAAGTAGTCGTGCACGCCCTTCATGAATGGCTCACGGCCAACCCACGCAACGAGCTGCTTGAGCACCGAGGCGCCCTTGGCGTAGGTGATGCCGTCGAAGTTCACGAGCACGTCGTTGAGGTCGGCGATGTTGGCCATGATCGGGTGCGTCGAGGGCAGCTGGTCCTGGCGGTATGCCCAGGTTTTGCCGCTGCCGATGAAGGTGGTCCAGCCTTCGTTCCACTCGGTTGCCTCAGCGGTCGCGAGCGTTGACATGTACTCGGCAAATGACTCGTTGAGCCACAGATCGTTCCACCAGCGCATCGTGACGAGGTTACCGAACCACATGTGGGCGAGCTCGTGCAGAATCGTGACGACACGGCGTTCGCGCATCGCGTCGGTGACCTGGCTGCGAAAGACGTAGGCTTCGGTGAAGGTAACGGCGCCGATGTGCTCCATGGCTCCCATGTTGAACTCGGGCACAAAGAGCTGATCGTACTTCTCGAAGGGGTAGGGGTAGTCGAATTCTTTGGCAAAGAAGTCAAAGCCCTTGCGGGTGATGTCAAAGATGTAGTCGTGGTCGAGGTGCTCGGCGAGAGATTCGCGGCAAAAGACGCCGAGCGGAATCGTGCGGCCGTCTGGGTTTGTCAGTTCAGACCGCACCTCGTGGTAGGGGCCAGCGACGATGGCGGTGATGTAGCTCGACATGATCGGGGTGGGGGTGAAGTGCCAGGTGGCTACCTCGACGCCGTCGACCTGACCTGCAGCGACAGGCTCTGGCGTCGGCTGTACACTGACGACCTTCCAGTATGCGGGGGCCGTCACGGTGAACTGGAACGTTGCCTTGAGGTCTGGCTGCTCGAAGACCGGGTACATGCGACGTGAATCGGGCACCTCGAACTGCGAGTAGAGGTATACCTCGCCGTCGACCGGGTCAACGAAACGGTGCAGGCCCTCGCCGGTGTTCATGTATCGCATGTCTGACACGATCGTGAGTGTGTTCTCAGCAGCGAGACCAGGCAGGGCGATGCGTGAGTCGGCGAAATGGGTGGCGGGATCGAGCGAGGTTCCGTTGAGCGTGATGCTGTGCACCGCGTCAGCGATGCAGTCGATGAAGGTTTCGGCTCCGGGCGTAGCGGTGAAATGGATGGTTGTATCGGCCCCGAAAAGGGTCTCACCACGGGTGAGGTCGAGCGCGATCTCGTAGGCACTCGTTTGCACCACCGCCGCACGCGACTGGGCTTCGACGTGAGTGAGGTTTTCTCCTGGCATGATGCTCCTTAGAATCTTCTTCACATTGGACGTGACCAGCCTATTCGAGACAGGGCGAAGTTCGCTGGGTTCGCTGAGGGCGTCCTTGCTTTTACGCTCTCAGCGGTAGACTGTGTGGTATGACTAGTGCAGAGCAACCCCGTGTAGACAGCGTTGAATTTTGGTTCGATCCGGTGTGCCCGTGGGCTTGGATGTCAAGCCGTTGGCTCACCGAGGTGAGCGAGAAACTCGGCCTTACCGTAGCCTGGCGCCCCTTCAGCCTTGCAATCTTGAATGAGGGCAACGAAGACGACGGTCATCGCGACGCCTACGTCCGTAGCCTTGTGCTCGGCAAGGCGCTTATCGTGACCGAGCGTGATCACGGGAGTGAGGCCGTGTGGCGTCTCTACACCGAGCTCGGCAATCGCCTGCACCACGACGCTCGTGACGATGAGGCAGTGCTCGCCGAGGCCGTTGCTGCCGCAGATCTGCCCGAGTCGATCGCCAACATTGCGGGCGATGATGCTGACACCGCCGAACAGCTCTTGCGTGCAAGCACGGCCGCTGGCATCGAGGCCGTTGGTCCTGGCGTCGGTGTGCCCATTCTCTCGATCAACGGTAAGGCCTTCTTCGGCCCCGTGGTGACCCCTCGCCCGAAGGGCCAAGACGCACTGAACCTGTGGAACGCGGTGTACTACGCAACCCAGACCCCAGGGTTCTACGAGCTGAAGCGTGGCCGCGAAGTTGGGCCCGATTTCAGCTAGCTGATTCGGGTACAGTAGAAGCATTATGCGCATTCACATTGCGACCGATCACGCCGGTCTTGAATTCAGCCAGACGCTTCAGCAGCACCTCACCGAGCAGGGCCTTGAGGTCCATGATCACGGCCCCGTCGAATACGATGCGCTCGACGATTACCCGTCGTTTTGCATTAACGCGGCTCTCGCGGTTGCGCGGGACGAGGCAGCGGGCGTTGAGGCGCTGGGCGTCGTCTTTGGTGGGTCGGGTAACGGCGAGCAAATGGCAGCGAATAAGGTTCAGGGCATTCGTGCTGCACTAGTCTGGAACGAGTCGACCGCTGAACTTGCGCGAGAGCACAATAACGCAAATGTGATCTCGATCGGTGCGCGCCAGCACACCGTCGAAGAAGCCATGCGCTTCATTGACCTGTTCATCGCGACGCCATTTCCCGGCGACGAGCGCCACGTGCGCCGCATCAACCAGTTGGGTGAGTACGAGCGAACCGGCAAGATTGCCGGCAAGCAGGTTGACGAGCCCGTTTCAGCGTAGGGAGCTTCGGTGCCTGAGGGTCATTCAGTTCATCGCATCACGCGTCAGTTCGCTGCGAACTACGTCGGCACCTCGCCTGAGGTTTCGAGCCCGCAGGGCCGCTTTGCTGCCGGCGCTGAGATTATCTCGGGCCTGCCAATGACCGATGCCCGTGCCGTCGGCAAACAGATGTTTCTCGAGTTTGCCGGCGAGCACTGGCTGCGCGTGCACCTCGGAATGTACGGTGCGTGGGATTTCTCTGGCGACATCGTTGTTCACGAGTCGATTGAGATTCACGGCCAGAAGGCTGCCGTTGACGAGGTTGGCGAAGACTCAGTGACCTCGATTGGGGCACCGAGAAAAACACGCATTCGCATGGCCGAAGAAGACAAAGAGCGTGACGTCGCCTTCGAATGGCCGCCCGAACCTGTCGGCCAGGTGCGCGTTCGGTTGCTCAACGAGCGTGTGTGCGCAGACCTCCGCGGCCCAACCGCCTGTGAGGTCGTGAGCCCCGAAGAGGTGCACGCGGTGATGCGACGCTTGGGCCCCGACCCGGGAAACGATAACAGCCCCGAAGAACAGGCTCGTTTTGTCGACCGTGCGCTCAAGAAGCGCACGCCGATCGGTCTCGTACTCATGGATCAGTCAATGGTCGCGGGCATCGGCAATGTCTATCGTGCCGAGATGCTGTTTCGTGCGGGCATCGATCCGCACACCCCGTCGAACGAGCTGAGCCGCGAGACCATGCAGGCGCTCTGGGATGATTGGGTGCACCTGCTCGACATTGGCATTCGCGTCGGCCAGATGATCACGATTGATGGGCTCGAGGGCGAGGCCTACGAACGAGCGCTCGTGCACCGCGACGATCGTCACTGGGTCTACAAGCTTGAGGGCACCCCGTGCAAGCGATGCGGCACGAACATCGCACTCGAGGAGTTCGGCGCACGCAAGCTCTACTGGTGCCCCGGATGCCAACACTAAGCTGAGGCGTCATTCAGGGCGTTTTGTCGCGGCTATTCGCCTTGTTGTAGCTCGTCGATGCTGATGCGCGTGCGGCGAAGGTCTTCCATGAGGGCGCCGATGAGCACCCAGTGTTCGGCGTTGGGCACGACGATGCGGTACGGCGCCGTGAGCGCGGGAGGCTCGATGATCTCGTCACTCTCGAGATTAAACCGGTACCCGACGTGCCTGAGGTCATGTGCCGCCCGGTTGAATTCGTCAGCGAGGCCCTCGACCGCAGGGTCGTTAATGATGTCGGGGTCGTAGCCATCGGCAAGGGCACGCGACATGCCGAGAACCTGCGTGACGATGTGTTGCAGGCGCTGAAAGAGTTCGTCATCGGCGAGCAACTGCTCGCGGTAGTGGCGGCTTCTCGGGTTGAGTTTCAGGCTCTCGCGCGCGCTTCGCAGAAGGGTGTGCACCTCGCGGCGCTCTTCGCGCAGGTCGCGCGCCGCCATGAGGATGTCTTGCATCTCGTCAAACGTTTGCTTTTTCGTGAGCGAAGTCGCGATGCGATCGAGCGATTGCGCCGTGTGTTCGACGAGCTCGTGCACGGCGATGCTGGCGGGCGAGGTACGCACGGGCGCGATGAGAAACGCGTTCACGAGCACACCGATGGCCCCACCAATCGCGGTCTCGACGATGCGCTCTGCGCCGTACGCGAGGCTCTCGCCGCCGAGGGCAATGACGAGCATGGCGCTGATCGCGATTTGCGTCGTTGAGGGGCCAGTGAGACGAAAGGCCCAGCCGATAAGCAGCGAGACGAAGATCGCGGCGACGAAGAGCCACGGGGCCTTGCCAAAGAAGATGCTCGCGCTGACCGCAATCGCCACGCCAACGACCACGCCGACGAGCCGTTCGATGCTCTTGTTGAGCGACTGCGAAACGTTGTCTTGCACGCAGATGAGGGCCGCGATGATGCCGAAGATGGGCAGGGCGTCGGGAAATACGAGCAGGCACGCGAGCCAGGCCAAGAGCGAGGCGATGCCGCTCTTCACGACCTGCAGAAACGGGGTACGTTCGGTGCGCACGAAGCTTTCAGTGAGCTGCCTACCCGCGCGTGAGAACGACCTGATCATAGAATCCCGTGCTTCTTGAGCTCGTTCATGATGGTCGCGCCATCAGGCCCGTACACCCAAGGAACCCCACTGACGCTGCGGTGCAGGCGGGCCTTCGAACGCCCGCCCTGCAAGACGGCTTCGCCCGTAGAAATTTGGCGGATCGCTACCGCCGCAACATTTTCCGGGTGCTGTGACGAGAACTCGTGGTACAGCATCTCGTCGTGCTGCCCGTCATCGCCAATAAGTACCCACTTGGTTGAGGGGAACTCCTCAATGAGGCGCAGCAACTCGCGTCGTTTGTGCTGCCGGCCGCTCCTGAAGAACCGGTCGTGCGTGGGCCCCCAGTCGGTGAGGAGGAGCGGCCCTACGGGGTAGAGGTTGCGTGCGAGAAAACGGCTGAGTGCGGGCGCCGCGTTCCAAGCCCCGGTCGAGAGGTAAACAATGGGTGAACCCTCGTGGCGCTCGATGAGCGTCTGGAGCAAAACCGGCATGCCGGGAGTTGCGGTGCGTGCCTGCTCATCGACCACAAAGGTGTTCCATGCGGCGACGAGGGGCCGGGGGAGTGCGGTCTTCAAAATGGTGTCGTCAACGTCAGAAATCACGCCAAATCTGGCGTGAGGGTCGACGATGAGTACGTTTGTCTCGGCAATGTCTTCGTCTTCGGCGCGAAGGCCGAG
Source organism: Leucobacter chinensis (assembly GCF_019049105.1). GTDB lineage: Bacteria > Actinomycetota > Actinomycetes > Actinomycetales > Microbacteriaceae > Leucobacter_A > Leucobacter_A chinensis. The sequence goes on from NZ_JAHQZR010000001.1 coordinate 328,668, forward strand.
GGTGTGCCAACCGGGGTTTAGTGAAACATCGACTTTAGCGTCGACCACGCCGCCGTCATCGGCTGTGACGGTTGTTACTAGTCTGCCGTCGAGATATACCTCCACCTGTTGGCGAGGTACTGCGACACTTGTGAAGGTTCGCCACCCCCGAACCTTTGAAATCTGAACGAGATCTGTGCGGCCGAGGTCTTCGGTTACGGCCTTCGGTTTCAGGTACAAGACGCGACCGAGTACGCGCACCCACTCGGTCGAGCCATACCCAATATATGGAATGACCGATGGTGTTTTGCCGCGTTTTGTCGCCCTATTGGTTCGCTGCTGATGAATCCACCCCTCGCATTTTGCCGCGATAGCGCGCAGGGAAGACGGGGTCGGTGGGTTAAGAGTCACAAGGCCATTCTACCCGTGTTGGTTCGCGCGAACGCCGCGAATCCGGTAAGCTTGAAAGTGACCAGTAGACGCTGGTAGATCCGCGAGGAATGACATCCTCTCACGGAGCTCACTGATGGGGGTGCTTCCTCTAAAGAAATCTGTTGGGCGCACTCCTGAAATGGACCTGGAGTGTTCTATGGACGAGTTCTTTGATCCGCTGTCCCTAGCGCGTTGGCAATTTGGTTTGACAACGCTCTACCACTTTATTTTTGTCCCGTTGACCATCGGCATGGCTCTGCTCGTAGCGATTCTGCAGACCGCTTGGGTACGAACGGGTAAAGTCAAATACCTTCGCCTCACGAAGCTCTTTGGCAAGATCTTCCTTATCAACTTCGCGATGGGCGTCGTAACCGGCATCGTGCAGGAGTTCCAGTTCGGTATGAACTGGTCGAACTACTCGCGTTTTAACGGTGACATCTTCGGTGCACCACTCGCGATGGAGGGCCTTATCGCCTTCTTCTTTGAGGCGACCTTCATCGGCCTCTGGATCTTTGGCTGGGACAAGCTCCCGAAGAAGATTCACGCAGCCACGATTTGGTGCGTGTGGATCGGCACTGTGCTGAGTGCGTACTTCATTCTCGCCGCGAACGCCTTCATGCAGAACCCTGATGGCTTCGTCATTAACGAGGAGCGCGGCCGCGCCGAGCTCGAAAGCATCTCTGCTGTTCTCTTGAACCCCGTCGCGGTGAACCAGTTCGTGCACACGATCTTCGCCTCGCTCATGTTTGCCGCAACGGTGATCGTCGCGATCGCCGCATGGCACCTCGCTCGCAAGCAGCACAAGGAAGACATGACGACGGCACTGCGCTTTGGCGCGGTCGTGAACATCATCGCGTTCATGGGTGTTGGCCTCTCGGGCCACTCACTCGGTATCACGATGACCGAGACGCAGCCCATGAAGATGGCCGCTGCCGAGGCGATGTACGAGACCGCGAGCGGTAAAGACGCTTCATTCTCGCTCTTCAGTATCGGCACCCCAGACGGCGAGCACGAGATCTTCTCGGTGCGTATCCCGTACCTCGCTTCGTTCCTCGCAACAAACTCGCTTGATGGTGAAGTCGAGGGCATTCGTGACCTGCAGGCCGAGTACACCGAGAAGTACTGTGGCGATGAAGATTCGCTGCTCACCTGCCCCGAGAGCGGCAGCTTCGTGCCGACGGTGTGGATCACCTACTGGTCGTTCCGCTGGATGATCGGCCTTGGTGGCCTGTCGATGATCGTGAGCGCCGTAGGCCTCTGGCTCACGCGCAAACGCGCCGAGCTTCCGGCCTGGACGTGGAAGGTTGCTGTCTGGACCGCTCCGCTGCCACTGCTTGCCTCACTCGTTGGCTGGGTCTTCACCGAGATGGGCCGTCAGCCCTGGATCGTGTTCGGCGTCATGACGACCGAGCAGGGTGTCTCGCCCGGAGTACCCGGTTGGGCCGTCTTTACCTCGATGATTGTCTTCACCCTGTTGTACGGTGGTCTTGCCGTTGTCGAGTTCTGGCTCATCAGAAAGGCCGCGAAAGAAGGCCCACCGCAGATCGAAGAACCCGAAGACGGTTCAGAGATCGACGTCAGCAAGCACGCCACGGTGTACTAGGGAAGGATCACCATGTCTCTTGAAATTCTCTGGTTCTTTATTGTTGGAGTGATGCTCGTCGGCTACTTCGTGCTCGACGGCTTCGACTTTGGTGTCGGCATGTCACTCCCGTTCGTCTCCAAAGACGACACCGACCGCCGCGTCGCCATTAACACGATCGGCCCCGTCTGGGACCTGAACGAGACCTGGCTCATTGTGGCTGGTGCCTCACTCTTTGCCGCGTTCCCCGAGTGGTACGCGACGATGTTCTCAGGCCTGTACCTGCCGCTTCTGCTCATCCTTGTCGCGCTTATTCTGCGCGGTGTCTCGTTTGAGTACCGCCACCAGGGCAAGGGCGAGAACTGGACGAAGTGGTTTGACCGCTTTATCGTGTTCGGCTCGTTCCTCCCGCCGCTCCTCTGGGGTGTCGCGTTCGCGAACCTCCTGCAGGGCCTGCCCATCGAACCGATGGACAACGGTGGCTGGATCTACACTGGCACGCTGCTCACGCTGCTGAACCCGTACGGCCTCCTCGGCGGTCTCGCGGTGATGCTGCTCTGCTTCACGCACGGCGCGGTATTTCTTGCGCTCAAATCAGACGGCGCGATCCGCGAACGCTCACGGGCGCTTGCCTCACGCGTCGGCCTCATCACGATCGTCGTTGCCGCGGCGTTTCTCGTGTGGACCATCGTGCAGCAGCTCGATAATCCGATGTTGCCGTGGGTCATCGTTATGGCGGCCCTCGCAGCGGTCACGCTTATCGGCGCCTGGGTGTTCAACGCCCGTGGCTCAGAGGGCTGGGCGTTCACCTTCAATGCCGCCGCGATCGCCTTCGCGCTGCTGACGATCTTCATGGGGCTCATGCCGAACCTCATGATCTCGAGCACCGATCCCGCGTTCTCGATGTCAATCGTCGGCGCCGCAAGCTCGCAGAAGACGCTTGAGCTCATGACCTGGGTTGCCGCCCTGACCATGCCGCTCGTGCTGGCCTACCAGGGCTGGACGTACTGGGTCTTCAAGAAGCGCGTTACCCGCGAATCGATTCCCGCCGAGGAGCCGGTCGCGGCATAATGAAACCGTTTGACGTTCGGTTACTCCGATACGCGAGAGGGGTGCTCCCGCTGCTCAGCTGGGGCGCCCTTCTCGGGGTTCTCAGAGCCATCGCGATCGTGGCGTGGGCGTGGTCAATCGCCCACCTCATCGCCTGGTACGCAAAGCCCATTATGGTCTTTGACTGGTCGGTGACGGCCTACGGTCGCGTTTTCGAGGGCCTGGAAGACGAACGTCAAACGTGGATCATTCTCGCGTGCGCAGCACTCGTGGTGCGCACCGCGGCAACCTGGTTGATGAACTGGATTGCCGAGCGCGGGGCCGCAACGGTGAAGCACCAGCTTCGCGCTAATGCCCTCGCGCACATCGATGAGCTCGGCCCTGGCTGGGTCACCACTCAGTCAGAGGCTGGACTCACCCTCAAACTCTCTCGGGGGCTTGACGCCCTCGACAACTACTTCTCGCAGTACCTGCCGCAGCTCTTTCTCACGATCACTGTGACCCCGCTGCTCGTGCTCGTACTCTTTCGCGTTGACTTCTTGAGTGCCATCATCGTCGTCATCGTATTCCCGATCATTCCCGTGTTCATGGTGCTCATTGGCCTCGCGACCCAGGGCGCCCAGGACAAGCAGTGGAAGGCGCTCGGGCAGCTCTCGAACGCGTACCTCGACGTCGTTCGCGGGCTCCCAACGCTCAAACTCTTTCGTCGCGAGGACCGTCAGGTCGAACGTGTCGAGAACATCACCGAGGAGTATCGCTCGCGCACCATGAAGGTGCTGCGGGTGACATTTCTCTCTGGGTTTGTTCTTGACCTTGCCGGGACCTTCTCGGTTGCGCTCGTCGCGGTAACGGTTGGCACGAGGCTCGTCGACGGGGCGTTCCCGATCACCCTCGCACTGTTTGTGCTGCTGCTCGTACCCGAGGTGTTCGTTCCTATCCGCCAGGTTGGGGCCGCTTTTCACGCCTCGAGTGAGGGGCTCACCGCCGCGCAGGATGTCTTTGCGATTCTCGAAGACGCGGGCGAACAGGTTGCAGCCCCCGCAACTCCGGCGAGCGGTTCGGTCGTCTCGCTTGACGGCGTGCAGGCCGTTCGTAACGGTGTCGCCGTCGCCGAGCCAGTCACGATGACCGTGTCACCCGGCGAGATCGTCGTGCTTGCTGGGCCAAGCGGTGTCGGGAAGACGACGCTGCTCAATGCCATGGTTGGCACGCAGCCCTTCGAGGGCGCGCTTGAAGCAGCTCCCGCCGCATGGAGCGGGCAGAAGCCTGGTCTGCTGCGTGGCACGGTTGCCGAGAACGTGGCGCTCGGCGAGTCTTTGGCCGACGAAGCACTTGTGCGTGCATCGCTCGACGCGGCAAAGCTTGACTGGCTCGATCCATCGACACCATTGGGCACCTCAGGAGAGGGGCTCTCGGGAGGGCAGGCTCAGCGCCTCGCCCTCGCCAGGGCGCTGTATCGCTTGCGTGCGCATGACCTCCCGCTGCTCGTGCTCGACGAGCCGACCTCTGCGCTTGACGCCGAGACCGAACAGGGCGTGATCGAGACGCTTCGCGCGCTCGCTTCTGAGGGGAAGGGGCTCGTCGTGGTGAGCCACCGACCCGCGGTCATGGAAGCGGCAACGCGCGTTGTACGTATGGAATCGAGGGTGACGGCGTGACGAAACAGACACACAGCGCTCAAGATCGCTTCGACGCCAAGGCGCTTGCGATGCCGGCGCCCAAAGCTCGCTTTACAGGCGTCTTCTGGGGTGTGCTCTCAGACGCCTCGATGGTCACGCTGCTCATTCTCAGCATGTGGCTCATTATGCGTTCAGGCGAGCAGCCGCCGATTTTGCACCTCACCTTTGCCATTGTCGGCGTTCGTGCCCTCGCGATCGGTCGGGCCGTTTTTCGGTACCTCGAACGGCTCGCCACGCACGACCGTGCGCTCAAACAGCTTGCCTCATTGCGCTCGAACGTGCTCAAGCGACTGATTCCACTCGTTCCAGGAGCGATGAAGCAGCGCACGACGGGCGATGTGCACGCGAGCCTCATAGACGATATTGACCAACTGCAAGATCAGCCGCTTCGCGTCTGGCAGCCGCTCGTCGTGTCGGGTATCACGGTGGCGCTCGGCGTCGGTCTCGTCGCGATCATGAGCCCGCTTGCCGCGCTCGTGAACACCGTCTTCATCGTGCTCGCGCTGCTCACCGCCAGATGGCTCATCGCGCGCAGTCGAAAGGTGTCGAGTTCTGAGCTCACCGAGATCCGCTCACGGCTCATCGACGCCCTCATCGAACGCTTCGAAGCTGCGCAGGTTCTGCACCATTTTGGGGCCACGAGCAATCACGACGAACGCATCGCACGCATCTCTCGCGAGTATGTCTCGGTGCAGCAAAAAGAAGCAGGCCTCACCGGCATGACCGCTGGCTTGATGTCTGCTGCCGCTGGCCTCAGCACCCTCGTCACCCTCTGGCTCATGCGACCCGAGGCAGGCCTTGACGTCGTCTCGGCTCCCGTGCTCGCCGCCCTCGTGATCGTGCCCGCGGCCCTCTTCGAGGTGCTCACGCAGATTCCGCAGGCGATGCAGGCGCGTCAGCTCGTTGACGAGAGTGCTGCTCGCGTCGAGTCGCTGCTTGGCGAACGCGTTGCCGACGAGATTCCCGAGACCACCGGCAGCGAAAGCGAGACGCGAGAGCGCCTCGCCGAGGCTCGGCAGGCAGGCTTTGAGGCCACGGCTCCGCTGCTCGCCGCCCGCGACCTCTCGGCCAGGTACCCTGGCGCAACGCGCAACACGCTCGAGGGCGTCGACTTCTCGTTGAACGCGGGCGAGACGCTGCTCATCACCGGTGAGAGCGGCGCCGGTAAGTCAACGCTCGCCAAGGTGCTCGTGCGCTTTCTCGATTACGAGGGCTCGCTGACACTCGGCGGTACGCAGCTCAAACAACTCACGACCCACGAGGTGCGCTCGCGCGTTGGGCTTTCGGAGCAGTCGCCTCACCTCTTCGACTCCGACCTGCGCCAAAACCTGAAGTTCGCTCAGCCCGACGCTCCTGACGAGGTGCTGCTTGAGGCGCTCGACAGGGTGGGCTTGCGAGAGTGGGCCGAGTCCCGCGGAGGCCTCGACATGCACGTCGGCGAGCACGGCGCGCTCGTGTCGGGCGGGCAGGCGAGCCGCATCGCTCTCGCTCGGGTGCTGCTCACTGATTTCGAGATCGTTGTGCTCGATGAGCCAACCGCGGGGGTCGACACTGAAAACGCCGACGCGATGCTTCGCGACCTGCTGGGAGCTGTCCCAAGTGATCGCGCCGTCATCGTGATCTCTCACACTGACCTGCCCGAGGGGGTAAACGCGACAAGGCACCTGCGGCTGAGCTCGGCGGGTGCCTAGCGGCTCGGCACGACTGCTTCAGGCATCGCGTGAAGCGCCTTCTCGAAGGCTTCGAGCCGCTGCGTGTCGGGAGCGTTGAGGGGTGTCCCATCGAGCAGCGTCACCGGTCGTATCCCGTGCAGAGCATTAAGCGCCCACAGCTCGGTCTCGGCAAGCTCCAACGGTGAGCATAGCTCGGTGCCCGTCTCGTAGCCAAGCCGATCAGCGATCTCGGTCACGAGCCGCTCGGTGATAGAAGCAACGCGTGGCCGCACCGTGACCCTCGGGGCGTGCATGAGCCGACCCTCTCGCCACCAGACGAGTGACGTCGTGGTGCCCTCGATCGCATGGCCTCGGTCGTTCACGAAGAGCGCCTCGCCCCCGAGGCGCTTCATGACCCGCCCGTAGCGTTCGATGTTTGGGCCTTTGAGGTGCGCATCGTCGGCGGCTGGTTGCTGTGCGGTCGTGAGCGCGATCTTACTCGTGATCTTCGGTGCTGGGCGCAGGGCGAGCTCGAAGCGAAAAGTTGCCCGGTCTTGCCAGCACTCGAAACGCGGAAAGGCCGGGCCGTTCGCCCGTGCGTACTCGTCAATGCTTTGCAGTGCGAGTTCGAAGAAGTTGTCGAGTAGCGCTTCATGACGTTCGCCAGCCCGTTCCCGCACACCCGCGCGAAAACGCTCGAGATGAAGCGGGAGGCCCCTCGCGACGGGGGTGCCGTCGGCGATATCAATGAGCAACGAATCTGCAAGCGCGAGGCGTTCCATACCGCTGATTCTAACCGTGCATTACGCTGGGTGCGTGAAAACGTTACACAGCGCTCTGCTCAAGGGGCTTCAGGTCGGCGATACCCCGTGGTTTAGCATCGAGCTCGACGATCCTGTGCATGGTCGCATCACGCGGCTCGGGCGCTTTGGCGGTGAGCCTCATCACCGCGGAGTGGTCGTTGGTGATTCGGGCGAGTGGCCAGTCGAAACCCCAGGAGCGGGGTGGATCTTCGCCGAGCGATACGAGGGCGGGGCCCCGCTCGGTGGTTACGCTGATGCCACGATCGTGCTGAGACACGGTGATGGTGACGCCTGGGTCGAGGGCGAAGCGAGCAGTCGCAACACTGCTGCGCTCGAGGCCTTGCTCAGTCACGCGCGTGACTCGGCAGCTGAGGTGCTTGACGGCAGGCCGGGTGTTCTTGAGGAGGGGCAACCCGCTGCGCCTCCCCGCGATGGCGACGAGGCGCATGCAGGGCTAGCCGTTCAGTGGCGGCACGACGACGCGAGCTACCTCGAACGCGTCGGTGCGTGCGTGGCGGCGGTGCGTGAAGATGGCGGTGTGCGTTGCCTCACGAACATGGCAACGGTGACGGCTCCGGCTCCGTTCGATCCAGCCTCGGTATACACGGCTCTTGCGCGCTCGAGCGGCGCGCCGCGGGCGGCGATCATTGTTGAGGGTGATGTTGCTCTCGTGAGCGCGAGCCCCGAGACCTTTATCGCCTGCAGAGCAGGCATCGCCGAGACCGAACCGATGAAGGGCACGAGGCCCCGGGGTGCCACCCCCGAAGCCGACGAGGCGCTGCGTGAGGAGTTGCGTTCGAGCGAAAAAGAGCGGCAAGAAAACCTCGCAGTCACCGAACGCGTTGTCGCAGAGCTCGAGACGGTGTGCGTGAGTGGCAGCGTGCACGTACCTCGTCCCTGCGTGGTCAAGAGCTACGGGCAGGTGCATCAGCTCGTGAGTGAAGTGCGTGGTCACCTCCGCGAGCGTGCGACGCTCGGTGAGGTGCTCGACGCGATGTCACCGGCGGCATCGATGACCGGCGTGCCGAAAGAAACGGCGGTGAGGCACCTCGCCGAGCTCGAAGACGGGCCGAGGGGGCTTTACTCGGGGTGCTACGGGTGGGTGAGTGTCAGCGGCGCCGATGCTCAGGTTGCAACGGCGATTCGTTGCGCCGAGCTTCGCGGATCGACGGCGCTCGTTGGCGCCGGGGGAGGCCTGACCGCAGCCTCGCGCCCAGACGAAGAGCTCGCCGAGGTTAAGCTGAAAGCCCGAGCGGTGCTGAAAGCGCTGGGAGCCGGGTATCCTAGAGTACTGTGAGTGAAATGCAGAACGAAACCTATGACTTTCGGGTAATCCAGGAGCGCTGGCTCCCTGTATGGGAGGCCAAAGAGCCTTTCGTGGTGAAGCCCGAGCCCACCGGCCGCCCAACCAAGTACATTCTTGATATGTTCCCGTACCCCTCGGGCGACCTTCACATGGGCCACGCAGAGGCGTTCTGCTTTGGTGACATTCTCGCGCGCTACTGGCGCACGCAGGGCTACGACGTACTGCACCCCATCGGCTGGGACTCGTTCGGGTTGCCCGCCGAGAACGCGGCGATCAAGCGCGGGGTCGATCCGCGTGAATGGACCTACTCAAATATCGACCAGCAGAAGGCGTCGTTCCGCACGTACGCACCCTCGTTCGACTGGACCCGAGTGCTGCACACCTCTGACCCCGAGTACTACCGCTGGAATCAGTGGCTGTTTCTCAAGATGTACGAGCGCGGCCTGGCATACCGCAAAGACAGCTGGGTGAACTGGGACCCCGTCGACCTGACCGTGCTCGCGAACGAGCAGGTGCTTGCCGACGGCACGAGCGAGCGTTCGGGTGCAATGGTCGTCAAGAAGAAGCTCACCCAGTGGTACTTCCGCATCACCGACTACGCAGAGCGTCTGCTCGCCGACCTCGATCAGCTCGAGGGCCGCTGGCCCGCAAAGGTGCTCGGCATGCAGCGCAACTGGATCGGCAAGTCAGAGGGCGCCGAGGTGTTCTTTGAGATCGAGGGTCACGACGAGAAGATCCCGGTCTTCACGACCCGTCCCGACACGCTCTGGGGTGCGACATTCATGGTCGTCGCGCCTGACGCTGACCTTGCACAGGAGCTCGTTGCGGGAGCCGACGAGGCGACCCGTGAGGCCTTCGCCGACTACCTTGCGCAGTCGCAGAAGCAGTCTGAGATTGAACGTCAGAATGCTGACCGTGAGAAGACCGGCGTGTTTCTTGGCCGCTATGCCACGCACCCGCTTACGGGCGAGCGTATTCCCGTGTGGGCCGCCGACTACGTGCTTGCCGACTACGGACACGGCGCGATCATGGCGGTTCCCGCCCACGATCAGCGCGACCTCGACTTTGCCCTCGCCTTTGATCTGCCCATCGTGCAGGTGCTCGACGTGCGCGGCGAAGAGGGCGAAGAGCTGCCGAACCCGGCCGAGAGTGGCATCGCACTCACGGGTGACGGCGTGCTCGTCAACTCGCCGGGGCTCGACGGCCTCACCAAGGCCGAGGCGGTCGCCGAATCGATTAAGACGCTCGAAGAGCGCGGCACCGGCAAGCAAGCCATCACGTACCGCCTGCGCGACTGGCTCATTTCGCGCCAGCGTTACTGGGGCACCCCGATTCCGATTCTGCACGGCACAGGTGAGCACGAGGGCGAGATGAAGCCTGTCGATCAGTCGACGCTGCCCGTTGAGTTGCCAGCCTCGGCTGGGCTCGACCTGAAGCCCAAGGGGTCGTCTCCGCTCGGCGCCGCAACCGAGTGGGCCACGGTCGAAGACCCCGAGACCGGCGCGACCTGGCTGCGCGACCCCGACACGATGGATACCTTCGTCGATAGCTCGTGGTACTACTTCCGCTTCCTGTCGCCCACCGACAGCACCCAGGCATTTGACCCCGCCGAGGCGAAGAAGTGGGGCCCCGTCGACCAGTACGTGGGTGGTGTCGAGCACGCGATCTTGCACCTGCTCTACTCGCGCTTCATCACGAAGGTGCTCTTCGACATGGGCTACATCGACTTCGAAGAGCCCTTCCTCGACATGCTCAACCAGGGCATGGTGCTGCAAGACGGCGCCAAGATGTCGAAGTCGAAGGGCAATCTCGTCGAGTTCGCCGAACAGCTCGAGAGCCACGGCGCCGACGCGCTGCGCGTGACCCTTGCGTTCGCGGGGCCACCAGAAGACGACATCGACTGGGCCGACGTCTCGGTGCAGGGCTCGGCGAAGTTCCTCGCCCGCGCCTGGCGCGTCGCTCGCGACGTCACGAGCGAGCCCGGCGTTGACTTCACGACCGGCGACGCTGAACTGCGCAAAGCGACGCACCACCTGCTCGCCGAGGTCCCGAAGCTTGTCGAAGACTATAAGTTCAACGTCGTCGTGGCTCGCCTCATGGAGCAGGTCAACGTGACGCGCAAGGCCATCGACGGTTCGGTCGGCACCGCCGACCCTGCCGTGCGCGAGTCGGCCGAGGCCATCGCGATGATGCTCTCACTCTTCGCGCCCTACGCTGCAGAAGATATGTGGGCGATGCTCGGCCATGAGGCTACCGTTGCGCTCGCACAGTGGCCGGCGGCCGACGAGTCGCTGCTCGTCGAGAACGAGATCAAGGTTGCCGTGCAGGTTGGTGGCAAGGTGCGCGACGTACTCGTGCTGCCCGCGACCGCGAGCGATGCCGACGCTGAGGCAGCGGCGCTCGCTTCGACCTCGGTGCAACGTGCGATTGGCGATAAGGAGATCGCGCGCGTGATCGTGCGCCTGCCAAAGATCGTCTCGATCGCGACGAAGGGCTAGCCTCTTTCGCTCGTCAGACACGACGCCCCGCGGCCTTTTTGGCTCGCGGGGCGTCGTGCGTTTGGCGTGCTTTCAGCTCGACTGCTGCTTGCGGCGGTGCGCGGCGACTCTCACGCGCGTCGCGCAGGTGGTGCCGCAGAACCGCTGCGGCCCTTTGCGTCCCTCGTCGACGAACACTCGCTCGCAGCCGGATGCTGCGCAGATGCCCCAGGCCGCTCGGCCCTGGTCTGAGGCCCACCGTGCGAGCCCAAACGAGCCGAGTGTGAGCAGGGTCGCCGCGGCGTCATCGTGTGGCCCCTGATGGATGGGTCGTAGCGCCCAGCGCCCGTCGGCGAGTTGGGTGAGCTGCTGGGTGACCTGGTGTGCGGTGAGTGTCTCGTTGATGATGGGCGCTGCGCTCGCGAGCTCTGGCTCTGCGAACACTCGGCGAAGTATCGCCTTCGCTTCTGCAAAACGACCCTCATCGAACGCTCGCTCGCCGAGCGCGGCGTCACCGCGGCGTTCGCAGAGGGTGCGCCAGCTCGTTTCGGTTTCGACGTCGTTGATTGCCTCGACGACGAAACGCAGCCCGAGTGGCCGGTCATCGGTTGCGTATGATTGCGTCATACGAGTATTGTAACGCTGTTATCTTTTATTTATCGTTACAAGGAAGGGGTGTCGATGACTCCATCGGTTCTTCTCGTTGGCGCAGGCCCCATTGGCCTCACCCTGGCAGCCATGTTGCGGCAGCGCGACATCGAGGTGCTCGTGCTTGAGGCCCACCCGGGCCTCTCGCGGCACCCCAAAGCCCGCGGCATTTCAGCCCGCTCTATGGAAGCTTTCAGGGCGCTCGGTGTTGAAGAGCGCATTCGCGAGGTCGCGTTGCCAGCGAGCCATATCCGCTTCTTCAGGGGCGACACGCTCGCCGATCCACACGCAGAGGTCTCTGCCGCGCCTCCCACACACGACTCGGGCAACACCCCTTCACCCGGCGTGCTCTGCTCACAAGACGTGCTTGAGCCGGTGCTGCTCGAGCACGCGAAATCGCTCGGGACGCAGGTGCTCTTTGGGCACCGAGTCACCGACGTGCAGCAGACCGAAACGGGCGTGAGTGTCACCGCGCAGGTTGCCGGTGAGACGAAGCACTTCGATGCCGCGTACGTCATTGGTTGCGATGGTGCACGCAGCACCGTTCGCGAGGCGGCGGGCATTGCTCTTGAGGGCGAGCAGGGGCTCGCGCGGTTTCTCTCGATCCGCCTCATTGCCGACCTGCGCGAGACCGTTCGTGGCCGCGAATCGACCTCGTACTTTCTCGCTGGGGGCAAGGGCGGGTTTCTCGCGGTCGACAATGCCACGCGGTGGATCTATCAGTACCCGATCGCCGAGCACACCGACAGTGACACGCTTCGCGCCGATAACGACCGACTGGCCGAGCTCGTTCGTGTGGCTGCCGGCGTCAGCGAGCTCGAGGTCACCGTGCTCGACACCATGACCTGGCGCATGGATGCGTGCCTCGCCACGACGTTTCGAAACGGTCGCCTGTTGCTCGCGGGCGATGCCGCTCACCAGACCCCGCCGACCGGCGGACACGGCATGAACGTGGGCATTGGCGATGCTGAGACGCTCGCGTGGCGACTTGCCGCGGTGCTTGGCGGATCGGCTCCCGCCGCAACCCTCGACCGGTATACCGCTGAGCGCAGGCCCGTCGCCGAGACGATCATCGCGGTGTCTTCGGGCAACGCTGGGCGCAACTACGCGATCGACGATGAGCTGCTGCTCGCAACGCACTATGGCGCTGCCGAGCCCGTCGCTCTTGGCCCCTACGCGCCGTCTGGCGAGCCGGGAAGGCGCATACCGCACGTCGCGATCGAGGGTGACCCAGCGGTGGTTTCGAGCCTCGACCTCGTCGCGGTTCACCACCTGCCGACCCTTGTGAGTGAGCACCGAGAGCTTCAATACGCTGCTGCGGCGGCGGCTCTGGGAATTCCTTACGCGGCGCTCACCGAGGCCAGCCGCCGTGAGCGTGATCCCGGCGAATTCCGCGAGAAGACGGGCCTGGCCCTCGGCGGTGCGCTGCTCGTGAGGCCCGACGGGCATATCGCAGAGCGTCTTGCGTCTGCCGACGACTTGGCCAGTGCGTTTGAGTGGCTCATGGGAAGGGCATAGCGAGGCGAGTCATCGCTTCTTTCGCCGTTCACAACGGCCCTCGAGCTGCTCACGCTTGAAGGTCTGTTGATGACAGCCGCCTGAGGCCTCGTCTCACGTAGCGTTCACCCCATGAACCTTGATGAGAACACGGTGCCGAAGCCCGGTCGTGTGGCAGCGAAACCCAGGAGCCCTGCAGCACGCAGCGACGGTGAAGCCGCCTCGTGGAAGGTGCCGGAGTCGCTGCCGCGAAGACTCTTTCGCGCAATCGCGACGCCGCCCGCGGCTGGCGTGATCATCTTTATCCTCGTGGTGTTGGTCGCAGTGATTCTCGCGCTCGTGCGCTCGAACCATGCCTTCTCGCTCGAGGGATCCGAAACCTCAGCTAACGACGAAGCGAACGCGAGCGAAATACTGGGAGGAGAGGCCTCGCGCGGGGAAGCCGGCTCGAACGATTCCCGTAGTGAGGGCGATCGTGGTGCGGATCCCGGTGACCGCTCGAGCAAGGGTGCCGAGAGCGCGAGCGTGTTTGTTCACGTGCTGGGTGAAGTGAAGAAGCCTGGGGTTATCGAACTGACCTCCGGTGAGCGGGTGCAGCAAGCAATCCAAGCGGCCGGGGGAGTCACCGACAAAGCCTCGCTCGTCGGGGTTAACCTTGCGCGCGAGGTGATCGACGGTGAACAGATACTCGTTCCCGCAGAGGGTGAGCAAAGCGAGCAGCCCGGCTCATCGGGAGCCGCGGCGCCCGAAGCGGGTGGGCCGGTGAACCTCAACAGCGCCGACGCGGCGGCACTCGAAACGCTGCCGCGTATTGGCCCGGCCCTCGCCGCTCGAATCATTGAGTGGCGCGACGCAAACGGCGGGTTTCGTAGCGTCGACGACCTCATGAACGTCTCAGGCATCGGCCCGAAGGTCTTTGCCGAGCTGCGCGACCTTGTGACCGCCCCGTGAACACGGGGCGGGGCCAACCGCCGGGCACCTGGCGGCTGCTTTTTGCTGCGCTTGTGTCATGGGCCACAGCCGCGTTTCTGATTGCCCGCCCGGGTTGGGCTATGCCGGTGACGGTGGCTTCACTGGTAATTGGCGGTCTGATGCTCGGCGCATCGATGGTCTTCAAGGAGGCTCAGCTGCCGCGGTGTGTGGCGCGCTTTTCCGTCGTGACGCTCGCCTTTCTCGCGGTCGTTTCCGGGCAGATCGCACACCAGGAGTGGGTGCGCGAGGCGCCAGAGGTGAGCGGCGTCGAGCAAGCGACGATCCGCACCCATCAAAGCGACGCGGCGAGTTCGCGCGGCAATGCGATGCGTGAGGCGAAGCTCGCGGGGTTTGTCGAGCGCACTGCGACGGGCGACGGGTGGGTGCAGGCAGACGTCTTGACGAGCCGCGGTAGGGTGCCGGTGCTGCTCTGGTTTTCGAAAGACACGCTCGAACAACTCGACGGGGCCACTGAGATTCCCTCCTCGCGGTGGGTTCCCGGCATGGTTGTGCGCTTCGACGGGAGCTTTCGCCCGTCAGAGCCCGAACGGTCAACGGCCTACATGGTGAGCGTTCAAGAGCTCAACGTAGCCGAAAGCCCCGCGGCCTGGCACCGAGTCATCGCCTCGTTACGGCTCTCGATCATTGAGCATGCTTCGGTCGTTGACGGCGCCGACCTGGTACCGGGCTTCACTGTCGGTGACACGACACTCGTGACCGAAGAGCTCGATGAGGCCATGAAAACGACGAGCCTCACGCACCTCATCGCGGTGTCGGGCGCGAACTGCGCGCTCATTGTTGCCGCCGCGATGGTCGCGGTTTCGTATGTTGGGCTTGGAAGGCGATTACGCATTGGATTCGGGGCTCTTGCACTGTTCGGGTTCACGCTTATCGTGGGGCCTGACCCGAGCATTCAGCGAGCGGCCCTCATGGCAGCCGTGACACTGCTCTCGCAGTTCGGTGGGCGCCGTGGCGTCGGGTTTGCCTCGCTCGGCTGCGCCATGATCGTGCTGCTCATCAGCGACCCCTGGCAAGCGCGCCACCCCGGTTTCACATTGTCGGTCGCCGCAACCGCCGGCATTATGTTTTGGGCGCCGGCGATCACCCGCTGGCTTTCCCAGTGGGCAAGGTTGCCGATGCCCTTGGCGCTCACACTCGCCGTGACCATCGCGGCCCAGGTCACCTGCGGGCCACTCTTATTGCTGCTGCAGCCGGGGCTTGCCCTCGGCGGCATTGTTGCGAACGTTCTCGCCGCTCCGGCAGCGCCGCTCGGCACTGGTATCGGACTTCTCGCGATGCTCGCCGCACCCGTGGCCCCTTGGCTCGGGCACTGGCTGACGCTTGTCGCTGCCGTTCCCTCGTCATGGGTTATCTGGCTCGCAGTGACGATCACAGAGATGCCACTCACGCGCTTGTATTGGCCGGGTGGCGCGGTTGGTGCCGTGCTCCTAACACTGTGCCAGGGCAGCATCATCGCATCGCTGTGGCTGCGCAGCATGAGGCCGGTGGGCCGTTGGCGAGCACGCATCGATGCACCGGTATTGTTGCGCCGCCTCTGGTGGGCCTTCGGAGCGGCCGGCATCGGAACTTTCGTGGCGGTCAGCATCACCTCACCGGTCATGACCCGGGTGACGACCCCCGGAGACTGGTTCGTCGTGATGTGCGACGTAGGGCAGGGCGACGCTTTTCTCGTGAGAGACCCCGCAGACCCTGGCAGAGTGATGCTCACCGATACCGGCGTCGACGAAACGGCGGTATCGGCTTGCCTCGATCGCTTTGGAGTGACCGAGGTGACGCTGCTCGTACTCAGCCACGACGATGCCGATCACGTCGGCGGCATTGGGGCAGTGCTCGGTCGCACGCGGGCTGCGCTCATCTCACGCCCCGTTACCGGAGACTCTGCCGAACGCGCTCCCGAGCAGCAGCTACAGCGACACTCGATTCCGTACCGAATCGGGGTTGAGGGTATGCAGGGAACCCTCGGCAGCGACAACCCCGACGCCACCCTCGCGTGGCGTATTCTCGCGCCGACCACAGAGCAGCCGATTACGAGTGCGAACGGTGCGAGCATTGTCATGCGCATCGACGTTCAGGGGGTGTGTCTTTTCATGCTCGCCGATACCGGTGAGGGCGATCACGCGACGATTCGGTCACGTTACCCAGACGAGCGCTGCGACATCGTGAAGGTCGCTCATCACGGTTCGAAGGATGCCGAGGCCGAGTTGCTCGAGCAACTCGGCGCAGAGTACGGTCTCGTATCGAGCGGAGCCGAGAACCGCTACGGGCACCCGAGCGATAAGGCGCTGGGTGACCTCGCCAGGGCCAAAACGATCCCGTTGCGCAGTGATACCCACGGCTCGATCGCGCTTTCGCTACAGGGCGACAGAGTCGTTGTCTGGAGTGAACGATAGAGTAGAGCCGTGGCAGCCAAAGCAAAGATTCCCCAACTCTCGTGGTCAGACGTGCAGCCGGTTCCGGTCATGCTCGTGACCGGTCCAGAACAGCTTTTTGCTGACCGGGCCTGGCTTCGTATGCGATCGATGCTGCGTGAGCAAGACCCGGCACTCGAGATCCACGAGGTCGAGGCGAGCCAGTACGAGTCAGGCATGCTCATGACGCTCGCGAGCCCCTCACTCTTTGGCGAGCCGCGGCTCATTCGCGTCATGGGCGCTGAAAAAGCCACTGACGCGTTCATCACCGACGCGAAGGCATACCTCGAAGTTCCTGATGCTGACACGACCCTCGTGATTCGTCACGGCGGGGGGCAGCGCGGCAAGGGACTTCTCGACGCGATCCGCGCGATGCCCGCTGGAGCCGTCGAAGTGCTGTGCCCAGCGGTGAAGCCCGGCGACCTGCCGGCGCTCGTGCGTGCCGAGTTCCATCGGCTCGGCGTCAAGGCCGACCCGCGGGCGATGCAGGCACTCGTGCAAGCTTTTCCTGAAAACCTTGAAGAGCTCATCGCGGTGTGCGGCCAGCTCGCCCAAAATAGCGGCGGCAACGTGACGCTCTCGCAGGTCGAGATCATGACGGGCGGCCGCGTCGAGACGAACGCCTTTAAGGTCGCTGATGCCGCGATCGCGGGCAACGCGGGAGAGGCATTACTCTTCCTGCGCCAGGCGCTCGATACCGGCGTGCAACCGATCCCTCTGCTCGGCGCCCTCAACTATAAGCTGCGTGCCATCGCCCGGGTGTGCGGGGCAGAGGCCTCGGCAGCCCAACTCGCCAAAGAGTTCGGCATGCCGCCCTGGCAGGTCGACCGCGCAATGCGCGACGTGCGCGGCTGGCGTGAAAGCGGCCTCGCCCGGGTCATGACTGAGTCAGCGGCGACCGACCTCGCTCTCAAGGGCGGGTCTCGCGATGCCGTCTACGCGCTCGAGCGCTTCGTGTTGCTCGTGGCCCGCAAGGGCGCTCCGCTCCCGGCCGCCTAAGCACTGAACTCTGGGCACGAGGGGAATGGGGCCCTAGAAACACGAAGGGCCCCCACCAAGCGGTGAGGGCCCTTGACGTGAAACGCGTCACTACGCTGCGAGAGCGTTTACCTGCTGTGCGAGCTTCGACTTGCGGTTCGCGGCCTGGTTCTTGTGCAGAACGCCCTTCGAAACAGCCTTGTCGATCTTGCGGCTCGCCTCTTTGAGCTTCTTCTCTGCGAGCTCCTTGTCGCCAGCGGCAACTGCTGCGCGGGTCTGGCGTGCGAGGGTACGGAACTCGCTCTTCACGGCACGGTTACGCTCGGTAGCCTTGCGGTTGGTCTTGATGCGCTTGATCTGCGACTTAATATTTGCCACTTGGTACTTTGTCCTTTAGCTTAAAAATCATTAACGGTTGAGTCCCGACGGCAGAGAAGAGGGCTACCGGGCGGGGTGTGTGGTTACCCACACGCAAGCCAAGAACCAACTCTACCAGAAAAAGCCGCGCGCGAAAGGAGTAAACAGCATCGTTTCGCGATTTCATGAGATACTGAATCACAATGTCTCCTCGAAGTGTTCATCCCCCTGTGCCGGCGTCGACCGATCCGCGCATGATTCGCAACTTCTGCATCATCGCGCACATCGACCACGGTAAATCAACTCTTGCCGACCGCATGCTGCAGATCACCGGCACGGTTCCCGACCGTGAGATGCGTGCTCAGTACCTCGACAATATGGATATTGAGCGAGAACGCGGCATCACGATCAAGTCGCAGGCCGTGCGTATGCACTGGCAGCACGAGAGCGCCGAGTACGCGCTCAACATGATCGACACCCCTGGCCACGTCGACTTCAGCTACGAGGTTTCACGTTCGCTGGCCGCCTGCGAGGGAGCGATTCTGCTCGTCGACGCGGCACAGGGCATTGAAGCCCAGACGCTCGCGAACCTGTACCTCGCAATGGAGCACGACCTCGAAATCATTCCGGTGCTCAACAAGATTGACCTGCCGGCGGCCGACCCCGAGCGGGTCGCGCGCGAGATCTGTGACCTGCTCGGTGGCGAGCCCGAAGACATTATTAAGGTCTCTGGCAAGACCGGCATGGGCGTTGAAGAACTGCTCGACCGCGTGATCGAGAAGGTTCCGGCACCGGTGGGCGAGCAGGAGGCCCCCGCACGCGCCATGATTTTTGACTCGGTCTATGACCCGTACCGCGGTGTTGTGACCTACGTTCGTATGGTTGACGGCAGACTCACGCCGCGCGAAAAAGTGCAGATGATGTCGACGGGTATGGTCTACGAGGCGCTCGAGATCGGCGTTTCTTCACCCGGGCCAGAACCGACGAAGGGACTCGCGACCGGCGAGGTCGGCTACCTCATTACTGGTGTGAAAGACGTGCGTCAGTCGAAAGTTGGCGACACGGTCACGAGCCAGCACCACGGTGCCGAAGAGGCACTTCCCGGTTACACCGACCCGAAGCCCATGGTCTTCTCGGGCCTGTACCCGATCGATGGTTCTGACTACCCGATCCTGCGCGAGGCGCTCGACAAGTTGAAGCTCTCAGACGCGGCGCTGCAGTACGAGCCCGAGACCTCGGTTGCGCTCGGCTTCGGTTTTCGCTGTGGCTTCCTCGGGCTTCTGCACCTCGAAATTATCTCGGAGCGCCTGCGCCGCGAGTTTGACCTCGACCTCATCGCGACCGCGCCGAGCGTGGTCTACTCGGTGACCGCTGAAGACGGCGAAGAGATTACGGTCACGAACCCGAGCGAGTACCCCGAGGGCAAGATTATGAGCGTGCGCGAGCCGATGGTGCGCGTCGCGATTCTCGCTCCCAAAGATTACGTTGGCGCGATCATGGAGCTCTGCCAGAGCCGTCGCGGCAGCCTGCTCGGTATGGAATACCTGGGGGAGCGCGTCGAGCTTCGCTACGCAATGCCACTCGGTGAGATCGTGTTTGACTTCTTCGACCACCTGAAGAGCCGCACGCAGGGGTACGCAAGCCTCGACTACGAGCCGATGGGTGAGCAAGAAGCCGATCTCGTGAAGGTCGACATCCTGCTGCAGGGTGACAAAGTCGATGCGTTCAGTGCGATCGTGCACCGTGACAGTGCCTACCACTACGGCACGCTCATGACCGAGCGACTGCGCAAACTCATTCCGAGGCAGCAGTTTGAAGTGCCGATTCAGGCGGCAATCGGGTCGCGCGTGATCGCGCGTGAGACCATTCGCGCGATCCGCAAAGACGTTCTGGCAAAGTGCTACGGCGGTGACATTAGTCGTAAGCGTAAACTGCTTGAGAAGCAAAAGGAAGGCAAGAAGCGCATGAAAATGGTGGGCCGCGTTGAGGTACCACAGGAAGCGTTTATTGCCGCACTCTCGGGTGACGTCGAGGACAAGGAGAAAAATAAGTGAGCGATGAGCAGCCAATCCTGAGGCGCTCCACACACGTCGACCACGAGGTCAGCTACGCATCGGTCGGCGCCTCGCAGGCGCCCGACCTCATGAAGTATCCACCTGTTGGCAGTACCCCCTTCGAAGAAGAGGTGCTGCTCGGCAGCGGCGAAGATCGCTTCATGTCGGCTAGCTCGACCCTCATGACCTGGGGCGCGCAAAAGGGCGCCAACATCGAGATTGAGCTCGTCGACAAAGGGCAGGAATCGAAGTACGCATCGATCTCGTTTCGCGACACCGGGCTTCCCGAAGGCCCGAAAGAGAACGAGCAGCTCTTTGCGCCAGACGGCACCCCGTACCTCGAGGCTGGTCACCTCGTAAATTATCGTATCGGTGACGAAGACGTGCGCAGCATGCGGGTGATCAGTGTCATTGATGAGACGAACCGTGTCGGCTTCATTGTCGGCAGCGCGGCAGAGTCTGACATCGCGGGCGAGGCCTTCTTGCGTGTCGAAATGCGTTCCGATAACTCGGTGTGGGCGGTTGCTCGTGGCTTTTTCTACGACGCACGCAAGGGCAGCAAGAAGCTGCTCACCAAGAGCAGCGTGAAGAAAGAGATTGCCCGCGTAGCCGAGCAGTTGCACGCACTCACGCCCGTCGTGCAAGCGACGATCAACGCGTCAAGCTCAGAAGAAGAGTAACGTGGCGAGCCAGCCCCCCGAGGGCGTCAGCGCTCCCGAAGACGGTTCTCTACCCGAGAGTGTGACCGCTGGCGCGCACGAGCGCAACTTCGGGGTCTATCTGCACGTGCCCTATTGCCGGGTGCGCTGCGGGTACTGCGACTTCAACACCTACACGGCCTCCGAGCTTCGCGGCGCAAAGCGCGAGAACTATGCTGGCGAGGCGGTGCACGAGGTGCGTCTGGCGGGCGACGTCATGCGCCGAGTGGGGCTTCCTGAGCGCAAGGTTTCGACGGTCTTCTTTGGTGGCGGAACCCCGACGCTCCTGCCGGGCGAGCAGCTCGCCGAGATGCTGCACGCGGTACGTGACGAGTGGGGGCTCGCCGACGGGGCCGAGGTTTCGATCGAGGCGAACCCCGATACCGTCACCCCGCAGCTGCTTGAGACGCTCGCAGCGGCGGGCTTCACTCGGGTGAGCATGGGCATGCAGTCGGCTGTGCCGCACGTGCTCGCAACACTCGATCGAACGCACGAGCCGGCGATGGTTCCGAAGGCCGTCGACATGGTGAAGGAAGCCGGGCTGCAGGTGAGTCTCGACCTTATCTATGGCACCCCAGGGGAATCGCTCGAAGACTGGCGTACCTCGCTCGAGACGGCGATCGCCTGCGCACCCGACCACCTGAGCGCATACGCGCTCATCGTCGAACAGGGCACGAAGCTCGCCCGGCAAATTCGCCGCGGTGAGGTTGCGCAGCCCGATGACGATCTGCACGCGGCAATGTACGAGCTCGCCGATGGCATGCTTCAGGCTGCCGGGTATGAGTGGTATGAAATCTCGAACTGGGCGAGGGCAGATGAGCTGCGATCGCGGCACAACCTCTCGTACTGGACCGGTGAAGATTGGTGGGCGATTGGGCCAGGGGCTCACTCGCACATCGGTGGCGTGCGCTGGTGGAACGTCAAACACCCTGCAGCCTACGCCGAGCGCATTGCCCGTGACGTTTCGCCTGCCCACCAGCGAGAGCTGCTCACGGCTGAAGACCAGCGCATCGAAAGCATCATGCTCGAATCGCGGCTGCGCACTGGCGCGCGCATCTCGCAACTCGAAGAGGCCGGAAAGAGCGAGGTCGCGAGCCTGATCGCCGAGGGCTTAATCGATGGCAAAGCGGCGATTGCGGGGCGGATCGTGCCGACGCTCAGGGGTCGGCTGCTTTCAGACACGGTCGTTCATCGCCTGCTTCAGTGAAAAATGTTCAGGTTGTTCGACTAGTATTAGCACTCAGGTATTGAGAGTGCCAATGCGGAGGTGTGAATGAGTATCTCAGACCGGGGTCTGGCGGTCTTGCGCGCCATCGTGAACGACTTCGTGAACGAGGGCGAACCGGTGGCCTCGAAATCGATCGTCGAGAGGCACTCGTTTGGGGTATCGGCGGCGACGATCCGCAACGATATGGCTCTTCTCGAAGAGGAAGAGCTCATCGTGGCGCCGCACACCTCGAGTGGCCGAGTGCCCACCGACAAGGGCTACCGGCTCTACGTCGACACGCTCGCCGAGATTCGCCCGCTCACGCAGGCACAACGCGCAGCAATCGAGCGTTTTCTGGGTGAAGCAGAGAACCTCGATGACGTCATGGCGCGAACCGTCAGGCTGCTCGCGAGCCTCACGCACCAGGTCGCGGTGATTCAATACCCGACCGCTGGCGCGGGGTACGTGAAACAGATCGAGCTCGTGGCGATTGGGCCAGACCGGGTGCTCTGTGTCGTGATCACGAGTAACGCGGCTGTTGAACAGCACATCGCCCGTATTCGCCACGCGATTGTCGACGAGGCCTGGGTGCAAGGGCTGAGAGACCGCATCGCGACCGAGGTCATGGGGCGTGACATCGCGCTTGCCCAGACTCGGGTGACAGAACTCATTCGAACCGCGAGTGACTGGGCAGAGCCGAATGAGCTCGAACCGGTTGTGAGCGTTCTTGCGGTCGTTGAAGAACAGCTCAGCGCCAACCGCAATCAGCGCATCGCGGTCGCCGGAACGGCGAACCTGTCGCGCCCGGGAGAGACCTTTCAGAACCTCTCGGCTGTGCTTGAGGCGGTTGAAGAACAGGTCGTGCTCTTGAGGCTCATTCAAGAGCTTGCGACCGATGAGCGTGGAGTTGGCGCGTCAATTGGCCGCGAAAACCTCCCGTACGGGTTTCCTGACGCAGCACTCATCGCGACCCAGTACGAGGCTGGTGGCGCCACACTCTCGCGGCTCGGTGTGCTCGGGCCAACCCGCATGAACTATGAACGTAACATCGCCGCGATGCGAGCGGTGTCGAGATACCTCGGTCGTTTGCTCGGTGAGAGCAACCTCTAGACCAACGAAACGCAAAAAGGAGCAGCCCTCGTGGCAGATCACTACGAAACTCTCGGGGTTTCACGCGAAGCAACCCCTGAAGAAATCAAGAAGGCTTACCGCAAGCTTGCGCGCGAGCTGCACCCTGATGTGAACCCTTCAGAAGATGCCTCGGAGCGCTTCAAGCTCGTCACCCACGCCTACGACGTGCTGAGCGACCCGCAGGAGCGCCAGAAGTACGATATGGGCGGCAATGACGCCTTTGGCGGTGGCTTCGGCGACATCTTTAATACCTTCTTCGGTGGCGGCTTCGGTGGCGGTGGCAGCGGGCCGAAGTCGCGTTCAGAGCGCGGGGAAGACGCGCTCATTCGCATTGACGTCACGCTCGAACAGGTCATGTTCGGCGATGAGACGACGGTTGCGCTCAATACCGCGGTGCTGTGCGAAACGTGTCAGGGCAGCTGCTGCCAGCCGGGTACGTCACCCGTCACCTGTGACGTATGTGGCGGTGAGGGCTCGGTGCAGCGTCAGGTGCGCTCGCTCTTTGGCAACGTCGTGACGAGCCACCCCTGCGGCACTTGCCAGGGCTTCGGCACCGTCATTCAGAGCCCATGCATTACCTGTGGGGGCAAGGGCCGCACGCGTGAGCGCCGCGAAACCACCATTCAGATTCCCTCTGGCGTCGAGACGGGCACGCGCATGCAGATTCGCGGCGGCGGCGAGGTCGGCCCCGGTGGCGGCCCGAACGGCGACCTGTTCGTCGAGTTTCAGGTCAAGCACCACGACATCTTCAGCCGCGACGGCTACGATCTGCTCGCGACCGTGAACCTGCAGATGACCGACGCTGCACTCGGCACCGAGGTGACGCTTGAGTCGCTCGATGGCGCGGTCGAGATCGAGGTTGAGGCCGGCGCGCAGGCGGGCGATATCTTGACCCTTCGCGGGCGCGGCATTCAGCACCTGCAGTCGAACCAGCGCGGTGACTTGAAGGTAGCCCTGCAAGTTGTGACGCCGACGAAGCTCAGCTCGAAGGAGAAAGACCTGCTCAAGAACCTCGCCAAGTTGCGTGGCAATAAGCCGCCGCAGTTTGGTGAGTTTCAGCAGGGCTTCTTCGGCAAGATGCGCGACCGCTTCTTTCGCTAACCATGGCTAATCTCTACGTGCGAGAGGGCCTTCAGCCCGCCGACTTCGCCGGCACCATCGAAGTGACCGGCGACGAAGCGCGCCATGCCGTCGCCGTGAGTCGCTTGCGCGTGGGCGAAAGCATTCTCGTTGGAAACGGCGAGGGAGCCATCGCGAGCGGCACGGTTACCGCGGCGTCACAGAGCGCCTTTTCGGTCGAGATCGCCGAGGTTACCGAGCACCCAGAGCCCGTTCGAAAAGTGTGGATCGTGCAGGCCCTCGCAAAGGGCGATCGTTCTGAACGGGCGGTCGAACTGTGCACCGAGTTTGGCGCCTGGGGGTTTGTCGCGTGGCAGGCGGCCCGTTCGATCTCGAAGTGGGATGCGAAGAAGAGCCCGAAAGGGCTTGAGAAGTGGCACAGGGTTGCTCGCGAAGCCTCGAAGCAGTCGATACGGCCGTTCGTGCCGCGCGTGACGGGCCCAGTGACGACCAACGATCTCACGAAGCTCGCCGCGGCGGGCGAAACGACCGTGATTGTGCTGCACCCGAGAGACGCAGCAGAGCTCTCGGCTAGGGTGTCTGAACTCAGCCCGAGTGGCGACGTGTATGTGTGCGTCGGGCCCGAGGGTGGCCTCAGCGATGCAGAGCTCGAAGCGCTCTCTGCCGCAGGAGCGATGACGGCGACGGTCGGCGCGAACGTATTGCGCACCTCGAGCGCTGGCGCTGCCGCACTTTCGGTACTGAATCTCGCGGCTGGGCATTGGTAGACTACCGGCATGGCTCAGGAAACTATTTTTGCGAAAATCATCGCGGGTGAGATTCCCGTTGAGAAGGTATACGAGAGCGAGAGCGTGCTCGCCTTTCGCGACATCGCGCCCCAGGCAAAGGTGCACCTGCTCGTCATTCCGAAAACCACCGCATACGAGAACGTGACAGAACTCGCCGCTGGCGATCCTGCACTGCTCGCTGACATGGTCGCTGTTGCGAAGCAGCTGGCTGACGAACACGGTGAGGGCGAGTACAGGCTCGTCTTTAACAACGGTGCCTCAGCAGGGCAGACCGTGTTTCATGTGCACGCACACGTTCTCATCGACGACTTGAAGGAGCAGAGCCTCGGTGGCTGACCCTCACCACAGTTCCCGCACCATTGTTCTTGGTACCGCTGACCCGCGGGCTCTCTTTGGTGCGGGTGATGAACACCTTCGTGCCCTCGAAGAACGCTTTCCGGGCGTGACCTTCTTTCTTCGGGGGCACCGCCTGACCCTCACAGGGCCGACAGCCGAGATGAATGAGATCGAACGGCTCGTTGACGGGTTGCGAGAGGTGACCCTCGCGCAGGGCACCGTGAGCGCCCGTGAAGCTGAGCGTCTGTTTGGGCGCCCCGGCCGAGATACTGCGCCTCAAACGACTGCGCAACAGATGCTCAGTGAACCTATCGTGCAGACTCGCGGTAAGCAGATTCGCCCGCAGACCGCGGGCCAGCGCGACTACGTGCACGCGATTGACCAACACACGATCACCTTCGGCGTGGGGCCAGCGGGCACGGGCAAGACGTTTCTCGCCGTTGCGAAGGCGGTTCAGGCGCTGCAGCGTCGAGAGGTTTCGCGCATCGTGCTCACCAGGCCCGCGGTTGAGGCGGGCGAACGGCTTGGCTATCTGCCGGGCTCGCTCGAAGAAAAGATTGATCCGTACCTGCGACCACTCTTTGACGCGATTGCGTCACTCATGGAGCCAGACGCTGTGCCGCAATTGCTCGGGGGCGGAACGATCGAGGTCGCACCGCTCGCTTACATGCGCGGGCGCACCTTGAACGATGCCTTCGTTATTCTCGATGAGGCGCAAAACACGACGCCAGAGCAAATGAAAATGTTCCTCACGCGGCTAGGCTTCGGCTCAAAGATGGTGGTGACGGGCGACGCCACGCAAATTGATTTGCCTCATGCCAAGAGCGGCCTCAAACACGCCCTGCGCATTCTCGACGGGGTCGATGACCTCGCGGTGTGCAACCTCACGAGCGACGATATCGTTCGCCACAGCCTTGTCGGCCGCATCGTCGACGCTTACGACTCCTATGATTCGCGAAAGGATCAACCGTGACCATCGAGATCAACAATGAATCAGCGATGCCCACAACCGAGGCAACGCTGCACGATCTCGCGAGCTTCGTGCTCACCGAGCTTCACGTGCACCCCGACACCGACCTCGCGATCTTGCTCGTTGATGAAGACGCGATGACGAAGCTGCACGAGCAGTGGATGGGGGAGCCCGGTCCAACCGACGTGCTCAGCTTTCCGATGGACGAGCTGCGCCCCGGAAGACCCGATGCACAGACTCCAGCTGGCCTGCTTGGTGACATCGTGGTGTGCCCTCAGGTTGCGGCGATTCAGGCTGATGCCGCGGGCCATGACCTTATGACAGAGATGCTGGTGCTCGTTACTCACGGCATGCTGCACCTGCTCGGCTACGACCATGCCGAGCCCGTCGAAGAGCATGAGATGTTCTCGCTGCAGAACCAACTGCTGCAGTCGTATCTGCTGCGCGGAGCTGGCGCGTGATTCCTGGTCTCGTTATCGGTCTCGCGGCGCTCGCGGTGCTCGTCACCGCCGCCGGGGGGCTGCTCGCCGCAATCGACGCGGCATACACGGCACTCTCAAAGAGCGACCTCGAAGAGCTCGCCGAAGAGAACCCCGCAAAGGCCGATCGCCTTGAACTCATCGGCGACAACCTCGAGCGCCACCTGCGCAACCTGAGCTTCATGCGCATTACCGCTGAGACCTTCTCGGCGGTGCTCATTACCCTGGCCTACGGCGAGATTTGGCAGAGCGTCTGGGTGACGCTCGCAGCCGCAGCGCTCACGATCGTGGTGCTCAACATCATCGTCATTAGCGTGAGCCCGAGGCAGCTGGGGGAGCGCCACCCCGAGCGCATTGTGCGCGGCACGGTGGGCCTCGTACGCATGCTCGACACGCTACTCACACCGCTTGCTCCCGTGATGAGCAGCATCAGTGAGCGAGCGTTCTCGGCCCGTTCGACCCAGGCCGAGCGGCTCAAGAACGAGCAGATTTTCTCGCTCGTCGACCGTGCAGCCGAGCAGGAACTGCTCGAAGAAGACGAGCAAGACATCATTCACTCGGTCGTTGAGTTCAGTGACACGCTCGTCAAAGAGGTCATGGTGCCACGCACCGACATGATCACGATCGAGTCGAGTGCGACGATTCAGGAGGCACTCGACTTCTTCCTGAGTTCGCCCTACTCGCGCATTCCGGTGATCTCTGGAGATTCTGACGGGGTGATCGGTGTCATGTACCTGCGCGACGTCGTCTCTTTTGTGCATCGCCGAACCGAAGAAGCTCAGCACTCACAAGTGACGAGAGTTATGAAACCGGCGCGCTTCGTGCCCGATCTGCAGCGCACCGACGACCTGCTCCGCGAGATGCAGCGTGAAGCGAACCACCTCGCGATTGCCGTTGACGAGTACGGTGGCATCGCAGGGCTCGTGACGCTCGAAGACTTGATTGAAGAACTCGTGGGCGAGATCCACGACGAACACGACAAAGAGACCCCAGACATCGTCATGCAGCCCGATGGGTCGTACCACATCAACGCCCGGCTCGACATTGATGAGCTCGGTGAGCTCTTCGACGAGGAGCTCGACGACGATGACGTTGAAACCGTGGCTGGGCTCGTCGCAAAAGAGCTTGGTCGGCTTGCAGAGCCCGGTGATGTCGTGCGAATATCAGGCATCGAGCTCACCGTGCTGAACGTTGAGAAGAAACGCCAGAGGCTCGTGAGCGTTCGCGCCAAATGGGTCGGGCGCGAGACGCAGGATATGATGGAAGATCACGAGACCAAGGAAAAGCATGACGACTGAGCACCCTGATTTCCGCGCCGGATTCGTTTCGTTCGTGGGCCGGCCAAACGTCGGCAAGTCGTCGCTCACCAACGCGATTATCGGCGAGAAGGTTGCCATCACGAGCAATCGCCCACAGACCACCCGTCGAGTGATTCGCGGTATCGCGCACCGAGAAGACGGTCAAATTATCATTGTCGATACTCCCGGCATTCACCGCCCCCGAACGCTGCTCGGTGAGCGGCTTAACGATCTCGTGTACTCGACACTCGGTGACGTCGACATCATCGGTTTCTGCGTTCCTGCAAACGAGGCGATCGGCCCTGGCGATCGGTATATCAACGAGCAACTCGATGATTTTCCCAAGGCAAAGAAGGTCGCCATCGTCACGAAGATCGACACCGCTGGCCGCGACCAGGTGATCGATCAGCTTGCACTCGTTGATCAGCTGAGGGAGTGGGACGCGGTGATTCCGGTCTCGGTCTCAAACGAGGGCCAGCTCGAAGAAATGTCGAGCCTCTTGCTCTCGCTCCTGCCCGAGTCGCCACCACTCTACGAGATCGAGCAGACGACCGAAGAGAGTGAAGAAGACCGTCTCGCTGAGCTCATTCGTGAGGCCGCTCTCGAAGAGGTGCGCGAAGAGCTACCGCACTCGATCGCCGTCACGATTGAAGACCAGGAAGAGCGGGAAGACGGGCTGCTTGAGATCTACGCCAACCTCATTGTCGAACGTGATAGCCAGAAGGGCATCATCATCGGCAAGGGAGGCAGCAGGCTGCGCACGATTGGTGAGAAGGCTCGCAAAGAGATCGAGCAGTTGCTCGGCCGTCGCGTCTACCTCTCCCTCCGCGTGAAGGTGCTCAAGGAGTGGCAGCGCGACGCCAAGAAGCTGAACCGCCTCGGTTTCTAACGGCCGCCCGAGAAGCCGCCGCCGCCACCTCCGCCGGCAAAGCCGCCGCCGCTCGATCCGCTGCTGGTACTCGCGGTGTATGAGGCTGCCGAGGTGACCGCACCAGAGAACGCGCCCAACGAGTTGCTCATGCTCGAGAGCCCGCGCGTTGCGAGGTACGGATACCAGTATGGAGCTGAAATGCGCTCGGCTTCGTATCGTGAGGCAAGCACGCGTGACCACTCTTTTTCGAGGCCGAAGAGTGTCGCGTAGGGCAGAAGGCGTTCGTACAACTGCACAACGGCGACCCCGTCAAGTTCGGCTCTCTCTGCTCCCGAGTGCGACTGCAGCATGCGAATACGCTCGGCCTCGGCGACCGAGATGAAGAGCTTGAGACCTTCCAGATGCTCGTAGGCTTCGGCTCCGAGCGGGGTGTGCACTCGTCGCTTGAAAAAGCCGAAGATCGACAGTGCGAGGGAGGTGGTGATGAGCGGCATCGCCACGAGAGTAATCCCACGGTCGAATCCGGTCGCTGAAGCATAGGCGAGAAGCGCCGCACTCACGATCGCCAGGCCGATGCCTACGAGCCCGAGTACTTTGGAAACCGGGCTGGCCTTGCGCGTGAAGTAGCCACGTTTGTCGCTCTCGCGCTTGCCATCGGCGGTGAGCTGGCCCATACGGCTCGCGAACTTCGTTGATGACTTTGGGATTGGGCGGGTCTCTGGATACTTCGAAGTAAAGAGCGCATCGAGCATCGCTGCGTCGAGTGCATCATCGGTGACGCTGTGCGAAGCCGCGCCAGGAGTCATATTGCGCAGCACGATGCGTGGTTCGCGATAGAGGTTTCCGTTAGCCTTCAACTGCTCTTCGATGCGAATATTGCCTTTCACTGCGAGATGCAGGTACTCCGGGGCAATCGGGTCGAGGCTGGCCGGGTGCATGATGGCCGCGGCAATAAGCGGGGGAAGTTGGGCAGGTGCCTCATACTGAGCGATGATTGCGCGACCCGTCTCGCGGTGGCGCCTCCTGAAGCGTACGAACGCGATCTGAGCGGCGACCGCAGCTCCCATCGAGGCGAGTGAGACCGCGAAGGGCATGATCGTCACGACGGGATTGCTCTGCCGTTTCGGCGGCTGCACGACGGTGTCTTTGGCAAAGCCGAGCCCGAAGGTGACGACCACGTTGGGGCCGAGTGGCAGTGGATCGATGCTGAAGCGATCACCCTCGTGGCGCAGGTTCACCGTGTTGCGTGAACCGGCAACCCCGGCGTATGCCGTCATATCGCCATTGAAGGCGGCGCTCAGGGCGTCATCGACCGTGACGCTAGCTGAGAATGAATCGATGGCCTGGGCACGGTCAACCGAGACCATATCCCAGAGAAACTCGTCGACCTCTGCGTCATCTGGAACAAAAACAGGATCTGGAATATCGTACGAGATGACATAGGTTGTGCGACCCTGCACATAATCATCGTTGCCGGTGAGGATCACGAAAAACCGATCCTCTGTCTCCGTGAAGAACGGGGTTGCGGCGCCGTTTTCATCGGTCACTGTGACGTTTTCAGGCTTGGAGTTTGCGCCGTGAAAGGTTGTGGGGATGCCGCGCACGATGCCCTTATTCTGATCATGATCAGGGAAAAGGGCGACGAGGGTTTCAGTGACGTGGGCGACCGCTCTGCCATCTTCGGTGGTCTCGAGATCGATGTGCGTGTTCCAAGACTCGTATGAAAAGTCTTCGAGGGTTGACTGAGTAACAGCGGGTGAAAAGAGCGAGGAAACGCTCAAAAACAGCGCGGCCACGAGCGATAAAAATGGTGCGGGCATACCTCTAGTGTAAGAAAAGCTCGCCGAGCCGTGTTATATTTGCAGCATGCTGTTCATGGCGCTTCTTCTTAGCTGCCGCGACGAGTCCTAGTTCACTAGCCTTCCTCGTCGCGGTGTTTGTGCTTGGCTGGACCGTCGCAAGAAGAAAGAACGTAAGACCATGAAAAATACTCAACAGCCATCAGGTATGCCAGCTCACCGTTACCGTCCGTACCACGAGATCATCAAGGTCGATCTGCCCGATCGCACCTGGCCTACGAAACAGATCACGAAGGCTCCTCGGTGGTGTGCCGTTGACCTGCGCGACGGCAACCAGGCACTCATTGACCCAATGAGCCCAGAGCGCAAGCGCATCATGTTCGATCTGCTCGTTGAGATGGGTTACAAAGAGATCGAGGTTGGTTTTCCTTCGGCGAGCCAGACCGACTTTGACTTCGTGCGTCACCTCATTGAAGAGAACGCGATTCCCGACGACGTGACCATTCAGGTGCTCACCCAGGCGCGCGAACACCTCATCACCCGAACGTACGAATCGTTGCGCGGTGCCAAGCAGGCGATCGTGCACCTCTACAACTCGACCAGCATTTTGCAGCGCGATGTCGTATTTCGCCAGGATCGTGACGGCATCAAGCAGATCGCTCTCGACGGGGCAAAGCTCTGTGTTCAAGCCGAATCGATCTGCCCAGAAACTGATATCTACTACGAGTACTCGCCAGAGTCGTACACCGGTACCGAGCTCGAGTACGCGGTTGAGGTGTGCAACGACGTGCTCGAAATCTTCAAGCCAACGGCAGAACGCAAGGTCATCATTAACCTCCCGGCGACGGTAGAGATGGCGACCCCGAACGTCTACGCCGATTCGATCGAGTGGATGAGCCGCCACCTCAACCACCGCGAGAACGTCATTCTCTCGCTGCACCCTCACAACGACCGTGGCACGGGTGTCGCGGCGGCAGAGCTCGGGTACATGGCGGGCGCTGACCGCATCGAAGGCTGCCTCTTCGGCAACGGTGAGCGCACCGGCAACGTCGACCTGGTCGCACTCGGTATCAACATGTTCACGCAGGGTATCGACCCTGAAATTGACTTCTCGCGCCTCGACGAGATTCGCCGCGTCGCCGAGTACTGCAACCAGCTCAGGGTTCCCGAGCGCAGCCCCTGGGCCGGCGACCTCGTGTACACCGCGTTCTCTGGCTCACACCAGGACGCGATTAAAAAGGGCTTCGAACGCATGCAGCAAGACGCCGCAAAAGCCGGAGTCGATGTTAACGACATCGAGTGGGCCGTTCCATACTTGCCTGTTGACCCGCGCGATCTCGGCCGCAGCTACGAAGCGGTGATCCGCGTCAATTCGCAGTCGGGCAAGGGCGGTGTCTCGTACCTGCTCAAGAACGATCACTCGCTCGATCTGCCGCGTCGCCTGCAAATCGAATTCAGTGGCGTGGTGCAAAACGTCACCGATTCAGAGGGTGGCGAGGTGACGAGTGAAGAGATCTGGCGGATCTTCCAGGACGAATACCTCCCGTCGGCAGAGCCGGCCGAGCGCTGGGGCCGCTACGAGATCTTCTCGACCAAGTCGAAGAGCGAGGGCGACGGCGTAACCGAGCTCACGGTCACCTACCGCGACGAGCAGGCAGAGCGCACGCTCACCGCACGCGGCAATGGGCCGGTTGATGCGTTCATTAATGGCATCAACGATGACGGCAATGAGGTCAAGGTGTTCGACTACGTCGAGCACGCCATGAGCGAGGGCGGTGACGCGAAGGCTGCCGCGTACGTACACCTCGACGTCGACGGGGTGCAGCTCTGGGGCGTCGGGATTGACGCCGATACGAGCCGTGCAAGTCTCAAAGCAATCGTCAGTGCGATGAACCGTGCCGAGCGCAACAAGGCCACGGTCACGGCATAGTATTCGAAAATTTATTCGAATCACCCGAGTGGCACGCGCGAAACGCAAGGCGAAGCGTTTACAGTTGAACTGTGATTGCATCAGTCAGAGGTCAGCTGCTTCGTCAAGGGGCAAACTTTCTCATCATTGAGGTGGGGGGAGTCGGCATGCGTGTCGAGGTGCCCTCGGGTGCTCGGGCCCCACGGCTCGGCGCGGGGGAGGTGTTCTTACATACCTCACTCATCGTTCGTGAAGACGCTATGACGCTGTTTGGGTTTGAGACCCTCGAAGAAATCGAGGTCTTTGAACACATGATTACCGTGTCGGGTGTCGGCCCGAAGTCGGCGCTCGGGGTGCTCTCGGCGATGAGCCCTGGTGACATTGCCGCGGCCGTGATGGCCGAAGATGATAAGGCGTTTCGCCAGGCTCCTGGTATCGGGCCGAAGACCTCGAAGCTCCTCATCGTCTCGCTCGCAGGTAAACTCGATCACCTTCCTCAGCCCGCCGCTACCGCTGCACCCACAGCAGAGAAGCCATCAGACGACCGCGCGCAGGTCATCCTCGGCCTGCAAGGTCTTGGATGGAATGAGCAGCAGGCGAGTGCCGCTGTGCTCCAGGCGCTCGAGGCTGGTGCTCCAGGAGATGCTGCGAGGCTCATGCGAGCTGCTTTGCTCATTCTTCAGTCGGGAGGGAAGTAAGGCGTGAGTGGTGAACTCTCTGCAGGACTCGAACACGGCGAACTGAACTTTGAGGGCGCGCTTCGCCCCTCGCGGCTTGGTGAATTCATTGGGCAGGCCAAGCTGCGTAAACAATTGAGCCTGTTGCTGAGCGCTGCCCAGATGCAGCAGCGCACTCCCGAGCACATCTTGCTTGCGGGCCCCCCTGGGCTCGGTAAAACGACCCTCTCGATGATTGTCGCTCACGAACTCGATGCGCAGCTGCATCAGACCTCTGGGCCCGCGATCCAACACGCGGGTGACCTCGCTGCGATTCTTTCGGGGTTGCAGCCTGGCGATGTGCTCTTCATTGACGAGATTCATCGGCTCTCGCGCAATGCCGAAGAGATGCTCTACCTCGCGATGGAAGACTTTCGCATCGACATCATGGTCGGAAAAGGCGCCGGCGCCAGTTCAATTGCGCTCGATCTTTCGCCGTTCACACTCGTGGGGGCGACGACCCGGTCGGGCATGCTGCCAAACCCACTGCGCGATCGATTTGGCTTCACTGCGCACTTCGAGTTTTACGATCACGATGAGCTGGCACAGGTTGTGACCCGCACGGCGAGACTGCTCGACTTCGGACTCGAAGAGCCCTCGATCGCCGAGATCGCGCGGCGTTCACGGGGTACGCCGCGTATCGCGAACCGGCTGCTTCGGCGCGTGCGCGACTACGCACTCGTACATGACAATCACGGCGACCTTGACACGGTACGTGAAGCGCTTGCGCTCTATGACGTTGACGAGGCTGGCCTTGATCGGCTTGACCGCGATGTCCTCTTCGTTCTTGTCGAGCGTTTCGGGGGTGGACCAGTTGGCGTCGAATCGCTCGCCACGTCGCTGGGGGAGGAAGCGGAGACCATTGAATCGGTGGTTGAACCCTTCCTCGTGCGCGAGGGCTTCGTGCTTCGCACCCCGCGAGGTAGGGTGGCAGCGCAGAAAGCTTGGGATTACCTCGGCGTTATAAAGCCAACAACCATGTAAGCTGAGAGAGTTTGCTCGTACAAGGCTTGAGAAGAAAGTTGAACACAGTATGGATCCAATGAGTCTAATCATGCTTGCCCTCATCGGCTTGCTTGTGATCATGATGGTACGCAACGGCCGTAAGCGCCGCGAGCAGGCCGCTGCAATGCAGCAGGGGCTTGTCGCCGGGGCAGAGGTCATGCTGCAGACCGGTATCTACGGAACCTTTGTGAAGTTCGATGAGGTCGATGAGAATCGCGCCGTCATTCAGACCGGTGACACCACGATGGTTGTTCACCGTAACGCTATTGGGCAGATCATCACGCCTGTTGAAGTTGAAGCCGTTGATGAAGAAGCGTCATCGCTCGCGCCCGATGATGACCCAGCCTTTGGCGAGTCACTCGGTTCGACCGAGGCAACCACCGAAGAAACCACTGACCTTCCGGCGACCTCAGAGGCTCCTGAATTCCCAGAGGCACCTGAGTCGCCCAAGTCTGACGAAAAGTAAGCTCGTCACCTTTTTCTAGAGAAAGAATCCGCTGTGGCATCATCACCGTCGGTGCGAAAGGCGCGTAAGTCATTACTCGCCCTCGCTGTCATTATTATTGCGCTCATAAGCGTGATTGGTATCGGAGTGTTCCGTGGGGGAACAGGGTTAGCGCCAAAACTTGCGCTTGACCTGCAGGGCGGTACACAGGTACTTCTCGCTCCAAAACAAACCGACGGCTCGCAAGTCACCGGTGAGCAACTGAATCAAGCTGTGTCGATCATTCGTCAGCGCGTCAACGCTAACGGCGTGACCGAGGCCGAGATTACGACACAGGGTAACCAGAACATCGTCGTCTCGATTCCAGGCAAAGCCGATGAGGCAACGCTCAAACGCATCGAGGCCTCTGCAAAGATGGACATGCGTGCGGTGCTGTACTACGGCCCCGCGCTCTCGAGTGACGGCGCTCAGGAAGGCGACGACGCAACCGCCGAGGGCGAAGAAGGAGCGGATGCTCCTGAGGTCGCCGGTACAGATGAAGCTGCCGAAAAGACCGATGAGTCTGACGCCAAGTCAGAAGAGAGTGAAGCAGCCGATACAAAGGATGAAGCTGCTGACGCAGAAGATACGGGAGATCTGTACCCCGATCCGCTGCCAACTGATCCCAGCGATAGCGCGTGGGTAACCGAGGCACTCTTCAACGAATTTAACGAGTACCAGTGCACCACCGATTCACATGACAAGGCAAGCGCAGCTCCCCTTGACCGCCCACTGATTACGTGTGATACGACGAATACGATCAAGTACATCTTGAGCCCGGTTGAGCAAGATGATAAGGGCAACGTGCTCGGTGGCGAGTCGATTCTCGACGCAAGCGCCGCACAGGCAACCGACAGCAACGGCGCCGTGATCGGCAGCTGGGCTGTTCAACTGAAGCTCGACGAAACCGGTTCGAAGCTCTTTGGGCAGATGAGCACGAGACTCTTCGGTCTCAAGGGGCAGGAGCCTCTTGACCAGTTCGCGTTCGTGCTTGACGGTGCAGTACTCATTGCGCCGTCGATGCAGGGAACGATTCTTGATGGCCGACCATCGATTACGGGTGACTACACGCAAGAAGCGGCGCAGGCTCTCGCTGACCAGCTCAAGTTCGGTGCACTTCCCATCGGCTTTGAGGTGCAAAGCCAGCAGGATATCTCGGCGACGCTTGGCGACAGCCAGCTGAAGTGGGGCCTCATTACGGGCCTCATCGGCTTCATTCTCGTGATGATCTACTCGCTGTTCCAGTACCGGGTACTCGGCAGCGTCACGGTGATGTCACTCATCATGGCCGGCTTCATTACCTATCTGCTGTTGATCTACATGTCGTGGCAGCATGGGTACCGACTCTCGCTCGCGGGCATTGCCGGTGTCATGGTGGCCGTTGGCTTCACCGCCGACTCGTTTATTGTCTACTTCGAGAGAATTCGTGATGAGCTTCGTGACGGTCGGCAGGTATCGGCCGCCGTTGACGCCGGTTGGAAGCGTGCCATTCGTACGATTCTGGCCTCAGACGGCATTAACTTGCTCGCGGCAATCATTCTCTTCGTGCTCGCTGTTGGCAATGTGCAGGGCTTCGCGTTTACGCTCGGTCTCACGACCATTGTCGACGTTCTTGTCGTGACACTCTTCACGCACCCGCTGCTCGTCTTGCTCGCACGCACGAAGTTCTATAGCCAAGGTCACCCGCTTTCGGGTCTCGACCCGCGCCAGCTAGGTGCCGTTTACCGTGGCCGGGCGCAGTTCCAGGCCCCCGTCATTGACGAATCGAAGGCGGGCCGCAAAAACCAGAAGAGCCGTAAAGAAGCAGAGCGTCGTCAAACGATTGCCGAGCGTAAGGCTACTGAGAATCAGGGAGCAAACTAATGGCCGGTGGATTTGCAAAGCTTGGTAACGACCTTTATACGGGCGACCGCTCGGTAAACTTCGTTGGGCGCCGCGGGCGCTGGTATCTCCTTTCAACGCTCGTCATCGTTCTCGCATTGCTGGGCACCCTCTTGCGAGGTGGCTTCAGCTTTGGCATTGAGTTCACGGGCGGTAGCGAGTTCCAGGTGCACACCGACAAAGTGAGCCAGAGCGATATTCAGGTCGCGACCGACGTCGTTACCGACGTACTCCCAGGCTCGGTGCCTCGGGTGACGACCCTCGGTCAGAACACGGTTCGGCTTCAGACCGAACAGCTCGACGAGAAGCAGTCACGTGAAATCGGCGTGCAGCTCGCCGAAGCCTTCGATATTGATGAGAGCGCCGTAACCTCGTCGTACATTGGTGCGACATGGGGCCAGGACATTACCAAGTCTGCGCTCAAGGCACTCATCGTGTTCATTCTCTTCGCGGGCCTCGTCATGGCGCTCTACTTTAGAACTTGGAAGATGGCTCTTGCGGCCCTCATCGCGCTCTTCCACGACCTCGTCATTACGGCCGCCGTGTATGGCGCTGCTGGGTTCGAGATCACCCCGGCAGCGATGATCGGGTTCCTGACGATTCTTGGCTACTCGCTGTATGACACCGTTGTGGTCTTCGACAAGATTCGTGAGAATACCGATACGAGCATGTTTACGTCGCAGCGAACCTTTGGCGAATCGGTGAACCTCGCCGTGAACCAGACGCTCGTTCGCTCGATTAACACCTCGGTCGTTGCTCTGCTTCCCGTCGGGTCGATCCTCTTTATCGGTGCGATGATGCTGGGTGCCGGCACCCTACGTGACATTACCCTTGCACTCTTCATCGGTATTTTTGTCGGTGCCTACTCGACTATTTTCATCGCTGCTCCGGTCTACGCGCAGCTGCGAGAAAAAGAAGATGGCATCATCAAGCACGACGAAACAGTGCGCAAAACGCGCGAACGAGAGGCAACCTCAACCTCGATTGCGTGATCGGGGCACATGTGGCGTACGATTCCTTCATAAGGTGGAGGTGCCATGGCTGATACAAATATCAACAGTTCATCGCTTCGTCGGTTGATGCCGAAGCTCTTTTCTCGCTCAACCACGCCCGATGCTGTTGATCAGCTCGTACGCACCGTCAAAGCGAACCACCCTCGCGGCGACCTCGCGCTCATCGAACGAGCGTACGAGGTCGCCGAGAGGTGGCATCGTGACCAGGTGCGCAGAAGTGGCGAACCGTACATTACGCACCCCGTAGCCGTCGCTCAGATTCTCGCAGAGCTCGGTGTTGCTCCTGTGGCCATCGCCGCAGCCCTGTTGCACGATACGGTCGAAGATACCGATTACTCGCTTGAAACCCTCACCGAAGACTTCGGCGAGGAAATCGCGATGCTCGTTGACGGTGTGACGAAGCTCGACAAGGTCAAATACGGCGATAGCGCCCAGGCTGAAACCGTGCGCAAGATGATCATCGCTATGTCGAAAGATATTCGCGTTCTCGTCATTAAACTTGCCGACCGCCTGCACAATGCCCGCACCTGGGGCTTTGTGAACCCAGACTCTGCCAAGCGCAAAGCAGCTGAAACGCTCGAGATCTACGCACCGCTCGCACACCGGCTCGGCATTCAGTCGATGAAGACCGAGCTCGAAGATCTCTCGTTCGCCGTACTCAAGCCGAAGCTCTACGGCGAGATTCAAAACCTCGTCAACCAGCGCAACCCCGAGCGCGAAAAGCTCGTGCAAAAGGTGATCGGCACGATCGAATCTGACATGCGCGAGGCGAAGGTCAAGGTTGAGGTAACGGGGCGACCCAAAGAGCTGTATTCGATCTACCAAAAGATGATCGTTCGCGGCCGCGAGTTCGATGACATCTATGACCTCGTGGGCATTCGTATTCTCGCGAACTCGATTCGCGACTGTTATGCGGTTCTGGGAGCGGTTCATGCCCGCTGGACCCCGATTCCCGGCCGGTTTAAAGACTACATTGCCTCACCCAAGTTCAATCTGTACCAGTCGCTTCACACGACGGTGATCGGGCCCGATGGGCGAGCGGTCGAGATTCAAATTCGTACGCATGAGATGCACCAGCGAGCCGAATACGGTGTTGCTGCCCACTGGAAGTACAAGCAGGGCAATACTGAGAATGGGCAGTCGGTTTCAGCCGACATGGCCTGGCTCGAGCACATTACCGACTGGCAAGCCGAAACCGAAGACCCCGGCGAATTCCTTGACGCGCTTCGCTTCGAGATCGGCGCAAAAGAGGTTTACGTCTTTACGCCAAAGGGACGTGTCATTGGTCTCCCGGCAGGCGGTACGACCGTCGACTTTGCCTACGCCGTGCACACTGAGGTCGGCCACCGCACCATGGGTGCTCGGGTGAACGGCCGGCTCTTGCCACTTGAAACTGAGCTGCACAACGGTGACGTCGTTGAGGTATTCACCTCGAAAGACCCCGATGCGGGGCCGAGCCAGGACTGGTTGAACTTTGTGAAGAGCAAGCGTGCTCAGAGCAAGATCAAACAGTGGTTTACGAAAGAGCGTCGCGAGGGTGCCGTTGAGCACGGCAAAGAGGCGATCACCCGTGAAATGCGTAAGCAGAAGTTGCCTCTGCAGAAACTTCTCAACTCAGATGCGGTGCAAGACGTAGGCCTGCAACTGCACTACTCCGATGTTTCAGCGCTCTACGCGGCTGTGGGTGAGGGGCACGTCTCGCCACAGTCAGTGGTCGAGAAGATCATTGCCATCATTGCCGAGCAAGAGGGGACCGACCACAGTCCGCTGATTGAGACTCCCGCGATCGGCGCGCAGCAGCCAGCCAAGCGCCAGACGAGTAACTCTGGCGTCATTGTGAAGGGCACGAGCGACGTGCTCGTGAAGCTTGCAAAGTGCTGCACGCCGGTTCCAGGCGACGAAATCATGGGGTTCATCACCAAGGGGCAGGGCATCTCGGTGCACCAGACTCGCTGTACCAACTATGCGGCCCTCGCAGAGCAGACCGAACGGCTTGTGGAGGTGGAGTGGGCACCAACCTCCAAAAGCTTATTTCTCGTCCAAATCCAAGTAGAGGCGCTTGACCGCTCAGGGCTGCTCTCCGACATCACCCGAGTGCTGTCGGAATATCACGTCAATATTCTCTCGGCCAACCTCAACACTTCGAGCGCGCGGCTCGCGATCAGTACCTTTGCCTTCGAAATGGCAAACACGACCCATCTCGACCACGTGTTGGGGGCGGTGCGCCGCATAGAGGGTGTGTACGACGTCTATAGGGTCACTGGTTAGCC
Source organism: Leucobacter chinensis (assembly GCF_019049105.1). Classification (GTDB taxonomy): domain Bacteria; phylum Actinomycetota; class Actinomycetes; order Actinomycetales; family Microbacteriaceae; genus Leucobacter_A; species Leucobacter_A chinensis. The sequence goes on from NZ_JAHQZR010000001.1 coordinate 368,498, forward strand.
CTCGGTAGCGTTATTCACTGGATGGTTTGATGGTGGCGGATCACGCATCGACGTACTTCGGTGAGCCGAGCCTCGGCCCTTCCTCGGTAGGGGCGATTACGCTCGTGGTACCTGGTTGCAAGATCCTGAGGCAGGCGCGCATCCTGCTCAAGCAGCGAGCGGAGCGAACTGAGCCCGAAACGTTCGAACTCGTCATCGCCGAGGTACAGCAGGTCATAGGCGGTGCGTGCGGGAGACGTGACGCGCACACCGGCAAGCACAACCGTGTGTGAACGGTCAATATCGTACTCTCGCACACGAACCGGGTCAGCGATACGCCTCAGGAAGCGCATACCGTTCAGCGTTGAATAGAGCGTTGGTTGACCGGTCTGCCATTCAGCACCCCACACCCATGCGGCACTGTAGGCAGCAACGGTGAGCTCGTGGCTGCCGGCGTCTGGTGGCAGGAGCGTACTGGCCCGGACGACGGCGTTGTCAGGCCACCCGACACCGCGTACGCCGGGTCCGCAGCGAACGAGCGAGCCGCGCCGTAGCTCAGCAGAGATGATTGAGGGCGGTAGTAATGAAAAAGCAGGAGGGGTGAGCATTGCACCAGCCTGTCGTGAGACAAGCGGTGAATGCCACCCCTCCTGCGAAAAGTGTGAGTAACTCTTAGCCGAGTGCTTTGAGCCACGACTCCTGCGTGGCGAGCTTTTCGGCGGCCTGGGCTGCCTTCTTCGAGTTACCCGCTGCCTCGGCAGCTTTGATCTCTTCATTAAGCTCTGCAATTGAGGCCTCGAGCTGCCCCTTCAAGCCCTCGCTTCGAGCGATCGTTTCTGGATTCGTGGCTTCCCAGTGATCGTTCTCGAGCTTGCGAACGTGATCTTCAACCGTGCGAAGACGGCCTTCGATTTCACGGAGAGCCTCGCGGGGAACGCGGCCCACCTCGTCCCACTTGATCTGAATGTCGGTGATGAGTTTGCGTGCCTTCTCATGATCTGAGACTTTCAGAATCGGCTCAGCCTCTTCGAGGATCGCACGCTTCGCTTCAAGGTTTGCCTCATACTCAACGTTCTCGAGGGCTACCTCTTCAGCCTTAGCGTTATAGAGCACATCGCCAGCGGCCTTAAAGCGTGCCCAGAGCTGATCGTCAACCTTGCGGCTTGCTCGGCCGGCTGCCTTCCAATCATCGAGCAGCGTACGGTACTGAGGGATGCCATCTGAGCCTTTGGGTGCAAGAGCCTCGGCAGCCGTAATGAGCTGTTCTTTGCGGTGCTTAACCTGCTTATTCGTCGCATCCATCTGTGAGAAGAAGCGGCGGCGGGCAGCATCGAAGCTCGTACGCGCGGTGCGGAAACGCTTCCAGAGCGCATCGGCGTCGGCCTTATTGATCTGTGGGCCCTGGCGTTGTGCGTTCTGCCAGTTCGTGAAGAGCTGTTCCATGAGCTTGCCGGAGTCTTTCCAGCGAACCTGGTCTTCAGGCTGAGCGGCAATGCGCTCTGCCTCAACAACAATCGCCTCTCGCTCTGCGAGCGCCTCTTGCTTGAGCGCGGCGCGCTCTTCGCGCTGCTTCTTTGCGTACTCTTCAGCGCGCTCTTGAAGCTTGGCGACGCGGTCACGGAGCGACTGCAGGTCGCCAACCGCGGCTGGTTCTTTAACGAGTTCGCTCAGACTGGCGACACTCTGTGAAATGTCGAGACCTGCGCTACCGGTATTGATGCGCTGTTCAAGCAGGTGAATCTGCCCTTCAAGATCATCGAACTTGCGCACGAAGTAGGCCATCGCCTCCTCAGCCGTGCCGTCTGGGTACTGGCCGACTACCCGTTCTGTGTCGCCGTCACGCACAGTTACGGTATTCGTTTCGTCGACGCGACCCCATTGATTCGCGTTAGTTGATTCGTTCACAGTTTCACCATTCGAGGCAGATTGTTCCATCAAGTCTCTACTATAGCTAACTCCTGCCGTTCTCACGCATCTTGTCAGTGGGTGTGGCTACCATAAGCATTGTGACGAATCATTCGCTGAGCCCGGCCGCACAGACGGCGCCGCTCGCCGTGCGCATGCGCCCAACCTCCCTTGACGAGGTCGTGGGGCAGCAGCATTTGCTACGGGCTGGCTCGCCGCTTCGTCTTCTTGCCGACGGCGACAGTGGCCAACAAGGCGCGATTTCGGTGATCTTGTGGGGGCCGCCGGGCACCGGTAAAACGACGATCGCGCAGGCGCTCGCTCACTCAAGCGGCCGTAAATTCGTCGAGCTTTCGGCCATTAACGCCGGAGTGAAAGACGTGCGTGTGGTGATGGAGCAGGCGCTGAATGACCGCGACCTGTTTGATATTGCTACTGTGCTCTTTCTTGATGAGATTCATCGCTTCACGAAGGCGCAACAAGACGCCCTGCTTCCGGGAGTCGAAAACGGTTGGGTGACCCTTGTAGCGGCAACGACCGAGAACCCTTCCTTTTCGGTGATTAGCCCGTTGCTCTCGAGGTCTTTGCTTTTAACGCTTCAGCCGCTCTCCGATGACGACCTGTACTTGCTCATTGAGCGGGCTGTGAACGACGATCGTGGCTACGGCGGCTCAATCACCGTCGAAGCAGACGCGGCTCGCGCCCTCGTGCAGTTTGCATCGGGAGATGCGAGGCGAACCCTCACAGGGCTCGAAGCGACCGCTGCACTTGCATTGCAACATGAAGGCCCATCCGTGGTCACCGCCGAGCTCGTTGCCGAGGCGATGGACCGCGCGCTCCTACGCTACGACCGTAACGGCGATGAGCACTACGATGTTATTAGCGCCTTCATTAAGTCGCTGCGTGGCTCTGACCCAGACGCCGCAATTCACTACCTTGCCCGCATGATCGAGGCTGGTGAAGATGCCCGCTTTATCGCGCGCCGGCTCATTGTTCACTCAGCCGAAGACGTGGGCATGGCCGATCCGCAGGCGCTCGTCATCGCAACCGCTGCGGCTGACGCCGTGCAGTTTATCGGCATGCCAGAGGCGCGCATTCCGCTCGCGGAGGCAACGATATACATTGCGACTGCGCCGAAGTCCAACGCGGCCTGTGTTGCGATCGACGATGCTTTGGCCGATGTGCGAAAAGGAAAGATCGGCACGGTACCTAAGCATCTTCGCGACGCGCACTATAAAGGGGCAAAGGCCCTGGGGCACGGTAAAGGCTATCGGTATCCGCACGACGACCCCCGCGGTGTGCTCGAACAGGAGTATCTACCCGAGCCGCTGAGGGGAAAGCGATACTACGACCCTCGAGGCCTTGGGCACGAGCGTGAGGTCGCTGAGCGGCTCGACAAAATACGCCGAATCACCCGCGGAGAGCGTGCATAGCTCGAAAGTCTGGTATGCTCGTCTGTGGCCATTATTGACAGGCGCCCTTCAGGGTTACTGCGAACGGTCGTTCCCTCACCGAAATGGTTTGTCGTGTCGCGTGCATTTCTCGCAAATGCGGGCACGGCGTGGCCGAGGAGAACACGAAGCTGCAACCGCACGCTCCGTATTTACATAAAGCACTAACCCGAAAGGATGACACGTGTCAACCACTTCACGTACGCGTTCACAGACGCGTCTTTCACGCTCACTGGGCATTCCCCTTACTCCTAAGGCGGCAAAGTACCTCGAGCGTCGCCCCTACGGCCCAGGCCAGCACGGCCGCACCAAGCGTAAGAGCGACAGTGACTACGCCGTTCGTCTGCGCGAGAAGCAGCGTCTTCGCGCCCAGTACGGTATTCGCGAGAAGCAGCTCGTTATCGCCTTCAACGAAGCTCGTCGCCAGGATGGTCTGACGGGTGAGAACCTTGTCGAGCTGCTCGAGATGCGCCTTGACGCACTCGTGCTTCGCGCAGGTTTCGCACGTACGACCGCTCAGGCTCGTCAGTTCGTGACGCACCGCCACATTCTCGTTGACGGCAAGATCGTTGACCGCCCTTCATTCCGTGTGAAGCCAGGTCAGCTCATTCACGTCAAGGAGCGCTCAGAGGGCACCGAGCCTTTCCAGGTTGCTGCAGCCGGCGGTCACACCGACGTGCTTCCCGCAGTTCCCGGCTACCTCGAGGTTGAACTCGACAAGCTCCAGGCGCGCCTCGTGCGCCGCCCGAAGCGCGCAGAGGTTCCCGTGACCTGTGAAGTTCAGCTCGTGGTTGAGTTCTACTCAGGCCGCTAAGCATCAGGCTTCAATACAGGGGCATCACCCGTTAGGGTGATGCCCCTGTGTGTTTCTATACTTCACTTCGGGCATACTGCACCCCGTAGAGTGGAGTATGACCACGCATCGGTAACGCAAAGGAATGAACATGCGTAAATTGACTTGGCTCATTACTGGAGTCGGTATTGGTTTTGTTGCCGCTCACTTTGTGAATCAGACGCCCGAGGGGCGAAAGTTTTTCGACCGCATAGGCCAGGGCGCTCGTGAATTCAACGACGCTATGCAAGATGGCTACCGTCAGGGCGGCGAAGCTCTGCTGCAAGATGTTGAAGAAGCTCTGAAGAAGCTCAGAGACAAGGCTGAATGAGGCACCCGGCTGTGGGATAATGGTCGAATGACTAAGAACTCTGCAGCAACGGGAATGAGCACCGCCGAAATTCGTCGACGGTGGCTTTCTTTTTTTGAGCAACGTGGGCACACGGTCGTGCCTTCGGCCTCACTCGTGAGTGACGATCCGACGCTCATGTTTACCGTCGCGGGCATGGTGCCGTTTGTGCCATACCTCTCTGGCATGGTTCCTTCACCTTATGTGCGTGCGACGAGCGTACAGAAGTGCATTCGCACGAACGACATCGAAGAGGTCGGTAAGACCCCGCGCCACGGTACGTTTTTCCAGATGTGCGGCAACTTCTCGTTCGGTGACTACTTCAAAGAAGGAGCGATCACCTTTGCATGGGATCTGCTCACGACGAGTGAAGCAGAGGGCGGGCTCGGCTTCGATCCGGCCGATCTCTGGGTTACGGTCTACGAAGACGACGATGAAGCACATCGCCTCTGGAGCGATATTGCAGGGTTGCCTGACGAGCGTATTCAACGTCTCGGCAAAGACACCAACTACTGGTCAACGGGGCAGCCAGGGCCGGCCGGCCCGTGTTCTGAGATTTTCTTCGACCTCGGTCCTGAATACGGCATTGATGGTGGGCCCGCAACCGACGATGACCGGTATGTCGAGATCTGGAATCTCGTGTTCATGCAGTACTCGGTGACCGATGTGAAGTCGAAGACCGAGTTCACGATCGAGGGTGAACTCCCAAAGAAGAACATAGACACCGGCATGGGGCTCGAGCGCATCGCCTTTATCAAGCAAGGCGTCGAGAACATGTACGAGATCGACCAGGTACGCCCGGTACTCGATCTCACAGCAGAGCTTTCTGGCAAAGCGTACGGCGATAATGACGCCGACGACGTGCGCATGCGCGTCATCGCAGACCATATTCGTTCGGGCCTCATGCTTATTGGTGACGGGGTGACACCCTCAAACGAGGGCCGCGGCTACATTCTTCGCAGGCTTCTTCGCCGCGCGATCCTCTCGCTTCGTCTGCTCGGCGTCTCTGACCCAACGTTTAAGAAGCTGTTTGCCGCATCGTACGAAGCAATGCGCGAGGCCTACCCAGAACTGAACGAGAACTACTCGTTCATTGAGCGTGCAGCCCTCAACGAAGAAGCGACGTTCTTGCGTACGCTCTCGTCTGGCATTGCCATTCTCGACGACGCGGTCACCGAGGCGCGTTCAGCGAAAGAGACGCTGCCCGGCAACACCGCTTTTATGTTGCACGATACCCACGGCTTCCCAATTGAGCTGACGCTTGAGATTGCTGAAGAGGCCGGCATTGAGGTCGACCAGGCTGGCTTTACGACCCTCATGCAAGAGCAGCGAGACCGTGCCAAGGCCGATGCTCTCGCGAAGAAGGGGCAGCGCGCCGACCTCGGAGTCTATAAGACGCTCAGGGCGCTCGGTGAGACGACCTTCCTCGGTTACGACGAGTTTGAACACGAGTCTCGAGTGCTCGGCGTGCTCGTCGACGGACAATCGGTTACTGCGGCATCAGAGGGCGACATCGCCGAGATCGTGCTCGCCGAAACCACGCTGTGGGCTGAGTCTGGTGGCCAGGACTCTGACCATGGTGTGATCGTCGGTGACGGTTTCGAGCTTGAGGTGCTCGACGTGCAAAAGCCCGTGCAGGGGCTCGTCGTGCACACCGTGCGTGTGACCGTCGGTACCGTTGCTGTTGATGATCGCGCGGTGACGAAGGTCGACGCGGCTTATCGACGTGGGGCACAGCAGGCGCACTCGGCGACACACATCATTCACGCCGCGCTACGCGATGTGCTGGGCGATGGCGCGCACCAGGCCGGCAGCTACAACAAGGCCGGCTACATGCGGCTCGACTTTACACACGGCGAGGCCCTCTCGACGACGGCAAAGAGTGAGATCGAAGAGATCGCAAACCTGGCGATTCGCGCTAACCACGAGGTGGTTGCTCGCGAGATGCCGATCGATGATGCAAAGCAACTCGGCGCGATGGCTCTGTTTACCGAGAAGTACGGCGACATTGTGCGGGTTGTCGATATCGGAGGCCCGTGGTCCCGTGAGCTGTGTGCGGGAACGCACGTCTCGAATTCGGCCGAGGTCGGCATGATCAACCTCATCTCAGAGAGCTCGGTGGGTGCGTCAAACCGTCGCGTTGAGTCACTCGTTGGGTTCGAAGCGTTCCAAAACTTCGCCGCTGAGCGCGCCATCGTGCAAGAACTCAGCAGCAACTTGAAGACGCCTCGCGCTGACCTCGTGCAGCGCGTTGCCGAGCTTGGAGCGCAGCTAAAAACGGCCGAGAAGAAAATCGCGCAGCTGCAGGCAGCGCAGCTTGGTGAGCGCATTCCCGAACTCATCTCACAGGCAGAGCGCGTTGGCGACGTGAAGCTCGTGAGCGCTTCGCTTGGAGCGGTCGGCTCAGGTGACGATGTGCGAGGCCTTGCGACCGATATTCGTGACCGTGTTCAGGCCGAAGCGGCCGTCGTCGTTCTCGCGGCAGAGGTCGCTGAGAAACCGGTTCTCATTGCGGCGACCACTCAGGGCGCCCGCGACGCGGGCGTTCGCGCGGGTGACCTCGTGAAGACGGGCGCACGCATTCTTGGCGGTGGTGGCGGCGGTAAGCCAGACCTCGCCCAGGGCGGCGGCACCGACGTGACGCAAATTGACGACGCACTGCTGGCGCTGCGCGAGCAGTTGCGCGGAGCCTAGCCTCGATGCGAGTGGGGGTTCGTCTCGGCATTGACGTCGGTAAAGCACGCATTGGTGTTGCAAAATGCGATGCCCACGGCATGATCGCGACCCCGGTTGAAACGGTGGCTCGCGATCTCGAAGGCTCGACCGATATTGAGCGTATTGGTGCGCTGATCGCAGAGTATGAGGTCATCGAGTGCGTGGTGGGCTTGCCTCTGAATATGCAGGGGCAACACACCGCTTCAACTGACGACGCGCTCGGCTTTGCACACCGGATTGCCGCGCTGGGTACCGACGTCAGGCTCGTCGACGAGCGGCTCTCGACCGTGACCGCCTGGGGTCAGCTACACGCGACCGGAAAAAACCATAAAAAGGGCCGCGGTGTTATTGACCAGGCGGCGGCCGTCGTTATTTTGCAACACGCTATTGATGCTGAACGGTTGCGCGGGGAGCCTACCGGCACCGTGCTGCCCGGCACCCAACAGGAGGAAACCACCTCATGACTCATCGTGCTGAAAAACCCCGAAAAGGAAAACGCGGGTGGATCATTCTGCTCGTCGTTGTCGTCGTGCTCGGTGCCCTCGGGGGCGGCGTGGCCGTGCTCTGGGGCAGCTACGGCGACGCCGTGCTCAAGCGTTTCGGCATGGTCGATAACGACTACCCGGGACCAGGAACCGGCGAGGCCGTCATCACGATTTACGAGGGTGAGCTCGGAGGCGACATCGCCGAGACCCTTGCTGAGGCAGACGTGGTCAAGAGTTCAGAGGCCTTCTACGACCTGTTGATCGAGAAAGCCGACACGGTTTTGATTCCCGGCAGTTATTCCCTTAAGCAGCAGATGAGCGCTGAGGGCGCACTTGAGGCGCTCCTTGACCCTGAGAACCGACTCCAACGCTCAGTGGCTCTGCGCGAGGGGCTCACGGTTGACCAGACGCTTGAGCGGCTTGCAGCGGGCACTGGGGTGCCACTCGAGGAGTTCGAAGAGGCGGCAAAGAACGTTGCTCCGTATGGGCTTCCGGCTGGCGTCACTTCGCTCGAAGGGTGGCTGTTTCCTGCCAACTACGAGTTCGGGCCTGACGATGACGCCTTTGTCATGATCAACACGCTCGTGCAAAAGCAGCGTTCGGTACTCGCATCGTTCGAGGTGAGTGATGAAGACGCTCAGCGCGTGCTCACGACCGCGTCGATCGTTGAGAAGGAGGCCGGAACGCCGAGCGATTTCGGCAAGGTTGCACGCGTTATCGCGAACCGCCTCGACACCGACATGCTGCTGCAAATGGACTCGACCGCGCAGTACGGGTACGGTGAGCATGCCGATGGCAACGTGTGGTCATCGAAGGAAGCGCTCAAAGACGATAACGACTGGAACACCTACGTGCACAAGGGGTTGCCGGTCGGGCCCATCGCCAACCCCGGTGCCAGTGCAATTGAGGCAACACTGAGCCCCGAAGACGGAGATTGGTTGTACTTCGTTGTGTCGCCGGGTGGCACGGGCGAGTCGACGTTCACCTCAAATATGAAAGACCATGAGGCAGCCGTCGACAAGTACCGCAAGTGGTGCAGCGAAACCCCCGATAGCGGGTGCTGATGCGCAGGCTTGCGGTGTTGGGTTCGCCCATTGCTCACTCAAAGTCTCCGCTCATTCACGCGGCTGCATATGCTGAGTTGGGTCTCGACTGGCAGTACGAGCGCATTGAATGTACTGAAACCGAGCTCGCGCCTCTCTTACGTGGGCTAAGTGACGATTGGCTTGGATTTTCGTGCACGATGCCGCTCAAGACGCGTGCGCGTGAACTCGCCGACGTGCTCGACCCCGTCGCTCAGGCGAGTGGCGTTGTCAACACACTCGTGAGGTACGAGGCGGGGTGGATCGGCGCCAACACCGACGTGGGGGGCCTGCGTATGGCCCTCGAGTCACACGGGCTCGATCTGACCCGCACGCTGGTTCTGGGTGCGGGAGCGACCGCGGTTTCGGCGGTGCTTGCCGCTCGCGCTGGCGGAGCGGCAGAGGTGCAGGTCATGGCAAGACGCCCTGAGGCGGCGGCTGCCTTCGGCAATGCCTACGCGGCGGTTCCCGGCACGCTGGGGCAGGAGCCCGTGTGGCGCCCGACGGTGGTCGTGAGTACGCTTCCGGGCCCCGCGGGTATTGGTCTCGCGCTCCCAGAAACGGTAACCCAGGCGCCGCTCTTCGACGTCGCGTACGATCCTTGGCCGTCGCCCCTCAGTGAGTTGTGGGACGCGCGGGGAAGCGACCGCTACCCGGGCATTGACATGCTCATTTTTCAGGCGGTGTTGCAGATTCGGCTGTTCGTGAATGGCTCGACTGAAGCCGAGCTCGAGGGTGAAGGTCGCGTGATTGCCGCTATGCGCGAAGCGGCGGCAAGTTCTGTGGAAGAATAGACAGCATGCTGCGTTGGCTTACTGCTGGAGAATCACACGGACCCGAACTGATTGCTGTTCTTGAGGGCATGCCCGCTGGGCTGCCCATCACGATGCAAGAGATCAGAGATGACCTTGCGCGTCGCAAGCTCGGTTATGGCCGTGGCTCACGAATGAAATTTGAACAGGACGAACTCTCGCTCTCGGGAGGTGTTGTGCAGGGCCGAAGCATTGGTGGCCCGATCGCGATTCGCGTTGGCAACACCGAGTGGGCGAAATGGGTCGAGGTGATGAGCGCCGAGCCGACCGAGCTCTCAGAGAAGTCCCGCGGCCGTGGGGCGGCGCTGACGCGCCCGCGCCCGGGCCACGCCGACCTCGTCGGTATGCAAAAGTACGGCTTTGATGAGGCCCGCCCTGTGCTTGAGCGCGCCAGCGCTCGCGAGACTGCCGCGAGGGTTGCTCTTGGCGCAGTAGCGAAGGCCTTCCTACGAGAGCTCGGGGTCGAGCTCGTGAGCCATACGGTTGCGATTGGGCCCGTGCAGGTTCCCGCCGGCACACCGCTTCCGGTCCCGGGCGATGTTGAACGACTCGATGCCGATCCGCTTCGCTGCTTCGACGAAGCGACGAGCGCGTTGATGGTTACCGAAGTCGACGAGACGAAGAAGTCGGGCGACACCGTTGGCGGCATCGTCGAGGTGATCGCTTACGGCTTGCCCGCTGGGCTCGGCTCCTACGTGCACTGGGATCGCCGCATCGACAGCAAACTCGCCGCCGCGATCATGGGCATCCAGGCGATTAAAGGCGTTGAGTTTGGCGACGGCTTCGAGACCACGCGTCGCCGCGGTTCAGTGGCGCACGATGAGCTGCACATGCGTGACGGCAAGATCGTTCGTGAGACCGATCGCGCCGGTGGCATCGAGGGTGGCATGACCACGGGTCAGCCGCTTCGGGTGCGCGCGGGCATGAAGCCTATCGCGACAGTTCCTCACGCGCTGCCGACGATTGACATTGCGACGGGCGAGCAAGCGAAGGCCCACCACCAGCGCAGCGACGTGTGTGCGGTTCCGGCCGCGGGCGTTGTGGCCGAGGCGATGGTTGCCCTGACGCTTGCCGACGCGATGGTCGAGAAGTTCGGCGGCGACAGCGTTGCCGAGACGAAGCGCAATCTCGACGCGTACCTCGCGAACATTCCCGAGACGCTCAGCACGGCAGGGGAACAGTGAGCCCTTCCCGCCGACGTGCTTCACGCCCCGCGGGGCCCCCTCAGCAGCGCCCGGTGCCGTCGCCGCCACCACTCGTGCAGGGCAACCCCGATGTGCTCGGGCTTGACCGGGCGGTCGTGCTCGTCGGCCCGATGGCGGCGGGTAAGACGAGTCTCGGCAAGCGACTCGCGCGTGCGCTCAACATTCCGTTTGTTGACTCTGACGCCCGCATCGTGCAGCAGCACGGAGTGATCACGCAGATCTTCGAGCAGCAGGGCGAGAGCGCGTTTCGCGAGATGGAGGCGACGGTCATCGCGGCAGAGCTCGCGCGCAAAGGCCCCAGGGTGCTTGCACTCGGCGGGGGAGCGGTGCTCACTGAGCGCACCAGGCAGCTGCTTCGCAACCACCCGGTGCTGCTGCTCATGACGACCGAGAAAGCCGTGCTCAAAACCGCGAATCTTTCGCGCAGGCCCCTGCTCAAAAACGATCCAGGGGCGTGGCAGCGCATTCTCGACCAACGCAGGCCCCTCTACGAAGAGGTCGCCGACGTGACCTTTCGAACTGACCGCTTCTCGCAGAGTGCACTCACCGAGGTTGCGGCAAACTGGATTACGACGTGGGCGAGCGAGCATCTCGTCGACACCCTCCCGACGAACGACGAAGATAAAGAGGCATAGTGACTGACGCAACCCGTATTCAGGTGACCGGAGAAACCCGCTACGACGTGGTCGTCGGGCACGGGCTGCAGGCCGAGGTCGTGAGCGCTCTCGGGCCTCAGGTTGCAAAGGTGCTCATCGTACACACCGGGTCGGTTGGGCGTATCGCCGAAGAGCTACGCGTCGCGCTCTCTGAGACGTACCATCAGGTACTCATCGCCGAGATTCCCGACGCTGAGAATTCGAAGCGTGTCGAGGTCGCGGCTTTCTGCTGGACGTTGCTCGGCCAGGCTGACTTCACGCGCAGCGACGCGATTATTGGCATTGGCGGGGGTGCGGCAACTGACCTTGCGGGCTTCGTCGCGGCAACCTGGCTTCGCGGCGTCAAGCTCGTGCAGATTCCGACGACCGTGATCGGCGCGGTTGACGCCGCGCTCGGTGGCAAGACCGGCATCAACACCGCCGAGGGCAAGAACCTCGTCGGTGTCTTTTACCCACCGGCACGGGTCATCTGCGATCTCGATCACCTACAGACCCTGCCCGACAACGAGATTCGCGCGGGATTCGCCGAGGTCGTCAAGTGCGGATTCATTGAAGATCCGCGCATTCTCGAAATCATCGAGGCCGACGTCGACGTCGCGACCAACCCGTCGAGCCCCGAGTTTCGCGAGCTCATCGAGCGCACCATCGCGGTCAAGGCCGCGGTCGTGAGCGAAGACTTCACCGAAACCGGAGTGCGCGAGAACCTCAATTACGGGCACACGCTCGGCCACGCGATCGAGCACGCCGAGCGCTACCAGTGGCGCCACGGTGTCGCTGTCTCGATCGGCATGATGTTTGCCGCAGAGCTCGGCCGCCTCGCCGGTTCGCTCTCAGACGAGGTCGTCGACCGCCACAAGGCGATTCTTACCTCGCTCGGCTTGCCGGTGACCTACGGTGCCGGCCGCTGGGAAGGGCTACTCGCGACGATGCAGCGCGACAAGAAGGCGCGCGCGGGCATGCTGCGTTTCATCGTGCTCGATGACATTGGCAAGCCACGCGTGCTCGCGGGCGTCGACCCCTCAATGCTGCAGTTCGCATACCAGGCAATCGGGAGCTAGGGGCAGCCATGCAAGAGATTCTCGTTCTCAACGGCCCAAACCTGGGCATGCTCGGCGCACGCGAACCCGAGGTGTACGGCCACGCGACGCTCGATGACCTGCGTGAGCTGCTTGAAGCGCGCAAGACCGCAGAGCAACGCGTTGAGGTGCGCCAGACTGACGACGAGGCAGAGCTCATCGGGTGGATCCACGAGGCTTTTCGCCGTGGTTGCGACGTGATTCTCAACCCGGCGGCATTCACGCACTACTCGTACGGTCTGCGCGACGCGGTAGCGATGCTGCAGGGTACCTCGCGGCTCATCGAGGTGCACATCTCGAACCCGCACACTCGCGAGGCTTTTCGGCACATGAGTACCATTAGCGGCGTGGCAACCGGCGTGATCGCTGGCTTTGGGTTTCAATCGTATGTGCTCGCTCTCAGCGCGCTCACCGACTGAGCCGCTACGATAGGGTGTCGCATTTTTTCAATCGAACACATGATCTTGGAGACGAAACATGGCAACCTCGAACGATATTAAGAACGGTACCGTCATTAAAGACAGCGGCCAGCTCTGGAGCGTTGTTGAGTTTCAACACGTAAAGCCGGGCAAGGGTGGCGCGTTCGTTCGCACCAAGCAGAAGAACATCGTCTCGGGCAAGATCATCGACAAGACCTACAACGCCGGTGCAAAGATCGAGACGGCCACCGTTGACCGCCGCGATTTCCAGTACCTCTACAAAGATGGCGCTGACTTCGTGTTCATGGACCTTTCTGACTACGATCAGCTCACGGTTCCCGCCGTTGTTGTCGGCGACGCCGAGAACTACATGCTCGAAAACCTCAACGTGCAGATCGGCATGCACGAGGGTGAGCCCCTGTACATCGAGCTGCCAGCATCGGTCATTCTCGAGGTGACCTACACTGAGCCAGGCCTGCAGGGCGACCGCTCGACCGGTGGCACGAAGCCCGCAAAGGTCGAGACGGGCTACGAGATTCAGGTTCCCCTCTTCCTCGAGACCGGTACCAAGGTCAAGATCGATACGCGCACGGGCGACTACCTCGGTCGCGTCAACGATTAATCGCTAACCGTTGAGCGCACGAACGAAAGCGCGCAAGCGCGCACTAGACATGCTGTTTCAGGCTGACCTGCGAGAAATCGAGATTCCCCAGGTCATTGAGGCCGAAGCCAGACGTGCAGCACAGGAGCCCGATCGCATGGGCTCCTGGCTGTACGCCCGAGAGATCACCGACGGTGTTCACGACCACGGCGAAGAGATCGACGCTCTCATCGTGAAGTACGCCGAGGGCTGGTCACTCGAACGAATGCCTCACGTTGACCGGGCGCTCCTGCGCCTCGCCAGCTGGGAGATCTTGTATAACGACGAGGTTCCCGCCGCAGTGGCCATCACCGAGGCGGTTCTTCTCGCACAGGAGTACTCGACCGACGATTCAAGCCGTTTCATTAACGGCGTGCTGGGAAATATCGCGACACACGCTGAATGATCGGCGCTCTTCGGCTATAGTTTTTACGGTAAGCACTTCTTTAAACCCGTCCTGTGAGGCGGAGAAGGGGGCTCTGGTTGTGTATACGCGAACGGTGCTCGAAGGTGCCGAGATTACTCGCGCACTTCGCAGAATCTCACACGAGATCATAGAAGCAAACAAGGGCCCCCACGGGCTGCTGCTGGTTGGCATACCCACGCGCGGGGTCGCTCTCGCGCATCGCATCGCCCAGCACATCGAACAGATCGAGGGAGTAACGGTTCCCGTCGGCTCGCTCGACGTCACGATGTACCGTGACGACCTCGACCGCCACCCGACAAGAGTCACGGGCCCGACCGACATGCCCGCCGAGGGCGTTGACGGCATTACCGTCGTGCTCGTCGACGATGTTCTGTTCTCGGGCCGCACGGTGCGTGCTGCGCTCGATGCCCTAGGCGACCACGGCCGCCCCGTTGCCGTGCGGCTCGCCTCCCTCATTGACCGGGGCCACCGCGAGCTCCCGATTCGGGCCGACTACATCGGCAAGAACCTTCCGAGTGCCAAGAGCGAGCGCATTCAGGTGCACCTCGTCGAGCACGACGGCATCGACCAGGTCACGATCTCATCGACCGAGGCGGCAGGGGAGGCCGAGGCATGAAGCATCTACTCGACACGAGAACGCTTGGCTGCGACGCAGCGCTGCGCATTCTCGACACGGCCGAAGACATGGCTGCGACCCAGCATCGCGAGGTCAAGAAGCTGCCCACACTGCGCGGCAAGTCTGTCGTGAACCTCTTCTTCGAAGATTCGACGCGCACCCGCATCTCATTCGAGGCCGCCGCGAAGCGCTTGAGCGCCGACGTGATCAACTTCAGCGCTAAGGGCTCGTCGGTGTCGAAGGGCGAGTCGCTCAAAGACACCGCGCAAACGCTGCAGGCCATCGGCGCCGACGGCGTCGTCATTCGTCACCACGCCTCGGGCGCTCCGCAGCGCCTCGCAGAGTCGGGGTGGATCGAGGCCGGCGTCCTGAACGCTGGCGACGGAACGCACGAACACCCAACCCAGGCGCTGCTTGACGCTTTCACGCTGCGCAAACGCCTCTTCGGTGCCCAGAGTCGTGGGCGTGATCTCGACGGAATCTCTGTCGCGATTGTTGGCGACATTGCCCACTCACGGGTCGCGAGGTCAAATCTCTGGCTTCTCACGACGCTCGGCGCCCATGTGACGCTCGTCGCCCCTGAGACCCTGCAACCCTATGGTGTGCGGGCGTGGCCTGCGACGATTCGACACTCGCTCGACGAGGCGATTCGCGAAGACGCCCCAGACGTCGTCATGATGCTGCGCATTCAGGGGGAGCGCATGCACCACGCGTTCTTCCCGAACGAGCGCGAGTACGCGCGCAACTGGGGCCTTGATGACCGCAGGTTTGCAGCGCTCCCAGAGCACTCACTCATCATGCACCCGGGGCCTATGAACCGTGGCCTCGAAATTTCATCTGCCGCAGCCGACTCTGATCGATCGACCGTGCTCGATCAGGTTTCGAGTGGCGTATCGGTTCGTATGGCGGCACTGTACCTGCTGCTTTCAGGAGACAAGGAGCAAACGCATGCCTAACGCGGGCCAGATACTGATTACCAACGTCACGAGGGCGCAAGACCTCACCGAGGCTGGCAAGAGCGTCGGCGATGCCGAGACCGTCGACATCCTGGTCGATGGTGGCCGCATCGTTCGCGTGGGCCGGGCAATTGAGAGCGCCGAGGCGCGAGTCATCGACGCAACGGGGCTCATCGCGATGACGGGGCTCGTTGATCTGCACACACACCTTCGCGAGCCGGGTTTCGAGCAGTCTGAGACCGTGTTGACGGGAACCAGGGCCGCCGCCGCAGGTGGCTTCACGACCGTCTACGCCATGGCCAACACCATGCCCGTTTCTGACACCGCGGGCGTCGTTGAGCAGGTACAAGCCCTTGGCCAGGCCGCAGGGTACGCCACGGTGCGCCCGATCGGTGCGGTCACGGCGGGGCTTGAGGGTGAGCGCCTCAGCGAGATCGGCGCTATGGCGCAGTCACGCGCAGGCGTGACCGTCTTTTCTGACGACGGCAAGTGCGTTCACGACTCGCTGCTCATGCGTCGAGCTCTTGAGTACGTGAAAACGTTCGATGGGGTCATCGCGCAACACGCGCAGGATCCGCGTCTCACCGAGAATGCCCAGATGAACGAGGGTGAGCTCTCGAGCCAGCTTGGCCTCGCCGGTTGGCCTGCCGTTGCCGAGGAATCGATTATCGCGCGCGACGTCCTGCTCGCAGAGCACATCGGGGCGCGACTGCACATCTGCCACCTCTCAACCGCAGGCTCGGTCGAGGTCGTGCGCTGGGCTAAGGAGCGCGGCGTGAACGTCACCGCCGAGGTGACGCCTCACCACCTCATTCTTACCGAAGACAAAGCCGTGAGCTACGACCCGATCTTCAAGGTGAACCCGCCGCTTCGCCGCGATGCCGACGTAAAAGCGTTGAGGCGAGCGGTTGCCGACGGCATTATCGACATCATCGCCACTGACCACGCACCGCACCCCAGTGAAACCAAGGAGTGTGAGTGGGACTCGGCGGCGTTTGGCATGGTCGGCCTCGAATCGGCGCTGCCCATCGCGATGCTCACGCTTATTGACGAAGGCACCGTGAGTTGGCAGCGGCTCGAACAGCTGCTCTCACACACCCCGGCCTCCATCGGCAAACTCGAGGGGCACCCAGCGTCGCTCGACGAGGGAGAGGTCGCTGACCTCGTGCTCGTCGATCCGAGCGCGTCGAGCACCTTCAGCGTTGCCGACCTCAAGGGGCTCAGCCTGAACTCGCCGTTTCTCGGCATGCAACTTCCCGGGCGGGTGCACACCACCATTCGCCACGGGTACCTCACCCTCGATCAAGGTGTGCTCGTTGACGAAGCAACGGTCGCCCAGGCAGCAAAGGAGAACCTCTCATGAATTTCTTCACGTCGACGCTCGTATTGGTGGCTCTGACCGCGCTGCTCTTCTGGCTCATGTGGCGAAGCTGGCGACGACGTGGCAGACGCGACGCCGATCTCGCTCCGATCGAGACCACGCTCACTGGCGACACCATCGCATCGTTTGACCGCGTGTTCTACGTAGCAACCACCCCGCAAGGTGCGCCGCTCGAACGCGTCGCTGTTCCCGGTCTCGCTTTTCGCGGCTGGGCTCAGGTCGCCGTTCGTACCGACGGGCTTGAGGTACAGGTCACGGGTGAAGACCCCGTGGTCATCGCACGCGAGGCCATCACGGGCGAGACGCTCGCTCAGCTCACCATCGACAAGGTTGTAGAGCACGACGGGCTCTCAAACCTCGAGTGGGTCTCACCACGAGGCGCCCTCGCGACGAGCTTTCGTTTCAGCACGCCGCACCAACAACACGAATTTGCTGAGAGCATCGCTCGAATGCTCAACCAGCACCCCAACTCAACAACCGCTCGCTCACTAGAGGAGGCTTAAATGACCGCCACGACCACATCAAGCGCCGTACTCGTACTCGCCGATGGCACCCGCTTTGAGGGCCGCGCATACGGCTCAGTCGGACGAAGTGTTGGCACTTTGCGGCTCGATGTAGCCCCCACCGGATACCTCGAGACACTCACTGACCCGAAGGTCGCCGGAGAGATTGTCGTCTTCGCGACGCCGCACATCGGTGCGACCGGTGTGAACGACGAAGACGCGGTTTCGTCACGCATCGAGGCCGCTGGTCTCGTTGTGCGCGACCCGGCTCGCCGCGTCTCAAATTTTCGCGCAACCCGCAGCCTCGATGACGATCTCGCCCGCGACGAAGTCGTCGGCATCTCAGGCATCGACACCCGCGCGCTGACGCGCCGCATCGCGGCAGCAGACAGCCCGCTTCGCGCAGGCATCTTCTCGGGAGCAGACGCACAGCTCTCAGACGCCGAGCTCGCAACCATCGTCAACACCGCCGCGTAGAACCAGCAGCACAGGAGCACTTTTATGCCAAAACGCACAGACATTCACTCAGTACTCGTCATTGGTTCTGGCCCGATCGTTATCGGCCAGGCGTGCGAGTTCGACTACTCAGGTACCCAGGCCTGCCGCGTGCTGCGCCAGGAGGGCGTGCGAGTCATTCTTGTGAACTCGAACCCCGCAACGATCATGACCGACCCCGATTTCGCCGACGCAACCTACGTTGAGCCGATCACAGCCGAGGTCATCGAGCAGATCATCGCGAAAGAGAAGCCCGACGCGCTCCTGCCAACGCTCGGCGGGCAGACTGCACTGAACGCCGCGATCGAGCTCGACGAGCTCGGCATTCTCGACAAGCACAACGTCGAGCTCATCGGCGCGAACATCGCTGCCATTCAGCGCGGTGAAGACCGCCAGCTCTTCAAAGACATCGTGATTGAAGCAGGCGCCGATGTGGCAAAGTCATACATCGCCACGACGGTTGAGCAGGCGAAGGAACAGGCGAAAGACCTCGGTTACCCGCTCGTCGTGCGCCCCTCATTCACCATGGGCGGCCTCGGCTCAGGATTCGCATACACCGAAGAAGAGCTCGTGCGCATCGTCACCGACGGTATTCATTCGAGCCCCACGGGCGAGGTGCTGCTCGAAGAGTCGATCCTCGGGTGGAAAGAATATGAGCTTGAGCTCATGCAAGACCCCACCGGCGCCTCGGTGATCGTGTGCTCGATCGAAAACGTTGACCCCGTCGGCGTGCACACGGGTGACGCCATCACGATCGCCCCGGCGATCACGCTGACCGACCCCGAGTACCAGAACATGTGCCGCATCGGTGAAGAGATCATTCGCCGCGTCGGTGTGAACACCGGCGGCTGCAACATTCAGTTTGCCATCAATCCCACAGACGGCCGAGTCATCGTCATCGAGATGAACCCCCGTGTTTCGCGCTCGTCGGCCCTCGCCTCGAAGGCGACCGGTTACCCGATCGCAAAGATCGCGGCCAAGCTTGCACTCGGTTACACACTTGCAGAGCTCACAAACGATATGACGGGCATTCAAGACGTTGCCGCCGACCCCACGATCGACTACGTCGCCGTGAAGGTTCCGCGCTTTGCCTTCGAGAAGTTCCCTGCAGCCGACGACACGCTCACGACGACCATGAAGTCGGTAGGCGAAGCCATGGCCATTGGCCGTAACTTCGCGACTGGCCTGCAGAAGGCGCTGCGCTCGCTTGAGAAGAAGGGTTCATCGTTCCACTGGGGCGAAGACGAGCGTTCAGTAGACGAGCTGCTCACGACCATGGTGCGCCCGACCGACGGCCGCCTCGTTGATATTCAGCAGGCGCTGCGCAAGGGCGCGACGATCGAGCAGGTCTTCGAAGCAACGAAGATTGACCCCTGGTTCCTCGACCAGATCGTGCTCATCAACGAGATCGCCCACGAAGTCCGTGAGGCGGCAGAACTCACGAGTGAGTTGCTGAAGCACGCCAAGAACCACGGCTTCTCAGATGCTCAAATTGGTGAGCTGCGCGGTATGCGCGAGTCAGAGGTGCGCGGCTGGCGCCATGCCCACGGCCTGCGCCCCGTGTTCAAGAAGGTTGACACCTGCTCGGCCGAGCACGAGGGGCTTCAGCAGTACCTCTACTCGTCGTACGACCAGGAGACCGAGGCGATTGCGACCGATCGCAAGAAGGTCATCATCCTGGGCGCTGGCCCCAACCGTATCGGTCAGGGCATCGAGTTCGACTACTCGTGCGTGCACGCCTCATTCTCTCTCTCGGAGGCCGGCTACGAGACGATTATGATCAACTGCAACCCCGAAACGGTCTCGACCGACTACGACACCTCAGATCGTCTGTACTTCGAGCCGCTCACGCTCGAAGATGTGCTCGAGGTCATTCACGCAGAGCAGGATTCGGGTGAGCTTGTCGGCGTCATCGTGCAGCTCGGCGGCCAGACGGCACTCGGCCTCGCGCAGCTGCTCAAAGACAACGGGGTGCCGATTCTCGGCACAACCCCCGAGGCAATCGACCTCGCCGAAGAGCGTGGTGCATTCTCGCAGATTCTTGACCGGGCAGGCCTGCACGCGCCGCGCAACGGCACGGCCATCGACGAGGCTGGCGCGATCCGCGTCGCCGAAGAGATCGGGTACCCCGTGCTCGTGCGCCCGTCGTTCGTGCTCGGCGGCCGCGGTATGGAGATCGTGTACGACACCGACTCGCTGCGCGACTACTTCGTGCGCATCGAGGGATCGGCGCTCGTTGGCCCCGGAAACCCGCTGCTCGTCGATCGTTTTCTCGATGATGCAATCGAGATTGACATCGACGCGCTCTACGACGGCGAGCAGCTCTACGTTGGCGGCGTCATGGAGCACATCGAAGAGGCTGGCGTGCACTCGGGTGACTCAAGCTGTACCCTGCCTCCCATCACGCTCGGCTTCGAGCAGATCGGCGAGATTCGCGAGGCAACCCGTGCGATCGCAGAGGGCGTTGGCGTACGTGGGCTTTTGAACGTACAGTTTGCCATCGGCCAGGGCGTGCTCTACGTGCTTGAGGCAAACCCCCGCGCATCGCGTACCGTGCCGTTCGTTTCGAAGGCACTCGGGATTCCGCTCGCAAAGGCCGCGGCACGCGTCATGGCAGGCGAGAAGATTCAAGACCTCATCGACGCCGGTGTGCTTGATGAGCGTGACGGCTCACGCGCTCCCATCGATTCACCCATCGCGGTGAAAGAGGCGGTTCTGCCGTTCAAGCGATTCCGCACGACCGAGGGCCTCGTAGTCGACTCGCTGCTCGGCCCCGAGATGCGTTCGACGGGCGAGGTCATGGGCATGGATCGCGACTTCCCGACGGCGTTTGCCAAGAGCCAATCGGCCGCCGGTAGTGAGCTGCCAAAGCCCGGCGACACCGTGTTTATCTCGGTCTCAGACCGCGACAAGCGTGGCATCGTGCTCCCAGCCCTGCGCCTCAAAGAGCTTGGCTACCGTCTCATCGCGACGAAGGGCACGCAGGTCGTGCTCGGACGCAACGGTATTGAGGCAGAGGTCGTGAAGAAGCACTCAGAGATCAACGGGGGAGAGAGCGTGGTTGACCTCATCGATCGCGGCGAGGTCGGCATGATTATCAACACCCCGAGTGGCGGCACGACGCGTGCCGACGGTTACCGCATTCGTGCGGCGGCCATCGCTGCTGGCATGCCCATCTTCACGACCGTCTCTGAGCTCGACGCGGCAGTTGCTGCGATCTCACGAGTCTCTGAAGGTGTGACGGTGAAACCGCTTCAGGAGTACGAGGCCGACCGCCTCGCGCGAAAGACGAAGTAATGACAGACACCTTTGGTGGGCGGCTCGCAGCACAGTTTGCTGCGGGCCGCCGCTTATGCGTCGGCATTGATCCGCACGCAAGTACGCTCGCTGCATGGCAGCTCGACGATACCGCCGCAAACGCTGAGCGCCTGGGGCGCGAGGTTGTTGCGGCGGCAGCTGGCGAGGTCGCCTGCATCAAGCCCCAAATCGCGTTTTTTGAGCGCTTCGGATCGGCCGGCTACGTCGCCCTCGAGCGCGTCTTTGCCGATGCGCGCGAGGCGGGGCTCCTCGTGATCGCCGATGTGAAGCGCGGCGATATCGGTTCAACGTTTGCGGCTTACGCCGACGCGTGGCTGAAGCCAGGAAGCCCGCTCGAAGCCGACGCGATGACGGTGCACGCATACCAAGGCCTCGGTACGCTCGCCGGTGCCAGCGAGTACACGAGTGAACACGGCAAGGGGCTCTTCGTACTCTCGGCGACCTCGAACCCGGAGGCCAAGGCCGTGCAGCTTGCCCACGTCGAGACTGGCGAGACACTTGCGCAATACGTGCTCTCTGGTGCGCGCGACATGAACGCCGCTCAGGGTGGCGAGGTCGGCTCGGTCGGTGTCGTGCTGGGTGCGACCGTCAACCTCGATGACTTTGCGATCGACCGTGCTACGACGCACGATGGGCCTGTTGTGCCCGTGCTCGCACCCGGCTTTGGCTTTCAGGGGGCAAGCGTCGGCGAGGTGCGCGAACTCTTCGCCTCGCTCGCTGCAGGCGTGCTCGTGAGCGAATCGCGCAGCATCGTCAACGGTGGGGCCGATCAGGTCGGCAGCAGTATCGCGCTGAGTAACGAACGCATCATGGAGGCATACGCGTGAAACACCCGGTTCCAGACACCGATAGGGTCGCTGCAAGTCGCGCGGCAGTGGAGGCTCGCAGGGCAAGGGCCGAGCTCAAGCAACGGGTGCGTGACGGTGAACTGTCGCCGGTCACGGTGCTCGAGCTCTCGAAAAGGCCAGACACGCCAGCGGCAACATTACGGATAACCGACTTTTTATTACTGATGCCCGCCATCGGTGCGGTCAAGATGCCCGGTATCCTGGAGACACTGGATATTTCTGAGCGGAAGCGCCTCGGCGGGCTCGGAATTCGACAACGAACACGACTGGAGGCCTTTGTGCGGCAGCGACTCGGCTTAGAAGAAGCGACGACAGTGCCACCCCTGACTGTTCTTGCGGGCCCCACCGCGGTGGGCAAGGGCACCGTTGCTGCATACATTCGCGAGCACTTCCCAGAGGTGAGCCTCTCAGTCTCGGCCACTACCCGTGCCCCGCGCCCAGGCGAGATCGACGGGGTGCACTACTTTTTCGTGACCGACGAAGAGTTTGACCGCATGCTCGCCGAGTCAGAGTTTCTTGAGTGGGCGACCGTGCATAACGCCTACCGCTATGGCACCCCCCGCACGCCTGTGCTCGAGGCCGCTGCGCAGGGACAACTCGTGTTGCTCGAAATTGATCTGCAGGGTGCGCGCCAGGTCAGCGTCGCCATGCCTGATGCGAGACTCGTGTTTCTCGCACCACCGACATGGGATGAGCTCGTACGCCGCCTCATTGGCCGCGGCACTGAATCGGCTGAAGAGCAGGAGCGCAGGTTGACGACGGCGAAAGGCGAGCTCGCCGCTGCAGAAGAGTTCGACGAGACCATCGTGAACGACGAGGTAGCCCTCGCTGCCGAACGTCTCGTGGCGATTATGCGCGGCGAGAAGTCGGAGGCCTAAGCGATGCTGCCAGCTGGTGACGCGGTGCAAATTGTCGTGCTTGGGAACGAGATCATGCTCGACGCGCATGCGTTTTGGGGCATACCGCTCGCGCTGCTCGGCGCGGCGTTTCTCTCGTTCGGTGCGCAGTACCAGTCGCGCGGCCTCAACAAGGTCGAACGCATCACCGGCAGTAGCGCCTCGCAGGGCATCTCAGCGAAGCACACGCTCAACCTCTTAAAGCGACCCTCGTGGCTCGTTGGCACGATTCTGCTCGGCCTCGCGACCGTGCTGCAAATCGGCTCGCTGAGCTTCTCACCGCTGATTCTCGTGCAGCCGATTGGTGTTGTGGCCCTCGTGATCACCGCCTTTCTCAACATGCACTATTCGAAGGTCAGGCTCGGAGCGAAAGCCTTCACAGCCGTCGCGATGTGCGTCGTCGGCGTTGGTATCTTCGTAACCGTTGCCGCGTTTAACGCGGTTGACGCGAAGGTTTCAGACACGAAGCTTCGCATCATTCTCATCATCTTCGCAGTCGTTTTCGTGCTCGCCCTCGTGCTCTTCGCACTCATGCGGCACCGCGCGATCGCCCTCGCATACATTATTGGAGCCGGCGTGCTGTACGGCTTCGTGGCGACGCTCGCGAAGACGGTCATCAGCAGACTGCAGCAGCAAGAATTCGACGCCTACCTGTGGCTCAGCCTCGCCGCTCTTATTCTCGGGGCCGTACTCGGCATGTTCTTTGTGCAGAACGCCTACTCATCGGGCCCGCCAGACCTCGTTGTTGCGGGGCTCACCGTCGTCGATCCGCTCATTGCAGTGCTCATTGGCATCGTCGTTCTTGGCGAGGCAGAGCACGCGAGTGCTGCGGCGGTCATCATCTTCGCGCTCTCAGGGCTCGTCGCGA
Organism: Leucobacter chinensis; assembly: GCF_019049105.1. Classification (GTDB taxonomy): domain Bacteria; phylum Actinomycetota; class Actinomycetes; order Actinomycetales; family Microbacteriaceae; genus Leucobacter_A; species Leucobacter_A chinensis. The sequence goes on from NZ_JAHQZR010000001.1 coordinate 392,412, forward strand.
TTCTCGGAGTATTCGGCCTCGCGCGTTACCACCCGCAAGCCGGTATGAAGCAGATGATGCAGACGAGCACAGGCAATATCAAGATTCCTGAGGGAACCTTCGAGGAGCTTCCTCCCACCGACGATTCGGGGCACCGAGGCCGGCGGCCGTGAAGCACGCCATTCTTGCGATCTTGACCGAGGGACCTGCCTACGGGCTGCAGTTGCGGGGCGAGCTGACCCGCAGGCTTCCGCGCGAGCGCCCCATCAACGTCGGCCAGGTATACTCAACCCTCGACCGGCTCGTGCGTGACGGCTTTGCCGAGCAGCGGGCCCAGACCGATGATGGGCTGCCGCTCTACGCGGTGACCGATGCCGGGCGTGCGCTCGCAGATTCATGGCTCACCGAGCCCATTGCCGACGAGCAACATCCCTGGGAGACGATGCTTGCGCAGGTCGCGATGGCCGTGAGTTTGCCCGGCCGAGACGCCGATGTCTTGCTGAACGCCTATGAAACACTTTGGCAAGCGCGCCTCGACAGTGTTCACGACGAAAGCCCAGGCCAGCTCGCTCAGCGGCACCTTGCCCTCGCAGCGCTCTCCTGGCTCGCCGAGCTGCGTGAAGTGGCCCCACAGCCCTTCGCCGTTTCTCACGAGCGCCCACCCCGGGGCAGGCCGAGGCAGTAGCGCCAGCCCGCCTTTCCCTGCAAACGCACACGGGTGAGCACCGCGGGGCAATTAAACTATTGCAGGTCGGAGCGACCGACACCCAACGAAAGGAACTCATGGGTATTTTCGAGGCGATCATACTCGGGCTCGTGCAGGGACTCACTGAGTTTCTCCCGGTCTCATCGAGCGCTCACCTGCGCGTCACGAGCGAACTGCTCGGCATCGGCGACGCCGGCGCAGCCTTTACCGCAATCACTCAGCTGGGCACCGAGCTCGCCGTGATCGTCTTCTTCTGGAAAGACATCGTGCGCATTATCGGCAACTGGTTCCGCTCTCTCACAGGCAAAATCGCGCGCAACGACCCTGACGCCCTCATGGGCTGGTGGATCATCGTCGGCACCATTCCCATCGTCGTGCTTGGCCTCGCCTTTGAAGACCAGATCGAGACGACCCTTCGCTCACTGTGGTTCGTTGCCTTCACCCTCATCTTCTTCGGGCTTCTGCTCGGTGTCGCCGACTGGGCGGGGAAGAAAACCCGCCCCCTCGAAAAGCTGACCTGGAAGCACGGCCTCATTTACGGCTTCGCCCAGGCGCTCGCCCTTATTCCCGGAGTCTCACGCTCAGGCGGCACGATTACCGCCGGCCTCTTCATGGGCTACAAGCGCGAGGCAGCGGCCCGCTACTCGTTCCTGCTCGCGATCCCGGCCGTGTTCGGCTCAGGTTTCTACCAGCTCTACAAAGCGATCAAGGCGCCCGGCTCGACGCCCATGGGCATGACTGCTCTGGCAACCGTCATCGCATTCGTGGTCGCGCTCTTCGTCATTGGCTTCTTCATGAACTACATCTCGAAGCGCAGCTTCACCCCGTTCGTGATCTACCGCGTCGTGATTGGCCTCGTTATCATCGCGCTGCTCATGACCGGGGTGCTGACTCCGAACGGCGGCGCGAACGTGGCGCTCGGCGGCGGCGCGACCGAGGTGCTTGGCGCGCTGGCGCCTGTCGCGGCGTAACGCCAACCGGCTACTGCCTCGGAGCGCGGGGCTTGGCCGTCGCGGGGCGGGGCGGCGCGGGGCGTCACGGGGCCCGGCCACCCGCTGCAGTGCTGCTGCTCGCCTTCCAGCGGTTTACTTGACGAAAAGCAGGGTGTATTTCGAGAAAGACCTTGCTTTTCGTCAAGTAGACGCGAAAAAGGCGTGCAACGAAGGCGGCCGCACCCGCAGGCAGGCCTCACGAAGTCCAAAGCGCCACGAGTACTGATGTGTTGCACGAGTACCGTTGTGTTGCACGAGTACCGTTGTGTTGCACGAGTACAGATGTGTTGGTGGGGCATGCGGGGCTTGAACCCGCGACCGACGGATTATGAGTCCGGTGCTCTAACCAGCTGAGCTAATGCCCCGTGAGTGGGTGGTCTTTGTTCGCGACGCTTTATTCTACCCTGACGCTGGGCGGCCTGATGACCGGATGCGCGTTAGGGAAGAGAATGATCGCTTCTTCGTGACAGTGCGGCGACATCCTAGGGAAGGAGTGCCGCCGCACTGGCGCAGAAGTTAGTCGACCGAGCGGATCACGACAACGGCGTTGTGTCCACCGAATCCGAACGAGTTCGAGATCGCGACCTGAGGCCCGTCGCCGAGAGACTGCGCCTCTGACGAGACCGAGAGTGGAATCTCGGGATCCTGATCGACGAGGTTGATCGTCGGGGGAGCGAGGCGGTTCTGCACCGCGAGTGTGGTAAAGACGGCCTCGAGCGCTCCCGTGCCTCCGAGGAGGTGGCCGGTAGCAGCCTTCGTCGCCGAAACAGCGATCTCGTCGACGCGATCGCCGAACACGAGCTTGAGCGCCGCGTACTCGGCAGGGTCGCCGACCGGGGTAGAGGTTGCGTGAGCGTTGATGTGGGTGACATCGGCCGCAGTAACGCCGGCCTGCTCGAGCGCCATCTCAACGGCGCGGCTTGCTCCACGGCCCTCTGGGTCGTTTGCCGTGATGTGGTACGAGTCGGCGGTCACGCCGCCGCCTGCGAGCTCAGCGTAAATCTTCGCGCCGCGGGCGAGTGCATGCTCTTCGGTCTCGAGCACGAGCGCAGCAGCGCCCTCGCCCATGACGAAGCCGTCGCGGTCAGTGTTGTACGGGCGCGATGCGGTCTCGGGCGAATCGTTGCGCGTCGAGAGTGCCTGCATCGAGGCGAAGGAGGCGATGGTGACCGGGTGAATGGCTGCTTCCGATCCGCCGGCAATGACGACGTCGGCGAGACCAGCCTGCAGGTGATCGTAAGCATTTGCGAGCGACTCGGTGCTTGAGGCGCAGGCCGAGGCCACGGTGCGAGCATATGCGCGGGCCTCGAAGTGCATTGAAACGGCGGCCGATGGTGCGTTGGGCATGAGCATGGGCACCGTGAGGGGCATGACGCGGCGGGGACCCTTTTCGCGCAGGGTGTCCCACGCGTTGAGGAGCGACCACACGCCACCAATACCGGTGGCCCAGTCAACGCCGAGGCGCTCTGAGGCGACCTCTGGGGTGCCTGCGTCGGCGAACGCTTCTTTTGCTGCGATCAGTGCGAACTGGCTTGAGGGGTCGAGGCGTTTCCAGACGGGTCGCTCGAGCACCTCTTCAGGGTTCACCTTTGCTTTGCCAGCGAACGTGACGGGAATGTCGTATTGCTCGATCCAGTCAAATTCGAGGCTGTGAATGCCCGACTCTCCAGCGAGTAGGGCGTCCCAAGATTCCTGCGCGGTGCCACCGATGGGTGACGATGCGCCAATGCCGGTAATGACGATTTTCTTAGTCAATGGTGTTCTCCCGAGGGGTGATGATTTCGCATCATTGATCGTAAAGATAAGGGGGAGGGGCGAGGAGGTTCTCCTCAGCCCCTCTCAGGTGGCGTGGGTTACGCCTGAGCTGCAACGATGAAGTTGACCGCGTCGCCCACGGTAACGAGGTTCTTGACTTCCTCGTTCGGGATCTTGACGTCGAACTGCTCTTCAGCGTTCACGACGATGGTCATCATCGAGATCGAGTCGATGTCGAGGTCATCGGTGAATGACTTCTCAAGGGTGACAACGTCGGCCGCGATGCCGGTCTCGTCTGCAACGAGCTCTGCAAGACCTGCAAGTACCTCTTCTTGAGTAGCTGCCATGGTTTTTCTCCTTATGTGTTTTGGTTGGAAGTATTAGGGCAGGGTGACGATCTGCGCGCCGTAGACCAGACCGGCCCCAAAGCCGATCTGCAGCGCGAGGCCGCCTGAAAGTTCTGGCTGTTCTTCGAGAAGCTGGTGCATCGCGAGCGGAATCGAGGCGGCAGAGGTATTGCCCTGCATCTCGATATCGCGCGCAACGGCAACGGTTTCGGGAAGTTTCAGCTGTTTAGCGAACTCGTCAATGATACGCATATTTGCCTGGTGGGGGATAAACGCGGCGAGGTCAGAAACCTCAATTCCCGAGGCAGCGATCGTCTTTTTCGCGACCTTCGCCATCTCCCAGACAGCCCAGCGGAAGACAGTCTGCCCGTCTTGCCGGAGCGTCGGCCAGGCGACCTCGCCCGGGTTTGCGCGGTAATCGCTGAAGGTCGTGGTCATGTGGATCGTGTCCCAGTGGCCGCCGTCAGAACCCCAGATAGTGGGGCCGATGCCTGGCGTGTCGCTCGCGCCAACGATAACGGCGCCAGCGCCATCACCGAGCAAGAATGAGATCGAGCGGTCGGTTGGGTCAACAAGGTCAGACAGCTTCTCTGAGCCGATGACAAGAACGTTCTTGCACACGCCAGAGCGTACGAGCGCGTCAGCCTGGCCGACGCCGTAGACGTAGCCGGCACACGCGGCAGAGATATCGAATGCTGCTGCTGGGGTGAGCCCGAGTCGGTGCGCAGCGAGAGCAGCCATCGACGGAGTGACCGCCACGTTCGAAATCGTCGAGATGATCACACCATCTATTTCTGAGCGGTCGAGACCGGAACGCACGATCGCTTCTTCGCCTGCCTCAACCGAAAGGTCCACTGCGAGAACATCTTCACTCGCGCGACGGCGCTGGATGATGCCGGTACGCTGGCGGATCCACTCGTCAGAAGAGTCGATCGCCTCGACGAGATCATCGTTGGGCACGTCGATGTTGCCGCGTGCGGCACCCACCGAAAGGATGCGGGTGTGCGCGGGGCCAGTAATTTGTGTGAGCACTGCCATGATTGTTCCTACTCGTTCGCTGACGTAATGAGTTCGACGGCGGCGTCGAGATCTGCCGGGGTTTTGATCGCGACACTGGGTACGCCACGCATGCCGCGCTTCGCGATGCCCGAGAGTGCACCGCCCGGAAGAAGTTCGATGAAGCCAGTGATGCCTGCTTCGGTGAATGATTGCATGCATGAATCCCATCGCACAGGGTTTGACACCTGGGTGATGAGCAGGTCACGAAACTCTGTGCCCTTGGTAATGCGCGAACCATCGGCATTGGTCCAGAGCACACGGGCAGGGTCGTTCACCGTGACGAGTGATGCGGCCTCCTGCAGCGTGGGAATGGCTGAGGCCATGTAGTCGGTGTGGAAGGCTCCTGCGACCTGCAGCTGAATGACGCGTGCCCCGCGTGGAGGCTCGGCAACGAGTTTCGCGATGGCCTCTTCAGCGCCTGCAGCGACGATCTGGCCACCACCGTTGCGGTTGGCAGGGGTGAGGCCGAACGACTCGATGGCTTCGAGTACCTGATCTTCGACGCCTCCGACCACTGCGGCCATTGAGGTAGCTGCCTCGGTTGCGGCCTGGGCCATCGCGGCGCCGCGTGTTGCCACGAGCGAGAGAGCATCGTGTTCTGAGAAGACACCCGCGATCGCCGCAGCGCCAAACTCGCCGACCGAGTGGCCAGCCACGGCGGCTGCCGAGAGGTCGGTGCGGCGCGCGAGCGCGCGCCAGGCGAGCAAACTCGCAGCAACGATGAGGGGTTGAGCGATTGCGGTGTCACGAATCGTCTCGGCGTCGCTGATAGTGCCGTGCTCTATGAGGTCGACACCAATGTTTTGCGACACCTCTTCGAGAAAGGCACGGTCAGCGGGGTCGCTGAGCCATTCGGTCAGAAAGCCGGGGGTTTGAGAGCCCTGGCCTGGGCAAGCTATAACAATCACGCTTCTAGTCTTCCAGATTGAGTGGGTTCAGAGTGCATATAAACTATCGAGATTCGCCGAAAACGTTGTAGGTTGTCACGCTTTTGGGCGACGCAACGGCCGTTTTGCGGGTACAGGAGCGATCGATCCGATGATGAGGGCCGACTGCAAGATGAGTGCCTCGCGGGCACCGGTTGCGTTCCACCCAATGACCTCAGAGACCTTTTTCAGGCGATACCGAACGGTGTTCGGGTGCACGAAAAGCTCACGTGCCGTTGCTTCCAGTGAACGGCCATTGTCGAGGTAGCACCAGAGCGTTTCGAGCAGCTCGGGTGAGTGGCTCTTCAGCGGTTGGTAGATTTGCTCGATAAGAGTCGCCCTGGCGAGTGAGTCGCCCGCGAGTGCCCGCTCTGGCAAGAGATCGTCGGCTGCTACGGGGCGGGGGGCCGCTCTCCATGCTCTCGCGACCGCAACACCAGCGAGGGCCGCGTGAGCCGACTTTGATGCCTCGACGAGATTCGGAACCGTCGGGCCAACAACGATCGGGCCATCGACAAAAAACTCCGAGAGTCGTTCGGCGATCTCGTGGAATGACGGTGTGTTCTCGTCTGCTGGGTGCTCGCCGTCTTGCGAGCCAGCCTCGGCGCGACCGATCACGAGCACGAGACGCTTGCCCTGCAACCCAATGAGTACATCGGCTCCACGGTGACGCGTGGTGCGACGAATCTGATCGATGTCGACGTTGCGGTCGGCGGTGCCCACGATAACCGCGGCCTCACCGTGGCCGTGCCACCCAAGGGCCGCAATGCGGCTCGGAAGCTCTTCGTCGGCCTCTCCGGTCAGAATGGCATCGACGACGAGAGCCTCGAGGCGCGCGTCCCACAGGCCTCGTGCTTCGGCAGCCCTCGCGTACACGTCAGCCGAAGCGAAGGCGACGTCACGCGAGTAGTGCATGACGGCCTCACGCAGCTGCTCACTCTTTGGAGCAACCCTCGCCTCGACGACGGTCACCACCACGCGAATGAGCTGCAGCGTCTCTTGCAGGCTGATCGAACGGAGCAGCTCGCGGGGCGCGGCGTCAAAGACGTCGGCTGCAACCCACGGAGTGCTCGTCGGGTCTTCGTACCACGCGATGAACGAGCTGATGCCCGACTGCGCGACGAGCCCGATCGAAGAGCGCCGGCTTGGCGGCATTGCGCCGTACCAGGGCAGGGTCTCTTCGAGCGTTGCGATCGTTTGGGTAGCGAGCTCGCCTGAAATCTTTCGAAGCCAGGCGAGCTCCTGTTGTTTAGATTGTTGCATTGAATGCTCTCGCTTACGCGTCGCCGCCCGCACCGCCGGTTGAACCGGCGTTGACGTCATCGAGGCGGTAGCGCTCGGCTGCTTGTACTGGAATCGATGAGTCAATCTTGCCCTGAAGCGCCAGCTGCTGCAGCACCTTCACGACGACCGACTCGCGGTCGATCTTGAAGTCGCGGCGTGCAGCTGCACGGGTGTCTGAGTAGCCGAAACCATCGGCGCCGAGAACCGTGTAGGTTGCGGGCACATATGGGCGAATCTGCTCGGGAATCTGCGTTGCCCAGTCGCTGACCGCGACAACGGGGCCGGTGACACCCTGCAGCTTCGACGTCAGGTAGGGAACCCGCGGCGTTGCCTCGAAGTTCGCAAAGTTCTGCTTCTCGGCGGCGAGGCCATCACGCTGCAGCTCACCCCAGCTGGTGACGCTCCAGACGCTCGCGTCGACGCCCCACTCTGACTTGAGTACCTCTGCGGCCTCGATGGCCCATGGCACGGCAACACCCGAGGCAAGAATCTCGGCGTTCAGATCGCTCTTGGCAGCCTCGTGCACACGGTGAATACCGCGCACGATGCCCTCGACATCAACGTTTTCGGGCTCGGCAGGCTGAACGTATGGCTCGTTGTACACGGTGAGGTAGTACATGACGTTCGGATCTTCATGCTGACCGCCGTACATGCGCTCGAGACCCGAACGGAAGATGTGGCCGATCTCGTAGCCGTAAGCCGCGTCATACGAGATAACGGCCGGGTTCGTGGCCGCGAGCAGCAGCGAGTGACCGTCGGCGTGCTGCAGGCCCTCGCCGGTGAGCGTGGTGCGGCCTGCGGTGGCGCCGATGATGAAGCCCCGGGCCATCTGGTCGCCAGCTGCCCAGAACGCATCGCCCGTGCGCTGGAACCCAAACATCGAGTAGAAGATGTAGACGGGAACGAGCAGCTCGCCCTGCGTTGAATACGAGGTGCCGACCGCCGTGAACGCGGCCGCTGCGCCTGCCTCGTTGATGCCGACGTGCAGCAGCACACCCTGCGGGCTCTCTTTATAGGCCAACAACAGCTCGCGGTCGACCGAGAGGTAGTTCTGGCCGTGAGGGTTGTAAATCTTCGAGGTCGGGAAGTACGAATCCATACCGAAAGTGCGGGCCTCATCGGGAATGATCGGCACGATGCGTGAACCGAATTCCTTGTCGCGCATGACGTCGCGCAGCATGCGCACAAACGCCATGGTGGTCGCAGCTTCCTGCGTGCCCGATCCCTTGGCCGCGACCGAGTACACCTTGTTGTCTGGCAGTGCCAGCTCGGTGTGTTTCGTGCGGCGCTCGGGTACGTAACCACCGAGGCGCGAGCGCTGATCCTTCATATAGCGGATCGTCGGGTGGTCGGGACCCGGGTTGTAGTACGGCGGCAGATCTGGGTTCGCCTCGAGCTGCTCGTCGGTGATCGGGATGCGCATGGTGTCGCGGAAGCGCTTGAGGTCTTCAAGTCGCATCGTCTTCATCTGGTGGGTCGCGTTGCGGCCCTCGAAGTATGAGCCGAGCCCGTAGCCCTTAATGGTCTTCGCAAGAATAACGGTCGGGCGACCTTTGTGCTCGGTGGCAGCCTTGTAGGCAGCGTAGACCTTGCGGTAGTCGTGACCGCCGCGGCGCAGGCCCCAGACTTCGTCGTCGGTGTAGTCCTTGACCATCTCGAGCGTGCGTTCGTCTCGGCCAAAGAAGTGCTCTCGTACGAATGCGCCGTTCTCGGCCTTGTACGTCTGGTAATCGCCGTCGGGCGTCGTGTTCATGAGGTTGAGCAGAGCGCCCTCGTCGTCTTTGTCGAGCAGGGCATCCCACTCGCGACCCCAAACAACCTTGATGACGTTCCAGCCGGCACCACGGAAGAAGCTTTCGAGCTCCTGAATGATCTTGCCGTTGCCGCGAACGGGACCGTCGAGGCGCTGCAGGTTGCAGTTGATAACGAAGGTGAGGTTGTCGAGCCCCTCGTTAGCCGCTACCTGAAGCTGTCCACGGCTCTCGACCTCGTCAAGCTCGCCGTCGCCGAGGAACGCCCAGACGTGCTGGTCTGAGGCATCTTTGATACCGCGGTTTGTGAGGTACTTGTTGACCTGGGCCTGGTAGATCGCGTTGATAGGGCCGAGGCCCATCGAAACGGTGGGGAACTGCCAGAAGTCGGGCTGGCTGCGTGGGTGCGGGTAGCTCGGAATAGCGTGGGGAGCCTGTGACTTCTCCTGGCGGAAGCCGTTCAGCTGCTCTTCTGTGAGGCGACCCTCAAGGAATGCGCGTGCGTAGATGCCGGGTGAGGCGTGACCCTGCACGAAGATCTGGTCGCCGCCACCCGGGTGGTCTTGCCCGCGGAAGAAGTGGTTGAAGCCGACCTCGTACAACGAGGCAGCTGATGCGTACGTTGAGATGTGGCCGCCAACGCCCACGCCGGGGCGCTGTGCGCGGTGAACCGTGACGGCAGCATTCCAACGGAGCCACCTGCGGTACTCGCGCTCAAGCTCTTCGTCGCCCGGGAATTCGGGCTCGTTCTGCGAGGCAATCGTATTGACGTAGTCAGTCGTGGGCACCTGTGGAACGCTGAGGTGCAGTTCGCGTGAGCGCTGCAAAAGACTCGTCATGATTTCCCGGCCGCGGCCGGGGCCAGAAGTATCGACGACACCGTCGAGGGACTCTACCCACTCGGCCGTTTCCTGAGGGTCTTGATCATCGAGGTCGGGTGCGTACGGATCTTGACTGTTCACTGCCACTGGGGTACTCCTTTGAGTTTCAAAAGAATGAAGTTGGCGCTGTTTTGTCAACAACGCACAATCGTTTCACGCAGATATGCGTTCAGTCTCCACATTACTACCAAATTGGCGAAGAATGCCAAGGGGCGTCACTCGTCGCTTTGAAGGGGTTAAAAAGGGGCAACTGCGGCGTGTCGCGATGTTCGGTAGACCCTCGCGCACTGTCGGTGGTGCCACGTAGACTGAAGGTGCGAATGACGCGTAGAAAAGATTTGAGAAGGAGTACCGATGGTTCTTGAAGCTGGCACACTTGCCCCCGACTTCACCCTTGTTGACCACCTCGGCGAAGAGGTGACCCTGTCAGAAACGCTCGAAGAGCAGCCTGTTGTGCTCGTGTTTTTCCCACTCGCGTTCTCGGGCATTTGCACCGGAGAGCTCTGCGAGCTGCGTGACAACCTCGCAATGTTTGACGACCAGAAGGTGCGCCTCTTCGGTGTCTCGGTTGACTCGAAGTTCACGCTTGCTGCTTGGGCTAAAGAAGAGGGCTACGAGTTCTCGCTGCTCTCAGACTTCTGGCCGCACGGTGGCGTCGCGAAAGACTACGGTGTCTTTGCCGAAGACGGTGGCATCGCAACCCGCGCCACGGTCGTGATCGGCCAGGATCGCAAGATCGTGGCTTCGTTCGAGACTTCGCCGTCAGAGCCACGCAACTTCGCCGATTACGAGGCGGCTCTCGCGAAACTCTAGGGTGTGCGACACGCGGTTGGCACCCCGTTTTGCGGTGGGGTGCCAACTGTGTATATGCTTACAGAGTTGCAAATGCGCATCCGGGCGATTAGCTCAGTTGGTTAGAGCATCTCGTTTACACCGAGAGGGTCGGGGGTTCGAGTCCCTCATCGCCCACCGAATCACCGAACGGGAACACGTTACATACTCATGTGGCGGGTTCCCGTTTGGTGTTTCTAGCGACTCTTTGACTTGCTGATGGGCCTGGTGCGTGGTGCCGGAGCTGCCTAACTCACACGTGGCGTATCGGCTCGACGGAGCCATGCTTAGTCGGCGATGCTCAGGAACCGATCGCCGCACAGAGACATCGGTTACGATTGTCGTAGCCGCGCGAGAAGCCGGCCAGGCGGGACGACCCGGCTGATGACGCTCTTCTTCGAGGACGACCTCGAGGGAAAGATTTCGATCATGCAACACACTCTTCGAAATGCGTGGGTTCGTCCCATCGATCTCGTTCGTATCGCCGTGGGCTGGGGCTCATTCGTCGTGCTCACGCTGTGTGCTTCCGTGCTCGGCAGTTCGGTTTCAAGCCCGGTGCTGTGGTGCACATTCGCCGCTATCGTCGCCGTGATTCTCTTGTGCTCGTTCGGCGTGGTTGAGCAGGCCGAGGCGCTTGCGCACCGGCTCGGCGACCCCTATGGCTCGCTCGTGCTCACCCTCTCGATCGTGATGATTGAGGTGATTCTTATTACCGCAGTCATGCTCGGCCCTGGCGAGCATGAGACCATCGCGCGCGACTCGGTGATGGCGGTCTCGATGATTATCACCAACCTCGTGGTTGGGTTCTCGCTGCTCGTGGGCGGGCTGAAGCGAGGTGCGATGCGGGTTAACCGCACCGGTGTCTCTGCTTACCTTGCGATGCTCGTCGTGCTCATCGGACTTGCCTTTGCGCTGCCCGCGGTTGTCGGCGTCGACGGGGCGTATACAACGGGGCAAGAGATTCCCATCATCGTGCTCACGATTGGGCTGTACGCATTCTTTCTTGTGCGCCAAATGGGCGCGCAGGCCGACGATTTTCGTGACCCAGCCGATCTCGTAGCGCGCTCAGGCCAGAACGGTGCCAGGGGCGGCGGGGCGATGGTTGGCCAAATGCTCGTTGGCGCAACGAGAACTGGTCAGCAAGCGCCCGACCAGCAAACACCCGATCAGAGGGCGCCGGGGCAACAAGAAGCCGCAGGGCCAGCGACCACGCAGGCCACGGGTGAAGCCGGGCGCGATCCGCTGCGGGTGATCGTTGGGCGGCACAAGGGTGAGATCATCACGCGATTCGTGCTGCTGATCGTCACCGTGTTGCCGATCGTGCTACTTTCGCACGATATGGCCTCGCTGCTCGATGACGGGCTTGATCGCATCGGGGCTCCGATTGCGCTCGCGGGCGTGATCATTGCGATGATCGTTTTCTTGCCAGAGTCGCTCACCTCGGTGCGAGCCGCACTCGGAGGCGAGGCGCAGCGGGTGAGCAACCTGTGCCACGGGGCACTCGTTTCGACGGTGGGGCTGACGATTCCTGCGGTGCTCGTGGTTGGAATGCTCACGGGGCAGCGAGTGGTGCTCGCCGAGTCTCCTGCGAACCTCGTGATGCTCGGGCTGACGCTGCTGCTGACGCTCGCGACGTTCTCGGCGCGCAGGGTGACCGCGCTGCACGGCGCGACGCACCTCGTGCTGTTTGCCGTTTACGGCATCGTCTTGATGAGCTAATCAGGTCTAGGTGAGTGACCTCAGCCCCCGCTTCGCGATTCGCTCCGTCGCGGGGGTGGGGCTCTCGGCCAGCCACCGTGCGCAGAGTTCGCGAGCCCAGTCGGGCTGATCTTTTGCGGCGTCGTTAATCCAGTTGCTGACCGAATCTTGCACGTATTTTTCTGGGTCTGAGCGCAATGGTTCAAGGAGCGGCAGGCCCATGTCGGGGTTACGCTTGAGCGCGGCAATGTGCGATGCCCACACCCCACGGGGCCGTAGTGCCTCGCTCGCAAAACGGCGCATACGAGGCGACGGGTGCGAGGTATAACGCGTGAGCAGGGTGATGCTCGTCTCGAGTTCCTCGACCAGGGTGGGGCGCGCTGCCATCCACACCCACTCGCGCACGGTGAAATGCGTGTCGTCAGCGAATGGCTCGAGCACGCGTAAGAGGGTGTTTGGGGGCACTTCATCGTTCACGGCGAGTGCGAAGCAAACCCAGCCGCGAACGGTGTCAGAGGAGTGCCGCGAGAGAGCATCGAGCTGCTGAGGGGAGGCGAACGCCGCGAGCGCGGTGCCGATGTGCCGCATGCGCTGCAGAATGCCGAGCGGATCGGCCTCGGCGACCGCCCGGTGTAGTGCGTCTGGCGCGTCGGGCCAGACCGTGCGCATGAGGAGGGGTTGATCAATCGCGAGTGCTTCGCTGAGGGTGCGTGCTTGCACAGCGCCGGTATTGAGCAGAGCTTGGTGTTCGTGGTTCACCTTCGAGGGGGATGAAGCTCCGGGAGGAGTCACGAGCGGCCTCCCGCTTCGAGTGCGTCATGCAACTCACCGAGTGCGCCTAGAGTGGCGTCGCGAGTTTCGGCGTTCACATTCGAGGTGAGTGACTTGAACCAGGTTTTGTATACCGGCATGAGGTCATTGAGCAGCGCCTCGCCTTTTTCGCTGAGTGTCAGTTGCGAGCGGCGGCGGTCGCTTCCCGACGTTTGCCGTATGACGTACCCAGCGCGGTCGATCCCGTCGATAAGGCCCGTCACGGTGGCCCGGGTCACCTCGAGGTGATCGGCAAGCTCGGCCGCGGTGATGGAGGGGTGCTGTTCAATCGCGAGCATCGCCGCGAGGCGCGACTCAGAGAGGCCGTAGGGCGCGAGCATGTCAGCGCAGGCGCGGTCGATGTCGCGGGCCACCGAGAGCACCGAGAGTAGGAGTTCAGCATTGGGCGGTGTGCCAAGTCGCTCGTTGAGCAGTTGGTGTTTCATTGAGATATATGAAGTCATTAGGCGCCATACTATCAGGTACCAAACCAGATTCGTGCTCAAGGAAACATTCGGTAACAAAACGCCAACAGCTGTGCCCAAAGCTGAAAGATGTATGACACACTGGGCAATGTCGACGACTTGTTGTACGAATACGCCAAATGATCAAAGGAGATCACATGGTCCACAGCCAATACGCTGACATTACTATTCCCGAGGTTTCGATCTTTGAATACCTCTTTGCCGACATAGACGCTGCCGATCTTGACAAGGTGGCCATCATCGATGGCATGAGCGGGGCAGAAACTACGTACCGTTCGCTTATCGCCCAGGTCGAAGGTTTCGCGGGCGCACTTGCGGTGCGCGGCGTCGATGTCGGTACGGTAATGGGGCTCCTCTGCCCGAATGTTCCAGCCTTCGCGACGGTCTTTCACGGAATGCTGAGGGCAGGCGCAACGGCTACGACCCTGAACTCGCTCTACACCCCGGCCGAGATCGCGAACCAGCTTCGAGATGCGGGCGCGACCTGGCTCGTCACGGTATCACCGTTGCTCGAGGGTGCAAAGATTGCTGCCGCCGAGGTCGGTATTCCCGACGACCGGCTCATCGTTCTCGACGGGGCCGAGGGGCACCCGAACCTCATGCAGCTGTTGCAAGAGGGCAACCCTGCGCCGCACGTCGAGTTTGATCCGCTCACTCACCTCGCGGTGCTGCCGTATTCGTCGGGAACGACCGGTAAACCGAAGGGCGTGCAGCTTACCCACCACAACCTCGTGGCCAACGTTCACCAGACGAGCTTGCTCATCGGGCTCTCTTCGAGTGACCGCGTGCTCGCCGTGCTGCCCTTCTTCCACATTTATGGCATGACTGTGCTGCTCAACCTCGCGGTCAAGCAGCGCGCAGGCCTCGTGACGATGCCCAAGTTTGATTTGCCAGAATTTTTGCGGATCATCGCCGAGCATCGTACGTCCTGGGTATTCATCGCGCCGCCCATTGCCGTGGCGCTCGCGAAGCACCCGCTCGTCGACCAGTTCGATATGTCGCCTGTCAAAGTCATTTTCTCTGGCGCGGCCCCGCTCGACGGTCACCTCGCCGAGGCCGTTGCGAAACGTCTCGATTGCGTCGTTGCCCAGGGCTTCGGCATGACCGAGACGAGCCCCGTGGTGTGCTCGATTCCCGAGGAGCGCACCGATATTGACCGCTCAAGCATCGGCCTGCTTTTGCCAAACACCGAGGGACGCATTGTCGATACCGAGACCGGGCAAGATGTCGAGGTTCCAGAGAATGGGCAGAGTGAACCGGGTGAGTTCTGGGTGCGCGGGCCACAGGTGATGAAGGGCTACCTCAATCGGCCCGAAGACACCGCTGAGATGCTCGACTCAGACGGCTGGCTGCGCACCGGCGATATCGCGACGATGACCGCTCAGGGCGAGTTCTTCATCGTCGATCGACTCAAAGAGCTCATCAAGTACAAGGGATATCAGGTTGCTCCTGCGGTGCTCGAGGCGGTTCTGCTTGAGAACCCGGTGGTTGCCGACGCGGCAGTGGTCGGTTCGCTTGATGCTGATGGACAAGAGGTGCCGAAGGCCTTCGTCGTGTTGCAGCCGGGGGCTGAAGCCGACGAGCAGACGATTATCGATCACGTTGCCGAACGAGTCGCTCCGCACGAAAAGGTGCGCGTCGTTGAATTCATCGAGGTGATTCCGAAGTCGAGTTCTGGCAAGATTCTGCGCAAAGATCTTCGTGCCATGTAACAGGCCAAACGGGGGAGTCTCGGTGTTCAGGCTGAGGCTCCCCTGGTAACTTTCACGAGGGTGTGATGGAGTGAGAGTATGACTGCTTCACGAACACTTACCGAAGAAGACACCCGATTCCTGACCCGCTGCGTCGACCTCGCTGAAGAGGCACTCGACCTGGGCGATGAGCCATTCGGCTCGATTCTCGTTGACGCCGAGGGCGTTGTGCGCTTCGAAGATCGCAACCGCGTGGCGGGAGGCGACCACACGAGGCACCCAGAGTTTGAGATCGCGCGCTGGGCGGCCGAGAACATGAGCCCTGAGGAGCGTGCCATTGCCACGGTCTACACCTCCGGCGAGCACTGCCCGATGTGTTCGGCTGCGCACGCGTGGGTTGGGCTCGGCCCGATCGTTTACGCGACGAGCACCGACCAACTGAGCGGTTGGTACCTCGAGTGGGGCATCGCGGCTGGCCCTGTGCTGCCGCTGCCGGTGCAGTCGGTTGCCCCGGGCATTCGCGTCGCTGGGCCCTCGCCAGAGCTCAGCGACCGTGTGCGTGCGCTGCACGCGCGGCTTCGGGGCGTTGCCGAGGCTTAGGCGCAGTGGGGCCTTTAAGGCCCCACTGCCCAGGGCGGCCGAAGCTTACGCGACGTAGCGTGCCAGGTGCTCTCCCGTGAGTGTCGAATGTGCTTTGACGAGCTGTTCGGGAGTTCCCTCGAACACGATGCGGCCACCCTCGTGGCCTGCGCCCGGCCCGAGGTCGATGATCCAGTCTGCGTGGGCCATGACCGCCTGGTGGTGCTCGACAACAATGACCGACTTGCCGCTCTCGACGAGGCGGTCGAGCAGTTCGAGCAGGCGCTCGACGTCGGCGAGGTGCAGCCCGGTGGTTGGTTCGTCGAGCACATAGATCGAGGCGTCTTCGGCCATGGTCATTGCCAGTTTGAGGCGCTGTCGTTCGCCACCCGAGAGTGTTGAGAGTGGCTGCCCGAGGGTGAGATAGCCGAGGCCGACGTCGACGAGTCTCGTGAGCACCGTCTTCGCTTTCGGCACGCTGACCCCTGGCTGCTGCACGAATGCGAGCGCGTCGTTCATGCTCATAGCGAGCACATCGACGATGCTGCGCTCCTCAAGACGGTACTGCAGCACTTCGTCAGAGTAACGGCGCCCCTCACACACCGGGCAGGGAACCGAGGCCTCGGCGAGCACACCGAGATCGAGTGACACCTCACCAACGCCCTTGCACTCGGGGCAGGCGCCCGCAGAGTTCGAGCTGAAGAGCGCGGGCTTCACACCATTGGCCTTGGCGAAGGCGCTTCTGATGCCGTCGAACATGCCCGTGTACGTTGCGGGGTTGCTGCGGCGCGAACCACGAATGGGTGTTTGATCAATGACGGCGACACCCGGCTGGGGCGAGATCGAACCGTGCACGAGAGAGCTCTTGCCCGAGCCCGCGACACCCGTGACGACGGTGAGCACCCCGAGGGGAACATCGACGTCAACCTGCTCAAGGTTATGCAGTGCCGCACCGCGAATGGGCAGCGAGCCGGTGCGTTCACGCACGGTGGGCTTCGTACTTGCCCGGTCATCGAGGTGCTTGCCGGTCAGCGTGCCGCTCGCCCTCAGGCCAGCAACATCACCCTCGTAGCAGAGCTCGCCACCGAGTGCCCCCGCTGCCGGCCCGAGGTCAATGACGTGATCGGCGATCGCGATGGTCTCTGGCTTGTGCTCGACGACGAGCACCGTATTACCTTTATCGCGCAGGTCGAGTAGGAGCCGGTTCATGCGCTCGATATCGTGCGGGTGCAGGCCGATGGTTGGCTCGTCGAACACGTAGGTCACGTCGGTAAGGCTTGAGCCGAGGTGGCGAATCATCTTCGTGCGTTGTGCCTCGCCCCCTGAGAGTGAGCCGGCAGGACGGTCAAGCGAGAGATACCCGAGACCGATGTCAACGAACGACTGCAGCGTTGCAGTGAGCGACGCGAGCAGCGGCGCGACGCGCTCGTCGCTCACGGTTGGCAGCCACTCAAGCAGGTCGCTGATTTGCATGCGGCAGAGGTCGGCGATGTTCTTGCCCTCGATGCGCGACGATCGCGTGAGTTCGCTGAGGCGCGTGCCCTTGCACTCTGGGCACTCGGTAAAGGTAATGGCGCGGTCGACAAACGCCCTCACATGGGCCTGCATGGCCTCGCGATCTTTTTGCAGCATTGACTTTTCGATGCGTGGAATGAGGCCCTCATAGGTGACGTTGATGCCCTCGACGCTGAGCTTCGTCGGTTCGGCGTTCAGCAGAAGGTCGATCTCATCGGCGGTGAACTCGCGAAGCGGCTTATCGAGCGCGAAGAGCGCGCCGAAGATGCGACCCCACCACCCGCTCATCGAGTAACCGGGAACGAGAATCGCGCCCTCTTCGAGTGTTTTCGACGCGTCAAAAAGCGCCTCCCGGTTATAGCCAGAGACCAGGCCCCGGCCCTCGCAGTTCGGGCACATGCCACCAGTGACAGAGAAAGATCGACGCTCTTTGACCGTTTTGCCGTCTTTCTCGAAGCTGACAGCACCGGCGCCCGAAACTGATGCAACGTTGAAGGAGTACGCCTGCAGGTTACCGATATGAGGGGTCGCGATGCGGCTAAAGAGAATGCGCAAGAGTGCGTTCACGTCGCTTGCGGTGCCCACGGTCGAACGCGGGTCTTGGCCGAGTGGCTTCTGATCGACGATGATGGCGGTCGTTACCCCTTCGAGCACATCGACGTTGGGGCGGGGCAGCGTCGGCATAAACCCCTGTACGAATGCACTGTACGTCTCGTTGATAAGTCGTTGCGACTCGGCTGCGATGGTGTGAAAAACGAGCGAGCTCTTGCCTGAACCAGAAACCCCCGTGAAGACGGTGAGCCGGCGCTTCGGAATCGTGACTGAGACACCCTTGAGGTTGTGCTCTCGTGCCCCGAGAACCGTGATGTTGGTGTGCTGATCAGCTGCGTGGGTCATGAGCAAAAGAATACGGTGTGCCACTGACATTCGGTACTCTAAGATGGTGCAACACGAGAAATATTCAGGGGCGGGCCGCTACGCGCCGAGCCCCTCTGGCGATCTGCACCTTGGTAATCTGCGCACAGCCCTTCTCGCATGGCTCTTCGCCCGCTCGACGGGGCGCTCCTTTGTCATGCGCGTTGAAGATCTCGACAGGGCACGTGATCAGGGTTCCGCGGCGACACAGCTTGAGCACCTTGCGTCGCTCGGGCTCAACTGGGACGGCCCTGTCGTGTGGCAAACCGAGCGCATCGACGCCTACGCCGGCATCGTTCGTCAGCTTGACGAAGCTGGGCATCTCTACGAGTGCTACTGCACCCGCCGTGAAATTCTCGAGGCGCCCGTTGCCCCTCACCAGCCACCCGGCAATTACCCGGGCACCTGCCGCGATCTCAGCGAGAGCGAGCGACGGGAGGCGAGGCGGCGTATTGCGCCGCGATCCGCCGCCCTTCGCCTGCGCTTCGACGAACCACACCGCGAGATCAGCTTCACCGACGGCGTCTGCGGCGAAACGACGGGCGTGATTGACGACTTCGTGATCATGCGCGGCGACGGAGCCTACGCCTATAACTTCGTCGCGGTCGTCGACGACGCGTGGCAGGGGGTCGACCAGATCGTGCGTGGTGACGACCTGCTCGCCTCGACGCCGCGGCACATCGCCCTGCAGCGACTGCTCGGGTACGCGCAGCCTGAGTACCATCACGTTCCGCTCGTATTAGGCCCAGACACAAAGCGGCTCGCAAAGCGCGACGGGGCAGTGACGCTGCCCGAACTGCTTGAGCAGGGTGAGACGGCCCAATCGGTGCTGTCGCTGCTCGGCGCATCGCTTGGCCTGAACGAACAGGGAGCGCGGGTGACGACCCAGCAGCTGCTCGAACGCTTCGACGAGGCTCGACTACCGCGCGAGCCCTGGGTGTGGCACCCGGCTAGCCCCCAATAAGGTCGTCGGGCAGCGGCTTCGCCTCGGGCCACTTCGGCGCGACATGATCGCCCGATGACTCGCGCTTCAGCCGGCGAATCACCCACGGCACGAGATGCGTGCGAGCCCACACCACGTCTTCGGCGCGCGCCTCGCGCCAGCTGTGCGGGGTGACGGGAGGCGGATCGAGCGGGGTGAGCTTGTGCGGAACCCCGAGCGCGTCGAGCACCCGAAGCGCGACCGTGTGGTGGCCGAGCGCGTTCATGTGCAGCCGGTCGTCAGCCCAGTAGCGCGGATCTTTGAGCTCGGTGAGCCCCCATTGATCGGCGACAATGCAGTCGTGCCGGGCAGCGATCGCGCGAACGTTCTCGTTGTAGATCGCGGCTTTTCCGCGAATGCTCTTAAACACGGGCGTGAAGCTCACGTCGACCGCCGTGAAGATGACGATCGTCGCGCCGCCAGAGGCAAGCCTCGTGACGATGCGCTCGAGTTTCGCGGTGATCTCGTCGGGGTCAGAGCCAGGGCGCAAGACATCGTTGCCGCCCGCGCAAATCGTGATGAGGTCGGGTTGTAAGGCGAGGGCCGCGTCGACCTGCTCGCTAGCGATCTGATCGACGAGCTTGCCGCGCACCGCGAGGTTCGCGTACGAGAAATCGCCGTCGGGGTGCATAGCACTCAGCACCTCGGCGACACGGTCTGCCCAGCCGCGCAGGCCGTTCGGGCGTGTCGGAGCGGGATCGCCCACGCCCTCAGTGAAGGAGTCGCCGACCGCGACATACCGCGACCAGGGTAATTCAAGCGAGGCATTCATGTCAGGATTCAGCGGTGTCATATCTCTACGATAATGTAGATCGTCGTGGACGAACGGGATGATGAGATGACAGGGCAGCTGGATGACGGCTCGCCGACCCCCGGCACCCACGCTGCTGAGCATCTTTCGCCCGCGTTTCCGGGCCGTGCCCCGTGGGGAACGGCAGGGTCGCTGCGTGCCTGGCAGCAGGAGGCGCTCGAGCGCTACTTCGAGACCGAACCCCGTGACTTTCTCGCCTCGGCAACGCCCGGAGCTGGTAAGACGACCTTCGCGCTGAGGCTCGCCGCCGAGCTTCGTGGCCGCCGAACCGTCACCCAGATCATCGTTGTTGCCCCGACCGAGCACCTCAAAGAGCAGTGGGCCGCTGCCGCTGCCCGTGTTGGCATCAGACTCAACCCGCAGTACTCGAACGCCGACGGGCAGAGTTACGGCCGTCACTTTCACGGCGTCGTCGTGACCTACGCGCAGGTCGCGATGAAGCCAATTCAGCACCGCCTGCTCACTGACCGCGAGCCGACGCTCGTGATCATGGACGAGGTGCACCACGGCGGTGATGCCCTCAGCTGGGGTGACGCGATTCGCGAGGCCTACAGCACCGCGACGAGGCGCCTGTCGCTCACGGGAACCCCCTTTCGCAGCGACGACGCCGAGATTCCCTTTACTCTCTACCAGCCCCAGCCAGACGGCACGAGGGTTTCGATCACCGACTATGACTACGGCTACGGCAGAGCCCTCGCCGACGGCGTCGTGCGCCCGGTCGTGTTCATGGTCTACGCGGGCAAGATGCAGTGGCGCACCTCTGCCGGCGAGGTCATGGAGGCCCGGCTGGGCGAGGGCAACACGAAAGACATCACCTCGCAGGCGTGGCGCACCGCGCTCGACCCCGCAGGCGAGTGGGTCTCGCAGGTGCTGCGCGCCGCCGACGTTCGGCTTACCGAGACCAGGCTGCAGGTTCCCGACGCGGGCGGCCTCGTCATCGCGACCGACCACGCCTCGGCGAGGGCCTACGCGCAAATTCTCAAGAGCATCACGGGCGAAGACGTTGCGCTCATTCTCTCTGACGACGACACCGCGAGCGCGAAGATCGACGAGTTCTCAGAGGGCGAGTCACGCTGGATGGTCGCGGTGCGCATGGTGTCTGAGGGCGTCGACGTGCCGAGGCTCATGGTCGGCGTCTACGCCACGAGCTCGGCGACCCCGCTCTTCTTCGCGCAGGCCATCGGCCGTTTCGTGCGTTCGCGCCGCCGCGGCGAGGTTGCCTCGGTGTTCGTGCCGAATGTTCCCACGCTCATGCAGCTCTCGGCCGAGCTCGAGAAAGAGCGCAGCCACGTGCTCGACATGGTCGCGAAGGGCGACACCTGGGATCTCGAAGCGTCAATGCTCGACGCCGCCAACCAAGAGGATCGCGCGTCAGACGAGCTCACGAACGAGTTCGTCTATGAAGCGCTCTCGTCAGACGCCCACTTCGACCGGGCCCTGTTCGATGGCGCCGAGTTTGGTGGCTACGCCGAGGTTGGCAGCGAAGAAGAACTCGACTTCCTGGGGCTGCCAGGCCTGCTCGACGTACACGAGGTGCAGGCTCTCCTGCAGCAGCGCCAGGCACGCCAGGCGAAGCGCAGCGCGAACCGGCAGGGCATCGTCGAGCACGCCCCCGAAAAGGCTGAGGCCCCGCAAGCCCTGCACCGCACGCTCGGCGAGCAGCGCAAACTACTCAACAGCCTCGTCGGCCTCTACGCGAAGACCACTGGTGAGCAGCACGGCCAGATCCACAACGAGCTGCGCCGCATCTGCGGCGGGCCGCTCGTCGCGAGCGCCTCGGTGACCCAGCTGCAGGCGCGCATCGACGTGCTGCGCAAGCGCTTGCGACGGTAGCGGGTCTCGCGGCCTCGCCGGTCGAATCTGGCGGCGGATCGTGCCGCGTGATCCGCCGCGAAAGCGATTGCCGGGCTATGCTCGATCGTTGGCGTCGTTGGCGTCGTTGGCGTCGTTGGCGTCGTTGGCGTCGTTGGCGTCGTTGGCGTCGTTGGCGTCGTTGGCGTCGTT
>NZ_JAHQZR010000010.1 GCF_019049105.1 Leucobacter chinensis
GTACCAGGCTCCTCAGTACCAGGCTCCTCAGTACCAGGCTCCTCAGTACCAGGCTCCTCAGTACCAGGCTCCTCAGTACCAGGCTCCTCAGTACCAGGCTCCTCAGTACCAGGCTCCTCAGTACCAGGCTCCTCAGTACCAGGCTCCTCAGTACCAGGCTCCTCAGTCGAGCGCTTGGTCACGAGCAACTCAACAGCCTCTGAGGCAACGGCCTCACCGAATCCGTTCGAAGCGATTGCACGAACCTTCGTACCGTTCATCTCTTCGGTGACGGCTTCAAGAGTGAAGGTCTTAGCGGTTGCGCCTTCAACATCAACCCAGTTCTCCTCAGCATCTGCAGCACGAGCTTCGTCACCGGTTGCCGGTGCGAGTGTCTGCCACTGCAGTTCAGGTTCTGGGTCGCCAGCAATCGTTGCGTTGAACACCGCATCATCGCCCACGGTCACCTTAGCGGGGCCCGCAACCGAAACGGTCGGTGCTACGCCAGAGGTGTAGGTAACGGTCAACGGCTTCGCAACCTTGGTAGGGTCAGCTGATCCGCCAGACTGGTAGAAGTACGACCGCACACCGATGTTCACAAAACGAAGGAACTGGTTCGTGAGGGTCGCGCCAGAGAAGTCGCCTGACCAAGTTCCTGGAGCAACCTGGCCTTCGAAGAGCGGAGCAACCGTAAATGAGGTTTCGGTCGCTTCGGTGACTGGCTCGGCACCCTTGAATGTCTGTACAACAATGCGCTCAGGGCCGTACTCAAGGTCTTCGCCGCCCATCATGCTCCCCAGGAAGTGGCCGTCGGCGACGACCGAGAGGTAGCCGTCTCCCGCTGCGTTCATGAACAGCTGAGGCTGGCGGAAGTTCCACTCGGGCATCGTTCCCGAAGTGAGGCGGATCTCGCCATCATATTCGATGAAAACGTTGCCCTCGGCATCAACGTGACCGGTTCCCTTCGAGAAGATGAACTCACGATCGGCCAAAGCCTGGGTGCTGTCGTCTTCAGCTGTTGCAAGCTCGACGTTACCGCCGAGAACGGCTTTACCCGGGCCTGAGTGGAAGCTTACGAAGTTTGCAACGCCCCACCGAAGCTCGGCGTCAGTAATCTCGCGTGCAGCTGCACCAACCTCGATCGTGCCAACCGCGGGGGTCAGGTCTACGATACGGAACGTCGTTTCGTTTGATTCTGATGCTTCAAACTGCTCGGCGTTTTCAGGGGTGAATACGGCACGAACCTTGTGTGCGCCCCCTTCGAAGAGAGTCGTCTCAATCGTTGCAGAGCCTTCAGCTACTGCTGCCTCGCCAAGCTTCGTTTCTCCTGTAAAGAATGCAACGCTGCCGGCCGCGTCTGCCGGCTGAACCGAAGCCGAAACCTTAACCGTTTCACCGGCGAAGTCTGTCGGGTATTCAACGTACGGCTGGCTATTGACGGTGACCGAGGTCTCGACAGCTGCAGGCGCCGCTGGCTCAGCAAACTGAACAGGGGTAAAGACTTCAACGCCCTTGCTCAGCTGCCCGTGAGCGCCGATGGTGATAAAGCCACACTGCACGCCCTCAGCGAGACAGTTGATCTCAGCGCCTCCCTGGCTCGTGAAGGTTGCGCCTGGAACGGGGTGCTCTTCGATGACCCAGTTGCCCTGGTCATCCATGTAAGCCATGTCTGGCTCAGTCGTGTTATCGGGGTAGTTCACCATGAGCTGGTAGAGCCCAGCTTCACCGACATAGTCGTAGTTCACACCGCTCACCCCTCGTTTGGTGGGTGCCCAGCTGCCCTCATCAGCTTCATCCTTGAGCTTGATGACGCCGAAGAGTGTGTAGGCCCCACCGAAGTTCGTACCGAAGTCAGAGAGGAGCGCGTAGTTCTGGCCCTCAAGCCGCGCAACGCTTGGCTCATCAGCGGGGAATCCGCCCTCAGGCCAGGTGACTTTCAGGCTCGGCTGGCCCTGCTTATTGGGGTCATGGTTATGGCCAAGTCCTGTCGCAGAGTTCTTGTCGTCTTCTGGCTCAGTCGCCTTCGGAGCCACCGCGAGGCTTACCGCCTCAGAAGTAACGGCGCCGGCCTCGTTGGTTACGACGACACGTAGCTTCGCGCCGTCGTCAGCGAGTGACGCTGCAGCAAGAGTGAATTCTGCGCTTGTTGCTCCCGTAATCGGGGCAAAGGTATCGCTGCCCTTCTCGGCGCGTTGCCAAGCATAGGTTGGTTCTGGGTCACCGGTCGCAGTGACAGAAAACACCGCGTCTTCGCCCTCGTTCACCGAAACAGATTGAGGTTGCTGTGAGATTTCAGGGGCTACCGTAACGACGGGCTCTGCGAACGAGATGCCCACGTAAGCCTCATTATGAGCTGAAACTTTACCGTGTGCGCCGAACGAGAAGAACCCGCAACCGGCCACAGCCTCGAGACAATCAATCTCTCCGCCGAAGAAGCTCGTAAGGGTTGCTCCTGCCACCTGAATATCAAACTTCCAGTTGCCGTTCGCGTCCATCGCAGCATCAGCTACTCCAGTGTCTTCACTGTTTCCATACGCGATGACAAGCCGGGGCGAACCGTAGTCGTAGTCACCGTCGGGGCCGCTGAGACCACCATCGCTGCGTCGCCACAGCTCGGGATCTTCTGGAGCAAGATTCGTTCCCAGCCCGACGTAGACCGGGACTTTCTCGTCGTAGTTGAACCCGCGAACGGTAACCGTCGTCGTACCATCAGGGTTGAGGTTCGTTCCTGGCGTCACGGTCATATACGCGTCAGTATTGCTGTACGGGGTTCCCGTCGAGGTTTCATCCTCAGCAGCGAACGAGGGGGTGGCAACGGCGCCCGACAGCAAAAGAGCTGCCGCGACCCCGAAGGCCCCCGGGGCTGCCAGGGAACGCCGAGAACGGCTCCCCTGCTGTGCAGTGATTTTCATGATTTCTTTTCCTTTTGTTGTGTGTATCTGAGAACGAGTTGGGCTATCGGCGCGCCCTTGAGCGGCCGTGAACGAGAGCGATCCCGAAAACGCCTGCGCTCATGAGAAGAACGCCCGCGAAGAGTGCAGTGCGCGCTGCCTCTGCGTCACCGCCGGTCGCGGCTAGACCGCCGTTAATACCAAGCCCGCCATTGTTTACTGGCGCCTGAGGCAGCGGCGATCCGTTTGCCTTAGGCTTCTGCGATGCCTGAGGGGTCTGCGGTTTGGGCACATCGGTGTCAGGAACCGATGGGGTCTTGCCATCTGTTCCTGATCCGGGAGGTGTTGTTCCACCAGTGCCGGGTTCAGTGGGCTTTGGCTTGGGTTTATCACCCTCGTCCTGCGAGCCGAAGAACACGGGTGTATATGCCTCGTTTTCGGCTGCAATATTGCCGTGTGCACCGAAAGCAAAGAATCCGCAGAAATCGGTTTCGCAATCGATATTGCCCTGGAAGAAGCTGTCAAATTTCGAACCTGGAATCTGAACGTCGAGGCTCCAATCGCCCGTCTCGCTCATCTCGGCCGAGGCAACATCAGCATCGTCAGAATTATGAGCCACAACAAGCTGTGGCAGACCGTAATCGAAATCTTCACCCGGACCGCTGAAGCCACCAAGGCTACGACGCCACGAGGTCTTGTCTTCGTGATCGATGAGCGAGCCGAGCCCCACATAGATAGGTTTCTCGGAGTTGAATCCGCTACCAGTCAGTGTGACCGTCGTCACGTCGTCACACGAGAGGTAGCGACCCGGCTTCACCGACATCGTTGCCTTCGTATCGCTCCCGAGCGGTGTTCCGGTAACCGTAAGGTCGGCGTCTTCAGGAATGACTACGTCAGTACAGAAGTCTTTACCAGCATCTGGCTTCGTGCCACCGGGCTCCTCACCGGTTCCAGGCTCCTCGCCAGTCCCGGGCTCCTCACCAGTTCCAGGCTCCTCACCAGTTCCGGGCTCCTCACCGGTTCCAGGCTCCTCACCAGTCCCGGGCTCCTCACCAGTTCCAGGCTCCTCACCAGTCCCGGGCTCCTCACCAGTTCCAGGCTCCTCGCCGGTTCCAGGCTCCTCGCCAGTCCCGGGCTCCTCGCCGGTTCCAGGCTCCTCAGCCTCTTCTGCAAACCTCACGGGCGTGAACACCTCAACGCCACCACTGCGCTGCCCGTGGGCACCAATGGTCAGGAATCCACACTGCACGCCCTCGGCAAGACAGTTAATCTCGGCACCACTTTGCGCGGTGAAGGTTGCACCAGGAACGGGGTGCTCATCGATCGTCCAGTTGCCGTTCCGATCCATGTACTCCATGCCGGGTTCGGTTTGGTTGCCCGGGTAATTAACCATGAGCTGGTACACCCCAGCCTCACTCATGTAGTCGTAGTTGACGCCGCTCACGCCGCGTTTCGTCGGCGCCCAGCTCCCTAGATCATTATTGTTTTTCAGCGAGACCACGCCGAAGAGTGTGTATGCCCCGCCAAAGCCTTTACCTCTATCGTTCGCCGTTGCGTAGTTCGTGCCACTGAGCTTCACGGTGCTCGGCTTGCTGGCTGGAATACCGTCGCCCTTCCAGGTGACGGTGAGCGTTGGCTGCTTCTGCAGGTCGGCGTTGTAATTCACCCCGACCGCGGTTGATGAAGTCGTTTCTTCTTCAGCCGCCATGGCTGTCGAGGTGCCTCCGGCAAACGTGAGCGCTGCGAGGCCGACGAGCAGCGCTGCGGCGGCGGCACCGCGTTTCTGATGCGAGGTTCTCTGCATCTCGTTACTCCTTGCTTTCGATGGTCGTTGGAATACTCAGAGAGGTCTTTCGGGTCAAGCTGTTTCGTCTCCGATGCATGAGCACGGCTGCACTGAGGGCAGCGCCGCTCAAGAGCAAGATGCCCGCAAAGAACGCGGTGCGTGGTGAGGTGCCGTCGTCTCCGAACACAAGGCCACCGTTAACCCCAAGGCCCGTATTCTGGCCCGCAGCTCCTCCCACCACTGCCCCGCCTGAAACCATGTTGGGGTTGGCGGTAACCGGAGCGCTCACCGGAACATCTGGTACCTCGCTACCGGTAGCGTCTTGCGTATCGGTGAAGTACACCGGAACGAAAATCTCGCCCTTTGCCTGTTTTTGGCCGTGAGCACCGATGAGCATGACGCCGCACTGCATGCGGTAGCAGTCAATATCGATGCCATGCTGGCTCTCAAAACGAGAAGCGATGAGCGGTAGGTCCATCTCGAAGTTGCCGGCCGAATCCATCATCGGAAACCCTGGCACGGTCGTATTGCCGGGGTAACTCACCATGCTCTGGAACGTTCCAGCTGGTTCGATATCTTTCGAGTAGGTAAACGTCTTTCCCGACACCCCTCGATGACCGGGACCCCAGGTGTCGCCCGATGCAGGGTCGATCCACCCAAAGAGCACGTAGAGGCCACCGAAATTGCTGCCATTTTCAGCGGTGGTCGGGAAACCGGTTCCTTTGAGGTGCACGGTCTGCTCAGTATCTGCCAGAGAATACGCGGGACTCACAGTCAGCGATGCACCGTACTGGTTTTGAGCAGTGCTTTCACCGTAAGCGTCAGGTTTAGCAACAGCCGTAGGCTCGGGAGTGGCTATTTCAGGCTTCGGAGTCTCTGGAACCTTGCCCTGATTCTCTTCGGAATTGTCTTCTTCGTCTTCGTCACTGTCACCGTCGTGAGGAGCAGTGACGCCCTCCGGCCACAGTGTGAACGAGAAACCATCGGTGTAGTTATTGTCGCCACCGTAGGTCGCATCGCCGTCCTGGCGGGGAAGATGCTCGTTGCCGATCGCTGGAGGGAACTCACCCTCGTCAGACTCGATGACAATAGAACCGTTCTTCTGCTCCCGCATGGGGGTCTCGGCGAGGTCAAATACCGCGAGCTCAAGATCTGGGGTTTGAGTTTTCGTACCAAAACTCTCGATCATGTCGACCGTGATCGTTGCTTTCCCGCCGTCGATACTCAATCGAACCCCGTCGAAGTGCAGCCAGGGGGTGCCAAAACCGTACAGTTTCATGCGGCCACCAAATTCGAGTTCTGCCTGCCCTCGCTCGACGTTGACCCAGCCGCCTTGCACCGGGAACAGTGCCCCCTCGTTCCCTTTACGGTAGGTCGCGCCGTCGAACGCAGCCACGTACCCCTCGGTGTGGCCGAAGTTTTCGAGGTAGTTGCGAATCGAGTATCTAACACCCCAGTCGAGGCTGCCTTCGACGATCTCAACCCGTGAACCCTCACCGTTTCCCTGCGCTTCGGCAGCGCTGGCGGGAGCAGCCCAGCCGAGCGAGAGCATCAGAGCTACGCCAAGAACGCCAATCTTCCGCCCCAGTCGTACTGTTTTCGTGCGCCTCATTCTGCTGCTCCTTCGCCCTCGGTGGTCGGTTCTTCTGAAGTGGCGGCTGCAAGTTTCTTCGATTTCGAACGCTTCACCATCACGACAGAGGTTGCAGTGATGAGTGCGAGTACGGCGAAACCAAGCACACCGATCACCACCCAGGTCAGGGTCTCGTTCTCTGCCCGTGGTGCCTCTGGTGCGGCCTCTACCGTTTGCTGTTCTGTCTGCGCCTCAGTTTTCTCTTTCTCGTCAGCCTTTTCGTTCTTTTCCTCTTCCTCAGGAACCTTGAGCGTCGTTGCTTCGTCGGTGTTACTAGGGGCCTCGCCTGCGCTGAACTGCTGCACGGCACCCGTGCCCGTTTGCACCTCACCACCTGAAGTCGTGAAGCTAATGGGGGTGAATGACTCGTTGTTGGCGTTCTGCAATCCATGGGCGCCAATCGTGATGATGCCGCACTGTACCTGCAGGCAATCGATCTCTTGGCCGCCCTGCTGGTTGCCACTGTGCGGGTCACCGAACGTTGCGGTAAAAGTCGACCCCGGAATGGTCATCTCTGTGGTCCAGTTACCGTTTGGGTCAATCATGCTGTTGGCAGCCTCGGCTGACGATCCGCCTTGGAACGCAACGAGCAGCTGTGCTCCAGGAGTTGCCGCGTAGGCATAGGTTTGGCCCGAGAGACCTCCCTGGCTCGGCGCCCATGCATTGGTGGTCGGGTCGCTCACCGCGCCAAAGAAGACGTATACCCCGCCAGGGGCATTCGGCTGGTACTGAAAACCGCTTCCGCTCAGGGTAACCTTTGTTGGTCCCTCGGCACTCGGGGTCGGTGAAACGTCAACGCGTGAGGCCGCATGCGCGGGTTCAGCTGCGGCGATCGCGCCGTAGCCGGCAAAGAGCGAAGTAACGAGTGCGAGGGCCGCAATGCCCCGAACTCTCTTACGCTGAGGCCGCGCTCGTGCCCACATGGGTGTGGCTGCCTGGGTGGTCATTCCTTCTCCTTCTTCAGTGCATCGGCTCCCGCGCTGGCAGGAGCCTCGTCGGGAAATCGAACCGGGGTAATGAGCAGCTCACCGTTTTCGTCGGTGCGCACCCGAACCGGGTGCCGATAAACCTCGCTCACGAGCTCAGAGGTGAGCACCTTTTCAGGTTCGCCCCACTCGCGCATACCGCCCTCTGCGATCATGAGCACTCGATCGCTGTAGGCTGCCGCTGCCGCGAGGTCGTGCAGCACAACGATCACTGCGCCGCCCTGTCGGGCATACCGCCTCGCGAGGGCGAGAACCTGCTCCTGGTAGTTGATGTCGAGTGCCGCCGTGGGCTCGTCGAGCAGCAGTACCTGGGTGCGCTGCGCCATCGCACGAGCGAGGGCCACGCGGGCTCGCTCACCGCCCGAAAGCGACGTAAACGTGCGCTCAGCAAACTGGTAGGTGTCGCTGCGCAAGAGCTCCTGCGCGATGATGCGATCGTCGTTTTCGACGGTGCTCAAAAGCCGCCAGGGCGCGCGCCCCATTTTGACGACGTCGACGACGTTGAACGGAAAACTGATGGCGTTACTCTGTCGAAGCACGGCACGGCGAAGGGCAAGGTCTGGGTTGTTCCAGTCGCTCACCTCGGTCCCGTCAATGGTGATCGAGCCACGGTAGCCGTAGTCGCCGGCGAGGGCTCCCAGCAGGGTCGACTTGCCCGCGCCGTTCGGTCCAATAATCGAGAGCACCTCGCCTGCTTTGACGTCGAATGAGATGCCCGAGATAATCTCGGTGCCGCCGAGCGAAACTGCGACGTCACGTGCTTCAAGCACGGTGCTCCCGATCGCAGCGGGCGACGGCTCCTGCGGCGGTTTCATGCCGGGTAGCGTGATGCTCACAGCCAGCCCCCGTTCTTTTTGCTGGTGGCGCGAATGAGGTAGAAGAAGAAGGGACCGCCAATGAGCGCGGTGAGCATGCCGAGTGGCAGCTCGGCGTAGCTCACGGCAGTGCGTGCAAAGGTGTCGGCCGCGACGAGCAGTAGCGCGCCGCCGAGGGCACTCGCGGGTACGAGCACACGGTGGCCGGGCCCGATAATCATGCGGATCACGTGGGGCACGACGAGCCCCACGAAACCGACGATGCCCGCGAACGCGACCGCCGCCGCGGTCAACACCGCGACGATCATGATGGCGCCGATGCGGAGCCGTTCGATATTGAGGCCGAGGTGCCTCGCCGCATCATCACCGAGGCTAAGAAGGTCGAGCTTGCCTGAGATCATGAAAGCGAGGGCGAGCCCGATGATGACAAGTGGCAACACGGTGCCAACCGATGCCCACATCGAGCCTGCCAGGCTACCCATTTGCCAGAACACGATCTGCTCGCGCTGGTTCATGTCGGCTGCGAACGTCATGAGGGCGAGGGCCGCGCCGCCAAAAGCGTTGACGGCGACGCCAACAAGAATGAGGGTGATGACCCTCGTGCGGCCGCCCGAACGTGAAATCGAGTAGATCAGTAACGCAGTAAGCACTCCGGTCACGAAGGCACCCGCGGGAATGCTGAAGGTGCTGCCAGCAGCGAGCCCGGTGATGATCATGAGGCTCGCGCCAACGGCAGCGCCAGATGAGACACCGATAATGCCAGGGTCTGCGAGCGGGTTTCCGAAAACGCCCTGCATGATGGCACCGGCCGATGACAGCGCAGCACCGACGAGCACAGCGAGGGCGACGCGGGGAAAGCGCACCTCCCACAGCGCGGCATCGGCATTGGGGTGCGTCGGTTCAATACCGCAGGTAAGCCCAGCCTTGCGGCAGAGCGACCCCACAACCTCGAAGATAGGAATTTGCATCTGGCCGAGGGCTGCCGAAAGCAGGGTCACAGCGACGAGGCCGACGCTCAAGATGATGAAGAGCAGGGCAACCTTACCCTTTTGCGGCTTGGGCAGTTCGGTTGCTTCGACGTCGAAGTCGAGCACCCGTGGCAACTCCATGTGTGGCTCTGCCGGAGCCCCGGGTGCGGCCGTCATGAACGCCCCGCCTTCGCTTGCCTCTCATCGAGCTCAACGGTATCGAGATCGACGTGATAGATCGCTTCGGCGAGCGCCGAGAGCACCTCGGGCGTGCGCGGCCCCCAGGTGAACATCTCGTAGTCGCTCATATCGACGACGCGCTTGCGCTCGCCCGCTGGGGTTTGCGCGGTCCCGGGAACCTCCAGCAGACCCTCGACACCGCCGACCGACTCAAGCCCGAGCGTGAGCATGAGGTAGAGGTCTGGTTCGAGGTTCATGAGTCCCTCGGCGGTGAGGTTGCCACTCGTCCAATTTTCTTCACCCGCAACATCGACACCGCCGAGCTGTTCGATGAGAATGCCCGCGATGCCGGTGCTGCCGTCGGGGTTATTTCCGTACATGTAGTACACCCCGGCCCTGCCGCGCATGTAGAGGAAGACCATGCGTACTTTGTCTTCTTCCTTCTGCGGAGCAATCGAGTGGATCTTTGCGATCGTCTCGTCGAGTGTCTTTTGAAACTCGGTCACGTATTCGTCGCCGAGCTCTGGAACGCCGAGCGCGGTCGCAACGTCACCAATGAGGCGCGAGATGTCGTCGATGTCTTCGGCGCCGTCGAAGAAGATGACGGGAATACCGGCGTTGCGCATTTGCAACTGCACGTCATAGGGACCGACGCTGTAGTCGGTGAGCACCACGGTGGGGTTGAGTTCGAGAATCGACTCAGCATTGAGCGTGTGATTGTCCATTACCAGTGGCAGATCTTTTGCCGATTCCCACCCAGTTGTGAGGTCGCGGCCTACGACGTTCGGGCCAAAGCCAAGCGCCCAAACGACCGAGGCGAGGCTGCCGGTCCCGTCGAGGGCAAGGATGCGACTGGTATCGGTGATTTCGACCTCTACGTCATCCATGCCCATGAAGGTCACGGGAAGTTTGGGTTCGGGGTTGTCGGTAATGGGTTCAATGTCAGCACTCTTCAAGAGCGCGGTGTCGGGCCCTTCAAAAAAGCGGGGGCTCTCTTGGCTCGCGAGTGACCGGTCGGCAACGTTCGGCCCCTCGCCTACAAACAGAGCGCAACTCGTGAGCACGAGAGCAAGAACTGCTGCAAGAGGAACCGAGACGAAGCGCGGCATTCGCGTGGAATTTTTCACTTTGACGTCTGGCACGCGACTTAGGCTAGCATTACTTAGGTCGGATGTTCAATTGTTCGTCATACCTAAGTAAGGTTAGCCTTAGTCAGATATGACCTTGGGGTCTTTACGCCCCAAATCCGAACAGGCATACCCCGCTCTCACCCGAGTGCGCACCGAATTACAGCGTGAAGGAGCAACGATCTTGGCTCGACTAGGCAGCTTTCGCATCACCCGCCACAGGCGTGTTTTTGAAACGGTGGCGAGCGGAGCCCTCGCAATCGCAGTGTTTCTTGGAGCTGCCGCGACACTCTCGCTCCCTGGAGTTCAGGCGGCGCTGCCCGCGCCCTCGCAGGAAAGCGACTCAGTGCCGCATGCCGCCGAGAAAGTCGTCATCGCTCAAGACCTGCTCGACCTAGGCCGCAAGAAGACCACGGGCCTGCCGCAAGACGCAGAGCATAACGGCCCGGTCTCGGGTGACAGCGACCCCCACGTTTCGTCGCCTGCCGAGCCTCCGCTTAACGCGAGCTTCAATCGTTCCGAGCCCGCTCCCGCCGACCCCGCAGCCCCCGAGCCAGGCGGAGCAAGCGAGTACAGTGATCCAGAAACTACAAGTTGGTTCAATGAAGAGAGCGGTCGTGCGCAAATTCTTGTGCGATTTGCTGGCGAGGAAGTTCCTGCCGAAGCCGAGGGCGATCCTGCTGCAGCCGCAGCAGCGCTGCAGCAGTCAACCGAAACGGCTTTTGAACAGGCAGAGCATGGCATTGCCGCGCTCGAACGTGGCGGCAGTATCAAGGTGCTCAACACGTCCTGGCTCGCTTCCACCATGCTCATCGAAGCCGAACCAAGCGAAGAAAATATCGCTGCGCTAGCAACGCTGCCCGGGGTGACCGACCTCACACCAAACTATGCAGTGCACGGCCTCGAGACCGAAGACCCCATCGAAATCGAGGAGCCAACCGAAGTCACCGAAACCCCCGACGAAGAGACCTACGTCGACAACGACGGCAACCCGATTACCTACGGCCTCAAACACATCGACGCACCGAATGCATGGGATCTTTACGGCGCCTACGGGCAGGGGGTTCGAGTCGCTGTGCTTGACACTGGCATCGACCCCAGCCATCCCGACCTCGCACCCCGCCTCGCAACCGATGACCCGAGCGACCCACTGTACCCAGGAGGGTGGATCCACCTCGATCATGAGGGCAACCCCCGAGCGAAGCGGCCCGCCGACCCAGCCACCCACGGAACCCACGTTGCTGGAACGATTCTCGGTGGCGATGCCTTTGGCGTTCAGATCGGTGTCGCGCCCCAGGCTGAACTCATGGCCGTGAACGCGATTAGTGACGGAAGCAGCAGCTTCAAAATTCTCAAAGCTCTCGAGTGGACCATGGATCCGTACGATGCCGAAGGCAACGCAGCAGGCCGACCTGCCGACGTCATCAACATGTCACTTGGCAATGCCGACAAGAACTTCACCGACACGTTTCTCTTCAGCGCTCTGAAGAACCTTCGCGCGGCAGGAATTTTCCCTGCCGTCGCGACTGGAAACGATATGAAAGAGGGCTCAGAGTGCATCTCAAACCCGAGCTCTTCGTACGACGCTTTCGCCGTTGGCATGAGCACCGAAGACCGATCCATCAATGCTCGCTCGTGCGGCGGCACGACGCACTGGTCTGAGAGCGTCGTCAAGCGCCTCGGCTGGCCCTCTGGCGAGTTCATTCGCCCCAACGCCTCAGCCCCCGGCACCGACATCATCTCATCGGTACCCGGCGGGGGGGTGGGGCAAATCGACCGGAACATCGATGGCAACCCCGCATGTCGCCGGTGCCGTTGCCGCTCTGCGATCGGCCCAGCCAGGCCTCACCGTTGACGAGATCGCAACAGCGTTCGAACAAACTGCCTGGCACCCCGACAAAGCTGGGGAGGCCGGTTTCACCCCTGACATTCGGTTTGGCCACGGCATCATCAACCTGCACGATGCGATTGCACTGGTACGCGGAGAGAGCGGCTTCTCACTCACGGTTACCGACGCCAGCACCGGCAACTCCGTTTCGGGTGCTCAGGTGAGCTGGGCCACAGGCAATGAGCTCATCGATAGTCGTGAGAGCTTTGAATACGGCGAGACCTGGAAGAGTGACGGAGACGGTAAGGTGACGTCGTACCTGCCGCCAGGATCATACACGCTCACAATCGAACGTTTTGGTTACGAACGCCAGGAGGTGCCTGCTTCAGTCGCCGAAGGAGCCTTCGTAACGGTCAACGCGAAGCTCACCCCCAAGGTCACCGGCAGTGTGGCAGGTGTGGCTACCAACGCTTCAACCGGCAAACCCCTTTCGGGTGTGACCGTTGCGCTCGCCGGCCATGATCTCAGCACGCTCACGAACAAACAGGGCCAGTACACTCTCGAGGGCGTTCCAGTGGGCGATGAACATCGTTTGCGCGCCTCACTCAGTGGCATGCACACCGAAAGCATCAACAATGTCATCGTCACAAACCACAGCAAGGCTACAAAACTCGACTTCGCCCTTGACCCTCTCCCCAGAGTCCTGGTCTTGGGCGATGCAACAGGTCGCTCGACCGAATTGCTCAAAACGCAGGAACTCGTGGTTGAAGCGCTCGACTCGCTGCCAGAAAGCAATCTCGAGATGCTTGCCGACTATGACTCGGTGATCTGGGACGATCCCGGCGAAGTCTCTCGGGAAACGCTCACGAAGGCGATCGAGATCACTGACAAGGCAGGTACCGGCATTGTTTGGCTCGACCTCGGGTCAAGCAACACGAGTGGTATTGCGCTCTTGCACAGCACGTTTGCCTCACCTCAGACGCGAACGACACAAGACACTCCCACCGCCCCCGGAGAAAAACAGCTGCCCATCACCTCGACGGGCTACCGCATCACTGACACAACGAATCACCCGCTCTTCGCTTCCGGTTCGCTGTTCACGGGCTCGCTCATCGAGGGATCTTTTATTACGCAAGATGCGAAATCAACGAACGATGTGTTTTGGGCATCAGTCTCTGACATTCAGAGCGAAACCGCCATTTCGCTCGCCGAAACCGTAACCACCGTGGTGAGTGGCGACGTCATGTCGCCGAAGCCGCGCGGTACGGGTATCGCTGTCGATGAGCGCGCCGGAAACCGGTACGTGTACCTTGCATTGCATGGCTCACACCCGGCGACCGACGCTCGGGCTTGGTCGGCCGAAGGCAAGCAGGTTTTCGTGAACGCGGCCACCTGGGCTGCGTCTTCTGAGCACAACGAAGAACCCAGCAAACCGAAACCAGTGGTTCCTGAGCCTCCAGTAACCACGCCAGGAGAAGGCGGATCGCGGGTACCGACCGCTCCTGCACCGAAGCCAACTGCGAAGGCCCCGGGGGCAGCATCAAACGATACAGTCGACCTCCCTGCCATCGTGAACCAGCAGCAAGCAGGCCAGCAGACCAACCAGAAAACTACCGCTTCTGGCACGCTCCGTGCTCCCTCTGCTCAGGCCACCCCACGACCAGAGAAGACGCCTGAGCCGCCGGTTGCAGCCGGGAACCTTCTCACCGCAGCAAATGCCGGCGGCGTCACCCTGCGCCTCGAAGACGGCATCGCACACGTGACCATTCCAGATTCGAGGCCCGGCGACTGGTTCTTCTTGCACGTTTACCCCAGTAAAACCCCGGTCGATTGGATTCGGGTAAACGACGAGGGCGAGCTGAGGGTCGATATTTCTTCCTTGAGCGACGGTGAGTACCAATTTGCTTTCACCGGCAGCGATGAGTCGTTTGTCGGCTGGGTCACCCTGAAACTGGGCAACCCTACCGCTGAAGAGCCAGAGCGAGATACGCTCACTGACGCCGCAACGGTCGTGCCCGCGACGATACCTCCGGCGGGGTTCTCACTCTCAACGACCGAGCTGCTCATGCTTCTCGGTGCCGCTGTTCTGTTGCTCGGTGCGGCTGGAATCGTGCTCTTCGGCTTGCGCAAGCCAGCAGTTGCCGAACAGTAGCACCGTGCTCAAGCAGTGGAAACAACGAAAGGTGGGGCCGTTTACGGCTATCCTGATCGGCCTCACCGCCCTGTTCGTGACAACAGGGCTCGGTCTCGTCATCGTGGGCGCGCTCAACTTCTTCGCGCCGGAGCCCGCACCATCGACCGGTGCCGAACGTATCGGTCCAGTGCCACAGGAACCAGAGGCAGCAACCCCTGATGCCGCTGCACCCAAGCAACTAAGCATTGCGTCCATAGGGTTTACGGCTCCTATCGAATCGATGTCGGTTGGCACCGAGCATGACCTCTTTCCGCCTGACTTCACACAGGCGTTCTGGCTCGATGATTACGGCTCGCCAGGAGCCGGCAGCGACAACACGGTCTACCTGATTGGGCACACTTCTTCGAATGCGAGCGCTGTCTTTGATCCGCTCGTCAACCGTGTCGAACAACGGTCAACGGTGCTCGTCGGTGACGAGATTGTCGTGACCACTGAGAAAGGCGATGTTGTCTATGAGGTCACGGCAAGCGAACGGCACCCACGCAGCAGTCTTGGCACACTCGAAAAAGTGTGGCAGAGCAAACCTGATCGGCTTGTCTTGGTGACCTGTCTCTTCGAGGCCGACCAAAACATCGTTTCTGACAACATTGTGCTCTTTGCAACCGAGCGCAACGCTCTCACAAAGGACAAGAACTCGCCGAGTTCCAGTATGCCGCGAGTAGAATGAATGCCGACCCAGTAGCTTGAAAGAAGGCAGCCGTGGCAGAACTCATCAATGCACACGAGATGTATCTGAAAGCTGTTCTCGAACTCGAAGAAATCGGCGTCGGCGCCCTGCGCACACAACTTGGCAAAAGGCTCAACCAAGCTCCCTCGACCGTTTCACAAACCGTCACCAAAATGCTGCGCGACGGCCTCTTTGTTGCGGTTCCTGGCGATCGGCAAATATACCTCAGCGGCGATGGACGCCGTGCGGCACTCGACATCATGCGCAAACACCGGCTCGCCGAGTGCTTCCTTGAGCAGGTTGTCGGGCTTGAGTGGCCTTTCCTCAACCGTGAGGCCTGTCTCATCGAGCACGCCATGAGCGGTCGGGTGACCGAGCTTATGGCTGCAAAGCTCGGCAATCCCGAATTCTCGCCCTACGGTAACCGGATTCCAACCAGGGAAGAAATCGAGCGTGGCTTCTCGCGCTCCCCCGGTACCCGCGGCTTACTCAACGCTCTGCGGTTTACTTTCGAAACATCACCGCAGTCGGTCGCTGTGTTGCGCTACATCGGCGAGGCAGTGCAGCTCGACACTCGCCTCCTCGCAACCATGGAGCGGTCAGGGCTCAAGCCAGGCGCGACAATGTTCATCAAGCGCCACGGCCCCGCGGTGCGTCTCTGCGCCGCGGGCTTTCACCGCACCGTCGAGTTCGACCATGAGCTCGCCGCGAGTCTGTTCGTCGAGGCCTCTGACTACGAATACACGTCTGGCCCGGAAGCCTAAGTCTCCGGGCCAGACGTGATGATTGAACGAGTCGCTCGTTAGTGCTTGCCCTGCGCGGCAACCGCCGCCGCGCCAGCAGCCGCGGCCTCGGGGTCAAGGTAACGTCCCTCGCCCACCGGCTTAAAGTTTTCGTCGAGCTCGTACACAAGCGGCATGCCCGTCGGAATATTCAGTGAGGCAATATCTTCATCGCTGATGCCTTCGAGATGCTTCACAAGCGCGCGCAACGAGTTACCGTGGGCGGTCACGAGCACGATCTTATTGTCACGCAGGTCGGGAATGATCGACTCTTCCCAGTACGGCACGAGACGTGCAATCACGTCTTTCAAGCACTCGGTCTGCGGGCGCTCACCGTCGATGCCCTCGTAACGGGCGTCGTTCGACTGTGACCACTCGCTCGCGTCGTCGAGCGCCGGTGGTGGCGTATCGAACGAGCGACGCCACTGCATGAACTGCTCTTCGCCGTACTTCTCGAGAGTCTCGGCCTTGTCAAGCCCCTGCAGT
This sequence comes from Leucobacter chinensis, assembly GCF_019049105.1. GTDB lineage: Bacteria > Actinomycetota > Actinomycetes > Actinomycetales > Microbacteriaceae > Leucobacter_A > Leucobacter_A chinensis. Next base: position 16,323 of record NZ_JAHQZR010000010.1, read on the forward strand.
GCGCCGTAGTGGCGCTCGTTAAGGCGCCAGCTGCGACGAACCGGAACCCACAGGCGATCAGCGGTGTCAAGCGCAATGTTCGAGGTCTGAATCGCGCGCGAGAGCACCGACGTGTGCAGCACGTCGGGCAGAAGGCCAGATTCGCGCAGCAGCTCGCCAGCGCGTGCGGCCTCGCCCTTGCCCTGCTCAGTGAGCCGCACATCGACCCAGCCGGTGAAGAGGTTCTTTTGGTTCCATTCGCTCTGCCCGTGACGCAGCAGTATGAGGGTGTAGGTCATGCCCCCAGTCTAGCGAAGAACCCCGCGTTCGGCTGGTCTCGACTGCTCGCTCGTCGCTTGCCTTCGACCAGCCCACTCTCATCGCCGAGTGAGAACGGCTAGAGGCGGCGCAGCTTCGGGATATCTCGGGTCGCGCCCGCGTCGCCAGGGACGATGAGCTCTTGCGTGCAGACAGCGGTGCCGCCTGAAGGAAGCGGAACCTCGAGCGTTGCGTCGGCGGGGGTCGAGCGCTTCAGGAGCGCGAGGGCAATGACCCCCCAATCGTGGTGCACCGCAGAACGGCTCACGCGACCAACCGGTCGTTCCTGGCCCGCGACGGTGAGCAGCGCGCCGGGTTCTGGCGTTTCCCCATCGCTGCCATCGATGTGCAACATTACGACGCGGCGCGGTGGGTGGCCGAGGTTGTGCACCTTGGCGACGGTTTCTTGGCCGCGGTAGCAGCCCTTGTTGAGGTGCACCGCGGTGCGGAGCCAATCAAGTTCGTGCGGAATCGACCGGTCGTCGGTGTCGGCAACACCAACCCGCCAGGCGGCGATCTCAAGCGCTGAGAGGGCATCGAGCCCTGCGACGCGCACCGCTCCCGATGCGGCCGCTGCGGCGATGCCCGTGAGCTGCTCGCGGGCGACGAGGGCGATCTCGAAGTTCCAGTCAATGTCACGCTGGGCAGCGTACTGGTGGCCGCCGCGCTGCACTTCAGCCCAGGGGTCACGCCAGGTGATCAGTGGAGTTGTGGTGCGCCTGACGAACCCACGGGCGAGCCCAGTGCTGTCAGCCGAACCCGCCGGCACGAAGGTCGCGACCTGGGCGTATTCGGCCGAGACGTCGGCAACCTCCACGCGCAGGGCGAAGCGCATGCGCGTGAGAAAAGCGACGGTGTCGTCGGCGCGGCCCTCGTCGAGCAACAGCCAGGTGGTCTCGCCGTCATCAACGACGCGCAAATATTGTTCGACACGGCCCTGCGCCGTGAGCAAGAGGGACTCGGTGCTCTCACCCGGCGGCAGACCGCGCAGCAGCTGACTCGTCATCGAGTCGAGCCAGTTCAGCCGGTCGGGGCCGGTGACCGTGACGACCCCGCGATGCGAAAGGTCGACGAGAGCGGCGCCCTCTTCAAGAAGGCGTGTTTCAGCGATGGGTTGCCCATAGTGCCGGGCAACGCCCATCTCGCCCTCGCAAACCGCACCGGGCAGTTCGCCGAGGGCGCTCATCACAGTGACTACTTCTGGCCCTTAAAGAGCTTGTAAATCACGGTGCCCGATACCCAGGCAATCGTGACTGAGGCAAGACCAAGGAGGCCGAGGAAGAAGAGTTCAAGCGCAAACAATGAATCCATAACACCCAGTCTACCGCTACTCGACGAGGAATGCGACGAGCTCGACCAGGGCGATCAAGATTGATCCGCCGACAATGCTGTATGACAGACGTGAGATGAAGCCATCACGCTGGGCCGTGCCGAGTTGCAGCATGAACGCGCACAGAATCGTTCCACCGATCGCGAGGGTGAGCCATTCGAAGCGCTGACCCGCTGGAGCCCAGACGACAACGGCGACCGCGCTGAGTGTGGCCCAGAGCCACGCGATGATCGTTCGCGCGATATGGCGGTCGGTCTCAGAGACCGCCTGCGCGGGCACACTGGTTTCAGTCATACCTCTAACAGTAGCCGAGCAGGGCCCGGTCAGTAGACTGGCAATTATGAACGAGGCGATGAAAGAGCTGCTTCGCGTTGCCGAAGCCCACGACGGTTTTCCTGCCATCTCTGACCAGGCACAGCGTGAAGCTGCGTCTGGAGCCCGCGAGATCGTCACCCGCGAGGTGGGTGACCTCACTGCGGTCGGCATCGTAGGCTCAGGCGAAGTTGACCTCGTCGTTCACCCAGATGCGCGCGGGAGGGGGCTCGGCTCTGCCCTGCTCGACGAACTACTCGGCCACGCCGAGGGCCAGGCGGTGCTCGCCTGGGCGCACGGCGAAAACCCGGTGGCGAGCCACATGCTCGCATCGCGCGGCTTCGCGCCCGTTCGCACGCTGCTGCGCCTTGAACTCCCCGGCGAAAAACTCGCCGACGTGAGCGTGAGGCCACTCCCCGAGGGGCTCACGCTCGAAACCTACGACTCAGCAAACGCTCAACACGGGCGCGACCTCATCGGGGTCAACGCGCGCGCGTTCGCGTCGCACCCTGAGCAGGGGCAGCTCACGCTCGCCGAGTTCGAGCAGACCACGCGCGAAGCGTGGTTTGACCCGAAAGACCTCTTTCTGGTGTACGAGGGCGAGACCCTGCTCGCATTCTCGTGGATCAAAACCACCCGTTCGGTTTCGGGCGCGGTCGAGACCGAGCTCTACGTCATCGGCGTCGATCCCGAGGCCGCTGGCCGTGGGCTCGGCACGACACTGCTCGGCATCACGATGGCACGCATGGCAGAGCACCGGCCCGAGCGCGTGACGCTCTATGTGGAGGGCGACAACGAACCGGCGTTGGCACTGTACCGTCATGCACTGTTCACCACAGCGTTACGCAGCACACAATGGCTTCGCGCACGCCCTGAATAGAATGGGGTCATGACGAACGACGCCACCGCAGCCACCGACCTTCCTGAGACTGGAGTCATCGAGGTTGTCGACGCAGCCTCGCTGCCGCTCGAGAGGTACATTGACCGCGAGCTCAGCTGGCTTGCCTTCAACCAGCGCGTGCTTGAGCTTGCCGAAGACCCAGCCGTGCCGCTCCTTGAGAGGGCGCAGTTTCTCGCGATCTTTGCTTCGAACCTCGACGAGTTCTTCATGGTTCGAGTAGCCGGCCTCAAGCGTCGCATCGTCACGGGACTCGCGGTGCCCACGAACACGGGCCGCGCGCCAGGCGAGCTGCTCGCCGAGATCATGGAGCGCGCCCGCGAGCTGCAGGAACGGCACGCGGCCTGCTACCTCTCAGAGGTAAAGCCCGGGCTCGCGAATGCCGGCATCAGGCTCGCCTCATGGGCCGACCTCGACGACGCCGACAGGGCCGTCTTGACCGACTACTACGAGCAGCGCATCTACCCCGTGCTCATGCCACTCGCCGTCGACACCGCTCACCCCTTCCCCTACATCTCCGGCCGTGCCCTCAACATGTCGATTCGGGTGCGCAACCCGAAGACCGACAAGATCGAGTTCGCCCGCCTCAAGGTGCCGCAAATGATTCCGCGGTACGTGCGGGTCGACCGTCGCGAGACGAGCGACGACATTCGGTACATCGCGCTTGAAGACCTCATTGACGAGCAGCTCGGCGGGCTCTTCCCCGGCATGGAGGTCGTTGACACGCACGTGTTTCGCGTGACCCGAAACGAAGACGTCGAGATCGAAGAAGACGAGACCGAGAACCTCATTCAGGCGCTCGAGAAAGAGCTGCTGCGCCGCCGTTTTGGCCCACCAATTCGCCTCGAGGTCTCTGATGACATGGACGACGATACGCTCGCGCTCCTCGTGCGCGAGTTCGAGATCACCGACGACCAGGTCTTCGTGCTGCCCGAACCACTCGATCTGAGTGGGCTTTTCTCGGTCTCAAGCATCGATCGTCCAGACCTCAAGTACCGCCCGCACCTGCCCGTCACCCACCCCCGACTGCAGCCGCCGTCGCCGGGTGACCAGGTCGATATCTTCGCCGCGATCCGCCGCAATGAATTGCTCGTGCACCACCCGTACGAGTCGTTTGCGACGAGCGTGCAGGCGTTTCTCGAGCAGGCCGCGGCCGACCCGAACGTGCTCGCGATCAAGCAGACCCTCTACCGCACCTCGGGCGACAGCCCCATCGTTGAGGCGCTCATCAAGGCTGCAGAGGCTGGCAAGCAGGTGCTCGCGCTCGTCGAGGTTAAGGCTCGCTTTGACGAAGAGGCGAACATTACGTGGGCCAAGAAACTGGAGCGCGCCGGCGTGCACGTCGTGTACGGGCTCGTGGGGCTCAAGACCCACTGCAAGCTCATCCAGATCATTCGCGAAGAGGGCGGCAGGCTCGTGACCTACTGCCACATCGGCACGGGCAACTACAACCCCAAGACGAGCCGTGTGTACGAAGACTTCGGCCTCTTCACGAGCGCCGACGACGTGGGCCGCGATGTGACGAAGCTCTTCAACGTACTCTCGGGCTACGCGCTTGAAAAGAAGTACTCGCGCCTGCTGGTCGCCCCACTCAAGCTGCGATCTGGGCTGCTCAAGCGCATCTACCGCGAGGCCGAGAACGCCCGCGAGGGTCGCCCGAGTGGCATCATCATCAAGGCGAACTCAATGGTCGACGAAGAGGTCATCGACGCACTCTACCTCGCGAGCCAGGCGGGCGTACCGATCGACGTGTGGGTGCGTGGCATCTGCTCGATCCGCGCTGGTGTCGCGGGCCTCAGCGACAACATTCGTGTGCGTTCGACGCTCGGCCGCTACCTCGAGCACTCGCGCATTTACGGGTTCTTGAACGATGGCGGTGAGCGTGACGTGCTCATCGGCAGTGCCGACCTCATGCACCGCAACCTCGACCGCCGCATCGAGGTGCTCGTGCGCCTCAATGACCCCGACCATATTGCCCGCATCGACAAGCTCTTCGGCTGGGCTTTCAGCGACGATGTTGCATCGTGGCACTTGCAAAGCGACGATACGTGGAAGCGCCGTAACGAGAACGCCGAGGGCGAGCAGTTGCCCGATGTGCAAGACCTCGTCATGAACTTCAGAACGCTCGCGAGGGCGAGGCGCAACCGTTCGGTTCAGGTGACTGAATGAGTGCCGCAGCCCAGGCCGCGCCACAGAAGACCGTGCTCGCGGCGGGAACCGTGCCGTGGCGGTACACCAAGTCGGGTGGCATTAAGGTGCTGCTCATTCGGCGCCGCAAGCACAACGACTGGAGCTTCCCGAAGGGCAAGCTCGACAAGGGCGAGAGCCTCCCCGCGGCCGCCGTGCGCGAGACCGAAGAAGAGACGGGGCTCGACCTCGCCCTCGGTACGACCCTCGGCACGATCAACTACACGGTCGGCGACGCTATCGCCAAGACCGTGCAGTACTGGGCGGCCCACGTGAGCGCCGAGCACTTCGGCGACTACGAGTTTGAGCCGAACGATGAGGTCAAACGCGTGAAGTGGGTGCGCGTAGAGAAGGTGCGCGACCGCCTCACCTACCCCGCAGACCAAGAGCTCTTTGGCGTGTTCGAGCAGCTTGTCGTGGCCGGGGCGCAAGACACCTTTGGAGTGATTCTCCTGCGCCACGCCAAAGCGGAGCCGCGAGGCGAGGCCTTCACCCAAGACGCGCTGCGACCGCTGCGCGCCTCGGGCGTTAAGCAGGCCCAAACGATTGCCCCGGTGCTCGCCGCGTTCAGCCCCGAGACGATCGTCACCTCGCCCGCGACGCGTTGCGCAGAAACGGTGGATCCGGTGGCCAAGCTACTCGAGATCACCCCTCGACTTGCCCCTGAAGTGAGCCAGGATACCTGGGATGAGGGTGACGTCTCGGGGCTCCGCGAGCTCGTGAACGAGGTGCTCGCCACTGAGACGAACGCCATCATTTGCTCACACCGCCCCGTGCTTCCCGACCTTGCGCGCGAGATCGCCGCGGTGAACCGAACACGGCCAGGCCGCTATCTCACCGAGGCGACCGAGTTGCCGCCTGCCGCGTTCTCGGTGTTTCACATCAGCAAGGCACCCTCTGAGCAGGGTATTGTCTCGGTCGAGACCTACCCGATCAAGGCTTAACGCGACGACTCCGTTGACCCCGGGCGCATGCCGCTGCCAGAGCCATTGTCGGGTACGATGCTACCGTGACCGCTCATTCGCCCACGCTCGGCGTCGTTATCAACCCCGCCTCTGGGCGCGGTCGAGCGCGTGCAGCCGGGCGCTCCCTGGTCACGGCGCTTACCTCGCTTGGGCTTCACTGCGAGGTGGTCGAGAACCCGAGCCGCGAGGGGTGCGAGCTTCGCGTCGCCGAGATCGCCGAACGGGTCGATGGCTTCGTGCTCGTTGGCGGCGACGGCCTCGTCGCGAGCATGGTGCAGCTCAGCGCGTTTCGGGCAAAACCCTTCGCGGTGTTTCCCGCCGGCACCGGCAACGACTTTGCCTCGGCTTTCGGCTTCGCTTCGTCGCCACGGGTGTTTAGCGAGCAGCTCATCGCTTCGCTCCCCCACCCGGTCGCGGTCGACGCCGGGACGATCGGTCACGCAAGTCTCGAACGGCCACTCTGGTTCGCAGCACACGTGTGCTTTGGCCTCGTTGCGAGAGTGAACGCAAGGGCGAACGCTTACCGGCTTTCGGTGGGATCACTCGGTTACAAGGTCGCCCTCGTGCGCGAGCTACTGCGTGGCAGGTTCGATCGGTACCGCTTCACCCGCGGCGGCCGGGTGCGCGACACCAGCGAGCTTCTCATGACCGTCATGAACACACCCATGCTTGGAGGGGGTATTCGCCTCGTGCCACAGGCAAGCCCTCACGACGGTTTGCTCGATGTCATCACCGTTGCGCGAGCAACCAGGAGACGCATCTTCAGCGTACTGCCGTTGCTCGCGACGGCCCGCCACGAGCACCTTCCAGAGGTTCAGATCGAGCGACACGGTGCTATGACCATCGGCGGTGACGACCTCGAGGTTTATGCCGACGGCGACGTGCTCGGGGTTGGCCCCGTTGACATCGTCGTGCAACCCGCAGCGCTCATGCTCTGGCGCCCCACTACTCGTCGGTAATTCGCCACTCACGCACGAGGGGCGCTTCGAAGCGGGTCATCGTCGCTTCAGTGCGCGTGCGCACGTCAGCGTCAAAGGCCTCACCCTGGCAGACTCCCTGAGGCGCGTCAGAGGCAACCGAGCACCAATGGTAGTCACCGTTCTGGCGATTCGTTGCCGCTGCCCAGGCAATGTCGTTCGTGGCCCAGGAGCCATCGTCCTGCTGAGCGAACTGCACCCGGGTGAACACGAACTCATTGTTCAGATGCCGCTCCTCTGGGGCCGACTCGCTGATCGCATTGCCGGTGCCGTACAACACCCAGGTGTCATTGATGACGTCGAAGGGCTGGGGAGCATGCGAGTGGTGATTCACGATGAAGTCGAAGGCACCGCTCTCGGCAAGCGCCGTCGCGTTATCGACCTGCTCCCAGTTCGGCTCAGTCGTGTACTCTGTGCCAACGTGCTGCGCTCCAATAACGATCTCGGCGCCCAGTTCACGGGCCTTCTGCGCCCGTTCGATCGCGAGCTCTGGCATGAGCGGGTAGTCGACCTGCCAATCGTGTTCGGCATAGAGCCCGTTCAACGAGAAGGTGGCTGCAACGATACCGATCTTCACGCCGTTGGCTTCAACGATCAGCACCTCATCGTCTTCTTCAGGGGTGCGCGCCGTGCCGGTGTGTTGAATGCCAGCCGCGTCGAGCATATCGAGGGTTCGCACGAGCCCCTCGGTGCCCTGATCGACAGCGTGGTTTGTCGCGGTGGTACACACGTCGTATCCAACGTCTGCCGCCGCAAAAGCCACCTCCGGTGGCACAGAGAACATTGGGAAGGCGCTGTACGGGCCGCCGAAATCAGCGAGCGGCGTCTCCATGTTGCAGATGTTGAGGTCGGCTCGGTCGAGGTATGGTTTCATGCCCTCCATGAGTGACGAGAAGTCATAATTGTGCCCCTCGGCCGTGGTGGGCACGGCGAAGCCGCTCCAGAGACCTTCATGAAACAGCAGGTCGCCTGAAACGGTCACCGAAACGCAGTGATCGGTGGGACACTCAGGCCCCTTGCCCGGCTGCTCGACCGGTTCTGGTTCGGGTTCTGGCTCAGGGGCGGGTGCCTCTTCGACCGGTTGAGGAGCCTCTGGCTCGGGTTCGGGGGCACAGCCCGTGAGTGCAAGCAGTACTGTGCCGACAATGGCACAGCTCGTCAACATGAGTCGCATAGGCTTCAGTGTAAAGCAAAAGAAAAGACCGAGCCACAGAACGCCTCTCGGCGAAGGTCCGCTCGAAGCGGCAAAAGATGGAGCCCGGGGTTACTGTGGCCCGGCGCTTTCTAGTGTACTAGACCGGTGCGCCATGCCCTGGCCCCAGACCGAAAATCTTCAGCAATCTCTGAAAAACGGAGTGCCTGCCTGGTGAGCCTCGTCGCCTGTTGCTCGTCGGTTACTTCTCGGCGATCAGCGAGATCGGCAGCGCCGACGGCAAAGACCTCGCTCGCACTCGCAGCTCGCTCTAGGGCAATCGCAAAGTCACCGGTAAAGGCTCCCCGCAGAATCTCGTCACACATAAATCGCACCGTCTCTGGAGTGATCGGCACCTGGGCCCCCGCAACAATGGGGTCAATGGTCGAGATCGCGAGATTCCCGTGGTCGAACATGACGCTTGCCTGCTCAGGGTCGCCAGAGACGACCGTTTGCAAAAGGTACAGTCGCCACAGCAAGCCCGGCAGCGAGGCCTCGTGGGCGTTCGACCAGAGACGCGCAATGTCGTCGATACCCTCTGCCTCGACAAGGCGCAGCACTCGCTGCACGAGGTCAGGGTCGGCCATACTGTGCACGCGGTCGAGCAGAGCCCACGCGGTGTCGTGGGCAGCGGCGACTTTCACCGCGGGATCTTCGTCACCAATAAAACGGTCAAACATCTCGCCCGGCTTCACGACAGGCCTCACAAATTCACGCTGCACGACGACCACCGTACCTGAAAAGGCTCCACGTCAGCAGACCGAAGACCATGCCCCAAAACGCCGAGCCAATACCGAAGATCACGACCGGGCTCGCAGCGACAAGAAACGTTACGCCCGTCGCAATGCGCATCTGCGGATCGGCGAACGCCGCGGCGAGCGATGACACGAGGGTGCCTATGAGCGCGAGACCAGCGACCGTCTCAATGATGCCCGCGGGCGCAACCGCGACCGCTGCGGTGAGCAGGGGTGTCAGCGCCGCAAGCACGAGGTAGGTGTACCCGGCGGTGTGGGCGGCGATCCACCGCTTTTCGGGGTTCGGGTGTGCCTCTGCTGACGACGGCAGCGCCGCGGTGATCGCGGCGAGGTTAATCATGTGACCACCAGCGGGAGCACCGGCGACCGTGCCGACGCCCGTAACGAGCAGCGATTCACGCCACGGAACCTCGTAGCCCTGGGCCTTCATGATGGCGACACCGGGAACGTTCTGCGAGGCCATCGTGACGATGTAGAGCGGCACAGCAATACCGATAATGGCTGAAGCCTCAAAGGTTGGCATCACAAAGACTGGTTCAACGGCAGGAACGCTAAAGCCCTGCCCGCCGGCAATCACGGCGCTCGCAATGAGCACGAGCGCGAGCCCAAAAGCTGCAGGGGTGGCCCAGCGAGGCAAGAAACGTGAGAGCACGAGCCACACGACGAGAATGGGAGCAACCCAGAGCGGGTTATCGGCGAGAGCGATGACCGGTTGCAAACAGATCATCATGAGCACACCGGCAAGCATCGCCTGCGCCACGCTCGCAGGAATCGCCTGAATGAGCCGCCCCAGCATGGGCCAGGCAGCGGTAAGCACCACGAGCAAACCACCCACGACGAAAGCCCCGATCGCTGCGCTCCATCCGCCTGCCACCCCAGCTGTCGCGATGAGAATCGCAGCCCCCGGCGTCGACCATGCGGTGAGGAGCGGAGCCTTATGGCGCCAGCTCAACCAGATTGTCGCGAGGCCCTGGGTGACATTGAGAGCGATAAGGCCGAGCGTTGCCTGTGCAGGTGTGGCGCCGACGGCGGCGAGACCCGCGAGTACGACGGCAAATGAACTCGTGAACCCCACCAATGCGGTCACGATGCCAACGCTGACTGGCTGTGCGAGTGAATCTTTCACAGAGCCATTATTGCAGTGCTCAGACATGTTGGCGCACTCGGCGCTGTTGCACACGCTCCTCGAGCGAGAGGGCCAAGCTCTCTTCTCACGCAATCGAAGCCGCTGGTTTCGTCACTTTTGAGCCACTTGGTCTATTTCGCCCCTGAGAAATGTGGAATGATCGAGAGGTGAAAGCTCTCTCAATCCAATCATCAGTTTCGTACGGCCACGTCGGCAACTCGGCAGCCGTGTTTCCTCTGCAGCGCATCGGCATCGATGTCATGCCCGTCGCAACCGTCGCGTTCTCGAACCACACCGGTTACGGCGCGTGGCGTGGCCCACTCATGAGCGGCGAAACCGTGCGCGAAATTGTCACCGGCATTGACGAGCGCGACGGGCTCGCTGATGTCGAGTTTGTACTCTCGGGTTACCAGGGCGGCAACGATATCGGCGATGCCATTCTCGACGCGGTTGCCCTCGTCAAGGAGCGCAACCCCAAAGCGATCTACGCGTGCGACCCCGTGCTCGGCAACGCCTCATCAGGTTGCTTCGTTGCTACCGAGGTACAGGAGCTCATTCGTGACCGAGTGATCCCGAAGGCCGACCTCATCACCCCAAACCAGTTCGAGCTCGGCTTCTTGACGAACACGAACCCGCAGACCCTCGATGAGACCCTCGCTTCGGTCGATCTCGTGCGCGAACTTGGGCCAAAGCACGTGCTCGTCACGAGCGTTGCACGCCCCGACCGTCCTGAGAACACGATCGAGATGCTCGCCGTGACCGATGAGGGCGCGTGGATCGTGCAGACCCCTCACCTGCCGATGAAAGCGAACGGTTCGGGCGACGTGACCGCCGCCCTCTTCACTGCTCACTTTGTAAAGACCAATGATGCGGCCCTCGCCCTAGCGAAGACCGTGTCGAGCGTGTTTGCTCTGCTCGAGAACACCCTGGCTTCGGGCGAACGCGAGCTGCAGCTCATCGAGTCGCAGGAGGCCTACGCTCACCCAGAGATGCAGTTTGAGGTGCGCAAGATTCGCTAGAGCCCATAGCGGTCAACGACCGCTTCGAGATCGTCGAGGTGCTCTTCGACGAAGCGAGCCTCATACTCGTCACGCACCTCGGCGATCCTCTCGCTCCAGCCGATCGACTTCGCGCACGTCGCGTCAGCGGTCGCAATCGCAACTTCTAACTCACGGAATTCGGCAAGTTCTGCTTCGCTCGGGTCGCCGAGTTCCTGCAGATTCTCACGCACCTCTTCGGAAACGTCTGCTCGTTCGGTGCTCCGAATCGGTCGCTCCTCACGCATGCACGCGGCCCACTCGACGTTGAGAGCGACGCTGCGAGCGTCGGTTGAAATAGTTTCGGGCAGCGCTCCGAGTGCTGTGACCAGGTCACGAAAATCGTCATCCTGGTAAATGCGTGCCGGGTCATGATCCATCGTAAAAAGCTGAGCCTCGCTACGGCAGCCCTCAAAACCATTTTCTTGGGTGCCGTCAAGAGCATCGAGATATGCCTTCTGCTTCGTTGTACTGAGCTTCTCAAAGTACTCAGCGTTGGCGCCCGTCACCTCTTGCAGGTTTTCACCGAGTTGGGTGACATAGTCATCGGTCACCCCGTAGCCGCTCTTCTCAGCGGCCTCGAGCACCTCGTCATCGCTCATATCGCGTTCGGCCTTTTTTGCAGCCACCTCAGGCTTGTAGTCGAAGCCGTTAAAGGCCATGCAACCAGCGATAATGCTCTCGGCGCCGGCCGCGCGCTCTTGTTCGTTCCACACCTGGTCGATATACCAGCTGAGCGGGTGCTCTTCAGGCTCGACTTCTTCGGTCTCGCTTGGCGGGAGAACCGGGGGCATCGGCAGTTCGGGCGCGCAGGCGGTGAGCGCCAGCGTACCCACCATGAGGGTCAGGGCAGCCCAACCTACCGAACGTCGTTTCTGCAAAAGCGCTTTCCCCCGACTCAAAACTGTGATGGTGAGTGCCGCTAGCGAGCGTCGCGCAAGGCGTCGACGGGCTCGATGCGAGCAGCCTTTAACGCCGGGTAGGTGCCCGCCGCTAAACCTACAATAGCGCCAACCACGACTCCGGCGGGCGCAGCCCACCACGAAACAACCGGGGTCCACTCTTGAATGACCGAGATAATGAGCAAGCCAATGAGCCCCACCGAGACACCGATAAGCCCGCCGAGAACACCCGTAATGAGCGACTCGAGCATGAACTGCTGCGCGATGTGTTTCGTGCGAGCACCGAGTGCCCTGCGCAACCCGATCTCTGAGCGTCGTTCAGCGACCGACAGCAGCGTCACGTTGGCAATGCCGATGCCACCGCCCAGCAGCGCAACCGCGCCAATCGCGATGAAGAGCACATTGAAGTCAGCCTCCATGCTGCCCTGCAGTTCGCTCATGCTCGCGGGGGCACCAATCTTGAAGCCCTCAGGACTGTTCGGGTTCAAGGCGATGGGAGCTTGCTTAGCCACGACTGGGCCCGCACCAATCTGAATACGAATGTCCAGGTTTTGCGGCTTCGTGAGACCAAGCTGTTGCCGAGCCGTGGTGATGGGAACAATGGCCGAGTCGAGCAGCGTTTCGCGCACCCCCACCTCGTCGAGAATACCGATCACGGTGTAGGCACGATCGTCGATAAAAATGGCCGGTTGCCCGGTCACTCGGTTGATGCCGAGCTTCTCGGCGGCTTTCTTGCCGAGCACCACGACACGATCACCGCGTTCAGCGTGACCTTCGTCGAAAAAGCGGCCGGTCGACAGCGATCCGCTCACCACATCCATGAGACCGGCAGAAGCTGCAATCACCTTTGGCGGCGCCTCAGGGACGGCTCCTGGGTCTTGCACCTGCACAGCGTCAACGCTGAGCCCCTGAGAAAGCTCAGCAATGAGCGTTGAGCCTTCAACACCAGCGATCTGCGAGACTCGCTCGACCGCGTCCCAGGGCAGCCGCTGTGTGACCCGCTCTGTATTCCCTGGGCCATCAGCCTTGCCCGGTTCAACCGTCACACGTGTCGCAGTGACCGAGTCAAATTTTTGCGAGATCTGGCCTGCGGCGGTTTGGGCGAGACCGATTGTCAGCACGAGTGAGGCGATGCCGAGCACGGTGCCCACGAGCGTAATGATGAGTCGTGAGGGCCTTGCCGCGACCCCTTCGAGCGCCTCGTGCACGAGGTCTTGGGTGGTGAAGCCTGTTTTGACTCGTGAACGACGGGGCCGCCAGGAGAAGCCTGCGAGCCGTGACCGGCGCGATGGCTCCTCTGTTTCGGTTTGTAATTCGTTCACTCGATCTCCAACAATTCTCCGTCGCTAATACGCACGCGACGCCCAGCAGCCTCGGCAACAGCCTGGTCGTGGGTAATCATAATGATGGTGAGTCCATCGGCCCCAAGCTCATCAAAAAGCCTCATGACTCGCCTCGAGTTCTCTTTATCGAGGTTGCCCGTTGGCTCGTCGGCAAGAAGCAACTTCGGTGAGGTACTCACGGCGCGGGCGACAGCCACTCGCTGCCGCTCACCACCAGAGAGTGTGCTCGGCGAGAAGTGCACGCGGTGGCTCAGGCCAACCCGCTCGAGTGCGGCGAGGGCGAGCTCTTTGCGCTCGGCCTTGGGCACTTGTGCGTACGCCGTGGCAAGCATGACGTTGTCGAGCACCGTGCGATGCGGCAACAAGTGGAATGACTGGAACACAAACCCGATCTGACCACCGCGCAGCTCGGCCCGCTCATCTTCTGAAAGCGTAGAAGTGTCAATGCCCTCAAGCAGGTAGCGTCCTGTGCTCGGCCTGTCGAGCAGACCGAGCGTGTTGAGCATGGTCGATTTACCCGAGCCAGAGGGACCGACAATCGCCAGGTAATCGCCGCGCTCAACCGTCAGGTTAACGCCACGCAACGCGTGCACTGCGGGAGGCCCAGGAAAAATGCGCGTGATGTCGTCGAGCACCACGAGCGGGCCATCGAGTTTCGCTGGCTCCACTAGCGACCCACAACGATCTTGGCGCCCGACTCAATACGCTTGTCACTCGCACTGATCTCGACAAATCCGTCGGCAGCAAGCCCAACCTTCACCTCGATGATCTCGGTTGCGTAGGGGTCTTTCTTTGTCGGCGTGAGCAGCTCAATACGGTTGTCGCCAGCCGAACCGGCCGACAGAGCCGCGATCGGCACCGCGAGCACCTCACCGTCAGTTGCTTCAACCGGAACTCGCACGCGCACGTTCGTTCCGCGAAGCGCCTCGATCTGTTCTGACGTAAGCTCACCCGGCGCAAAGGTCACGGTATAGCGGCCACCCGAGTCACCGCCCTGAGATCCTTGCTGCTCGCCGCCACCTTCATCATTCTTTTTACCAGCCTTGGGCTCGGTGATTGCCGAAACCTTGGCTTCAAGCTCATCACCGTCGGGTCCCGGGAAGAAACCAACAGTATCTTTTTTGAGCAGTTCAGCGTCTTGCTTCGCAACGGTTCCAGAAATGGTGAGCGTCGCACCTGAAACGCTCATGGCATTGTTTTGCAGCACGTCGCCGCGCTTCACGTAAACACTGTCGACGCGCCTTGGCAAGGAGGCAACAAAGACAACCTCGCTCGAAGGGAGCGATGGTAAGACCGCGATCTGCGCCTCGCCGAGCTCACGCTGAGCGTCGCCAAGGGTCTCGTTCGCAGTTTGCAACTGCGCGAGTGCAACTGATTCGTCTTGTTGTTCCTCACGAGCAGCACGAAGATCGGCTTGCGCCTGCGAAACGCCGACGTTCGCGTCGCGCACTGCCCGCTCGGCGCCACGTAAGGCATCGCGCGCCTCTTCTCCTCCGGTGGGAGCGTCGTAGCCTGCACGCTCGTAGAGTGCCTGCACGCCCCAAGCAGTATCGTTTTCAAACACGTCGCTTGACTGGTCGCCAGCCCAAATATCGAGCGCCGCAAGGGCCGCTTTGAGCTGCGCAACGTCGGGGCCGCGCAGGCCAACGCTGAGGTTGCGGTATGCCGGCAGCTCGCCGGGAAGAACGAGCACCGGGCGACCAGCAACTTCGAGAGCAATATTGCCGCTCTCAAAAATCGCACCCTCGTCGGGCACGTGGCCGGTTACAACGGCACGCTCTGCGAGCCCCGCAGTATCGATCTCAAGCTCAACCGGGTCAGCATAGGTGACCTCGCCGCGCATCACGACGGTGTTTTCAATTGCGCGCTTCTCGACCGGCGCCGTGATGGGGCCGGCCTCGGGTGCCTCGGTTCTCGCGGCGAGTTCAGCCGGCGAGACGATGAACTGCATGACAAGAATACCAGCGAGCAGTGATACCACCGCGACACCGGCGATGAGCGCGACGAGTCTCGGCCCCGCCCATGCTTTCTTTGAGGGAGCCCCTGCTTCATCACCGTCTTGGGCGTTTGCCTGCTTACGCTTCACTGCTTCAGCTTTGCGTTCTGCACGCTCCTGAGCGCGTGCGGCTTTTACCTCACCCTGCTCACGTTTTTTCTCAGCACGCACCGAGTCCCTGGCTTCGCGGGCCGCGACCTTGTCAGCTCTGGCCTGTTCCTGCGCGGCGGCTTTTGCCGCAGCCTTCTCGTCTTTGCTGAGGGGCTGCTGCGATTCTTCACTCACTGAGGCCTACTTCTTCTGCCCGTATTTTGCGACCATGGCATCAAGCTGAGCCTTGTTCTTGTCAACGAAGGCCTGCGAGAGGTCGATGTCGACATCACTGTTGATCTTGTCCCACTTCAGCTTGTCAGCGCAGGTGAAGTCGGCAACAGCAACCTCGATCTCGCGTTTCTGAAACTCGTCTTTGACGTCCTGTGACGGTTCTTTCCACTCGTCATTCTCACCGTTGTTCGCATTGAGCTCTTCGGTCTTCTCGTTCCACTCTTCCTGGAGAGATTCCTGTGCGAGGTTACGATCGCTGTAGTCGCTTAGCCCTTCTTTGGCCATGCACTCAGCCCAATCACCGTTGAGCTTCTTGATACGCTCGTCGTCCTGCATATCGTTGTACAGGTTTTCAATGTCTTGCATCAAATCAGTGAATTCTGGATCTTCGTAAAGATCCATGGCGGGGTTGTTTTGGGTCTCTTTTTGCGCTTCACCGTAGCAGCCCTGGTCGAGTGAATCCCAGTCAAAGTCTCCGCCCTCTTCGATCAGTTCCATCTGCTCATCGGTGGGCCCAGGGCCCGAAAGCGCTTCGTAGTAGGCCTGCTGCTCAGACTCGCTGAGCGACATGACGTAATCCTCATTGGGATCGAAGTATTCCTCTCCTTCATCTTCAGAAGGAGTAGGCATATCGTTCATGCCAGGCCAGTCGACAATGCCGTACCCGTACTCTTTAGCGAACTCGAGAGTGCCCCACTCAGGCCCCGAATCTTCTTCGGTGTCTTCTTCTTCGTAGACGATGACACCGCCATTGGTGTCGGGCTTATACTCGAACCCCTGCTTCACCATGCACTCAGCAATGAGGGCCTGCTCATCAGCGTGCTGCTTGTCATAATCTTCTTGAGTCATATCTTGGCCCGCGTAAATCGCGGTGAAGTATGGAGTGAGAGGATGATCTTCATCATTGGGCTCTGTGTTTGACGAGCAACCGCTCAGCACGAGAGTCGCAGCACCAACGGTGGCGAGTGTTGCAAAGATGAGTCTGTTCCGGCGCATGTTTGGCCTTTCAAATAACGCTTTGGCAAGGAATCTCCCGGCCCCAAAAGAGAGACATGCACCGGCGTACGCCAACCACATCTGCTGGGAATCCTACCCGAGAGCCCCCACCGGACTACCCGTAATTCGGCACTTTCCAAGGTAACCATATGGTCACGATGTGTGCCGCGTTCTTGGCCGCACGCCTCGTCAGTCGACCTGCAGCCTGCGCGCCCCGGGCCCTTCTCCGGCGAGCGTATCGCCGGGATTCAACACCCGACAGGTGTTGAGCGACAGGTGTTGAGCGACAGGCAACCGCACTCAATGCACTCGATGACTTCTGCTTCGAGAAGCTCAGTTGGCGTGTAATGCATCCTGTGCCTCACTCTCTGTTCGGGCCGAGGCACACCCATGAAGTTCACTTGGAGTAACCACGGAACTTCACCGGCCTGCGCTGATCGTCAGCTTGCAGAATTGCCCAACCGAAAGTCCCATATCTCACATCGCTTGACTTCAAGTGCACTTGAAGTTTTACCGTTAACCTCATGAGTCACCATCATCCAGATTCCACCACCCCAGACACTGCCCCAACGCCGCTGCCAGCTCACTCCGGAACTAATTGGAGTGCACTCTTCTCGCGACAGTACTTCTCAGCAGTTCTCGTCATGGCGAGCGGCGTCGCCCTCTACGCCATGAACCTCTACTTCACCGCGGCGCTCATGCCCTCGGTTGTTGCTGACCTCGGCGGCGAGCGCTATTACGCATGGGCCTCAACTGGCTACCTCATCACCGCGGTCATCGCGACCATGTTCGTGAGCAGACTCATCGGCACACGGGGCGCTCGTCGCTCCTATATCGGCGCCTACGTCTCGTTTGCTGCGGGAACGGCGCTCGGCGCCCTCAGCCCAACCATGGAGCTCTTCATCGCGGGCCGCGCGCTCCAGGGCATCGGCGCGGGCTTGCTCACGGGGCTTGGCTACGCGACGATCCGCTCGGTGTTGCCGGCACAGCTCTGGATTCGCGCGACGAGCCTCATCACGGCCATGTTCGGCGTCGGGGCTCTCGTAGGCCCGATAGTTGGCGGATCCTTCGCGCAGGCAGGCACCTGGCGTGCAGCCTTCGGGGTGCTTGCCGCCCTCGCCCTCGTGCTCGCCGTGGTCGCATTCAAGACGCTGCCCGCGAAGCGGCCTGATGCGCAGGCAGCCGCACCGCTTCCCATCGCGTCAATGACCACGCTCGCCCTCACGGCGGCCGCACTGAGCCTCAGTTCGATTCTTTCGGGAGCATTCGTGCTCGTGATGATCGGGGCGGGGCTGCTGCTGCTCACCGCTTTTCTTCTCATCGACTCACGGGACCAACACGGGGTGCTGCCCCGCCTCGCCTACCAGCGCGGCAGTTCGCTGAAGTGGATCTACCTCACCGTGGCCACGCTCTGTGCCGGGGTCATGACCGAGAATTTCATACCGCTGTTCGGGCAGCAGCTTGGCGGGCTCTCGCCGCTCGTCGCGGGCATGCTCGGGGCGACCCTGTCGATCGGCTGGGTCGGCGGGCAGCTCTTCAGCGCCAACGTGGGTGCAGCGACCGCGAGGGCGCTCGTATGCACGGGACCGGCACTTCTCACGGCGGGGCTCACGGGCTACGGCCTGCTGCTTGTCGCGGGGGCCAGCACCACCACGGTTATCGTCTGGGCGGTGTTGCTGCTCGTCGCGGGAGCGGGCATCGGCCTCGCGTTTCCGCACCTCACCGTCGCAGCGATGAGCAGTAGCGATGACCCCGGCGAGAGCGCGAAGGCCGCGGCCGCCGTGAGCACAACGCAACTCATCGCGTTCACGCTCACCTCAGCGCTCGCGGGAAACCTGCTCCTGCTCGGTGGCGCCGACCCTGCCGCCTCTGCGCGGTGGCTCGTGCTGGGCATCGCGGTGCTCACAGCGCTCGGTATCGGCACCGCGTTCGCGGTCACGAAAAAGCGCCCACATCACGCGAGGCCGTAGCTGCGCACCCGGCACACTTCAGTGAAGCCGAGCCTGCGGTACAGCCCCTCACCGTCGGGCGAAGCGGTGAGCACGCAAGCGTCGGCGCCGGCTTGCGAGGCAACATCGATCGCGGCACGCGTCAGCCGGGAACCGATGCCCCGCGACCGCCATTCAGCGTCGACGATGACGTGTTCGACCGCCGCCGAGGCTCCCACGACCACGGCGGCGGCGCAGCCAATCACCGCGTCGCCGCTCCTGGCAACGAGGTGGGTCACGGCCCTGTCGCCCACGGCACCGGCGAGACTCGTGAGACCCGCGAAGGGCGCAAGCGCCGCGACGATGCGCGGCACATCATCGGGCTGAGCGTCTTCGGCAGCCCAGAACGCCGCCCACTCGATGAGTTCTGCCTCGGTGCGGCACACCTCAAGACGCACCCCGTCGTCGCCCGCTTCGCCCGTGGCGGGCTCGGGTGCGAAGCTCTCGGCCGCGTTCACCCCGGTGAGGGGCAGCACCATGAGCGGCTCCTCCTCGATGAAGCTGAGACCGGCATCGCGAGCGGCAGCCTCAGTCTCGGCGTACCCCTCGGTCTCTGGCCAGAGCGCCCAGAGCGCCGGCACCCCGTGCATGCGTTCGAGTGACCGATCGATCTCGCCCGGCGTGACCCAGAGCACTCGGTTGAGCTCGGGGTGCGGTGCGCCGGTACGTGCCCAGGCGAGCGTGGGGCTCTCACCCCTGCGTACCCCTCGCACGAGGTGGGTCTCGAGAAAGTGATGGCGAGCCGCAATGGTCATTGCTTCGTCTTGCATGGTTTCGACCCTAGTCGATCACTCGCGCCCCGCACTTGCCGCCCACAAGCGTGCGTATGCCCCGCCAGCCCCAAGCAGTGTCTCGTGATCACCGAGCTCGATGAGCCGCCCCGATTCGAGCACCGCTATCTCATCGGCGATGAGCGCTTGGCTCAGCCTGTGAGCGATGATTACCGCGCTGCGGTTAGCGATCACCGTCGCGACGGCGTCGTCGAGACGGGCGCTGCTGGCACTTTCGGCGTCAGCAGTCGCTTCGTCGAGAATGACAAGTTCTGGGTCGGCGAGCAGCGCCCGTGCAAGCGCAACCTCCTGGGCCTGCGCCGCGGTGAGTTGAGCACCGCCAACGCCAAGCACGGTATCAAGCCCCTCGGCAAGCAACGTGGGAAGCTCTGCTGAACCCAGCCGCTCGAGCGCCGCGAGCAGTTCACGGTCTGTTGCGCCGGGGGCCGCAAGCGCGAGATTCTCGCGCAACGAGCCAGCAAACACGTGCGGCTCTTGGGCCAGCGTCACGACCCTGCGTTCGTCAACCGAACGCTCGAACCGGCCTCTCGTTGGCTCATGAACGCCGGCGATGACTGCCGCGAGCGTCGATTTTCCTGACCCCGTTGCCCCGACAACCGCCAGTACCCCGCCACGGGGAACCGCAAGCGAGATGTCGCTGAGCGCAGCACGCCGCCCGTCGTACGAAAAACTGACGCCGTTCAGCTTCACTGCCATCGTTTCACTCGTTGGCTGCGCTGTTACTTGTCGGCAAGGATTCACGGCTTCACCTGGCGGATCATCTCGAGCCGAGGCCGCGAGCGTGACCCCGATCACCCGCGCCAGCGAGGCAAGGGCCGACTGGACGTCGTCAAGCACCCCGAGCAACCCCTCGATGGGAACCACAATGCGCACGAAGAGGAGCGCCGCGGCGGTCACCTCGCCCGGGCTCACCTCGCCACGCATCGCCAGCATAAGGCCCACCGTGAGGCACGCGCAGAGCCCCACCGCCTCGGCGATGTTGAGCCTGCCGAAGAGCCGATTTTGCACGATTCTGGCACGCATTGCCCAGCGCACGGACTGCCACCCTGCAGCACCAATACGGTCAAGCTGCGTGCGGGCGAGGCCGTGCGCCCGCACCGCGCGAAGCTGGGTCAGCGTGTCGAGCACGGCCTCGGCGCGCAGCGATTGCTGCTCTCGCTCGGCGGCATATACCGCGGGGGCCGTTCGAAAGTACCAGCGAAGTGTCAGGAGGTAGAGCGGAACGGTGAGCGCGAAGATGATGAGAAAGCGCGGGTGAATCGTCGCGACGCCGCCTCCCGCAAGGAGCACCGTGAACGCCGAGACACACAACCGTGGAAGCGCTTCTGGCAGGCTTGCTGAGATGTGCGCGATATCGTCTGAAGCCCTCGTCACCGCGTCTCCCGGCCCCGCGAGCTCGATGGTCGCTCGGGGGAGCCTCAGCGCCGCCCCGACGTAATCTTCACGGAGTTGCGCGATGAGTGTCTCTGCAATGCGCGCGAGCAGCGTCGCCGTACATACCGTGAGTGCACCCGAGGCGAACGCGGCCACCACCATGAGCGAGGCAGCAGGCCACATCGCACTCCAGGCCCCGTTCACAAGCGGCGCAGTTTCGATCACGAGATCAACGAGCCTGCCCATAACGAGGGCGAACACGAGCGCCGCCGCGGCCTGAGCGATGCAGAGGCCGAGCACGCAGGCGAGCGCGAGCCGACGCCCGCGAAGTCTTCGCCAAAGGTCTCGCGTCACCTCGGCCCCACTGGCAATCGGCAACAGTACCTGGTCAGCCATCGTCTTTGCTCCGCTCGAGGCTCACCTCGCAGTGCCCACGCGGCGAATCGTCAAGCCCGGTGTGTGGGCTAATCACCCGATCGGCAATCTGGGCAAACGCCAGCGAATCGGTCACCACGAGGGTGCGCTGCCCCGCTCTCAGGTCGCGGATCGCACGCGCAATACGCACCTCGGTTACCGTGTCGACCGAACTCGTCGGGTCATTGAGCACGAGCACGTCGGGGTTGGCGGCGAGCGCCCGGGCTAAAGCGATGCGCTGGCGTTGGCCGCCCGAGAGCTCACGGCCGCCACCCCTCACCTGACATTCGTACCCACCGGGCAATTCGGCTTCGGCGAGCGCAGCCGCGGTCAGGGCCGTGTGCGCTTGGCTCGGCCAGGGGTGATCCGCCTGCAAGGCAACATTCTCGAGCACCGTGCCAGGAAACAGCGCCGGCGAGCGCGGGGCGACAAGCAGCCGCTCCCGCAGCGCTTCGGGGCGGTATTCGGTAATAGCGCGCGAGCCATATCTCGCCTCGCCCGTTGCGGGAAGACGTTCGAGCGAGAGCAATGCGCTCAACTCAGCCGCTTCGCGCTTGGTGAGGGAGCAGACAACGAACTCAGTGGCGCCGATCTCGGCAGAGAGGTACCGCCCCTCACTCACCTCAAGTGAGGTCAGGCTCAGCCCACTGCCCGATGCTCCCAGAGCCGCTTCACCCGACGAAGCAGGGTTTGCCCCGGTTGCGAGCAAGGCCGTAATGCGCCCGGCCGAGGCCTGCGACACGGCCCAGAAGGCGCCCACCGAGCTCGTGAGCGACTCAAGCGGCCCGATGAGTGCGACTGAGATACCCGCGACGGTGACGAGATCACTCACCGAGATGGTGCCACATAGCGAGAGCCAGGTCGCCGCGACCGCGATGACCGCCGCGCTCAGCTGGGTCAACGCGTCGGTGCTTCCTTCGAAAGCGGCACGAGCCTCGCGAGCGCGAAGCGTCGAGCCGAGGGCAGCACGACTCTTTGCGCGATAGCGACTCGTCGCTATCTGTTCGGCGTGCAAGCCTCGAATCACCCGGAAACCCGAGATGAGATCGGCAGCGCTCGCCGCAGCATCGGCGACCTCGGCCTGTTCGGCGATGCTGCGGCGCTGCAAGGGGCGCGCGATCAGGGCGCTAAACATCAGCACGAGCGGGAGGCCGACGAGAACCGCGATGCCGAGACCCAGGTGAATCGAGCAGAGCACCGCAACACCAACGCCGAGACCGATGAGTTGCGCGGGCGGGTACACAACGAGGTAGAGCACGAGGCATGCCCGATGCACGTCACCCGTGGCGACCGCAAGCAGGGCACCGGGGTGACACTCGTCGCCCGAGAGGCCCCGCTCATCGACGAGACGTTCGAGCACCCGCTGCGTTAGCTCGTACTTTGCCCGTTGTACTCCGAGCCAGCCCAGGCGGCTGCCGAAGCGGTTACCCAGGTTCATGAGCACAAAAAGTCCGATGAGTGAGCCGAACCCCATAATAATCGCTGGCCACAGCAAAGCGAGAGCTCTTCCAGATGCCGCCGGGGCGATCACTGTCTCGACAATCGTTCCGATGCTTACGGGCACGAGCATGCTCGCCACATCAAACAAGACGATGAGCCCCGCGGCAGCGACGACGGTGCCACGAACCGAGCGAAAGATGTCACGGCTCAGCTGCCCGGCTCCGATGCGCGACCGAGGTGAAAGGCGGGGCTCGGCGGGCGGGTGCTCGGGCGCTTCGAACTTACCCCAGGTCGCCTGACCCTTTCGCTGAGCCACTGGGCTAAGCGCGAGCCGTCAGAGCGTAGATCGTTCGACCCCACCCAACCGTGTCTTGCGCGCTCAGTTCGAGGCCTGCCTCGGCAAAGAGGCTCAGGTATTCCTCGTGAAAACGTGCGCTACCGCCGCTCAGAGAGAAGAGCAGGAGGTCCTCTTCAAAGTCGTGGTCGTGAGCCTGGTCGGGGTCGAGCACACTACCGAAGATGATGAGGCGGCCACCCTCGGTAAGGCTCGCTGCTGCCTGGCGCAGCATGAACACGGCATCGGCATCAGAGAGCGTCTCAACCCTCGCGCAGATGAGATAGCCATCGGTCGGCTCCTGTCTCACCTCAAGCAGACTTCCCGGCTCGAATACAATGCGCTCATGCTCAGGGTGCACCGTGCTCATCGCTGCGAGTTCGCTCGGCGCCGCGAGCACGCTCACGCGCAGTTCTGGGTGCACCGCGACCATGCGTTCAGCGAACGCACCGGCCGCTCGGCCAGCGACGCGCAACGATGCGAGCCCTTCGAAGAGCGGCGACGCTGCAACACTTCCGGTGACATAGACCGCACCCTCGGCCTCGTGCTCAACGCGCTTGAGAATCGCCACGGGGTCGCTCTGCACACTCTCTTCGAACCCGGCCCCAAACCAGGCCGCATGGTCTCCCTTGCCGGTTCGAATTGCCGCTGGCAAGGCGAGAAGGCCGTGGAGTTCGCGATGGCCCTCCGGGCCGTCAAGCGAAAGAATCTCACCGATGAACTCGTTTTCGAGTTCTTTGCCAGCCTGCGTGAGTGAGTAGCGCCCGTCATCGTGCAGCTCGGTCAGCTCAATAGACTCGAGATATCGCAGCATCTTGCCGAGGCCTACGGGGTCGGTCTCGGTCGCCGCAGCGAGTTCGGAGACGGTGCGTGGTGCACTGTTGAATGCGGCGGCGAGCCCGATGGTTGCCGCAATGCGAATGGTGACGGCCGGCATGATCTCGCTGAGCTGCAAAAACTTCTCTTGGGCGCTCTCACGTACAGCCTCGTCGGGAACCGCGTTGTCGCTCGTCGATGCCACGACCTCATGTCGGCGCCAATACCCCGTTACCTCGACCTGATCCTTGCCAAGGCCGCGCTCATTGCGCAACCAGCGGCGAATCGGGGTGAGGGTGTGCGTTTCACCCGCGACCCACGCGAAGGCCGTTCCTGGCCACCATTCGGCCCCGGTGATCGCATCGTAGAGAAGCGTCGTCGTGCCGGGTTCTGCGCCGTCTCGAAAAAGCCAGGTGACCTGAACGCCGGGAAGTACTGGCAGTTCTTGGCGGTGCGATTGCTCGGCGACTTCGATGAAGACCTGCCCTCGCGCACCCTCTGGCCACTCTTCGAGCCAGCGGCCAATGGCGGGCAGCGCGGTTTCGTCGCCGGCAATAAGCGTCCAGTCAGCGCTGGCGGGGTGGCCCGACGAGGCTTTGGGTCCGGCGATCTGCATAAGGTCGCCTGGCTGGGTGCGCCGCGCCCACGTGCTCGCTGCGCCGACGCCGTGCAACACAAAGTCGATATCAATCTCACCAGCCTCGGGGTTCCAGCGCCTCACCGAGTACGTGCGCATGACGAGATGTTCGTCGTGGCGTGGCCACACGAGCAGGCCATCAGCCTGGGTTGGTCCAAGCGCAACCTCGGCGTCGGGGTGCTTGAGCAAAATTTTGAATTCGTCGTCAACACCGTCAGAGCGAAACGCAGCGACGTGGTACCCGTTCTCGGCCGTGTGTGCGGCAAGTGACGGGCCGCCCAGGGTAACGCGGCGCATACCCGGGGTTACATCAACGACGCGAAGCACGCTCAGGGTGCGGGTCGTGAGCGGAAAAACGTCAATTGGGCGCAAACTCCGGGCCATGCTGGTTCCTTCGGTAACGTAACTCGGGCCGACAAACATCAGCCCTAAGATAGGTTAGGCTAACTTGGTTTTATGGCGCAGAGCAGAACTCGACAGCTACGGCGCCCAGCCCGACAGAAAGGAGCACGGTGACCCCGAGCACACCCACCGCAGGAGGCCCAGCGCTCAAGATCCCGCTACACATTCCCGCGGTCTCGGTTCCTGAAATTTGCCACGACGACCAGCACATGGCGTTCTGGCAGGTGCGCGGCTCAACCCTCTTTCGGCACGCCGGCCGCAGCACCGTGCTGCACGAGGGCGAAGTTCTCTGGTTACCGGTCGAGACGCCCCACGCACTCGAGGTGAGGCCTGATTCGGTCGTGTTCCCGTACTGGTTTCCCATCGACCATACGGCGACCGTACTGCGTGAACCAACGGTGGTGCGCATTCTCGAGAGGGAACAAGACATGTTCCTAGCGCTCTACCAGAGCCGCAGCACGATCATTCAGCCCGGCGCCAACATTCAGCGCCAGGTACTCTCAATTCTCGAGCGGGGAGCGTCGATGCCAGAAGACCTTCCCTTGCCCACAACGCCAACCGCAGCAGCGGTTGCGGCTGCCCTCCTGCTCAACCCCGGCGACGAGCGCAGAGCCGTCGACTGGGCGCTCGAGGTACACACGAGCTGCCGCAGCCTAGAGCGTGCCTTTGTCGCAGAAACCGGGCTCACCTTTCGCGAGTGGCGCCTTCGCTGCCGTATGCATCTCGCAGCAAAACTCTTGCGCTCTGACGCCTCGGTCACCTCGGTCGCCTTTCGCGTTGGCTACCAGCACCCGAACAGCTTCGCGAGAACATTTCGCGGCTTTTACGGGGTAAGCCCCACCTCGTTTGCCGCTGAACCAGCGGGGCCCGAAACGGTTCTCGGGTCGAGTGGAACAACCGTTGGCGTTCCCGTCACCTGATCGGGTAACACGAGGCAACGCAGACCAAACACCCGCTCGATAAGTTCGGGCGTGATGACCTCGGCTGGCGGCCCCGTCGTCACGACCTGACCGTCTCGCATCACAATGAGGTGGTCGGCATAGCGTGCCGCCTGGCCGAGATCGTGCAGCACCGCAACGAGCGTTTTACCGCCCTCATGCAGCGTGCGAAAAAGTTCAAGCAGTTCGTACTGGTGTGCAATGTCGAGAAACGTCGTGGGCTCATCAAGCAACATAATCGACGTTTGCTGCGCGAGAAGCATCGCAACCCACACGCGCTGCCGCTGACCACCAGAGAGCTCGTCAACGAGCCTGCCAGAAAGGTCGCTGAGGTTTGTGGCGGCGAGTGCGGCTGTCACGGCATCTTCGTCGGCCTGCTGCCATTGCTGCAGAAGTGACTGGTGAGGGGCCCTGCCCCTGGCTACGAGATCAGCAACTCTGATGCCGTCGGGAGCAAACGAGGTCTGGGCGAGCAGCCCGAGCTCACGCGCGACCTCTTTTGCGCGCATCGACGAGATGGCACGACCGTCGAGCAGTACACGCCCCTCGGCCGGGGTGAGCACGCGAGCGAAGGCTCTCAAGAGCGTCGATTTTCCGCACCCATTCGGTCCGATGATGGCGGTGAACGACCCCGCAGGAATCGCGGTCGTGAGGTCACGTGAAATCACGCGACGGTCGTAACCGATGGTTGCGTGTTCAATACGCAGCCTGCTCGAGGGGTCACGGTCAAAGGGTTCTTGATGGTCGTGCATGGGGTACTTTCTTCGAAGGGCTACGGTCAGGTCGAGCTCGCCGCACCAACACGGCGCGACTCCCGAATGAGCAACCAGATGAGGTAGAGGCCGCCGAGACACACGGTGATGAGGCCCACCGGAATGGCGCGGTACGCCTGAGCGATGAGAAGCGAGACGAGGTGCGCGGTCGCCAGCAGCGCCGCACCCATTGCAGCCGCCGAGAGCAGGCTTGTCCCGGCCGACTTGGCGATGCGCTTCGCTAGCTGCGGGGCTACGAGCGCGATAAACCCGATAGGGCCCGCAGCAGCGGTGACGAGCGCGGTCGTTGCAACGCCGAGCACGAGTAACGCAAAGCGGGCCGGCCCAATGCGTAGCCCCTGGGCGACCGCAACGTCGTCGCCGAGCTCAAGCCTGCGCAGGCTCGGCCCGAGACCGACCGACGCGAGCACGAGCACCGCGGCGATCATGAGCGAGGGGGTAAGCGTTGCCCACGAAACGCGGGTAATCGAACCGGCGCCCCAGAAGCCCACGGCAATCGCGTCGGTCGAGTCAGACCGGGTGATCAGGAAGGAGTTGATCGAGCCCAGGATCGCCGAAATGCCAATCCCGACAATGATGAGCCTGAAGCCTTGAAACCCATTGCGATACGCCAGCGAAGCCACGAGTATCGCGGTGGCGAGGCCCCCAACGAGCGCCGCACCGGCGAGGGCCCAGGCGCTCGCGTTACCGAAAACGAGAATCATGACAACAACGGCCGTGTACGACCCTGCATCAAAGCCAATGACGTCGGGAGAGCCGAGTGGGTTGCGCGTGAGCGACTGGAAGATGGCGCCGCCGATACCGAGTAACGCGCCAAAGACCGCTGCGGCGATCGCAACCGGCAAGCGCCACTCGAGCACGATCATTCGGTGAAACTCATCGCCAGCGCCCCCGAGCACCGCGAGCACTTCACGCACCGTGAGCGGAAAATCTCCGAATCGAATGGCGACAATCGCCACGCCAACGGCGACCACGAACAGGAGCGCCGAGACACCGAGCACACGGGTCGAGAAACGGTGCGAGGTGAACCGGGTGCGCACGACCCGTACCCGGGAACCAAAGTCGACGGGTCGCGCTCCCCCGCGCTGAGCTGCCGTACCTCTCACATTCATAACCCGCTCGACTTTCTTCCACGCACGAGTGCGATGAGCACGGGGGCTCCGATGATGGCGGTCAGCACGCCCACCTCAATCTCGCCGGGTCGCGCAATCACGCGCCCTAGCACGTCGGCTGCGAGCACGAGCACCGGTGCCGCGAAGGCAGAGGTCGCGAGAATCCAGCGTTGGTCTGGACCGAAGATCCACCGCATAATGTGTGGAACCATGAGCCCAACAAAGCCGATGCCGCCTGTGAGCGCGGTGCCGCCTCCGGCGAGAAGGGTCACCGCAATGATGACGAGCACGCGGGTGCGGGCGACCCTCGCGCCCAGCGTCGCCGCAAGCTCGTCACCGAGCGCGATCGAGTTCAGCGGGCCTGACACGAGTAAGGCGATGACGAGCCCCACGACGATGAGTGGTAACACCGCGAGTGTGTCGCTCAGCTCGGTTCGCTCGATCGACCCCAGGCCCCAGTTGCGCACCGCCCGAAACGTATCGGGGTCAATGAGCGAAAGAAAGGTCGAGAAACCGTTGAGCACGGCGCCGAGCGCGACGCCTGCGAGAACAAGCGTTACGGGCGACGCCGGACCGCGACCAGCAGAGCCGATGAGGGTCACGAGCAAGGTCGCGAGCGCTGCACCAGTGAATGCGTACCACACGTACTCGCTCGCGGTCGTCACCCCGGTGATGCCGATGCCGACGGTCACGGCAAAACCGGCCCCCGCGTTCACGCCGAGAATGCCCGGATCGGCGATCGGGTTGCGCGTGAGCGCCTGAATGAGCGCGCCTGCCACGCCAAACGCTGCGCCAACGACAATGCCTGCGAGCGTGCGGGGCGCCCGCAGGGTCCACACGATCGTGGCCGCTTCTGATCCGTCTGGATGCCAGAAGGCTGCCCAGGTCTCTTCAACGCTCAGTATCTTGGCGCCGAAGGCGAGACTCGCGGTCGCGGCGAGCACGAGGGCACCGACGATCACGAGCATTCCTACCGTACGTCGCCGAGCAAGGCTACGCACGGCGACTGCGCCGGGCA
Organism: Leucobacter chinensis; assembly: GCF_019049105.1. Lineage (GTDB taxonomy): Bacteria > Actinomycetota > Actinomycetes > Actinomycetales > Microbacteriaceae > Leucobacter_A > Leucobacter_A chinensis. The sequence continues at coordinate 44,997 of NZ_JAHQZR010000010.1, forward strand.
GGGCCGTCGGTGGACCGCCCTGGTTCGTAGCATTGACGCTGAGAGGGGTCATAGTGCTGAAGCTTTCTCGTGTGCATGACGACGGCAGGGCGTGCACCGCCCCGCAGCGGGGAAGGCGCACGCCCGCATGATTTCAGGGAGTTGCTAGCCCAGTGCTTCTGACCCCATCTCGGCGAGTCGCTCGATGAGCCAGGGAATACTGAGCACGCTCTGCTGGTTCAGGCCCCACGCGAAGTTGTTCGTCGTCGTGCCCTCTTCGGCTGGGTCGATGACCGCACGCCCCTCGGCAACTGCAGGGACGCTCTTCAAGAGTGGTGAGTCAAGGAAGAACTCGGGCTCAGTGATCGTACTAATAAGCAAGAAATCAGCGTCGATCATACCCATGAGTTCGTCACTGATCTTCGTGCCGGGGGCAACCGACTGAGCTGCCTCGGGCAGCACGAAACCGAGCTCGTTGAAGAGCTGCTCGGTGTTTGAGCCCGGGGTGCTCGCGTAGAAGGCGCCGGCCTTCTCTGAGTGTGCAATCACGTGGGTCGCGGTCTTGCCTTCGAACTCGGGGTGCGCCTCGCGGGTGCGCTCAATGACCTTCTCGGTGTCGGCAACAGCCTCGGCAGCACGGTCTCCAAGGTCGATGGTGTCACCAAGGGTTTGTGTGAGGTCTTGCCAGCTCAGCGAGTCAACCTCGGCATAAAGAACTGGTGCGATCGCGCTCAGCTGGTCAAACGCCTTCTGATCGAAGGTATCGAGCGCCTGGAGCGTGACGATGAGGTCGGGTTTGCTCGCGGCAACCGCCTCGGCCGGAAGCTCAACGTCGGGGCTCGCATCCCAAATCGTCTCGATGGGGTCGGTGAAGCTCGCGTCGAGCCACGAGTTACGCTCGATCGTCGAGGGCGCAAAAACGGGAGTGCCGCCCAAAGCGAGCAGAGCGTCGGTGTCAGGAGTCGCCGAAGTGACGATCGCGATGCGGTCAGGGCGTTCATCGAGCGTAGTGTCGCCGAATGGCGTCTCGAGAGTGAGCGGGTAGTCAGTCTTGCCCTCGGCCTCGGGCAGGAGCGCTGAGGTCGACGATTCCCCTGCCGTGTCGGGTTTGGCATCGCCCTCGGGCGTCGACGAGCAGCCGCTGAGCACGAGCAGGGCCGCAACCGCGCCAGAAATGAGCGCGGCAGGTTTGAGTGTTGGCATCACGAATGTCATGGTTTCTTTCGGGTCAAAAGAACGATCTCCCCTGCGGGAACCCCCGGGGATCGAGCACAAGAAAGGCTCTTCTCTTGAGGTTAGCCTTGCCTAACCATGCCGTCTGCGCAGAACGCGTCACCCACCGAGCCGTTTACGACATCCTGCGATACGCGACCCATGCTCCCTAAGCGGATCGACGCGCTTCGCGCCGATTCTTCGCGAGCACGCGCGTCACCAGAATGCCGATGGTTCCCTGCACCACTGCGAGCACCGCAAGGCCCACGAGCACCGCGTCCCACGACCCCAGAAGCTGGCTGACGGCCCCCGCCCCCAGTGGCCCGAGCGTCGCAACGGAGTACCCCACCGACTGCACAACGCTCGACACCCGCGCAGACTCAGTCGCGTCAGCACCGAAGCCGGCAATGAGCGCGAGCAAGAGCGGGAAAGCACTCATGCCAACGCCGATGAGCGCGGCCCAGAGCTCGGGCATGGCTTGCGGCGCAAAGAGCAGGCCGAACATTGCACTGAGCGTCGACAGGGCAATGAGCACGAAGCCGACTCGCATACGTTTAATGCCACTCGCGAGCGAGACCACGACGACCGTCGTCGGCACGCCGACCGCCATGGCGATGCCGAGCAGCACACCAGAACGCTCGGGGGCGATGCCAGCATCAGAGGTGATGGTGGGCAGCCAGCCCATCATGACGTAGCTGAGCAGCGACTGGAGCGCGAAATAAGCGGCGAGGAGCCAAGTTCCGGCTGGGAGCTTACGTTTCTGGCCGGATTCGAGCGGCAGTCGAGTCTCTGGGGCGGTGCGGGGCATGAGCAGCGCCCAGGCGATGACGCCGACGAGGGCCGGAAGCGCCCACAGCGCAAGCCCGAGCGAGGGGCTCCCGATGCGCTCAGCGAACGGTACGGCGGCGGCAGCAGCAAAAGCGGCCCCGAGTGGCATGACGGTCGTGTAGGCCGTCGTGACGGGGCCGATCCGCGTACCAAAGTGGGCGCGAACGACCGCGGGTAGCAAAATATTCACGACGGCGAGGCCGCCGGTCGCGACGACGGTGCCGAGCACGATGATCCACGGCGAAGCGATGCCACGAATGGTGAGGCCGAGCGTGAGCGCGATCATGCCAAAGAGCACGGTGCGTTCCCTACCCCAACGCTCGGCGAGGCCGGCGGTCGCGATGCCCGCGACGGCGAACACGGCGGTGGGGAGTGCGGGAATGATGACGACGGTGACCGGAGTGAGCGCCCCCGTCTCTGTGAGCGCGGTGAGCAGGGCGCTCGCGCTCGTGATTGCGAGCCTGAGGTTTAGCGCAACAAGCAGTAACGCAACGATCATGAGCGCCGGGCGCCCAGTGTTCTGAGCGGTTGTGCCTCGTGCAGTCACCACTTCACCTCCAAAGGTCTAACGTCTAACCAAAACAAGGTACTATCATTGCATACATGAGCCTGACTCCGGTACCGCAGACCTCGCTGAGCGATCAGGTCGTCGAGCGACTGCGCGCAGAGATCGTCGAGGGGCGCTGGAAGGTCGACGAGAAGATTCCGCCCGAGTCTGAGCTCATGGCCTCCCTCGGTGTCGCACGCGGCACCCTGCGCGAGGCACTGCGCGCGCTGCAGTACACGGGCATGCTCGAGATTCGACGTGGCGACGGCACCTTCGTACGGGCCCGCAGCGAGGTGCCCGGTGCGCTCGCTCGCTCAGGAGCGTCACTCGACGACGTGCTCGAAGCGCGCATTACCCTCGAGCCACAACTCGCGAGGCTCGCAGCAGAGCGTGCAACCGACGACGATATCGAGTGCATCAGCAAAGCCCTCGGTGAGCGCGCGAGCGTGAGCGACGAGGGCTGGGTTGACGCTGATGTTGCCGTGCACGAGGCCATCGCCCGGGCCGCCCACAACCCCATTCTGTTCGAGGTATATACCGCGCTCTTGCCACGCCTGCACGAGTCAATGAGCACCGCGCAGAGCCGCGAGGGCTTTTGCCGAAATGAGCGTCGCGGTCACGACGAAGTACTCGATGCGATCGTTGCTCGTGACCCTGAAGGCGCCGCGACGAGCGCCCAAGCAAACCTCTCGGCCACTGCTGCGTGGAACCATCTCGACCAAGGCCAGTCAACGGGCGCATAAGCCAGTCAATCGCAACACGGGGTTTGACACCTGCCAAGTTTCTTGTACTGTAGACCCTGGTTGTCTCGTTAGGCGAGGCTCCTATGCAGACACAGGCCACTGATCTGACGACATCGAGAGATGCCCAAGATCAGGACAGGCAACATCGGCTTAAGGTGTTGCCCCAAGTGGCTTCTGAGTGTAGATACGCTGCATAGAGTCAAAGCTCTTACATGGATTCGACCAGCACGATCAGTGCAACTCTGTTCGAGCATTACATCCCGACGCTTCACGTTCGAGCGCCGGTGTCTTGCTGTGGCATTTTTACCCAGAAGAAGAAGATCATGTCGAAAAACATCTTTCATTCAAGCACGCGCAAAAACAACACGAAGCCCGTGAATCTCGCACCAATGACGGCCGTCGATGCCGCCCTCGCGCTCGAACGCTTACCCATAGCCGAGGCCGCTACGGCCGTCGGCAAGCTCGAACACCCTCGCGCCGCCGAGGTACTCGACCTCTCGCAGCCCGACCTGGCTGTCGCAATTCTGCGTGAGCTTCCCGCCGCTCCGACGATCATCGCGCAACTCTCACCCGACTCGCGCGAGCAGTTCGAGCAGCTCATGCAGTGGCCCGCCGAGAGTGCCGCCTCACGCATGACCCCGCGCTTTCTCACGGTCGAGGCCACGTCGAGCGTTGGCGACGCGATGCACCGTCTGCGCGACTTCCTCGAGCAGGCAGAAACCATCGCCTACGTCTACGTCACCGAACAGGGCAAATTTCACGGCGTCGTCAGCTTTCGCGACCTCGCGCTCGCCGAGAGCGAGATGAGCGTCGCTGAGCTCACGAACACCGACTTCGTCTCGGTTGACCCCTACGCCGACCAGGAAGAGGCGGCCCAGCTGCTGAGCAGCTACCGCCTCGTCGCAATTCCCGTGGTCGAGAACGGCACCGTCATCGGCATCATCACGGTCGACGACGTGGCTGACATCATCGAGGAAGAGGGCACCGAAGACGCCGAAAAGCAGGGCGCCTCAACCCCGCTCGGGGTTCCCTACCTCAAGGCGACCCCGTGGATGCTCTGGCGCAAACGCATCCTGTGGATCCTGGTGCTGTTCGTCGCCGAGTCGTACACGGGCACGGTGCTGCGGGCCTTCGAAGACCAGCTTGAGTCGGTCATCGCGCTCGCGTTCTTCATTCCACTCCTCATCGGCACTGGCGGTAACACGGGCACACAGATCACGACGACACTCGTGCGCGCCATGGCGGTCGGCGAGGTGACGATGAAAGATATCTGGCGCGTCCTGCGCAAAGAGATCTCAACCGGCGTGCTCATCGGCGCGTGCATGGCTGCAGCCGGCATCATTCGCGCAAGCATCCTTGGCGTCGGCTTCGAGATCTCGCTCGTGGTCGCCCTCACGGTAGCCGCGATTGTCATCTGGAGCTCGATCGTCGCGTCGATCTTGCCCATGGTGCTGCAAAAGTTCAAGAAAGACCCTGCCGTCATCTCTGGCCCCTTCATCACGACGCTGGTCGATGGAACCGGGCTCATTATCTACTTCGAGATCGCGAAGCTCATCCTCTTCTAGCCGTTGCCCAGTGGGGTTGTCCGGCAAGCCGCCGGGCAACCCCACTGAACGCATTCACGGGTGACTTGCGTTGTGCGGATCTTGGCGCGAGAGCAATCGCACCCGGGTTCCTCTCGCGCGATCCGCGTTGGTGGTCTCGCTCTGGCAACGGCTTTGCGAAGAGGTTCGCCAGATCGAGAAGCGACCGAGGGGCGGCGGGGCCGAGCCACGAGGGCCCGCCCCGCCCGTAGGGTGTTACGCGCTGACGCGTGTTGTGCTGCGAGATGTAGAGCGCACCAGCACGAGAAACACCACAGCGGTGACGGCAAAGCCAACAAGCCAGGCGATGTCAATGCCGTTGAGCGGCCCAGCCATCGGGCCGGTGTACAGATCGGTGATCATGAAGGGCACCTGGGCAGCGAGGCCAATGAAGTAACTGAGGAGGCCGACCCTGTTCCACTTACCGTAACGGCCACCGTCGCGTGCAAAGAGATCGGCGATCACGTAGTCGCCCTTCTTGACGATGAAGTAATCAACGAGGTTGATCGCCGACCACGGGATGAGCACGTAGAGCAGCAACGAGAGGAAGTTATCGAAGGTCGTCATGAAGTCGCCCTGGCCGAAGAGCGCGATGCCCATGCCGATAAGACCAACGACGAGGGTTGTCATCACTCGGGTGCGGGTCGTGATCACGACGTTCTTGAAGCTTGACTGCATGACCGTGAGGGCGTTCATGACGGCCGAGTACAGCTCGACGCCGTTGATGAGCGCCGAGGTGATCGCGAAGATGAGCAACACGAGAACACCGAAGCCGCCAAGGTGGTCAGAGAGCGCAGCGAGCGGGTTGTCTGGGCTCGCGGCGCCGAGCAGCACGCCGAGCGACATGACGAAGACTGAGCTGCCAACAAGGCCGAGGTACGTGCTCCAGAACGCTGACTTCGGGCCCGTGTCTTTGGGCAGGTACCGAGTGTAGTCAGAGACGTAGGGCGCGTATGCGAGCTGCCACACCACGCCAATCGCGAGCATCGCAAAGAAGCCTTCGAAGTTAAACGCGGCCTCGGCACGCTGCGAGGTAACGGCTGGGTTCATGGCGAGCATGATCATCGAGATGGCAACGGTCACGCCGATCAGGATCGAGATCCACGTCATGGTCTTGCGAAGCAGGTCGTAGCCGAAGATGCACAGGAGAATGCCGACGGCGGCGAACACGATAATCGCGAGGGTGCCGTTGACGCCGGGAAAGACGAGCTCGATCGCGTCTTTCGCGACGATAAGAATGCCGGCGAAGAAGCCGAGGAACATAATGAGCGCGATGATCGCGAAGAGACTGCCACCCAAGTACCCGAACTGGGCGCGTGCCTGCAGCATCTGTGGAATACCGAGGTGCGGGCCCTGCGATGCGTGGAGTGCGGCGCCGAATGCGCCGATGACATTGCCGATGAGAATGGCGGCAATGCTCCAGAAGATCGGCAGACCGTATGCGCCGCTCGCGATCGCGCCGGTGACCACGGCGAGTGGCATCATGTTGAGGCTCACCCAGATGGAGAGGTTCGAACGGTTCGTACCATTACGTTCGGTCTCGGGAATCGGCATGATGTGTTGCTGCTCGAACTGTACGAAGGTCTTTGTTACGACCGGGGGTTCTTTGGGCGACATGGTCACTCCTTCGGCTCCGTTGCCTGTTACGTGGCGGGCCCCGGTGAGGAGCAACCACAATCTATTTAGAAGATAAGAATGAGATGAAAAATCGATAGAAGCGATACAAGACGAGATGGGTCGGTAGCGCCCGTGAATCGTCACGGGCGCTACCTGCGAAGACGCGGTGGTTAGAGGCTCGCGTTCTTCTTTGCGATACCGAAGGCACTGTCGAGCAGGCTGACCAGCTCGTCAATATCGGCCTTCGTCATCACGAGCGGGGGCGAAACCTGCACGAGCGGGTTACCCTCGGCGTCAATGGCGACGCGGCACAGCAGGCCAACCTCACCGAGCGCGGGGTTCAGGTACTTGCCAACGAACTCGTCGGCCGGCAGGTTGGGCGCATCCCAGGCCTTCTTCTCGTGGTTCGTGACGAGCTCGAAGGTTCGGTGAAAGCCGTCGCCGCGGAAGTCGCCGACGATATCCTGGTGGCGATCTCGCACGCCGGCGAGCTGCTGCTCGAGGTACGGGGTGAGTTCGGCGACATTCTCGACGACGCCCTCTCGCTCCATGATCTCAAGGTTCTTGAGCGCTGCGGCGCAGGCCACAGGGTGCCCGCCGTAGGTGAGTGCGTGGTTGAACATGCCGAGTGGGCCGTCAAGCACGGTCTCGATGACGCGGTCACTCGCGATGACGCCGCCGAGGGGCATGTACGCCGAAGCGATGCCCTTGGCAAACGTGATCATGTCAGGCTGGAACCCGTAGTGAGTCGAACCGAACCACGAGCCGAGGCGACCGAAGCCGGTGATGACCTCGTCGGCGATGAGCAGAATGCCGTACTTGTCGCACAGCGCGCGAACGCCCTGGAAGTACTCAGGTGTCGGCGGCTTCAGGCTACCGCCAGCGTTCTGCAGCGGCTCCATGATGATCGCGGCAACGGTGTCGGCGCCCTCTTGCACGATGAGCGACTCGAGCTCCTGCAAGAGGAACTGCGTGAACTGCTCAGCCGTCTCGCCCTCTGGGCGGCGGTAGCGCTTCGTGTTGTGGGTGTGACGCACGCCGTTCATGAGGGGCTCAAACATCTTGCGCACGTCGGTCATGCCGTTGAGCGACATCGCGCCAAAGCTCGTGCCGTGGTAAGCCACGCGGCGGCCGAGGAACTTATAGCGGGTGCCCTCACCACGGGTGATGTGGTACTGACGAGCGAGCTTGATCGCCGACTCGTTTGACTCGCCACCGCCCGACGCAAAGAACACGCGGTTGAGGTCGCCAGGCGCGAGGTCGGCGAGCTTCTTCGCCAGCTTTGCCGCGGGTGGGTGAGCAACACTCCAGGTGGTCTGATACGGCAGGGCTGCTAGCTGCTCTCGCACTGCGTCGCCAACCTCGGCGCCGTGGGTGTAGCCGAGCTGCACGCAGAAAAGCCCCGCGAGCCCGTCAAAGAAGCGTCGGCCTTCGGCGTCGAAAACCGAACAGTGCTCGCCACGCACAAAGACCGGAAGATCGTCTTCACGGTATTTACTCGCGGGCGTAAAGTTCATCACGAGGTGGCGTTTGGCCATCTGCGAGAGATCTTCGCCACCGGCCTCGGCCTGCTGTGGCACGACAACTGTTTCAGCGACTTGCTGTGTCATGGTCGTTCCTTTCCTATTGACTGAGCACCGGGGCCTAGCCCCACTGCATCCAGGTTGTTTTGTAGTCTGTGTAGTTTTCGAGAGCGTGAATCGAGAGGTCGCGGCCAAAGCCCGACTGCTTGAACCCACCGAAGGGCGTTGTAAACCCGAGCGCGTCAACGGTGTTCACCGAGACGGTGCCAGCGACGAGCAGCTGCGAGACGCGGTGCGCCCTTGCCAGGCTGCCGGTCCACACCGAGGCTGCAAGGCCGTACGGGGTTTCGTTGGCCCGCGTGATCGCCTCTTCTTCGGTGTCGAAGGGCGTCACGACCGCAACGGGGCCAAAAATCTCGCGGGTGTGCACCTCGTGATCACTCGGCACGTCGGTCACGATCGTCGGCTCGATGAAGGCCTGTGAACCATTGATCTCGGGCCGATTACCGCCCGCAACAATCGTGCCGTCACGGCGCGCGTTCTCGATCGTCGCCCACACGCTATCGGCGTGTGATTGCGATACGAGCGAGCCGATTCCGCTGGCAGGATCAAGCGGATCGCCCGGCGCGTATGCCTTCGACGCCTCAATGTAGAGCCGCATAAATTCGTCATACACCGGGCGCTCAACAAAGATGCGAGAGTTCGCCGAGCAAATCTCGCCCTGATTATAGAAACTGCCAAACGCGGCCTTTGCCGCCGCTGCCTGCAGGTCGTCGGTGTCGGCAAAGATAATGTTCGAGCTCTTGCCACCGGCTTCAAGCGCGAGACGCTTCATGTTCGACTGCCCAGCGTACTGCTGCAGCTGCTTTGCGACCTCGGTCGATCCGGTGAAAGCGAGCATATCAACGTCTTCGTGCAAGGCGAGCGCCTTACCAACCGGCGATCCACGCCCCGGCACCACGTTAATAACGCCCGCCGGAATGCCAGCCTCGGCCGCGAGCTCTGCGAGACGCAGCGTCGAGTGCGAAGCCTCGATGGGCGGCTTGATAACCACCGAGTTGCCGGCGACGATGGCCGGCGCGATCTTCCAGGTTGCGATTTCGAGCGGGTAGTTCCAGGCAACGATGACGGCGACGACCCCGAGAGGTTCGCGGGTCACGAGCGCGGTCGATCCCGGCGCGGTAACGGGAATACGGTCTTCGAGCTTCTCGATCGCCTCACCATAAAATCGGTAGAGCGCAGCAGAGCCCGGTGCATCGATCGTCGACGACTCACGTACGGGCTTGCCCATGTCGATCGTGTCGTAGAGCGCGAGTTCATCGGCGTGTGCCTCAAGCACCTCGGCGAAGGCGAGCAGGCGCTCACGACGGTAACCGGCGCCAGCGCGCGACCACACCCCCGACTCGTAGGTAGCACGTGCCGAGGCAACCGCCGCATCAACGTCGGCCTCGTTGCCCGCGTGCAACTGCGAGACCACCTGGTTCGTCGCCGGGTTCTTTTTCTCGACGGTTGCGCCAGAGAGGGCATCGACGCGTTCACCGTGGATCACGGGGCGACCATCGAACACCAGTGCTTCGGCCTTCGCCCGCCACTCATCAAACGTGTGACTCATTCTCAGTTCTCCTCGGTCAGTTCTGCTTCGGTCTGTGTCATGCGCCGCTTCGCGACGTCAAACGCTGTCCACGCGAGGGCCGTTGCCCCGTCGCGTAGGGTCTGCTCGGCGATCTCGCCCACGCAGGCTTCGGCAAACGCCGGCTGGTGGTTGCTCGCTGTCGACCCGACCCCAATATAAGGGTGAATGGCGTTCACGAGCTGCGAGACATTGCCCATGTCGGTCGAGGCGCGGTTCATGGTCGCCTGCGCCGGGCTCACGTCAAAATTTCGGCCGAGCGCGAGCGCGTTGGTCTTGTAGTACGCAAGCGCCTCAGTGTCGGTGCGCATCTCGGCGTAGCGCTTACTCTCGGGCGTAATCGTGAGCTTCGCACCGGTTGCTACCGCACCAGCTTCGAAGCAGGCCTCGACCCTGCGCTCGAGGTCAAGGAGCTCTTCGGTGGTGGTGGCACGCACGTACCAGCGCCCCTCGGTGCGCTCGGGAATCGCGTTCGGCGCTTCGCCACCCCGCGTCTGCACGCCGTGTACCCGCACGGTCGACGGGAGCTGCTGACGCAGGAGCGCCATGGCAAGTTGCGCCACAAGAAAGGCATCATTCGCATTGACGCCCCGCTCGGGGTAGGCAGCGGCGTGCGCTGCGTGCCCCTCATACTGAACGTGCCAGTGAGTGACCGCGAAGGGCTCAGCCTCGGCCACGTCGACGGGAGCAGGGTGCGCCATGAGCGCAAAGTCGAGTTCGGTAAAAGCACCACGCTCAAGCAGCTCGATCTTGCCCCCGCCACCCTCTTCTGCGGGAGTGCCAACGACGGTCACGGTAATGCCCTGCTCTTCGGCGACCTCAGAGAGCGCAATCGCGCCCCCGGCCGACATCGTCGCAATGAGGTTGTGCCCGCACGCGTGGCCAAGGCCAGGCAGCGCATCGTACTCGACGAGAAAGCCAACGGTAAAGCGTGGCTTTGACGGGGTAAATACTGCTCGAAAGGCCGTTTCAAGCCCAAGATATGGTTGCTCAACCACAAACCCATGCGCACGAAGCAGGTCGGCGACCGCTCGCGAAGAGCGATGCTCCTGCCACCCGAGCTCTGGGTCTGCGTGCAACTGGTTCGAGAGCGCGATGAGCTCGTCGTCGATCGCTCGTTGCCGGTCGGCGATGCGCGCCTTCACGTCGTTACTCATCGCCCGGCACCCCGTACGAGGGTGCGGCGTGAGGGTTGATGCCGCGGTTAATGTAATCGTCACGCTCGACCATCCACCGGTCAAGAAGCATCTCAAGCTGCTCGATCGGATCTTCATCAGCCCAGTCGACCCGCAGGTCGGTGACCCTCCAGCCAGCATCGGTCACAACCGAGAGCCCGGCCGAGTGCAGTGGGCCTTCTTCGCCACCCGCCGCAACGGCAGCTTTGAGACCCGCCATGAGCCGGCGCTCGAGCGGCCCTTCTGCCGCGAGCGCCGCGTCGACGAGGGCATCGAGCACCCCGAGGTTTGCAAGCATGTTGCCACCGGCAACGCCGTTCTCGCGGGTCACCTCACCAAAGGTTCCGAGGGCTCGGTCGCCGGTAAACACTGCCGCCTTGCCCGAGGTATCAAGCACGAGCAGCTGACGGTACCCAATCGTCTCGGGGTCGGCACCGCGCACGACCGCTTCGAGGGCTGCTTCTGCGCCCGATCCGCTGCGAAGCTGCTCGATGAGCTGAAAACCGAGTCTCGGGTCGGTCACGTTTTGCGAATTTGCGCCGCCTACACCGGGAGCGAGGTTGATGCACCGAGCAGCAACGGCGGGCGATGATGAGCTGATCGCCGCACCGAAGTCGCCGGTCTCAGCGTCGCGCAGAATGAGTGAGAGTGTCATGGTGCTATGCCTCGCTCAGAACGGCGGTGGCGTCAATTTCGACGAGCCACTCGGGGCGAGCAAGCGCCTGCACGACGATTCCGGTCGAGACCGGGTACACGCCCTTGAGCCATTTGCCCACGGTGCGGTACACGTCTTCGCGGTAGCGGGGGTCGATGATGTAGATCGTGACCTTGACGATGTCTTCGAGCTTGCTGCCAGCTTCTTCGAGCAGCATCTGAATGTTTTTCATGGCCTGCTCGGTCTGGGCAGTGACATCGCCAATACCGACCGACTCACGCGTCTCAAGATCCTGACCGATCTGACCGCGCAGGTAGACCACACCGCCGGCGACGACGGCCTGGCAGAGGTCATTGTCGAGATTCTGTTCGGGGTACGTCTCTTTGGTATTGAATTTTCTCAGTCGCACATGAGTCGTCATCACGGTTCTCCTCGTTGAGCAGCACTAATGGATACTGGAACTATTCTCGGCCCTTCGATAGCATCTGTAAAATAGTTAAAAGTTAGCTATCAAATCTATTTAGGTGATTAAAGATGTCGATGAAGCGTTTTCCTATTACCCTCACCCAGCTGACCTATTTTTCTGAGTGTGCGCGCACCCTCAACATGACCGAGGCCAGCCAGCGCATGCTCGTCGCCCAGTCGGCCGTGTCGACCGCCATCACCCAGCTCGAGCAGGCGCTCGGCACGACGCTCTTCATCAGGCAACACTCGAAAGGGCTCATTCTCACCCCGCAGGGCCACCAGCTCGTCGCCGACACACAGGAGCTCTTCACGATGCTCTCAAACACCATCGAGGGGCTTCACGAGGGCCAGCAGGCGGTGCAGGGCAGCATTACGATCGCCTGCTTCAATACCCTCGCGCCGTTTCTCGTGCCGCAACTACTCTCACGGCTCAACTCAGAGTACCCAGAGCTCGAGGTCGAGGTGCTCGAGGGCAACGACGCGACCATTCTCGAAGCCCTCAGATACGGGCGTGCAGAGCTCGGCGTTCACTACGCTTTCGCCCAGGAAGAAGGGCTGCTGCGTGAAACGATCATCGACGTCGCACCCCACGTCATCGTCGACACGAAGCACCGCTTCGCCGGCCGCGGCAGCATCGCTCTCAAAGACCTCGCTGACGATCCGTACATCATGCTCAACCTCCCCTCAAGCTCGCAATACTTCCTCTCGGTGCTCAAAGAGTCCGGGGTTGAGCCGCGTATCGCGCACCGGAGCTCGAGCTACGAGACCGTGCGCTCGATGGTTGCCCTCGGCCTCGGCTACTCGATTCTTAACCTGCGCCCGAACATCAAGCGCACGTATACGGGCGAGAAGGTGATTCCCCTTGAAATCGAAGGGACGGTGTCGAGCCTCGAGATCGTGGTAAGCACCCTCACGAAGGTGCAGCGCTCACAGCGCGCGGTCGCGGTGACCGAGATGATCCGCCGTATTCTGCTCGAAGCCGACCCCCGGGAAACGCTTCACTAAACAGTCTTTTCGATCTAGCAAACCAACTGCATCTCTTTTATTGATAGACGCGAGCGAAAACGACTATTTGCTTCGCGGCTCGCAAGGGCTTTTGCTTGAAGGAACGGGCTCTGGCCACCCGCGCATCGTTCTTGGCGCGGGAAAAGCCGCGAGCGCCGGTATTCAAGCCGCCTATCGGGCCATATTTTCAAAGTTGAGGAGATCGCATGTCGATTCAGGAGGTCGAAGTCGTCGTCGTTGGCGCCGGGCAAGCCGGAGTAGCCATGAGTGAGCATTTAACCGACCGCGGCATCACGCACGTCGTGCTCGAGAAGAGCCGCATTGCCGAACGTTGGCGTTCAGAACGTTGGGATTCCCTCGTCGCAAACGGGCCAGCATGGCACGACCGGTTTCCCAACCAGGAGTTCGCCGGCGTACACCCAGACGCGTTTCCCGACAAAGAAACCGTCGCCGACTACTTCGAGCAGTACGCTGCACGATTCAACGCCCCGATCAAGTGCGGCGTCGAGGTACGTCAGGTCACGAAGCGCGAAGGCAAGCCCGGCTTCGAGGTACAGACGTCAGACGGCACCTATGCGGCGCTTCACGTTGTCGCGGCAACTGGCCCCTTTCAGGTAGCCCGGTACCCGCGCATCATTCCCGCCGACAGTGGCCTGCACCAGTTGCACTCGTCGTCTTACCGCAACCCTAGTCAGCTTCCAGAGGGCAACGTGCTCGTGGTTGGGGCCGGATCATCGGGCGTGCAGATCGCCGATGAAATTCAGAAGTCGGGGCGCCAGGTGTACCTCTCGGTGGGCGACCATGACCGCCCGCCTCGCCAGTACCGCGGCAGGGACTTCGTGTGGTGGCTCGGCGTGCTCGGCAAGTGGGAGGCAAACACGCCGCCACAGGGAGCCGATCACGTCACCATCGCGGTGAGCGGTGCCGACGGCGGCCACACGGTCGATTTTCGCGACCTGGCGGCGGGCGGCATCACGCTCGTCGGCCGAACCAAAGGCTACGAGAATGGCACCATCACATTCGAGCCAGGTCTCGCCGAGAGCATTGCGCGCGGCGACGATAACTACCTGACGACGCTCCGCGAGGCCGACGAGTACGTGCTGCGCAACGGCCTCGACCTGCCCGAAGAGCCCGAGGCGCACGTGCTCGGCGAGCTCCCAGAGTGCGTGACGACCCCCCTCAGCGAGATCGATCTCGCCGAGGCCGGGATCACGACCGTGCTCTGGTCGACGGGATTTGGTGTCGACTACTCGTGGCTGCAGGTCGACGCCTTCGACGACAGCGGTTACCCCGACCACCAGCGCGGCATCTCGAAAGAGACCGGCATCTACTTCCTGGGGCTGCCCTGGCTCTCGCGCCGCGGCTCGAACTTCATCTGGGGCGTGTGGCACGATGCGCGCTACGTCGCCGACCAGATCATGATTCAACTCGGATACGGCAAATACCGTTCAGAGGCGCCTGAACTGAGCCTCGCGCACAGCGTCGCCTAACAAACCAGGCCAGGCAATACCCGAAGAGTGTGGTTCGCGATATTCTCGCGAACCACACTCTCGTGTTTTCACGTCACCGATTTCATACCCAAAGGCGGCAGTATGCTCTCGATTCCCGAGGCCCTCGACACCCAGGCCAAGGCAGCCCTCACGAAGGCCCGCGACCTCAAACACCCCGGCGCCTTCACCGTCTCAGGCCTGCTCGGCGGCGCTTACGTTGGTGTTGGTGTCGTTCTCATGGTGAGTACGGCCGGGCCGTTGCTCGCCGCCGGCGACCCGCTCACGAAACTCGTCAGCGGCCTCGTCTTTGGCGTCGCTCTCACCCTCGTGGTGTTTGCCGGCGCCGAGCTCGTCACCTCAACCATGATGACCGCGGTTCAGGGCTTCGCGGCAAGGAGCATCGGCGGCCGCACTGCCTCACGCCTCATTGCCATCACCTTTGCCTTAAACTTCGTGGGTGCCTTGCTCTTCGCGGCCCTCATCGTCGCATCTGGTGTGCTCGAAACGAACGCCGCCGCGGGGGCTATGGTGCACGAGCTGCTGCTCTCGAAGTCGCTGCTCACCCCGCTCGAACTGGTCATTCGCGGCACCCTGTGCAACGTCCTGGTCTGCCTCGCGGTGTGGATGGGCGTGCGCATTGTCTCCCCTGGCCCGCGCATCGCCGTCATTCTGCTCGCCATGCTCGCCTTCGTCAGTGCAGGCTTCGAGCACGTCGTAGCCAATATGACCACCTACTGGATCGGCGTCTTGCTGCGAGACCCCGCCGCAAGCGCAGCTCTCTTTGCCGAAAATATGCTCTTTGTGGGTCTCGGAAACCTCGTGGGCGGCGGAATTCTCGTCGGCCTCATGTACTGGGTGCTCGCAGGCAGACCCCGAGTGCAACCCGCAGAACAACCAGTCACCACCAACACGGCGCGCCCTTAAAGGCCTCTCGCCCCCTCAATGAAGACTTCGCCTCATGCAGCACTGTCCACAAAATAGCACCTGCTTTTCTTATTGCCCCTGAGCGATACGCATAACGTTAAGCCTCTTCACTTGAACCAACTTCTCTCCGTCGCATAAGCTACGTGCGTTGCATAGGGTGCAACACTTTCTGCTCGGGCTTCCCCCATTTGCCCGGGAACCCACTGGGCTGTGGCCCCGCATATCGTTGCGGGTTGTCTGCCCGTGCACGGAGCAGCCCGAGAGGTTACAGAGCAATGAATGCTCACGGGGGTTCCACGCACTTCAGGGGAAAGGGTCCATTCATGCGTGTCTTCAAACCACTTCTAGCGACGGTTACCGCCGCACTACTCGGCTTCGCCGGGAGTCTCAGCATGGTCGCGCCGGCGGCTGCGGTAACCGAAGAATTCCGACCTGGCGCCGAGTCACCAACGAGCGGTTTTGCTTCCGCTTGGCAGGTGTCATACCCCTCTGATCTCATTGCCCAGGCGTTCACGCAAACCGAAACGGGCAACCTCGCAACGGTGCGCATCAAAGTTCACAGTATCGATACCGGTACCGATTTCACTTCAATGAGCATCCATGAAGTGGACGATGAGACCGGACCAGCAGCAGATGCATTGGTAGGTGGATCATCGTCGGCAATCACCTTCGAAGAGCCAGATGACTCAGGACAGCTTTGGGCAGAGGTCTCGTTTGCCGACCGCCCACTGCTCACCGAGGGCACGCGCTATGCCCTCGTCATCGACCCTTCAAGAAAAGGCGACGATACCGCATCGTTTGTTTTGCACTTTGACTGGATGAATCCCGTTCACACCTTTACTACCTGGGTGCACAACGGGCCAGAAGGTTGGACCGGCGCAAACACCGGGTTCATGATCTTCACCTCGCAACTCGTAACCCGCTTCGTGGTTCCAGCCGAGCCAACACTCAAACCTGCCCCCGAGTGCGGCATCGAAGCAACGGTCGCTCTACCGGAAGAAGAAGGTGTGGCCTACACCGAAACCCGCGACGGTGACGTCATCACCGTGACCGCCGCAGCTGCCGAAGGCTATACCCTTGCAGCAGGGGCAAGCACCCAGTGGCAGTTCACCGTCACCGCCGAAGACTGCGTGACTGACCCCGAACCAAAGCCAGAACCAGAACCAGAACCTGAA
>NZ_JAHQZR010000011.1 GCF_019049105.1 Leucobacter chinensis
GTTGAAGGCATCACCTACAACCAGAACCGCGAAGGCGACACCGTCACCGTCACGGCAACCGCAGCCGATGGCTACGCATTCGAAACAGGAGTCGCAACCGAGTGGCAGTTCACCGTCACCGCCGAAGACTGCGTGACTGACCCCGAACCAAAGCCAGAACCAGAACCAGAACCTGAACCTGAGCCAGAACCACTCACTGTAACCCCAGTCGCCCCGACCCTCGAGGCAGCAACCGAGTGCGGCATCGAACCCACCATCACCCTTCCCCAGGTTGAAGGCATCACCTACAACCAGAACCGCGAAGGCGACACCGTCACCGTCACGGCAACCGCAGCCGATGGCTACGCTTTCGAAACAGGAGTCGCAACCGAGTGGCAGTTCACCGTCACCGCCGAAAAATGTGAAGAAGGCCCCGAAGAGCCTTCGGTAACCGATCCCGAAGAACCTCAGGTAACCGACCCCGAAGAACCTCAGGTAACCGACCCCGAAGGCCCTCAGGAACCGGCAGGGCCATCAGAGCCTGCTGACCCCGTGACCCCGAAGCCAACGACCGACGCCAAGACTCCAGCAGCCCCAGCAAGTCTCGCATCGACTGGCAGTAACCCCGGCATGATCGGGCTCGCAGCAGTAGCCGCGATCACGCTCGGTGCCGCACTCGTTGTGCTGCGCAGGGCTCGCTCGGCACGCGCGTAGCGCGCGATCCGCAACCAATATGTCGCGATCACGTCGCGACCCCCTAGAGCACCGCCGAGAGAAACTCTCTCGTGCGGTGCTCTTTCGGGTTATTAAAGAGCGTTTCGGGGTCGCCCTCTTCGACGATGCTGCCGTTGTCGAACATGAGCACGCGGTTTGAGACCTCGCGCGCGAACTGAATCTCGTGCGTCACGATGAGCATGGTGACATCGGTGTCGCGCGCGATATCGGTGAGAATGCCGAGCACCTCGCCCACGACCTCGGGGTCGAGCGCGCTCGTCACCTCGTCGAGCAGCAAAATCTCGGGATCCATTGCGAGTGCCCGCGCAATCGCGACGCGCTGTTGCTGCCCGCCTGAGAGCTGCGAGGGATGCGCATCGGCCTTGTCTGGCAGCCCGACCTTCTCCAGGAGCTCGTGGGCGTGCGCCTTGGCTTCCGCCTTCGGCACCCCGAGCACGTGCACTGGCGCCTCAATGATGTTCTCGAGCACGGTCATGTTCGGAAACAGGTTGAACTGCTGAAACACCATCCCGATGCGCTTTCGCATCTCATTCTTGTGTTTCTCTTTGAGTTCGACGCGCTTACCATTGACCTCGCGATGCGTAAGCGGCTTGCCATCAATGTAGATGTACCCGCCGTTTGCCTCTTCGAGCGTCATGACGAGCCGCAGAATGGTCGTCTTGCCCGAGCCCGAGGGGCCGATGAGTGTGACCCTGTCGCCTTTGCGCACCGAGAAGTCGAGCCCCTTAAGCACGACGTGGTCACCAAAGCGCTTCTCGACGCTCTCAAAGTGGATCGCGGGCGTCTCACCGTTGGCAATCGTAATTGCCCCAGTGTGGGTTGCCGGTGAGTGCTCGAACTGCACCTCGACCGATTCTGCTGCGGGGTTAGGCGTTATTGACAAGTCGTTTCTCCATTCGCCCGATCACGAGTGAGGTCGGGTAGCTTGCGAGTAAGAAGATCACGCCGGCAATCGTGATGGCTTCGATGTAGCGAAAGTGTTGGCCGCCAAAGAGTTGGGCGGCTCGCACGAGCTCGGTAACGGTGATCGCCATAAGAAAAGGCGTGTCTTTAAACATCGCGATCACGTAGTTGCCCAGCGAGGGGAGCGTGCTTCTGATGGCCTGCGGAATGATCACGGCCCACCAGGTGCGGCCGCGTGACATGCTGAGGGCCGTGCTCGCCTCCCACTGCCCCGCGGGAACCGCTTCGATGCCCGCGCGGTAGCTCTCGGCCATGTACGTGGCGTAATGTACGCCGAACACGATCACGCCAATGGTGAGCGGAGAGACGCTTGAAAAGGCGTAATAGACGAACAACAACTGCACGACGATCGGTGTCAATCTGATGAAGTTCACGACGAAGCCGAGGGCGAGCGCCACCGGGCGCGGTGCGCTTCGCCTCGTGACGGCGATGACGAGGCCGAGTAGCGCCGCAATCACACTGCCGAGCACCGTGACAAGAAGCGTCACCTTCACGAAGGCGCCGAGCAGAATGGGCAGCGCTTCGAGCGCGTAGTCCCAGTTCCAGAGTGCGTCTTGCATTACTTCGTCACCCCCTGCCCGCTCCTCGGGCGAATCGCGTCTTGCGCGGCGGTGACCTTCGAGGTCGAGCCGCGAAGCATTTCGCCGAATGACTTACCGCGGCCAAGCTTGCGTTTAGCGCGTGCCTCGAGCATGATCATGACGATGCTGAGCGCCCACGCCAGTGCAAAGTAGAGCAGCAGACCAACGGTGTAGGCAAAGAAGACGTTGGTGTCGATGCGCAGCTTGTTGAGCGACGCCGTGAGGTCAAACATCGTAATGAAGCTCACAATCGCCGTACCTTTGAGCAGCAACACGAGCAGATTACTGAGCGAGGGCAACATGATGGCCCACGCCTGCGGAAAAATCACGCGACGCATGCGACCAAACCGCGACATGCTGAGCGCCGTCGTGGCCTCCCACTGGCCGCTCGGAACCGCGTTGATCGACCCGCGAACAACCTCTGCTCCGTAGGCCCCATAGTTCAGCCCGAGGCCTAAGATGCCGACAAAAATCGGGGTAAGTTCGTAGCCGAACAGCGGCAACACGAAGAAGAGAAAGAAGAGCTGCACGACGAGCGAGGTGCCACGAAAGAACTCGATGACCACGCGCGCAATGCCTCGCACGAGCCCGTGTTGCGACAGCGCCATAAGCCCCAGAACAACAGAGACAATGAGCGCGAGAAGGGCGCCGCCGAGCGTGAGGGTGACGGTGATACCGAGCCCCTCCATGATGCGCGGCCACGCCCTTCCGAGCGCTTCAAGGTTTTCAACCACGGGTCGTTTCGCCCCTACTCAGCGAGTTCGCCCGAGCAGAGCTGCTCGGTCGTGAGGCTTTCGGGCGGCAGGTTTTCTGCCGTGAAGCCAAACTCTTCAACGAGCGAGAGGTACTTCGCCTCGTCGCCGGTAATCTTGGCGAGCTCGGCATTGTACGCCTCGAGCAGCTCGGTGTCGGCCTTACGGAACACCGTGCCGCCCGCACCGATCTGTGGCACCCCGTCGAGCTCCTGCACGAAGGCGTCGGTCGTCTCGACGTCGTCGAGATCCTTTGCCATCCAGTTCATCGAGACCGCGGTGAGCGTGAACGCGTCGGCGCGACCGCTCTGCACGGCCTCCATGCCTGCCTGTGCATTATCGACCTGGATCGTGTTCTTGATGCCGAGTTGCTCGGCATAGTCGGCCTCGATCGCGCCGCCCTGCACCGCGAGCTTCACGTCGCCGTCTCGGTCAAGCACTGAGTCAAGGTCGCTGAGCTTCTCGGGGTTACCCTTTGGCACCGCGAGCGCCGTCGTGTACATGATCTCGGGGTCACTGAAAGCGGCCTGCTCGCAGCGGTCAGGCAAGATTGACATGCCCGCACTGATGGCGTCGAAGCGGCCCGCGTTCAGGCCAGGAATGAGCGAGTTCCAGTCGACCTCAACGACCTCAACGTTGTCGATGCCGAGCCCCTTGAAGATCTCTTTGTGCATCGCGATGGTCGCGCCAGTTGCTTCACCGCTCTCATCAACCCATGAGTAGGGCCGCTCTTCGGCGATCGCGAGGGTGATCGTGCCCTCTTTCTGTAGCCGCTCGAGCGTGTTTCCGTCTGCCGCGTCAGAGTTTCCGGTGGCCGTGCAGGCCGAAAGCAGCAGCGCCGCGACCCCGGCGGCAGCGGCCGCGAGGGGCGTAAATCGGTGTCTGGTACTGGTCATTGTTCCTCGTTTCGTTTCTGAAGGCCAGGTGTAGGCCCGTGTCAGCGATCGACCTGAGCGATGCTACGCGGAATGCAGACCGAATGAAATGTAAACAGTAAGATTGTCTACAATTAGATAGAATCGTTGCATTAGCGGATCCCACCGGACAGCCCGCCACCGGCTCCGCCGTGGCAGCGGCAACCAGGGCCCACAGAACCTCGACAACACCGAACGGAGCACCCCTTGCACGGTCACTACCACGGCGGATCACCCCGCCAAATGGCTCCCCTCACCCGTAGCTCAACCGTCGATCTGATCGCCCACGAGCTTCGCTCGGCGATCTTCTCGGGCGGGCTTCCCGTCGGCTCGCCGGTGCGCGAGGTCGAGATCTCTTCACAGCTTGGCGTGAGCCGGGCCCCCTTTCGCGAGGCGGCCCAGCGACTCGTGCAGGAGGGGCTCCTCACCGCGTTTCCCGGCAGGGGCCTTCGGGTAACGCGCATCACCGGCGACGCGATCGACGACGTGTACGAGGCGCGGCTCGCAATCGAGTCTCGCGCCGTGCACCTCGTCGCCGAGGCGCGCAATACCGAGGTGCTTGGCGCCTTACGAAGCGCATACGAGGGGTTCGCACAGGCGACCGAGCGCGGCGACGATGCCTGGGCGATCGGCGATTCAGACCTCGCCTTTCACCAGCTCCTCGTTGATTTCGCCGGCAGCTACCGGCTCTCGCGACTCATGTCGACCCTGGTCATGGAGACGCGACTTGCGAGTCTGAGCGCCGAGGAGGGATTCGCTGTGCGTCTCTCGGTCTCACCCACCTACGAGGCGCTGCTCAGCGGGCTCGAGCTCGGCAACGCGCAGGCCTCGATCAGCGCCCTCGAGGTGCAGTTTCGCGATGCGATCGCCCGTCTCAAGGGCGAGAACGATTACCCCACGATCGAGACCGACCCCGATGCGGTGCAACACGAGTTCAACCCGATCGATACGGCGTCGTAAGGCCTCATCACACCGGAATACGGCGAGCGCCCTGCCCCGTATCGCCGAGCTCATCGTCGGGGTTCAGCAGGCTGCACGCTTTCATCGAGAGGCAGCCGCACCCGATGCAGCCGGTGAGCTCTTTCTCGAGCTTTTCAATGCCTCGGCGGCGCTGCTCGAGCACCCGTTTCCAACGCCGCGAGGCGCGTTGCCAGTCTTCGTGCGAGGGCGTCTCAAACATGGGCACGTCGGCAAAGGCATCTTTCACGTCTTCGAGCGGTATGCCGAGGCGTTTGGCGACCGAAACCAGGGCAACTCTGCGCAGCATGTGCCGGGGGTAGCGTCGCTGGTTTCCCGCCGTGCGGTGCGAGGCAATGAGCCCGAGTCGCTCGTAGTAGTGCAGCGCTGAGGCTGCCACACCGGTGCGCTCGCTCATCTCGCCGATGCTCAAGAGTTCGTCGGGCGAGTGGGCCACGGCCCCCGCTGAATCTTCCCCAGGCACTCCCTGCGATACGCCCGCGTCAACCTTTCGATGCTGAGTACTCACTGACACTTCACCCCTTTCGAATTGACCTCAACCTAGGTTGAGGTTTTAGAGTCTCAGTGTGAGCTTACATTCCCTGCCTGAACTCGTGAAAGGAGTCAGTGCATGACCTACGTCATCGCACTCCCGTGCGTCGACCTCAAAGACCGTGCGTGTATTGACGAGTGCCCCGTCGACTGCATTTATGAGGGCGAGCGTATGCTCTACATTCACCCTGATGAGTGCGTCGATTGCGGCGCATGCGAGCCAGTGTGCCCCGTCGAGGCGATCTATTACGAAGATGACCTGCCCGATGAGTGGAGCGGCTATTACAAGGCCAATGTCGAGTTCTTCGACAAGATCGGCGCCCCAGATGGCGCTTCACGAACCGGCCCGCTCGCATACGACCACCCGCTCATCGCCGCCCTTCCCCCTCAAGAGAGTGACTGATCAACCTTATGAACCGAACTGTAGCGGTCGTTGGCGCCGGCCCCGCTGGCATTTACGCCGCCGATATCCTGCAAGACCGTGACCCCGAGGTGCGTATCGACCTGTTCGAGAAGCTTCCAGCGCCCTACGGGCTCGTGCGCTACGGCGTCTCGCCCGACCACCCGCGCATCAAAAAGATTCAAGACGCGCTGCACGATGTGCTTGAAAACCCGCGCATCAGCTTTCACGGCAACGTCACCATCGGCACCGACATCACCGTCGACGAACTGCGCGAGGCATACGACGCCGTCATCATTTCGACGGGCGCCGACCGCGACGCCGAGCTGAAGATCGACGGAATCGACCTCCCTGGCTCCTTTGGCGGCGCCGACTTTGTGGCCTGGTACGACGGGCACCCTGATGCCCCACGGGAGTGGCCGCTCGAGGCCGAGAGCGTCGCGGTGATTGGCGCGGGCAACGTGGCGCTCGATGTCACCCGCATGATCATCAAGCACGCCGAGCACCTCGACCACACCGATATTCCCGACAGCGTAGAGTCGGCGCTCAAGGCAAACCGGGTGCGCGACGTGCACCTCTTCATTCGGCGTGGCCCGGCCGACGTGCGCTTCTCGGCCCTCGAGCTACGCGAGCTCGGAGCCCAGCACGACGTCGACGTCATCGTCGACCCAGCAGACCTCGAGCTTGACGAGCACGGCGAGCGCATGGTCAAGCAGTTCACTCAGCGTCGCATCATGATGAAGACCTTTACCGAGTGGGCCGCGATTGACCCGACGACCCGTGAGGCGTCACGCAGAGTGCACCTGCACTTTTACCAACAGCCGGCGAGGGTGCTCGGCGAGCATGCAGTCACCGGCATCGAGTTTGATCGCACGCAGCCCGATGAACTCGGCAGGGTGACCCCGACCGGCGAACGCGTCACCTACGACGTGCAGGCGGTGTACCGCACCGTCGGCTATCGGTCGTCGCCGGTCACGGGAGTACCGTTCTCTGACGAGACCGGCACGATTCCCGAGCAAGACGGGCGCGTGCTCGCGGCAGATGGCACGCCGATCGCGGGCTTGTATGTGACAGGGTGGATCCGTCGTGGGCCCATCGGCCTCATCGGCTCGACGAAATCTGATGCAGCGCAAACGATCGGCTCGCTGCTCGATGATCTCGCGCTCGCCGCGGGTAGCGAGGAGCGCGCGGCACGCCAGGCAGCAGCCGCCGAGGCTCTCAGCGAGCGGTTGCGGCAGGCGGTGACGTGGGAAGGCTGGCTGCAGCTTGACCACGCCGAGCGCACCCTCGGCTCGGTGCGCGACCGTGAACGCACGAAGATCGTCGAACGCCACGACATGCTGCACCATGCTCAAGCACCAACCGAAGCCACGCTGAAAGTAGGGACCCGATGACCACCACACAGACCGATCTTGAGACGGCGTTCAAAGCAGCGTTTCGCGAGCATCCAGCTGGGGTCGCGCTCATCACCGCGAACACCGCAGAGGGGCCTGTCGGGCTCACCGCCTCGAGCGTCGCTTCAGTTGCCGTCGACCCGGCAACGCTCGTGTTCTCGGTAACGCGCTCGACCGGCAGCGCCGGCCTCATACTGGGGGCCGACAGCATTCTCGTGCACCTGCTCGACGCAAGGCACCAGGCCATCGCGCAGGAGTACGCGGTATCTGGCGGCGAACGTTTCACCGACGAGCAGAACTGGAGCGAACTGCCCACGGGCGAACCTCACCTGGGCGACGTTCGTGTCGCGCTTCGCTGCCGCATCGTCAACAAGATCGCCGTCGGTTCGTCAATGCTCGCTGTTGCCGAGGTGCTGAGCGCCCACACGAACGAGAGCGGCGCCCCCATGATTTACCTCGATCGCGCCTTTCGCCTCACGGGCGACGCGATCTAACTCGTTGCCGCGCTCGTCGCTGCGACACCACTGAAAGGAAACACATGACCGTCTACACCCTTCCCGATCTCGACTACGACTACGGCGCACTTGCTCCTCACGTCTCGGGCAAGATCATGGAGCTGCACCACTCGAAGCACCACCAGGCCTACGTCACGGGTGCGAACACCGCGCTCGAGCAGCTCGCAGAGGCCCGCGACAGCGGCAACCTCGCGAACGTGAACAAGCTCGAAAAGGACCTCGCCTTCAACCTCGGTGGTCACATCAACCACAGCGTGTTCTGGAAGAACATGTCGCCTAACGGCGGTGGCGAGCCTGAGGGCGAGCTCGCCGAGGCAATTGGCGAACACTTTGGTTCGTTCGAAAAGTTCCAGGCGCACTTCACCGCGACCGCGATGGGCGTGCAGGGCTCAGGCTGGTCGGTTCTCGGTTGGGACGACCTCGGCGCGCGCCCCGTGATCTTCCAGCTGTTCGACCAGCAGGGTAACGCTCCGCTCGGCATCACCCCGCTTCTGCAGCTTGACGTGTGGGAGCACGCTTACTACCTCGACTACCAGAATGTTCGCGCCGACTACGTCAAGGCATTCTGGAACATCGTGAACTGGAGCGACGTGCAGGAGCGCTTCGCGAAGGCAACCGCCGCAACGAACGCGTAAGTTCTCGCGCCGCGAAAGGGCGGGTGTCTCGGCCAAACACTGGGAGAGACACCCGCCCTTTCGTCATACCGCCGGTTCTGACACGCCGTCTCGTCCCGAGCGCACCTCGCGCCCTCGTCGAAGCAGCTGCCAAATCGCAAAACCGAAGCTCGCTACGGCGAGAACGTGCACTGCCGATTCAAGAGAGGCACGCTGTATCCACCCGAGAGCCCATGGCAGCAACTCATAGTCGGGGCCGTACGACGTGTGTTGCAACCCGATGAGCACGAGCACCACCAGCGTTACGCTAAAGCCGAAATTCAAGGCCGCCGAGTGCGTGCGATTGCGTGCCGCAAAGACCGCAAACAACACATATATGAAGACCGCGCCGAGCACCCCGCCAACGATGTAGGGCACGTAAGGAACACTCTGCGGCCCCGCCATGATGGGCTCGTTCTTCAACGAAAATGTTGCCCCGACTCTGGCACCAAACGCTTGCATACTGATAATGCCCGCGAGGCCCACGTAGAGGCAGCCGAGAACCGCCCCGGCAACCACCTTTAACACGATATTCATGTCGTCTCACCCTCTTCGCTGATTCGTTTCAGCGGCGGCAAAACCCTACAAACCTTGGCTCATAACCCTCGGGCTGTTCGCCCTACCGCTCTGTGCTTACCCTCCACACAACCAGGTTTCATTGCCCGTTTCAAGGGTGCGCGGCACGGCGAGGCGCTCAGCCAGGGCTGCCGATGACGCTCAGCTGGAGGGCTCTAGCGACGCTGCTTCACCATGCGAACATCGCCAGGATCAAGGTCAGCAGCGGGGTGATGGGTGCTGGGCGATAAGGCTCACCGAGCGTGCCAGGCAAGATGTATCGAGAGCAAACATTCCACGTTCTTTCGCATTAGAAAAGCCCAAGCTCAATGCATCGAACCTTGGCCTCTTGCGCATTCGTTACGGCGAGCTTGCGAAAGGCTGAACGGACCTGGCTTTTGACCGTATTAATCGAGACGGTCTCGCGAAGCGCAATCTCTTTTCGACTCAAGCCGCTCACAACGTGCCTCAAGATGACAAGTTCTCTCGGTGTAAGCGTCGTCACTTCAGCAGTGTTCAGAACCGGCGTAAATTGGTAGAGCGGCCCGGCGGAGCGCGAAAGCCACTCCCTCTCGACTTCTGCCGAAAGAGGGTGCGAAACCGTGAGCTCAAAAAGTGCTCTGAGCGAGCTCGGGTGAATCGTCGTGAACACCGAGAGACACCCGTTCAGCCCAAGTAGTAAATCGCTGAAGACAGCACGAGCGGCTTCACGCCGCCCAACTGCAAGCAAACACATTGCTTGCAGCGCGAGAAGATCAAGCCGTTTTCGCGACGAAGCCAGCGGTATTGCGGTCTCAATCGTTTCAAGCGCAGTCTTGAAGTCATTCTCTAACGCAGCAGCCCGTGCTTCAATGAGTGCCACCGTGACTGGCTCGTTCAGGGTGCGTGACAGCGAGAGAGCCTGTTCACGTTTACCAGACTGCAATAGAGCCCCGGCTCTCAACCGCTGCGCCGTATGAGGCTCAAGGTACTCTTCGGTCTCATCAATGAGTTGCAACGCGCGGTTGGGAAAGCCCGAGAACAAAAAACAACGCACCCTCATCTCTATCACCCAGTAAAAGAATTCGAAGCCCTGTGTTGGCTGAGCAAGACTCGGTAAAAACTCGGCTGCACGGGCAAAATCAAGACGTTCGAAAGCGACGATGAACGAAGCGAGCGGCTCGGCAAAATCAACAACTGCGGCATAATCTGGGCTGATCGAGGCTGGCCATTCTGCGGCTCGTGCAAGCCATTCCTCCGCCTGATCAAGCCTCCCAGAAGCCGCATGTATGGCCGCAATCGTGCTTGCGGCTTCGTGAGCAACGAATCCCAGTTCATCTTGATGACGCCATCGCCAAGCATGCATGTAAGCAGCATGTGCATGAGCGATGTCGCCTGCCAACAAATATGTTTTGGCAGCTTGAGCGAAAAACCCCGAGGCTGCTGCTTCAGCAGCAGCACCTACTCGATCGGCAGCAATTAACACCTGTTCTTCAACGGCTTTGACAATTTCAAGGGCTTTCTCGGTGTGATGGTTAAGTCTCAGAGACACGATAGAAACCGTGAGCCTCCTCACTGCTCTCGCAGAAGTCTCGCCACCCTCGAGTAAAATTTGGTTCGCGGCATTGGGGTCTATATCTGCAACTTGCGACAGCCCCACAAATTCGAAGTGCGGTTGCAGTTCAGGGTGCAACGCTCTCACTTCTGGAGGCATAGATTCCAGAGCGCGCCTCGCATAAGCCATTCCACCGGGTTTGCGCACAAGCAACAGCGAGGTGTCTTCAAGAATGCGAATAACCTGTGCCCAATCTTGCGCCGAAACAGCTTCGTGGAGACCCAGATCATCTGTATCAAGGCTCGGCGCCAGATCGGGAATAGCAGCATGGTTCGAGGTACCCATCCCCATCTATTCCCCTCATCGTCGTCCCCTAATAGATCATTTCTAGTTCTCATACTCACATGACGGCGGCTGAGCGAGGTGAATTTACCCGGGGTGAACAAAGGGTGATTTACCCGCCCAAGGGGTGAAAAAGGCTTTCTGCAGGGGCTTCCTTCGGCAAGACTGTCTGCTCGGAGCGTGCCGAACATTTTCACCAAAAACCGTCACTCGTTCTTCGGGTTTCTCGGTTCCTGCATGAAACATGCCTGCGCACACTCTATGTCGCCGCCTTGCACACCAAGAACCGGCCGATATCTGCGCAACACACGCCAGGAGAAAAGGGTACTTATGGCAAACACAATGACAGCCCCGCCGAGGGGAAAGAAGATAAGAGATGCGCTTGGGGGCACTCTCGCATTCCTACTCCTCTCATTCGGTCTCACGACAACGGCCACGGCACCTGCCCAAGCCGCAGAGGGCACACCAACAGAAATCACCGAATGGTCTTTCCAGCGTTCAGACGCACTGACCAACGGCAACACCTACTGGCTTGATGTCTCTTGGCGTGCCGTCAAGCAGGTCGCAGCTACGCCTCCGGTTTCGGTGCAGTTCGATCTACCAAATGAGATCCGCGGCATCGCTGATTCGTTTGCCATTCGAGACGCAGCAGGCGCGATTTCAGGCGAGTGCACCGTTACCGAGCAGACTGTCACCTGCGGCCTTGACAACGATTACGTCGTCGCAAACCCGAACAATATTCAGGGTACTTTTAGCATGCGAGGCGCTCTCCAGTTTGACGAAGAAACCGTCACAGAGCCGCAGGAACGCACCATTCGAATCGCGGGCAAAGACCACACGTTCACTGTGACGCCAAAGGGAGAACCCGGGCCTGTCTGTGAAGGAGAGGCATGCGCATGGAGTCCTTACACTGACAAGGGCGCGAAGTACGGCAGTTACAACGATTCAAACGGCAACGTCAAGTGGAATATTTGGGTGCCAACCGTTTCAAGTGGAGCGGCTTGGATGAGCAACTCAGACCAGACGTTGAAAGAGGGCCTCAAGATCACGGTCACCGACCACTTTGAAGCGCCTCAAACCTATGTTTCCGGCCCCCACATCTACGAGCTCTCATGCATGGCGCACTCAGAGCAGGGTTATGAATACCCCGCTGGCTGGCGTGACGTCACCGAAGATGTGAATGCAACGGTAAGCGATGATTTCAAGTCGGTTACGTTTACCTCGAAAGCCCCGGCCCCGGGCGCCTGCGAAGGTGTGAAAAACTCTTCGGGCGCTCCTGAAAGCGCGCCCGCTCCTTACGAGCTTGAGGGCGGCATCTATGTCATCGAGTGGGTACTCAATAACAGCAATCATGAACTCGGTGGCAAGCAAACGCTGAAGAACGCTGCTGATATCAAGATCAATGGTGTTGAAACCCCTAGCATCGAGGTCGCTCACGAAATTCAGATGGCAGGCGGATCGGGCGGCGGCGATATGAACAACGCGCTCCCCACCTCACCCACGATCAACGCTGCTGAGTGCACCGAAGGTGATATTGGCAAGATCTGGGAAGAAATTGTACTGCCTGAGGGCGGGTTCTTCACCTACGAGCAGTCTGTAGACGATAACCACCTCACAACGGTCATCGCGACGCCGGTTCCTGGCGCGACGCTCAGCAAGGGCGACCTGCCAGAAGGCTGGACCGCAAACGACGACGGCACCGCAACCTGGAGCTACCAACTCAAAGCCACCGACTGCGACA
>NZ_JAHQZR010000012.1 GCF_019049105.1 Leucobacter chinensis
GACAAGGGTCACGTATTCGGAACCCTGCCAGAAGGCTGGACCGCAAACGACGACGGCACCGCAACCTGGAGCTACCAACTCAAAGCCACCGACTGCGACACCACCGTCACCCCAAACACCCCCACCATCAACCCCGCAGAATGCACCGTTGACACCGAGGGAACCACCATCTGGGAAACCGTCACACAACCCGACAACGGTAACGGCATCACCTACAGCGATGTCACCACCAACGACGAGCACATCGCAACCATCACCGCAACGCTCGACAAGGGTCACGTATTCGGAACCCTGCCAGAAGGCTGGACCGCAAACGACGACGGCACCGCAACCTGGAGCTACCAGCTCAAAGCCACCGACTGCGACACCACCGTCACCCCAGCACCTCCAGCACCAACCACCCCTAAGCCGGTTCCCAAGGTTCCCGTAACCGACGACCTGGCGACAACGGGCGGCGCTGGCTTCCCATTCTGGGTCACGGCTGCTGCGGCTCTCTTGCTGCTCAGCGGTGTAGCAACTGCCTTGTTTGCACGACGAGAGCGAAGCCTCGACTAGCAAACACGATTTGTTCCGGAGATATCCGGAACAAAGCTCAGAACTAAGGTTCTGAGTTCCTGGCCCCGAAGCCCGCGTATTCCCCCATCCTCACGCGGTTCTGCTTCGGGGCCTTCCTCGTTGCCTCAAGAGCCTTCGCCAACCTTTTATAATGATCGGTATGCGCACAGCTCTCACCTTGCTCGCCACCGCCAGCACACTGCTTCTCATCGCCGGCTGCTCGGGCGACCCGACCGTGACCGACGACTCCGAACCTCGCGACCAGGCAAACGAAACTGTCACCGACGAAGCCGTGAATGACGCGCCGACCGACGGCGCGTCGATCGCTCACATCACGTCGTGCGACCAGGTTGAGGCAGTTGTCTCGCGATACATCGAGGGGCTCGTTCCCGCCGATGACAACGGTGTCGATGAGTGGGGCGTGCATTGCCTCTGGGAGACGGCCGAGGGCGAGACCGATCTCGCCAACATTCGCGTGGTCTCAGTGAGCCTCACGCCGGTCGAGCCGGGCAGTGAAAAACCAGACACCAGCATGATTGAAAACGTTGAGGGCGGCTCAGTCGTCGAAGCCGAGTGGATCACGCAGCACGACGGCATCGCCTTCTCGCTCGACCTCGGCTCGGCGGTTGCCGGGGCCACGACCACGACGGTTTGGGTTCCCACGGTTGAGGCCATCATCGGCGGCGGATCCTGGGCCAACATGCCCGCTCTCGACGGCCCCGCGGCTGCAGAGGTCGTGCGGCAGCTACTCAAGGCTTAGGGGCGCTCAAGCCGATCAAACACCCGGCAACGTCTCGAAGCTGCCATCGCGGCGCGCCGCACGCTCAAGTGACTTCCACACCACAACCGACAATGCGAGCCATGCGGCACCGACGAGCAGCGACACGAGCAGCGCGCTCCAGAATGTTGTGGTTGCCCCAAACTCCGCTGTTTCGCGCATCGCTGTCGTGACGTGCGTCAGTGGAAACGCCTGCGCAAGCCACTGCAACGGCAGCGGCAGCACCGTTACCGGCGCGACGACCCCGCACAGCAGCGGCAACAGGTACTCGGCAAAGTTTGGCAGGAGAAAAGCATCTTGAAGTTTCAGACTCAATGCGCCAGTGCACTGCCCCAGCCCGATTGAGCTCACCGTCGCGGCGAGCAGCCCTACGAGAACCGGGCCCGCGTTAGCAAAGCCAAAGCCGGGCGCGGTGATCAGGAGCGTCACTGTTGCCGCGACGAGCGAGGTCGCGAGGCCGATGCCGAGTACGACTAAGAGGCGTCCGATCCACACGGGTGCCTGCGCCCGTGGCGCGATGACAAGAAGCGCGAGTGTGCCTTCAAAGCGATCGGTTGCAACGAGCGTCGCGGCCGCGACCGAGCTTGTCAGCGCACCAACCGCAACGGCTGCTGTGAGCCCGTTGGCAGGCGTCATGACGCCGGTGCCGCCCGACGACATCGCCAAATAAAAGACACCGCTCGCGATGGGGATCAAGACGATGCGTACGATCACGAGCAACCACGAGCCGGCCTCTGGGAGGGAGAGGAAAGCGAGCTTTGCCGATGTCAGCATCAATCGTGCACTAGTCATGACAGGCTCAACGTTGCATCGATTCGGGCTCTCCGCGTGGCGGCGACCAAAAGGCGCCGAGCGACCAACAACCAGATGAGTGAAGTGGCGATCGACACGCAGGCGCTCACGATTGCCTCGGTCGATGTCTCGGCGTGCGTCACCCTCACTGCGCCCGAAAGCGGGTGCAGCCAGGCCACGACTTGTGCCGATGCTGGCAGTACCTGGGCAGGTATCACGACGCCCGAGAGCAGCCAAATGGGCATGAGTAGCAACGGCTCGAACGCGGTGGCGCGACGAGTGAGCACGAAGAGTGAGGCGAGCACACCAGCTGA
Organism: Leucobacter chinensis; assembly: GCF_019049105.1. GTDB lineage: Bacteria > Actinomycetota > Actinomycetes > Actinomycetales > Microbacteriaceae > Leucobacter_A > Leucobacter_A chinensis. The sequence continues at coordinate 2,440 of NZ_JAHQZR010000012.1, forward strand.
AGCAGCGCAGGCGAGACCCGAGAGCACAATCGTCATGACGAATCTCGCGTTGACTTGCACGCTGCCCGTGGCCAACAGTTGCACCGCTACCGCGAGCGGAACCCCAAGAAGCCCCAGTCCAGCGGCAGCGGCCGTGAGCGCTCCGAAAACCTGGCCGGGCGGGAGAACGCTTGAAGCGAGATGTTCAAGCGTTCCTTGAAACCGTTGGAACCCGATGATACCGACTGCGGTCGTTGTGCTGGCCCACAAACCTGCGACGACAGTATCAACCCACAAACTCTGTTGCACGGGAACACCAGAACCTGCGGCACCCAGCCACTTCAGGAGCGCAAAGCTCACCGGGGTTAAGAGCGCTGTTTGCACGAAGAAGGGGGTGCGCAGGAGCTGCTTCAGGTGAAAGCGTGTCATGGCGAGTATCGCGCGAACGCCCCCTTGCCCCGAAACATGGCTCGTGTCACGCTGCATCGTTCGCCCCCACGAGTGCGAGGTATGACTCTTCGAGTGTTGCCCGGCGGTCAAACACCGCACCAATGAGGTGTTCGTGTTGAAGCACCTCGTTCAGTGCAGAATGATTCGGGGTATCGGCCCATCGCACATCGATCGTCGCGGTACCGCCGCGTGAATCATAGGTGACCCCCATCACCTCGGGCAGCTGCAGAAGCCGCGCGCGAAGCCTCTCATCAACTCGTGCAAGTCTCGCCGATGAGATGGGCCCGATGCCTGCCGCGTGTGCAACTGCTGAGGCGTCTCCCTCGACGATCACCGCGCCTCGGTCAATAACCGTGATGGTGTCGGCAAGCGCTTCGGCTTCATGCATGTAATGCGTTGTCAGCACGATGGCGACCCCTGAATCACGCAGGTCAGTCACGAGCTCACGAAGCTCTCGTGCGCTGACGGGGTCAAGACCGATCGAGGGCTCATCAAGCAAGAGCACTCTCGGCTTGGCGACAATGGCTCGAGCAATATGCAGCCTCTGCCGCATGCCGCGTGAATACGTTTCGACCCGGTCTGTGGCACGATCGGCGAGCCCTACGCGTTCGAGTGCTTCACGAATCGCCACGTTGCGGCGAGCGCCGCGCACTCCTTGGAGCTCTGCAAAGAAGTTCAGATTATCGAGGGCCGACGCCCTCAGATAAAAGCCACGTTCACCACCCAACACAAGGCCCAGGAGTTTGCGAGCTTCATATGGGTCGTTCGCCGCGTCAATACCATCGACGCGAACGTCTCCGCTGCTCTGCACAAGCAACGTTGCTGCCATCTTGATGCACGTCGTCTTGCCAGCTCCGTTAGGCCCGAGCAGTGCGAGTACCTGGCCCCGCTCCACCGAAAAAGAAACCTCCTTCACCGCAGTAACCGTACGCCCCGCGGTAACGAAGCTTCGAGAGACCCGATCAAACTCGAGCAGGGGTCGTATCTCGTTCACTACCATGTGTCGTCTTCTACCGCCTGCCGCGCTTCTTCTTCGAGCCCTTCTCCAGGGTAGGTCGTGGCGGCTTTTTGGGCAAGCAATTCTTGGGTTCCTCATCCCGCTGTGTGACGCTAGGTGGGATGGATATGCCCCTGTATGAACTGCATCAGACCGCGCCAGGCCTCACCCAGCACCACCCAACGATGTCGAGCCATCAACGCGACCTCAAGACTCAATCACGTTGCGGCTTTCTTCGCCAGGCCCACTGCACCACCTCAAATACAGAGAAAGCGAGGAGCAAAAAGGCTGACACCATGACGACGAAGTGCAGGGGCCCTGCCTCCATACGGCTCGTCGTAAAGAACGCGATCATTGCCCACAGAAAGAGCATCGCAGCGTTGCGAGTCACTTTCTTGCCACTGCGCGGGACATCAGGAATCATCTTGTCCATGTGTGTGACCCTAGCAAAGGCGAGCAGCCTAAGAAAAGGTAAGTAGTTTCGCGTACCCGCCGTAGATGCGAAAAACTTCCGTGCTGTCAATCCGATAATCGAGCCTGACGCAACCCGACCGCTGCTTACTGCTCATAACATCACACCTTACGCGTTCATGTATAGCATTTTTCGAAGACCATCCACAACGCCAGTCTTGACTTTGGCGTCTGGAGATCGATGCCGTAGACCTGTTGGAATTTTTTAAGCCGATATCTAATGGTGTTCTGATGAACTTCAAGAACGTCGGCCGCATAAGCAAGATTCGTCCAATAGTCCAAAGCAGTCTTCACGGTTCTGAAGAGCTCTCTATCCTGCTCAGAATCTCTCGTGATGTGTGTTTGGAGTTGTGTTGGAAGGAAATCCGGTGCGTTTACCGCGTTCCCTAGAAAAAAATCAATCGTCAGTTCTGCCCACGCCTGGCCTACAGTCAGAGTGGTTGTTCGTTGCTCAGTACTCAACACGTTCACCACTCGATCAGCACTCAGCCGAGACTCTTTGAGACTGGTGTGGTCTGCGGCATGCTTACCTACCACTATCGCAGCTTGAACGTTGATTCTGCCGAGTGATGTCGCAAGTTGCTGAGCGAGCAGCAGAGAAGCTAAGCCTTCACAGGATCCTCCGTCTGCACACCCGAAATGCACAAGGTAAAGCACTTCTTGTGTCATCGCTGTAAGAACATCGGCGTGCGCCGACCGAGAAGTAATCTCAGCGAGAACACGGAGCCCAGATGTTTCTATCGACAAGGCTCTATCCCCATCGAAACGAATAGGCTTGATCGTGATCACGTGAGCCGGTCTCCGGAAATTGATGGTACTAGTTTCAAGAGTATTGCTAGCTTCCGGAATACTTACTCCGTAAAGAAGGTTATAGAGCGCATCATCGTGGCGAATGCGTTCATCTCTACGAGCCCGAAGTGCCTCGACAATATTGACGCTCAGTTGGTCAGCTGTCTTCTGAAGCTCTTCGATATCTCGTGAATCATAGGGAGTGTCTCGTGCAAACCAGATAGTGCCTACAAGACGCTGATTCCTGCGTATTGATATCACGAGCCGCGGTCCGAGGCCATGTTCAGGAACAGCCTCTGTTTGGATAACGTCTACGCCGCTCAGCAGACTTGCTTGAACCCCCTGGCTATTAAAAATGTGTTGATATACCGAGGGTAACTGGCGGTGCAGAATTGCTTGCTTTCGCGCTTCATCTATATCACCCATAATTTGCGAATAGGCAAGAACCCGAAACTCCTCATCCTCTACGAGAATGTGACCTCCTAAAAGCTCAACGGCACGGTCAGCAATTGTTGCCACTCGTTCGAGAGCAAGCTCCTCCGTAAAAATAGGGGAATCAGACCGAGAATCGACGTCTCCAAGTTGGTGAAGGATAGTGTGAATTTCGCTTTGCGAAGCCCCCGGCTGCAATGAGAGAACCGGTAGTTGCAAAGCACGTGCAACTGAAACGGCATGCCCATTGAGATCGACCGTGAGAATAGCTTGAACTCCAGATGACTGTGCCTTCTCGTGGAGTTGCCAAAGATCGTTCTGGGTTTGAACAGGGGTGAGATCGATAAGCAGCGAAGTGATCTGTTTATTCGCTGAAGCTGCCGCTACGGTGAGCCCAGGCCACTGTTGGAGCACGTCAAGCAGTTCCCCTAAGCTCAACGACTTCGGGAGCCGCATAACGTTGATAGCACTCATAACAGATATTATTGTTAAATTTTACAAAAAAGAGAATGCTTTTACTTGTTTTTCATAAACATTCGTTTTCCGTTGCGAACTAGGCTGATGCCTCGAAGGGCAGGCATTTTCTGGCCGTTCTTCAAAAACTATTCAATGACGAACAAGTTAGGAGAACAAATGTCAAAGCGTACCTTTGGTCTATGTGTGGTGCAGGTTGGCGGTATCCAACCCGAAGATTCTCGTGCAGAGGTAGTTCAGCGCCTAGTTTCACTCATGCGTAGCGCTCATGCCCGTGGTGCTGATCTTGTAGTATTCCCCGAACTCACTCTTACCACCTTTATGTCTCGGTACTGGTTTGACGATCAGGAAACCATCGACAGCTATTTTGAAACAGAGATGCCAAGTGCAGAGACAGCGCCCCTCTTTGAAACTGCAGCCGAGTTGGGAGTAGGTTTCTATCTCGGGTACGCGGAGCTTACGAGTGACGGGCACCATTACAACACATCAATACTTGTTGATGACACTGGGCGAATTACCGGTAAATACCGCAAGATTCACCTCCCCGGTCATAGTGACAACAAATCTGAGCTCGCATACCAGCATCTCGAGAAAAAGTATTTCGAAGTAGGCGACCTAGGGTTTGGCGTATTCGAATCGCAGGGACTCAAGATCGGCATGGCTCTGTGTAATGACCGACGCTGGCCAGAGGTATACCGGGCGTTAAGCCTTCAAGGTGCCGAACTGGTCTTACTCGGTTACAACACTCCTATGGATGTACCTGGCTGGCAGGAAGAACCACACACCAAAATGGAGTCACACCTGCTGTCGATACGTGCTGGCGCATACCAAAATGCCGTGTGGGTCGCAGCGGCTGGGAAGAGCAATACAGAAGATGGCGTGTATATGATCGGCGGATCGGCAATCGCGTCTCCCAGCGGCGAGATAGTGGCACGTGCGCAGAGCGACGAGGACGAGGTTGTCTTTGCCAGCATAGATCTTGACTACGCACAGTCATTCCGAGATAGCGTCTTTGACTTCTCTGCGCACCGACGCCCAGAGCATTACTCAATCATCATTGACCGGATCGGGCGAGGCGAGCCGCTCCCTGTTCCTGGTTTCAATTCTTAAGAGAAAGAAATCGTTGACATGACTTACACACTGCTTCACGGAGGAACCGTTGTCGATGTGAGCGGGCAGACTCTGACAGACATCCTCATCAAAGATGGTGAAATCACTGCGGTTGGAAACTTCTCGCACCTCTCAGAAGGCGACATTCAGCGCATAGATTGCACGGGCATGCTGCTCCTGCCAGGCGGAGTCGACGTGCACACGCATCTTGACTCACCTTTGATGGGTACAACAACAGCCGATGACTTTGAGTCTGGCACGATTGCCGCTGCAATGGGTGGCACCACCACCATCGTTGATTTCGCGATGCAAACACCGGGCAGTACCCTCCTGGACTCTCTACAGGTTCACCGGGAGAAAGCTAAGCACAAGGCAGCGATCGACTATGGAATGCACATGTGCATCACAGATCTATATGACGGTGCAATTGATGAGCTGCCTGTCTTGCGGCAGGAAGGTGTCAGTAGCCTCAAAATCTTCATGGCATACCGTGGCACTTTGATGCTGAATGACGGCCAGATGTACGACGTGTTGAAAGGCGCGAGCAAAGCTGGCAGCCAAGTTTGCGTTCACGCCGAAAACGGAGATGTGATCGACCGGATTGCTGAAGAGCTCGTCGCTCAAGGCAAAACAGGACCTGGATATCATGAGCTTGCACGTCCACCAAAAACAGAGATTGAAGCAGTTGAACGTGCGATCCGAATCGCGGATATGGCTGAAGCACCACTGTATTTCGTGCACCTCACCACTGAGGGGTCAGTCGAAGCTGTAGCGAGAGCTAGGTCAGTAGGAATGCCAGTCTCAGCCGAAACCTGCACACATTACCTCACGCTAGATCGAGCAATCTACGATGAACCTGGCTTTGAGCCCGCCAAAGCTGTACTCACACCGCCTCTGAGAACGTTTGAGCACCGAGAGGCGCTGTGGCGAGGACTCAATTCTGGCGCTCTGAGTGTTGTCAGTTCAGACCACTGCCCTTTTTGCTTCGAAGATAAACAGCGCTTGGTAGGCGCCGACTTCCGCTCGATCCCTAACGGTGGTCCCGGCGTCGAACACCGCATGTCGGTTGTTTATGGCAAAGGCGTCGCCGAGAGAAAGATCACCATTGAAAAGTTCGTGGAAATCACATCAACTTTCCCGGCTCAGCAGTTCGGATTGTACCCCCAAAAGGGACATCTCGGAGTAGGCGCCGATGCTGATGTCGTAGTGCTTGACCCGCAGGGAGTAACACAGATATCGGCTGGGTCCCAATTTCAGAACATCGACTACACCCTCTATGAAGGTTGGAGTCTACCGGGAGAGATCAAAAAAGTATTCTCTCGTGGAAAACTTGTCGCCGCTGACGGCCAGTTCGTTGGACAGGTGGGGAACGGAAAATATCTACAACGAGCAGGATATTAGGCCGGATCCCAGGTCAATACCAACAATAAAGTCTCACATAACGGAGCAGGAAACAATGATGTCTCACCAAATTGACAGTACGTCAAAAAACTATAATCCCGATCTTTCCCCCGAATCCGCTTCTGGTACTTGGAAGACTTGGAATCTCTTTGCATGGTGGATGTCAGGCTGGCACAGCCTCGCAGGATATACCGTCGCTATCGGTTTATTCGCTACTGGCCTCGCAGCTTGGCAGGTAATTATTGGGTTTATTATCGGGGTCTTCATTATCTACCTAGCAAGCAATCTCAGCGGTGTAGCCGGACAGCGCGAAAAGGTCCCGTTCCCCGTCTTCTCACGTGCCAGCTTCGGCACCCGAGGCGCAAATATTCCCGCGATTCTTCGCGGAGTGGTGGGCGTCTTCTGGTACGGGGTGCAGACGTATCTTGCTTCACAGGCAGTTATGATTCTCCTCCTTAAGCTGCTACCGGGAGCTGAAGCATGGACAGAGGTAAGCTTCCTCGGGCTCTCAGCCCTAGGGTGGGCATGCTTCCTGCTCCTCTCTGTGGCCCAAGTGCTAGCGCTTGCGAACGGGTTAGAGACGGTTCGCAAGCTCTCTGATTTTGCCGGGCCCATCATTTGGATCGCAATGATCGTTCTTGCCGTGTGGATGCTCAACCGAGCGGAATGGTCAATCGACTTCACATATCGTGCAATTGAGGGTAGTGGTGGCGTTCTCGGTTTTACGGCTGCGGCTTTTATTCTGGTGGCTTACTTTGCCGGGCCCACACTAAACTTCGCCGATTTCTCTCGAAACGCACCAACAGCTTCGATGGTCAAGAAGGGGAACTTTCTTGGGCTTCTCGTTAATGCCACAGCATTCGGTGTCATTTCAATTGTCATTGCCCTCGCTGCTTTAAAAGTGCATGGTGAAGTCATCAGTGATCCTGTAACGCTTCTCTATGATTTGGATAATGTAACTGCCTTGCTCGTCGCTTTGATTGCAATCGCGTTTGCGACAGCTGGTATCAACGTGATCTACAACTTTGTTGCACCGATTTATGACATTCTGCAGGTATGGCCCCGCCGGTTTTCATTTAAGACAGCAGGCATTGTGATCGCTGTGGTCTCTATTGTCATCACGCCATGGAACCTTTTTTCCAGTCCAGTGATTGTCAATCAACTCGTCGGTGGTGTGGGTGCTCTTATGGGCCCCCTTTTCGGAATCCTCATGGTCGACTACTACCTCATTCGTGGTAAAAAGTTGAACACGGCCGCACTGTTTGACGATAGTGAACAGGGAGAGTACTGGTACACAGGCGGCTACAACTTGAAGGCAGTCGCTGCAATCGTCGTGTCTGGGGCTTTAACTGTCGCGATGACGGTGGTCCCTGCATTGGCCTTCAGCACACCGTTCACTTGGCCTGTAGGAATTCTGGTCGGAGGCGGATTCTACTTTGTAGTTTCAAGGGGTTCAGTGCGCTCTTCTGCCGATGCGGTTAACTCAAGATTCTAGGCTATACACATAGGTTCACCGCACCAACGGTTCAAGCGGGTGTCGAGTATGTTCACAACACGGCACCCGCATACCCATTCGATCGAAGAATCGTAGCTTGTGTCGAAGATGTGACGTCAGCGAACGAACCACTAGGGCTCACGAAATTATGAATTTTCCACCCAAAATCTTTCGACGTAGCGTCCAGTTATTGCTTGGATTGTTTGCCTATGGGATCGGTATCTCGTTCATGGTGTCTGCCAACCACGGCGCTGCCCCATGGGATGTACTCAACTTAGGGATCATCCGCCACATACCACTGAGCTTTGGAGTAGCAAATATCGTTGTCAGTGCCGCGGTTCTCTTACTATGGTTCCCTCTCAAAGAGAGGCCTGGCGTAGGTACGGTTTTAAACGCATTCCTTGTTGGCCCCACTGCAGACCTCGGCCTTACGCTAATCCCTCCAGCTCATTCTTTGATTATTAGTGTCGGCTACTTTTCCGCGGGGCTTATTCTTATTGCACTTGCCACGGGGCTGTACATCGGGTCTAGATTTGGCTCAGGGCCACGCGACGGGCTCATGACAGGTCTTCAGCGAATAACTAGGGCTCCGTTGTGGGTGGTTCGGACTGGGCTGGAAGTCGTTGTCGTATCAGTGGGCTGGCTCTTGGGCGCAGCGGTCGGTCTTGGCACACTCGTGTTTGCCTTTTTAATCGGCCCATTAGCTCAAATCTTTTTGGCGATGTTCACAGTCAATCCCCCTGAAACGACCTGAATAAACAACAAAAGTTCAGCCACGGCCCACTTGCACCATATTCACACATCGATAGCAGGCAAATCTGTAAACAACGGTCACAGTTTTCTTTCTTGCCCGTTCAATAACGAAGACTTTAATCTGTAGTCAGTGCGACCTTGTTTGAAGACGAAGACTGCAGGCCAGATCAACCGACACCATAAATTTCAGTTGGGTAGAGACGTCACTCCGAAAAATAGTTCAGCTCGTTCTGTCGATCAGAGAACAGAATTGCCTAAGATTATGACAGGCGCCAAAAACACAGATGCGAGATGAAGGTGGACCGAGAGGTTCTTAAACGACAGAAGCATCTCTATGCTTCTGAGATATCTTCCTCCGAGATCTTGGTGCATGACCTCATAACTGCCTGGGTTGATTCTAGACCCAGCAGGAGACGCTTGACGCTGGTCTTGCAGCGATGGTTGTCTACGAGAATGCGGAACAGGTTTTGGAGGTGCAGAAGAAGGTCAAAGCATGACTTCATTCACCTGCCGACTCCAGATGAGACCTGGAAAAAGACAACCGACCCTTTCAACGGCAAACAGCTCTTGTATCCCCCGTCCCACTCTCCGGAAGATGTGATCTCCCTGGTGGCAAGGGCCCGCGAAGGCAGACTGCACGAAATTATCCTCTACCCTGAGTACGGAAACGAGTGGCCGTTCACGGCCTCAGCCCAGCGCACAAGCTGAATCTAATCGGTCACTTTCAATTTCTGCCCAAATACGATCGAGAGAAAGCCCCAGAACGTCGGCAATCGCTGCGACAGTGGGAAACGATGGCGTCGCGACACGGCCTGATTCTATTTTCCTTAACGTCTCAGGTGAAACGCCTGCTTCGAGCGCAACATCTAGCCGTGAACGCCCTCCGCGCGCACGACGCAGCAACGCTCCAAGACGTTCTCCCTGTCGAATATCTTTCACCGTGAGCGGCAATCTAACCATGCAACCAATAGTAATACCGCTATATGATTACCGGGATAGTTATTGGTTTTTAGAAAGGAACCGATCGGATGATCGAAATCTTAAGCCCCACCCAGATAGAACGCGCACGGGTCACCGGACGTCTTGTTGGCAACACACTGCACACTCTGAAAAGCCAGAGCCAGGTCGGCACAAACCTTCTGGAACTTGACGAGTGGGCAAAAAAGATGATCCACGACGCCGGGGCGACCTCTTGCTATGTCGACTACGCGCCGTCCTTCGGGAGCGGCCCATTTGGGCATTATCTCTGCACCGCAGTCAATGACGCAGTGCTTCACGGCATGCCCCATGATTACGCTCTAGAAAACGGCGACCTTGTCACTCTCGATCTTGCCGTAAAGAAGGACGGCGTCGCATCTGATGCTGCGATCAGTTTCATAGTCGGCACCAAACGCGCCCCCGAAGATGAGGCAATGATTACCGCCACCGAAGAGGCCCTTGCCGCTGCTATTAAAGCAGCACGTCCAGGAGCCCGGCTAGGCGACCTTTCCTCTGTGATTGGGAAGTCGCTCACCGATGCCGGCTACCTCATCAACATGGAATACGGCGGTCACGGCATCGGCTCAACCATGCACCAGGATCCGCACGTCGCAAACAACGGTCGCCCTGGGCGAGGCTACAAACTCCGCCCAGGCTTATTACTCGCGTTAGAACCCTGGGTCATGCAAGACACGGACCAACTCATAACTGATCCCAGGGATGGTTGGACACTTCGCAGCGCAACAGGCGCACGCACAGCACACAGCGAACATACTATCGCTATCACCGACGATGGAGCAGAAATACTCACCCTTCCCCGTTGACGAGCAAGAGCGCCAGATCGCTGAATGCCACCAACGATAAAGATACCTATCAACCTCAGCCATGGTAAGAACAACCAGTGGGCTACTTTCTTTCCCTTCCACGCCGTATGACACCGTGAATATTGATGGCTCGCGGGAGCCGCGCTGTGATGACCAGTATTTCGACACCCGGGAACGCGCGCGCTGAAGAACGTCCGGTGACCTTGTCCATACCCAAGCCACAAAGATAGTCGTTCCGAGATTCTTTCCTCGGCTCCACGAAGTTCCCTGCTGAATAAAACATTGACTACCGGCGATAGAACGAAGAAACCCCCGGTTCCGAAGAACCAGGGGTTTCTCTGATGTGGGCCCAGCCGGGCTCGAACCGGCGACCCGCGGATTAAAAGTCCGATGCTCTACCTACTGAGCTATAGGCCCACCGAGTATCTTACAGGCTCTCGCCGCTCAGCAAAAACCGAGTGTGTATTCGGCGCGGTGAGCGGCGAGAGATCCGCTGATAATACCGCTTAGGCGGTCTGCCGCTCGGCCATCTCGACGACGTTCTTGAGCAGCAGCGCACGCGTCATCGGGCCAACGCCACCTGGGTTCGGCGAGACCCAACCGGCAACATCGGCGACCTCTGGCGCGACATCGCCGACCACGCGGCTCTTGCCGGTTTCGGGATCAACGCGGCGCGATACGCCAACATCAAGCACGATCGCACCGGGCTTCACGTCTTCGGCTCGCACGATGCCCTCGGCACCCGCGGCTGCAACGATCACGTCGGCGGCACGCAAGAGCTCTGGCAGGTTCGTGGTGCCGGTGTGCGTGAGGGTCACGGTCGCGTTGTACTCGCGGCGGGTGAGCAGCGGGCCGATCGGACGACCGACCGTGATGCCGCGACCCACGACGACGACGTTCTTGCCCGCCCAGCTGATGCCGTTGCGCTCAACGAGTTCGATCACACCGCGCGGAGTGCAGGGCAGCGGCGAGGTGATCTCGGTGTTGGCGTTGAGCACGAGCCGCCCGAGGTTAGTCGGGTGCAGGCCGTCGGCGTCTTTTTCGGGGTCGATGCGTTCGAGCACGCGGTCGGTGTCGATGTGCTTCGGCAGTGGCAGCTGCACGATGTACCCGGTGCACGCGGGGTCAGCGTTGAGCTCGTCAATGACGGCCTCAAGCTGCTCCTGCGTGACGTTCTCGGGCAAATCTTTGCGGATCGACGAGATACCCACCTCAGCACAGTCGCGATGCTTGCCCGCGACGTACCACTGAGACCCCGGGTCTTCGCCAACCAAGACGGTGGCGAGCCCAGGGGTGACTCCGCGTTCGGCGAGCGCCGCAACCCTGTCGGTAAGTTCGTGCTTGATCGCTGCTGCTGCAGCCGTTCCGTTGAGCAGGTTCGCGCTCACGCGGGCTACCAGTTCTCGAGGCCGGTGTAGAGCGGGAATGCCTCGACGAGCTTCTGCACGCGGGCAGCGAGCGCCGCCTTGTCAGCGCCCGGCTTGAGCGCCTCGGCGATGATGTCGGCAACCTCGGTGAACTCGGCATCGCCGAAGCCGCGGGTCGCGAGGGCCGGGGTGCCGATGCGCAGGCCGCTGGTCACCATTGGTGGGCGCGGATCGAAGGGCACCGAGTTACGGTTCACGGTGATGCCGACCTCGTGCAGCGCGTCTTCTGCCTGCTGGCCGTCCATCTCTGAGTTGCGCAGGTCGACGAGCACGAGGTGCACATCGGTACCACCGGTGAGCAGGTCGACACCGGCCTGCTTCATGTCGGGCTGGCTGAGGCGATCCGCCAAGATCTTCGCGCCCGACAGGGTGCGCTCCTGACGGTTCTTGAACTCTGGCGAAGCGGCGATCTTGAAAGCGGTTGCCTTCGCTGCGATCACGTGCATGAGCGGGCCGCCCTGCTGGCCGGGGAACACGCTCGAGTTGATCTTCTTGAAGAGATCGAGGTCGTTCGTGAGAATAAAGCCTGAGCGGGGGCCGCCGATGGTCTTGTGCACGGTCGACGAAACAACGTCGGCGTATGGCACGGGGTTCGGATGCAGGCCAGCGGCAACGAGGCCTGCGAAGTGCGCCATGTCGACCCAGAGCGTCGCGCCAACCTCGTCGGCGATCGCTCGGAACTCGGCGAAGTCGAGCTGGCGGGGGTATGCCGACCAGCCTGCGATGATGACCTTGGGCTTGTGCTCGATGGCCTGCTTGCGCACCACGGCCATGTCAATGAGCAGCGTCTCGGGGTCAACCTCGTACGAGACGACGTTGTAGAGCTTGCCCGAGAAGTTCAGGGGCATGCCGTGCGTGAGGTGGCCGCCATGAGCGAGTTCGAGGCCGAGAATGGTGTCGCCTGGCTCGGCGATTGACGAGAGCACTGCGGCGTTAGCCGATGCACCCGAGTGGGGCTGCACGTTTGCGTACTTCGCACCGTAGAGCTCCTTTGCGCGGTCGCGCGCGAGGTTCTCAGCAACGTCAACGTATTCGCAACCACCGTAGTAGCGGCGACCGGGGTAACCCTCGGCGTACTTGTTCGTGAGCACAGACCCTTGGCTCTCGAGCACGGCGCGAGGCACGAAGTTCTCGCTCGCGATCATCTCGAGGGTATCGCGCTGGCGACCGAGCTCCTGCTCAAGTACCTTCGCAATTTCCGGGTCTACGACCGAGAGGGCGTCATTCATGAAATCGGGCTGGTTTGACACCAGGTTCCTCCTTATAGTTTTCTCGCAACAGTACGAGGTTCACTGACCCAGGCGAGCGGCCTTTATTTCATCGGTATAGTCGCTCCCCGATGGTATCCATCTATACGCCAGTCACGACCACAACAATCATACCTAAGCCCGCGACGGGCTGCTATATGCGGGCCGTTTACGCTCGGTGTCTACAATAGGTCGGGTGAACGCTTCAACCGATGCCCCCCGCCCCGCCGCTGCCCACTCGCACACCCCGACCGAGTGGGTGCTCACGTTTTCGTGCGTTGACGGTCCGGGCATCGTGCACGACATCAGCGGAGCGGTCGTTCAGGCCAAAGGCAACATCCTTGAAAGCCAGCAGTTTGCGAGCCATGACACCGGCAAGTTTTTCATGCGTCTGCAGGTTGAGGCGACCGAGGCAGCCGACTCGTTTGAAGAGCGTTTTCGTAGCGCTATCACCAAGGTCGCCGATCATTTCTCGATGGATTGGGCCCTAGACGCCGTCGGCCGCCCCGTGCGCACGCTCATTCTCGCGTCGAAGGCAACGCACTGCGTGAACGACCTCCTCTTCCGTAAACACGGCGGCACCCTTCCCATCGAGGTTCCCCTCGTGCTCGCAAACCACGAGACACCCCGTGATATCAGCGAGTTCTACGGCGCTCCCTTCGAGTCACGGCCCGTGACCAACGCTGCCGAGAAGCAAGCCTTCGAGAATCGCGTGCGCGAGGTCGTCGCAGAGCACGACATCGAACTCGTGGTGCTCGCCCGCTACATGCAGATTCTTTCGCCCGAACTCTGCGAGTTCCTCTCGGGCCGGGCGATCAACATTCATCACTCATTCCTACCCGGCTTCAAGGGTGCCAACCCGTACCGCCAGGCACACGAACGTGGCGTAAAGCTCGTGGGCGCGACAGCCCATTACGTGACGACCGATCTCGACGAGGGACCCATCATCGAGCAGGACGTGGCCCGCGTCGATCACGGCTATTCGCCTGAGCAGCTCATGCAACTGGGACAGGATGAAGAGGCACGCACCCTTCGCCGCGCAGTGCAGTGGTTTGCCGAACGCCGCGTGCTGCTCGACGGCGACCGAACCGTCATCTTCCGCTAGCCAACGCCTACAGGCCACCACTCTCAGAATCCACTCCGATGCAAGGGATACACTTCATTTCGTGATCGAAACCGTACCTCAAACTCAGCGCTTACACGCGATCGTGTTCACCACCCGTTCGGTGTGGCACCTCATCGCGGTCATTGCCGTTACCGTATGGGGTTTTACGGCCTGGAATCTCCCCATGCCAGGCATCGCCTTTGGCATTGGCGCGCTCGTACTCTCAGTTCTCCTTTGGGCTCTGTTCCTTTCACCGAGGCCCGCTCTCAAGGGCGTTGACCGCTTCGCCCAGAGCATGATCGAGTTGCTGCTCCTGGCCGTTGCCGTGGCAGCCGCCATTGACATGGGAGTGTCGTGGATCATCGCCGCAGCCTACGGCGTTATCGGCGCCGTGCTCGGCTTCATCGCGGGCTCGCAAGAGTCGCACCGCACGGTCTAACCCACGCTGCAGGTCTCTCGTCCCAACGGTTTGAGAGGGTATCAACAGCGGTGCCGCACGCACCCGTTCCATGCGATAGCGTTATCGCATGGAGAAAGATCTGACCCCAAGGCCCGGTATCGCAGATCGCCTCTCGGCGATGATTCAACTGCCCACGGTCTCGGCAGAACGTGAGACACGTGGCCTTGAACCGTTCGAAGCGTTTGAGGCGCTCATTGCAGAGCTCTACCCACTCGTGCACGAAAAACTGAGCCGCGAAAAAATCACCGACCTGGGGCTCCTCTACTTTTGGCAGGGCAGTGACGAGTCACTCGACCCCGCCGTGCTCATGGCGCACTACGATGTTGTGCCCGTCGATGAGAATGATGACTGGACGTACCCGCCCTTCGAGGGGCGCATCACCGACGGCTGGGTGTACGGTCGCGGTGCGCTCGACGACAAGGGCCCTCTTGTGGTCGTGCTCGATGCGGTCGAGAATCTGCTCGCATCAGGCTTCACGCCCCGCCGCAGTATCTACCTCTCATTCGGCGGCGACGAAGAGGTGCACGGCAACGCGGCCAAGGTCATCTCGCAAACTCTTCACGAACGCGGGGTCACCCCCTGGCTCGTGATCGACGAGGGCGGCGCTGTCGTTGACCCTCCCCTGCCGTTCCTTGAGGGCGACGCAGCCATGATCGGTGTCGCCGAGAAGGGCATCGCGACGGTTCGTCTCTCGGCGTTCAGCCAGGGCGGTCACGCCTCGACGCCGAAGGGACTCACCGCAGTGAGCCGGGTCACCCGAGCGGTCAACCGTTTGCAGCCGAGCACCTTCGCCTCGCGCGCTCCAGAAGGCGTTATTCGTATGCTTGAGGCCTTCGCCCGCAAGGCCCCCGCTCGCTTCGCAGCCCCGCTTCGCCAGCTCGCGGCGCACCCGAAGGTGGCGGCACGCGTACTCACCGCTGCGGGCGGTGAGATGGCCGCCATGGTGCGCACCACGATCTCGCCAACCATGCTCTCGGGTGGCACAGCCCACAACGTTCTGCCTTCGGCAGCGAGTGCGATCATCAACCTGCGCATCGCTCTCGGCGAGACCGTCGAGGGCACCGTGCGCCGCGTGCGTGCGCAGGTGCGCGATCCGCTCATCACGGTCGAACTCGTTGAGGGCAGCGACCCATCGCCCGAGTCGGCCACCGATAACGAGCAGTTTGCGTTGATCGAGCAAGCCATAGGCGTCTCACACCCCGGCACGCAGCCAGTGCCTTACCTCGTTATGGCCGCAACCGACTCACGCTGGTTTCACCGCTTCGCCCCCGCCGTTTATCGCTTCGCGCCGCTCAAAATGACTGCGGCGCAACGCGCGACGATCCACGCGGTTGACGAGCAGGTTGAGGTCGCCGAGCTCGAGCGCGGCGAAGTGTTCCACCGATCTCTCATCAAGGGGCTGTAATGCAAAAGTCACGAATCACGCTAGGAGCACTCGCCGGTGTTGTCGGGTTTCTCGCCTTCGTAGAGTTTACGTCGGGCGTGATTCAGGGCTATTACACCCCCATGCTCACCGATATTGCCAGGCATCTGGGCGTCAATGATGCCGACGTGAACTGGCTCGAGGGCTCGCAGCTCATGCTGTCGGCCCTCGTCGTGCCTGCCTTCGCAAAACTCGGCGACATGGTTGGCCACAAGCGTATGCTGCTGTGGTCGACCGCCATTACCGCGATTGCGACGCTTGCTTTGCCGTTCACAGATTCGTTCTGGCTATTCCTCGCGGCATGGGCCCTGCAGGGTTTCTATGTCGTTTGGTTGCCCCTCGAGATCGCTCTGATCTGGTCGCGCACGCGCGGCACCGAGGGTTCTTCGCTGCTCACAGCAAAGGCGGCGGGCCTGCTCGTCGCTGCCCTCGAGGGTGGCGCCATCATCGGGGCGCTCGTCGGTGGCATGCTCATCGACTCGTTGCCACTCATGTGGGTGCTACTCATCCCGGGCTTACTCGTTGTCGCGTGCTTCGTTGTCGTGTTCTTCGGCGTGAAAGAATCGCCTGCCAAGACCGGTGGGGTGCTCGACTTCCAGGGCCTCGTGCTCATCAGCCTCGCCCTTATCGCATTCACCGGCGGGCTCAGCCTGCTGCGTCTGAATGGTCCCGATAGCCTCGCAGCTTGGGCGGTGACACTGCTCGGCGTGCTCCTTATCGTGCCCTTCGTTCTTGTCGAACTGCGCAAGGATGATCCGCTCATTGACGTGCGCATGTTCCGCTCACCGAGCCTCGCCCCCGTGTTTCTCACCGCCGGTCTCTTTGGCGTGAGCGTGCTCGGCGCGCAGGCCCCGCTCTCAACCTACGCCCGCACCGATCCGACCGTGTACGGCTACGGGCTCGGCACTGCTGGCTTCGCGACCTCACTACTCATCGGCATGTACCTCATCGGCATGATCGTGGGCGCACTGGTATTCCCGAAGGTTGCGCGGGCGATCACCCCACGCAACACCCTCATTATCGCGGCCTGCTTCGTCGGCGTTGGCTACCTGCTCTTCGTTCCGCTGCACTCGAGCTACCTGCAGGTGACGACGAACATGTTCATCGCGGGCATCGGCTCGGGCGCCCTCGTCGCGGCCCTCCCTTCGGCCGCAGCCGCAGCCGCGCCACCAACGCAAACGGGTGTTGCCACCGGTCTCACGAACTCAGTCAAGACCGTCGGCGGCGCAATCGCCTCTGCCATGTTCGGCATCGCCCTCATCAGCGGAACCTCGGGCGGTACCGCTGGCTCCTTCACCGGCTACCTCACCGTGTGGATCATCTGCGGCGTCACCGCCCTCATCGCGGCCGCGCTGCTGTTCTTCGTCCCGAAGACAGCCTTCCAGGACCCGGCGGCGCTGCTGGCCGAGGCTGCTGAGCCGTCCGAGCCCGCCGACCGCTAGCCCAGCCCATCAACCTGACCCGCCACCCCGGCGGTTCTGCAAAGGAGAAAAACCCGTGAGCCAGCGCATCATCGTGAGCGCAATCGTCATGCACAACGCCGACGGAAACATCCTGCACGTGCGCAAACGCGGCACGTCAAAACTCA
This sequence comes from Leucobacter chinensis, assembly GCF_019049105.1. Taxonomy (GTDB): domain Bacteria; phylum Actinomycetota; class Actinomycetes; order Actinomycetales; family Microbacteriaceae; genus Leucobacter_A; species Leucobacter_A chinensis. The sequence continues at coordinate 19,843 of NZ_JAHQZR010000012.1, forward strand.
TGCTGCCCGGTGGTAAACCAGAACCCGGCGAATCGTTCGCTGCGGCCGCCATGCGTGAGTTTGCTGAAGAACTCGGTGGATCGCTCAGCCCCGAACACCTCACCGAGGTCGGCACCTTCCGCGCCCCCGCCGCAAACGAGGCGGGTTTCGAGGTCGAGGGTCATGTCTTCGCGCACCCCCTCATTGACTTCGCAGGCCCCGACGCCGAGATTGAACACCTCGAGTGGGTCAACCCTGCCCGCCGTGACGATGAGATCGCTGCCATGAGCCAGGCGGTTATGGGCGCGCTCGCGGCGTAGGTGTGCGGCTGGCGCGCTCTCGGTATGGGCGCGTTGCAAACGCGCTCTCCGCGTAGGCACGTGGCTGGCGCACGCTCGGCAGATGCGCGTGCGGTGCCACGGAGCGGCGCCTTGGCGCCTGAAAAGGGCGGCGGCGCTTTGCGCCGTCTGTCATCCCCTTTCGCTGAGACCCTGGGGTGGTGGCACGCTTGCCGCGCCCCCGGCCTACCTGTATGCCTAGGTTTCCCGGCAGATATTCCTGCCAGACCCACGTATCAGCCCAGCCAACCCCTGCACCACGAAATTGTTTGCACTTTTGGGCCCGAAACGGGCGAAAACTACCGAAAAGTGCAAACAATTTCGCGAGTCAAGCTCTCCTGACCCAAATCCGAGCCATAGCCTGGGCCCGGAGCCAGCCAGACCCTGCCCCAGCCAGGCCCGGCCCCCTAACACTCAATAACGTTGACCGCGAGGCCGCCCATCGCCGTTTCCTTGTACTTCGACGACATGTCCTTGCCCGTCTCGCGCATCGTGATGATGACCTCATCGAGGGTGACGTGGTGCTCGCCGTCGCCCATGAGGGCCATCTTTGCGGCGTTGATTGCCTTCGAAGCGGCAATCGCGTTGCGTTCGATGCACGGGATCTGCACGAGCCCACCGATCGGGTCGCAGGTGAGCCCAAGATTGTGTTCCATTGCGATCTCGGCCGCATTTTCGACCTGCTGCGGTGATCCGCCGAGCACCTGGGCAAGGCCCGCTGCTGCCATCGATGAGGCTGATCCGACCTCGCCCTGGCAGCCTACCTCGGCCCCCGAGATCGAGGCCTGCTCCTTGTACAGCACACCAACGGCTCCGGCCGCGAGCAAGAAGTCTGCAATCACGGCCTGTTTCTCTTCTTCGGTCCAGGTTCGTGCGCCCGGCGTGTAGTGGGTGGCGTAAAAGAGCACTGCGGGAATGATGCCGGCGGCGCCGTTCGTCGGGGCGGTCACGACACGGCCACCCGTTGCGTTCTCTTCGTTGACGGCGAGGGCGACAAGGTTGACCCACTCCTGCCAGAAGATCGGGTTGCGGTCGGGATCGCTCTCTGAGAGTTTGCGGTGCCATTCGGGTGCGCGGCGACGCACGTTCAGGCCGCCGGGCAGCACGCCGGTGCGCGTGAGCGCCGCGTCCTTGCAGCCCTCCATGACGCGCCAAATGTGGCTGAGGCCCTCGCGCACCTCGGTCTCGTCACGCTTTACGAGCTCGTTGGCGAGCATGACGCTCGCGAAGGTCATGTCGTTGCGCTCGCAGTGCTCGAGCAGCTCAGCCCCGGTGGTAAACGGGAAGGGCTTTTCGTTCACGGCCTCTTCAAGGCGGTCAGCCACGACGTCTTCGGTGCCTTCGCGCACGATGAAGCCGCCGCCGACCGAGAAGTAGGTTTCGTCGAGCAGGGTCTCTCCGCGCTCATCGAAGGCTTTGAAGGTCATGCCGTTCGTGTGAAAAGGCAGCACGGTGAGCGGCCTCTGCGTCATGTCTTCGATGCGAAAGTCAACGAGTGCCGGTGCTGGGGCGACCCTGTCGCCGAGCCGCACGACCCCGGTCTGCTGCATGCGTTCGAGGGCGGCTTCGACCTCGTCGGGCAGCACGGTATCGGGGGCGTAGCCTTCAAGGCCGAGCATCACGGCGGTGAAGGTGCCGTGGCCCGCGCCGGTCGCGGCAAGTGAGCCGTACAAATCAACGGCGATTGCTGTGGTGGTTTCGAGAGCGCCTTTGCTCTCAAGATGCTGGGCGAACGTTTGCGCTGCTCGCATTGGGCCGACCGTGTGCGAGCTCGATGGGCCGATGCCCACTTTGAAAAGGTCAAACACGCTAATTGCCATGGTCCCTCACCTCGCTGTCATTAGGGAATCTGAATCTGAAAAGAAAAAGGCCGGGGCGATGTACACCCCGGCCTCTGGGTGCTCGTTAGAGCTGCGCTTCGTACTCTGAAGCCGAGAGCAGCGGACCTTCGCTCGCAACCTCAACCTGGAAGAGCCAGTTCGCGTAGGGGTCTTCGTTGACGAGGCCGGGCTCGTCTTCAAGGGCTTCGTTGATCGCGATGACCTTGCCGGTCACGGGCGAGAAGAGCTCTGAAACCGACTTCGTCGATTCGATCTCGCCGCACACCTCGCCAGCGGTCACCTCGTCGCCGACCTCTGGCAGTTCGACGTAAACGACCTCGCCAAGCGCGTCTGCAGCGTGGCGTGTGATGCCGATGTTGGCGGGTGAGGCCTCGTCGATCCACTCGTGCTCAGCGCTGTAGCGAAGGTTTTCGGGAAGGTTCTGGGTCATGGTTTCTCTTTCTCTACGATTGGGTAAAAGGATATGAAGTGTGCGGGTTATGCGCGCTTATAGAACGGCAACGCAACAACCTCGAAGGGCTGCGGCTTGCCTCGCAGATCGATGTCGAGCTTCGTGCCGGGCTCGGCGAGGTCGCGCGAGATGTACGCAAGCGCGACCGGGTACCCGAGCGTCGGGCTTGGCAGGCCGCTCGTGACGGTGCCCACAACCTCTCCCTCAGAAACGACATCGTAACCGCTACGGCCTGCACGACGGCCAAGGCCTTTGAGCCCGACGAGCACGCGCTCGGGCGCGGCGGCGTTCTCGATCGCGCTGCGACCAACGAAGTTTTCTTCCTTCTTGAACGAGACGACGGGGCCAAGACCAGCCTGCGCGGGAACAACCTCACGGCTGAGCTCATTCCCGTAGAGCGGCATGCCAGCTTCGAGGCGCAGCGAGTCGCGTGAGGCGAGACCGCAGGGCGTGATGCCGTGAGCTTCGCCGGCCTCCATGAGCGCGCTCCAGAGCGCCTCGGCCTTGTCGTTCGTGACGTACAGCTCGAAGCCGTCTTCGCCGGTGTAGCCGGTGCGTGCGAGCAGTACATCGATGCCGGCAGCGTTCGCCTCGATGGCCGAGTAGTACTTCATCTCACGCATCGCCTCAACGTCGGCCATGACCTCGGTGAGCACGGCAACCGAGGCCGGGCCCTGCACCGCGACGAGCGCGGTGTCGGCCGAGGCGTCGGTGAGCGTCACGTCGAAGCCTTCAGCACGCGCCGTAAGCTCAGCCGAAACCACGGGAGCGTTGCCCGCATTCGGCACGACGAGGTAGCGCTCCTCGCCCATGCGGTACACGATGAGGTCGTCGATGATGCCGCCGTCTTCTTGCAGCATGAGCGAGTACTTCGCGCGGCCAACCGCGGTCACGGCGAAGTTGCCGGCGAAGGCGGTGTTCAAGAAACGAGCGGCGTCGGGGCCTTCGACCCAGATCTCGCCCATGTGCGAGAGATCGAAGATGCCCGCGGCCTCACGTACGGCGCGGTGTTCATCGAGCTCCGAGGCATAACGCAGGGGCATGTCCCAACCACCGAAGTCGGTGAAGTGTGCGCCGAGCGCCTCATGGGTCGCGTGCAGCGGAGTGCTTTTCAATGTCATAGTCTTGGTTCCTTTCGGGCCGTCTTTGGCCTAGCTTTCAAACGCTTCGGGCGCGGGGCAGCTGCAAATGAGGTTGCGGTCGCCGTGCGCACCGTCGATGCGGCCAACTGGAGCGAAGTATTTGTCGACGCGAAGCGAATCGACAGGGAAAGCGGCCTGCTCTCGCGTGTACTTGCGATCCCACTCAGAGGTCACGACAGCCTTCGCGGTGTGTGGTGCGAGGCGCAGCGGCGACTCATCAACCGTGAAGTCGCCCGCGATGACCTGGTCGATCTCGCCACGAATGGTGATCATCGCCTCGATGAAGCGATCCATCTCGGGAATGCTCTCTGACTCGGTCGGCTCAACCATGAGCGTGCCCGCAACCGGGAACGCGAGGGTGGGCGCGTGAAAACCGAAGTCGATGAGGCGCTTCGCGACGTCTTCAGCGGTCACGCCCGACTGGGCGGTGAGCTCGCGAAGGTCGAGAATGCACTCGTGCGCGACGAGACCCTCGTTGCCCGTGAAGAGCACCGGGAAGGAGTCGCCGAGGCGCTTCGAAATGTAGTTTGCATTGAGAATCGCGGTCTTGGTCGCGTGGGTGAGCCCCTCGCCGCCCATCATGGCGATGTAGGCGTACGAGATCGGGAGAACACCGGCCGAGCCAAAGAGCGTCGCGACGATCGGCGTGCCACCGGGTGTGCTCACGCGGCCGGTCGGGTCGCCGGGCAGGAAGGGCGCGAGGTGCTCAGCAACGCCGATCGGGCCAACGCCCGGGCCGCCACCACCGTGGGGAATCGCGAAGGTCTTGTGCAGGTTCAGGTGCGAAACATCGCCACCGAACTTGCCGGGCTGCGCGAGGCCAACGAGCGCATTCATGTTAGCGCCGTCGATGTACACCTGCCCGCCAGCGGCGTGCACCTTCTCGCACACCTCACGAACGTCGGCGTCGTAGAGCCCGTAGGTCGAGGGGTAGGTGATCATGATGGCGGCGAGCTCGTCGCGGTGCTTCTCGATCTTGGCGTCGAGATCGGCAATGTCAATGAGACCCGTCTCGGTGTTCTTCACGACGACGACACGCATACCTGCGAGCACAGCCGAGGCCGCGTTCGTGCCGTGCGCCGAGGCGGGGATGACGCACACGTCGCGCTGCGTCTCACCGTTCGACTGGTGATAGCGGCGGATCGCGAGCAGCCCTGCAAACTCACCCGTTGCTCCCGAGTTCGGCTGAATCGAGAGAGCGTCGTAGCCCGTGATCTCGATGAGGCGCGACTCGAGATCGGCGATGAGCGCGCGCCAGCCGGCGCTCTGCTCCGCAGGAACGTAGGGGTGGATCCCGGCGAACTCTGGCCACGAAATCGACTCCATCTCGGCTGCCGAGTTGAGCTTCATGGTGCACGAACCGAGCGGAATCATCGTGCGGTCGAGCGCGAGGTCGCGGTCTGCGAGGCGGCGCAGGTAGCGCATCATCTGCGTCTCTGAGTTGACCGTGTTGAAGATCGGGTGCGTGAGGTATTCGCTCTCGCGCACGAGGCCAGCCGCGAAACCGTAGTCACCGGCGGCGACGGCCGCTGCCGGGCTCGCGCCGAAAACGCGCACGACGGTGTCGAGATGCTCGGGCGTTGTGGTCTCGTCGGTCGAGATGCCGACAGTGTCGTCGTTCACGAGGCGCAGGTTGACGCCCGCAACCTCGGCGGCACGCACGAACTCTGCGGCCTTGCCCGGAGCCTTCACGAGCACGGTGTCGAAGAACTCGGTCGAGGCGAGCTCGAAGCCGGCAGCCGTGAGCGACGCGGCGATCGTGCGGGCGTGTGCGTGCGTGCGCTCTGCGATGGCCTTGAGCCCCCGCGGGCCGTGGTACACGGCATACATTGACGCGGTGATCGCGAGCAACGCCTGCGCGGTGCAAATGTTACTCGTCGCCTTCTCGCGGCGAATGTGCTGCTCGCGCGTCTGCAGCGCGAGACGGTAAGCGACATCACCGGCTGAGTCGTATGAGACACCGACGAGGCGGCCCGGCATCGAGCGAGTCAGCCCGTCGCGCACCGCGAGGTAGGCGGCGTGCGGGCCACCGAAGAAGAGGGGAACGCCAAAGCGCTGGGTGTTGCCGACGGCGACGTCGGCGCCCTGCTCGCCAGGCGAGGTGATGAGCGTGAGCGAGAGCAGGTCGGCGATCACGGTGACCATCGCGCCGCGTTCTTTCGCCTCGGCGATGATGCCGGCGTGATCCGCAACACTGCCATCGTTACCGGGCTGCTGCAGCACGATGCCCGAGATCTCGCCCTCGGGAAGGCCCTGGGCCAGATCGACGATCTCGATCTCGAAATCGAGCGCCTCAGCGCGGCCGCGAATCACCTCGAGGGTCTGCGGGAAGATGTTGGCGTCGAGCACCGTCTTCGCGGTTGCCTTCGCCTTGTTCGCACGGCGCATGAGCAGCACGGCCTCGGCCGCGGCCGACGACTCGTCGAGCATCGAGGCATTCGCGATGGGCAGGCCCGTGAGGTCGCTCACCATTGTCTGGAAGTTGAGCAGCGCTTCAAGGCGGCCCTGTGAAATCTCAGGCTGGTATGGCGTGTACGCCGTGTACCACGAGGGGCTCTCGAGCACGTTGCGCAGAATGACGGGGGGCGTATGGGTGTCGTAGAACCCCTGCCCGATCATCTGGGTCTTGAGCACGTTCTGCGAGGCGAAGCCGCGCAGGTCTGAGAGAATTTCGGGCTCGGTGCGACCCGAGGGCAACTGCAGCGCGTTGTCCATGCGAATATCGCGCGGAACGGCGGTGTCGACCAGGGCGTCAAGGGTTTCGTAGCCAACGACGCTCAGCAGGTGCTCGGCGTCGGCACCGTGCACGCCGGTGTGACGGTTGGCGAAGTGGGTTGGATCGGCGGTGATGCTCATTGAGGGTTCCTCACAGGGGTTGGGCACAACAACTACAGGTACCCTCCCCACTCTGTTGCAGACCTGAGAGATTCCGGCGCTCGCGCGCCATTGCACCGTCGGTGGAGGCAGAGCTCGCGCTCTACCTCGCTTTCCAGAGTTGCCACGCCCCGCGGTACGGGTGCCTGAGAGATTCTCGGGGAGGAGTTGCTCCTACGGCGCCACACTCAATCGTGTGGGCTCTCCCGCGAGGGCGTATTGGCCGATATTCACATATGGCCTTCATAGTACCACCTCGCGGCGACAATCAATGCGCAGCGGTGTCAACGAGCACAGCTCCGGCAACGTAGGGCCACTCTGGGGTGCCCGGCACGAAGACGACCGGGCCGCCCTGCGCGGGAGCCGCCGGCGTGAGCGTCGCAAGAATCTCGGCGCGCGAGAGCCCACACTCGGCAAGAGCCGCGATCTCGCGGGTATTGAACCCCGCAACCGTCGGCCCGTTGCCCATGTCAGTGCCGTAGCGCACCACCCCACCCGCGCGATGAAAGCGTCGAAGGTTATCGACCGCGATGCCAAACTCGTTGTCGGGGGTTCCCCAGCCATGAATATCGAGCGTCGAGATCCACACCACTCGCTCGGCCTGCGCCGCGATCTCGGCGTCATCGAGACGCTCGGTGAACGGGGTGTGGGCGAGCATCGTCGCGCCACACTCCCGTGCCCGCTGCGCCTCACCGGGACCCTCGGCGTGCGCGACCACCGGAAGCCCCGCCGCGGCCGCGACGACGGCGCGCACGACCTCGCTCGACGCCGCCGGCCCAGCGATGCTATTCATCGCGACCTTGAGCACGCTCGCGCCTTCCTCACGCATGCTGAGGGCGGCCTCACGTGCGGCCGCTGCCCCGTCAACCTCTATGACGCTTCCCGCCCCTGCCCACGAACGGTCAGAGGGGTAGCCACCAGGCGCGGTAATGAAGGCGCCGGCATACGACACGGTGACTCCCCTCAGGCCGTCAGCAATGCCTCGCAGCCGCTCAACGTTCGAGCCGAGATCGAGCACGCGCGTCACGGGCGAGGGCTCTGGCCGCATGAGCTCGAGGTGCACGTGCCAATCGCGAAACCCGCCGGTGTAAAAACCCTCAGCGCCCACGAGCTACCCCTTGCCGACCTCGGTGCGAACGGCGAACAACTCGGGAAAGAAGGTGAGGCTCAGTGCGCGCTGCAAGAAATCGACGCCCGATGATCCGCCCGTTCCTGTCTTCATGCCGATCGTGCGGGTTACAACGCGCAGGTGCCTGAAGCGCCAGAACTGGAAGTTGTCTTCAATGTCGACGAGTTCCTCGCACGCCTCATACAGGTCCCAGTGCTCTTCGTGGTTCTCGTAGATCGTGCGAAAAACGTCAACGAGCTCATCGTTGTGCTCGTACGCCTCGGTCACGTCGCGCTCGAGAATCTCGCTCGGCACGGGCAAGCCGCGACGGCTGAGGTACCGCAAGAACTCGTCATAGAGCGTTGGCGCCGCAAGCTCGGCGGCGAGCAGAGCATGGTTCTCTGGCTCGGCCTCGAACACTCTGAGCATCTTCGCGTTCTTGTTGCCGAGCGCAAACTCAATCGCGCGGTACTGCACCGACTGAAAGCCCGACGAGTTGCCGAGCGAGTCTCGAAACTCAGCGTACTCAGACGGTGTGAGCGTGGCGAGCACCGACCACTGCTGAATGAGCACCTCTTGAATGTGCTTCACTCTCGCGAGTGGCTTGAGCGCCGAGCGCAGATTGTCGCTCTTCAAGAATTCCCGAGAGGCACGCAGCTCGTGCAGAATGAGCTTGAGCCACAGCTCAGAGGTCTGGTGCTGAATGATGAACAGGAGTTCGTCGTGGTGTTCGGGGTTACTCACTGGGTGCTGCGCCGAAAGCAGCGCATCAAGCCCGAGGTACGAGCCGTACGTCATCTTGTCGCGCAAATCGGTGACGATGCCTTCTTCAAGCTTGCGGGTATTCTTTTCGACACTCATAAGCGGTCCTTTCGCCTTCACGGGCCACCCGGTAATCTACTCGACCCACTCGCGAATTGTCAGTGCGCCAGCGGCAAAAGATCACTTTTGAATATCATTTCGACACTTGTTGCTGGAGCTCGCACCGCGATCGCCTTGATTTTATGCGGATCCCGCCGCTCGCCACACTCCTCAGAGGTATCGTGAGCCGGTTGACACCCGTCAAGAACCGAATATATTTGGCGAAGTAGTGAGGACTTCCTGGTCTCACACAACGCACAACATGTTTGTTCCGCAACGACGCGAAAGACCATAGGTAACACACCGTGCTCGATACCATTCAGGGATTTCTTGACAGCGCAAGCTCTGTCATCTGGGGACCCTTTGTTCTGATTCCCCTCCTCTTTCTCACCGGCCTCTACCTCACGATTAGGCTCGGAGGCCTCCAGTTCATTCGCTTGGGCGCTGCCCTGAACCTCGGCATCATCAAGCGCCGCGATGCCGGCGCAAAGGGCGATATTAGCCAGTTCCAGGCGCTCACAACCGCCCTCGCTGCGACCGTTGGCGTGGGCAACATCGTGGGTGTGGCCGGGGCAATCGGCATTGGCGGCCCAGGCGCCCTCTTCTGGATGTGGGTGACCGGCCTGCTCGGCATGGCCTCAAAATACGCAGAGGCGTTTCTCGGCGTGCGTTACCGCTCGGCCGATGAACACGGCGAGCGCAACGGCGGCCCCCAGTATTACCTCCAGAAGGGCATCAAGGGCCCCGTCGGCAAGATTCTTGCTTGGGCATTTACCATCTTCACGGTGCTCGCCTGCTTCGGTATCGGCAACATGACCCAGGCTAATGCGATCGCTGAGAACGCAGAGCGCTCATTCGGCGTTGACCCCTTCTGGGTTGGTATCGTGCTCGCTGTACTCACCGGGCTCGTACTCGTTGGCGGCATTAAGTCAATCGGCAAGGTAACCGCGGGCTTCGTTCCCGTCATGATCCTGCTCTACGTGGTCGCCGCCCTCTACATCCTCTTCGTCAATGTCGGCGATGTTCCTGCCGCTTTCGGCCAGATCTTCTCCGAAGCCTTCACCGGAACGGCCGCAACTGGCGGCTTCCTCGGGTCAGTCTTCATCATTGCTATTCAGTACGGCTTTGCCCGCGGTATCTTCTCGAACGAGTCAGGCATGGGGTCGGCTGCAATCGCCGCGGCCTCGGCACAGACGAGCCACCCCGTACGCCAGGGCCTCGTCTCAATGACGCAGACCTTCATCGACACCATCATCGTGGTCACCATGACCGGCCTCGTGATCATCACAACCGGCACCTGGAGCATGGTCGATCCTGACACCGGAGAGCAAATCTCGAAGGCGCTCATGACCGGCGAGGCATTCTCGCACGGCCTCCCGGGCGAGTGGGGCCACTGGATCGTCACCATCGGCGTCATCATGTTCGCGTACTCGACGATTCTCGGCTGGTCGTACTACGGCGAACGAAACGCAGTGCGCATCTTCGGCCGTAAGGCTACGATTCCCTTCCGCGTCATCTTCTCTGCCGTCGTGTTCGTTGGCGCGACCACGCAGCTCGAGGTTGTCTGGTCGTTCTCAGACGTCATGAACGGTCTCATGGCCATTCCAAACTTGATCGGTCTACTCATTCTCTCGGGCCTCATCGCCCGTGAGACGAAGGCTTACATCAAGTTCGACCCGAAGCTCACGGCCACCGCAGAGCAGGTCGCTGAGCACTTCAAGAACGATCCTGCGTACCTCGAGTGGCACACGCAAGAGATCGCCCTTGAATCGCGCAAAGAAACGTATCTCAACACGAAACGAAACGCGGTCATCCCGAGCTAAGCTCGTGGGCTGAGGTGTGGGGTGACCAGTTCGCTGGTCGCCCCACACCTGTCTCGGCACCACCCTCACAGTCTTTCTTCTCGCCACAGTTGTAAGGTTTCTGCCATGCAGCCAGCAACGATCGCCACACTTGCCCAGGTGATAGCAGACTCGCGTCCCGTCGCGATCCTCACCGGCGCGGGCATCAGCACCGACTCGGGCATTCCCGACTACCGCGGCGCTGGCACCCCGCCCCGTACGCCCATGAACATCGCCGAGTTCATGAACGACCCGCTGTACCGCAAGCGCTTTTGGGCGGGGGCGAGCGTGAACGCGAGGCGCGGCTGGAACGTCTCGCCGAATCCCGGCCACTTCGCACTCGCAGCGCTTGAAGCACGGGGCTATGCCGAGGGCGTCATCACGCAGAACGTCGACGGGTTACATCGGGACGCAGGCACGAAGCACCTCGTCGAGTTGCACGGCAGCGGCGCGTCCATTCGCTGCACCTCGTGCACCGGTCACTTCTCTCGTGCAGCCGTCATCGACTGGTTCGAGCAGGCGAACCCAGGGTACGTAGAGTCCCAAAAAGCCGCCGAGATCGCGCCCGACGGTGACGCTCAGGTGACCGGGATCGAGCACCTCACGGTTCCGGTCTGCCCCATTTGCACCGGGGTGCTTCGCCCCGAGGTCGTGTATTTTGGCGAGACCGTGCCGAAACCCGTCTTTGCCGCCGCAGCCGACCTCGTCGAACGCGCCGGGGCTCTCGCCGTCATCGGCTCATCGCTCGCGGTCAACACGGGCATTCGCCTCGTTCGCATTGCCGAGCAGCGCGGCGTACCCCTTATCGTCATCAACCGCGGCCCGACCGCGGTCGACCACAAGACCGACCTGCGCATCGAGTCGGGCGCAACTGAGACGCTCACTGCGCTCGTCGACGCTCTCGGCATCGCACCAGGCACGAGTCTCGACGCAGAGACTAGCCGGGGCCTCCCGGCTTCCTAACACGGCGGATCGCGCACGCCCTCTCTTGCCCAGGCCGCAGGCCGGACTCACCGCTCAATCATCGAGAGCAGAGCCCTGGCCAGCCGCCCTTCGTTACCGGCCGTCGTGCTCGCGATGCCGGGTATTATCGATGCCGTCAACCTCGTCGGCAACGTCGGTGTCTTCTGCGGTGAGCGGCGACTCGTCTTGCCACGTCTCTTCGAGCTGGGCACGAAGTTCTTGCTCACCCTGCGGATCGTCATACTGGGGTTTCTTATCTGCTTCGCTCATGTTTCCAGGGTACGCTTCGTGCCCTGCGGCATCAAGTGCGCCGCGTTCAGGCAGAGCCCCTGAAAACACAGAGCGGGCGCCCCAACGCCGAAACGTTGGAGCGCCCGCTGTGCGCAGAACCCGGAGGTGCTAGCGCTGAACCGCGAACGGTGCGATGTCGAGCGGCTTGCCGTCTGAGGTCGGGGTGCGGCCTGCAACGAGATCGGCAACCACTTCGCCCGTGATGGGGCCGAGTGAGAGGCCGTGCATGTTGTGGCCGGTTGCGACGATCGTGTTCGGGCGGCCCTTGACCGCGCCGAGCAGGGGCAGACCGTCAGAGGTCATCGGGCGAGGCCCAACCCACTCTTCGTACTTGTTATCCCAGTCGGCACCCTTAATCACGGTACGGGCAGCCTTCTCAAGAACCTCCATGCGGCTCTTGTTGAACTGGTCTGGCTTCTCGTCGAACTCCATCATGCCGACGACGCGCAGGCGCTCGTGCATCGGGATGATGACAGCGTTGCGGTCCTTCGAGTGGATGAGGTGACGGGGCATGGTCTCGACCGGAACCGAGAAGCTGTAGCCCTTGCCCGAAACAACCTTCTTGTGCTTCACGCCTGACTTGCGCAGAATCGGGGTGGTGTAGGCGCCTGCCGCGATAACGACCTTGTCGCCCGAGAAGGTGTGCTCGACGCCGTTAGCGTCAACCGCGATGATGCCGCGGCCATCGGCCGTGAGGCGATCGCCCTTGTAGCCAACCTTGAAGTCAACGCCCTGCTTCTTGAGGTCTTCGACGAGGCTCGCCACGAAGGTGACGGGGTCGAGTGAACGCTCAGCTGGAAGCAGGTAGCCGCCGGTGATGCCGGGCTGGAGAGCCGGCTCGAACTCGTGCAACTCCTTGCCGCGCATGATCGGTCCGGGTGCGGTGCCCCAGCCCTTCTTTGCGCGCTCCTGGTAGGCACGGTGTGAACCAACGAGCAGGTCTTCGTCTGACGCCGTCATGAGGAAGCCGTCACGCTGCTGACCGGTCGTGTCGATACCGGCCTCGGTGAGGCGGTCGAGCGACGGGAAGATACCGTCGGCAAACTGCGCGAGGGCAGCGCTACCGCTGGCCATGCGCTTCTTGCCCGAGGCGAAGATGAAGTCGAGGCCCCAGAAGGCCAGGTAAGGAATCTTCGAGAGCGCGATCGTGAGGTAGTGGGTCGGGGTAAAGACTCCCTTGACCACATCTTTCACCATGTTGGGTGAAGCGAGTGGGGCTACCTGCTGAGGGGTGATCTCACCCGCGTTTCCGATCGCAGCGCCCGCACCGGGGTGGTCGCTCTCAACGATGGTCACGGTGTGGCCTTCGCGCAGCAGCGCGTGAGCCGAGCACAGACCGATGAGACCGCCGCCTACGATGACGACATGCTGTTTGGGTGGCGTTTCAGCCATTTCGATGATCCTCCTGGATTTTCTTGAGCACAACGAGCACGAGTGTACTCTCTTTTAATCCAGTTTTCCTAGCCGAAAAAGGAAGTCATCCGAATCGGTAACCGACGCCTCGAACCGTGTGCACGATCTGCGGTTGTTTTGGGTTTTCTTCGATGCGTGCGCGAATGCGTTTAATGTGCACGTCGAGGGTCTTTGTGTCACCGAAATAGTCACTTCCCCAGACCCTGTCGATGAGCTGCCCACGGGTGAGCACGCGGCCTTGGTTGCGCATGAGCAGGCTCAGTAATTCGAACTCGCGCAGCGGCATCTGGGTGCGCTCGCCGCGCACGTGCACCTCGTGCCGTTCGGTATCGAGTGAGATGCCCTGTCCCTCGATCACACTGTCGTCGAGCGGCTCCGCTTCGCTACTCTCGGGGCGCGGCGTGTCGCTGCGGCGCAGCATCGCCCGAACGCGAGCGAGCAGCTCACGCGACGAATATGGCTTCGTAATATAGTCGTCGGCGCCGAGCTCGAGCCCCACGACGATATCGATCTCGGTGTCTTTTGCCGTGAGCATGATGATGGGCACCTGCGAGGTCTGGCGAATCTCGCGACAGACCTCGGTTCCCGGCACGAAGGGCAGCATGAGATCGAGCAGCACGAGGTCATACGTGTCTTTCGCGAACTCCTCGAGTGCGGCCCGACCGTCTCGAGCGATGCGCACCCGGTAACCCTCGCGTTCGAGCAAGAACGCGAGCGGGTCGGCGATCGAATCTTCGTCTTCGACGAGCAAGATGCGTGCGGTCACGCGTCACTCTCCTTCATGTGTGTAGCCTGTCCGGCTTGCCGCGCCCTGTCGACGCGATTCTTCTGTGTCTTTTTCTTCTTCCGCATCGTCGCTGACAGCGCGAGCGGAAAACTCAGTTCGAAGGTCGCGCCCTCGCCGGGCACCGACCTCACGGTCACGTCGCCACCGTGGGCTCGCATGGTGTTTCGTACGATACTCAACCCGAGACCCGATCCGCCAAGTTTGCGACTTCGGCCCTCGTCGACGCGAAAGAAACGCTCGAAAATGCGCGATTGAAAAGCCGGGTCAATACCGGGGCCATCGTCGCTCACGCTCACCGCGAAGGCTCCATCGCGGTCACCGATTACCACGCGTACCTCGCCGCCCTCGGGAGAGTAGGCGATCGCGTTAGTGATGAGGTTTGCGACGGCAACTCCAATTGCAGAGCGGCGGCCAAAGATCACGGTTTCTTGAGGCTTTCGGGTGTTATCTTCGAGCGCAACGGTCACGCCATGTCCACTCGCGAGTTCGGTGTGATGCTCGACTTGTTCGACGACAAGCTCGCGCAGGTCGATCCGTTCGCGAGCCTCTTTCGAGAGCGAAGCCTGCGCTTCTGAGAGGCGGATCACGTCGCGCGAGAGTTCGCCGAGGCGCCGGCTCTCGGCCCCGAGCTTCTCGGCAAAGTTCTTCACCATCGCCGGGTCATCTGAGGCCTCGCCAATCGCTTCGGAGAGGAGACCGATGGCCGCGATTGGGGTTTTGAGCTCGTGGCTCATGTTTGCAATGAAGTCGCGTCGCAGGGCGTGCACACGCTGCGCTTCACCCTGATCAGCGGCAAACACGACAACGTGATAGTCGTCGAGAGGAGCGATGCGCAGGCTCACTGCGTCTGGGGCATCGGGGCGCTTCGGGTCGCGCATGTAGGGCTCGCCGGTCGCGAGCACACGAAAGACCGTCGATTGGATGCGGGGTTGGCGCAGCAGCCGGTCAAGGTCGGTCGAACCGTCGTATTCTCTGGCGGCGTGGTTCGCGTACACGGGGTTGCCGGTCTCATCGAGAATGAGGCAAAACATGTCAATCTCTTCGAGAATGCGCCTCGCGACCTTCAACGTTTCGGCGCTGTCGGCACTCGTGTAGGTCATGCGAGTTTGCTGCACCCTTGTGGCCCAGACGATAAAGAGCACGACGATGGCACCCAGGAGAATGCCTACTCCAAGCTCTACGTGCGGTGTCATGTTGCCCATCGTATTCCACCTGCCGAACTGTTGTTCGCTGTTCACACAGTGTTCACCGAGGCGCCGCACCGCGTTCACGCGAGGGCTTCACACTGTCGGTGAACCCACTCAACACAGTGTATGCGAAAGGACACCATGCGCACCGTTTTTCAACACGAGCTCTCAGAGCTCAGTGACGCCCTCGTCGAAGTGGGTGAACTTGTACAGTTAGCGATCACCGACGCGACCACCGCGTTTCGCAACACTGATATCGAGCTCGCCGAAGAGGTGCTCACCCTTGGCTCGCGCATCGACGAGAAGTGCCGCGCGCTCGACGAGACCGCGATCGATATTCTCGCAAGGCAGGCCCCGGTCGCGAGCGATCTGAAGCTCGTCGTCACTGCACTGCGCATCTCGTCGTCGCTTGAGCGCATGGGCGACCTCGCGCTGCACATCGCCAACCTCGCTCGGTACCGCTTTCCTGAGCGCGCGATTCCGAAGGGCCTCAAAAAGATTTTCACCGAGATGGGAGCGATCGATGTCGAGATCGCGGGCCTGCTCGTGCAGATGTTGAGCGAACAGCACCCGGCACTGCTCACCGAGATCGACGAGCTCGACGACAAGGTCGACAACCTGCACGTACGCGTCTTCGAGAAGGTGCTGAGCGACGGCATGGAAGACACGGCGAGCATCGTCGACGCGACTCTCGCGAGCCGTTACCACGAGCGCTTTGGCGATCATGCTGTGTCGATCGCGCAGCGCATCATCGAACTCATTCCATCTGAATAACGAACATCGACGCCATGCACTGAACCCCTCAGTCGCATCGCGGCCAAGATGACAACAACCGTTCACCTCTCGTTCACCGTCACGCCTCTGCCTCGTCACCCGAGGCTCCTAGCTTTAACGGTGTGAGGTGGTACACCACACACCCGAAACCAACATCGAACATCGATTGGAAAAACACACGTGAAACTCAAGACCTCACTGCAGATCGGCGCACTGACCGTTGCAGCGCTCGTAGGGCTTACCGGCTGCGCAGCGAACGAGTCGGCTCCCGAAACCGACAGCGATGCCAAGGCTCCCGAAACCTCACTCTCGGGGTCACTCGTTGGAGCGGGCGCATCATCACAGGGCGAGGCACAGACCGCTTGGATCGCCTCTTTCCTCGATGAACAGCCTGACGTGACGATCAACTATGACCCGGCTGGCTCGGGCACCGGCCGCGAAAACTTCCAGCAGGGTGCCGCTTCGTTCGCTGGTTCAGACCGCGCTTTCAAGCTCGAAGAGATCGAGGCGGGCCCCTTCGCAACGTGTGCTGCCGACAGCGGCCTCGTCGAGCTGCCCCTCTACATCTCGCCCATCGCCGTGATCTTCAACCTCGACGGTGTTGAATCGCTCAACCTCGACGCTGAGACGCTCGCGAAGATCTTTGTGGGTGACATCACGAAGTGGAACGACCCGGCAATTGCCTCACAGAACGAGGGAACCGAGCTTCCTGACCTCGCAATCACCCCGGTACACCGTTCAGATAAGTCGGGCACGACCGGCAACTTCACCGATTACCTCGGTGCTGCGGCGGCCGATGTCTGGACCCACGGTTCAGTCGAGGAGTGGCCAGTTGACGGCGGCGAGGCAGCCGCACAGACTTCGGGCCTCGTCAGCGCGGTTGAGGGCGGCAACGGCACCATCGGTTACGCCGATGCGTCACGTGCTGGCGACCTCGGCACCGTCAGCATCAAGGTCGGCGACGAGTACGTTGCTTACTCACCCGAGGCAGCAGCCGCGGTTGTTGACGCATCACCACTCGAAGAGGGCCGCACCGACGCCGACCTCGCGATCGCTCTCGACCGCACCACCGAGGCAGCGGGCGTATACCCAATCGTGCTCATCAGCTACCTCATCGGCTGCGAGACCTACGATGACTCGGCTGTCGCACCGCTCGTGAAGGAGTACTTCTCGTACGCTGCGAGCGAGGCAGGCCAGAAGATCGCGGCCGACAACGCAGGCTCGGCACCGATCTCAAGCGAGCTTCGCACCCAGATCGAAAAGGCAATCGACACCATCAAGTAAGCCGTTGGGGGAGCGCACCTGAGATCTGGTGCGCTCCCCCACACGCTTCGCCAATACCTCACGCTCTCACTACCACTACGATCACGAGGGACCGATGACAACCGTGAACACCCCGAAGATTCCGCGCCGTATGGGCGACCGGGTCTTCCAAGGAGCGGCGAAGGCCGCGGGAGGTGCGATTCTCGTCACCCTCGCTGCGGTAGCGCTGTTCCTCCTCGCGAATAGCCTGCCGGCATTCACTGCCACCAATGAGGACGCTTCGATCCTCACCACAAATTTCTGGAGCTACGTGCTCCCCCTCATCTTCGGCACGGTCTGGGTCTCGATTCTCGCCCTCGCGCTCGCTGCCCCCGTCGCGCTCGGTATCGCGCTGTTCATCACGCACTACGCCCCGCGCCGCCTCGCTGGCATGCTCGGCGCCGTGGTCGACTTGCTCGCCGCAGTGCCCTCTGTCGTCTTTGGCTTGTGGGGCATCGGGGTTCTCGCACCCGCGATTCAACCGGTCTATGCGTGGCTCACCGAACACCTTGGGTGGATCCCCATCTTCCAAGGCCCAGTCTCCGGCACCGGGCGCACCATTCTTACCGCGGCAATCGTTCTCGCCGTCATGGTGCTTCCCATCATGACCGCTCTCAACCGCGAGGTCTTTCTACAAACCCCGAAGCTCACTGAAGAGGCTGCTTACGGCCTCGGAGCGACGAAGTGGGAAACCATTCGCATGGCCGTCATTCCGTTTGGCCGCTCAGGCATCATCTCGGCAGCGATGCTCGGCCTCGGCCGCGCACTCGGTGAAACAATGGCCGTTGCCATGGTGCTCTCGGCAACCGGCACCGTCACCTTCAACCTGCTCACCTCGCAAAACCCCTCGACGATCGCAGCGAACATCGCGCTCACCTTTCCCGAGGCCTACCAAACCAACATCAACGTTCTTATCGCGACCGGCATGATCTTGTTCATCGTGACCTTCGCGGTCAACGCGGCCGCTCGCTGGGTCGTGAGGAGGCTTTCAGTTGACTAACACGCTCACGCCACAGGTCGCCGGCAAGGCGCCCGCCCCGAAGCCGGCTTCGACCGGGCTCGGCAAGGGCATCTCGTTCAGGCGCAAGTTCTCGAACGGCCTCGCGACCGCGCTCGTCTCGTTCGCCTTCCTGCTCGCCCTCGTGCCACTCATCTCGGTCATGATCACGACCATCTCAGGCGGCGCTGCACGCTTCGATCTCGAGTTCTTCACGCAGTCAATGCGCGGCGTCATCGGCGAGGGTGGCGGCGCGCTGCACGCTCTCGTGGGCACGCTGCTTATCACCCTCACCGCGACGGTCATCTCGGTGCCGCTCGGCCTCTTCACCTCGATTTACCTCGTCGAGTACGGCCGCGGCCGGGCCGCGAAGGTGATCACTTTTCTCGTCGACGTGATGACGGGCATCCCCTCGATCGTTGCGGGCCTCTTCGCCTACGCGCTCTTCGCCCTCATGCTGGGCCCCGGCACGAAGCTCGGCATTGCGGGCGCGATCGCCCTCACCGTGCTCATGATCCCGGTCGTCGTGCGCTCGAGTGAAGAGATGCTGCGCCTCGTTTCACAGGACCTGCGCGAGGCTGGTTCGGCGCTCGGCGCCCCGCAGTGGGTCGTCATCACCAAGATCGTGCTGCCCACCGCGCTGCCAGGCATTGTCACGGGCGTCCTTCTCTCGATCGCCCGAGTGATCGGCGAGACTGCGCCTCTGCTCGTCGCTGCGGGATACACGGCAAACATGAACTACAACATCTTCTCTGAACGCATGCAGTCGCTGCCCGTGTACGTCTACTCGCAGTACACGAACCAGGGCAACCCGGCGCACGCATTTCTCGACAGGGCCTGGGCCGCCGCCCTCGTGCTCATTCTCATCGTGCTGCTGCTCAACATCGTGGGCCGCGTCATCGCCAAGAAGTTCGGCGTCAAGACCGGCCGCTAGGCAGTCACCCCAACTCGCCCCACGCGTGCTGCCCCTGGCACCGCGCACAGGCCCCAAACGTAGAAAGAACCAACCATGTCAAACCGCATCGACATCACTGACCTCGACATCTACTACGGCAAGTTTCACGCCGTCGAAAAGGTCACGGTCAACATCGAACCTAAGTCGGTCACCGCGTTCATCGGCCCCTCAGGCTGCGGCAAGTCAACCCTCTTGCGCTCAATCAACCGCATGCACGAGATGACCCCCGGCGCCACCGTGACCGGCTCGCTCGAGCTCGACGGCCAGAACCTCTACGCCTCGGGCGTCGACCCGGTCGAGGTGCGCAAGCAGATCGGCATGGTCTTTCAGCGCGCAAACCCCTTCCCAACCATGACCATTCGTGAGAACGTGCTCGCCGGCGTGCGCCTGTCGAACAAGCGCCTCTCACGCAGCGACGCCGACGATCTCGTCGAGCGTTCATTGCGCGGAGCCAACCTGTGGAACGAGGTCAAAGACCGCCTCGATTTGAGCGGATCGGGCCTGTCTGGCGGCCAGCAACAGCGTCTCTGCATCGCGCGTGCCATTGCCGTCGAGCCGCAGGTGCTGCTCATGGACGAGCCCTGCTCGGCCCTCGACCCCATTTCAACCCTCGCGATCGAAGACCTCATCTCGCAGTTGCGCGAAAACTACACGATCGTCATCGTGACCCACAACATGCAGCAGGCAGCCCGCGTTTCTGACCGCACCGCCTTCTTCAACCTCGCGGGCGTCGGCCAGCCTGGCCGCCTCATCGAGGTCGACGAAACCTCGACGATCTTCAGTTCACCCAAGGTCCAGGCCACCGAAGACTACATCTCAGGCCGCTTCGGGTAACGCACGGTTCCCGGCGCCCAGCAGCACCGGGAGCGAGCATCGGCGCGGGACGAGCGCGATTCTCGCCCCGCGCCGAGTTCATGTAGACTCGATAACGGTATGTAGTTTTGACTGGAAGGTTGGCGCATCACATGGCATCGTCACAGAAGAACGCCGAGAACAACGGCCAAGAGCAGCTGTTCGCCGAGGTTCAGGGCGGTGGAGCGAGCTTCGTCATGCTCGTGCAGCTGCTTTTCGCACTCGTGCTGGTATTCGGCGGTTTCTACGTCTTCAGCCTCGCATTCTCACACCCTGAGCAGGCCATCGAGCTGTTCGTGGGCGGCCTCGTCGCGGTAACCATCGGTTTCATCACCGCGTTTACCTCGCGCACGAAGTAACAGAGTTTTTGCTGGCCCCACTCTGGCGGCCACACCATGAAGGGATCTCGCACCATGTGGTGCGAGATCCCTTCACTCGTTTATCGCGTGCTTTGTAGAGCGCTCACCGCAATCGACTTGCTTCATCGCTCGCGCCGATCCGCCGGTGCCCCAGGAATGAGCGTCACCCGAGAATTTCGGCGGCGGCCCGCTCCCCCGAGCGGATCGCGCCATCGATATACCCGTTCCAAACCGACGCGGTCTCGGTCCCAGCCCAGTGCAGCCGGCCAACGGGGGCGCGCCAGCCGGCTGCGGCGTGCTCGATCCACGTTCCTGGTGCTGGCGTCGCGGCATAGCCGCCGCCGGCGAACTCGTCGTTCGACCAGTTTTTCTCGGTGTACCAAAGCGCCGCCCTGGCCTCTTCGCCGAACATACGCACGAGGGTCGCGATGACCTCTTCACGCCGGGCCTCTGCGCCGAGCGTCTGCCACTCGCGCAACCGGTCGGCGTAAACGAAGCAGACGAGCACCCCGCTTGCCGCGTCGTCTGGGGAGTTATCAAAAATCACTCCGACCATGGGTGCGCCGTAGGTGACGGCCTCGCCCGAAAATCCCTTCGCGCGCCAGAATGGGGTCTCGTAACCAACGTGGATCTTCGCCACGTCTCCCATCACGCTCTTCGCAACGAAGCGACGCTTCGCAAGCGGAAGCTCTGGCGTGAATCGCACGCGCGAGGCAGCCTGGGGCGGCAACGTCGAGATGACGTGCTGCGCCGTGTACTCACCCTGATCGGTAACCACACGAACCCGGTCGTCTTCTTGGTGCACCTCGAGCACGCGGGTGCCGAGCCGCACGGCGTCACCGAGGTGAGCGGCGATGCGATTAGCGGGCTCCTGGGCGCCGCCAAAGAAGCGGCTGTCCTGGGCGCAGTTCTCGGCCTCCATGAGCTGCTCGAAGTCTCCGGCCGCCGCAACGTAGAAGAGCAGGTGCAGCATCGAGAGGTCTCTCGGCTCGACCGTCCACACCCCTTGCACGGCGAGCGCGAGGCGCAGGCGCGCATCGGGGTCAGCGACGGTACGTTCGAAGTACGAGTGCGCCGTCTCGCTGTCGAGCGCCTCGGCGTTCGGGGTGAGGGCCGGCTGTTCGAGGTTCACGGTTCGGGCTAGCTCGTCGATTCGGGCCGTGGCCTCGGCGTAGGCTTCAATGCCCGGGCCATCCTCTGGGCCCACGAGCCCAAAACCACGAATCGTTCCGTCGTGCCAGAGCTCGAGGTTCGCGCCACCCGTGTAGGTCTTGAAGCGCTCTACCCCGAAGCGGTCGGCGTAAGCGTGCAGGCGGTACTGGGTGGGCCCGATCCACTGCCCTCCATGATCAACGATGGTGCCGTCGGGCTGGGGCTCTGAGAAGATGCGCCCACCCACGCGCTCGTTCGCTTCGAGCACGAGCACGGACGTTCCCGCGTCGTGCAAGGTCAGCGCACTCGCGAGCCCTGCGTAGCCCGCACCAATAACGATCACTTCTGTCGACTTCGTTGTCTGCATGAGAGCAATCGTAGGCAATCTTGACTGGCTAGTCAATATTATGATCACTTGACTTTGAGCGGGGGCAACCCTAGCGTTAACTATTAATTGACTACTCAGTCAATAAGTTACGGAGTCAATGTGGACAACGAATTTGAAGAAGAACTCGAGCGACGCCTTACTCGAATGGAATCAGAGGGCGGCGGCGGAATGCTGCAGCAAGACCTGCCCCTCTCAGACATTCTCATCACCGTTGGCACGCTCGCTGCGGCGAGCGCCCTGCTCATCTGGTGGGCGTGGTAACCATGGTAGAAAAGATTCACACAACGAGCGTCAAAGTCGCGTCGGTTCCCGAAGACGCAACCCTCAACGAACTTCCCCTCCTACCCAAAGAACGCATCTGGGGCTTCTGGAAGTTCAGCTGGGTCAACATCGGGCTGGCCATCGCCACCTGGGCCTTCTTGCAGGGCGCGACCGTCGCCTACTACGTCGGAGCGAAGCAGGCCATCGCGAGTGTCATCATCGGGTACGGCGTGAGCACGCTCCTCGTCTCGCTCGCGCCGGTGATTCCCTCGGCCAAGTACGGCGTCGAGCAGTTTGTCATGCTGCGCACGATCTTCGGCACCCACGGGGCCAGACTCGTCATGGTCACCATGTCGACCATCTTCGCGGCCGCCTGGGCCGCCATTCTCGCCATCATGCTCGGCCACGGCCTCGTGAATGCACTGAACGCCACCTTCGGGCTCGAACTCAGTAAGACGAGTGCGGCCGTCAGCGTTCTCGCACTCATCGCGGTCGTCGCCTCGTGGGCGATCCTCTCGCGCGGCCCCATCTCGGTCGAACGGGTGAGCATGATCGTTGCTCCGCTGCTCATTATTGTGCTCACCGCCATCACCATCTTCATCTTCACCAACATCACCTGGGACGAACTCACCGCGATTCCTCCGCTCGACCCCGAAGAGAACCCGCACACAAGCTTCATGGTCGCGATCGAACTCGGCATCGCGGGCGGCTTCGCCTGGTGGCCCAACATGGGTAACCTCGCGCGCCTCACCGACAGCCCACGGTCGGCCTACTGGCCGAACTGGCTCGGTATCTTCTTCGCCTCGGTGTTCGCGGCAATCGTCGGCACCTTCGCCGCCCTCACGCTCAAGATCACCGAGCCCACCGACTGGCTGATTCCACTGCTCGGCGCGGGAGCGGGCGTCGTTGCCCTCTGCGTGATCATTTTCGCGAACATCACCGCGATTCTTTCGCAGGGCTACGGATCAATGGTGGCCCTTCGCTCTGGCGGAGGCCGCATCTTCAGGGGCCTTCCCTGGGCCGTCATGGGTCTCGTCATTCTCGGGCCCGCGGCCGTGCTCGTCTTCTTTCCCGAGGTCGTCTACGAAAACTACGGCCGATTCCTCTCATGGGGCGCCATCTTCGTGGCACCCCTCACCGGCATCGGAATCGTCGACTACTTCGTGCTGCGCCGCGGCAAGGTAAAGGTGCGCGAGCTCTACACTCCCGTCGCAACCTCGGCCTACGGCTACGTGCGCGGCTGGAACCCTGTCGCCTTCGTCGCACTCGCCCTCGGCGCCCTCACGTACGCGCTGCTCCTGCACCCGATCACCTACGTGCCCTCGCCGCTGTTCCCGTACACGACCGCCTCGATGCCATCGTGCTTTGTCGGCGCGCTAGCTTACTACCTCCTCACAAAGCTCGTCTCGCAGCCCCGCGGCTGGGGTGGCTACAGCCTCGAGGTACCGACCTCGACGGGGCTTACCCGGGTGCCGTAGGCGGCTGGTGCCGGGCACGGTTCTCGGCCGGTGCCCGGCAATAACGCGTCTACTTGACGAAAAGCAGGGTGTTTCGCTGAAAACACCCTGCTTTTCGTCAAGTAAACCGCAAACGCGAGGCCAAAACCGCGGAGGGCAGCCACCCCGTCAAAACCGACCCCGGCCCACCTCCCCTACCCGAACGGCGTGACGGGACGACCGGTTTGCGCGAACTGCACGACGTTCTCGGCCTGGTGCACGACGTAGTCGAGCAGGCTCTGGGGCGAGAGGTAGGCCGCGTGGGGCGTCGCGAGCACGCGCTCGTGCTGCCAGAGCGGGTCACCGGCTTCGGGCGGCTCGGTTTCGAAGACGTCGAGGCCAGCGCCCGAGATGGCTCCGCGGTCGAGCGCAGCGACGAGGGCCGCGGGGTCGATGAGCGCTCCGCGTGACACGTTGACGATGCGTGCGCCGGGCCGCATCTGTGCGAGACGCGAGGCGTCGAGCAGGTGGTGCGTTTCAGCGGTAAGCGGGAGGTGCAGGCTCACGATGTCACTCTGCGCGAGCACCTCGTCGAGGCTCAGGCGACGCACCCCGGGCACCTCGAAGTCGATCGGGTCGTAGCCGAGCACCTCGCCATACACCGAGCCAGCGAAGGAGGCGAAGGCCCGGCCAATGCGCCCGAGACCGAGCACACCGACGGTGAGCGTCGATGGGCGTGACAGGTCGGCGATGCCAGCGTTCCACTCGCCCGAGCGGCTTGATCGGTCAAAGGTGTGCAGGCCGCGCACCAGCGCGAGCGAGAGGGCAAGCGCGTGGCTCGCGACCTCCTCGGTCGCCGACGCCGGGAGGTTGGCAACCGTAATGCCGCGAGCCTTGCACGCTTCAAGGTCGACCATGTCGACGCCGACCGACTGAGTTGCGACGATGCGCAAGCGAGGCAGCCGATCAAGTAGGGCTGCGGTGATCGGAGAGTAGCCGATGAGCAGCGCCTCGGCCTCGGCAGCAAGGCCCGCGATCACGTCGGGGTCGTCGCTGCCAGCGACCTCGACACGAAACCCCGCGGCTTCGAGCAGCGCGATGCCAGGCCCCGGGTCGGTGTCGACGATGTCGGTGTAAACCGCGAGCGGGGCGGCGCCTGCAGGAGACGCTGCCCCGCTTCCGGGAGCTATGCTTGGCGCCCCCATCAGTCCTCCTTGATGAGGCGCGCGTGCGCCGCATCCCACGAGAAGACGACCTTGGCGCCGAATACGACGCCCTGCGTTTCGCTCGATACGGGAGCGCGCGCAATGAGGCGCTTGCGGCCCGCCGTCTGGCCGTACACAATCATGTCGGTACCGATAAAGACGGTGTCTTGCACCACGGCTTCGACGCTGTCGCGACCGGCGATCGGCGCGTAGCGATCAGCGGTTTCGACCCGCATGTGCTCAGGCCGAATGAGAATAGTCTCGCCCCCGCCCTCGGGCACCCGAAAGTGTTCGCCTCCCTCAGCATGAGCAAAGATGTCGCCCTGCACGGCTCCCGTGAGCAGGTTCGACTCACCGATGAACTCTGCCGCGTAGCGCGAGGTCGGCGCCTGATAGAGCGTCTTCGGGTCGTCGAGCTGAACGATGCTGCCGCCACGCAGGAGCGCGATGCGGTCAGACATCGTGAGCGCCTCGTGCTGGTCGTGCGTCACGAAAATGAACGTGATGCCGAGTTCATAGTGAATGTTGCGAATCTCGAGCTGCAGCTCTTCGCGCAGCATCTTGTCGAGTGCGCCGAGCGGCTCGTCCATGAGCAGCACGCGGGGCTGAAACACGATGCCGCGTGCGAGCGCGACGCGCTGCTGCTGACCGCCCGAGAGCTGGTCGGGCCGGCGGTCGGCGAGGCGGCGCATCTGGATGAGGTCGAGCACCGAGTTCACGCGCTCAATGATCTCCTCTTTCGCGACCCGCTGGCGCCGAAGCCCAAAAGCGACGTTCTCGAACACCGTCATGTGGGGAAACAGAGCATACTGCTGAAACACCATGCCGAGCCCACGCTTGTGCGGCGGCGTTCGAGTGATGTCGACGCCATCAACCTCGATCTTGCCTCCGTCGGCCTTCGTGAAGCCGGCGATGATGTTGAGCAGGGTTGACTTGCCCGATCCGCTGGCTCCAAGCAAGGTAATGAACTCACCCGCGTTGATATCGAGGCTCACCTCGTCGAGAACCGTGTGCTCGCCGTAGCGCTTGGTCACATCTTTGATGCGGATCGCGGCACCCGTCTGTTCGGCTGCCGTCGCAATCTGCTGCGTGTAAGTGGCGGTCATGAGAGCGTTCCTTTCTGAATGCGCTTCGCCTGCATGTTGCGACGCAGCGTACCGAAGGCCTTTCCAATGCCCGAGGCTGCGAAAGCCGCGAGAATAATAAACAGTGAGATGGTCGAGATGGCCGCGATGGTCGGATCGATCTGTACGCGAATGCCCGACCACATCTTGACTGGCAGGGTCGTGAGGTCAGCGCCCGACAGGAAGATCGCAACGACGACCTCGTCCCAGCTCGTGATGAACGCGAAGAGTGCGCCCGCGAGCATGCCCGGCAAGATGAGCGGCATCGTGATGCGAAAGAACGTTTCGATCGGCCCAGCGCCAAGGTTCATGGCCGCCATCTCGAGCCGGCGGTCAACCGACGAGAGTGAAGCAATGACGTTGATCATGACGTATGGCACCCCGAGCGAGGTGTGCACGAGCACGAAACCGATCATCGTTTCAGTGAGGCCGAGCCCCAAAAAGGTGATGTAGACGGCAAGCCCAACAATGACGAATGGCACGATGAGTGGCGAGAGCAGAATCGCCATGACTGGGCCACGAAAGGGAATCTTACCGCGCACGATCGCGAGGGCCGCGAGCGTTCCGAGTACCACCGAACAAAGCGCTGAGAGCAGCGCGATGGTAAGACTGTTGAGGGCAGATTCGATCCACGAATAATCGTTGATGAGCGCTTCGTACCACTGCAGCGTGAAGCCGCTCGGCGGGAACGCGAGAAACGAGCTCTCTGAAAATGACATCGGCACGATGACGAGAATCGGTGAGAGTAAGTAGAGGCCGATGAGCGCCGCGAGCACGACAAGCCCGGTGCGAGTGAGAATCTTGGTCATGACTGCCTCAACAATGCTTTCTCAAGGTTCAGGAACTTTGACGCGATGCCGAGCAGCAGAAGCGTCGTCGCGAGCAGCAGTGTCGCGAGTGCAGCCGCGAAACCGTATCGCAAGACGGCCGAGACCTGTTGCACGATCAGCTCACCGATCATCATGTTCTCGGGGCCGCCAAGCAACGCCGGGGTGATGTAGTAGCCAAGCGCCTGAATAAAGGTGAGCAGCAGGCCGGCGGCAACGCCAGGCATGCTGAGCGGCACGAAGATGCGCCAGAAGGCACCCGAGGGGCGCGCGCCAAGGTTCTGCGCCGCAAGACCAAGCTTTCGGTCGATGCCCGACATGGCCGCATACATGGGCAGAACTGCGAACGGGAGTGAGACCTGGACCATGCCGAAGACGACGCCGCCTGCGGTGCGCAGCATCGTAACGGGGTCGTCGATGAGGCCAGCGTCAATCGCAAGGGTGTTGAGCACGCCGGTGTCGCGCAAGAGAATCACGAGCGCGAAGCTGCGCACGAGCACACTCGTCCAGAACGGAATAAGCACGAGAACGAGCATCACCTTGCGCCAGAACGGCTTTGCGAGCGTCATGAGGTACGCGTAGGGGTACGCGAGCACGAGCGTCACCGCCGTCACAAGAAAGGCGATAAGGAAGGTGTTGAGCAGAACCCTCGTGTAGAGCGATTCTGAGAAGATCGCGACGTAGTTGCCGAACCCGGGTTCGGGGTCAACGAAGCTACGCCACAGCATCGCGATCAAGGGAATGAGAAAGACAAGAACGAGAAAAAGCACGAGCGGGAGCGCGAGGGCGCCCCACCCGTCGATGCGAAAGAGTGATCGCATCGACCGGCGGGGCTGAGCCTCTGGCGTGGCAGCCACGCCCGGCTCGTGCTGCAGTGTTGGCTGGCTCACGTTACTTGGCTACCCAGACGTTGAACTGTTCGGTTGCGGGGCCATAGTGCTCGGCCCAGTAGTTGTAGTCGATCACCGCGGCCGAGACCCCGTTGACCGCTTCGCTCCCAGCAAGGTCATTACTCACCTCGTCGTCGAGGTATTCGAGCGCGTCGGGTGAGGCGGTTCCGTACCCTGACTCGATGGCCTGCTTCGACTGCGCTTCGGGGTTCGTGAGGAACCAGAGCATCCACTCCTGCGCCTTGTCAGCGTTGGCGTAGCCGGCCGGAATCACAACGTGGTCATACGAGATGAGGTTTTCGTTGTACTCGTTGGCAACCGGGAGTCCCTCGCCTGCGGCCTGGGTGATGCGACCGTTCCAGGCCTGTACCAGCGGCGCCTCGCCACTCGAGACAAGCTGTACCTGCTCGTCACCGGTGTCGTACCAAACGATGTGGTCTTTGATCGTGTCAAGCTTCGCAAAGGCACGGTCGAGATCGAGCGGGTACAGGTCTTCGGGCGCGACGCCATCGGCGAGCAGAGCCGCCTCGAAAGCGCCGCCGGTCACATAGCGCCAGAAGCCGCGCTTACCCGGAAATTTCTCGACATCAAAGAACTCTTCCCATGTTGTCGGGTGCGCGTCGGTAAAGGTCTCGGTGTTGTAGGCAATGCTGAAGGTGTACTGCAGAATCGGGATGCCACACTCGTTCACCTGCACGTCAGAGACGTTGGCTTTCTTCGCCGCTGCGACCACCTCGTCGCTCAGCTTCTCGAGTTTGCCCTCGGCACAAGCGGTTGCCGAGTAGTTCGGCTCAACCTCGACGACGCCCCAGCTCGGTTTTCCCGCATCGACCATCGCGTCGAGTTTTGCGTAGTCGGTCGGCTGATCCTGGCGGATCGTCATGCCCACTTCTTTGGCCCAGGGTTCGAACACGGTCGAGACGTGTGCCCGCTGAGCGCCGCCGCCCCACATGGTAACGGTAAGGGCATCTTCTGACTTACCTCCCCCGCCACCGCTGCAGCCGGTGAGCGCGAGAGCGCCGGCTGCGATGAGCGCCGTGCCCGAGAGAAATCTACGTACTGACATGGTTCGTCCTCCTTGACGTTCCAGTAAATGATTGGCTGACCAATCAACTTATTAGCTATCATGCCCAAGCAAGCAGCAATGCGCAACTGAAAAATGCAAACAATCACACAACCGTTCACCCCGCCCGGGCCCTGCAGCGGGTACTCGGGGTGACACGAGATTCGCACCGCTCGTGCCACCCCGAGTCTTACGCGAGCGCCCCCGCGAGGCGCTCGGCAATAATGTCACGCCCCTCGGCGAGCATGCGGTCGATGAGCTCAGCAACCGTGGGCACATCTCCGATGAGGCCCTGCGTCTGCCCCGCCCACCATACGCCGCCGTCGACCTCGCCACCGCTGAGGGCGCGTTCGCGGCCGCGAGCGCCCGAAGCGAGGTGCGCGATGTTTTCGAAGGTCGTGCCGTCTTGACGCTCAATCTCGATGATCTCGTCAGACACAGCGTTCTTCGCGACTCGGGCCGAGTTGCGAAACTTGCGAAAGACAACGTTGGTCGATTTCTCACTATTTGCAACGATCTGCTGCTTGATGTTGTCGTGCACGGGGGCTTCCTGCGTCGCGACGAACCGCGTGCCCATGTTCACCGCGTCGGCGCCGAGAGCCAGGGCGGCCACGAGGCCACGTGAGTCTGCAATACCGCCCGAGGCGATGATCGGGATAGTGAGTTGATCAGCCGCAGCGGGAATAAGCACGAGACCACCGATGTCGTCTTCACCGGGGTGGCCAGCGCACTCGAAGCCGTCAATCGAAACGGCATCAACGCCGATCGACTGCGCCTTCAGCGCGTGGCGCACGGTCACCGCCTTGTGAATGACCTTGACCCCCGCCGCTTTAAACGCCGGCAAAAAAGGTTCTGGGTTGTTGCCTGCTGTCTCGACGATCTTGACACCGGCCTGCACAATCGCATCGGCGTACTCGTCATACGGCACGGGGTTGATCGTGGGCAGCATCGTGAGGTTCACGCCGAAGGGTTTGTCGGTGAGTTCACGGGTGCGAGCAATCTCGAGGGTGAGTTCTTCTGGCGTCGGTTGTGTGAGCGCCGAGAGGAACCCCAGAGCGCCTGCATTTGCCACGGCAGCAATGAGCGGTGCCTTACCCACCGCGGTCATGCCGCCGCAGATGATGGGGTGCTCGATGTCAAAGGTTTCGGTGAATCGGGTGCGGAACGTCATGGCTCCTCCATTCGGGTTGGGGTTGTACAGGTTTTTCGAGGGTCAGGCGTCTCGTGACGCGAGCATGTCGGCGGCTGCGCGGCCGCCCTCACGAAGGTGGATCACGGTTGGCCGATCGGCTGCGAGCGCCTCACGCACCGCCTCGCCCAACTGATCGTCGCGGTCGACGCGCACCCCGTGGCAGCCGAGTGATTGGCCGAGCTGCACGAAATCGGGGCCGCCGAGCGCGACCGAGTGGATCGGCTCGTCACGATCGGCCATCTCGTTGCGAATCTCGCCGTAGCCTCCGTTATCAGAGATAATCACGGGCAACGCAATACCAAGTTCAGCGGCCGTTGCGAGCTCCTGCACCGTGAACATGATGCCCCCGTCACCCTGGATAACGACGACGGGTGCGTCAGGCTGAGCAAGCTTCGCACCAATGCCGGCGGGAAGCCCGAAGCCAAGGGTACCGACGCCGGTGGGAAACATGAATGCGTTCGGTCGGCTCAATTGCAGCTGACCGAGCGCCCCATAGTAGGCCACCATGGCGTTATCGGCAGCGATGATCGCGTCGTCGGGAAGTGCCTCGGCGAGCGACTGCATCGCCGCGAGCCAGGTCTCTCCCTCGGCAGCGCGCTCCTCACGCACCCCCGCGAGAGCGCGCTCGAACCAGGCGGCTGAAGCCCCCGAGCGGTCGCGCTCTACAACGACCTCGGTGAGCGCGGCGAGCGTCGCGGCCGCGTCGCCCACGAGCGCGACGCTCGGGGTGATGTTCGTGACGACGGCGGCCGGGTCGATGTCGACGCGCACCAGTTTCGCGGCGCAGTCGGGCACGCCGATCCACCAGTCTGAGGGTGCGAACTCGGTGCCGACCGCGATAACCGCATCGGCGCTTTCGGCGGCGGCAACGATCGATGGATGTTGCAGGCCCGCGCCGAGCGCGAGCGGGTGTCGCTCATCGAAGTTGCCTTTGCCGTTGGTCGTCGTCGCGACGCCAGCGCCGAGCTTCTCGGCGAGCGCCTGCACCTCGCCGGTCGCAGCGCGGGCTCCCCCGCCCACGACAAGCAGCACGCGTTCGGCACCGTCAAGCAGCACTCGAGCGCTGTCGAGCTCAGCCGCTGCCGGCATGATGGGCGCTGGGGCTGGCACTGGCGCAACGAGCGTAATCTCGCCAACAGCATCGAGCAGGTCGAGCGGCACCTCGAGGTATTCAGAACGTGGCCGCCCAGCCGTCATCCGAGCGAAGGCCTGAGCCACCGCCCCGGGAATCTCTTGCAGAGACTCAACCCGGTGGCTCTCGGTGACGAGGCCAGAAAATACCGCCCGCTGGTTTTTAAGTTCGTGCAACAGCCCGTTGCCGTGGCTCGGATGCCCCGTCGGCATGCCCGGCGCAATGAGCAGCGTGGGCACCGAGTCAGAGTTCGCTTGGGCGAGCGCCGCAGCCGCATTTAACGCGGCAGGGCCCGTCGTTGTGATGACCACCCCAACGCGGCCTGAAGCACGTGAATAGCCATCGGCCGCATAACCGGCACCCTGCTCGTGCCTCGGCGTCACATTGCGAATGCCGTGGGCCGGCATCGCCGCGAACACCGCGAGGTTGTGTGTACCGGGAATGCCGAACACCGTGTCGACCCCGTGGGCGGCGAGTGCCCTCACGAGCGCCTCGCCACCCGTCATGGTGGCTGCGGTTGGGGTGGTCATCGTTGACTCCTTCGATTGAACTGCTCAGTGTTTACAGGTTGCGCGAGATGATGAGGCGCATGATGTCTGACGTGCCCTCTTCGATCTCTTCGAGCTTCGCATCGCGCATCCACTGCTCAACCGGGAACTCACGCGAGTAGCCCCACCCGCCGAGCGTCTGCACGGCAGCCCAGGTGCAGAACGCCGCGGTCTCTGACGCCTGCAGCTTCGCCATCGCGGCAACCTCGCCGACGGGCTTGCCCTGGTCGAACATGGTTGCGGCCTGCAGCGTCTGCAACCATGCCGCGTTGATGCGCGTCGCCATGTCTGCGAGGCGGAACGAGACGGCCTGGTTCTCAATGATCGGCTTGCCGAAGGTCT
The DNA here is from genome assembly GCF_019049105.1 of Leucobacter chinensis. GTDB lineage: Bacteria > Actinomycetota > Actinomycetes > Actinomycetales > Microbacteriaceae > Leucobacter_A > Leucobacter_A chinensis. The sequence goes on from NZ_JAHQZR010000012.1 coordinate 51,718, forward strand.
CGCGCTCACGAGCGTAGTTCGTCGCGTACTCGAGTGCGGCACGGGCAATGCCGGTTGCCGCCGCCGCGAGCACGATACGCGAGGCGTCGAAGGTCTTCATGAGGCCGAGGAAGCCCTGCCCCTCTTCGCCGAGACGGTTCGCCTCGGGAATGAACACGTCGTCGAAGAAGAGTTCGCGGCACTGAATCGCGCGCTGACCCATCTTCTTCATGGGCTCGCCGTAGCTAAAGCCCTCTGCATCGCTGCGCATCAAGAATGCACTGACCCCGCGCGAGCGCTGTGACGGGTCGGTCTTGGCGAAGACGACGTACTGGTCTGCGATGCCAGCGTTCGAGATCCACACCTTCTGGCCTTTGAGTAGGTAACCGCCCTCGGTGGGGGTCGCGGTCATCGTCATCGACGCAGCATCAGAACCAGCGCCTGGCTCGGTCGTCGCGAGCGCCGTGTAGAGAGGCGTGTCTCCCGTGAGCGGGCGCAGCCACTCCTCTTTCTGCTCGTCAGTGCCGAGCACGAGCAGCGGGTCGGCGAAGAACCCGTTCGAGCACAAGAAGTTGCCGATACCGAGGTCGCCCCAGCACAAGCGCTCCTGCACGAGGCACTGCGTGAAGAGGTCGGTGTAGCCGCCACCGCCAAACTGCTCGGGAATCATGAAGTCGGTGATGCCGACCTTCGCCGCCTCCTGAAACAGGTCGACCGGTGAGCCGCTGTCGGCCTCATCGACCGACTTCGCAATCGGGCGAATTTTCTCTTTTGCGAACGTATCGCACAGCTCGACAATGGCTTCTTGCTCGTCGGTGAGCGTGAAGATTGAGCGAGTGACATCCATCAAATCCATGAGGGATCCTTTCATTACGGAGCGTGTTAAGCAGTTTCGGTGGGTTCTAGGGTTGGCAAAGCAAGGCAGTCGACGGCGAGCGAGCCCTTCACGCCGACCCGCACCGGGTTGAGCTCAATCTCGGCAACATCGGGTGATGCTGCGAGTGTATAGCTGAGCACCGACACGGTACGGGCGAGGGCATCGACGTCGAGCGCATCGCGCCCGCGCCACTCGCCAAGCAGAGGCGCGCTCGTGAGACCGAGAATCATGCCGCGTGCATCAGCAACGCTCACGGGGCCGAGCTCGATCGCGATGTCGCCCCAAATCTCGGTTGCGGTGCCGCCGGTCCCGACGGTCGCCACGATGCCGAAGCCCGGGTCCCGGCGCACCGAGACAATGTACTCGGCCACATCGAGGCGCGTATCTTGGAGCTCGAGCGTGTAGGGCCCGTCGCCTAGCCGCTCGTGCATCTCTTCAAACGCCTCGGCAGCGGCCTCACCGGTATCGAGCCCGAGTCGCACGCCATCGTGCTCGGTCTTGTGCGCAAGCCACGCGGCCTTCAGCACGACGGTCGCACCAAACTCGATCGCAGCGAGCGCCGCCTCATCGCGAGTTCGCACGATGCGCATTTCGGGAAACTCAATGCCTGCGGCCGCGAGCTCTTCACGCACCTGAATGTTATCGGCGCCCTTCGTGATGCGCTTCGCGTCGCGATCGCGCACATCAGGCCGCGGATCCTGCGAAGCCGTGCACGAGAGCGCAATCGCCGAGAGCACATCTTCGATACGATCGGTCACGGGTACCCCGTTCTCGCGCAACTGCTGCGACACGACCGACTGGGCCTCCATCGCGTGAATGAGCACGGGTGCGGCGTCGCTCCTCGCATCACGCATCATCCGCCCCGCGACCGCGAGCTCTGCCTCGTGCAATGCGGGGGTATCGAAACCGTAGCTCCCGAAGTACCCCGAAAGCACGACCGCATCGACCTCGCCACTCGTTGCGAGCACGTTCGTCAGCGTGGCATAGAGCGTCATGTCGGCTTCGCCTGCTCCGGCAAGATCAATGGGGTTGCGCGTCGATGCCCCATCGGGAAGCACCGCGGCGAGCTGCTCACGCAGTTGGGCGCTGAGGGCCGGGAGTTCAAGCCCGAGACGGGCCGCCTCGTCGGCCGCGATACCACCTTGGCCACCGCTATCGCTCACAACCGCAACTCGCGGACCCCGGCACACGACGCCCTTCTCGACGAGCTCGGCAAGCCGCACGAGCTCGCTCGGTGTGCTCACTCGCACAGCGCCGACCTGGCGACAAGCCGCGTCAACGAGCTCAATAGCCGAGGTCATGGCTCCGGTGTGCGACTGGGCGAGGTCGCGGCTCGCGTCACTGTTGCCGGTCGTGAGCACCGCGACGGCTGTTCCCCGTTCACGCACCTCGCGAATCGCGGCAAAAATCTCTTCACCGCGCGAAAAATCTTCCATGTAGATCGCGAGGGTTCTCGTCTGCTCGTCGCTGGCAAGCGAGCGGATCACATCTGCCGCGTGCACGTCGCTCTGGTTCCCGAGCGACACGAAGCGCGAAATACCCACTCCGGCCTTGCGCCCGAGTGCGGCGATCTCGCTCCCGAGCTGCCCGCTCTGCGAGATCACGGCGAGCGAACCCGGCATCATTTCGCCCCACATGAGTTGCAGCTGCGATGAGCCCGAGAAAATACCGAGGCTGTTCGGGCCGATCATGCGGGCGTTGTGCTCGCGCATCAGTTCAACGAGTGCCGCCTCATCGGGAACCCTCGCCGTAATGATAAGAAACGAGCGCGCCCCCATCTCGAGCGCTTCGGTGATGGTCGAGTGCACGAGGTGCCCCGGTACGACGACCACGACAAGCTCGGGAACCTCGGGCAGCCCCTGCAACGAGGTGAACGTATCGTAGCCCGCGATTTGCTTGCCGCTCTTATTGACGAGATACACCCCGCGGCGGTCGACCCCGGTGAGTGCACCGCGGGCAATCCAGTGCCCCCATTTGGCGGCATCGTTCGAGGCGCCCACGACCGCCACCGACGATGGCTCGTGGAATGACTCAAGCCCACGACGCACCGCTTCAGGCGCATTGGGGGTTGCAGAAAACTTCATCGTTCTCCTTGGCTCGGCATCATTGCTCTGAGGGGCTTCTTGCCCCAGGAATTGAATCTTATTTGACTCTTCAGTTAATTAAATAGTCGCGGGGGCATTCTGTCAAGGGCGTGGCCTTGAAATTTTTGCCGCCCTCCGAGCCGCGCGCCTCCGCGAGCGCCTTGACTAGCGAAATTGTTTACACTTTCGGGCCGTTTTCGGCTGATTTCACCTCAAAAGTGCAAACAATTTCGCTTCCACGGGTGCGCAGGCGGGTGCCGGACAGTCGCGAGCACCGTATTGCGGGTGATCCGCTGCCCTCGAAAACTCACGCGGGATGCGCATTCCCCTGCGTCGGGAGCAAAACCCGCGCGCTACCCCGCGTCGACCGCGAGCAGCGTGTCGACGTACTCGTCGCAGAGCCGCGCCATCTCGTCGGGCGTAATCTCGCCCGATTCGAGCAGCACCTGCACCGCGAGTCCGTCGATCATACTAATCAGTTGGTTCACGACGAGGGCCGTATCAGAGCACTCGAACACGCCGGTCTCGATGCCCTGCGTGATGACCGCCCCGATGAGCGCTCGCCACTCACCGTACGCTCTCTCGTTGATGTTGCGCAGGTCGGGGTCTTGCAACGCACCCGTCCAGAGCTGCAGCCACACGTGCCACGATTCGACGGTGCGCTCGTCCTGCGGAACGTACGTTCGCAACAGCGCATGCAGCTTCACATCGGCAGGTTCGTCTTTTGCAATAATCGACTTTCGTCGATCGAGCGAGGCATGAAACGCGTCGTCAAAGGTGGCCCGCAGCAACTCTTCTTTACTGTCGAAGTAATAATGAATGATGCCCGGCGACAGGCTCGCGGCCTTCGCCACGTCAGACACCCGCAGCAACGTCAAACCGCGCGTCACCAGCACTCGCCTCGTCGCGGCCATGATCTGCTCGCGGCGTTCAGCCTCAACACTCGGTCGCGCCATCGCCCAGGTTCCTTCCGTGCCAGCGGGTATTTCTGCTCATCTTAGCCCTCGAAAGAATGATAGCTACGCTTTCGGTTAAGCTCTGCGGCTGACGGCCAATATTTTGTGTGGTTCTGCAGTTGCGTTTTGTGCGGATCCTCGCAGTCTCGTCTCAAGCCATTCCCCCACGTCACCCTGTGGTCAAAAAGTGTCAAAAACCCTGCCGGGAATCGACACTTTTTGGCCACACGACGGGAGAAAGTAGCCACACGGAACGCTCCTGCGCGGTACACGTACGCAGCCAACGCAAAACCCCCGCCGATCCGCTCTGGGCGGATCACGCGGGGGTTATTGGCGGAGACGGGGGGATTTGAACCCCCGGTCGAGTTTAACCCCGACCCTTCATTAGCAGTGAAGTCCGTTCGGCCGCTCCGGCACGTCTCCTTGTGCAAAATGCACGCTTTCCATCTTAGGCGAAAACAAGGCACTTACGAAATCGATTTCGCCCATGAGGGAGTTTTAGGGCTAGATCACCACTGGGTGCGACCCTGCGAGCAGGTCACCTGTGCGGCGTTCTGCCCTGAGATATTGTCGTTTACTTTGGCTTTGCCACCGTTCGCGGGGTCGGTCGTTTCACCCTCGAGTGAAGTTTCGCCCTCGCCGCTCTCCGGCGCGTCGGCGTCGGAGGTTTCGCCCTCGGCACCGGGCTCGGCGTTCTCGCCTCCGGCCTCGTACACGCCCTCACCGAGCGTCCCAACTTCAAAGGCCTGGCCGGTGCGCACGAAGTCCATGAGCTCTTCGGCTGCAGCCCAGTCAGGTGTTAGTCGGTTGGTATCGTACTGGTGCTTGAAGGTCGGGTATTGCACAAAGTTGATGTTCTCGAGGTCGAGGTCTTTGACCGCAAACGCGAGCGACTGCAGCACGTCAATTTGCACCAGCGAGTCTGAGAGCTTCACGTTCTCGACCGTAGCCTTCGCAAGGCGGAAAACCTTGGTCGGGTCGCCAAGCGTGTCGGCGCTCTTAAGTTTGCGCATCATCGCCGCCATAAACACCTGCTGGTTACTGATGCGACTTTGGTCACTGCCGTCGCCGACGCCGTGGCGGGTACGCAAGAACTGCAGAGCGTCGGTACCCACGAGCGTCACGTCGCCCGCGGGAAGGTCAAGGTCGGCCTTTGGGTCAACAATCGGTTCGGTGAGGCACACATCGACGCCACCGATGGCGTTCGACATGTTGATCACGCCATCGAACGTCACTTCGCCGGCAAACTCGATCTCAAGATCGAGCAGGTCTTGGAGGGTGCGCACGACGCAGGCAAGCCCGCCAGTTTCGAGCGTCGAGTTAATCTGTCGCTCACTCGCGGCCGGATAGTAGTCTGCCTCGCCGTTAGGCCCTGGACAGGTGGGCGTTGGCACCATAAGGTCACGCGGAACGCTAATCACGGTCGCGTTCTTGTGCGCTTCGTCGACATACAGCACGAGGTTCACGTCATTGAGTTCGCCCTCGTTGTCGTCTTGCACAGACTCCTGACCATCACGAGTGTCAGAGCCCACGAGTGCGATAGCAAAGTCCCCGTCGATCGCCGAGCCATCGATGCGGGCTTGGCCGTCGGGACCATTCGCGAGCGAGACGGTTTCGAGCCTGCCTGCCATATCCCACCACGCATAGGCAGCAACCCCAACGCCGCTCAAACCGAGAACGAGCACGCCAGTAAGGATCCCCTTGAAAACATTGCGCACGGCACTCGAGCTTCGCAGCTCACCGTGTCTCGCCCCGAAAAAACTCGGAGCTTTCTTGGTTTTCTTCATACTTCTTCCTGGGCTTATGTATAGATAACCTTCGTAAAGGTACCCTGTTCGCCTATGAAGGTGCTGAGATCTCGCCGCGCTTCGGCCATTTCACAGGCGTTTGCGTGGCCAACATATCACCGAGATTGCGTGATCTCCCGCTCTTGCCCGCATCATTGTGGCGGATCGCGGAGTGCCCGGCAAACGAGAAAGCCCCCGCCCGGCTGAACACCGGTCGGGGGCTTGTGGCGGAGGGTAAGGGATTTGAACCCTTGAGGCTTTCACCTGCTAGTTTTCAAGACTAGTTCCTTCGGCCGCTCGGACAACCCTCCGCGAACAATCTTAGTGGGTTTGCGGCTCACACGCATAATTCACCCGTGTCGCGAAACGCCTTAGCTCTCGGCAAGCCAGGGGAACGACTCGCTGAGCGCGGTGAATAGCCCGTTCTCGTCGATCGTTCCGGTCACCCGCGTTGCGTGCGACTTGACCCGCTCATCGGCCTGACCCATGACGATGGCGGTGCCATAACGGCCCGCCCAGTCGAGCATCTCGATATCGTTCGAGCCGTCACCCGCGGCGAAAACATGCGAGAGCGAAACCTCCTCGATGCCGCGTATACGCTCGAGCGCGCTGGCCTTCGAGACGCCGACGGGGGCGATGTCGAGCCAGGTCGCAGTGCCCACCGAGTAGCTCACGTTCTTGAGGCCGGCGGTGCTCGCGGCGTCAATGAACTCTTCGAGGCGATGATTTGGCGACACAACGATCACGCGTGAGGCTGGTACTTCGAGCAACTCGTCGAAGGTAACGCGCAGCTGTTTCGAGGGCAGCGTTCCCGCGGGAATCGGCTCGGTGTAGTAGAACGTGCCCTCGGCGCTCTCGACCGCGTAGCGCGCACCGGTGAGCTGCGGGCTGATGGTTGAGAGGAGCTTACGCGGGTCGAACGACTCGACGTGCTCGCGACGGTAGGCACGGTGCGCGAGGGCATCGCGTTTCAGCGTGACCGCCCCGTTTGCGGCAACGACCCAGGTCGGGTCGATCTTGAGTGCCTCAACAACGGGCAGCGTCGCGTCGACCGAACGCCCTGTTGCGATGACCACCTCGTGCTCTGAATCGTGAAGCTCGCGAATGGCTCTCGCCAGCTCCGCGTCGATCTCAAGCTGCTCATGGCTGTTTTGGCCGAGCGAGCCGTGGTTTAGGACGGTTCCGTCGAGGTCAAGAGCAACGAGGTGTTTGGTCACGGTTTCCTTGAATCGCTTGGCGGTCGGTTACTTCTTCGTGATCGGCTGCAGCACTTCGAGCCCGCCCATGTACGGGCGAAGGGCCTCGGGAACGATCACGCTGCCGTCGGCCTGTTGGTGGGTTTCGAGCAGCGCGACGATCCACCGCGTTGTTGCGAGTGTGCCGTTGAGCGTTGCAACCGGCTCGGTCTTGCCGTTCTCGCCGCGAAAACGCGTCTTGAGGCGGCGCGACTGGTAGGTCGTGCAGTTCGAGGTCGAGGTGAGCTCGCGAAACGCCTCTTGGGTGGGCACCCAGGCCTCGATGTCGAACTTGCGGGCGGCGCTCGAACCGAGGTCGCCAGCGGCTACATCGATCACGCGGTAGCTGAGGCCGAGGGCCTGCAGCATGTCTTCCTGCCAGCCGACGAGACGGTCGTGCTCTGCCTCGGCTTCTTCAGGGCTCGTGTACACGAACATCTCGAGCTTGTTGAACTGGTGCACGCGAATGATGCCGCGGGTGTCTTTACCGTGCGAACCGGCCTCGCGACGGTAGCAGGTCGACCAGCCGGCGTAGCGCAGCGGCCCCTCACCCAGGTCGAGAATCTCGCCCGAGTGGTAGCCCGCGAGTGCGACCTCGCTCGTGCCGGTTAGGAAGAGGTCATCGGCGGGCAGGTGGTACACCTCGTCAGAGTGCTCGCCGAGAAAGCCGGTGCCGCTCATGATCTCGGGGCGCACGAGCGTCGGCGTGATGAGCGGCACGAAGCTGTTCGACATTGCCTTGTCGAGCGCGAGATTCATGAGCGCGAGCTCGAGGCGAGCGCCAACGCCGCGCAGGAAGTAGAAGCGTGCGCCCGAGACCTTCGTGCCGCGCTCCATATCGATTGCACCGAGCATCTCGCCGAGTTCAAGGTGATCGCGTGGCTCAAAGTCATACTGCGGAACCTCGCCGTGCGTGCGCAGCGTCACAAAGTTCTCTTCGCCCCCGGCGGGAATGCCGTCGATGATGACGTTGTCGATCTTCATGAGCAGCTCATCAAGCTCGGCCGCGCGTTGCTTCGAGAGCGCCTCGGCCTCTTTCACCCGTGCTGCGAGCTCGCTCGCCGCGGCAATCGCGGCCGGGCGCTCTTCTGGCGTGGCCTTCTTCACGAGGTCGCCAGCCGCCTTCTGCTGCGATCGAAGCGACTCGAACGCGGTCAGCGCCTCTCGCCTCGACACGTCGGCGGCCTGGGCCTGCTCGACGATTGCCGGATCGGCACCGCGAGCTGCCTGAGACGCCTGAATAACTTCTGGGGTATTGCGCAGCAGCTGAAGATCAATCACACACGCCAGTCTACCCGTCGCATCTGACAGGAGCGAGAGGGTAACGTTGACCACATGCGTGATTTGGCCGACCCGCCCTCTTCGAGGCACCGAGCGACGGTGCTTTTTCACCCCCTGAAAACCGATCTCCCGGCACTCAGGGCACTCATGCGCGTCGAAGAAGAGCGTGCTGGCTGGGCTCCGAGCGAGTGGATCGAGACCACTCCCGAAGACGGCGGATCGGAAGCGCTCAGACAGGCACTTTCCCGCAAACCTCACCTCGTCTTTGCCTCGGGCGGCGACGGAACCGTGCGCGCGGCCGCCGAAGCGCTGCGGGGCACGGGGGTTCCCCTCGCGATCATTCCGCAGGGCACGGGCAACATCCTGGCCCGCAACGTCGGCCTCGCCCCAGGCCGCACCGACGAGGCCGTGCGTGCAGGCTTCGAGGGCGTCGACCGCCCCATCGACCTCGGAATCGCAACAATCGTGCGCCAGGACGAGAGCGAAGACGAGCACGTCTTCCTCGTGCTCGCCGGCATGGGCCTCGACGCCCGCGCCATTCGCGCAACCCGCAGCTCATGGAAAAAGGCCGTCGGGTGGCTCGCCTATATCGATGGTGGGCTGCGAACGATGATCCGCGATAAACCGCTGCGCATTCACTATTCGTACGATAGGCACTCGGCACGCGAGCTCGAGGTGTACACCGTCATGATCGGCAACTGCGGCCTGCTGCCCGGCGGCGTACTGCTCATTCCCGACGCGCGCATCGACGACGGCGAGCTCGACGTCGTCGCGCTTCGCCCCCAGGGCGCCTTCGCATGGCTCAAGATCTGGAACAAAATCGGCTGGGAAAACGGCGTGCTGCGCAAAACCCGCACCGGCCGCCGCATCATCGACCTCGTGCACGACACCAAGAACGTGGTATACCTGCGCGCCAAGAAGTTCGCGCTCACCGTGCCGGGCCTCGAACCCGTGCAGCTCGACGGCGACGACCTCGGGCTCGCAATCGCGGTTAAGGGCGCTGTCGACCCGGGCGCGCTCGTGCTGCGCGTCGCCGAGCACTGGAGCACGACGGCGTTTGGGGCTGATGCCGGTGCGGCGGGTGCTGGGGCGTCGGCTGCTGAGCCTGGCGCTCGGGCGGCTGCCGTTTCGGCGCCAAAGGCGGCTCCGGCGGGCCGGTGAGGCATGGCGAGTGGTAGGTGAGTCCGGCCAGTAGACCGGTGATGCCGACCGTCTTGTGCGGCTTTTCCGCGTCCACTTGACGAAAAGCAGGGTGTTCCGCTGAAAACACCCTGCTTTTCGTCAAGTAAACCTTAAAACGGCAGGCAGCGCCGCACCACCAGCAGGCAGCGCCGCACCACCGGCAAGCAGCAGCCTACGCGCGAGCCGCCACCGCCGCCGCATCGACGCCACGAGGCAGCGCACCGTAGAGGTGCCCGAACCCGGCACCCTCGCCAAGGCGCGAAGCCACGAAGGCGTCAGCCACTGCATCGGGGGCCGTGCGCAAGAGCAGCGACGCTTCAAGCGAGGTGGCGAGCGCGCCGACGAGCTGTCGAGCACGGGCATCGGGTTGCGCATCGGCCGCGACGTCACGGGCGAGTGAACGCGTGCGCGCGAGGTGCTCGTCGAAGACGGGGTTCACGCCTGCGGCAAGCGCGACCTCGGCGTCGAAGGCCTCGAGCGACTCGGGCTCGCGGGCGATGGCGCGCAGCACGTCGAGGGCGATGACGTTGCCTGAGCCCTCCCAGATGGCCATGACGGGCTGCTCGCGGTAGCGCATCGCGAGCGGGAAGTCTTCGATCGCGCCGTTGCCGCCAAGGCACTCGAGCGCTTCGCCCGCGTGGCTCGTGGCGCGCTTGCACACCCAGTACTTGCCCACCGCGGTGGCGAGGCGGCGAAACGCGACGTCTTCGGCCGGGGCATCGTCGTCGTAGGCGCGGGCGACGCGCATGGCGAGTGAGGTGGCGGCCTCGGTCTCGAGCTGCAGGTCGGCGATCACGGCGGTCATGGCCGGCTGGTCGATGAGGGTTTTGCCGAAGGCGGCGCGGTTCCGCACGTGCCAGGCGGCTTCAGCGGTGGCCTGGCGCATGCCCGCGAGCGACCCCAGCATTGAGTCGAGGCGGGTGCGGGTGACCATGTCGATGATGGTGCGCACGCCGCGACCCTCTTCGCCGATGAGGAAGCCGACGGTGTTCTCGTACTCGATCTCGCTCGAGGCGTTGGCGCGGTTGCCGAGCTTGTCTTTGAGGCGCATGATGTGCAGCGTGTTGCGGCTGCCATCGTCGAGCACGCGAGGCACGAGGAAGCATGAGAGGCCGCCGGGCGCCTGGGCAAGCACGAGAAATCCGTCGCTCATCGGAGCCGAGCAGAACCACTTGTGGCCCGTGAGCCGGTAGCTGCCATCACCCGCGGGCTCGGCGTGCGTCGTGTTCGCGCGCACGTCTGATCCGCCCTGCTTCTCGGTCATGGCCATGCCAAAGATCGCGCCGGGTTTGCCCGGGCGAAGCGCGCCGTCGTACTCGGTCGAGAGCAGCCGCGGCATCCACTGCTTGGCGAGCTCGGGGTGCTGCGCGATGACGGGCGCCGAGGCGTGGGTCATCGAGACGGGGCACGCGTGGCCGGGTTCGATCTGCGCGAAAAGCATAAAGTGGGCCGCGCGAGCGACGCCTGCGCCTGGCCGCGGATCGGCGAAAGCACTCGTGTGCGCACCCGCCTTGACCGCCGCCCCGATAACCCGGTGGTACGAGGGGTCGTACTCGACCTCGTCGATGCGGTTGCCCCAGCGGTCGTGCGAGTGCAGTACCGGCTCGTTGCGGTTCGCGCGGCGAGCATCGGCCTGGAACTCGGCGTTGCCGACGTGGGTTCCGGTCTCGTGCAGAGCCTCGGTTGCCCAGCCCGCGTCGTAGCGTTCGACGGCCTCGCGCAGCGCAACGTTGGCCTCGTATTCGTCGAGGCCTACCCGCTCGGGTGACTGGTTGGTGACGGTGTGAGTGTTCACTCTTCGCTCCTTTGCTGTGTGGTGTGCGCGGCGCCTGCGCCGACCGCCCTCATGCAGAGGGTGTGGATCGACGAAACGAGCCTCGTTTCGTCACGCCCGATATTCGCGTCGTGGGTATCGATGGGCGGCAGCGGCGAAAGGGGGCCTGTGAGCGCCTCACTGATAGCCCCGACGATGCCGGCGGCGGTGACTCTCGCGTCTTGCTCGGGGAAATCGCCCTCGGCGATGCCCCGTTCGACGATGTCGATGAGCAGGCTCGCGTAGCTGAGCCGGTAGGTGAGGCGCTCGGCCTCGATCGCTTTGCCGACGGGCTCGACGAGCAGCGACCACGCAAGCCGGCGCCCCCTGAGCGCGCGGCCCGTGAAGGCGTCGATGAGCGCGGTGAGTTGCGCGGAGGATCCGCCTGGGCCTGCCTCTTCAACCGCCTCGGCGACGTGCGCGAGTTCCTGGCCAGCGCAGCGGCGGAAAACCTCGGTGAGCAGCTCGTCGGCGTCGGTTGCGTAGCTGTAGAGCAGCCCAGCGCTCATGCCAGCTCGCCCGGTGATCGCTTTGACCGAGGCGCCGCGAAAGCCCGCTTCGCTCACGATCTCGGTTGCGGCCTTCACGAGCGCAGAGCGGCGGTCGTGCTGCACGGGGGTGCTCATGCCGTTCTCCCTTCGCTGGTCGGTGTGCTCACGGTTGCTGGTGTTGCGATGCTTCGGTGTGTGGTGGTGGGCTGCGCAGTGCTTGGCGGTGCAGTGTTCTGGTTCGCGTTGGGCGGTGTGGTCGAGCTACCCATTGGGGCGCCGCCTCTGAGAAATGACATGTGTCTAGATTCTCACATTGAATTGTGATTCAATAGGCATTGAACCACGATTCAAGTCGTGAAACAAGCCCCGCCACAGTGAAGTGAGGAAACCGTGAATCTCAATTGGATGCTCGAACGCGCTGCGCGTACCTTCCCCGAGAAAGAAGCGATCGTGAGCGATCTACAAACGCTCAGCTACCGAGAATTGCTTGACACGACGAAGCGCGCGGCGCAGGTGTTTCGCGATCTTGGGGTTGCCCCCGGCGATCGCGTGGGAGTCATGACCTACAACACTCCCGCCTTCATCATCGCGGCGTTCGGCCTCTGGCGTGCTGGCGCGGCCCTCGTGCCCATCAACCACAAGTTCACCGCAACCGAGGTGAAGTACGTGGCCGAGCACGCATCGCTTGGCCTCATCGTGGGCGACGCCGACTTCGAGGCGCAGATCACGAAGGGTGCGCCGAACGCACGCCTCCTCACGACAACCGACGACGCGAGCGGCGAGTTCGACACGCTCGTCGCCGCGGCCAAGCCGTGGGATGGCGTCGAGGTTACCGGCGACATGATCGCCCAGGTGCTGTACACCTCGGGAACAACGAGCAGCCCCAAGGGCTGCCTGCACACTCACGCGGGCCTCTCGGGCGTTCCCGCCTACACGACCGCGGCCGTTGGGCTGCGCCGCGAAGACCGCTTTTTGATCGCGATGCCCATCTGGCACGCCTCACCCCTCAACAACTGGATGCTCTCGATGGTCTACCTCGCGGGCACCATCGTGTTGCTCAAGGAATACCACCCTGTGCACTTTCTCGCGACCGTCGAGAAGCACCGTGCGACCGCCTTCTTCGGCGCGCCCATCGCGTACCTCGCACCGCTCAAGGTGCTGCCAACCATCGACAAGCAGCTGAGCGACTTCGACCTGACGAGCATGCGTCTGTGGGCATACGGCGGAGCCCCGATGGGCGCTCAGACCGTGCAGATGCTGCAGCAGGCCTACAACACCGACAACTTCTACCAGGTCTACGGCATGAGCGAGATGGGCCCCGTCGGCTCAGCCCTCTACCCCGAGGAGCAGGTACAGAAGGCCGGCGCGATCGGAGCCGGCGGCATGCCGGGTGTCGACATTCGCGTCGTGAAAGAAGACGGCGAGCCCGCCTCAGCCGGCGAGGTCGGCGAGATCTGGATTCGCTCGAGCACTCGCATGCAGGGCTACCTCAACAACCCCGAGGCCACCGCCGACGTCTTCGACGGCGACTGGTACCTCTCGGGCGACCTCGCGCGCATCGACGAAGACGGCTATCTCACCATCGTCGACCGTCTCAAAGACGTTGTCATCACGGGCGGTGAGAACGTCTACTCACCCGAGGTCGAAGAGGCGCTGCGCCAGCACCCCGAGATCATCGACGCCGCGGCGGTCGGGCGCCCCCACGAAGAGTGGGGCGAGACCCTCGTCGCCGTCATCGAAGCGACCGAAGCCGGCGCCTCACTCACCATCGAAGAGGTGCGCGAGTTCTTGAGCACCCAGCTCGCGAAGTACAAGATGCCGCGAGAGCTCGTGTTCAGCGCCCAGCTGCCGCGCAACCCGTCGGGCAAGATCATGAAGCACGTGCTGCGGGCTGAGCTGACGGCGTAGCGGCGGCGCGGGGCTGGGCGCTGACAGGGCGTGGGCGCCGGCGTGGGCGCCTGCGTGGGCGCCTGCGTTGGCGGGCGCTGCCCACGGGGCGCGCTACCTGCGCGGCGCACTACCTGCGAGGGCGCGCTGCGGCACTCGCTTGCGTGGGCTGGCGCCCGATCCGCGCCCTTGGGTGCCTCGCCCCGCGTCGACTCGCGCTTGATCCGCCGCTTCGGTTTGTAGCTGCGTGCGCTGGCACTCGCCCCGCGTGCCCTGACATTCCGTGGCGCGCACTGGCACCCGACCTGCACGTTTCGGCATCACGCAACCCCGCCTCGGCGTTTACTTGACGAAAAGCAGGGTGTTTTCGGCGAAACACCCTGCTTTTCGTCAAGCCAGCATCGCCAGTGTCATCGCGCGCAACGAAACAGCCGCCAGCTTGCGTAAAGTGGCACTGAAGCGCGACAGCGGCAGCAGCGGCGCGGCGAAGCTGGAACAGCGGCGGGGCGAGAGCACCGCCTAGGCGCGCGCCGAGCCCGCCCCTAGCACGCCGTCGAGCCACGCGCGCGCATCACGAAACGACGCGTCGTCAGTGCTCGGCTGGGCGATGGCGCGAATGCCGTCGGCGCGGGGGTACGAGCCCAAGAACACGACGCGGGGGCTGAAGCGTTTCACGCCGAGCAGGGCGTCGGCCACCCGTTCGTCGAGCACGTGGCCCTCGGCATCGATGACGAAGCGGTAGCGGCCCATGCGGTCGCCGATGGGGCGTGAAGCGATGAGGGTGAGGTTGACTCCGCGGGTTGCGAACTGCTCGAGCAATTCGAGCAGCGAACCCGACTCGTCGCGGGGCAGCTCGACGATGAGGCTCGTCTTGTCGGCCCCGGTGCGGGCGGGCAGCGGGCCCGCGGGCGCGACCAGCACGAAGCGGGTGACGGCGTCACGGTTCGAGGCGAGGTGCTCGGCGAGCACGGTCACATCGTAGTGTTCGGTGATGCTCGGCGGGGCGATCGCCGCGTCAATCTGCTCACGCTCGAGCAGGTCAGCGGCGGCCTGCACGTTCGAGGCAGCCGGAAAGTGCACGTGCCCCGGCAGCCGCTCATCGAGCCACTCGCGGCACTGACCATAAGCGACGGGGTGCGCCGCGACCGTGCGAATGTCGTCGAGGCGCGCACCGTTTCGCACGACGAGCACGAAATCGACGGGAACGAGGTACTCGCCGATGATGTGCAGCCCCTGCGTCGTGGCGAGGGCGTCTTGCGCGACGGTGACTCCGCCGTCGACCGAGTTCTCGATCGCGATCATGGCGGCGTTGCTGCGCCCGGCGACCACGTCGGCAAGCGCCTCGCCAATGTTAGCGACGGGGTTCCACTCTTGACCGGCGGCCTCGGGCGCGAGTTTAAGGGCCGCCTCGGTAAACGTTCCCGCGGGCCCAAGATAGGAGTACCGACGCAGGGGCGTTTCAGAAGCAGTCATGCGCCCATTCTACGCGAGGGCAAACGCAACAGAGTTACGCGAGCGCCCGTGCAACCAGAGCCTGCGCTTCGGCGAGCACCTGTTCAAGGTGCTGCTCGCCGAGGAACGACTCGGCATAGACCTTGTACACGTCTTCGGTGCCAGAGGGTCGGGCCGCGAACCAGGCGTTCTTGGTCATGACTTTGAGCCCGCCGATGGCTGCCCCGTTGCCCGGAGCCTCGGTGAGCACGGCAGTGATCGCCTCGCCGGCGAACTCACCAGCGGTGATATCGGCGGCGGTGAGCTTCTTGAGGCGCGCCTTCTCGTCGGGGGTCGCGGCGGCGTCAACACGGCGGTACACGGGGGTGCCGTGCTCGCGCGTGAGCGCTTGGTAGCGTTCGTCGATACTCTCGCCCGTCACCGCCGTGATCTCGGCGGCGAGCAGGCACATGATGATCCCGTCTTTGTCGGTCGACCAGGGGCGCCCGTCGGTGCGCAAAAACGAGGCGCCCGCGCTCTCTTCGCCGCCGAACGCGACACTGCCCTCGTGCAGCCCGGGCACGAACCATTTGAATCCGACGGGCACCTCGAGCAGTTCGCGGCCGTGGCCTGCGACCACTCGATCGATGATCGCCGATGACACGAGCGTTTTGCCGATGGCCGCATTTTTCCAGGCGGATCCTTCCGCACTCCCCGCCCCGGCACGGTGCGCGAGCAGGTAGTCGATCGCAACCGCGAGCACGTGGTTCGGCTGCTGCAGCCCTGCCCCGCGCGTGATCACACCGAAGCGGTCGGCGTCGGCGTCGTTCGCGACGAGCAGGTCGTAGTGCTCGCGCTCGGCAAGGGCGCCCGCCATGGCGTGGGGCGACGAGGGATCCATGCGAATCTTCCCGTCCCAGTCGAGCGTCATGAACGACCAGGTGGGGTCGATTCCGGGCCCGAGCACGGTGAGGTCGAGCTCGTGCACGCGGGCGATCTCGGCCCAGTACTCGACGGCTGCACCGCCGAGCGGGTGGGCGCCGATGCGCACCCCCGCCTCCCGAATCGCTTCGACGTTCACAATCTCGCCGAGCGCGGCGACGTAGGGGCCCATGAAGTCATGGCGTGCGGGCTCCGCTCCGACGGCGCGGGCAATGTCGGCTCCCTGTTCGAGTAGTTCGTTCGCCCGGGCAGCGATCCAGTCGGTCGCGTCGGTGTCGGCGGGGCCACCGTGGGGAGGGTTGTACTTGAAGCCGCCATCCTGTGGCGGGTTGTGGCTCGGGGTGACGACGATGCCGTCGGCGAGGCCATCGGCTGAGGGGCCGGCGGCTGCGCGATCCGCTACGGCAGGAATCGCTTCGTTGTAGCTGAGAATCGCATGGCTGAGCGCGGGCGTTGGCACCAGCGCGTCTCCAGCGCTCGCACGAACCTCGACGCCCGCGGCGAGCAGCACCTCGACGGCAGTCGCGAGGGCCGGGGCTGAAAGGGGATGCGAGTCGGCCCCGATGAAGAGCGGGCCGGTGAAGCCCTGCCCCGCGCGGTACTCGGCGATCGCGAGCGAGATTGCCGCGATGTGCGCCTCGGTGAATGAAGCGTTGAGCGAGGTTCCGCGGTGCCCCGAGGTACCGAAGGCTACACGTTGGGCTGGGTTACTGAGATCTGGCCGGGCCCCGTGGTACGCAGCGATGACCGCCGCAACGTCAATGAGGTCTTCGGGGGTGGCAGCGAGGCCTGCGCGTTCATGCATACCCCTAGTCTGCCGCATCTCGGTCCGTTAACCTTGCGTTTACGCTGTCGAGGTAAAGTAAGGGCACCAATGAAAAATACAGAACAACTGAAAAATCAGCCGGCCAGCGAGGCCGGAGCTTCACCGGTGGGCCGAGACGCGATTGAGTGCTGGCTCACCGACATGGATGGCGTCTTGGTGCACGAAAACCACGCCATTCCCGGTGCCGCCGAGGTCATCGCTCAGTGGCAGGCCAACGATCAGCCGTACCTCGTGCTCACGAACAACTCGATCTTCACCGCGCGCGACCTGAGCGCCCGGCTTGCCGATGCGGGCCTTACGGTTCCCGAAGAACGCATTTGGACGAGTGCGCTCGCGACCGCTGCTTTCTTAAAACAGCAGAAGCCCGGCGGATCAGCGTTCGTGCTCGGCGAGGCCGGAATTCTCACGGCCATGCACGATGCGGGGTACGTGATGACCGAAACCGACCCCGACTTTGTGGTGATTGGCGAGACCCGCAACTACTCGTTCGACGCGATGACGAAGGCGATTCGCCTCATCAACGGCGGAGCACGATTTATCGCGACGAACCCCGACGCGACCGGGCCGAGCCCCGAGGGCCCGCTGCCCGCGACCGGCGCGGTTACGGCGCTCATCTCGAAGGCGACGGGCCGCACCCCGTACGTCGTGGGTAAGCCAAACCCGATGATGTTCCGCTCGGCGCTCAACCGCCTGGGCGCGCACTCTCACAACACCGCAATGATTGGCGACCGCATGGACACCGACATTGTCGCGGGCATGGAGGCCGGCCTGCACACGATTCTCGTTATGACGGGCATCGCCGATAACGCCGAGATCGAGAAGTACCCGTTCAGGCCGAACGAGAAGCTGCCCTCGATCGCTTCGCTGCTCGAGAAGAAGCGCTAGCGGGCACCACCCCGGCAAAACGCGGTGCTCAGAAGCCGACGATGAGGCTTCCTGCGACGGCGATGAGCATCGCGATATCGAGGCCCACGAGAACCATAAAGGGTGTCGGCGAGCCCGCGGTGCGTGCCGCAGCCCGAATGTGCAGCGCGGCCGCTCCCAGCACGAACGGAATCGCGAGCCAGGACACCATCGGAACGAGCAGCGCCACAATCGTGAGCACGACGCTCGTCACGAAAATGATGATGCCCGCGCCGGGAACTGCCCTGCGCTCTGGACTTGATGGTGGTGTCATAGTGCCTCCTTGCCCTCAACCGTAGCGGGGGCCACTGACATCGAGAATCTCACTATGCGTTGCGCCGCATGCGCAGCTCGCGCACGAGCATCTGGCAAAGCAGGAAGAAAAGATACGCAGAGAAGGCAAGGTTGCCCCAAAACGGGTCGAGTACCCCTGCGAGCGTCGCGCCGACGGGCACGAAGGCCGCCGCTGCGACGCCAACGAAGGCAGCAGCGCGAAGGTCGACGTTGCCCCGGCGCATGTTGCCGAGCGTGCCCGAAATCGAGCCGGGAATCATCATGAGCAGCGAGGTTCCCTTCGCCACGAGGTCACTCGCCCCGAAGAAGAACATGAGCACGGGCACCACAACCACTCCGCCGCCAACGCCCAGAAGCCCCGAGAGAATCCCGGTGATGAAGCCGGTCACAACGAGTAGCAGTGCCGTCAAAACCGTCAACGAAATCGTGTCCTCACGTTGCGGAACCACAAACCACAGGCTCACGATCACCACCGCGAGAAAGCCCATGAACACCCAACGCACAACGTGCACGGGCACCCGGCTCAGCAGCCAGCTGCCCACCTGCGCACCGATGATGATGCCGACCGCGAGCGCAATCGCGGCAGCCCAGTCGACGTTCGAGTGGATCGCGTAAGTCGTCGCACCGACGATCGCCGTGGGCAAGATGGCGGCGACCGAGGTGCCGGCCGAGAGCTTTTGCGGCATGAGAAGCCACAGCGCGAGGGCCGGAACGATGATCGTTCCACCGCCGATGCCGAAGAGCCCTGAGAGAGTTCCGCCGGCAACGCCGATGAGCATGAGTGAGGGGGCTGCCGGGCGCACGCGGGTCTGGCTGACTGGCTGCTGCATACAGCGCGTTACTGGGGGTCGAGCCCGAGGTCGCTGAGACCGATCGCGTAACGGTATTCGTACCCCGCCTCTTCGATGCGCGCCTTCGCGGGAGCCTGGCGGTCAACGACAACGGCGACCGCGACAACCTCGGCGCCAACGCGCTTCAGGGCCTCGATGGCGGTGAGGGGCGATCCGCCCGTTGTTGAGGTGTCTTCAACCACGACGACGCGCTTGCCCTCAAGGTCTGGGCCCTCGACCTGACGGCCGCGGCCGTGGTCTTTGGGTTCTTTGCGCACGACGAACGAGTCGTAGACCTTGCCGCGCGCGACCCCCTGGTGCATGATCGCCGAGGCGATCGGGTCGGCCCCCATCGTGAGGCCACCAACCGCAACAACCCCGTCGATGTCGTCAATGAGGTCGAGCATGACCTGCCCGATGAGCGGAGCCGCACGGTGGTCGAGACTCAGGCGACGAAGATCGATGTAGTACGTCGCCTTCTTTCCACTGGTGAGGGTAAAGTCACCGTGAAACACGGCCTCGTTCTTGATGAGCTCAATGAGTTGTTCGCGCGCTGCTGACATGGGCTCTATGTTACCGGGTGTGCGGGGCCGCTGGTGGCGGGGCTGTGGGTAAGTGGGGTTGGAGGGCCGCCGATCCGCCGCGGCGCGAGGCTGCCGATCGCCCGGCGCGAGGCGGTCGGTCACCCGCCGCAAGCACGCGGCACGCCCAGCGATCCACTTGACAAAAAGCAGGGTGTTTCGGCGAAAACACCCTGCTTTTCGTCAAGTAAACGCCAAATCGGCAAACACAGCCGAGACCCCGGCCGTAACCGCCCTACGCGCCCCGCGAAATCTGCGTCATCTCGTCGCGCGGCACAACCTTCATGCGTTCGCGCCCCGCCGCCTCGCCGAGCGAGCGCTCGTGCTCGTCAAGCAGGTGCCAGCCATCGACGGTCGTGTACTCGACGCCGCGCTCGTCGAGCAACGCGGTAATCGCGGCCTCGTCGGCGTTCTCGGGCTGCCACAGGCTGCCGGGCGTCGCTTCGTCGGCGATGAGCTGTTCGAGGGTCTCCATCGCATCGCTCTTCGTGTGGCCGATGAGGCCGACTGGGCCGCGCTTGATCCACCCGGTCGCGTACACGCCGCCGATATGCTCGCCGGCTTCGTCGAGTACGCGGCCCTTGACGTTCGGGATCACGCCGCGAGCAGCGTCAAACGGAATCTCGTCGACCGCCGAACCGAAGTAGCCAACGGCGCGGTAGAAGGCCTGCACGGGAATCTCGCTGATCTCGCCGGTGCCGATGATGCCGCCCTGGCCGTCTGGTTTCGTACGTTCGATGCGGATCGCGGTGATGCGCCGCTCATCGCCCTCCCCCTCGGTGACGAGAGCGAGTGGTTTCGACCAGAAGTGCATGACGAGCTTGCGCGATGCCGGCTCGCGTTCTTCGGTCTGGTTTTTGCGCCAGGTATCAAACACGCGGTTGATAACCTTGCTCTGCTTGTTGGCGGCCGCGAGTTCTTCAGCGTGTGGATCTTCGACGAGAAAGTCTGCTTCGTTCAGCACGATGTCGACGTCGCGTTGCTCGCCGAGTTCGCGCAGTTCGAGCGGTGTGAACTTCACCGAGGCTGGACCGCGGCGACCGAAGAGGTGCAGTTCGCGAATGGGGCTCTGTTTGAGGCCCTCGTAGACGTTGTCGGCGATCTCGGTCGTGAGTAGGTCTTCGGGGTGCTTAATGAGCATGCGCGAGATGTCGAGCGCGACGTTGCCGTTGCCGATCACCGCGACCGACTCGGCCTCAAGGGGCCAGGTGCGGGGAACGTCGGGGTGGCCGTCGAACCAGCTCACGAAGTCGGCGGCTCCGTATGAAGCGGGCGCGTCAACGCCCTCGATGTCGAGTGATGCGTCGCGGGCCGCGCCGGTCGAGAAGATGACGGCGTTGTAGTGGTGCTTGAGGTCGTCGAGCGTGAGGTCTTTGCCGTACTCGACGTTGCCGAAGAAGCGAACGGTGCCGTTGTCGAGCACCTCACGCAGCGAGGTCACGATGCCCTTGATGCGCGGGTGGTCGGGGGCGACGCCATAGCGCACGAGGCCATAGGGGGCAGGGAGTTTTTCGAAGAGATCGATCGAAATGTCAAAGTCGCGTTCGGCTTTTCGCAGCAGGTCAGCGGCAAAAATACCCGCCGGGCCGGCACCAACAATTGCGAGGCGAAGAGTCTTCTTGGTCATGCTTCCTTTTCCTGGCGCGCGAAATGGGCGCGGCGCACGCGTCTAACGGTAGCGAACAAGCCCGTGTGACCTCTGAGAACCCTGTTATTCTGAGTCACTATGACGACCCCAGAAATGGCACTTCCTGAACCCGAACGCACCTCGTTCGTGCACGAGGGCAACGAGCTATTCAGCTACCGTTGGCCGGTGAACGACAGGCCGCGGGTCTTGCTCATTCACGGGATCGGCATGGGTCACTGGGTGTACGAATCGTTCATCACTGCGCTCCTCAACGGTGACACCCCGTTCGACGTCACTGCGGTCGATCTGCCGGGCTTCGGTGATGCCCCGAAGCCACAGCACGCCCTCTCGATGGAACACACAGCTGACCTCGTGGCACTCTCACTCACCGCGCATGAGGCGCCGAGCCCGCTCATCGTTGTCGGCCACTCAATGGGCTCGCAGGTCGCGGCCGAGCTTGCCGCCCGACACCCACAACTCGTCGACGCGCTCGTGTTGGTCGCGACGACCGTCAATCCCGCAGAGCGCTCTGTGCATCAGCAGGCCAAACGTATGCTGCAAGACCTTGGAACCGAGAGCATCGGCGTGCTCGCCAGAGGAGCCCTCGCCTACGCGCAGGCAGGGCCGCGGTGGTTTATCGAGAAGCTGAAGCCCACGCTCGAGCACCAGATCGAGCGCACACTGCCACGCATCGAGCAGCCGACGCTTGTCATCAGGGGGTCACTCGACCGCGTGAGCCCTGCCGTGTGGGCACGGCAAATCACGGGTCTTGTTCCTGAGGCCTCACTCCTGGAACTCGAAGGTCACGGGCACGAGGCCATCATCGCGCACGGTGAACCCGCGGTACAGGGCATCGAGCGCTGGCTCTCGCAGCTGCCGCCGCGCGCCTAGCGCTAGCCCTCGCGGGTGACGATCGAGTCGGCGAGGCGCTCGAACGCGTCTTTCACGGTCGAGTTTGGTAGCGGGGCGATCGCGGTTACCGCGTCTGATGCCCACTGCTTCGCGGTCGCGAGCGTCTCTGCGGTCACCTCGTGTTCGCGCAGCTCAGCGACCTCGCGGTCGAGCAGCGTCGCGGGTTCGCCTGCCTGAATACGCGCGGCGCCCTCTTCGATGCGAACAAGAAGATCCTTTGCTGCACGGTCGGTCTCGGCACGCTTTTGCAGCAGCAGCACCGGAAGCGTCTGCACACCAGCGCGCAGGTCGGTGCCAGCGAGCTTGCCCGTCTGCTCTTTATCTTCAGAGAGGTCGAGCACGTCATCGATGAGCTGGAAGGCGACACCGATACGCTCACCGTACTCCTGCACCATGTCGGCGTATTCGGCCTTGGCTCCGCCAAACATGACACCCATGCGTGCGGCGGTCGCAATGAGCGCACCCGTCTTGTCGGCCAACACCTGCATGTAGTGTTCGATACGGTCGTCGCCCTCCTGGGGGCCGACCGTCTCGTGCAGCTGGCCGAGGCACAGGCGCTCGAAGGTTTTCGCCTGGAGCACGATCGCTTCTTCACCCATGCCCGACACGAGCGATGAGGCACGCGCAAAGAGCAGGTCGCCCGCAAGAATCGCGACCGAGTTCGACCACACGGTGTGGGCCGCGGGAACCCCGCGGCGCAGCGTCGCCTCGTCCATGACATCGTCGTGGTACAGCGACGCGAGGTGGGTCAGCTCGACCGAAACGGCAGCGCGGTGTACGAGCTCATTTGGGCCGTCGCCAAGCTGACTCGCAAGCAGCGTGAGCAGCGGGCGAATGCGTTTGCCGCCGGCCTCAGCGAGGTAGCGCGCCGGAGCATCAGCAACCGGCGAGGCAAACGAAAGCTGCTCGACGAGCTGCGCTTCAACGTGCGCCATCTCTTTCTCAAGTTTTTTCGCGTGCAGCTTGTCGCGAGCCCCCTTGAAGAGGTTCGTTGGGAGCATCTGCGTCGCGGTGTCTTCAGCGATGGGAAGGCTCATTTTTTGGTCTCACCCTCAATGATGTCTAAGTTCTGAACGGCTTTCTCGCCTGGCACGAAGCCGCGGTGCAGGGCCACGATACCGGCGGTGAGGTTGCGATAGCCGACCTGCTCGAAACCGGCCTCGGTCATCCATGACGCGAGCTCGGCCTGCAGCGGCCACTTCTCAATTGATTCAGTCAAATAGTCGTAGGCTTCACCTGGACCACCAACGAGGCTCGCAAGCTTTGGCAGCACATTTTTCGAATACCACGAGTACGGTCCGCGAATGAGCGCAAGCGGTGGCTGCGAGAACTCACAGATAACGAGTCGCCCGCCAGGCTTCGTGACGCGTAGCATCTCGCGAAGCGCCTTCTTAGGGTCGTTGACATTGCGCAGGCCGAACGAAATCGACGAGGCATCAAAGCTGTTGTCTTCAAACGGCAGGTCTGTTGCATCAGCCCACACAAAATCAATGAGCTCATTGCCGGCCTGACGTTTCTCGCCCTCAGCGAGCATGCCGCGCGAGAAGTCGGCCGCGGTCACGTGAGCACCCTGGGCCGCGAAGGCCGCACTCGACGTGCCGGTACCTGCTGCGAGGTCGAGCACCCTCATTCCCTTGCGCGGGGCGACGGCCTTCACCGTGGCGATTCGCCACAGACGCGACTGGTACGCAGAGAGCACGTCGTTAATAATGTCGTAGCGAGGGGAGACCTCGTCGAACATGCTCGAAACGTCGCTCGCTGGTTTTTCGTTTGCATTGGGGCGAATCACCCCTCCATGCTACCCGCAACGGCTGACGTTACCCTCATGAGTCATGTTTTTACCTGTTTCTCCCCGCGCAGCGCACCGCAGTCACCTGTGAATCAGACCACGCTCACCAACCCCGCAGCGGGTAGATTGGAACCGTGAACACCGCTTCTCTACCCCGCTTTCGCGTCGTCTCTCGGCCGCTCAGCCGGGTGCCCGACCTCGTTCGACTCGCCGACTCCGAAAACCCACTGCTGTGGGTGCGCAAACAGCGCGGCTTCGTGGGCCTCGGGGTTGCGTACCGTCTCGACACGCACGGCGGCGAGCGCTTCGCAGACGCTTCACGCACCTGGGCAACGCTTCAAGAGAACGCCATCGTCGACGACCCGATCGCCGGCCCAGCGACGGGCCTTATCGCCCTCGGAACGTTCTCGTTCGCCAGCAACAGCCAAACTCCATCAACCCTCATCGTGCCGCGCATCGTCGTCGGGAAGAAAGATGGAGAGGCGTGGATCACATACGTGGGCGATGACTCGGCCGATCCGCACCCCGCGGCAGCTTCCCTCGCGAGCGCCGACGTCTTCGACGTCGCTCAGCTCGACGATTTTCTCGCGCTTGCCGGTGTGAAGGGTACCGTGCCCGAAACTTCGACATGGCAACCCCTGCAGTGGCAGACTCCCGAGGGCGAGACCGAGGCTTACAGGGCCGGCGTCGCCGAAGCGGGCCGCAGGCTTGATGCCGCAGCCATCGAAAAGGTGGTTCTCGCGCGCAGGCTCCAGGCGCCGCTCGCTGAGGGCGCCGATTTGCGGGTCCCGCTTGGCAGGCTCGCGCACCGCTACCTCGACTGCTGGACCTTTGCGGTCGACGGCATGATCGGGGCAAGCCCAGAGACGCTCATTCGGTCAATTCACGCGAAGGTCTCGGCGCGCGTGCTCGCTGGCACCCGCAGGCGCGACGAGAACGAGGCACGCGACGAGGAGCTCTCTCGCGAACTCGTTGCGAGCGAGAAGGAACAGCTCGAGCACCGTTTCGCGATCGAGAGCCTCGTCGAGACGCTCTCACCGCACGTCACCGACCTGCAGCACGACGCCGAACCTTCGCTCTTGCAGCTGCCAAATGTATGGCACCTCGCGACCCGGGTGACGGCGCAGCTCGCCGACGGGGCCGACGCGTTCGAGCTCGCTGAAGCGGTGCACCCGACGGCCGCGGTTGCCGGAACCCCGACCCCACTCGCGATGGACACGATTGACGAACTTGAGCCATTTGACCGCGGTCGCTACGCGGGTGCCGTAGGCTGGGTAGGAGCAGGCGGCAACGGTGACTGGGCCATCGCACTACGGAGTGCGCAGGTCGACCACAGCCATAGCCCTGCCACCATCACCGCTTTTGCTGGAGGGGGTCTCGTTGTAGGGGCCGACCCCGAGCATGAACTCAGCGAAACGGTCGCGAAGTTTCGACCGCTGATGGAGGCATGTAGCTAGTCGTCGCTTGCGCTCAGAAGTGAAGAGACGCGCAAACGACGAGAGGGGAAGATCATCGTGGAGGATGCTTCGACAGGCGTCATTCCCCTTCCACAACGAAAGCCCACGCTTCGCGACATGGTGAGCGCGCTCACCATTCGCAACTACCGCATTTACGCAATCGCGCAGATTCTCGCGCTCACTGCGGTGTGGACCCAGCGCGTCGCCCAGGATTGGATTCTCTTTCAGCTCACCGGCAATGTGAGCACGGTCGGCTTTCTCGTCGTCATGCAGTTTGGCCCGGTGCTGCTGTTTGGCATGCTCGGCGGGGTGATCGTCGACCGGTATTCAAAACGCACCCTCATCATCATCTCGCAAACCGTGGTGATCGTCTCTGGTGCGTCACTCGCGGCCCTTGCTTTTACCGGCGCGCTCGAAGCCTGGCACATTTTTGCGCTCGCTGGCCTCGTCGGCCTCTTCTCAGTCATCGACCAGCCGGCGCGTCAGGTGTTCGTCTCTGAGCTTGTCGGCCGGCAACTGCTCTCGAACGCGGTGAGCACCAACTCGGCGATCTTCCAGACCTCTGCACTCATTGGCCCCGCAGTCGCGGGCCTCATGCTCGCGAACTGGGGCGGCGGCTGGGCTTTTCTTGTCACCGCCATCGGCGCCTCGCTCTCGCTCGTGCTGCTCTTCTTCATCAACACCGCCGAGCTCACGAAGTTTCCCACGGCACCGCGTGAGAAGGGCCAGGCACGCGAGGCCCTCGCCTATGTTCGCCGCAAGCCCGTCATCTTCTGGACGCTCATCTTGCTCGTCTTTGTCTCTGGCATTGGCATGAACTGGTCGGTGCTGCTCGCGCCGATGGCTGAGCACGTGTTTGACTCTGATGCTCGCGGCTATGGCAGTTACAACTCAGCGATCGCCGCCGGAGCGCTCATCGGCGCAATCCTTTCAATGCGCCGTATGGGCGTAAGGTTACGCACGTTCTACGGCTCGGTGCTCGGATACACCTCGCTCAAATTCGCCTCGGCCTTCATGCCGCACGAGTGGGCATTCATGGCGACGATCGCTCTCGCTGGCCTCTGGTCGGTGCTTATGTGGACCGCGGCTAACGCGCTCATCCAAACTTCGTCGAACATGCTCATTCGCGGCCGCGTCATGTCGATTTATCTGCTCATCGCGGTCGGCGGCCAGGCCCTCGGTGGCCCCCTGCTCGGCATGCTCGTCGACCACTTCGGCGCGCGCGCAGGTCTCATGATCTCGGGCGCGGTTCCCCTCACCGCCGCCCTCATTATCGGCTTCATCGTCACTCGGGTGCATCGTGTGCCCATGGGCGACCTCCTGCCGTTTCGATATGGCGGATCGTCGTCTCCCGAAGACTAGCCCTCGGCGTCTGTTCTTCTTCGTCACCTTTGCCGCCCTCGCTTCCTTAGTCACCTTCGCTCTCTTCATTCTCGTTTTCTTCGTCATCGTCGAGAGGCGTGTACGCCCACCCGGGAAACGGGCGATACACGCCGGGCTTCATCGTGTAGTGCCCGTCTTCGTCTCGCTTGTCGAGGCCCCAGGGCGAACCGAGTGCATCTTCGGTTTCGAGACGGTCGTACATTTCGGCCATGAGATCACTCACGTCTCCCCAGTACACGGGCGAGAACGCGAGGAGTTCGAGCGCCTTGCCTTCGGCGTTACTGGAGACGGCGATGCGATAACCGTCGGGAGTGACGACCGCGAGCCGGGACCCGCCGTAAATGCGCTCTTCTGCGCCAGCCGGCCAGCCCCGCTCGTTCCACGAGGCTTCGAGGCGGCCGAGTTCGGGACGCTTTGAGACCTGCACGTCTTTCTTTCTCGCGATCATGAAGTAGTAGCTGTTGTCGTCTGAGTCGCCCACGAGGTCGCCGCCCCTCGCCTTACCCGGTAGCGGCATCGGCTCAGAGGTGAGCGTGGTGTACCACTCGCCATCGTCGAGCGTCGTCTGCACCTCGGCTACTAGCGTTTGAAACGCATCATAGTTTTTGCCCGCCCGCTCGTACTGTTCTTCAAGCGTCATCGCTACCATCGCTTTCTCGGTCACTCCCGCCGCGTCTTGTTGTTCGCCCCGTCCAGAGCAGGCAACAAGCATGAGCGCGAGCGCGAGGGCTACCGTTCGAATGAGCCACGTCATAGTGCTCCGTTCATAATGTCGAGCAACGAGGCAACCGTGCTTGACCCCGGGTGCAAGTAGCCCACCTCGTCGGTAGCTGTGGTGCCGTCGAGGGTATCGGCGAGGTACTGCGCCGGTTTACCGAGCGAGCCCTGCCAGTCGATGGGCTTCAGGAGATTGTGCATCGTCACCTGTTCTCCTTTCTTCGTCTTTTCAGAACTGAATACCTGAAAGCCGGGCAGCTCTCTCGGGTCTTGCCTCGGCACTGCCGCGTCGAGCAGACGTTTCGACTCATCGGTCACAGGCGGAGTGCCGTAGTCATACTGCAGCGCCGTTGAACGCACGCCGATCTGCGCAATGTTGTCTCGCTTCGCATGGGTCGCGTACCGTTCTGCCACGCGTAAATCACCGGGTTCGGTGCCGGGCTTCAGCCCCGCCGAGCCGATGGCGACATAAGCGCTCACCGGAACCGTCGCTTTCGTGAGCGCTTCTGCAGCAACGTTCGTACCATACGAGTGCCCCATCACCACGAGCCGGTCGACCGGCGCATCACGGCTCTCGGTGATTCCCTCGAGAAAGTCGACGAGCCTCACCGAGCCCGCATCAGCCCGCTGCTGCGATATCACGCCGCCAATGCCTGGCGACCGGTACCCGATCCAGGTCACAAACGCCATGTCTTCACCGTTCTGCTTCATCGAGTGAAAGGCCGGCAGCGCCTCGCCGATGCCCCGCACATTCGAGTTCATACCCGAAACGAACACCCCGACTTTCGGCGCAGTTGCAAGATCGCCCACCGCGATTGCTGCGGTCACGGCCCCGTCGTGCCGGCCAAGCCCAACGAGCATCACCGGCTCGCCACGACTCATCCGCTCGGCGTTCAACACTTCGTTCCTGAGCGCATCGAGGTCAGCCCGAAAATCCTTCAACGAGCGCTCGCCGGGCGCAAAGCCCATGCGCTCATACGCCCGCTGCAAGCGCTGTGTCTCGCTCTCGCCCGAGTGCACACTCCCGTCATCGGGCGGATCGAAGATATCGTCAAGCACCGCCCGTGCCGCAATATCGCGCACCTCAAGCGGAACGCCGTCGAGCCCAGCAAGTTCATGGGCATACTGCTCAATGAGCGCATCAGCCGCCTGTGGTGCCCGCGCCATCAGCGCCCGCCACGTCGTCGAGACCTGCGCAGGACGTCCTGCCCCAGTGAAGAGTAGCCGGGCAAGCATCTTCGGGCTTCCTCCAGCGACGGCAAGGCTCACGCTGTGCGTCGGGAGGGTACCTGCCCCGGCCTGCTCGAACGCCGTGGCGACTCGCTCGATCCACCGCGCATCGTCGTCGCTCTCTGAAAGGAGTCGACGAAAGCCGCTCTCAAACGTTGCGCCCTCGATGCGAGCCCACCCGCACCGTTGCACGAACCCGCGCCAGGCCTCGCTCAGCCGATCTGCTTCGTGCTCAAGGTCGCGATTCATGGCGCGCGCCCGGCCAGCAAAACCCCTCAACTGGGCGGGCCTCGCCGAGGTCGTTCCCCGGCTCTGCCCGCCGGGCACGAAACCGCGGGGCCTGGGCCTCGCCTGAAACCCCACGCGGATCGGCGCCGCCACCACCGCCCGCGAGTCAGGCCTTGCCCTCCAGAGCCTGCCCGTCCCGGCCCCCGTCGCCACGAGACGACCGCCCTCTGCTATGCCTGCGGCGTTCACAAGGTTGCCGTGTGCGTTGACGCCGGACTCGTATTTTTGCCACTCGGCGATGTCGTGCTGCCGCGTTCGTTCACGCACTGCCGCGGCAGCGGTGAGCGAGACGCTCTCAGCGAGCTCATCAAGGATCGAGGCAAGCCGCGCCCGATCTTCGGCTTCGATGCACACCACCTGCTCAAACCGCCGTGCATACCCACCGCGAAATGATTCGAGAGCACGGCTCGCACTGCGGTGACGTTCGGCGGCCTGCAGGCGCAATTGCTCTGCCGCCGACCTCGCCGCGAATTCAAGGCGTTGCGCCGCAAGATCGTCAAAGTGCACGGTCATGCGGCTGCGCTCTCTGCGATCGAGACTGCGGCGGCGGCGGATGCAGCTACTGCAGCCAAGGCAACGGCTGCTGCGGCCGAGGTAACGGCTGCTGCGATTTCTGCGGATGCGGATGCGGCCTCTGCGGCGCGAGGAGCGAGCGCGTGTGGTTGGTGAGCGGAGCGCTGCGCCCCCATTTAGGCGCCACCGCCCGCCGTAAAGATGTTCTGAGCAATCGCCTCAAGTTGCGTTCGCAAGCGCTCAAGTTCGTGCTTTACGTTATCGAGCGCGACCTTCGTCTCTGGCCATGTGATCGAGCGAAATTGCGAGGCAAGCGGACCGTCCCAAATGTTGGGGTCAGAGAGTGCTCTTCCCTGCGCGTCAAGGTGGCTGATTTGTTCGGTGAACCCACCGCTCACGATCGACTGAATCTGGCGAATGGCGACCCGGGCTTCTTCGGTTGAGAGAACGCGTGACATGACTGGTGACCTCCAAGGCTCGTAGCTCGGGACCACGGGGGTTCCGTAGCCCCCAGTTGAAGCGTATTGGGGGTAGCGATCCGCCTGCAATCGGGCTGCGCATGATCTGTGGATAACCCATTTTTGGGGTGCTGGGTTTGCCGTTCACAGGGTCAGTCGAGGATTTCATGCAGCAGCGGGACCCTTCGTGCGGCTGAAGGGGGCTTGGTACGGTGGCCGGTGTCTCTGTGCTGCGGTCGGGGCGCGTTTCCGGTGGATTTCGCATCTACTTGACGAAAAGCAGGGTTATTTCGCGATAACACCCTGCTTTTCGTCAAGTAGACGCCGCGAGAGCGCGAACAGTCCCGAAACCGGCCAGCAAGCTGCGGGAGCGGGAACCGGGAACGACAACGGGGGGCCAGGGGCCGAGAGCCCGGAGCCCGGAGCCCAGGCCCGAAGCCGGAACGAAACGGAAGCGCGCAACAACCACAGCCGTCGCGCCACACCCCTACCGCGCGAGCGCCACCTCGACGATGCCCGGGGTCTCGGCCTGCGCCGTCAGCACCTCTTCGAGCTCGCCCTGCGTCGTGACGAGCCGGTACGACCAGCCGTAGGCGGCGGCGAGCTGCGCGATGTCTATGCGCTGCGGCGTCAGCATGACCCGGTCGAAGGCCTCGGGGTCGCTCGTGGCGGCGACTTCGAGGGTGTCGAAGATCGTGCCGCCGCCGTCGTTGCCGACGATGAGCTGCATGCGCGGCGAGCCCTCGCGTTCGGGTGGCAGGGCGAGCGATCCGACGTCGTGAAAGAGGGCTAGGTCGCCGATGAGCACGCGGGTGATGCCGGCCCCGTCGCTGGCCTGGGCGATGCCCATGGCGGTCGCGATTGTTCCGTCGATTCCGGCGAGGCCACGGTTCGAGTGCACGCGAATGTTGCGGGGCGTGGCCATGCGGTTGAGCACGCGAATGAGGCGGGAGGCTGCGAGCACGAGGCGGTCGTGTGGCCAGGTGGCGCGCCAGACCATTTCGGTGAGGTGCTCACGGCTCACGGGCTCGCGCATGCGGGCCACCTCGGCGCGGGCGAAGGCGTTGCGTTCCTGGTAGCCGGTCGCGCGGGCGGCCTCGAGGTCGGTTTCGTGCACGGTCGTGTGTTCGTCGCGCAGTGATCGGTCGCGCACGATCCACTCACCAAGCCACGCTTTGGCCTCGGCGGGGTCGTACTTCTCAGAGACTCGGGCCGCGAAGGCGAACTGTTTCACGTTACGGCCTGGGTTGAAGCGTTCGATGCCGAGTGCGGGGCCGTCGGGCCCGGCGCCGTCGACGACGACGGTTCGGGCCGCGGCGACGACCCGCGCCACCTCGCGGGTGAGCCCCGGGTGGCCGAAGATGACGGCGACCTCGATGCGTGAGGCGAGCTCCTCGTCGTTCAGCAGCGCCTGCCAGTGCTGAATCGCCTCGCGCCCAAATCGGGCACCGCTCGAGGGTTCGGCTAGCAGCGGAACCCCCGCGGCGTGCGCGAATGCCTCGGCGTCGGCACCGGCGTCGGCACCGGCAATGACGATGGTGTTTGGCCGGGCCTTACCCGCACCGTGCACGTACACTTCAAGCTCGGTCGGTCGCTTGTGGTCGCAGTCGCCTGGCAGCTCACCGCACCATTCACACTCGACGTCGGCCCTTCGCTCGGCGAGTGTGGGGCGCTTCTCGACAACGCGAGCGGGGCCGCGTTCGCGGGCGCGTTCGAGCGCGCCTTCGAGCAGCCCCGAGGGCCCAGAGAGCGGATCGCGGAAGGCGATATTCAGGTGCGTTGGCCCGGCGCCATTCGGCGAGCGGATCGCGTTGACGAACGCCTCTGCGACGACCTCGGGAATTTCTGAACCCAGGTATTCGTCGAGGTCTTCGTCTTCTGCCGGCGGAACCTCAGCGTTGAAACGGCTGAAGTTGAAGGTATACATGTTGTCCCAAACCGTCTGGCTCGCGCGCACACCGTGCAGCTCTTCGGGCCGGTCAGCGGTGAGCAGCAGCATCGGAACCCTCGCGCTATGCCCCTCGAGCACGGCGGGCATGAGGTTTGCGACGGCTGATCCGCTGGTGACGATGACGGGCGCTGGCAGGCCGCTCTCGCGGGCGATGCCGAGCGCGAAGAATGCGGCCGAGCGCTCATCGATGCGCACGTGCAGGCGAGCCTCGCCGAGCGCTTCGGCTTCGGCGACCGCGAGCGCGAGGGCTTGCGAGCGCGAGCCCGGGCACACGACAAAGTCGCGCACGCCCTGCACGATGAGTTCGGCGACGATGGTCGTTGCGAGCTGCGATGAGAGGGTCGCGGCGGCCCCTGCGGCGCTCACCGCTCGGTGTCTTCGTCGGGCTTGTTGGTCTCGGCAGGGGCGTCCTTGCCCGCGTCGATCTCGGGGCCAGTTGAAGCGTCGGGCTTGCCATCACCGGCGGCGTCGGCAGCGCCCTCGCCACCGCCCGAGCCTTCGCCCGGAAACACTTCGTCGTCGAGCGCGCGCAGTTGCGATTCGAGGTCGGCGATGCGCTGGTCGACATGTTCGGTCGACAGCGCGCCATATCGCGGATCATCGTCGGGAGCCACCTGCTTGGCAGGCTCACGCCCGTCGCCCTTGCCCACCATGAGCCAGAGAATTCCGCCGATCACCGGCAGCACAACGCAGATCACGACCCATACAGGTTTCGGTACACCACGCGCCCGACGCGCTTCTGTCATAGAGGCATCAACGAGTGAATACAGCGTAAACGCAATCGCGAGTACCACTGCCAAAATGATGAACCGTGCCATGACCCTATGCTACCCCGATGCGAGGTTTCGGTTTCTGGCTTGCTCACAGCGATGCGTCGCTAACATGGGGAACGATGAGTACTCGTAAAGCCTGGTGGCTATATTCCACAATTCGTCTGGCCCTCTTCGCGGGTGTGTTTGCCCTCGTGTGGATGCTTGGCGCGCGCTGGTGGCTCGCCGCGGTTCTCGCCGCACTCATCTCAATGGCCATCTCGATCATCGTGCTTGACCCCGTGCGTCAGCGGGCAGCAGAGGGCCTGCAAGACTGGCGCGATCGTGATCGTACCGAAGACTCGGTGCTCGAAGACGAGATGGTTGACGAGGATCCGTCGCTGCTTGACCGCTCAGAGCCCGTCGAAAGCCATGAGGCCGAGGCGCCCGAGAACGACGAAGACCGGGCTTAGCCGGGGCTGATCCACCGCCGAAGTGCCGCTTCGACGAGCCGGGCGAGCCCCAGCTCGGCACCGCCCTCGCGAACGCTTAAAACCCGAAGCCGAGCCCCAGGCACACGCCGTAAGCGAGGCCGGAGTAACTCGTGAGCACGAGCACGAGAATGAGATCTTTTGCGGTCTTGCCGAGCCACATGATGAGCAAGGCAGGAATCACGAGCACGAGCACGAACCACGTGTAGACGAGGTTCGTGTGAAAGATTCCCCAGACGGCGGGAACGACGAAGGGCAACACGACGCACACGCTGTAGAAGATCTTGGCGCCTCGTTCACCGAGTCGCACCGCGAGGGTCTTCTTGCCCGCGAGGCGGTCGGTCGGAATATCGCGAATGTTGTTAGCCATGAGTACGGCAACCGCGAAGAGGCCAACGCCGATGCCCGCGACCCACGCTTCTTCGGTGAGCAGGTCGGTTTGCAACCACACGGTTCCGACGGTAGCGACGAGGCCGAAGAAGGTGAACACAAACACCTCGCCGAGGCCGGCGTAGCCGTACGGGCGCTTGCCGCCCGTGTAGAACCAGGCGGCGGCAATCGCAAGCACGCCAACGAGCAAGAACCACCAGCGCTCACTGAGCACCACCGCAACGGCCCCGGCGACTGCGGCGAGCGCGAAGAACACGAGCGCTGTCGTGAGCACATGCTTCGGGTTCACGAGCCCCGAGGCGGTGAGCCTCGAGGGGCCGACCCGAAACTCGTCGGTGCCGCGAATGCCGTCGGAGTAGTCGTTCGAGAAGTTCACGCCGATTTGTAGCATGACCGCAACGGCGAGCGCGAGCAGCGTGAGGGTCAGCGAGAACGCCTGCACCATGTGCGCGACACCGGCGCCCGCCGCGACCGGCGCGACCGCGAGTGGCAGGGTACGAATGCGAGCGCCACCGACCCAGTCACGCCAGGTGATCGCTGGCGAGATGCCCATCTCGACGCGTTGCTCTGCGACGGCACGCTTGGCCGGGTTTCCTGACCGACGCGGATCTTTTCGGCTCACTTCGTTTCCTTACTCTCAGCCCGTGGCACATCACTGCCCGTCGCGCCGTCGCGCTGAGGCTCTGTGAGCATCGCGGCGAGGCGCTGATAATCGTTTTTTCCGTTTGCGAGTCTCGGCAGCTCGTCGACGACAACGAGACGGCGGGGTACCGCGGCAGGGCCGAGTTCGGCCTTCACCGCGTCTGCGAGCGCCTCGAAACCATCGCGCAGTGTGTCGCCACCGCCGGCGTCTTTGCCCGCGCCGTCCTCAGCGTTGCGGCCAGGCGCCGCTACGATCGTCACCTGCGCGCCCCACGTGTCGTTGCGCTCTTCGAGCGCGGCGCTCTCGGCCCAGCCAGGCATCTCGTGCACGAGGGCCTCGACTCGGTCGAGCGAGACGTTCACGCCTCCCGAGATGAGCACGCGGTCGAGACGTCCGGTGACCTGCAGCATTCCGCCGAGCAGCGAACCTGCGTCGCCCGTGCGGTACCAGCGCACACCGTCTTCTTCAATGAACGTTTCGGCGGTGAGCCCGTCGTTATCGAGATAGCCGAGCGCGAGCGAGGGGCCCGAGAGCTGAATCTCGCCGCCCCGAATGCGCATCTCGGTCTCGCCGATCTCGACCCCGTCGTAGACGACGCCGCCGCCCGTCTCGGTCATGCCGTAGGTGCGCACAAGCTTCAGGCCGAGGCGGTGGGCCGCGGCTCGCATCTCGAGCGACACGGCCTGGCCGCCAACGAGCATGGCGTCGAAGCGCTGCAGCACGCGAAGCGCCGCCTCGTCGCGCTCGGCGAGCTCGATCACGGCGCGCAGCTGCACCGGCACGAGCGAGACGTAACGCCTCTCGGCCTCGAGCTGCGATGCGAGCCGCACGAGCTTCTCGGGGCTGAACTTACCGCTCACCACGAGTGGATCGGTGCCGGCAAGAATCGACCGCGTGAGCATCTGCACGCCCGCGATGAGGTGGGTGGGCAGGGCAATGATCCACTGCCCCGGCCCACCGAGAATCGCGTTGGTCGCCTCGGCGCTCGCCCGAATCGACTCGGCCGAGTGGGCGACGAACTTGGGCGATCCGCTCGAGCCAGAGGTGTGTATGACGAGCGCGCAACCCTCAGGAACGTGCTCGGGCGAAGGCGTCTCGTCGCTCGCAGTGGGCTGCACAGCCGGGCCGCCTGCGAGTGCCTCGGCGAGCGAGGCCATGAGCCAGAGGTGGTCGTGCGCGGGAATGCGGCGCAGTTCACTCATCACGGCCCCTAGAAGTGGTACGGGAAGGGCGACCAGTCGGGATCGCGCTTTTCGAGGAACGAGTCGCGGCCTTCAACGGCCTCGTCGGTGCCATAGGCGAGGCGCGTGGCCTCACCGG
The DNA here is from genome assembly GCF_019049105.1 of Leucobacter chinensis. Lineage (GTDB taxonomy): Bacteria > Actinomycetota > Actinomycetes > Actinomycetales > Microbacteriaceae > Leucobacter_A > Leucobacter_A chinensis. The sequence goes on from NZ_JAHQZR010000012.1 coordinate 87,015, forward strand.
CGAAGAGCTGCTGCCCCACGAGCCCGTCGTCAACCGCGTTGAAGGCGTACTTGAGCATGCGAATGGCGGTGGGTGACTTGCCAAGAATCTCGCGCGCCCACTCGATGCCGGTCGTTTCGAGCTCGGCGTGCGGCACAACCGCGTTCACGGCGCCCATCTCGTAGGCGCGCTGCGCCGAGTACTCGCGGGCGAGGAAGAAGATCTCGCGGGCATTCTTCTGGCCGATCTGCTTCGCGAAGTAGGCACTGCCGTAGCCCGCGTCGAACGAGCCAACATCGGCGTCGGTCTGCTTGAACTTCGCGTGCTCCTCTGACGCGATCGAGAGATCGCACACGACATTGAGCGAGTGCCCGCCGCCCGCCGCCCAGCCTGGAACGAGGGCGATCACGACCTTGGGCATGAAGCGAATGAGGCGCTGCACCTCGAGAATGTGCAGCCGACCCGAACGAGCCTGGTCGATATCGCTCGCCTGCTCAGAGTCAGAGTAGCGGTAGCCGTCACGGCCCCGAATGCGCTGATCGCCACCCGAGCAAAACGCCCAGCCGCCGTCTTTAGGGCTCGGGCCGTTACCGGTGAGCAGCACCACGCCGATGCGCGGGTTGACGCGAGCACGCTCGAGCGCGTCGTACAGTTCGTCGACCGTGTGGGGTCGAAACGCGTTGCGCACCTCGGGCCGGTTAAAAGCGATACGCGCGATGCGTGAATCGAGCGAAACGTGCGAGGTGATGTCGGTATACCGCTCGGCCCCCTCGGCCAGCTGCCATACCGATGCGTCAAAGAGTTCAGATACGACCGTCATACCCTTCACTCTACCCGTCACAGCGCGTCATATTGTTGGCACGATGCGCACCGTATACGGGTTCGGGCACAGAATGTCGCTAAACTTTGCTACAACTTATGCGGTGCCGCATCGGTCGCGCCAGTGGCGCTTCTCACTTCCAACGCTGGAAAGGTTTTCTAGGCATGTTAGACGATCAAACCAACCTCGTACGTTCAATCGGACACTCAAGCGAGGGCGTGATCACCGTGCCAACAGACGAAGAGCAGTGGCTCGGCCCCTACTCAGGAATGCCCTCGAGCCCCTGGCGGGCAAGAAGCGATGCGTGGGAGTACACGCGATACTTCGTGAAACTGCTCGCGCTGGGCGGTGCCGACGTGAGCGACCAGACCACCATCACCGAGCTGTTTCGCTCGCTCCGCGCCCTCGAGACCATCGAGTTCTACTGGGCGGGCATCGGCCAGCGCCAGGTGCGCGAGATTCGCGAGCAGATCGAGCAGGGCCAGTTCTCGCTCGCCCTCGACCACGTGCGCAGCGCGATGCAGGGCATGAAGGGCTACATCAACAGCGACTTCGAAGACCACGACCTCCCACCGCTCGCCGAAGAAGATGCGCCCCAGCATGGCGACCCCTCGCGCAAGAAGTTCGAGGTGCTCGTCATCGACCAGATGTCTGAGAACGACAAAGAGATCTACGAGCAAGAGGTGCGAGCACTTCGCACCCCGGGCGACGCGTTCATTTACGACGTCGTTATCGTGCCCTCGGCCGAAGACGCCGTGGCGGCCGTGCTCACGAACCCCAACATTCTCGCGGTCATCATGCGCCCCGGCTTCAGCGACCACACGAAGCAGCCGCTCAGCCGCGACTTGAAAGAGACGATCGAGTACGTCCAGTCGCAGGTGAGCGATGATCCGCTCGCACAAAGCAGCGACCTCGGCTCGGTGCAGCGCGTGCTCACCCTCGCAAACACGCTAAAGCGCGTGCGCCCTGAGCTCGACCTGTACCTCGTTGCCGGCGCGCACATCGAAGACCTCGCAGGCCAGCTCACCCGCCGCTTTCGCCGCGTCTTCCGCCGCGAAGACCAGCTCGAGCTGCACCTCTCACTGCTGCGCCGCATCGCGCACCTCTACGACACCCCCTTCTTCAACGCGATTCAGGAGCACGCACGCCGCCCGGCAGGCGTGTTCCACGCGCTGCCGATTTCTCGAGGCGGATCAGTCGTCGACTCAAAGTGGATCACCGACCTGGTCGACTTCTACGGCCTGAACCTCCTACTCGCCGAGACAAGCGCAACCTCGGGTGGCCTTGATTCGCTGCTCTCGCCCGTCGGCGCCATTAAGAAGGCCCAGGCCCTCGCCGCGCGCGCCTTCGGGGCGAAGCGCACCTACTTCGTCACGAACGGCACCTCGACCGCCAACAAGATCGTGCACCAGGCGCTCGTTGCGCCTGGCGACGTCGTGCTTGTCGACCGCAACTGCCACAAGTCGCACCACCACGCGCTCATGCTCTCTGGCGCGCAGGTCTCGTACCTCGACGCCTACCCGCTCAACGATTTCGCGTTCTACGGAGCCGTGCCGCTCGACCGCATCAAGCAGATTCTGCTTGACTACCGCGCGCAGGGCCGTCTCGACCAGGTCAAGATGATCACGCTCACAAACTGCACGTTCGACGGCATCGTCTATGACCCCATTCGCGTGATGCAGGAGTGCCTCGCGATCAAGCCTGACCTCGTGTTTCTGTGGGACGAGGCCTGGTTCGCGTTCGCAGCTTTTCACCCGGTCACGCGCCGCCGCACCGCCATGGCGGCTGCACAGCACCTTGAGGGTCACCTCAAAGACCCGGCATACGCCGAGCGGTACGAAGAGCAGCGCTCGCGCCTGTTCGACACGAATGGCGAGCCGCTGAGCGACGAGGTGTGGATGAACGAACGGCTCATTCCTTCACCCGATGCCCGAGTGCGCGTATACGCGACCCACTCGACGCACAAGACGCTCACGGCGCTGCGCCAGGGCTCGATGGTGCACGTCTACGATCAGGACTTCGTGCGTCTGAGCGAGGCCGCGTTCAACGAGGCATATATGACACACACCTCGACCTCGCCCAACTATCAGATTCTCGCGTCGCTCGACCTCGGCCGCCGCCAGGTTGAGCTCGAAGGCTTCGAGCTCGTACAGCGCCAGCTCGATCTCGCGACAAGCCTCTCGCAGGCCATCACCCGCAACCCCGTGCTGCGCAACACCTTCAAAGTGCTCACCGCCTACGACCTCATTCCCGGTGAATACCGCGGATCGCAGCGCCCGCTGCCCCACAGCGACAGTCTTGCCGACATGTGGGAGGCGTGGGACACCGAAGAGTTCGTCGTCGACCCGAGCCGCATCACCATCGAGATTAGCCGCACGGGCGTCGACGGTGACACGTTCAAGCACACGCACCTCATGGACCGCTACGGTATTCAGGTCAACAAAACGAGCCGCAACACGGTGCTCTTCATGACGAACATCGGCACCACCCGTTCAGGCGTCGCCTACCTCATCGAGGTACTGCTCAAGCTCGCCGATCTCTTCGCCGAGGAGCAGCTCGAGAACGGCCACGGCGTTGCGGCCGACGAGGAGATCCCGCCGCTGCCCGACTTCAGCGCCTTCGCGCCCGAGTACCGCGGTGCCGGCGACCTGCCCGACGGCGACCTGCGCACCGCCTTCTTCAAGGGCCAGGACAACCGCCAGGTCCAGTACCGTAAGGGCCCCGAGCTGCTCGCCGAAATCGAAGCTGGCCGCTCGCCCGTCTCGGCCGGCTTCGTCACCCCCTACCCACCCGGGTTCCCGGTGCTCGTTCCCGGCCAGATCATCACGCGCGACGTGCTCGAGTTTATGAGCGCGCTCGACACCCGTGAGATTCACGGCTACGACGCCACGCGCGGCTACCGCGTGATCGTGGGCACGGAGGCGCTGCCGGGCGCAGACGTGTAGGGTGCGCTGGCGGGCGCTCTTAGCCCGGGGACTGCTTGCGCGGTCTGAGGCTTGGGCGATCCGCCCGACTCGGGGTGCCGGCCGAAAGCGGCCCGGCACCCCGAAGTTCTAGACTGGTCGCATGATCGCCGAACGCCCCGAGACTCAGCCCCTGCCCCGCCCCTCGTTCGACGAAGTTCGGGAGCGGGTGCGCGTCGTCTCGATCCCGACGCGCACGCGCTTTCGCGGGGTGACCGAGCGCGAGGCGCTCATCATCGAGGGGCCCGAGCGGTTCAGCGAGTTCTCGCCGTTTCCCGAGTACGCCGACCCCGAGGCAGCAACTTGGCTCGCGGCCGCGCTCGAGTACGGCTGGTCGGCCGGGTTGCCGGTGGCGCTGCGTGAACGGGTCGAGGTGAACGCGACGATTCCCGCGATCGATCCCGATGCCGTGGCCCCGCTTCTCGCGTCGTTCGACGGCTGCACGACCGTCAAGGTCAAGGTCGCCGAGCGCGGCCAGAACCTCGCCGACGACGTGGCCCGTGTGCGCCGAGTGCGAGAGCTCATGGGCCCCGAGGCGCGCGTGCGCATCGACGCGAATGCCGGCTGGTGCTACGACGAGGCCATCACCGCCCTACGCGCGCTCGCACCCTTCGACCTCGACTACGCAGAGCAGCCCTGCGCCCAGGTCGCTGACCTTGCCCGGCTGCGCGAGGCGCTCTCTGCAGGCCCCACGCCTCACGTGCGCATCGCGGCTGACGAGAGTGTGCGCAAGGCTGACGATCCGCTGGCTGTTGCGAGGGCCGGGGCCGCCGATCTGCTCGTTGTCAAAGCGCAGCCGCTCGGCGGAATCACCCGCGCCCGCGAGATCATTCTCGAGGCCGGCCTGCCGGTCGTCGTGTCGAGTGCGCTTGACACCTCCATCGGAATCTCCATGGGCGCCCACCTCGCAGCCTCCCTGCCCGACGGCGTGCTCGATGGCCCGTGCGGACTCGCGACCGTCTCGCTGCTCGCGGGCGACGTCGTGCGTGAGTCACTCGTTCCCTCCGGCGGATCGATCTCCATTCACACCCCCGTCGTTGAAGCCGAGCTCGTCGACCGCTTCGCTGCGTCGACCGAGCGCGAAGCCTGGTGGATCGCCCGGCTCGAACGCTGCCACGCGTTGCTCGGGTGAAAACGAGCACCGAGCCCGGCTCACGCTACAAGCCTCACAGCCTCGCATCGTCGCGCGCTCTCGCCTTCGCGTGCCTACGCCGCATCAGCCGATACAACAGCCACCGTTTCACCGCCCCAGGCGCCGGTACCGATGCTGCCGCTCGACGCGACGCTGTTCGGCGGGACGAAGCATGAGGCTCGCGACCTCTTGGCCGATGATCATGCCCATGCGGCGGCTAAAGGCTTCGGGCTCTTCGGCAGCATCGGGGCTTTCACACACGACGCGGTCAACAATGCCCTCGCGCAAGAGCGAAGCCGTGTTGACGCCCTGGTCGCTTGCGATCTCGGCGGCGTGATGCGTATCTCGAAACAAGATCGCTGAGGCACCCTCTGGCGGTAGTGGTGAAAGCCAAGCGTGACGGGCCGCGACCGTTCTGTCGGCCGGCAGGAGTGCGAGAGCACCGCCACCGGTTCCTTCACCCAAGAGCACCGACAGCGTAGCCCCCTCGTGGGCCGTGAGGTCTTTCAAGCAGTGCGCAATTTCAGAGGCGAGCGCGCCCTCTTCTGCCGCTTGCGAGAGTGCTGCTCCAGGGGTGTCGATGACCGAGACGAGTGGCAACCGCAGCTCTGCCGCCAACCGCATTGCTCGCCTCGCAGCTCTCAAAGCTCCAGGGCCAAAGGGAGAGCGAGAACGCTGGGCACGTCGGTCTTGACCGACAACGACCACGGGAATACCCTCAAAGCGTGCAAGGCACAGTTCGAGGCCCGGGTCGCGCTCACCCTGCCCCGTGCCCGAGAGCGGCACCACATCGGTCGCTGAGTAGCGCAAAAGCTCACGCAGCCCTGGGCGTTCTTCTTTTCTGCTGCGCACAATCGATGCCCAAGCATCGGCTGACCCTTCTGGATCGTCATGGTGCGAAGTGTCTCGCTGAGTGAGCTCGACGAGTTCGTCGTAGCCGGGTTTTTCAAGCACCGTGAGGGTTCGTGCGATCATCTCACGAAGCTCTTCGGGCCGCAGCACCCCGTCAATAACGCCGCGGGAGGCAAGGTTCTCTGACGATTGGACGCCCCGGGGAAAACGCTCGCCGTACAGTGCCTCATAGACACGCGGCCCCAGAAAACCGATGAGCGCCTGAGGCTCGGCAACAACGACCTGACCGAGCGACCCGAACGATGCGAGTGCTCCACCCGTTGAAGGGTGACGAAGATATGTGAGATACGGGAGACCAGCGCGTTGATGAGATGCGACCGCAGCAGCAATTTTCACCATCGCAACAAAAGCAACGGTTCCCTCTTGCATCCGTGTGCCGCCAGAGGCTGTCGACGCAAGAACTGGCAAGCCCTCGGCCGTAGCCCGCTCCATCGCAGCGACAAAACGTTCAGCTGCTGCTGTACCGACTGAGCCCGCAAGAAAAGAGAATTCGCAGGCGATCAGCGCTACCCGGCGCCCCTCTATGGTTGCCTCGCCCGTCACGATGGCCTCGTCAACGCCGCTCTTCTCACTCGCCGCTGCAAGCTCTTCGCGGTAGCTCTCGCTCATGTGCCGTTGCGTAGGGGTCGAATCCCACGAACGGTAACTCTTCTCGTCGGCAATGAGCTCAATGAGCTGGTGCGCTGTGAAGCGGCGTTTGGCCGCGTGGGAAGCAGGAAGCTTCTCAGCAATTATCTTGTTCATCACTATCCCTCACTCGCTGCAAGCCACTCACGAATCGCAGCGCCGTGCTCATCAAGCGTTGGGGGCGCCGAGTGCAGTGCCCTTGCCCGCTCGGTCTCACGATCTTCATTCACGTCAAAGAAACGAATGGCCGGGCCAGGAAGCCGAATGTTGCCCAGTTGCTGATGGTCGACCTCAACAACAAGCCCCTGGGCGTGCACCTGCTCCCACTCATACACCTGAGCAAGGTTACGTACCCGCCCGGCGGGCACGCCGGCCTCAGTAAGGCTGCGCAGCAGTGTTTCGACCGAGTGCCCTTGAAAGGCCTGCTCCACAAAGGCAATCGTTGTTGCTCGGTGAGCCACTCGCTCAGCATTTGACTGGAGCCCCTCGGTGTCAGGGTCAAGATCAAACGCCTCGCAGAATGATCGCCAGAGTCGGTCGTTGGCGACACTCATTTGCACCGCACCATCGGCACAGTGGAATAGCCCGTAAGGAGCTATCGAGGGGTGATGGTTTCCCTGCGCCGTGGGAGTTTCACCTGCAACGGTCACTCGCGTGCCTTGGAACGCATGAATACCAACGAGCGACGACAGCAGTGACGTGCGCACCACTCGCCCATGGCCAGTTTGCTCTCGCTCATAGAGCGCAGCGAGAACCCCGACAACCCCGTGTATGCCCCCGAGCACATCGGCGATGGGAGTGCCAACACGTTGCTGATCGTCAGGGCCCGCCCCGGTCAACGACATGATGCCGGCCTCGCCCTGCACGATCTGGTCGTACCCAGGGCGGCCGCCCTCTGGCCCATCGTGCCCAAACCCAGTAATCGAGAGCTGGATCAGGCGAGGGTTCAGGGCTGCAAGCTCACGAGTTGAAAAGCCAAGGCGATCCATCACTCCCGTACGAAAGTTTTCAATCAGCACGTCAGCCCGCTGCACAAGCTCACGCAGCGTCTGCACTCCGTCTGCTGATTTCAAATCGAGCGCAATAGATTCTTTATTACGGTTGCACGATAAGAAGTAGCTCGAATACTGTTCACCGTCGTAGCCCTCGACAAACGGTGGGCCCCACGAACGGGTGTCATCACCACTACCCGGCGCTTCGATCTTGATCACTCGTGCGCCGAGATCACCAAGCATCTGCCCGGCATGCGGCCCGGCGAGAGCCCGTGAGAGATCAACGACCAAGATACCGTGTACAGGGCCTTGAGCGTCGGCCGTGTCGGCCTCGCCAGAAGAGTCAGCGACGCTCGCAGCGTCACGCAGTGTCGTAGTCACAATGGTTCCCCAATGGTCTTCGAGAGCACGCTAGGCACCCTCATCGGTGAGTAAGTGTGTGGGCAGGGCCCGGCTTCTCGGCCGGGCCCTGCGCTAATGACTAGCCTTTAAACATGGTCCAGAGCTTGTCGTACTGCTCTTTCACCTCTGGCGAGCAGGGCTCCTGAATCACTGCGTTCTTCGACTCGTCGGCGGTTGGCACAATCACGGTCGCGCCACCGTCGTCAAGCTTCGCGAGTTCCTCTTCAATGCCCTTCACCGGCACCGAGTACTTGATGTAGTTGGAGTTCATCGCAGCGTTTGCCGGGTCGAGCATCCAGTTCATAAAGATCTTCGCGTTATCAGGGTTCTGCGCGTTCTTCAGAATCGACAGGTTGTCACCGGCAACTGAGAAGCCATCGGTCGGCAACACGTACTGCAGGTCTGTGTTCTGTGCTTTTGCCCGAGCGAACGAACCGTTCCACATACTTGAGAGCACCGTCTCACCGCCGGCGAGGCGGTCAATCGTGCCATCAGAGCTGATGATCTTGATGTTTGGGCTGAAGTCGTTGAGCAGGTCAAGCGCCTTCTCGTAGTCAGCTCCGTCAACACTGCAACGCTCGGCACCCGTTGCGTAGAGCGCCGCATCGATCACGAAGTTCTGATCGTCATGCAAACCAATTTTGCCGCGAGCTTCTTGGGGCGCCGAAAAGTAATCGGCCCACGAGGTAATCGATTCGCTGACCACGCTCGTGTCATAACCGATTCCGTCATAAATGATGGCGTAGGGCGTCGTGTATTTACGCCCGTCATCAAAGTACACACCGACAAAGTCGTCTTCGATATTGCTGCCGTTCGGCCAAGCCTGCGCATCGATTTCAAGCAGCTGGCCGCTCGAGATGAGATCTTCGGCAACGTAGTCAGAAACCGTGACGACGTCATAGGTCGCTGAACCTGTCTTGATCTTTGCAACCATTTCTTCTGCTGACGAGAAGGTGTCGACGTTGACTTTAATTCCCGTCTCTTCAGTGAACTTCTCGAGCGTCTCAGGGTTGATGTAATTCGTAAAATTGAAGAGGTTGACAACGCCAGACCCCTCGGTCGGAAACGCGCCATCAGCAGCCGGCTTTTCTGGCGATGCCGGCCCAGCACTGCATGCTGCGGTGCCAAGCAGGAGTGCTGCCGCTGCCGCTGCCGCGACAGTGCGGTAAACGGGGGTGCGAACTGAGTTTTTCATGGTTCAGCCTTTCTTTCGGGTAATGAGCTGTGAGAGAAGAAGAATAAGAATCGAGCCGACGAGAATCATCGTCGAGAGAGCGTTGATCTCGGGGGTGAGACCGACGCGCAACGAACCCCAAATGTAGAGGGGCAGTGTCGTTGAGCCCGGACCAGCAGTAAAGAACGACATGATGAAGTTGTCCATCGAAACGATGAAGCTCAGCATGCCGCCCGAAATAATGGCGGGGGTCAGCATCGGCAGCGTGATCCGCCGAAAAATCTGTCGTTCGTTCGCGCCGAGATCGGCAGCGGCTTCGAACTGGGTCCAGTCGGTCTCAGAGAGCCTTGAGCGGATCGTCATAAGCGCGAAGGGAAGGCCGACAACGGCGTGGCCAACGATCATCGCGGGGAGCCCGAGAGGAACCTTGACGAATGCGAAGAGGCTGAGCAGGGCGATCGAGAGCACGATCTCGGGCAAAATCAGTGGTGCCGAGAGCAGACCGTTAATCAGGCTCGAGTTGCGGCGCTTCATGCTCACGAGCCCTACCGAGGCTAAAACCGCGAGCACGAGCACCAGCAGCGTAGACCAGACCGCGATGATGATCGAGTTCATGAACGCCTGGCGAATCTGAGCCGACTGGAATACCTGAGCAAACCAGTGAACGCTAAAGCCATCCCACACCATCACGATGTTGTTGGCGTTGAACGAATACCAGATAATCACCACGAGAGGCAGGTACAGAAAAACGAGCAGAGCAATACCGATACCCGCGAAGCCAGGAAAGGCGTTCAGAGCCTTAAACGATGACTTTTTCACAAGAAACTCGCTTTCTGGCCCTGTCGAGAGAGCCGCTGAGCAGCAAAAGCAAAGCACAAGAGGGCGATGAGTGTGAGCGCCAGCAAGGCGACAGAAATTGCCGCGCCGAAAGGCCAGTTCATCGACTCCTTGAACTGCCGCTGAATCACGGTGCCGATGAGGTCAACCTTTGCCCCGCCGAGCAGCATTGGCTGAATGAATGCCCCCAACGCGGGAACAAACACGAGCAGGCTGCCGGCGAGAATACCTGACCTGAGGCTCGGGAGAAGCACCCGAGAAACGACCTTGCGACGCGTCGCCCCGAGATCGTACGCAGCCTCTGCAAGGCTGAAATCGAACTTCGCGGCGCTCGTGTAAATAGGCAAGATCATGAAGGGAACAAAGACGTACACGAGCCCAACCGTCGTTGCGAACTGACTCGGAAACATCGCAATGGGCTGAAAGCCCAGGGCCTGAATGCCCTTGTTGACGATGCCCTGGTCGTTGAGCATGATCATCCATGCGTAGGTTCGAATGAGGGTGTTCGTCCAGAACGGAATCGTCACGGCGATAACGAGCAGGTTGCGCACCCGCGGCCGTCTCGTCGCAATCCATACCGCGGTCGGTACCGCGATGAGCATTGCAAGAATCGTCGTGAGTCCAGCCATCCACACCGAACGCCACAAGATCGCGAGGTACTGCCCGTTAAAGCTTCGATTACCTGAGAAGTCTTCTTCAAAGACAAGCTTGACCCAGCTGTCAAGGTTTACCGGGCCGGCGACCCCCACGCCGCCTGGAGCCTTGCTCATGAACGAATACCCAATGACGAGGACCACCGGCAATGCAACAAAAATGATGCCGAGAATGACCCCTGGCAGTGCGAGCCACGGCGAAGCGCTGCCAGGCTTGCGCCACTTCGTCTTTTGAAACTGCTCAGCTGCCTCAAGATTGATGGGAACCGTCGGGTGCGCCGGGCGAGTCATGACCTCACCGCTCTCACTGAGTTGGCAGCAAGGGCGAGCGAGACGGTATCACCGACATTGCGCGGCCCATCGTAATCGGCGTCAACCCTCGCCCACAGCTTCTCGTCACTCGCGTGACGCACGCAGAGCCTCAGGTCGGTGCCGATGTATTCAGAAGCGATGATTTCACCGGCGAAAGAGCCATTCGGAGAAACGTGCAGATGCTCTGGCCGAATACCGACCGTCACCGACTCTGCCGATTTAAGCGGCGATACGAGAGCCGCTTGTTCGAGCAGTACGCCGCCATCGGTTCTCGCCGATCCGCCTTCTTCGGTCACCGAGAGAAAATTCATCTCGCCGATAAACTCGGCCACGAACCGGTTAGCAGGCTCGGCATAGAGCTCTCTCGGCGCCCCAAGCTGCGCAACTTGGCCGCGGTTAAATACCGCGATTCGGTCACCCATGCTCATTGCTTCTTCCTGGTCGTGCGTCACAAACACGAAAGTGATGCCTGACTCCATCTGAATGCGCTTGAGCTCGGTCTGCATGCCGCGCCGCAACTTGAGATCGAGCGCTGACAGCGGCTCATCGAGCAGAAGCACATCGGGTTTCTTGGCGAGCGCACGGGCAAGCGCAACGCGTTGCTGTTGGCCTCCTGACAGCTGTGCGGGGTGACGATTGCCAAACTCGCTCAGCCCAACGAGTTCAAGCATCTCGTCGACCCGGGCAACCACCTCGGGAGACTTTGCTTTAAGCCCCTGCATTTCAAGCCCAAAAGCGATGTTCTGGCGCACCGTGAGGTGCGGAAAGAGAGCATAGGCCTGAAAAACCGTGTTGACCCGGCGTTTGTAAGGAGGCAGCTGATCGATCTGCTCGTTGCCGAGCCAAATCTCTCCACTCGTCGGCTGTTCAAGCCCGGCAATTGATCGCAGAAGAGTGGTTTTGCCGCAGCCAGAGGGCCCCAGCATGACAAAGAACTCACCGGGAACAATATCGAGATTGATACCGTCGAGTGCGGTAAACGTATCTCCTTCAGGAGTAATAAACTCCTTCTTCAAGTTATGGATAGAAAGCGTTGCGCTGCCGCCATTGGCCATCACGCTACCTCCGATTCTTCGTTAAGGGGTTGGGTAAGAGGGGTGAAGAGAAAAAGCTGGGGGCTCGGTGAGCCAGAGAGGGCGAGCCTGCTCGAATTGCTTGGCAATCGACAGGATCAAGCCCTCGCTGCGTGGGGGCGCGATGAGGTGCAGACCGACCGGGAGGCCATCGCTGCTGAAGCCACAGGGCACGCTGATCGCTACGTAACCCGTGAGCGAAATGCGCCAGCTCGCCCGCATCCATTCGAGATAGTCGCGTTGCTGAACCCCATTGATCTCGCGCGGCCACGTCTCTTGAATATCGAAGGGCAAGACCGACGTGACGGGCGCTGCAAGCACGTCGATGGTCTCGAACAGCTCAGCCATGCGGTCATACACCCGAGTACGCTGCTCACGAGCCGCAAACAGATCTCTGCTCGTGAGAGAGAGCCCCGCCTCGGTATTCGCGATGAGTTCTGAGCCCAGATCTTGACGGTGATCGCGTACCATCGAAGCGAAGGTATGCGCGTAGTTTAAGCCCCTCAGTGTGCGAAACGCTTCGTCGGCGCCTCTCATATCGGGTTCAACGTCGCGCACAGTGTGGCCAAGCTCACGTAACGTCTCAAGCCCGTCACGGTCGAGCACCTTGGTAATCTCGGGCTGAATGTCGAGGCCGCCGAGCGTCCTGCTCCACCCGATGCGCAGAGGCTGCGCAACCGGCTGCACCTGTGACCCCATCTGATCAGGAAAAGCGAGAGGGGTTCGCGGATCGGCCCCAGCGATAACCGAGAGCAGCAACGCTGCGTCGTCAACGGTTCTCGCCATAGGTCCATTCGTCGAGAGCGTCTCCCAACCATTCGCCGAGGGCCAGTTTGGCACCCGGCCAATCGATGGCCGCAGGCCAACCACGTTGCAGAATGCGGCGGGGTTGCGCAGAGATCCGCCCATGTCTGAACCGTCGGCGACCGAGCTCAGCCCCATCGCGAGCGCCGCCGCGGCACCGCCGCTCGATCCGCCCGCACTGCGCGTGGTGTTAAACGGATTCGTCGTCGTACCGAAAACGCGATTGTACGTGTGTGACCCGGTCCCGAATTCTGGTGTATTCGATTTACCGTAAATAACGGCACCGGCTTCACGCAGTCGCTGCACGAGCAACGTGTCATAATCAGGCACCGCGGTTGCATACCGGAGCGAGCCGTACGTGGTGCGCAGCCCCGCTGTTTCTTCAAGATCTTTCACCACGACGGGCAAACCTTCAAGTGGGCGGGCTGGGAGGCCTTCAGCCCTGCGCATGTCAGAGGCTGCTGCCGCCTGCTCAGCCGCGTCGAAGTCAACGCTCACCACAGCGTTAACCGCAGGGTTGGTGCGTTCATAGCGATTTTTGGTTTCAGACAGTAACTCGGTGGCGCTCAGCTCATGAGCCTGGAGCATCGCAAGTTGCTCACGAGCACTGCGTCTGACGATGCTTACGTCGTTCGATGACACCCATTCCTCCTTGAATGAGTCATGGGAGCGAATGCGCCCCCGACAGCTTCTTTAGAAAGTATTATGAGCACGAGTGTCTGCAATTGTCAATCAATTCATTAAATCTGTCTGAATCAGAAAAGCGACTAAGATTGATGTAGCAACACGAAGGAACGACGCATGACCGATGTTTTCGACGAGACTGACCGTGCCATCAGTGCTGCCCTACTGCGCAACGGGCGGGCCTCATGGCGCCTCATCTCAACGGTCACGGGCATCCAAGAGCGCACCGTCGCACGCAGGGGCGCCAAGCTCATCGAGAGCGGCCGAGTGCGGGTACACGCACTTTCGCAGTCGCACCCCATAGGTAGGGGCGAAGGGCACTTCGCCAAAATCTTCTGCCCGCCGTCACACTTACGTTCACTTGCCCAGTGGTTTGCATCGCGCCCAGAGCCGCTCTGGGTCGCGACGCTCGTGAGTGAAAGTGCCATTATTTCAGAGTGCTACTTCCAGCCCGAGCAGCGCCCCGCCTTCATTGAGCACGACCTCGCAGAGTTTCCAGTCACCAACTATTCGTTTTCGAACATCGATCGTTACCACCGAACCGTGCGTGGGTGGCACCCGAATGCACTCAGCGCAGAGCAACTCGATCAACTCGGTGAAAGCGAAGAACGTGCTCTCGCCTCAGCGAACGACATGCTTGGAGACGGGGCCCACACCCCAGATCTCGTCGACTATGAGATCGTGAAGATTCTCACGAGTGATGGACGCCTGCCTATCGAAGCGATTGCCGCCGAGCTGGGCATCACAAAGCCCACGGTTCGTCGCCGCATCACCCAACTTCAGCAGTCAGACTTTCTGAGCATTCGCGCCATCATCGACCCTGCTTTTTTCGGCCTTCCCCTCGAAGTTCTTGTGACCATCGACACGAAAATCACTGACCTCAGCTGGATCGGTAGCAAAGTTGCAGAAGAGTGGCGAGTGCGCTGGGCCGCCGAGGTTCCCGCGACCTCGCAGGTACAGGCGTTGCTCACCTTTGAGTCGCGGCATGAAATGTACGCCACACTACGCACTCTCGAGACTCGCCTCGGGGACAAGGCTCACCGCATCACCGCCCACTCCCTACTCACCCATTACAAACGAAGCGACGTTGTACTGAACCCGGCGCACCCGCCAGCGAGATAGGCTCTCGGCGAACGACGCGAGTGCGCACAGGGCTCACGATCCGCTGACTGCATCGAGAGCAGACCGGCTGCCTGCACGAGGGCCGACCGGCTGGAGGACCGACCGGCTGCCTGCACGAGAGCCGACCGGCTGCCTGACGGCCGGCCACGAGAGACGACCGACTGTGGATAACTTATGCGGGCGCCATCGGATGGCAAATACGCTCAGAGCATGCCTATCGACAGCCCAACCCCGCGCACCGCGTTTCTCGCGAGTGAGCGCAGCAAGTACGGGCTCAGCCGATACGCGATGTACCACGGTTCAATCGAGACACCGTTTCACGGGCTACGGGCCATGCCTCTAGAGCGCCCGCGCGACCATCTGCACCGAGACGAACTCCTTGCCGAACAGGCCACGTTCTTCGCCACGAAGTTAAAGCCATTCAGCGCTTTCAGCCATATGACTGCACTGTCACTGCACGGGTGTCCTATTCTGCACGACGATGTGCTGCACGTGACCGTCAGCGCTGAAGCCTCGCGCCCTCGCGAACAGGGAGTCGTGGGGCATAGGCGACAGGCCAAGTTTTCGATACATACCGCCAAGGGACTGCCGGTTGTTTCTCCGTTCACAGCCTTGCTGCAGAGCTCACCAATGCTCAGTGAACTTGAGCTCATCGTGGCAATAGACCATCTCATTAACCGGGCCACCCGGGGTACGACCGTCAAGCTCGATCACCTCACACGTCTCGCTCGTGCAACATCGGCACGTGGAGTTAAGACGCTGCGGCGTGCGCTCGATCAGGCTCGATTCGGCGCCGAGTCCCGGTACGAGACCCTCCTTCGACTCGAGCTCGTACGCCGCGGGTTCACTGATCTTCAGCCGCAGTTCGTTCTTCACGATGCCGCCGGTTTCGTGGGGCGCTTCGACCTCGTGAGCCGCAAGCATTCATCGATTTTCGAATATGACGGGCAGCAGCATCGCACGAACCATCGACAGTACATCACTGATATGCAGCGACTCGACCGCGCACGTCTGCTCGGGTATCGCGTACTCCGGTTTCACTTCGATGATTTCGCAGAGGGCTCGCTCGCAATCGACGCCAAGCTCGCCCAATTTGGCTTGCGCTAGGGGCGCAGCCAGCGCACCCGCCCACGCGCCCACGCGCCCACGCGCCCACGCGCCCACGCGCCCACGCGCCCACGCGCCCACGCGCCCACGCGCCCGTCGAAAGGTCAAAAAGTGTCGAAATTTGCAGATTTTTCGACACTTTTTGACCTTTCGGCGCTTGACGACGGCATCTCGGCAGAGCGAGCACGAAGGGCACCACGCAAACAGCCCAAAACTGCACCAAACCTGAGTTTTCTTGGAACTTCCTTGGCGTGCACCGAAGAAGCTAGATACCTGGTTTCTCGCGAGCCAAAACGCAAGCCCGAAGCACACCGTGCACGGGCCAGCCCCACGGGCACGTTACGCCAGGCCCGCGACCAGGGCCAACCCTTCCCGACAGAAAGAGTCGCCTATGCCACGTCCCTCAGGCTTTGACCATGATCGCTTCCCCGCCCAAGGTCGCACGGGCAACCCTGTAAACGGCCAAGCTGCCGGCAGTACCGGCGACTCTGGAAACAGCAACGCCGCCAGCCGCAAGCGCATGAGCGGCAAACGGCGCAAGCGATTGTTCGCGATGATCGGGATCGTACTCGCCTCGGCGCTCATCATCGGCATCGCAGCGGTGGCTTGGGGCCTCAGGAGCTTTGACGACAGTATCGTGCGGTCAGAGTTTTCGCTCCCCATGGTCGAGAACCCGGTTGAAGAGACGGGCGAGCAGAATATTCTCGTGATGGGCATGGATACGCGTGTTGATTTGAACGGCGATCCGCTGCCTGGCGAGGTGTATGACGCGCTGCACGCGGGAGGCGCCGACGACGGCGGGTACAACGCGAACGTGCTCATGCTGCTACATATTCCCGAGGATCGCTCGCAGGCGGTCGGTATTTCGATTCCGCGTGATGACTACGTCGAGATCGTCGGGTCTCCGCTCGGGGTCAGCCACTCGAAAATCAAAGAGGCGTACGGGCTCGCGATGCAGGAGCGCATGAACGAGCTGTACCTCGACGAAAGTTACACGGCCGAAGAGGCTTACCACGAAGCCCGGGCAGCGGGACGCCAGGCGCAGATCGAGACGGTTTCGCACTTCTTGGGCGACGTCAAGATCGACCACTTTGTCGAGATGACGATGGGTGGCTTTTATCACGTGGCTCAGGCAGTGCAGCCGATTACGGTGTGCCTGAACCACGCGACCGAAGACTTCTACTCGGGCGCCGACTTTGAGGCTGGAGTGCAAGAGATCGACGCCGAGCAGGCGATCAGTTTCGTGAGGCAGCGCCGCGACACCGGTTTCGATGGCCCGTCGCTTACCGACCTTGACCGCTCACGCAGGCAGCAGGCGTTTATCATTGCGTTGGCAGACAAGCTGCGCGACCAGAGCACGCTTACGAACCCCAAGACGGTCACGTCACTCATGGGCGTGACGCAAGATCACGTGGCGCTCGACTCGAACTTCGACGTGTTCAGCTTGCTCAAGGTGTTTCGCGAGGTTGCCGGCAGCGGCGCTCGCTTCGTGACGCTGCCCATCATCGAGTTCGACAAGATCGACGGCTCGTGGGTCAACACGGTCGACGTCGATGAGGTGCAGAGCGTCGTCTCGGCGATTTTCGACGGCAGCTACTTCGAAGCGCTCGAAGCAGAGAACGGTGAGCAGGGCGAAGGCGGGGCCGCGGGCAGCGAGAGCCCGTGGGGCCCGGAGCCCGGCGAAGAGGGTCAGGAGGCCGGCGGATCAGCCCCGTCCGATCGCCCCGACGAGGCCGGTGGCGCAGGCGCTGAAGAGGGCGAGGGCCCCGATGACGGCCTTACGGTGTACGAGTCGTGGGATGAGCCGATTCAGGCCGGCTCGATTCCGTGCGTGAACTAGCCGGGAGGTGAGTGGGTTCGAGACTGTAGAGCGGCAGACCGCGCGCCCATATATGCAGCGGTTCAGGGTCGCGCACGCGCCCCCAAAGCGGTCGCCCCTCACGCGGCTGCGCGGGGCGCTGCTCGGCATCGTCGCATTGCTCGTGATCGTCGGGGTCACGATGGTGCAGTCGGCTGGGCAGGTGACCGCGATCGCTGCGGGCGCTAACCCGTATGGCGGGCTCATGCGGCAGGGCGGCTTTGCCGTCGTCGGGCTGGTGGGCATGGCGATCTTGAGCCGGGTGCGGCTGGCGACGATCCGCCGCTATTCGTGGGTGGCGCTCTTGATCGGTTTCGCGCTGCAGCTGCTCGTGTACACGCCGCTCGGGCATGAGGCTGGCGGCAACCGCAACTGGCTACGTCTAGGGCCGATGTCGCTGCAGCCGGCCGAGTTCATGAAGTTTGTGCTCGTCGTGTGGGTTTCGACGGTGCTCGCGACGAAGCGGCAGCTGCTCGGGCGTTGGGTGCACGTGGTGATTCCGGTGATTCCGGTGGTCGCGCTCTCAATGTTCATCAACGTTATGGGTGGCGATCTCGGGACCCTCATGATCATCACGGCGCTCGTGTTCGGCTGCCTCTTTTTTGCGCAGGTGCGGCTGCGTTTTCTCGGGTCGATCGCGCTCATCGCGCTCGTGGGCATCGGCGTCATGACGCTCATCAAGCCGAACCGCGTGTTCAGGGTCATGCACTTTCTCGAGGTCGACTGTTTCGTCGACACCGAGCACGCCTACGACATGTGCTGGCAGTCGCTCAACGGCTTTTGGGCGCTCGCAAACGGCGGGGTCACGGGCACGGGGCTCGGCGGTTCTCGGGCCAAGTGGTTCTGGTTGCCCGAGGCCGACAACGACTTCATCTTTGCGGTGCTCGGCGAAGAGCTGGGCCTCCTGGGCGGCGTCGCACTACTCGGGCTGTTTGTTGCGCTCGTGTGGGTGCTGCTGCGCATCATGCACCACTGCGATGATCCATTCGCCTGGTCACTCATCGGCGGAACAGCCACCTGGATCGCCGCGCAGATGACCGTCAACGTGGCGGTTGTGCTCGGTTTTGTTCCGGTGCTGGGGGTTCCACTGCCCTTCATCTCGGCTGGCGGCACCTCGCTCGTCTCTGCCCTACTCGCCATGGGCGTCGTGTTTGCGTGCATTCGTGAGCAGGTGAACGCCGATGCGACTGGTACAGTTCAGTTCGAGGCGAGGGGGTGACATCGTGACGCAAGACCGGTACGACGAAGACGGCTACCGTCGCTCGGTCGCGACCATCGGCTGGCAGGTCATGGCAGTGTGCGCCGCGCTCGTCGTCATTGGCGGCGCCGTGATTCTCGCCTTCGTGTTCTGGCAGACGACACCGTGGGAGGCGAACAAGCCGCCCCGCGCCGACGAGATCGAGGTGCGGCTCGACCCCGGTGAGCTGTTGCTCGCCGTTGTTCTGCTCGCGACTGGCGCGATCTTGAGCGCGGGCTTCGCGGCCCGCATCATTGCACGCCGGGCGGTCAAACCACTCGACGAGGCCTTTCAGATGCAGCGCCGCTTTGTGGCCGACGCGAGCCATGAGCTGCGCACTCCCCTGGCGGTGCTGAACGCCCGCACCCAGCAGCTCGCGGCGCTCATGACCGACGACGGCCCGCACGGCGAGATCATCGCCGACCTCAGGCAAGACGCCCGCATCATGTCTGAGGTGGTCAACGACATGCTCGAGGCAGCGACCGGAGCACCCGTTCCCGAGGGCAGCGCATCGCTTACCGAGGTATTCACCGCACTCGCGCGAGACATCGGCCCGGCCGCTGAAGCCGCCGGTATTGCGTTGCGCGTCGAAGCTCTTGCCGCCGACATTGCCCAGGCCGCTGTGCCCATGCCGGAGCGTGCACTGCGCCGTTGCTTGGTCGCGCTCGTCGATAACGCGCTTGACCACGCACCTGCCGGTAGCGTCATAGCCGTAGAAGCGCAGCGAGTTGCCCCCGCACGCCCCGCCAACATTCCATTCATGCGGATCACCATTGCCGACCAGGGCTCCGGCATTCGGGGCATTGATGCGAAGCGGGTGTTCGACCGTTTCGCCTCGGGCGAGGCTCCCGAAAGCCCGCGCCGCGCCGCCCGCACCAATCGGGGTATCGGGCTCGCACTCGCAAAGGAGCTGTGCGAACGCTATGGCGGTTCGATCGCGGTCGCTCAAACTGATGCTTCAGGCACTACGTTCGAGGTGCTGTTGCCAGAGCTCGTTCATGACGGTACGCCCCATGATGAACCGGTGGATCACCCGTGAAACGGCTGCTCATTCTCGAAGACGACGCCCGCCTCGGCCCCATCATGCGTGATGTTTTGGCCGCGAGCTGGCGGGTCGAACTCGTGCCCACCGCCGAACTCGCGCTGCCCATCATCGAGGCTTCAACTTTCGATGTCGCTATCGTCGATCGTGGTTTGCCCGGCATGAGTGGTGAGGAGTTCGTACGCACCCTACGGGCCAGGCGCATCTCGATGCCGGTGCTCATGCTCACTGCACTCAGCCAGCTCCATGACAAGGTCGAGGGCCTTGACGCCGGCGCCAACGACTACCTCGTCAAACCCTTC
Organism: Leucobacter chinensis; assembly: GCF_019049105.1. Taxonomy (GTDB): domain Bacteria; phylum Actinomycetota; class Actinomycetes; order Actinomycetales; family Microbacteriaceae; genus Leucobacter_A; species Leucobacter_A chinensis. Next base: position 107,047 of record NZ_JAHQZR010000012.1, read on the forward strand.
GAGTTCGAAGAGCTTGACGCACGCTTGCGTGCGCTCACCCGGCGCTACGATCTCGGATCAGCCGAGGTGTTTCACCTGGGAGGTTGGGTGTTCTCTCCCGAAGACCGAGTTATTGAGTCGCCCTACAGCGGTCGTATCGTGCTCACCGAGACCGAGACCGAGCTGCTCACCGTCTTTGCCCGCGAGCCGGCACGCACCTTCTCAAAAGAACAGCTTCTGCAACGCGTATTCGCCCAGGGCGAGAGCGAGACCACGGTCGAAACGTACGTGCACTATCTGCGCAGAAAGACCGACCGCGATCTTATTCACACCGTACGGGGCCGCGGTTACCGGCTCGGCACACTACACCGCCTCTGATACGGCATAGGAAGGTCGTGTGGTCTCGCACGAGAATGCCTCCAAGTGGTAGGCAGGGCGGGAAATCGATCGCAGTCACCACGAGACTTCCCGCCCATGTATGGCGCTTGAGAGACGAAAGCGCCACTACCGCTCACTGCATATTTTGCAGTACCGGGCTGTGACGCTGGGGCATCTGCACGAGCCCGGATACTTTCAATTGTAGACAGAAGACTACTCGCCAGTTACCCGTGCCCGTTTTTGACGACCATCTCGCGCAAACTGAACGTCACATACCTCTCACGCTATGCAACTTTTCGCCCTTCAGTGTGAAGCTCACGAATGGCGCGATACATCGTTGACTCAGAACCAAACCCTGACATGCGAGCAATCGTGACCGCAGCGGTCAAGGGGTTCGCCTCACGGTTTTTCGCTGCAGCCTTTGCTCGAATAAGACGGAGCGCACCAGTGAAAGTTTCGCCCCGCTTGGCAAATACTGTTTGCAAAGTACGCTCCGAGACACCTAGGCCTAGGGCAACGCTTTTGGCGTTGAGGGCGAGATCGAGGTACTGCGTTTCAAGAACACGGCATGCTCGGTCGTACAGAGGCGCAGTCTCGGGCGCTTGATCGACAATGGCGCGAGCCAAGGTTCTCACGATAGATTGCGCCGTGTTCTGCAGCACTTGCGTGTCGTCATCTTCGGCAACATCTAGATCACAGAGAGCAGCAATGAAGGCAACCATCGGCTTGAGGGGGCTTCCTTCAAGCGCATCCAACGTAATGATGCCGAGCGAAGAACCGAGGAACGGTAGCCCCTCAAGCTTGTGCGCCCCGAAACTCACCGCAAGCAGTTCGTTCCGACCGTTCAACGCCTCGGCGACAACCGTAGTTTCGCCTGGGCCTATCAGCGCAATCTCACCAGCTTGCACCCGGGTTCCATCGATACGAACCGCGCCATTTGCCACCACAACGAGAACAGCACGGCCAACGGAGGCAGCGTCGCGGGGCCATTCCGCGTTCATCTCGGGCCCTCGCAAGTGCATGAACATCATATGCGGGAACGCGGTAAGACGCACTTGTGCCGGAGCCTGCTCAGACATCGACCGAATCTGTATGTTGCTCGCTTCGAGGTAATGCGAAAGCTCTCCTTGGCGTTTACGCAAAGTCGCTGATGTCACAATGGTCTCGGTATGCAACACGTCCCGGTCACGAAACAAAGCTTGCTTCTGGGCCTGTCGAATCGTGCGTGCCATGTCGATACTCCTCACTTGTGGTTTTTGCGGCATCACAACCGCGGCGGTAAGCCTTAGGCAGGGTCGCGCAGTACGCAACGTAACCACACTCCGAACTCCGCCCAGTACCATCCCTATTTGCTAGCGGTTCGAAGCGAATATCGGCGCCCGTGTGCCCTCCCTTTGCTCCTCTCCTCCTTTTCGCTCACACCCTTTACGGCGCGAGAAAGCTCCCCCGCGCCTGCTTCCCCGCTCATGTTGGCTCGTGGGCGTTATCGCAATATAGCGATAACGAGAAAGTAGCTCCCATGCTCACGATAGCCAGCATTCACTGCCTGCCTAGCATGTAATTCAACTTACGTCTAGGCTAGCATTTTGGCTTTTTCTTCAAGCAAAAATGAGCCCTTTTGCGGGAGATTTACGTGCAATATCCCCTGTTGGTACGTAGCATCGCACCGAACCTAAGTGCTTTCTCAGCGCACGCAGATTGTGTCACACCCGATTCGATTCAACCCCCGACACACTGACGCTCTCAAAGCAGGCAGTCACCTTTCGCAAAACTGCCCGGCTTGATAGTCACGCATCGCTCGATACATTGACGATTCAGAGCCAAATCCTGAGAGCAGCGCCAGTTCAGCGTTCGTCATCTTGGGGTTCACCAGACGATTCGCCGTTGCGGCCCTCGCTCGAATAACTCGCAGCGTTGTAGCAACGGTTTCACCGCGTTCTTCAAAAACAAGCTGTAGCGAACGCACAGAGACACCAATCTCATTCGCCACGAGTGCTGCATTCAACCCCTGCTCTGCATACCGCATTTCGAGAATACGAACCACTTTCGTATACAGCGGGTCAGCGTCGGAGCGGACATCAACAACCGTTTGCATGAGAGCGCGCACCAGCTCATGAGCAACACCTTCAAGAGGCCCAACTGTCAGGTCGCCGTTATTTTCTGGCGTACATAATGCTTGGATGAAAGCGACGCAGGGTGCCAGCTGCTGCGACTCAAGATGGGGCACGATACCTCCCTCAATGTTTGAGAGCGCGGGAAGACCAGGGAGCGTGTTTACCCCAAAAGTAATGCAGAGAAAATCGTTAGCACCGTTGCCACCGCTCACGCTAAGCTTGGCGTCTTCTGGAGGCACGAAGAACAGCTGCCCCGGTTCCACCAGCTCACCGTTCACAGACACCGCGCCCTCAAGTGCCAATACGAGAATGGCTCTGCGATGTTGAATAGCACCACGCTCCCATTCCGCTTCAAATCGTGGCTCTGAAACGTGAAAGAAGAAAAGGTGCGGAAAAGCGGTCATCCCTCTTTGCCAGGCTGGTTGTGAGTCACTCACCCATCTATTGAAGAGGAGCCCCTGGTTTGTCTATCGTGCCCGG
>NZ_JAHQZR010000013.1 GCF_019049105.1 Leucobacter chinensis
GGTTGACACGGTTGACACGGTTGACACGGTTGACACGGTTGACACGGTTGACACGGTTGACACGGTTGACACGGTTGACACGGTTGCTGATGCTGATGCTGATGCTGATGCTGATGCTGATGCTGATGCTGATGCTGATGCTGATGCTGATGCTGATGCTGATGCTGACGCTACCGATAACGGTGCAGCAGACGGTGGTAGCCCGGCGAAGCCAGGCAACGGTGGAAAGGGGCAGCTACCCAACACTGGTTCGGCGCTCACTCTGCCGATCGCGGGCGCTGCTCTTCTCGTCCTTCTCGCTGGTGCGGCCGTGCTCATTGCACGTCGCAACAAGCACGAGGAAGAGCTGAGCTAGCTCAAAAAATAAACCGGGCTGGGGCTCTTGGCGGGTCCCAGCCCGGTTTTACACGCGGTGATAGCTCATCATTACACAAGCTGCAGGGGTAGCCGTTGCTGATAGGCGCGGCACGGTACAAGGGATAAGGGAACGATGTCAAAGGATTTGAGATCAAAACAGCGCAGAGGCGGTGGTGAAGCTTCGGTATTAGCTACGAGAGTCTCGGCAGTTACTGCGATGGTGCTTAGTCTCTTGGTCATGGTCGGTACGGTGATCATGGTTTTGCCTGCTGGCACGCCTATGAAGAAGGAATTGCAATCGGTGGCCTCCCCGTACTTTTCCCAGACATGGCGGGTTTTTGCGCCGAATATTATGAAGGCTAATTTTTCGCTTGAGATGCGAGCTCAGTGGTTTGATGACGATGTGATGGTGAAGTCAGACTGGGTCTCCATTACAGATCTCGAGACCAAAGTTGTTCCCGGCAACGTCATACCCTCTCGCATTCAAAAGAGCAGCTGGAACCTCAGTCAAACATTTCGTAAGCGATTCAATGCTCTCGACGATGAGCAGAAGACTCGTGTCAAAGACACCTTTATTCAGAGAGGTGAAGAAGGGTTCGAAGCGATCCCTAGCGAAGAGCTCATCGCAGAACTCGGCAAAAACGACGCTAATGTAATCCGTTTCTTGCGCATGGACTACATGACAATGCGCTATCTCTCGTTCTATGCGAGAGCAGGCTTCGGCAAAGACATAGAACGGGTCCAGTGGCGCATTGTGCTTGATCGCCCGAATGATTTTACCCATCGCTTTGATGACGAGAAGCAGTTTAAGCCGACGGTGACGACCTTTGGGTGGCGTCAGTCAAACGTGCGTGCCCCCAAAGTCGTAGTCGACGAATACCGTGCGGTGATACACCGTATGGGGGCAGAAAGGTTGTTTAAGGAGGCGGCTGCGAATGGTCAATAATTCACTCTTTGATCGAGCTGTTGCGTGGTTTACCGACCGGCAGCACAATTTGCGAAGCTTTTCGATGCTGCGCATTCTGTACGGTGTTGGGCTGTTGGCGATGCTTCTCTCAAGCTCAGCTGAACGTGCATTGCTCTGGGGGCACGCATCGTTATGGGTAGATCCAGAGGCGAAACGACGGGGTTTTCACACCTTCGACTTCATTTTCACGAAGTCATCACCAGTACTGTTTGACATAGCGTTTTTCGGCCTGATTCTTGTTGTGGCGCTCTTTATTGTTGGCTGGCGCACCCGCATAATGACGTTCGTTTTGCTGGTGATGCTCGTCTCGCTACAAGCAAACAATCCATACGTGCTAAACGGCGGTGATACGCTCATGCGCATCACGCTCTTTTTCATGCTTTTTGCAAACCTTGGCGAGTTTTACTCGTTAGACGCGAGGCGTCGTGCAAAGCAACGACGCGCAGGAAAAGTAACACGTGCCTGGTTGCCAGCGCACGTGTCGAACGCGGCGCATAACGCTGCTTTGATACTGGGCTGTTTTCAAATCATTGTGGTCTATGTCACATCAGGGGTCTGGAAACTTCTGGGCGATGAGTGGCTCGATGGTACCGCGCTCTTTTATGCGTTAAGGCTCGATGTGTTTATGGCGTACCCAATGGTTAACGAATTCATTTGGCAGTCTTCGCTCGTAATATATGTCGCGACCTTTATTGCCCTGTGGGTACAAACGCTCTTTCCGCTCATGCTTCTGTGGCGGCCCACGAGGATCTTTGCCCTGGCGAGCCTGATTTTCATGCACCTGGGTATCGCTGTTTTGTTGGGGCTCTGGCCGTTCTCGCTCGCGATGATCGCTCTCGATATGTTGTTCGTGCGGGATGCGTCGTGGGTTAGTGCTTTGGCGTGGGTACAACGCAGTAAAGCGTTCAACGCAGCCCGTGATGCCCGAAATCGCGCCATGCTCGCTATGAAACGTAGCGCCAGCGCTCGAAAGGCTGGCCGACACAAGCCTGTGCTGTAGGGCCCTGCCCACCGCACCTCCAAGCCGAGACCACCTGCTTCAACCCCCATCCCAATTCCCGAAGCAGGTGGTCTCTTTTATGCATTCACGAGCCGGGATGGAGCGAAGTTGACCGCTCATTGAATCCTGAACATTGAGTGTGAGTGACTCAAGTTTTGCGTGACGAGCTTGACATGGCCCCGGCGATCTGTAAACTTGAGTTCATCAGGCTCAACTTTAGATTTTCTAGCATGAAGGAGAAGCACATATGTCACGTGCAGTAGGTATTGACCTCGGTACCACGAACTCGGTCGTGAGCGTTCTCGAGGGTGGCGAGCCCACCGTTATTGCCAACGCAGAAGGCTTGCGCACCACCCCCTCGGTCGTTGCGTTTACGAAAGATGGTGAGGTGCTCGTTGGTGAAACCGCGAAGCGCCAGGCCGTTACGAACGTTGACCGCACGATCGCTTCGGTGAAGCGTCACATGGGTACCGACTGGACCCAGCAGATCGACGACAAGAAGTACACCCCACAGGAGCTCAGCGCTCGTATTCTCATGAAGCTCAAGCGCGATGCAGAGTCGTACTTGGGCGACAAGGTGACCGATGCGGTCATCACCGTTCCCGCATACTTCAACGACGCTGAGCGTCAGGCGACGAAGGAAGCTGGCGAGATTGCTGGCCTCAACGTGCTGCGTATTATTAACGAGCCAACCGCTGCGGCACTCGCTTACGGCCTCGACCGCGGTAAAGAAGACGAGCTCATTCTCGTGTTCGACCTCGGCGGCGGTACCTTCGACGTTTCGCTGCTTGAGGTGGGTAAAGACGACGATTTCTCGACCATTCAGGTTCGAGCAACCTCGGGCGACAATCGCCTCGGTGGCGACGACTGGGATCAGCGCGTTGTCGACTGGCTCATCGGCCAGTTCAAGAGCTCAACCGGTGTTGACGTAGCGGGCGACAAGATCGCGCTGCAGCGCCTCAAGGAAGCCGCTGAGCAGGCGAAGAAGGAACTCTCGAGTTCAATGAGCACGCAGATTCAGCTCCCCTACCTCTCACTCACTGAGAACGGGCCTGCAAACCTCGAAGAGACCCTTACTCGTGCGAAGTTCGAAGAGCTCACGAAAGACCTGCTCGAGCGCACCCGTAAGCCCTTCGAAGACGTGATTAAGGAAGCCGGCGTTAAGGTTGGCGACATCGCGCACGTCGTGCTCGTTGGCGGTTCAACCCGTATGCCTTCGGTGACCGAACTCGTGACCAAGCTCACGAACGGTCGCGAGCCCAACAAGGGTGTCAACCCCGATGAGGTTGTTGCTGTCGGTGCCGCACTGCAGGCCGGCGTGCTGAAGGGCGAGCGTAAAGACGTTCTGCTCATCGACGTTACCCCGCTCTCACTCGGTATCGAGACCAAGGGTGGCCGCATGACGAAGCTCATCGAGCGCAACACGGCTATTCCGACGAAGCGTTCAGAGACCTTCACGACGGCCGATGACAACCAGCCTTCGGTATCGATCCAGGTGTTCCAGGGCGAGCGAGAGTTCACCCGCGACAACAAGAACCTCGGTACCTTCGAGCTGACTGGCATTGCCCCGGCACCCCGTGGCGTTCCACAGATCGAGGTCACCTTCGATATTGACGCGAACGGCATCGTTCAGGTATCGGCCAAGGACAAGGGCACTGGCACCGAGCAAACCATCACGATTTCTGGTGGATCATCGCTGTCGCAAGACGACATCGATCGCATGGTGCGCGAGGCCGAGGAGCACGCTGAGGAAGACAAGCAGCGCGCCGAGACGCTCGAGAAGCGTAACGCGGCCGAGAACCTTGCCTACTCGGTAGAAAAGCTCATCTCAGAGAACGGCGACAAGCTTCCTGAAGATGTGAAGACCGAGGTTCAGGGTGACCTTGACGAGCTGAAGCAGGCGCTCGCTGGCGAAGACGAGGCTGCGGTTCAGACCGCCTTTGACAAGCTCAACGAGAGCCAGGGCAAGCTCGGCCAGGCCATCTACGAGGCCGCACAGCAGGAGGCCCCAGCGGCTGATGCTGAGGGCCAGACAGACGAAGAAGACGTTATCGACGCAGAGGTTGTCGAAGATGACGAGGAGCAGAAGTAGCCATGACACAGCACGAGGATCTCACGCCGGAGAACGGCGAGAACCCCTCAGCTGAAGAGCAGCAGCCAGGGTCGGGAGCAAGCGCTCCCGGCCCTGAGCCGCACTCGGCTGAAGAGGGCGACCTGACCGTCGAAGACATTCTTGGCGCTGAGCAGAGCGCAGAGGCTAAGGGCGAGGGTGCGGCAGCTGACGAAGCGACCGAGGAAGAAAACCCCTACCTTGAAGACCTTCGTAGGCTTACCGCCGAATACGCGAACTACCGTAAGCGCACGGAAGACAATCGTGAGCTTGAAGAGCAGCGGGCGAAGGCTAAGGTCATCGAATCACTGCTCACCGTGCTCGATGACCTCGATCGCGCAGAGGCCCACGGCGATCTTGTCGAGGGCACCGCGTTCCTCACCATCGCGCAAAAGATTCGTACCACGCTCGAAAAGCAAGGGCTCGAATCGTTCGGTGAGAAGGGCGAAGCCTTTGATCCGCAGCATCACGAAGCTATCGCGCAGGTGCCGGTTCCCGGCGCAGAGTCAGAGACGGTTCTCGATGTTGTGGAACGGGGGTATCGCATCGGCTTGGTCGAACTTCGCCCCGCGAAGGTTGCAGTGGCGGTGAGTGCCGATGGCTAGTCAAGATTGGCTTGAAAAAGACTTCTATAAGATGCTCGGTGTCTCAAAAGATGTGAGTGATGCCGAACTCAAGAAGGCCTTTCGCAAGCTTGCCAGGAAATACCACCCCGACTCGAACCCTGACGATGCAAAAGCAGAGGCCCGGTTCAAAGAAATCAGCGAAGCCTACGATGTGCTGAGCGATGCCGAACAGCGCGAAGAGTACGACCAGATTCGTGCGATGGGCGCCGGTGGTGCACGATTCACCTCGGGTGGCCAGGGCTTTGAAGACATGTTTGGCGGTCCCTTCGGGGGCGGTGGCGGGCACTTCTCTTACCAGGGTGCCCCGGGTGGCTTCGAAGATATTTTTGGTGGCATGTTCGGTGGCGGGGGCGCTCGCGCCCCACAGCGCGGGCGAGACATCGCGACTTCAACCGTGCTCGATCTGGAAACCGCGGTTGAAGGCTCGACCCTGACGCTGCGCACCTCGACGGGAGAGAGCACGCGGGTGCGTATTCCCGCCGGTGTTAAAGACGGGCAGAAGATCAAGGTGCGGGGCAAGGGAGAACCAAGCCCCGACGGCGGGCCAGCAGGCGACATCATTCTCACGGTCACGGTGCGCAAGCACCCGGTGTACCGGCGTGAAGACAACAACCTGAGGCTCACCGTTCCCATTACCTTCACCGAGGCCGTGCTCGGCGCCACGATCGAGGTGCCAACGCTTGGCGGTGGTTCGGTTAAGCTGCGAGTGCAGCCGGGAACCCCGAGCGGGCGCGTGCTGCGCGTCAAAGGTCGCGGTGTGAAAACATCGAAGGTCACCGGTGACCTGCTCGCAGAGGTGCAGGTGGCCGTTCCGGCTCATCTCACGAGTGAGCAGCGCAAGGCGCTTGACGCCTGGCATACGGTTGAACCCGAAGAAGATCCGCGCGCAGACCTTGTTTCGCGAATGAAGTAACCACTGTCGGTGGCCCTCTTGTCAGGGCCACCGACACCACACACGTAAGGGAGGTGCACCATGGCACAGCGTAAGAAACTCGTGGTCGATAAATACAGCCCCGTGTTTGCCGTCGGTGCTGCTGCAGAGCTCGCTGAAATGCACCCCCAGACACTGCGCCAGTATGACCGTATTGGCCTCGTTGTTCCCGGTCGCACAAGCGGCGGAACAAGGCGCTACAGCCTGCACGATATTGAGCGACTGCGGCAAGTCGCGAGCTACTCAGCCGAGGGACTCAGCCTCGAGGGTATTCGCCGAGTGCTGCAGCTCAACGATAAGGTTCGCGGCCTCGAAGAACGGGTTCGCGAGCTCGAACAGGCCCTCGCTCGCGAGATGCTCAAACACCCAGAACGGCGTGTGTTTGCTGCCGGTTCAGAGGGTGAGGTCGTCACGCTCAGGCGCGGCACCCGAACCCAGCGTCGCGCCGAGGTCGTTGTCTGGCGACCCGACCGCGGGTGATCGTAGCCGTGACGATTGACTACGAAGCGCTGCGGCGTGAGCCTGACCTTGAGGCCCACGATCTCATCGCGTATGACGCAACCGACCAACTGCTCGTCCAGCGGGCAGTTGAACTGCGTGACAACTTTTCTGGCGAGAAACCCGGTGACACCGTTGTTATCGGCGAACGCCACGGTGCCATAACCCTCAGCCTCGTGCTGCCCAAAGAGCAGGGCGGGCACGGTCTTAGCGGGGTGCGAGTGTTTCAGGACACCCTGCTCAACGAGCGTGCGCTCATGCGCAATGCGGCAAGGCTTGGACTCGAGGGCGAGCTCCCCTTCACGCATGAGGAGCTCGGCCGTGACCTGGTCAAAGGCGCGAAGACCGTGCTCCTGCAACTCCCCAAGTCACTCGACGAACTCGCTGAAATCGCCTACTGGGTCGCGACGAACGCCGACCCAGAGGTCACCCTCATCGCCGGGGGGCGAGTGAAACACATGACCCTCGCGCAAAACGAGGTTCTCTCACGATTCTTCACCACGGTGCGGGCCGAACGCGCCGAACGAAAATCGCGACTGCTCATCGCGACGGGGCCGGTCGATGACCCGGCCGATCCGCCGTTTCCAGTGACGGGGGTCGATGCCGACCTACCGTTTGCACTGCATGCATACGGGGCAACGTTCGGTGGGCCGACACTCGACCACGGGAGCCGGTTGCTGCTGCGACACCTCCCAGAGATCGCGCCAGATGTCACACGCATCGTCGACCTCGGCTGCGGTAACGGCTCGCTCGCGGTCGCTGCCGCCCTCGCCAGGCCGACTGCGCAGGTGCACGCGACCGATCAGTCGTGGGCCGCGGTCAACGCGACGAAAGCGACCGCCAGGTGGGCCGGGGTCAGCGACAGAGTGACGGTCACGCGCGCAGACGGGGCCGAGGCGGTCGGCGACGGCTGGGCAGAGCTCATGGTCGTGAACCCACCGTTTCACGCCGGCCAGGTGGTTTCGGAGGAGATCGCCAGAACCCTTATCAGGGGAGCCGCGAGGGCGCTGGCTGAGGGGGCAACCATACTGGTCGTCTATAATTCACACTTAGGGCATCGCGCCGTTATTGAACGTGAAATAGGCCCAACACAGCAGGTAGCGAGAGACCGCTCGTTCACCGTTGTGCGGGCAACGAAGCGTTGAAGAGTGAGGCTTTGGTCTCGCTTTCGGCCATGCCGTCATCCGCGAGTATGAGGCAGCCCGAATATCGCTAGTACCTAGGTACCAAGAATGGCTGGTCGGTGCACTTTTCGACGTGAAAGCAGTGCGACCGAACTACACTGAAAACGATTCAGTAGCCTAGTGCAGGAGAAATTTTTGGCCGCTTTACCCACCGACCGCCCGCTGCGGGTGCTTATCGGTTGTGACACGCTGACCCCCGACGTCAACGGCGCTGCGCGCTTTACCGAGCGACTCGCGGCAGGCTTGAACGAGCGCGGCGTCGAGGTGCACCTCATGGCCCCGGCTCCGAAGGGCGTGCGGCCCGGCGTGCACTACGAAACGATCGAGGGAGTCGAACTTCCCGTGCACCGTATCAAGAGCCAGAAGCTCTGGGGGCACGAGTGGGTTCGCTTCGTGTTTCCGTGGCGTGCAAAGCGTGAGGCCAAGCGCGTGATTGACGCGGTGCAGCCCGACGCGGTGCACATTCAGTCGCACCTGCTCATCGGCAGGGGGCTCGCTCGCGAGGCACACGCTCGCGGCATTCGCCTGCTCGCGACAAACCACATCATGCCCGAGAACATTCTCGACCCGAAGACTCCTAAGTTTTTCAGCGTTCCGCTGCTCAAATGGGCGTGGTGGGACGAGGGGCGGGTGCTCTCACTCGCCCAAGAAGTCACGACGCCAACCCGCAAGGCCGCCGATTTTCTTGAGCGCAATACCTCGCGCCGCGGTGTGGTTCCCGTGAGCTGTGGCATTGACCAGGCGAAGTACCGCGCAAACTTTGAGCCTCGTGGCTCGCAGCGCATCGTCTTCGTCGGGCGGCTCAACCAGGAGAAGCAGATCGACACGATTCTGCGCTCGCTCACGCACATTCCCGAAGACCTCAACGTGCACTTCGATATCGTTGGCGGCGGCGATCAACGAGAGCCTCTCACGGCGCTCGCGAACGAACTCGGCGTCGCTGATCGGGTTGTCTGGCACGGCCTGCTGCCCGACGATGAGCTACGGCTCACGCTCACGAACGCATCGATCTTTACCATCGCCTCAATTGCCGAGCTGCAGTCGATCGCGACGCTCGAGGCCATGGCATCGGGGCTCCCCATCATCGCGGCCGACGCGATGGCGCTGCCTCACCTCGTCGAGGTGGGCAAGAACGGCTACCTCTTCACCCCGGGCGATGACCGGCAGCTCGCAGCGCGCATCACCGAGATTCTGCGTCTCGACCAGCCCGAATTCGAGGCGATGCAGCGCTCGTCACTCGAGATGGTTAAGGCTCACGACATCTCGACAACTCTCGACACCTTCGAACGCATGTACCGGGGCGAGTAACGCCCGTGCACATTCTGATCGTCACCGACCAGCACCCCGACACCATCGGGGGCGCTCAGGTGTCGATTCGAGTGCAACAGACTTTTCTCGAGCGTGCGGGGCACCGCGTCACGATTGTCGCGCCAAGGCTCCTCAACCCGGGCGAAGCGAAAACTACGACGCCAGGCGTTATTGAGCTCCCGGCAATGCCCATCACGAGCGATAAAAGCTACGGCGCAAGCTGGCCGGGGCAGGCCTCGGTGCGACGGGTGCTCAGGCGTCTCGAAGCCTTGCCTCCCGTCACGCTCGTGCATGTGCAGGGCGACTTTTGGGGTGCTCTTATCGGTTACCAACTTGCGAGACGGTTGAACGTGCCCGCGGTCAACACGATGCACAATAATCTTGACGCCGGAACGCGGGCCGTCACGCCCTTTGCGCCCGCGGTATTCTGGGCGTTGCGAGCGGTGCGGCGCTGCGTGCTTGGCAGGCCGCGCTGGCCGGGTCGTCAAACCGTGGCTGCTCGCCGCCGCCCGAAGCCCCGCGGGGGCTGGGCCTACCTCGCGCAACTCGCTGCTGACTCGAATGCAGTGGTTGCGCCTTCGCGACACTTCGCGGGCGACCTTGAACGAGCGGGTGTTCCCGGCCCCTTCGCGGTCATCGCGACCGGCGTACACGACGATCTTGTTGACGAGATCAAGGCTGAGAGCTTCTCGCGAGGCCCCGGCGTGCGCATGCTGTGGTGCGGGCGAATGAGCCCCGAGAAGCGTCTCTTCGAGATGCTCGAGGCCTTCAGGCTGTTTATTGCGGCGGGAGGTAGCGCGCACCTCGTGGTCGTTGGTGCAGGCCTGCAGTACGAACAAGCGGTGCGCTTTGTGCGCGAGCACTCGCTGGGCGATCTCGTGACCTTTACGGGTGCCCTCTCACACGAGCAAACGCTCGCCGAGATCTTTCGAGCCGACGTACTCGTGCAAACCTCACGGGGCTTTGAAACGCAGGGAATGACCCCCTATGAGGCCGCGCTGCTCGGTACCCCGACGTTGTACTGTGACGCCAACATTGCGTCTGCGGTCGACGTTGCGCCGGCGTGGATCGAACCCAGCGGATCGGCGCAAGAGCTCGCCGCGGTTCTCGCGACCGCCGCGACAGAGATCGCCTCTGGCGCTCCGGGTGAGATGCGCGTGCCCGAGCTGCTCACCGAGGGGATGCGCCAGTCAAGCCGAACCGAAGAGATGCTCGAGGTATACCGGGCGTTGTGCGAAAACGCGTAACGTAGCGCGCGAAGGTACCCAGCTCCGGTACGGTTCAGGCGCTGGTGCCTGCGGTGAGAAAGGTGCGCGGCTTAGAAGCGCCAGGGCACAGCTTGGAAGCCTGCCGGAGGAATCGGAGTCCAGTTCTCCTTCTTCGTCACGAGACCTGAACCGTAGGGGTTGTTCGACTCGATGATCGTGAAGGTGCCGTCATCGTTGACCTCGGTAACGAGAACGGTGTGAACGCCCATGACCCATGCGTTGGGGGCCTGCAGGTTTTCGTACTGGATGATGTCGCCGGGCTCGACCATGTCGAGCGTGAGGCGAGCTGCGCCAACGTAGTTTGAAACGGGTGTACCGCTGCCGGTCCACTGTCCGCCGCCTGCGTGCACCCAGCGCTTTGCTGAGATGATGCACTCGCCAGGCTGGCTCCAGCCGGTGGGGCGGCTTGTGCCGACCTCGGCTTCTGCCGCGGCGATCGTCGCCTCGACGTTGTAGCCGTGGCTTGGTGCAGAATCAATGTCGACAACTTCAAGCATGGTGTCGAGGTCGTGTGACTGCGTGAGTGACGCTTCAGTGTTGAGCTGCTGGCCGATAGATGCGAGTACCTCGGTACTCGTGGCTGGCTCCATGGGAGAAGCGAGAGCTGGTGTAGCGCCGAGAGAAACCGTCAGTAGTGAGACGAGGGAGACAATGAATGTCTTACCAGTCTGTTGCTTCAAAAGTTGTTCCTTCGGTTGCCAACAAGAAAAGTCCAAGTAAATTGAACCTTCCCTAGTATGCGTTACCGTACCGTTATAAAGCAAGTTGTCGACGAAACTCACAGGCTTTGGTTGCGCGTACTGCGACTTCCCTATGGTACCCGAATTGCCGCTTCCGTGCTCGTTTGGCGGGCTCGAGGGTAGCTTCGATGGCTTCGCGGCCGGCTTTGGCGCCCGAGTCGGTGCCTACGCGCGGCCCTTGACGCTCGGCCCAGACAGGGCGCTTGCCGATCGGGTACTATTGCTCAAGTGCCGGTGTTCGCATCGGTTCAGGAGGATTCGCCTAGCGGCCTATGGCGCACGCCTGGAACGCGTGTTGGGTTCACGCCCTCGAGGGTTCAAATCCCTCATCCTCCGCGTAACGAAGAAAGCCTCTGAGAAATCAGGGGCTTTCTTTTTTGCCCAAAACTGAGATAAACAGTAGGAAGTACAGGCATCAAACACCCCACAACGAAGGTCGGGTTCAAATCTCCGCAGGTGTACTCGTAGCTGTACGTGCAAGTGTGTGTGCGTGCGATCATTAGGGTCGCTATCCCGGGCCCTTAGCCGAGGCTCAGCCGCACTTCCTCTGTGACGTGACCGAACTGCGATCGTACTCGCCCCATAGGTTCCACATCTGAACTTCATTTCTGGAGCGCGCTCAACACGGGGCTGGCGCGCACAGTGTGGTCACTTTCCACCTCGAGTGGTCAAAAAGTGTCGAAAATTCGAGAAAAATCGACACTTTTTGACCACTCGACGAGTGCGAGGGGAGGAGCGAGCGCGAAACGAGTGCGAAACGAGCGCGAAACGGCTCAGAAACCAAGAAAACAGCGAGACACTGTACTTCTGTAGAAGCGGTTACTCGCTCACACCTCCGCACACTGCTACAACAGAGATATGACTTACGAGACGCACATCGGCCACCTGAGCAGCATGAGTTCCGAAACACTCTACGAGGTACTGCGGCTGCGCACCGACATCTTTGTTGTTGAGCAGGCTTGCGCTTACCCAGAGCTCGACGGGCGAGACCTCGAGCCCGAGAGCAAGCAGGTGTGGGTGACCGAGGGTGGAACGGTTGTCGCGACGCTGCGCATTCTGCGCGACCCTGAAGCCCTGCGGATCGGCCGAGTCGCAGCACACCCGAGTGTGCGGGGCCTGGGCGTTGCAGGCCGCATGCTTGAGTTCGCCATCGAAGCGGCGAGCACAGAACCGGCGAGCACAGAACCGGCGAGCACCGGAGCGGCGACCACAGAACCGGCTGGCGAGGATCCCAAGCTGCCCATCGTGCTCGACGCCCAAGAACCACTCGAAAGCTGGTACGGCCGCTACGGGTTCGTGCGCGACGGCGAAACGTTTCTCGAAGACGGGATTGCACACGTGCCGATGCGGCGTGACCCGGTTCTGGCTTGACCCTGGCAGAGAAGCGCGAGTGGGCGTGCAGTTCAGCATCCGCTAGCAGCTCGTGACAGGGAGCGCACCGCAGACATCGCCAACAGGTGGGGCGCCGCAGGCGCATCGGCAGGGAACGCGCCGCGACGCCGCCACACAGCAGCGGGGCCCCAGCGAACCAGTCGCCGGGGCCCCGCACCGTGCGGCGCGCTTCAGTGTGCGCGCAGGAGCGTTTAGTGCTTGCCCTCTTCGTCCTCTCCGAAGCCGGGCAACGTCACGGCCTGCGTGAGTGGCCTGCCCTCGCGGGTGAGCTTGCGCTTGCGCAGCTGCCACATCGCGATGATGATGACGAACCAGACGGGGGTGCAGAGCAGCGGCATGCGGGTGTCTTCGGCGAGCAGGAGCGTGAACGCAATGAACGCGAAGAACGCGAGAATGACCCACGGCATGATCTTGTGCAGCGGCATCTTGAACTTTGAGGCCTCGTGGCGCTCGGGGTGCATGCGCGAGTAACGAATGTAGCTCACGACGATCATGCTCCAGATGAAGATGATGAAGGCCGAGGCGACCGAGGTGACAAAGGTGAAGGCCTCCATGACCGTATCGCCTGCGAGCAGCAGCGGGATCGCAGTAAAGAGGAACACTGCCGAGAAGAAGACGGCCTGGCGGGGCACGCCACGCTCGTCGACGATGCCGAAGCGCTTGGGCGAGTGGCCGTCTTTTGCGAGGGCGAACATCATGCGGGTGCCCGAGTAGAAGCCTGAGTTCGCACTCGAGGCCGCCGAGGTGAGCACGACGATGTTGATGGCCATCGCCGCGACGCCGAAGCCCGCGTAGGCGAAGGTCGTGACGAATGGGCTCGCCTCGGGGTCGAGTTCTCGCCACGGCGTGATCGCCATGATGACGGTGAGCGCGCCGATGTAGAAGATGAGTACGCGCAGCACGATCGAGTTGATCGCCTTCGGCAGGTTTTTATGCGGATCGGCGGTCTCGGCCGCAGCGGTACCGATGAGCTCGACGCCAATGAATGAGAAGATGCCGAGCTGGAACCCGAGCAGGAAGCCCGAGGCGCCGAACGGGAAGAGCCCGCCGTCTGACCAGAGGTTCGCGAGCGAGGCTGCGGTGCCGGTGTCGGGGTTGTGGAAGCCCGTGACGAGCAGCACGATACCGGTGACGATGAGCGCGAGAATCGCGATGATCTTGATGAGTGAGAACCAGAACTCGAACTCGCCGAAGAACTTGACCGGCTGCAAATTGAGCAGGAGAAGGGCGAAGGCTGCGACGAGGGCGGGGATCCACGTGGGAATCGACGCGTTAATGTACGTGACGTAGCCGGTGATCGCGACGATGTCGGCGACGCAGATGACGACCCAGGTGAGCCAGTAGGTCCATGACACGACGAAGCCGGCGCCGGGGCCGATGAGGTCTTTGGCAATGTCGCCGAAGGTCTTGTAGTTGAGGTTCGAGAGCAGGATCTCGCCGAGCGCCCGCATGATGAAGAACATCATGCAGCCGATGACGGCGTAGATAAAGAGGATCGACGGGCCGGTTAGGCTGATGACCTTGCCCGAGCCGAGGAACAGCCCCGTTCCAATGGCTCCGCCGATCGCGATGAGTTGTAGATGGCGATTATGCAGGCCGCGTTGTAGCTGCTGCTCTGATGCTGGTTCTGTCGGTGCAGACACGTGAGTTACTCCAGAAATACTGTCTTACGGGGCTCAGGGTGGGCCACGTTGCTCGTTTGAGTCCGGTTTCGCGAAACAAACGTAGGAAAGTCTAACTGTTGTGTGCGCATTCTGAGAAAAGAGCGCGAGTGAAGAAACGGTAACCATTGTTTTAGTGCCCTGCCAACGCGCACGCACATGCGCAATAATGGGCAAAATGCTGGCGAAGGTTTTCGGGCAGGGGAGGAGCACAGAATGTGGTTGAGCAAGGGCGCGTCGCGCCGGAGGCACGAACGCGCAGCGGTGCAGCAGGCCGTGAAAGATGTCGCGAATGAGGCTCAAGAGGTGACCGATAAGAAACCGAGCGTGGGAGCGTTATGGGCTGACAGCTTCGGTGTGTTCGCGACCCGTGCGGTGCAAACCATCGTGATCGTAACCTTGCTCTTTGGCCTCATCTTTGGGCTGCACGCGCTCACGATGGTCGTCATTCCTGTGCTGCTCGCACTCATCTTTGCGAGTGCTTTCGCCCCGGTCATGCGCTGGATGCGTAGCAAGGGTGTGCCGAGCCTGCTCGCGACCCTGATCGTGCTGGCTGTCGTCGTGTTCGTGTTTGGTATGGTCGGCTGGCTCATGGTGTGGGCCGTGAAAGAAGAGTCAGACCAGCTCGTCGATCAAGCGACCGAGGGCTGGGAACAGGTCATGGCCTGGGTGCAAGACCTGCCGTTTGCCCCGACCGATCAGCAGATCAAAGACTTTCAAGACACGGTCATGGATTTTGTGACGAGCGCCTCGTTTGGTTCGGGAGCACTCGCTGGCGTCGGCGCCGTAACTTCATTCATCACGAGTCTCGTACTCATGGTCGTCATTCTCTTCTTCTTCCTGAAAGACGGCCCACAGATTTGGCTGTTCCTGATCCGCCCATTCCGCGGCTCACAGCGTGAGCGCGCGCACCGCGTGGGCGATAAGGCCGTGAGCACGCTCGGTTCGTACGTGCGCGGCACGGCGACCGTTGCCGCGGTTGACGCGGTCGGTATCGGTATTGGCCTCGCCATCGTGGGGGTTCCTTTGGCGCTGCCGCTTGGCGTGCTCGTCTTCTTTCTCTCGTTCATTCCGCTCGTTGGTGCGACGCTCGCCGGCATTCTCGCAGCGCTCGTCGCGCTCGTGTCGAATGGCCTCGTTGACGCGCTCATTGTCGTCGCCATTGTGATTGGTGTGAACCAGCTCGAGGGCAACTTCTTGCAGCCGGTGCTCATGGGCCGCACGCTGAAGCTTCACCCGCTCGTGATCTTGGTCGCGTTGACCATTGGTACGCTGCTCGGCGGCGTGCTCGGCGCGGTGCTTTCGGTGCCCATTACGGCCGTCGCGTGGGGCGTGATTCAGGTCTGGGACGGCAGCGACAAGCCCGCGAACTGGGCGAGAAAGCAGCCTGAAGAAGAGCAAGAGTTCAAGTAGCGCTTGGGCCCGTCGGGGCCTCATCACCGCACGAACTGGGGCCGGGGGCCAAGAAAACTTCGCATTTACTGTGAACTTTTGCCCCTGGCCCCGAATTTTCGGCCGAGAAGCGGATTCACGCAATACGCTTTTTTCATGTGTGGAATCGTAGGATACGTAGGTTCGAAAAACACGGTTGAACGGCTGCTGCCCGGTCTCGAACGACTGGAGTACCGCGGCTACGACTCGGCTGGTATCGCCGTTGTGCCCGAGGATCCCGGCGAACCAATCGCGCTTGAGAAACGTGCGGGCAAGCTGCGCGTGCTCAAGGAAGCGCTTGAATCTCACCCACTGCCCGCTTCGAGCGCCGGTATTGGGCACACCCGGTGGGCGACCCACGGCGGGCCCACTGATCAAAACGCGCACCCCCACCTCGATGAGAGCGGCAGGGTCGCGCTCATTCACAACGGTATCGTCGAGAACTATGCCGAGCTGCGCGAAGAACTCGTGACGGCCGGGGTGCGCCTCCTGAGCGAGACCGACACCGAGGTGGTTGCTCAGCTCGTCGGCAGGGCCGTCGTTGAGACTGGCTCGCTTGAGAGCGCCTTTCGGCTCGTCGTGCCGAGGCTTCGCGGCACGTACACGCTGCTCGCGATTCACCGGGGCGAGCCGGGAACGATCGTTGCCGCAAAGCATCACTCACCGCTCGTCGTGGGCTTTGGTGAGGATGAGTTCTTTCTGGGCTCAGACGTCGCCGCGTTTGTGAGCGAGACGACCCGTGCCGCGGTGATTGATGATGACCGTATCGTCGTGGTGACCGACGCTGGCATTCGGGTGACCGATTACGCGGGTGCCGCGGTCGAGCCCGAGCGCTTTGAGATGTCGTGGGACGCTTCGACGGCAACACGCGGCGGGTGGCCGTCGTTCATGGCCAAAGAGATCAGCGAGCAGCCCCAGGCGGTCGAGCAGACGCTCGTGGGGCGCGTGCACGAAGGTGCTGACGGTGCTGCCTACGTTGAGGTTCCCGAGCTGACCGAGCTCGGCGACGACGTGCTGCGGTCGGTGACGCGCATCATCGTCATCGCCTGTGGCACCGCCTCATACGCGGGGCACGTTGCCAAGTACCTCATCGAGAGCTGGGCGAGGGTGCCCGTCGAGGTGCAGCTGAGCCACGAGTTTCGCTACTCAGAGCAGATCATTACTCCCGAGACGCTTGTCATTTCGGTGAGCCAGTCGGGCGAAACAATGGACACGCTCATGGCGGTCAAGCACGCGGTCGCGCTCGGCGCGCGAACGATCTCGGTGTGTAACACGCAGAGCGCGTCCATTCCACGAGACTCAGATGCCACGGTCTACACCCATGCCGGGCCTGAGGTGGCAGTCGCATCGACGAAGGCCTACACGGCGCAGGTGACGGCGCTCGCGCTGATCGGCCTGCACCTCGCAAGAGTGCGCGGCGAATCGCACCCGCTCGTGGTTGCGACGCTGGCCACGCTGCCAGAGCTCGTGAAGCTCGCGGTCGAGACCCACGAGTCGGTTCGCTCGGTTGCTCATGAGCTGCGCGACACGACGTCGATCATTTTTCTTGGCCGCAACGTCGGCTACCCGGCTGCACTCGAGGCGGCGCTGAAAGTCAAGGAACTCGCGTACATTCACGCCGAGGGCTTCGCGGCGGGCGAGCTCAAGCACGGTCCCATCGCGCTCATCGAAGAAGGGCAGGTCGTCGTGGTCATTGTTCCCTCGAAGGATGCCGCGCCACTCATGCACGCCAAGGTGCTCTCGAACGTGCAAGAGGTGCGTGCGCGAGGTGCCCGCGTGATCGCGATCGCGGGTCACGGTGACGCGCTCGCTGCCGACGCCTGCGACGCGGTCATCGCGGTGCAGGAGGTCGATGTGGCGCGGGTCGCCGAGACCGCTGGCCTTGCCGGTGCAACCGGTGGCGATTCGGCAGCAGAACCGCAGCTCGTCGCTTCGGGCGCCGATCTCGCCGAATCTCTCACGAAAATTGTGCCGCTGCAGTGGCTAGCCCTCGAGATCGCCGCGGCGAAGGGGCTTGACGTTGACCAGCCTCGCAACTTGGCAAAGTCAGTCACGGTAGAGTAGTCGGCATGACAGTGACGAGCGTGAGGCCGATCAGGCTGCGTACCGCAGCGGTTGTCGCCGCCCTCGCGCTCGCCTTGAGTGGTTGCGCGGCAGGCGGCGAGGCAGGCGAAGGGCCGAGCCCGCAGGCTGTGGCTGAGCTCGAGACGTTCGGGCTTGAGGGGCTTGACGCGCGCGAGGCGATCACACGGCTCGACGCAATGACCGTTGCAGACCGCCCAGAGAACCTCTTCGCTTCGATCACGCCAGCCGAACTGCAGCTGACGGTCGCCGCGGGCGAACCCGGAGAAGAGGTCGTGGTGCTGCCCATGCCCGACGACGCGTTCTACGTCTCCATCGCGCCCTTTGCGACCCAGACGCACGAGTGCTTTTACCACTCACTCACGACGTGCCTCGGTGAGTTCGGCAACCTCGACGTCGATGTAACGGTGACCGACCGCGAGACAGGCAAGGTCGTCGAGCAGACGACGCTGACGACATTCGACAACGGGTTTCTCGGTCTGTGGCTGCAGAGGGGCTCGAGCTACGAGGTCTCGATGGTGAGCGAGAAGGGCGCGGGGAAGGTCGTGGTGGAAACCGATGATGACGACCCGACCTGCATCACGACGCTGCAGCTCAGCTAGAGAGACAACCCGCTCTGTGCGGGGCTGCGATCTGTCGTATGGTTATGGCATGGCAGATTCATCGTTTGACGTAGTAAGCAAGATCGACCACATGGAGGTCGAGAACGCGACCAACCAGGCGCGCAAGGAGATCGAGCAGCGCTACGACTTCAAGGGCGTCGGCGCCGAGGTCACGCTCTCGGGCGAGACGATTCTCATCAAGGCGAACTCTGAAGAGCGCGCACTCGCAGCCCTCGACGTGCTGCAGTCGAAGTTCATTCGCCGTGGCATGTCGCTGAAAACCCTCGACTCGGGCGAACCTTTCGCGAGCGGCAAGGAGTACCGCATCGAGTCGAAGCTTAAAGAGGGCATCGACCAGGCATCGGCGAAGAAGCTCAATAAGCTCATTCGCGACGAGGGGCCGAAGGGCGTCAAGAGCCAGATTCAGGGCGACGAGTTGCGGGTGAGCTCGAAGAGTCGCGACGACCTCCAAGCGACCATCGCACTGCTCAAAGAAGCCGACATTGACGTTGCGCTTCAGTTCGTAAACTTCAGGTAGCACGCCGCCTGAGCCGCCAGGCAACGCCCGGGTGCCGCGCAATGTGCCGTAACTTTTTGAGTGGCCGCGCGGTACTCGGGTAGACTGATGCCCGTGATCGGCGAGAATTTGCTCGGCCCAGAGCCCACGAGGCTCCCTGCCGAGGTAGACGTAGTACGGGCTCTCGAGAACGAAGAAACTCTCGAGAGCGTGGTTCGAGCACACCCAGAGTCACCACTCGCGTGGGCGCTGCTCGCCGACCAGGCTGACGCCGAGGGCCGCGAGGTCGAGAGCTACGCGTTTGCTCGCGTGGGCTATCACCGCGGCCTCGATGCGCTGCGTCGCGCGGGGTGGAAGGGCCACGGGCCCGTTCCCTGGAGCCACGAGCCGAACCGCGGTGTGCTGCGCGCGCTGTACGCACTGCGCCGATCCGCCGCACACATTGGCGAGACCACCGAGGTCGAACGCCTCACCGAATTTTTAACCGGGGCTGACCCTGAAGCGGTCGCCCACATTGAAGGAAGGGGCTGAAATGCCCGCAGTTCTCATTACCGGTGCCCAGTGGGGCGACGAAGGCAAGGGCCGGGCAACCGACCTGCTCGGCAGCCGCGTCGATTACGTCGTGAAGTTCAACGGCGGCAACAACGCAGGGCACACCGTCGTCGTGGGCGACGAGAAGTATGCACTGCACCTGCTGCCCTCGGGCATTCTGACGCCCGGCGTTGTTCCCGTGATCGCCAACGGCGTTGTCGTCGATATTGAGGTGCTGAAGGGCGAACTCGATGCGCTCAGCAGCCGCGGCGTCGACGTTTCGCGCCTCAAGGTGAGCGCCAACGCGCACGTCATCACCCAGTACCACCGTACGCTCGATAAGGTCACCGAACGCTTCCTTGGCAAGCGTCAGATCGGCACGACCGGTCGCGGCATTGGGCCTGCTTACGCCGACAAGATCAACCGCGTGGGCATTCGCATTCAGGACATCTTTGACGAGGGCATCCTGCGCCAGAAGGTCGAGGCGGCGCTCACGCAGAAGAACCAGATGCTCGTGAAAATGTACAACCGTCGCGCCATCGAGGCCGACGAGGTTGTTGAAGAGCTGCTCTCGTACCGCGAACTGCTCGAGCCCATGGTCTGCGACACCGGTCTGCTGCTGCACAACGCGCTCGAAGAAGACAAGACGATTCTCTTTGAGGCTGGCCAGGCAACGATGCTCGACATCGACCACGGCACCTACCCGTTCGTTACCTCGTCAAACGCGACCGCTGGCGGCGCCTCGACGGGTTCGGGTTTGCCCCCGCACGCGATCACTCGCATCATCTCGGTCGTCAAGGCTTACGCGACGCGTGTGGGTTCGGGCCCGTTCCCGACCGAGCTCTTCGACGAATCGGGTGATTACCTGCGCAACCAGGGCTTCGAGTTCGGCACCACGACCGGCCGCCCACGTCGTTGCGGTTGGTACGACGCCCCGATCGCGCGCTACTCGGCCCGCATCAACGGTGTGACCGACTTCGTGCTCACGAAGCTTGACGTGCTCTCTGGCCTCAAGAAGATTCCCGTGTGCGTCGCCTACGACGTGAACGGCGTGCGCCACGATGAGATGCCCGTCAACCAGACCGACTTTCACCACGCGAAGCCGATCTACGAAGAGTTCGATGGCTGGGATGAAGACATTTCTGACTGCCGCGAATTCGCCGATCTGCCCGAGAACGCCCAGGCGTACATTCGTGCGCTCGAGGCGATGAGCGGCGCCCGCATCTCGGCAGTGGGCGTTGGCCCCGAGCGTGAACAGGTGGTTGAGCTGCACGATCTGCTCGGCTAGAGCGGTCACGCAGCCGGCCTCGATAAGGAGTACTGATGCCCGAAATCGATCCGCAGGCAGAGCTTGAGCGGTTGCGCTCAAGCATCGATAACATTGACGCCTCGCTCATGTATATGCTCGCGGAGCGGTTTCGGTGCACGCAGCAGGTCGGCGAGCTGAAGGCCAAGCACCAGATGCCGCCCGCCGACCTTGCTCGTGAGGCGCGGCAGACGGCGCGTCTGAAGGAGCTCGCGGCCGACGCGCATCTCGACCCTGTCTTCGCCGAGAAGTGGTTTAATTTCGTGGTCGCCGAGGTGATTCACCACCACACCCGCATCGCAGAGCAGGGCGTTCCCGAAGCATAGCGGTGCGGATCAGGCCGACTTGGCCGGCCCCCACAGCGCCTGCGCGGCGAAGACCCATGCGGCGACGATGAGAAAGCCGCCGAGCACATCGCTCGGGCGATGCCACGCGCTCACGACCGTGGCGATGCCGATGAGCGCGGCCCAGATGCCGGCGAGTGCGGTGAGTGTGCCCGCAACGTTTCGGTGCGAGGTAGAGAAGAAGAGCACTCCGGCCGCCGCCGCCGCGATCGTGACGTGGCCAGAGGGGAATGAGTTGCCGTAGACCCCGAGGTGCTCGACGAGGGTTGGCCGGTCGATGAGCACGTGCTTGAGGAGCTGAGCCGTGAGGTTTGCTCCCGCGAAGACCACGATCACCTGGGTGAGCGTGCGCATCTTGCGCTGGAAGAGCGCGATGAGGGCAACGATGACGAGCACACCGACCGCGACCGGCACGGTGGTGTCGAGCATGCTCCTCAAATACGAGGCGACGGTGCCCGTCTGCTCGCTGAGCGCGGTCATGACGTTCTGGTCGAAGCTCTGCCCTCGGGCCGTGTGAATGGCGAAGTGTTGCAGGGCAAAAACCGCCGCGAGGCATGCGAGGCACAGCACCACATAGAGTGCCCTGAGCGCAACCTGCCCTGAGCGTGCACTGCTGCTCGGGGCCAAGCGTACGCCCTGTGTTTCTCGTGCCGTGTGATTCATCGTGCTCCTCGCATACCCGTCGTATTTTTGCAGAGCAAGCTGTTAAAACCGGGCGGGAGGGTTCAGAATGCCAGCCCACGCGTGGCGTTTGCGCGGTTCGACGCTACGGCAGGCTTCGCGCGCGCACGACCTCGCCCGCCTTCACCGCGGCGACACCACCGATGATGAGGGCGGCGCCGATCCACTCGGTAGTCGTTGGAGCGATGCCGAGTAGCATGATGCTCCACGCGATGGCGAAGAGTGGCTCAGAGTAACCGGTGAAGCTCGCGACCGTTGCGCCGAGCCTGCGGGAAGCCGCGACGCCGAGCACGTACGAGATGACCGTCGAGATGAGTGCCATGCCTGCGATGGGAACCCAGAGCGGCACCTCGGCGCCGGCGAGAGTGACTGGCGCGGTTGACGTGGTGAAGGGCAGTACGCCCACGGCGCTCGCGGCTATGAGAAACAGGCTCGCGACACCGAGCCCGATGCCAACGAAGGGCAGGGGAGGGATGCCGTGCTCGGTCGTAGCCCCCGTTGCGAAGTAGGTCGCGTTGCCGACGGCCGCGATGAGCGCGAAGAAAATGCCGAGTGGGTGCAGGCTGCTGCCCACGGCGAGGCCCGAGATGGTGACGAGACCAGCGATCGCGATGACGGCGCCGAGCAACGTGAGCTGGTGTGGGGCGACGCGGGTGCGGGCCCAGAAGAAGAGCATGAGCAGCACGGGGCCCATGAACTCGATGAGTAGTGCGAGGCTCGGGGCGATGTGCTCAACCGCGAGAAAAAAGGCGAGCTGGCAGCCCGCGACCGCGAGGATGCCGAAGAGGAGCACCTGCTTCCATGCTGCGACGACGAGGCGCCACTTGCCACGCATCATGATGAGAGTCGGGGCAAGCAGAATGAGTGCCGCGAGCGTAATGCGCGCGATGACTGCCGCGCCGGGTGACCAGCCGGCGCTGATGAGCGCGCTCGCGAAGATGCCCGAGAAGGCGAAGCTGCCTGCCGAAGCAAGCGCCAGAACAAAACCCGTGAGCGGCGAGGCACCCACGGTCACGGTGGCACGATTCACGGCACTCCTTTGGGACAGCTGATATCGCCATAATATCGGGTTGTTTGTCGGGAGTCGCAGGGCAATTTGACGATGTGGCGAAGTGCATTTACAGTGGGAGCTAATCCGAAAAGTTCGGTGCACCTAACTTTAAGTTTCGCCATGACTCAAAATACCTTGCAGCCCGCGGTTCGCGTTCGTGATCTCACCGCGGCCTACCGCCACGACACCGTGCTCGACGGCGTCTCATTCGACGTGCCACGGGGCGTCGTGTTGGGCGTTGTCGGGCCCAACGGCGCCGGTAAATCAACGTTGCTCAAAGCCTCGCTTGGCCTCTTGCCAGAGTCGTCGGGGCACGTCGAATTTCTCGGGAGCCCCCTCGACGCGGTGCGCTCAAAGGTGGCCTACATGCCACAGTCGCTCACGCTCGACCCCACCTTTCCCGTCACGGTGCTCGACGTCGTGCTCATGGGAACCTACCCAGGCCTCGGCTGGGTGAAGCGCCCGCGAAAAGCGCACAAGCAGCAGGCGCGCGAGGCGCTCGAGCTCGTCGAACTGGGCGATCTCGCCGGTCGCCCCATCGGCCAGCTCTCGGGCGGCCAGCGCCAGCGTGTGCTGCTCGCGAGGGCGCTCGTGCAAGAGCCAGAGCTACTCATCATGGACGAGCCGTTTCAGGGTGTCGACGCCGCAAGCGAGCGCAACATCGTGAGTGTGCTGAAGAGCCTCAAGGCCCGCGGCGTAACCGTCGTCTTGGTGCACCACGATCTCATGACTGTGCTCGACTACTGCGACTGGGTCGCGCTCGTCAACCGGGGCATTCAGGCCATTGGCCCCGCCGAGAACACGTTCACCGCGGGCAACCTCGAGCGAGTCTTTGGCATTCCACATCTCGGCGCAGGCCACGCGCCGGCGGGAGGCGCGGCCGCATAATGCAGTTTCTCATCGATATCTTTGCCTACGAGTTCTTGCAAAAAGCCCTCGTCGTCTCGATCATCACCGGCGTCATTAGCGGTGTCATCGGGAGCCTCGTCATGCTGCGTGGCCTCGCCCTCATGGGTGACGCGATTTCGCACGCGGTCGTGCCCGGCGTCGCGGTCTCGTACCTCTTAGGCATCAACTTCTTCTGGGGTGCGATGGTCGCGGGCCTCTGCGCGGCGCTCGGCGTAGGCTTCATTCAAAACCGCACCCGCGTGAAGCAAGACGCGGCCATGGGCATTATGCTCTCGTCAATGTTTGCGCTCGGTATCGTGCTCATCGCCCACGCCAAGAGCGCGATCGACCTCAACTCGATTCTCTTTGGCAACGTGCTCGCCGTGCGCACCGAAGACATGATCGTCTCGATCGCCGTTGGCACGATCGTGCTCGTCACCGTGCTGCTGCTCTACAAAGAGCTCGTCGTCTCGAGCTTCGACCCAGCGAGTGCCGAGGTGTACGGCTTCAAGACGAAGCGCCTGCAGTATCTCGTGCTCGTCATGCTCACCCTCGTGACCGTCACCTCGATGCAGACCGTGGGCGTCGTGCTCGTCATCTCGTTGCTCGTGACCCCGGCCGCCACTGCCCTGCTGCTCGTCAAACGGCTGCCCGCGATGCTCGTGATCGCCGCGAGCCTCGGCGCCGTGAGCTCGTTCGTCGGGATCATCGTCAGCTTTGAGCTGAACCTCCCCTCGGGCCCCGTCATCGCGCTCGTGGCCACCCTCTTCTTCCTGGTCGCGCTGCTCTTCTCGCCGAGCCAGGGCATCATCACCAGAAATATTCGAACAACCGAACGAAAAGGAGTGGCGCAATGAAACGCCTCTTGGGGGCGCTCATCGCGGTGCCCATGCTCTTTGTCATGGGCTGCAGTGCGAATGCCGAGCAGAGTGACGAACCGGCCGAAAAGCTCAAGGTCATCACCTCATTCACCATTCTTGAAGACATGGTGCAGTCGATCGGAGGCGACTACGTCGAGGTACACAACCTCGTGCCCACGGGCACCGATCCGCACGAGTATGAACCGCTGCCAGACGATCTGAAGGCGGTCTCGCAGGCCGACGTGCTCTTCTACAACGGGCTGAACCTCGAGGGCGGCGACACCGGCTGGTTCTCACGCATGGAGGCCTCAGCGGCACCCGAGAAGAGCACCGTGGTCGAGGTGTCACGAGACGTCGAACCGATGCACCTCGGCGAGGGCGAAGCCGACTCGCAGGTTAACCCGCACGCCTTCATCGACCCGAACGTGGGCTTCGTCATGGCCGAGACGATTCGTGACGGGCTCATCGAGGCTGACCCCGACCACACCGACGAATACCAAAAGCAGGCCGACGAGTACCTCGAGAAGATCACCGCGATCGAGGCCGAGTACGACGCGACCTTTGCCGAGATTCCCAAGGAGGAGCGCGTGCTCGTCACGAGCGAGCGGGCCTTCCAGTACCTCGCCGATCAGTACGACATCACCGAGTACTACATCTGGGAGATCGACACTGACGAGAATGGCTCGGGCCAGCAGCTCGTGGCCCTCATCGACCAGCTCAAGGGCGTGAAAGTGGCAAACCTCATCGTTGAATCGAACGTTGACCGCCGCCCCATGGAGATGGTCTCTGCCGAGACCGGAGTGCCCATCTTCGACCGCCCCATCTACTCTGACGAGATTGGCGGCGATGACGCACCCGAGGCAAACACCTACCTGCGGTACCTCGAGTACAACCTCGGCGTGCTCGGTGATGCGCTCACCGGCAAGTAACGCTTAGTGCAGCTCGCCCCACCAGTAGGGCGTTCGCGCGGCGACACACAGGGCGCCCTCGTACTCGTAGACCACCCCGATGTTCTTGTTCGGGTGCACTGCGGCGAGGGCGCCCTCGGCGTATCGTACCTCGTGCCACTCCTCAGCAGTGAGCGAACCCGCAAGCACCTTCCAGTCGACTGGCTCGGCAGGTAGCACGAAGCAGTGACCGACCATGAACCCGTAGTGGTCAGAGGTCGTTGAGCCATCAGCGTACGTGCTCCTGAAGTCAGGGGTGTCGAAATCGAGCGCATCGCGCCCGTTTTCTAGCGGCGCGAGGGTCTCGACGCCAACCTTCTCGGTGAGATCGGTGAAGAACCCCTGAAGGTTTTCGGCACGCTCCTGCTGGGCCTCAGGATCATCGGCCGCGAGGCCCTCGGCCCGCGTCAATCCCGCGGCGTCGAGGCCGCCATCTTCATCGAGCTCTGCAGCGTTGTACGGCAGGTAGCGGGTCCACAAGATCTCGTCCCAGTCTCTGACGAGCCACGAGGCCGAGACCGAACGGAACCCGGGAAACTCGTCGGGTGCGTACGAAGCCGCGTCTATCTCGTCGACCTGTGCCTGGGCTGCCTCGTTCACCTTGTGGCGGTCACCCCACCAGGCGCGGGTTGTGAGCCGCAGCTCGGTGCCATTGGTGTGTTCTTCGACCTCGAGGGTGTTGCCCTTCGGAGTGCTCCACTGGTGACGCGTTCCGGCGCGCTCATACCCGAGCGCGGCGAGATCGTGGGCGAAGGCTTCGATGTCGAGTGATCTCTCGCCCGGAAGCGTGAAGATGAGCTCGATGCTGTACCACTCAATGCCGCCCCATAGTGGCCCTTCGAGCCGCCACAGGGGGTTGCTCCAGCGAACATCGCCCGCGAGCGCTCTGGCCCCGCTCAGCTCCTCTTGCGCTTCGAGGTAACGGCCCTCGAGCAGGCTGACCTGCTCTTCGATCGGCATCTGCATGACCTGACCAAACCGGTTACCCGCGGCGTCGCGCTTGAGACTCGTGGCCCACACCGCGGCTTGGGGCGTGGCAATGACAAGCGCCACCGCGAGCGCCGCCGATACCGCCGGAGCGGTGCGAAGCTTTGGCGCCCCAGCGACGACCATCGGCTTGAGCACAATTGCGAGCACGAGCAGGGCGATGCCGGTCGCAACCGTGAGCAGCGCGGCGCCCGCCCCGATCGTGTTCTCGATGCCGGGCAGTAACGGTTTGCCCGAAAGAATACTGAGGCCCGACCTGGTTGGTGCCGAGTCGGTCGAACCCCGCGCGCTCATCACCGCAACGACCAACAGCGCCCAGTGCAGCGGGGCGAGACACGCCATCGCCACCGGAATCACCGTGTGCCCGCGCTTGCGCAGGATGAAGCGGGGCAGCATCTCGAGCAGCCCGAGCGCCGGCACGATGAGCGGCGAGAACATCAGCAAGAAGAGCGTCTCCCACCCGCCCTCGAACAGGAAACCATGAAACGTAAAGAAGAGGGCGAGGCCCCAGCTCATCCATGGCCAGAGCTTCCAGAGGAGGTCGCGCTTGGGGTGTGTGCTGTTCATGGGCTTAGCGTAGCGAAATACCGCCCGCTCTCCGGAATGTGTCGCATAGTCGTTATGTGGTTGCCTGCGCAGCCGCAGCTGGCCCCCTTAGGCTTGGCCACCTTCAGTGCTCGGCAAACACCCTTGCCCGGTGGATCGCCGCAAGCACCCGCTCCCGCAGCGCATTGCCCCGTTGCATGAACCCGCGCTGCAGCCTCGCGTACTCGCTCTTGCCCTCTGGCGTCTCGATCGCGACCGCTGGCAGCCCGAAGCTCGACACATCGTAGGGCGAGGCCTGCATGTCGACAACGCGAATCTGCATGGCGAGCTCGAACGCGTCGAGCAGCAGCTCACCCGGCACGAGCGGGCCGAGCTTCATGGCCCACTTGTACACGTCCATGCCCGCGTGCAGGCAGCCGGCTTGCTCAAGCTCAGGCTGCGTCTCGCGCGTGGGCGTGATCGTATTGAGCGGAGCCGCTGGCGGAGTGAAGAATCGGTAAGCGTCGTAGTGCGTGCACGCGATCGGGTTCGTCTCGACGACGAAGTCGGTCGCCGCGGGGTCGAGCCTGAGCGGCAAACCACGATGGCGGATCTCTTCGGGGCTCAACCGGTACACCATCGCCCACTCGTGCAGGCCGAAGCACCCGAACGAGGGCGGTCGCTCCATCGTGCGCCGCATGAGGTCGTCGACGTAGTCGACGGTCGCCCCGCGCCGTGCAAGAAACGCGGCAGCGTCGACGGTGAGGCTGGTCGCCTCGGACCGCGGGCTTGCCGCGCGGGCATGGGGTGCCGCTGGGGTGGGCTCGCGATGATCCGCCGCGGGCTCAGGCGCAACGACGTAGTCGCGCCACTCGCGCCGCGCCTCATCACCCTGAACGCCTTCGAGCACGACGCCCGCGCCCGGATGCCAACGCCTGAGCTGCGCGGGCTTCAGGTTGTAGTAAGTGAAGAGGAAGTCTTCGATGGGGTGCTTCTCGCCCGTCTGGCGGCGAGCGCGGTGCCCGGCGGTGAGGCGGTTGGCTCGCTCAATGTGTGCTGCCTCGCGGGCACGCCAAGCATCGGCCGTGAGCGCGGTGGGCGCTACGGGCTGCGGGGCGAGCGGGGTGAGAGGGGCGTGGGGCACCCACACATGGTATCGGGCCGCGCTTTGAGCGGGCTGCCGTCTGCCGATCTCGCCCTGGCGAGCCTAGGTCCAGGCGGTAGGCTGGTCGCATGCGCGGTGAATACCAGACCATCGTGAGCCCCGTGAACACTGAGCTCGAGATTCAGCGTTCGCGCTTTCTCACGCGGCTCGTGCGGGTCGAGAGCGAGCAAGAGGCCAGGGCCGAGATCGCGAGCGTGCAACACGAGCACCCCAAAGCGAGGCATCACTGCACCGCTTTCGTGATCGGCGCGCGCAGTGACGTGCAACGCTCGAACGACGACGGCGAACCCGCCGGAACCGCCGGCGCACCCATGCTCGAGGCCCTCAACCAGGCTGAGCTGAGCGACGTCGTCGCGGTCGTGACGCGCTACTTCGGGGGAATCCTCCTGGGGGCCGGTGGCCTCACCCGCGCCTACCGGGCCGCCGTGGCCGAGGCGACGGCGAGCGCCACCCGCCTCACCCGCGCGCTGCGGCACGAAACCCAGGTGGTCGCGGCCTACGACGCTGCCCCGCAGATCGAGGCGTGGGCCAGGCGTCAGGAGCTGACGGTGCTCGGCTCGGAGTACGGGGCCGACGTGACGCTACACCTCGGGGTCGCCCCCGAGCTTGTCACGGCGCTGTGCGAGATGGCTGCCGAGCTGAGCGGGGGCCAGGCCCGCGTGACGGTCGGTGCTGCCGACTACCTCGACCTCCCCTGAGGCTCCGGGCTCGCGCAACCCACCTCCGGCTTTCCACCGGGCCTTCTGCGCCAAACTATTGCCTGATTTTTTCCTGTTTTCAGTCCAAATGGGGGCGTTTCGGCCTCAAAATCAGGCAATGGTTGAGCGCAGGCGTGCGCAGGGGTGCGCAGGCGTGCGCAGGGCGGTGGATCGGCGGGGCCGGAGGCCTGATCCGCAGCCCCCGGCCCCGCCGTCATACCCTGGTACCGTTTTTCGCGCCGAAAACGGGGGTAAGAGGGTACTCGCGGCTGATCCGCTGCGGGTGTGGGGTCTCGTAGCGTAGGGAGCGTTCAGACAACGACCATGCTCAGCAGAGAGGAAGCGACATGATTGAGACGAACGCCCTCACGAAATCGTACGGGCCGAAGCTTGCCGTCGATCACGTGAATTTCACGGCAAAGCCCGGGGAAGTGACCGGTATTCTCGGGCCGAACGGAGCGGGAAAATCGACCACGATGAGGCTCATCATGGGGCTCGACGCACCAACTTCAGGCAGTGCGACGATCAGCGGCAAGCCTCTTCGTGACCACGATGCGCCGCTGCACATCGCTGGAGCCCTGCTCGACGCGAAGGGTGTGCACCCGGGCCGCACGGCCACGAGCCACCTGCAGGCGCTCGCCGCAACGCACGGCATCGGCAACAAGCGCGTGACCGAGGTACTCGAGCTGACGGGCCTCAGCGAGGTTGCGAAGAAGCGCGTTGGCGGCTTCTCACTCGGCATGGGGCAGCGGCTCGGCATTGCGGCGGCGCTGCTCGGCGATCCGCAGACTCTCATTCTTGACGAGCCGGTGAACGGTCTCGATCCCGACGGCGTCATGTGGGTGCGAAGCCTCCTGCGTCACCTCGCCTCTGAGGGCCGCACGGTCGTGCTCTCGAGCCACCTCATGAGCGAGATGGCCCAGGTCGCCGACCACGTGGTGGTGTTTGGCAAGGGGCGCATCGTCGCAAACGCGAGCATCGACGAGTTCCTGAACAACGGCACGACGCGCACGAGCATCGTGACGCCGCAGGCCGAAGAGCTCGCGAGACTGCTGTCGTCGCCCGAGGTGACGGTGCAGTCGGCCGCGGCTGGCGCGCTGACGGTGACGGGCCTTGACGCCCCCGCGATCGGCGAGATCGCGGCGAAGCACGGTCTCGTGCTGCACGAACTCACCCCGCTCAAGACGAGCCTCGAAGACGCATACATCGAACTCACCCGTGACCACGTCGAGTACCAGACAGGAGCCGCATCATGACGCAGCAAGTTGAACAGACCATTCGCGTGCCGCAGGCGGGGCGCAATACGCTCGGCGGCGTGATTCGCAGTGAGTGGATCAAGCTCATGTCACTGCGCAGCATGCGCATCACGCTGCTGCTCACGTTTCTCGCGGGCGTAGGCATCTCGACGCTCGGCGCCATCGTGATGGTGCAGTATTCATCTGACATTACCTCGCTCGAGAATGGTGCCACGTACCTCTTGCAGGCGATGCAGCCTCCGATCATGTTCCTCGGGCTGCTCTTTGGCGTGATTGGGGTGTTCGCGATTTCGAGCGAGTACTCGAGCGGCATGATTCTCTCGACGCTCGCGGCAACGCCGAGGCGCGGCCGGGTGTTCTCGGCGAAGCTCTTTGTCGTGACCCTCATCTCGCTCATCGCGGCTGTTTTGACGCTTGGGGTCGGGCAGCTCATCGCGATTATGCTCGCGCCAGAGGCGATCAAGGGCATCGGCAATGAGCAGTACCTCACCGCCTGGGCTGGCTCGGTACTGTTTCTCGTCGCGATGACGCTCTTCGCCTTTGGCGTCGCGGGCATTCTGCGCAGCACCGCCGGTGGTATCGCGGTTGTCGCGGGGCTCACCTTCGTCGCGCCGATCGCGCTGAGCTTTGCCTCGATGGCCGGGAAAGCGTGGATCGACTGGATCATGAACCACTTGCAGCTCATGCTTGGCAACGTGCTCTCGATGGGCAACGTCGAGGTCCCGGTAGACATGGGTGGCACGGGCGTGACCTGGGGCGAGGCCGCAATCTCGATCGTGGTGTGGGCCCTCATCGCGCTCATCCCAGCATGTTTGCTCTTCCTGAAGCGCGACGCGAAGTAAACTCTGCCCTAGAGGCCTATGCAACACGTAACGCGAACTGCTCCACCTGACGCACCGCGCCCTCCCGGCGTGGTGCGTCGGTGGTTTGCCGCCCACCCGGGCGTGATCGACTGGACGATCACGATTTGCTACCTGCTGGGGTCTGCCCTCATGCTCGTTGTCGGGGCGACGGTCGACGTGCGAACCGGCATGCGGGTTCCGCTGCCGCTCGTCGTGATCTTTCACGTTCTGAGTACGGCGGTCATCAGCTACTTCCTGGTGAATCGTCGCAAGATGCACTTCGTGGGCTTCGTCGTTGTCGCCGCGATCTGTTTCTTGCAGCCGGGCAACTCGGCGCAGATCGTGGCCGATTCGACCGCGATGTTCTTTCTGCTCTACGCGGTGCCGGTGTACGGTTCGGTGCGGCTGGGGTGGATCGCATTCGCGGTGGGCGCGGTGCTCAACACCGTCAATAGTTACCTGTGGCGATTTATCGAAGACAGCGTCGCCCTTGAGGTGGCGAGCACAGGCAGCAGCATCGTGTTCATGCTCATCATCGTGCTCATCGGCATCAACATCGGTAACCGACGGCGCTACGTTGAAGCGCTCGTTGACCGCGCTGACATGCTCGAGCGCGACCGCGACCAGCTTGCGCGCATCGCGGTTGCCGAGGAGCGTGAGCGCATTGCCCGCGAGATGCACGACATCGTCGCGCACTCCCTCTCGGTCATGATCGCGCTGTCAGAGGGGGCCTCGCGCAGCGTCGAACGCGCCCCGGCCAAGGCGAGCGACGCCATGCAGCGTTCTGCCGAGACGGGCCGCACCGCGCTGAGCGAGATGCGCCGCCTGCTCGGCGTGCTCAAGGGCCAGAGCGCAGAGGCGCAGGTCGACTTTGCTCCGCAGCCGGGCGTCGGCCATCTGCCCAACCTCATCGAGAACTTTCGCCAGGCGGGCCTCGAACTCAAGACGCAAACGACCGGCCAGCCGCCGAGCGACTCGGGCTTCGGGCTCGCCGTGTACCGTATCGTGCAAGAGGCGCTCACGAACACGCTGCGCTACGCGGGCATTGGCGCGAAGGTTGACGTCGTGATCACGTATGCTCCCAATCTCACAACGATCACGGTTCGTGACTACGGAAGGGTTGCGAGCGGCTCCCGCTCGATGGACAATCTTGGGAGTGGCAATGGTTTGGTCGGTCTCGCCGAGCGGGCCCGAATGTTCGGTGGTGAGGTGCGCGCAGGTGCCCACCCAGAGGGCGGGTGGATCGTGATTGCGACCCTGCCAATGAGTGGAGTGACATGATGCGAGTAATGCTGGTAGACGACCAGGACCTCATTCGTACGGGGTTTTCTCTCGTGCTCGCGAGCGAAGACGACATCGAGGTTGTCGCTGAGGCCGCGAACGGCAACGAGGCGCTCGCGTGGCTTGCCGAGCACGATGCCGCGGTCGACGTCGTTCTCATGGACGTGCGCATGCCCGGCAAAAACGGCATCGAGACCACCACCGAGATCACCGAGCGCTACCCCCGGGTGAAGGTGCTCGTGCTCACGACCTTCGACCTTGACGAGTACGCGATGCTCGCGGTGCAGGCGGGGGCCGCGGGCTTTTTGCTCAAAGACGCTCGGCCAACAGAGCTGGTCGACGCGATCCACCGGGTGCATCAGGGCGACTCGGTCATGGCGCCGAGCATGACGAAGCGCATGGTTGAGCGGGTGCTCATGTCGGGCGACAATGCTCCACGTGAAACATCGGCGGTGAAGCCCTCGCCCGAGACCGTTGCCGAGCTCGCACAGCTCACCGAGCGCGAGTTCGAGGTGCTGCAGTGCATCGCCGAGGGGCTCAATAATGCCGAGATCTCGCAACGCATGTTTTTGACCGAATCGACCGTGAAAACGCACGTTGGCCGCGTGTTTCAAAAACTCGCCGTGCGCGACCGCGTGCACGCCGTGATCTACGCCAAAAGCCTCGGCCTGTAACCCAACGAAGAGGACATCATGACAGAACCGCACAGAATAGAAATCAAGGGGCTCTCGAAGCGCTTCGGCCCCGTGCTCGCCGTGAACGACCTCTCGTTTGTCGCGGAGCCCGGCCGCGTGACCGGCTTTCTCGGCCCCAACGGCTCAGGCAAGACGACCACGCTCTCGATGCTGCTCGGCCTCGCGAAGCCCGACGCCGGAACCGCGACGATCGGCGGTAAGCGATACCAGGACATCGACGACCCGGCCCTCCTGATCGGCTCGTCAATCTCGGCAGAGTTTCACCCGGCGCACACCGGTCGCGCCCACCTCGACATTCAGCGCCGCGCGATCGGCGCACCGGTCTCGCGCATCGACGAGATGCTCGCGCTCACCGGCATCAGCGACGCAGCCGGGCGTAAGGTCGGCGGGTACTCGCTCGGCATGCGCCAGCGACTCGCGCTCGCCGCGGCGCTGCTCGGCGATCCGCAGGTGATCGTGCTCGACGAGCCGATCAACGGCCTCGACCCTGAGGGCATCAGGTGGATCCGCATGTTCCTGCGCCACCTCGCCTCTGAGGGCAAGACCGTGCTGCTCTCGTCTCACCTGTTGAGCGAGGTCGCGCAAACGGTCGACGATGTCGTCGTGATTCGCAAGGGATCGCTCGCATACGCAGGCCCCCTCTCGGGCATTCAGGGCGAGCAAACGCAGCCGACCGCGCTCATCGACGCGGCGGATCGCCAGGCTCTCGCCGCCGCTCTCGAAGCAGCCGGGGCTCACGTCGCCGGCATGAGGGGCACCGAGGCGCTCGTCGTGACGGGGCTGGAGGCGGGACAGGCCGGCCAGGTCGCGTTTGCGGCGGGCGTTGCCCTCACCCACCTCAGCACACCACGACCCGAGCTCGAAGCGAGCTTCTTGGAACTTACCGGACAGGGGAGCGACGCATGAACCGCCTGACTCGAAGCCTCTCGGCCGAATGGCGCAAGGTTACCGCGACGAAACTGTGGTGGATTCTCGCCCTCGTCATGCTCATCTACGCGGGCATCATGGGCGGCGTGTTTGCCGGCATGTTCGCGTTTGCCGACAACCTCGACACGGGAGGCGCAGGGCTCGGCATGTCGCCCGAGCAGATGGGCAAGCTCGTGCTCTCGTCGGTTTCGGGGTTCTGCTACGTGATTCCGCTGCTGCTCGGTGCCATCATGGCGACGGGTGAGCTGCGCCACAAGATTCTCGGCCTCTCGTTCATTGCTGAGCCGAAGCGCGGTATCGTGCTCACGGGCAAGGTCATCGTGCTGCTCGTGGTCGGTGCGCTGCTCGGCGCCGCGGGGCTCATCGGTGCTGGCGTGATGGCCGCGATCCTCCTGCCAGCCGGGTGGCTCACCACCGCGACTGCTTTGCTCGGGCTGCGCACGCTCGTCGCGATCGGGCTCTGGGCCGTGATCGGCTTTGGCGTCGGCCTGCTCGTGCGCAATCAGGCGGTGACGATCGTGCTCATGCTCGTATTCACGCAGTTCATTGAGCCGACCGTTCGCGCCACGTCGATGATGTGGGAGTGGATGGCGAGCGTCGTGAAGTTCTTGCCGGGTAGCGCGTCTGACGGCTTCGTTGGCGCCTCGATTCTTGGCGGCATGGGGGTGTTCGACTCGTCGATGTCGGGCGCACCTTCGTCGGTGCTCGAGGTCGCTCCCGCGTTCTTCGTGCTCGTGGCATACGCGGTCGTTTCGGTGCTCGCCGGTTGGGCGCTGCGCTGGCGCGGTGACGTCGCCTAACGGGCGTAACGTCAGACGCTGCGGCTAGGCTTGACGCATGCACACGGTTGATCGATTTTGGAGCGAGGCGGTAGGGCAAGAAGCCGCTATCGAAACGCTTGAGCACGTCACCTCGCCCGAGGGCGCGAGTGACCTTGCCCATGCGTGGCTCATCACGGGCCCTCCCGGTTCGGGGCGCTCGAATCTTGCATACCGTTTTGCGGCGGCGCTCATTGCCCGCACCCCCGACGAGCGTGAAGAGGTCTACCGGCAGGTCAGGGCGCACACGCACCCCGACCTCGAGGTGCTCACGACCGAGGGCTCGATCATTAAGATCGACGACGCGAGGCACGTCGCCTCACGCTCGAACTACGCCCCGACGAACGGCCGGTTTCGCGTGATTCTCGCTGAAGACGCCGACCGTCTGCCCGAGCGCACCTCGAACACGATCCTCAAGGAGCTCGAAGAGCCGCCAGCGACCACGGTGTGGGTGCTGTGCGCGCCGAGCGAGGCCGACCTGCTGCCCACCATCAGTTCGCGGGCACGCTCGCTTCGACTCGTGACCCCGACGCAGGAGGCGGTCGCCCGGCTGCTCGAAGAGCGCGACAACATCGCGCCTGACGATGCGGCCAGGGCGGCGCGTCTCGCGCAGAGCCACATTGGCATGGCCAAGAAGCTCGCGACCGACGCCGAAGCGCGCGAGCGACGCGAAGACACCCTGCGCACCGTGCTCGCGATCGGCAGTCTGAGCGACGCGATGCGGGCCGCGGGTCGTCTCGCGAAGCTCGCCGAGGCCGATGCCCAGGCGCTCACCGAGAGCCGTGACGAGAAAGAGCGCGAAGAGCTGCTGCGCAACCTCGGCCTGGCCCCCGGTGCCGCGATTCCCATGAAACTGCGCGCCCAGTTCCGCGAGCTCGAAGACGACCAGAAGCGCCGTGCTAAGCGCAGCGTGACCGACGGCATCGACCGCATTCTCACCGATATCGGATCGGTACTGCGCGACACCGCCCTCGTGGCCCTCGACGCACAGCAACCCCTCATCAACGAAGAGTTTCGTACCCAAATCGAAGCCCTCGCCGCCAGCATCGGCGCCGAGGGAGTACTCTATAGGCTTGATCGCGTGGCCGCGGCCCGCGAACAGCTGCTCAGAAACGTCTCGGCTGCGCTGGTACTCGAGTCGCTCATGGCCTCATTTCTTCTCGAGGCCCCTCACCACAGAAAGGACCGTGCGTGAAACGACTCACCGCAGCCCTCGCCACGACGGCAACCCTCACCCTGCTGCTCTCAGCCTGCTCGGGGCTCACCCTGCCCTCGACCAGCGGCTGGCAGCCACCAGAAGTTCAGGTTGACGAGTCGCTTGACGGCTTCGACCGCTTCACCGAGCAAGAGCCCGAGTGGAAAGACTGCGGCGACGGCTTCGAGTGCACCCGCGTCGGCGCACCCCTCGACTGGAACGACCCCGAGAGCGAAACCATTAGCCTCGCGCTCGTGAAGAAGCCCGCGACCGGCACGAAGCTCGGCACGCTCTTCGTGAACCCGGGAGGCCCCGGCTCAGGTGGCGGCCAGTACGTGCGTGACGGCGTCGACGGTGCCGTCTCGAAGCGCCTGCAGGAGTCGTTCGACATCGTCGGCTGGGACCCGCGCGGCGTCGGCAACTCGAGTGCGGTCTATTGCTACAGCGACGAAGAACTCGACGAGATGCTCTTTGGCGACCCCCGCGAAGACTCAGGGCTTGAACCCGGCAGTGACGAGTGGATCGACGAAGCCCGCGAAGAGGCACGCGATTTCGCCGACGACTGCCTCGAGGGCACGGGCCCACTGCTCGGTCACGTCGACACCCACTCAACCGCCCAAGATCTCGACCTGCTGCGTCACCTCGCCGGCGACGAGAAGCTCAACTACCTCGGCTACTCGTACGGCACCTTTATTGGCACGGTCTATGCCGATATGTTCCCTGAGCGCGCCGGCAAGCTCGTGCTCGATGGTGCGATCGCCCCAGACGTGACCATGCACGAGGTCGTGCTCATGCAGCAGCAGGGCTTCGAGCAGGCGATGCGCGCCTATCTCGAGCACTGCCTCGCGGGCGATGACTGCTTCTTCACCGGCACCGTCGATGACGCGATGCTCGAAATCGGCGCCATGCTCGACGAGGTCGACCGCAACCCCATGCAGGCGCCCGATGGCCGCTGGGTCTCGGTCGACACCTTCATGACCGCGATGATCACGGTGCTCTACAGCGAGAGCTCATGGCCGTACCTGCAGGTGCTCTTCGAAGAGGTGAGCGCCGGCGAGACCGACACCGCTCAGCTCATCGCCGACCTCTACTACAGCCGTGAGTACGGCGAATACACCGACAACTCGACCGTCGCCTTCTCGGCGATCAACTGCCTCGACTACCCGCGCGGCGTCTCGGTTGAAGAGATGCGCAAGCAGGCGGCCGAGATCGCCGAGGCAGCCCCCATCTTCGGCAAGTATGCGGGCTACGGCGACATCAGCTGCGAAGAGTGGCCCTTCCCGGGCTTCGACGACCGCGGCCCCATGAACGCCGAGGGCTCTGACCCGATCATGGTGGTCGGCACCACGGGCGACCCCGCGACGCCGTACGCCTGGTCGAAGCGCCTCGCCGACCAGCTCGACAACGCCCGCCTGCTCACCTACAACGGCGAGGGCCACACGGCCTACAACGGCGCGAGCAGCTGCGTCAACGACACGGTCGACGACTACTTCGTGAACGGCACGGTGCCCTCGGGCCCGGTCGACTGCGACTAGCGCGCGTGGCGCGGTACGCTGCCGCGGCGCGGTGCAGCGGCGTTGCCGTGCTGCCTCCCGCTGCGCCGTGCTGTGCCGTGCTGAGCTGCACTGCCTCCCGCCGCTTGCGGCTTGAGAGTGAGGAGGCGGCGCTTGCGCCGCGGCCTTCTTCTGTTGGGTGGCTGGCCCGGGGCTGGGCGAGTGCGTTGGCTGAGTGTGTTGACCGGGTGTGTTGGCCGGGCGCGTTGGCCGGGGCGTTTACTTGACGAAAAGCAGGGTGTTTGGGCTCGATAACTCTGCTTTCTGGCAAGCAGGCTAACGGCGCACGCCCCCGCGCAATCCACTTGACGAAAAGCAGGGTGTTGAAGCGAAAACACCCTGCTTTTCGTCAAGTAGACGAGAAATCAGCGCGCACCAGTCAACCGAGCCCGCGCCAACCCCGCGCCAACCCCGCGCCAACCCCGCGCCGAACCCGAGACCGCGCACCAGCCAAACCGCCGCACCAGCCGCACCGACACCCGCCACGGCCACGCCAGCTACTGCGTATGTGAGTCCCACCCGCGCAGCTCGTCGAGCTGGCGCCGCTCCCGCTTCGAGGGGCGGCCGGTGCCGGGGTCGCGGATCACCGCGAGTGGCCGCTCGACCTTCGGCGGTGGCGGGGGAGTGAGATCTTCGTAGTACTTCGCCGCCTCGGTGGCGCTGCCGCGTTTCGTCGCGAGCCCCGTGACCCGGTAGATGCGCTCTGAATTGTGAAGTCTGACCCGCACAACGTCACCTACTCGAACGGGCTGCGCGGGCTTCGCCGGGGCATCGTTGACGCGCACGTGACCGCCCTTGCAGGCAGCGGTTGCCTGGCTTCGAGTTTTTGCGAGCCGCACGGCCCAAACCCAGCTATCTACGCGAGCCGACACGGAGTTCATATGTGAAGCGTACCGATTT
Organism: Leucobacter chinensis; assembly: GCF_019049105.1. Taxonomy (GTDB): domain Bacteria; phylum Actinomycetota; class Actinomycetes; order Actinomycetales; family Microbacteriaceae; genus Leucobacter_A; species Leucobacter_A chinensis. The sequence goes on from NZ_JAHQZR010000013.1 coordinate 38,125, forward strand.
CTTTCTCACGAGCAAATCGTGCTAACGTATTCTTTTGTGCGCGGAAGTTTGTGCACAGGCCGCCTTAGCTCAGTCGGTAGAGCGTTTCACTCGTAATGAAAAGGTCGCGAGTTCGATTCTCGCAGGCGGCTCAGATCATCAGCCCCCGTCTCGTTAGAGGCGGGGGCTTTTGTGTGGTTGCGGCCTAGATGGTCCGGGCGCGCGTCGTCATTGGTCTCGCCAAGAAGATAGCCAACAGTAGTGTTCAAGGCGTCTGCAACCGACACCAGCTCGTCTAGGTACCAACGTGCATGACCGTTGAGTTTCACGCTGACAGAGGAACGCCCCTTGCCAATGGCGTCAGCTAGGCCCTTAACCGTGTAGCGGTGACGCCACATCAAAGCAGCAATGCGCTCACCGGTAATACTTGGCATCGGATCTGTCTCTAATGCGTTACTCATGCCTAAATGCTACTTTAATTAGCTCGTTTATTGAACATGTGTTGAGAATATTAACTATAGTGTTAAATTTACTAACGCGCGTGTCGGTGGAAGGATATGACTAATTCAAATCTTGACGCACAACAGGAGCTGGAGGGGATGCTTGTTGCGAGAGGCCTCACAGTTGCATGTTTGGCTCGCCGAATCGAACCACGCGATAAATGGGTTTCTAGGAAGTTAAACGGCAGGAAAAGCTGACTAATGACGATTACAACTGGATGAAGTCTGCAATCTTACTTGTTCCTTCGTTAGGGGATCAGCTGAAGAAGTAAAGCCCTCCCCGGGCAGCAACTCCAGTGGTCCTATCCAAGAAAGGATATTTATGTTTCATCCGATAGACATATTCTCGCGCGCAGTTGCACCTACATCCGAGGCTTCAATTCTCTCACAGCCCCTTGATGAAGCGGTGGCGAGTATTGCGAAACAGTATGGTTTTATCATTCGGGTGGTACTCGGTATTGCCTCATTTGTGTTTGCAAGGAAAGTTACAATGCTTGCTCTGCTAGGCGCGAAGAGACTTGCAGGAGGGACAGTGTTTTCACTCCGGTCGACATTGTTTTCGTGGCGGCGTATGCCACGGTGCAGATGCCTGACATCGCGATTGGCTTCCTGCGAGAAGGAAATGTTCTCCCGTGATTGCCCTAGAGCTACTTCACGTTTGGCTTAATCTTTCGTCTGCAACCGTACTTGCTGTCGTTAGGTTGTTCGAGGGTATAGCTGCCCTACTTGACACCACTTCTGCACTGGAACGAAGCATTCAAAATCAGAGGCCAACTGCCGTACGGAAACCGGTCAAGCTTTATTGCTTCATAGGTGTGTTCCTGGCCGTTGCAGGGGTACCTGGGAATGGAAGAGGCTAATCCTGTGGGGGCATTGCTGTGAATGCCGATATGCCAATCATTCGCCCGAGGCTCACATTTGAGCAGGAATTTGGAACCCACCGGAATTGGTGGGTTCGTGACTCCCGACTGACAGGAAACCCTTTGAACATTCTCCTGTACCTGCTATCCCATGACCAGAATCATCGTGTTACACGGACGGAAGCACAGGCCTACCTTGGTCTAGACCAATCTGCGTGGCGAAGTGCTAAACGAAAGCTCATGGAAGCGGGTTTCTTAATCGAGATTCGGGACCGCTACACCGATGGGCAACGCAAAGGCCAAGTGATTTTGGCTCGTGTTCCAAGACCCGTAGCCAGGCATTTACATCGACGTTGAAGAAGTGATTCATTGATGCAGATGAACATCCGAAATCATGGATTATTTGATGGATGAAACCCACTTTAGAAAATCAAGAGTGACCTCAACATCTAGTCTTGAAAACTAAGTCTAGTGGGCTGAAGTAGGCGTTTTGGCAACTGATCTGGCCAGCCGGATCGCTGGAAAGGGAGATGAATACTGTGCCAGCCCTAGCCCAAAGAGTTCCGTGAGGAGACTCCTCGTGCCGTGCGTCCGCGAGCCCCGGTCTGGTGATCACGTAGGTCACCCATGATTTCTGTGTGCGTGGCAGAACAGGTTAGAAATGGATGCGGCATGACCTCATCGACCTGGGCGAGCAGCCGGGCGTCACCGCTGCTGAGAGCCTTGAGCTGCGTGGTAAAACACACCGTCGCTAGGAACAAAAGGTTGAGGCGCTGTGCCGCGCGACTGCGCGGGTAGACCTGCCGGGGGTGCTGGGAAGGGGCGCATATGGCGTGTTGCATAGCACAGGGAAGACACCTGATCGTTGGAATTCCGGATGGATCGGGAATGTGACACGGGGCGTGACAGGTTTCTTCGTTCGTTACGTTGATATTGATGAGGGGAGCTCTTCAAGAATGATGTTCTTCCTTCGCAATAGCGGCTAGGGCCTTTCCCCATCTGCCCGAAACCGCTGAGCCAAGGGGCACAACAACCCCCAAATGTGCCCCTTGGCTCGATACGCTGCTCGTCGCCCGAGGAATCTTGAGCGGTGACCGGCTCTCAGGCTCGGGTTTTGCTGGCCTCAACGTGCTGCGTATTATCAACGAACCAACCGCTGCGGTACTCGCTTACTGCTTTGGAAGGCAGTAGGGATTCTCCGCGTCGGTTGCTCCTGCTATACGAGAAACGCAGGTCATCCTAACTGGCCAGTGGCAAAGAAATGGCGCAAGCTGTGCGTATGACAGCCCGGTGAGCTGGCCTTGGCGATCGTGCTGAGGCAGAATAATCCGACGGATGCGTGTGGATACCCGGTGAGTGGGACGATCTCATGCTTCTCAACTCACCGTTTCATTCGGGCTCATCGCAGCCCGAGAGGTTAAGTATCGACTCAGGCATTCTGCAGCGAGAACGCTAACTCGGGGCGGCGTGTTCCTTGCGGCGTACGACTCGCGCCTAACGCATCGTTGCGTTATCGAGCAGGAGGTCGGTTAGGTCAAGCAGGTTGCCGAAACTGACCCTCTCGCTTGTAAACGCCCACAAACACTGAATAGGTTGCTGATGCGACGGCGATCCCGCCACTATGACAGGAATATCTGTCTCACTCGTTGGTATATACGGGCTTTACTTTGCCTTAGAAGGGTTCGTATGCAGTTCGAAGGGGATAAGTAACATGCTGGAACGTTCTCGAGAAGTCATAACCGGTGCAGAGATCAACCTTGAGTCTAATGTCAGGGCTTGCGAGGGGCTCGACAGCCGTACTGAACTTGACACACTCACCGCTCGAGCCCAGGCTGGTGACCAGGATGCGGTGGCTAAGGTCGTTGAGTTCCTTATTTCCGAGACTCGGCCGATGGCATTTCACCTGGCGAACGGCATTATGGACCCAGAAGATCTGCAGGGTGAGGCGATTGAGAACCTTCTTCATCTGTGGGGCCGTGGCAAGGGGCCATCTTATGGTGCTGCAGGTTATCTTATTCGGTCAATGCGCAACAGATGTATTGACGAACTGCGCTCGCCGCGTTCAAGAACCGAGAACTTCGATGCCGATATAGAGATCATAGACTTCGATGCAAGAATCGACGACATCGACCTTCATCGGGAATTTGCTTGGGTGCGTCGAGCATTGCAAACCCTGCCTGCTGACCACCAGCATGTGCTGAAAGAAATTCATGCGGCGGGCCGCAAACCGGCGGATGTCGCAGCCGATCTTGGAAGATCGGCTGACGGCGTGTACTCTCTGCACCGCCGTGCAAAGATCTCGTTAAAGCGGGCACTCCTTGTCGAGATCTTAACGGAGGATGCTCCCGACCACTGTCTTGAAGCGCTTCGAGAGCTGCCAATCCGTGTTGCAGATACGCCAGAAGAGACGAAATGGGAGGGTGTAGGCCATCGCCACTTCGAGACGTGTCAACGCTGTCGCAAACAGTGGAAGAGGTTTGGAACGATTGGCTCAGCTCTCGGTATTGGTGGGCTTATCGCTATTGGTGCGAACTTGTTTGAGGCTGCTCCAGCCGTCGCGGCTGCGGCACCGGAAGATTCCACGAGGGTGCAAGAAAAAACCGGGCCTGACAGCACTCTCGAGGAGGCGAGACCGCGAACACACCGTATTGTCGCATCAAGCATCGCGGCAGGTCTTGCCTTCGGGATTCCGGGAGGCTATCTCGCATGCCAGACGAATCATGTGGAGGGGAGTGTTGATTCACCTGGAACAATCATTGTCACGCTCTCGCAAGATGAACGACTTCACGTCGAATATCAACTCGACATCGTTGATGATGAGTGGCGGCAAGATGACTTTGTGTTGGATTATCCGAAGGGCCTGCAATTTATTGATGCCTCAGCTGAGATGGACTGTACCGACATCGAACAACAAGTCAGATGCTCCGATCCTGGAGAGAGGCCCATTGTTGCATCACTTGAGTTCGAGGGCTCCGCACTTCCTACCGATCAGATCATCCTCACGGTGACCGCATCAACAGACACACAAACTTTTCACGGTTCGGCATCAGCGGCCATGCCGGCGCCGTTCCACGCAGTTTCGACGCGAGCGGATGTGCGCTAGGTAGAGTGAGTGTTCAGGAACGCTCTAGTTTACAGTAGCGGTACAAGCGTGTGCGTGGCTTGTGAATCAAGAACGAATGTGGGGCTCAGGAAAGGGGGAGCCGGTCATGCATTGGTGGCACCCGAACCGGCAGAAAACTGAACAGGGGATGCTCGTGTATCGAGAACGATTCGAAGATACCTGGAGCAACCTGCCTCCGCTGACAGTATTGGCGGCTCTTCCAGGCTGGGGTAAGAGCGTGTGGATCGCTCAGTGTCTCGCCTATCTCGCGTTATGCGATATTTCGCTATCTGTAACGCGTGTGCGTAATCTGCAAGAGCTGGAGGGCCTATGTCGCGATACGGTCACCGCTGACCGCCTTATCTCATGGGATGCTGAGCAGCCCAGTGACGAAGATTGGGAGGGGATTGCCCGGTTCCTTCAAACGCAGCCTGCGGTGCGACTGATCGTGACAACACTCGACGAACCGCCGCGTGATGCGCTAACCGAAGAAACACTTGTGCTCAGGGAGGGTGACCTTGCGTTTTCTGAAGAGGAACTCGAAGGACTCGAGCGTCTGCTCACCGACGAAGGCATGCTCTTCGATCTCACTCTGAGAAGTGGATCAGTGCTCGGTTGTCCGTATCTCGTCGGGCAGCGTATTCGAGGGCTACGCGCTCATGCTCACACAGGGGTATGGAAAGCCGCAAACGATGGTGACGTATTGTTACTCCATGCTCACCTCTGGTCGCGCATGAAGCGGCTCGACGTGGCGCACACGCAGATTGCGAAACTTTTCGATACTTTATCGGCCCTGCGCACGATCCCTTTCGATATCGTCGAAACGCTGACCGAGTCTCCCGAAATCTCGCTGATTTTCTGGGAGAGGCTTCAGCATGTGCCGCTGTTTGAGAGCGGCACTGACGATGAAGGGCGTTGCAAAAAACTTACCTGGAAACCCGCAGCGTGGAATGCATTCACAGCGAGTGAACTGCTGGCGGATACTCGGCAGCGGCTCAGGCAAGGACTCGAACGCATTACAGAAACCGGGCGCATTGCTGCTCGCCTGCTATACCTCCTTGAACTGGATGAGCTAGCTACTGCCGAACATCTTGTGCGCAGCGAATACCGCTGGTTTCTTGTGTATATTGATGTTGAGACAGCGAATGCGCTTGAGCAGCTCTCGTCTATTTCTGCCCGCAGAGAGCCTGCGCTCACACTCATACGCACGGAAATGCGTTTGCGCAGGCAGGGCTTTTCAGTTCAGCTTCGAGCCGATGCTGAAGAAGCCTGGCGTTCACTTGCTTCTCAAACGGGTTTAACTGTGCAGACGGAGCTTGAGCGCGCTGGGCTTCTCGCTTATGCGGCAGCGTTAGCGGGCCTTAGGGCTCATGTGTTGAGGGCAATTGTGCACGTACAGGAGCTCGTTAATGAAGCTGAATTTGTGTCCGAAAATGGTGATTCCCGTGACCGAGTGCGTGCCATCGGGGCGTTGTATCTTGCGTACTGATCGGCTCTGCAAACCGATCACCATGCACGCGCGCTCACCCTTGCCGCACGGATGAGTGACTGGAGCATGCCCACCGATCTTCTCTACATGATGGAGCGTGTGAGTCTCACCACCGAAATGGATCTCGCTGGGCTGAGGTCTATGACGCCTAATCTTTTTGAACGCATCGAGAGTAACCATAGTCAGGCTGAGGCGTTGCTTCATCTTGAGAATGGAAAGCTTTATGAGGCGATTGAGTTCATGACACCGCTTCTTGCGCGCGACGAACCGACGATGTCGCGGTCGGCGATTGATGCGCTCGTCATTCTGGTTCAGGCTCTCGCGGAGCCAGAGGCTCTTAAAAGGCACGTGATTGAAGCTACTCTGCAACGTAGCGCTGAGCTGTGGCAGGATGGGGAGCCGAGCGGTTTCGTGCTTTGGGCGTCGATGGTAGCGTTCGTCGCTCAGGGAAACCTCGTGGCAGCGACACGGTGGCGCGAACACGCTGCTGGGCGTTCAGATGAGTTTGGGCTGCTCGCACGGGCTACTTTTGAACTCGGATTCGGTGATGCTACACGCGTGCACGAGGTGCTGGTGCACTACCCGAAAGATGCATTTGTGCGACTCACTCATGTCGCCAGCGTACTTCGCGCCGTCGCGTGGCTGTACAGGGAAAATGAGGAGCGGGCACTCCTTGAGATTGAGGCGATCTGGAGAGAGCATACGGCTCCCAAACTCATGTTTTTTGCGCTCCTCTTTGCCTCGACTGAACTCGTTGAGTGTCTGCTTGACGCGTCTGAGAAGTACTCGTGGCGCCTCGCTGAGGTTATTGATCGCGCCCGCGGTATGCGGTTGCCGCTCATGCGGGCTCAACGGTACCCGCTGACCGAGAGCGAGTGTGCAGTACTGAGAGGTATTTACGATGGGCTCACGAATCAGGCTATTGCTGAGGAGCGCTTCGTCACCCTGGGTACCGTTCGCAGTCAGATCAAGTCAATCTATCGAAAGCTCAACGTCTCGGGACGCGAAGAAGCGATTGCCGTGGCGCTTCGGCGCGAACTGCTGTAACTTCGTGGTTTCGTCACGTCTGGTCCGACCCTCTGACATGTAGCAACGTGTGATCAGTTTTCGTATTTCAGGGGGGGGGATGCGGCGGGGTGAAAAAACGCCCCTCAGCTAATCGATAGTCTGTTTCGCTCCTATGGTGAGTTCAGGAAACCGCGATTCTCGCGGGACTGGAACTAGGGAATGAAATATTGGGCAATTTCGGGGAGCCAAGAATGCGGCTTTTCACGAACGATCTGCTGAACGATCTGCTGAGGACTGCGTACTTTCTTGGTGGAACTGGCCTGGAGGGAGAGGACCTTCTTTCAGAGGCCTTGCTTCGACTCTTTCGGGCTTGGGCTCGAGGTAGAGGGCCAGAGCCGGAGGCTATTGCGCCCTACGTCGTAGGCACTATGCGTAACCTGCGCATAGATATTCTTCGTTCTGCTCGTATGAAGTGGCAGCATGTTGCACTCGACAATGATGTGCCAGCGGATGCCTCCATTGAGGAACATGTTGTGCAAGTCGAGGAGAGCCAAAGAATGCGGTCGCTATTCAATGAGCTCTCTGCCCCTTACCAAGAAGTCCTGATGGCAATGCATGTCGATGGCATAAAACCAGCAGTGCTAGCAGAAGCCTGGGGCACGACATCCAACGCTGTTTCGCTGCGAGCATCCCGAGCTCGCCGTCAGCTGCGAGACAAGTTACGGTGCTCGCTGTGTGACCGCTATGCAAAGGGCGAACACGCGTGCCTGGCCTCGGAGGAGTCAGTAAATCGAGCAGCTTGAGTGCTGCAAGCGATTACGGCATGCCTGCTGCTGTCTCGTGTGACAGGTTTTTGGTGGCCTCTCGTTGTTAGTAATTGAAGGCTTCAATTGCGGCTTACAAACACTGGTTGCGGTTCACCCGAGATTTGCGGCGCAAGGTTTTAGGCATAGGGCAAGGGTGTGAAATGCGACAGGGAAACATGCAAGGTTCTAGCGATGTGTGGAGGGAAGACAACGTGAAACAAACACTTGGACTTCGACTGCAAGGGCGGTTCGGTCGGGGATGGGCCGGATTCGTTGCGGGTATTTTAACAATTCTGCTCTTGGTTCCAGTCTTTGCTGATTCGACTGCCTTCGCGGTAGAACCTGAGAGCGCTCACGTTGAAACCGAGTCCTTGGAGGCCGAAACGGTAGATGAAGGTCAGTCTGAGGCAATGGCGTCGCCTGAAGACGAACCAGATGTTGAAGAAGGAGTTGCGAAACCAGAAGAGGCTGATGCAGATAAGGTACCGCTGGAAGAGCCAGAGCATGATTCATTGCCTGAGCTTCAGAATGAAGAGCCTGTAGAGCAGGTCTTCGAGCTGAGAGCTACCACTACGCCTCTCCCAGAAACGACGCAGCTCCAGCAATATGTCGGCATCGCTACAGGTACGAGCAACCCTTCGATCAATACCCAGTCAAACAACTACCTCGGTCGAAACGCTCAGGCGAAATCTGCTACCGGGGCTGCACCTACCTTCACTGGCATCGACTGGAGTGGCAACTTAACCAGTATTCAGACCGCGGGGAAGAGTTGGAGCTCTGATGCCACAGAGGTATACGCGGAGCGGGGCTATGTGTCGAGGGCGAGCAACCCAAACAATAATGTGAGTTCGAGTACCAAGTACTATCCGGGCGGAAGCAAAGCGGGTAACACCTTTTCGAGTACTTCTGGTCGTGGGTACGTACAGGACGTCGCGGCCATGAACACTCTTCAGAGCGAACTCGCAGGTATGCGTTCAAGTATGTGCAACGCGGAGACTGAAGCAACAGGCGTGCTTCCAAACGGCGACATCAAAGGCATGCGCACCATTAACGTTGATCAGTACGACATAAATGGAGACGGCATCGCAATCATTGAGGTCGGTAAGAAAGGCACCGATAGTCAACTCGATGGGGCGACCTTGATCATTGAAGGGTCGGGCAACGTTCTTCCTGTTTTCCGTGTTGCCGACGGTATTCACTTTAAAGCGAATAATTCGAGCGTGTTACTCGGAACGACTTTGGGGCAAGCCCTGTCGACGCGCACGTCACCGGATGACGGCTCACCGAACGAGGCAGGAGCAGTTTTTGTCAAATGTAATTCTGGCGGTAAAAATTTTGACTTCAGCAATGCTCACGTAAACGGAATCGCGTTTTGGGATTTGACTAGTGGTAATTCTCCCGCCATGCAGCTCAGCAATGTGACCGGTTGCGGCCAGTTCGTGGCGCCAAAGCACGAATGGTCGAATGTCGAACTCACACGCTGCGCGATTGGGGTAGCCAGTTCAGAAGCTCAAACGACAAAAATTATTGTACGCGTCTCAGGAGACAGGACGCCCGGGCAAGAAGGTGCTGGCACCCCTGTCGAAGGTGTGCAACTACGCTTAGCGCCGCAGAAGGTCGGGAACTCCGTCGATCAGTGGGCGAATTATGATTGGGCAACGTGTACTTCGAACGCTGCAGGTGATTGTGTATTTGAGGTTCCTCTGAAGAGTTCCGGAATCACAGATGCTTCTGGAATGGCAAGCAATCAAAGGCCGTGGGTTGTCGGGGTGTCCGCGCCCGAGGGATGGTCAATGTTTGAAGCCTGGACTAACGGGAACAGAATCGGCAACGAATATGTGTATGGATTCCAGGTAGACGCCAGTCTTTCGGGCGGCCAAGTCATCCGCTCCAACGACCCCACGAACACCGATTTTATGCGAACGACTCGAACGGCAGATTATGCCAGCCGTGAAGACAAAGACCAGTCATCGTCAAACTATGATCAAAACTTTGGGTGGCCGTCATTCGGCCAATGGGCTGTACTTCGCGACAATCCTGTTGCAGACCAAATGTGTGGGGCTGACGTAGCGATACTTATGGACTTGTCGTCATCCATTGGCAGTGCACTTCCGAAAGCCAAGGCCGCTTTGGATGTGACTGTGGATGCATATGTGGGAACGCCGAGTAATCTCGCGTTATTCACTTTCTCGCAGAAAAGTCCGTCAACTGGTAGCAGTTCTAGCCAGAAGACTCAAAATTATCCTGAACTGAGGGCAGTGCGCACAAGCAGTCAGGCGAATCAGTTCAAACAATTGTATAAAAGCTGGACTCTCGGAAGTGGTACTAACTGGGATGCGGGTCTACATGCTGTAGCGACTGCTGAGCAACAGTATGACACTCTTATCGTGATAACTGATGGTGACCCCACAGCTTATGGAACTCCCGGTTTTGAAGGGACGTCCGTTTCTAACCCCCGGCTTAAAGATGTTGAGGCGGCAATTTTTTCAGCCAACCTCCTCAAAGGTAAAGGTACTAGGATTGTCAACTTTATGGTCGGCGATTATGTAAAGCCAAGCTCTCATAATCTCAATGTTCCTTTGATCTCAGGCCCCGTGCAAAATGAAGACTGGTTCGTTTCGTCAAACTACGACCAGGCGGCTCAGCAGCTGGCTAAATTTGCTAAGAACAGCTGTCAGGGAACTGTAGAAGTTACGAAGCGTGTTGTCGATGCGCAACGATATTCAGTCGGGATGACACAGACTCAACTCGACGCAATCTCTGAACCCGCTGCGGGGTGGGAGCTTAGTGCTACACCTACGGCCCCATTGACGATCCCGGCAGGGGCTGAAGAGCAAGAGACAAAACACAACGGCAAAGCACTCTTTCCGGTGAAGTTCACTGATCCGGCAACGTCGGGAGACATCACGATAAGGGAAACGCAAAAGGACGGATATTCAATTGTTCCGGTGAATGGTAAGAACCTTGCTTGTGTGGAAGCGAACGACGGAGTGCAAATCTCTGTGACAGATGTAGTTTCACAGAGTTCGCCTGGAGCTACCTTCACCGCACGAGACGGCGTAGCCATTGAGTGCACTCTGTACAACCTGGAGGAGCAAACAGACCCGATGAATGGAGAAGTCTCGTGGAAGAAGACGGGCGAGCACGCATCATCATCTGAAGACGTTGATCTGCTCGCCGGTTCTGAATGGTTACTCGAAGGCCCGAATGGCTACGAACAGGTCGTTCTCGACTGCGTGACCGCGACAGCAGAAGAATGCGAGAACGCGATCGACAATGATCATCGTGAGGGGCACTTTAATATCAAGCAGCTCGCTTGGGGTGACTATACCCTTACCGAGACAAAGGCTCCGGCCGGATACATCAAGCTCGACGAATCGTTGGAATTTACGCTCGATGAAGACAACCTCGTAATCGACCTTGGAAACATCCCGAACAAGCAACAACCCCCGCTGACGATTCCACTCACGGGCGGCATCGGGACTTTCTGGTTCATGCTCATTGGTGGCGGCCTCCTCGGGATATTACTCGTTGCTGCAAGTCATCGTATGCGTCAACGACGCACATCGTTGAACGCTATCTAGCGGCAACCCCATACACCTCACAATCTCCTGCGACCCCCCGCAGAAGCAATGAAAGGAAAACCATGACTGACACGATCAGAAATCGGCGCGGCCGAGTGATCGCGGCCACGGGTGCACTCGCGCTCGGATTTGCCGGCCTGTTCACCGGGTCAGCAGCCTTCGCTGCCCCGGCAAGCTACGGCAACATCGATGACAGCAAGACCGGTAGCATCATCATCAATAAACACGAACACCAGGGCGTTGGCGCGGTGAATGGAAAGCCCGATGGCGAGTCGGTGCCCACATCACCTGGCATTGAGGGTGTTGAGTTTACCGTTTATAAGGTCGAGGGTATCGACGTCAAAGATGCTGAAGATTGGAACGCGCTCGAAGCACTGTCGCCAAACAACAACTGTTCTGTTGACGGATATGACATCACCGAGGTAGATACCGTCGTCACCGGTGAAAATGGCAAGGTTACTGTGCCGAACCTCGAACTTGGGGCATACCTCGTCTGTGAGACTGACGCACCATCGACTGTTGTTGACCGTGCACTGCCGTTCATCGTCACCATCCCGCTTCCCTTTGAAAACGGTTGGCTTTACGACGTAAACGTGTTCCCGAAGAACGGCCTCAAAGCAGGAATCGCGAAGAAGAACCTGCCGCAAGAACAGCTGAAGGTTGGCTCGACCGTCAAGTTCGAGGTCGTAGCCGATGTTCCGACACTTGCAAAAGGCACCCACTGGGAGTACTTCCGCATCGTTGACCCAATGGACGCAAACCTTGAAGATATCAAGGCAGCAAACGTTACGCTCGGCGGCACCGCTCTCGCTGAGGGCACCGACTACAAAGTCGTTACCGTTGGGCAACAGCTCATCGTACAGTTCACCGTTGCTGGCATGAAGAAGCTTGAAGCAGCAGCACCAAGCCAGGTTCGTGTCGAGTTCTCGGGCAAGATTAAGCAGGTTCCTGCTGACGGTGTCATCGCCAACTATGCCTTCACCGATACGAAGACCTACGTTGACCCGGACCCTGAAAACCCTGAAGAGCCTGAAGAACCGGAAGAGCCTGAAGAGCCTGTTGATCCCCCGACAGACCCCGAAGAAGTAACCCCCGATGTTTACAGCAACTGGGGCGACATCAAGGGTCTGAAATACACCGACGGCAAAGAGGGCGTCAAGACCTCACTCGCAGGCGCGACCTTTGCTGTTTACGCAGCAGCGGATCCCTATGCAGAAGAGTGCGTCGCAGATGTGACCGGTGAGCCCGTCGACACCGGGACGTCAGACGCAGCAGGTCTCATCCACTTTGAGGGTCTCTTTGTCTCGCAGGGCATCGAAGATGAAGAAGGAAACAAGGTCGACGAGCACGACTACCGCTGCTACGTCATCGTCGAGACCGCAGCTCCCGCGGGCTACGTGCTTGACGAAACCCCGCGCCCCGTTAAGGTGAACATCGGCCAGACCACCATTGTTGAAGGTGCCGGGTACGATGCCGAAATCAAGAACACCCAGCAGGAGGTGCCTGAACTGCCACTCACCGGTGGTACAGGCCAGCTCCTCGTGCTCGGTGGTGGCCTCGCGCTGATTGCACTCGCGATCGGTCTGTTTGCTGCACGCCGTCGCACACAGACGCAGGCATAATCAGCCACTGATATACCACGTGAAGCGGCGGGACACGGCACAGCCCTCCCGCCGCTTCACCTATTGCTGAGAGACACATGACAACCACATTTACCACGAGGCGGGAACGCAGGTATCAGGAACAGAAAATACGTACCTGGCGCCCAGCCCTGCTCACCTGGATCATGGCCGTCACTGGTCTTACAGGAATGATCTTCTTGCTGTATCCGACCGCTTCAGCATGGCTGTCGCAGTACAACCAATCGCAACTCATTCGAGATTATGGAAGTAGTCTGCAAGACGTGCAGCCAGACGCAAAAGAACAGTTGCGGCTTGCGAAAGAATACAACGATCAGCTTGTTGCAGGCGTGCTTCTCGAAGAAAACGCTAACGTGCCAACCGGTACGGGGACCGGAGCCGAAGGTCTCGACTATCAGAAGCTCCTCATTGCGAGAGATGACGGAATGATGTCGCGCCTCATCATCCCCGGCATAGATGTCGATATTCCGGTCTATCACGGCACAGATGATGACACGCTCAAGAAAGGTGCCGGTCATCTCGAAGGTTCTCACCTTCCAATCGGGGGCGTTGGCACACATTCTGTGATAACAGCTCACCGGGGTCTTGCCTCGGCACGAATGTTCACAGACCTCGACCAAGTAGATGTGGGAGACACATTTACCCTGAGCACCTTCGGAGAAGTTCTTACATATCAGGTCACCGAAACAAAGGTCGTCGAACCTGATCAAACTGATTCGCTTCGGGCAGTTGCAGACAAAGACATGGTAACGCTGATCACTTGCACGCCCCTCGGGGTCAATTCACATCGAATTCTCGTCACCGCTGAGCGAATCAGTCCCACGCCCGAATCAGACCTGCGGCGTGCCAACGATGATCCTTACCTCCCGCACTTCCCCTGGTGGCTTGTGCTTCTGATGGTAGGCACAACCGGTCTTGCTGGATATACCTGGCGAGCCGGATACACTGACGCAGCCGTGACAGCACGCAAAGCCCAACACGGGCACTTGCAAGTAGAAGAATAAGCTCTAGGGGATGCTAATAGGATCACCGTGCGAACCAGAAGCGCTTTCGATAAAAGTACGCTGAGTTGTTGAGCCGTGAAGAAACACCTCTGAACCCACTCGGCGGATCACGCCAGCACCACCGCAGCCCCGTTTTCCTTGCGTCAGACGCGGGTCTGTGCAAGCCTGTAAAGAGAGCGTCACGCGGTCGTGACACGGCTTGTCAGGGCTCGTGGCCTCAGGAAGCGCGGGGGTTCCCGCGGCATAACGAGAGGCCGGGAGAGCAATGTCCAGTGAAATCACGACCAACCGAGAGCTCGCGAAGAAGATGCGCAACTGGGCGATTGGCCTGCTCGTCGGCGGGGTCATCGCGCTCTTGCTCATGAACGAGGTGCTCTTTTCGTTCGCGCCTCAGAATCAGCTGCTGTTTGCCCTGGTGCAATGGTTCGTGAAGCTGTTGGGCTTCTTCGGGTTGCCGCTCGCGGCGAGCCTTATCGCGGGGTCCATCGTGGTGGGCAGGCTGCCAGAGCAGGCAGCGCAGTAGGTCTCACACCAGGGGCGCGCTCACGAACTCGGGGTTGTCCCACTGAGCGGGGCGACCCAGCGTAGCGCTTTCGAGTGAGACGGCGGGGCCAGCGGGATCCGCCGTAATCTCTGCCACGCACACGAGCAGCGACGCGGTCGGGAAGCCGTGCGCGGTGTTGTCGCGAATGATGGCCCGGTCGTCGTCGATCGGGAGCTGGGCTGAGGTGGCGAGTAGGGAGATCCACTCGTCGCGCCAGCGTTCGGGGGCGGCGTGAGTGAGCTCGCGAAAGCGGGGCAGCCACGCGGCAATGCGGGCGGTGTCAGGGTCGTCGACGTCGTCGTGGGCGAGCATGTGCACGCCGGGGTCGAGGGTTTCGCGGGCGAGGGCTGAGCCGTCCCAGCGGATGACCGTGACGGTGGACCCTTCGACTGTGACGAGGTTGAAGGGAGCCGTCTCGGGGTTGGCGCCGGGTTCAGATCCCTGCGCGGCATCGAGCACGATCCCGCCGCGTGAGCGTGGCCAGGCGCGGGTGGGAAACCCCGGGTTCGCCCCGGGCTCGGCACGGTTGAGAATGACCGAGAGCTTGTCATCTTGAGTTGCGAGCCATGCTCCGCCCGCTCGGCGATCGCGCACCCCGGTGAGGCCTGGAAGTTCTGGCCACCACTCGCCTGGAGCGTCCCAGGCGCGGGCCGGGTCTTCATCGCGAACCGCGAGCAGCCGAACCGGGCCTGACGGAGTCTCTGGAACTTGAACGATGACGGTGCACATACCCTCGATCGTAACCGTTTCTCGATGGGTGAGCACCCGCCGGGCAGCTTCGGGTGCGATGATGAGGGTATGAAAATCGTGGTGGGAGTCACAGGCGGCATCGCGGCCTACAAAACGGTGCATCTCGTGCGGCTCATGGTCAAGGCGGGGCACACGGTCACGGTGGTGCCGACCGAGAACGCGCTCGAGTTCGTCGGCAAGCCAACGTGGGAGGCGCTGAGCCGAAACCCGGTCACGACGAGCGTGCACGAAGACGTACCCGAAGTGCGGCACGTGCGGCTGGGGCAGGAGGCCGACCTTATCGTGGTTGCGCCCGCCACGGCGAACACGCTCGCAAAGATGGCGGCGGGTATCGCCGATGACCTGCTCGGCACCACACTTATCGCCTCGAAGGCTCCCGTGCTCGTGGCCCCGGCGATGCACACCGAGATGTGGCAGCACGCATCGACCCAGGCGAATGTGCACACGCTGCGTGAGCGTGGCGTGCACTTCGTGGGGCCTGAGGCGGGCGAACTCACTGGCGCTGACAGCGGGCTCGGCCGCATGACCGAACCCGAGCAGATTTTTGAGCGGGCGATGGCGCTCGGCTCGGTCGCGCAAGATCTCACCGGCTGCCGGGTGCTCGTGACCGCGGGCGGTACCCGCGAGCCGATCGATCCGGTGCGCTATATCGGCAATCGGTCGAGCGGCAGGCAGGGCATCGAGGTCGCGGCTGAGGCGGCGCGGCGCGGTGCTGCGGTGACGCTCATTGCGGCGAATATCGAGCAACGGCTGCTTGAGGGCTTGGCTTCGTCGATCGAGGTTTCGCGCGTGGGCTCGACCGCCGAGCTTGAGGCCGCGGTGCACCTACTGGCAGCGAGCGCCGACGCGATCGTTATGGCCGCGGCCGTGTCAGATTACCGGGTGGCCGAGGTTGCCGATGGCAAGCTTCGCAAGGCGGATCAGGGCGAGTCGCTGCACCTGAACCTCGTCGAGAACCCCGATATTCTGCGGGGTCTCGTCGACGCCAGGGGCTCATCGAACCTGGCGAAGCCCGTGCTTGTTGGCTTTGCGGCCGAGACGGTCGCGAGTGATGAAGAACTGCTCGAGCGTGGTCGTGCGAAGCTTGCGCGTAAAGGCTGCGATCTGCTCGCGGTGAACGCGGTTGGGTGGAGCCAGGGCTTTGAGAAAGAGCACAACCACCTGTGGCTGCTCGAAGCGGGAGGATCGCTCATGGGTCAGGCCGAGGGACCGAAGGGCGAGACCGCACGGGCGCTTGTTGACGCCCTGGTGCCGCTCATTGGGGAAATCAAAGGCCTTGCGCTGTAACCGACCGCTCAGGGCGAGCCGAGATAACCTTCGACGATGGGGGCGAGGCGCTCGATGAGCTGCTCACGGGGAATCTCAGCGATGAGGGGCACCTGCAAGACGTAGCGCGAGAGACCCACGCCGAGCAGGTGGGCCGCGAGCAGCTGCGTGTTGAGCTCGAACTGGTCTGGCTCGTGCACTGTTACGGTGTTGCCGGCCTCGGCCTGGTGCTCGGCGAATGCCTGGAGGCCGGCGCTCAGGTTCTGCGAGATGATGCCTTGCAGCCGGGTGAGCATTTCGTCTGACTCGAGCGCCACACGAAAGAGGGCGCGAATCGTGAGGGCAGTGTCGGGGTTCTCCCACATTGAGAAGTAGAGCTCGAGGAGCGCTTTCGCGGGGTCGCTGCCCGCTGGAGCATCGATGACCATGCGAATGTTGCTGCTCGCCTTGTTCATGACGGCCTCTTCGAAGAGCCCCTGCTTGCCGCCAAAGAAGTGGCTCACGAGGGCGACGTCGACTCCCGCCCTGCTCGTGATGGCTCGAAGTGAAGCGCCCTCGTACCCTTTTTCGGCGAAGACCTCGACGGCCGCGGCGAGAATGAGCTCGCGGGTTGAGGTGTCACCGGGGCGCCTTCCGCCTGCACGCTTCGGGGGCGGGGTGGGTTCTGAGTCAACCATGCCATTAGTGTATCCGCAAAAAATATCTCAACGTGTGTTGAATTCAACGGGCGTTGAGTTTATGATGAGTGGGTAAGACAGACACGAACCCTATGAGAGGTACACACCATGAACGCAGGCGAACGCGAGCAACAGAGCGGCCGCAGTGCATCGTCAGGCTGGGCAAAAGCGATCGTGCCGGGGCTCCTGGTCACCCTGGTCAGCGCCCTGTTCGCGACGGCTTTCATCTGGCCTATGACGCAGGCTGATCCGCATGATATTCCGATGGCTGTTGCCGGGCCAGAAGAGCAGCGTGCCGCGATCGAGCAGGGCATCGCAGCGCAAAAGCCTGACCTGTTCGACCTCACCGAGGTGGCAGACCGTGACGCCGCCGTCGAAGCCATCGAACAGCGAGAGGTCGCAGGCGCCGTTGTCGTCGGCGACGAGGGCGTCGAATTCTTGACCGCATCAGCGGCAGGGCCGCAGATCGCGCAGTTGCTGAACCAGGCGGCCGGTGGGCTCGAGCAGAAGATCACCCAGCAACGTGAG
This sequence comes from Leucobacter chinensis, assembly GCF_019049105.1. Taxonomy (GTDB): domain Bacteria; phylum Actinomycetota; class Actinomycetes; order Actinomycetales; family Microbacteriaceae; genus Leucobacter_A; species Leucobacter_A chinensis. Next base: position 55,863 of record NZ_JAHQZR010000013.1, read on the forward strand.
CAGGCAATGAACGAGGCTTTTGAAACGGCCAAGGAACACGGGGCGACGGCCGACGAACTGCTCATGATACAGGAGCAGGGGCGTGCCCAGCAAGAGAAGTCGCCCGTCGTGGTGACCGACGTGGTGAGCGGTGGCGAGAACGCCTTTGCTGCAAATCTCACGATGCTTCCGGCGCTCATCGGCGGCATGATGGGCGGTGCGCTCTCGATGCTCATGGTGAAGCGACCGCTACGACGAATCGCCACGATCGTGACTGCAGCCGCCGGTTCAGGTCTCATGGGGGCTGCAATTCTCGGGCCATGGTTTGACCTAGTGCCAGGTGATTACTGGTTGCACGCGCTCGCACTCGGAGCCGGAGCACTCGCGATCTCATCGGTGATCAGCGGGCTGGGCTCGCTCTTTGGCTACGCGGGCATGGGGATCGGCGTGCTGGCCGTGCTGCTGATAGGAACCCCGTGGGGCGGCATCATGGTCGCGTCAGAATTCTTGCCGGGCGGCATGGCGAGCCTCGGCGCGAGCATGCCGACCGGCACCATGGTGAGCCTCATGAAGTCGTTGAGTTACTTTCCCGCGGCTGCAACCGGAGGCCAGTGGGGCACCCTGGGGTTGTGGATTCTCGGAGGCCTCACCGCGATCGTCATTGGCGCGGTGGTCTTTGCGAAACGAAACGCCTCAGCCGAGCCGGCCAGCCTCGAGGCGCCGCTCACGGGAGACGCCGGCCCACGCGCCTAGTAGCAGCCCAAGAGCCGCCGCTGCGAGGGCAAGCGTGAGCGCTGCCGCAAGGGTGCTCGTGTACGAGAGCGTCACGAGCACCCAGCAGGCGATCGTGCCAGCCCACGAATATGGAAGCGCGCGTCGGTGCACGCGTCGCCAGGCCTCGGGGCTCGCGAGCGATCTGCGCACCCTGATGCCGAGCAGCCGGTTGGGGCCAACAAGGCCCGCCGCGGGTAACTGTACCGAGGCGAGCGCGATGAGGCTTAAAGCGATCGTGACGATGGCCATGGGGCTACCGTACCTTACCTTGTCGATGGTGGTCTCCAACGGAACCCATAGGGCAAGAGTTCGCCTGTACCCCTGAAAACCGAGGCCGTTGTCAATAGCTTTGCCGTTACCTATCACTCGTGGCGTAGGTAACGGCAAAGCTATTTGCGATGGAGCTGATTACGTTGACATCGCTTCGGGTAGCCAGAGCGCAATGTCAGGGAATATGAAGATCAGTAGCGCTAGTACCAGAATGAGAATAACTACTGGAAAGGCGCCGCGGAAGATTTCAGAGATTTTGCTTCCGGGAGATGAAGCACTGATGATGTAAAGAACGATGCCGACAGGCGGTGTGATTTGCCCGAGTTCGATGAAGAGCACGAGGAGCACCCCGAAAAGGTAGGGATTGAAATCGACTGCGTGCATCAGAGGGATCACGACGGGCAACGTTACGAACATTAGGGAGAGCCCGTCGATGAACATGCCGAGAACTACATACACGATTGCCATGCAGATGAAGAGAGTCCAAGGTGAGGTCATGAAGCTGCTTGAGGCTTCAAGGACTCCACGGACTACACCGCTTTGTACAAGCGCCGCCGAGAAGATATGGGCTCCGACGACAATGAACATCAGCGCTGAAGTCACCTTCGCCGTTGATACGGCTGTATCAACAATAATGCGCCATGAAAGGCCGCGAATCGCGAAGCCGATAACGACCGCGCCACCGGCACCGATTGCTGCTGCCTCTGTTGGGGTTGCAAGTCCTGAGTAGATTGAACCAAGGACAATGAGTACGAGAACCAGGCCCGGCAACATACGCAACAGAGTCGCGAGGCGGGCACCTGTCGTTGTACCCACCCGGGTATCGCTCGTCGGTGCCAGCGCAGGGTTCATGCGCGTACGAATGAAAAGGTAGGCGCTAATCATAAGCGCGAGCACGATGCCTGGCACGAGACCAGCCATGAAAAGACGGCTTACCGAGAGCTCTGCGTAGGCGCCGTACAACAAAGCTCCAAGGCTTGGCGGGATGAGCATGCCCAGGCTGCCGCCTCCAGCAATAGAGGCAAAAGAGAGCTTTCGGTCATATCCGTCTCGCTCCATTTGGGGTAGCGCGATACGAGCCATCGCGGCAGCCGTGGCACTACTCGAGCCTGACATAGCGGCAAGTACTGCCGAAGCGCCGATGTTTGCGTGCAGCAGGTTGCCGGGCACTTTACGCAAGACGACGAGAATGCCGTCGTAAAGACGTTGGGTGAGCCCGCTTCTGGCAATGACCTCTCCCATGAAAATAAACAGGGGCACAGCAGTCAATACAAAGGAGTTCAGTGTTTCCCATGCGATGCCCCCGATTGGCAGGGGACGTTCCCAGCCGCCGGTGAGGAAGAGGAAGATCACCGAACTGCTCACCAGAGCAATCGAGACCCACTGCCCGGCGAGTAAGAGAATGGCGAGTAAGGCGATAATGATCAGCAGGGCTGCTGACCAGTCGAGTCCAAACATAATAATTCCTATTCAGTTGTGGCTACGAGGTTGCTTCGGCGTTCGCCGTCGACGGAGTAGGGGTCGGGCCCAAGAGCTCGATAATGAGGTCGAGCAGCATCTGGAAGATGAAGAGAAGCAGCCCGAGGCAAAGAACAGCCTGGGGCAAATGCAGCGGTACGCGAAGCACTCCGATCGATACGATCTCGTGGGTGTACGAGTTGAGCATTGTCTTCCATGAGAACCAGAAGATAATGCCGACCGTCAGTACCGAAACTGTCTTAACACTGATGCTGCGTACTCGTTCTGCCCGACCTTTAAAGCGCTCAAGTAACAGGTCCATGCGAATGAACGATCCATCTTGGTAAGCGAAAGCGAGCCCCAGATACACGAGAGCTATTTGGAGATAATTCGCGAGTTCGCTGAGGCCAGCAATGTTGAAAATATGGAGGTTTCTCACTGCCACATCAAAGATGACGATGGCGACGAGTGCGAGGAGACAGGCTGAGCTGAGCCACTTCGAAACACGTGAAGTAGCATGGCTGATGCGGATTAATCGGTTCATGATTTCCTTCAGAGAATGTGCATGGCCGGGTGCACGGAGGGCGTTGCGACCCGGCCATACGCGACTTACTGACCGAGAGCAGCTCGTAAGGTTGCGAGCGCATCGGTTCCTTCAGAACCAGCCAAGCTTGAGGCCCAGGATTCCCAGCCGTTTTGTGCGATCGTCAACGCTTTAGCTCTGTCAGTATCTGCGGGTGTGACTATGGTGACCCCGAACTCGTCTTCGAGCGCTTGGAGTGCTGCGTCGTCGACTGATGCGAAGTGTTCTGATGTTTCGGCCTCGTACCGTTGAGAGACTTCGTTGAGACCTTCTTTTGCATCAGCTGGAAGCGCCTCAATGGTGGTGGCGTTTGCGATCGCGTACTCAGTGAGCACCCCGACATCGAGCATAAACACCCAATCGATTTCTTCGCCCCACCGCGACTTAACGGTGTCGGCGCTACTGATTACTGCGTCAATAACGCCCTGTTGTAGAGCGCCACCCACCTCAGCAGTTTCGATTGTGACGGGGGTCGCCCCAATACCTTTAATCCATTCAGACCATTCGGGGCCTGTTTGGCGAATTTGTAAGCCCTGGAGGTCTTCGATTGACTTAGGTGGTGTCCCTGAGCCGAAGATCTGCATCGAGGGGTATCCGTAAGACCAGAGCTCAGTGACGCCATACTTAGTGAGACATGGTTCAAGCGCAGCGGAGGCAGCGTCATGCATTGCTGACCATTCAGCGTGGTCGGTTGCGAGCATCGGCAAACCGAATACGCCTGCTACCGGGCACTCACCGCTCATGAATGAGCTCAAAGCACCGGCCATATCGATACTCCCGTCGCCAACACGTTGAACGTACTCCGACGGTTTATAAGGTAGCTCGCCCTCGGGGCGTATGAGCAGTTCGACAGTTCCGTTGGTCGTGTCAAGTACGTCATCGGCGAACTCAACATATCGTTTCGTATAAGCGCTTACGGGAGATCCGTAATAAGCAAAGTCAAGCTTTTTTGTAGCGCCCTCTTCAGCTGAGGTGGCGCCAGCGCAACCTGTCATAAGGATAAGAGCGCTAGCAGTGAGGCCTGCTATGGCGATTGGTTTCTTCATCAGAGTTACTCCTTTGTAGTGGTGAGAAACAAGTGGTACTGCTGGGTAATACATGTGTTAGAGAGCTGTCAGCCACGAGATGGCCTCGAGCTTTGCGAGCCCCGCTTCGTTCGGCACACTCACACGTACCGTGCCGGGGAGCCCGAGAGAAGAGCCCGGCCGTACCCGCACACCCTCGTCTGCCAGGCGTCGAACGAGCGCGGGTTCTTCACTGGTAACGACGAGTACGAAGTTTGTGTGCGAAGGGATAACTTCGTAACCCGCGTTCTTGAACAGGGACGTGAGTCTGTCTCGAACGTGCGCGTTGGTTTCGCGCACGGTGTTGCCGTGACTGCTGTCGGTGAGCGCGATGGAAGCAGCGGTCTGCGCGATACGGTTGACCCCAAACGGGAGCCTGATCGCGGTGAGGGTTGAGATGATTTCAGGAGCAGCAACGAGGAAACCGATGCGCAACCCCGCAAGCCCATAAAATTTTGAGAACGTACGCAACACCGCGAGTTCGCCCGCTGCAGCCTGACGAATAAGTGAGGGGTCGGCTGCTCCAGCCGGTTGGGCATACTCTATGTAAGCCTCGTCGACGACGGTCAGCCTGCTCGATGAAGCCCTTGCAAAATGTGTAATCGCCTCGGCCTCGAGCAGTGTTCCTGTGGGGTTGTGCGGGTTGCATACAAACGCTAACTCGGCATCAACTGTAGCCATGGTGCTGAGATCATGGGTGAAGTTGGTTAGCGGAACTTTGGTAACCGAAGCCCCGAGCATTGCTGGCAGCTTCTCATGTAACTGGTATGGAGGGTCAGCGCAGACTACCCGGCCGCCAAAAGCGGCATATGCGGTGACAAGTAGCTGGATGAGTTCATCCGAGCCGTTGCCTACGAGTACGCTTTGTTCACTCACCCCGTACTTCTTAGCGATTTCGCTGACGAGCTCGTTCGAGAGTGCATCTGGGTAACGGGCTAGATCTGCAAGCGGCTCTTCAAGGGCGCTCACGACCTGAGGGCTGGGGCCAAGCGGGTTCTCGTTTGACGCGAGCGATCCGAGCGGGTCGAGCGCGGGTTCACCGGGAATGTACGGGTTAAGCGCAGAGAGCCACGGTCTCGGCGTAGGTAAAGTTGGGCTGTTCGAAGTCATCGAATGCTCCTCATCGAGACCTGCGCGATAGTTTCTCGTGCAACGTTCGAGAGCACCTGTGCTGCATGCTCAACTTCTATGGCTCCAGTGAGAAAGCTCACACCAATTGAACCTGAGAAGTGTTCAGGGCTTGAGATCGGCACAGCGACCGTTGTGACGCCAGCGATCAGTGAGCCGTGATCGACTGCGAAACCGATGCGGCGAGCTTCAGTGAGCTGCTGTTCTAAGAGATCGAGGTCTATAGCTTCAACGCCCTCGGCCGTGGCGTATCGCATAAAGCGTTGCAGGCGTGGGGTTGGAAGCTGCATAAGGCAGGCGCGTCCCGCAGCCGTAAGGTGTGCCGGGTGCCTGGTCCCGATCGCGCTGGCGAGCTTGATTTGGTTGCCAGCGGGGTCAAGCTTGTGAAGGTAGAGCACACTAGGCCCGTCGAGCGAGGCAAGGTGAGCGGTCACGTTGAGCTCATCAAGGATAAGCTCGAGTGCGCTTCCAAGATCTTGGCTGAGGTCGGTTGAGTCCAGATATGCGTTGCCGAGTGCCAGTGACGCAATATCAAGCGTAAATACGCCGTGCCGGTCTTGCTTGATGTAACGTTTTTCTTCGAGCGCCGCGAGAAAAGAATGCAGGGTACTCTTCGGAATTTCTAGTTGCTCAGCTATGCGTGCTTGGTTAATGCCGCCCTTTACTTCGGCGATGAGCTCGAGCACCCCGAGGGTGCGTTCAACCGTGCGGTTTTTCATAGCGTTATCTCCTTTCGATGGTGTTTTCAGCGGCGATTGCCTCAGAGAGGATTCGCATGCCTCGTTCGAGTAGCGCATTGGGAATATTGACCGCTGGAATCAGTCGCAATATGTTTTTTTCAGCCCCGCAATAATCAATAAGTAAGCCGTTGTCACGAGCGCGGCGGATTACTCTGGCAACGAGTTCGGGATCTGGTTCGCGGGCCTCACGTGATCGCACAAACTCAAGTCCAAAAAACGGACCCAGCTGGCGTGCTTCGCCGATGCTCTCATGCTCGGCGCAGAGCGAAGTGACGAGTTCGCTCAAACGCTCCTCAACGCGAGAGGCCGATAGCATCATCGGCTCTTCGCGAGCTGCGGTTAGCATCGCTACCGCAGCAGCTGTTGACATTGGAGTGCCGCTAAAAGTGCCGCCGAGACCACCGGGCCTCACTGCGTCAAGCAGTTGAGCCCGGCCGGTCACAGCTGATAGCGGAAGGCCGCCGCCGAGCGACCCTCCGCTTATGAGAAGGTCAGGCTGAACGCCCAGCGAATCTGCAGCCCATAGGTTGCCAGTTCGGAGTAGGCCGGTTTGGGTCTCATCGAACACGAGGAGAATGCCGTGCATATCGCAAATCTCGCGAACTCCCGTAAGGAATTCAGGGCTCATGGGTATGAGCCCGCCTTCGCCTTGCACCGGTTCAATGATGACGCAGGCTACGTTGTTTGGATCGATGCGGGTGACGAACATATCGACGAATGAGCGGAGTGCCCGTTCGTCGCTCACTCCTCGATAGGGGTATGGCGCTTCGGCTTGGTAGATATCAGGGGCAAAAGGCCCAAAGCCCTTTTTATAGCGAGTGAAACCCGAGAGTGACATGCCGAGGAGCGTGCGCCCGTGGAATGAGCGGTCGAAAGATATCACTCCAGTGCGGCCTGTCGCAGTTCGTGCGATTTTCACAGCATTTTCAACAGCCTCTGCGCCTGTAGTCGAAAGAATCGATTTTTGGCCGGTGGGGTGCTCATCGTGCTGCTCGCCTTCAGCTGACGTTCCTCTGCGACATGGCGAGACTTCAGAGAGCAGCCTGCAGACCTCTCCGTAGCTCTTGTGCTGACCTATGATCATGAATTGATGCAAGAACAGCTGTGCCTGCTCGTGGATCGCCTCGACTACTGGCGCGAAGCGGTGGCCGAAATTCACACACGAAATGCCGCTCACGAAGTCGATGAGTGCTAACCCATCGGTAGTCGTCACGATCGACCCTTGCGCCTCAGCGACCTCGACTGCTCCTTCGGTCAGGCTGCTCGAGACCCACTCTTTGTTCATGTACTTGGCTCCTTGCTGCGCTTAACCGACGACCTGCTCGAAGACACGGAGGAAATTCTCGCCGAGAATCTTGCGAACCGCGTCATCGGTGTAGCCCCGGGCCACGAGACCACGGGTGATGTTCGGCAGGTCTCGGTAGTCATCGAAACCGACAAGATTTTTCTTGTCATCGAGGCCGTGTTCTTTGCGCCACCCAAGGCCACTCGTCGTTGTTGCGGGTTGCGTTACGTTCTCGAGCGCCCACTTCGGCAGTTGCAAAGGCCAGTCGAGACCGATGCCAACATGGTCGACACCAACTACTTTCACCATATGGTCAATATGATCGAGCAACGAGTTGATGGTCGGATCTTCGTCTGACGAGAGGAAGACAGGGATAGCGAAAACACCCACGACGCCACCCGTCGCAGCGACTGCTTCCATTGCTTCGTCTGACTTGTTGCGCTGGTGAGAGAAGACTGAAGCTGCACCGCAGTGCGATGCGAGCACGGGTGCCTCAGAGTACTTGCATGTGTCGAGAGTGGTTTGCTCGCTTGAGTGGGCAGTGTCGACGATGATTCCTTTTTCGTTCATAAAACGAATGACGTCACGCCCGAACTCGGTGACGCCGAGGTTTTTGCCCGATGTACAACCGCCGCCAAGCGAGTTGTCTTCGTTGTACGTCATCAGCATCATGCGCATTCCCATCTCGTAGGCGAGGTTCATGCGGTGAATGTCGTCTTCAAAGTAGCTTGCCTTCTGAGTCGCAAGAAATTGGACGTGGGTGCCGTTTTTCTTAGCGCTGCGGAAATCCTCTGCCTTCAGCGCTTTATTCAGCCAATCGAAGCTGTCGAGTAGCGCCTGCGAATGGGTGAGGGCCTCGACCATGCCCTGTGTGTTGTGCCAGAAAAGATCACGGGTGCCTGCGGTGAGTCCACTTGCGTCCCATTGTTCTTTGAACTCAGGCAGTAGCCCGGCCATAGCGAGCCGCTCGGGAACCTCCATGCCGAATTCCCATGCGGTGAGTCGATCTCCTGTGACATTGAGCGTTTGTTCGATAGTCTTTGTCATTTCTTCGGTCCAGACCCGGTAGCCGGTGGGCCCGTGAAAAAGCATGTCAACGATCACTGACTCATCATGGAGCGCGCGTGCCCGTTGTTCGTTTTCTGCAGTCATGCCATCAAACTCGAAGTTGCCAAACGCAGTCATAGATACCCCTTTGTTCGTATTTACGAATCATGTTCGTGATTCTGTGCGAGTTAGCATAAGCCTGTTTTGATCCATCCGACAAGCAAAAGCGAACAAGATTCGCATAGACGAACTTCACCTGATTTATGCGCCACTTTTAGCGCTTTTGTTCGTAATGGTGTCTTCCAGTGAATGCAGGAATCGTCACGAAAAGTGTGGAAAACGAGAGGCCACTCCTACAGTTGACTCATGGCTAATGACCCGATGTGGCTCACGGTGTGACGCCTGGCCCGACGCGACCCACGGTGCGACGCAGTATGGCACCCAGGTGCAATGCCAGTGCGTGACCTTCATACCCTGGCCCGATGTGGGTGAGGGGCCTCTCGGGCCAGAGTAGAAGCATGAAAGCAACGTCACACAAAACCGGTTCTGTCGCTCTCGCAATCGTCGGTGCGGCTATCGGTGTTACCGTTCTTGCAAGCTGCTCACTCGCCGAGGCGGCCCTGTCCCCGCTCAAGCAAGACGCCTGGAGCGTCACCTACGAAATTAACGTCGAGGGGCAGACCGAGTCGAGCTTGGCCGAGGTCTCGTACGCAAACCAAGAGAAGCGCGGTAAAGAACCCAAGATGGGCAAGACCGAGAGCGTGCGGGTGCAGCCAGTAGCCCCCGGTTGGAGCGCCGATGCGATCATCGACACCACCAATACCGCGACCGTGCGTGCCGTGCCAGAAGATGGGCTTGTGGCTCACTGCCGCATTCTGCTCGACGGCGAAAATGAGATCGCCTCGGCTTACGGCCTGCCGGGCGAAGAAGTCGAGTGTAGCGTCGAGACCCCCGAGTTTGATTAGAGGGGTGCGGATCGGCTCCGCGGGCTTGCGCGACCTCGAGTGAGTATCTTAATCGCGGCGGTTCCATACGTGTTCCGGGAAACGATATTCACTCGGCGACATGGGTGCGTTGGCTGAGGGCGTGCGCGGGGTGATCCGCTGCGAACGTGTCAGTGGTGAGGGCTACACTCAAAGCAATCAGCCGAGAGAATTAAGGTCACGTTTGCTTACGCAGTTTGCGCCCCGATTGCGGGGTCCCGCCTTCGGCATCGCACTCGCGGTGCTGGTCTCGCGGCTGCTCGGCTTCGTGAAGGTCGTCGTGCTCGTCGCGGTCATTGGCGGCACGGCGGCGCACGTTGGCGGCCAAGCGTTCGAGGTTGCGAGCTCGGTGCCGCAGTATGTGTTCACGCTCATCTCGAGCGGGGTGCTCGGGGCGGTGCTCTTACCGAGCCTCGTGAGGGCGATGCAGCAGGGCGAGCAGGGGCAACGGTTCGTCAACCAGCTCTTCACGATCGCACTGTGGGGCGGCCTCGCGGTCACGGCGCTGCTCATGATCGGTGCGCCGCTGCTCGTGAACCTCTACGCCTACCAGTGGAGCCCTGCGTGGAAGGGGCTCACGGTACAGATGATGTACTGGTGCATTCCACAGCTCTTCTTTCTCATCGTGTTTGCGGTGCTCTCACAGGTGCTCAACGCCAACAAGCGCTTTCAGGCAGCGGCGTGGGCGCCCGCCTGCTCGAACCTCGTCGGCATTGCTGGGCTGCTGGTCTTTGCCTGGCTGCTGCCCTCGGGTCTCGGACCAGTCGAGAGCTGGAGCCCCACGATGGTCGCCGTGCTGTGCGGGTCGGCGACGCTCGCAACCGCCGTGCAAACCGCGATACTCATCATCGCGACCGCGCGCTCGGGCATTCGCCTGAGATTGCGTTTCTCGGTTTCGGGCATGCGGCTCGTCTCAGAGCTCGCAGGGTGGACCTTCGCTGGAGCGATCTTCGGCCAGGTCGCGACCATCACGATCGCCAACGTGGCAAACGCTGCGGGCGAAGCCATCAACGTCGCGGGCGCCGACGGTGCGAGCTTCAACACGCTCGCGACGGCAACGCTCATCGTGCTCGTTCCGCACGGGGTGTTCACGGTCGCGCTCGTAACCAGCGCGTTTCCCGACATCGCCCTGAACGCTTCGACGCCGAACGATCCACGATTCATCGACGGGGCGGCCTCGGTGAGCCGCAAGATCAACAGCCTCATGCTCTTCGCCGTCGTCGTGATCGTGCTGACAGCGCCAACGCTCTCGCTTATCGCCTGGGGCACCCCGCACGTCGGCACCGTCGCCCAGATACTCGCAGTCGGGGTGCTCGCCATTAGCCAGACCTACCTGCTCAACCGCGTGAGCCTCGCCCGCAACAACGCGAAGGCGCCGTTCTACGCCCAGCTCACGGTCGCTTCGGTCACCGTTACCGGAACCATCATTGCCTCGTTCACCCTGCCGTCGCACCTCGTGGTTCCGGCGATTGCCGCGACCATTGCCCTCGCGAACATCTCTGGGTGGATCGCAAGCAGCCTCCACCTGCGCTTCGTTTCGAAGGTCACCTACCCGACGATGCTGCCCCTCAGCGATTGGCCGCCCGTCGCCGCCGCTCTCATCACGCTCGTGAGTTTCGCGCTCTGGGGCGTGGCCATCTTGCGCGATGCCCCGCGCATTGTGCCGCTGCTCATCTTCTGCGCGGCAGCCACGCTCTGCTACTTCGCGTGCCTCGCCGGTGGCCGTGCGCTGCAGCGCCACTGGCGCGCTGCAGAGGCGTAGCTCGCCGTCCCTCCGCTACCGCCGAGCACGCATACTCACTCAGTGAACCTCATTTTTTGAGGAGACACCGGGCCCTCATCGCTGTGGTGGCTGCCCAAGAAATAATTTCGTTTCCCGCCAGGCGGAAACTATTGCCAAATGACGGCAAGAGTTTGTTAATTTTCCTGTATTCATTCAAAGGCGATGGAGGGGAAATGCAAACTGCTCATCTGAGAGGTCATAGTGTTGACCTCGCGATTATCGGGGCCGGAATCGTTGGCACGTCAATCGCGGTGGCCGCGGCTCAACGTGGCTTGAGCGTTGCCGTCATCGACGCGAACCCCACGCCGGGGTTTGGGTCGACGAGTGCTTCGGCTGGAATCGTTCGTGTTCATGCCGGTGACCTTGCAAGCAGTCTTATGTCGCATGAGTCAGTATTTGCGTGGAAGCACTGGCGCGATTTTGTGGGGGTTCCTGCGAGCGAAGCTGCTGCAGAGTTTGTCCAATGCGGCACGTTCATTCTTGAGGACCACAACGAGACTCTCGATAAGTATGCTGCGGTGCTCGAAGCAAACGGCATTGGCTTTTCCTTTCTTGACCACGACACGTTGCAAGAAGAACTGCCATGGGCAGACCTTGATAAGTTTGGGCCGCCGGCTCACCCCGACTCCGAAGAGTTCTGGAAAGAACCCGATGGCGTGATCGAACGGGCGTTGCATACCGCGAGCTCAGGCTACGTCGCTGACCCCGCTCTCGCGGCGCAGAATCTTGCGCAAAAAGCTCGCAGGTTAGGTGCACACTTTGTTATGGGGCAACGCGTTGTGGGCGCTTCTCGCGGTGCAGGTGGGCACTGGCAGCTGAGTTTACAGGATGGCGATGTGCTCGAGTCGGCGAGCGTCGTCAATGCGGCTGGACCTGCTTCGATAGAGGTTAATCGGTTGCTCGGCGTCGGTAACGACTTTACTGTTGGGCAGCGCATTATTCGTCAAGAGCTACACCATGTAACGGCCTCTGACGAAATCAAAAACCCGGCCCATATTGTCGACGGTGACCTGGGTATTAACTTTCGACCAGAGGGTAAAGACGGGTTCATGGTCGGTTCATCGGGAGACCCGGTTGACGGTGAAGAGCTCATTTCTGACTCGAACACATATCGGAGCGATGCAACTCGCGAAGGCTGGTACCGCCAGGCCGGGAGAGCTGCAAGACGCATTCCTTCGCTCGCGCTGACGGCGATTCCAAAGGGCGTTGCTGGTCTCTATGACGTTACTGATGACTGGCTACCGATTTTTGATAAGACTGATCAGCCAGGTGCCTTCGTAGCGATCGGTACGAGTGGAAATCAGTTTAAAACGGCTCCTGTTGCTGGTGATTTTTTGGTCGACCTGATCGTTGCTCAGATGAACGGAGTGAACACCGACGAGCACCCACTCGAGGTGCGTCTTGAAGAGGCTGGCCAGAGTATTCAGACTTCAGTTTTCTCACGCTTACGCACGGTGAATGATGGAGGTATGCGCGGATGAGTGAACAACAGAGGCAGACAGATATTGATCTGGTGCTGCGTACTTTTTGGGCTGACGGGGTTCCAAAGAACTTTGTGAACGGCGGCTGGGTTGAACCCGTTGAGAGTAAACCGGTGTTTAATCCTTCGACGGGTCTTGAATTCAGCTCCGCTCCTGAGAGCAACCGAGAAGAGGTCGGCGTTGCGGTTGATGCGGCTCTGGTTGCTCAGCGCGAGTGGCGGGCCCGTACTCCTGCGGAACGAGCGCTCGTGTTCTCGCAAATAGGCGAGAAACTGTCGGCGCTAGCTGAAGATTTTGCTTTCCTTGAGTCTGTTGACAGCGGCAACCCGCTTGCTTCAACTCGTCGGGATGTCGGGCTCGCCTTGAAATACCTTGCTGAGTGGCCAGGCATTGCTGCTGCACAACACGGACGTTTTACGAAGTCTCACCGTGACGGTTTTTCACTCGTCTCAGCAGAGCCATATGGCGTTGTGGGAAAAATTATTGCGTACAATCATCCGTTGCTTTTCGCTCTTGCAGGTGCCATTTTTCCGCTCATGGCGGGTAATGGGCTCGTGATTAAGACCTCTGCACAGACGCCGCTTTCGACACTCGCTCTCGGTGCAGTGTTGAAGGGAACGTTGCCTGATGGGCTGGTCAATATTCTTGGCGGAGGCGCTGAAGCAGGAGATGCCTTGGTGACCCATCCTGAAGTGAAACGTATCGCTTTTACTGGCAGCGATAGAACCGCGCTTGCGATTCAAGAACGACTTCCAAAGAGCGGCACAGTGAAGCACTTTAGCGCAGAGCTCGGTGGTAAGAACCCGTTTGTAATGTTTGATGATTGCGATGTCGCTGAGGCAACTGAGGCAGCCTTTGCTGGGCTGAGCTTCACCGTGAGTGCAGGCCAAAGCTGCCAGTCGACTGCGAAAATTCTCGTTCAACAAACGATCTTTGACGAGGTCGTCACTGCGTTAAGCCGCAGGATGGAGGGACTTCGTGTAGGGCCGGCTTATGAAGAGAACACTGAAATGGGGCCGGTCGTCTCACTCGAGCACCTTCGAACGGTGCGCGGCATGATTGACAAGGCCGTTCATGAGGGTGCAACGCTGGTGACCGGTGGGCCGGGTTGCGAAGACGAAGCGGTAGGAGAGGGCTCGCAAGAACACCATGCGGGGGGCTACTACCTCAAACCCACTTTGGTAACCGGTGTGACCGAGCAGATGAGTTTGTTCTCTCAAGAGGTGTTTGGTCCGGTTGCCGTTGTGATGCCGTTTGCAGATGAGGCCGAGGCTGTGCGACTTGCGAACGAGACTGAGTATGGTCTTTCAGCGGCGGTGTGGACCCGTGATCTTGATCGGGCGCTGCGAGTCTCTGAATCGATACAGGCCGGATATATCTGGGTGAACGATGCTAATCGGCATTACCCTGGTTCACCGTTCGGCGGTATGGGCAAGAGTGGTGTCGGCCGAGAAGAATCGGCTGACGAACTCGCGAGCTTCGTTGAACTGAAATCGGTGAACATCAAGGTGCGTGCGTCATGACGAACCGCATTGTTGTTGGTATTAGTGGTGCGAGCGGCGTTCAGTACGGGGTGAGGTTGCTTGAGGTTCTTCGTGAGCTTGAGATTGAGTCGCACCTCGTGATTTCCAAAATGGCCGAGCTGACGCTTTCATATGAGCTTGATATGACCGCGAAAGAGGTGAAAAACCTCGCCAGTTACGTCCACTCCCCGAGAGACATGGCTGCGAGTATCGCATCAGGATCGTTTCAGACCCGCGGAATGATCGTGGCTCCGTGCTCGGCGCGATCGATCGCAGACATCGCGAACGGCGGGGGAACAACACTCCTCGCGAGGGCCGCCGATGTGACGTTGAAAGAACGGAGACCACTTGTGCTTTTGCTGCGCGAGTCGCCGCTCAACCTGATTCACATCAGGAATATGGAGACCGTAACACTCGCAGGAGCCACGGTGTGCCTTCCGGTGCCTGCGTTTTATAACAGGCCGACCAGTATCGACGAGGTTATCGACGAAGGGGTGGGCAGAATGCTCGACCAGTTCGGTATCGAGACACCGCTGGTGACGCGGTGGACCGAATAAATGATCTTCACACTTCAGAAAGGACAATGATGTTTCAACACATTCTTATTAGCACGGCAAAAGCAACACTCGATGACTTGCGCTTGCCTTTTGAAGGCCCGGTCACCGTTGAACTCTCGAACGAAACCAGAGAACGTATTGAACGAGCTCACAAGGTCATCACCGATCTGGTTGCTCGTGGCGACGTGATCTACGGTGTCAACACAGGGTTTGGCAAACTCGCTGACCGGCGTATCAGTAAAGACGAGCTACTCGAACTCCAGCGCAGAGTTGTTGAGTCTCATATGGTTGGCGTCGGCCCATCGTTTGGTGAGGCAACGGTGCGGGGAATGATGGTGGTAAAGCTGCTGTCATTGTGTCAGGGGCATTCGGGTCTAAGGCTTGAAGTCGTTCAGTTGCTGCTCGACATGATCAACCACGATGTGCTCCCAGTGATTCCAAGTCAGGGTTCTGTCGGGGCTTCTGGTGACCTGGCACCTCTCTCGCACATGGCAGGCGTCATGACAGGGCACGGGCAGGTGCGTATTGGGCGCAAAACCTATAACGCCGTTGAGGGGCTGCGCAGTGTTGGCCTCGAGCCGGTCGAACTGGGCCCGAAAGAGGGTGTTGCACTCATCAACGGTGTTCAAGCTTCAACGGCTCTTGCGCTTCAAGGGCTTTTTGCCGCAGAAAAGGTGTTGAACGCCGCGATTACAGCGGGGGCGCTCACCCTCGAAGCAACAGCGGGGCGGCAGGAGGCGCTTGACGCCCGTATCCAAGCGATTCGTGGTCAGGTTGGGCAGATAACCGTTGCAGCTTCGCTTCGAAACCTCGTCGCTGAAAGTGAGATTCTTGCACACGAATTTGAAGGCCGCAGGCTCCAAGATCCGTACAGCTTGCGTTGCATGCCTCAGGTTTTTGGAGCTTCGCTCGACCTGCTAGAACAAGCAGCACGAGTCTTGGAGCGTGAGGCCAACGCAGTTTCAGATAATCCGCTCGTCTTTCCAGACGACGAGGTCGTGCTCTCTGGAGGTAACTTTCACGGTGAGCCGGTTGCGTTTGCTTCAGATATGATCGCGATGGCGTTGTGCGAAATCGGCTCGATCACTGAGCGGCGCACGGCAATGATCGTCGATACCTCGATGTCTGGACTACCGCCTTTCCTGGTCGAGGGCGCCGGGCTGAACTCAGGGTTTCTGATGGCACAGGTCACCTCGGCGGCGCTCGTTGCTGAAAACAAGACCAAAGCTTTTCCCACGAGCGTTGACAGCATCCCGACTTCTGCCGGGCAAGAAGACCACGTCAGTATGGCGACGCACGGCGGCGTTCGTCTGCAGCCGATGGCCCAAAACGCGGCATACGTTGTCGCAATCGAGCTTTTGGCAGCAGCCCAGGGATCAGAAATGCGTGATGGTGGGCCGAGTGCCCCAGCGTTGAAGCCGGTGTTTGAGCTTGTCCGTGCCCGTTCATCGTATCTCGATCAAGATCGGGCCCTTGCGAACGATATGGAGGCTGTAGCGGCCGATATTTTGAGCGGATCATACCTTCCCCACGGAGCGGTACCACTCGTAGGCAATGCATCATGAGCCCGAATCTTCAGGAGTACCTTTCGACGCTCGAAGAGAGCGGCGAGCTCTTCAGAGTGCGCCGTCAAGTAACCAAGGGGCCGGAGATCCTGTCGGTTGTTAAGGCCCTCGAGCCTTATGGGGCGCCGGCGGTGCTGTTCGAATCGGTCGCTGGCAGCCCGTGGCCGGTGGTGATGGGAACGTTCGGCACTCGAGCACGGCTCGCTCACTCGCTCGGCGTTGCGAAAGGCGAGCTTGTCGAAAGAGCTATCCAGCTGCCGTTCGAGCGACTCCCTGAGCCCATAACCGTGTCGAATGCTGCAAGCCAAGAAGTGGTGTTGCAAGAGGCCGAAATTGATCTCAAAGCGATGCCTTTTGCGCAGCATTCTAAGTCAGACGCTGGTGAGTATATTACGGCTGGGGTAGTACTCGCTCGTGACCCGAGAACCGGAAAACTTAATACCGGTATGTATCGCATGATGGTGACGGGCTCTCATACGATCACGGTAAACGCTGCTCCAGACCATGACCTTGGCCGTATTTTTGCGGCGGCACGGGAGCGCCAAGAGAAGGTTCACATTGCGGTTATCATCGGGCACCACCCGGCATATTTGGTGGGGTCACAGGTGAAAAATACTGTCGCCGTCGATAGTCACGAAATCGTCGGAGGGTTGCTGAACGAAGCGTTACGGGTGACACCGGCGGTTTCGGTAGACCTACCGGTGCCGGCTGACGCAGAGATGGTACTCGAAGGAGTTGTCGACCCGAATGATCTGTTGAGTGAGGGGCCATTCGGAGAGTTCTCGTATCACTACGGTGAAGCAAAAGCTCCGGTATGTACGATCACCGCGGTAACGCATCGCCGTAACCCGATCTTTCTTGACCTTCACCCCACGCACGCTGAGCACCTTTGCCTTTGGCTGTACCCCGGCCGTGAGGCGCGCCTGCTCGAGGGAGTACGCCGATCGGTTCCTGGAGCTGTTGCTGCTCGAATTCCGTTTCATGGGGGCTCGTTTAGCGCCTATATTTCGGTGAACAAACGCAAAGAGGGCGACGGAAAACAAGCTATTCTTGCCGCCTTCGCAACCGATCACTTCTTAAAAAACGTGATCGTTGTCGATGACGATATTGATGTGCTCGATACAGGAAGGGTGCTCTGGGCCGCCGATGTTCGGGTGCAAGCCGACGTTGACACCGTCAGGCTCGAAGGCATGAAGGGCATCCGTATGGACCCGAGTGCAAAACAGTTCTTCACCCCCATTGGCTCAGACACGCTCACTGCAAAGGTAGGGGTCGATGCCACGAGACCACTCACAGGGTTTCCTGAGCAGGCTGACCTGCCCCATCCTGGGTTCGAAAATCTTCATTTTGAAGCGTACCTTTCCCCGGAAGACACTGCGAAGATCATTAAACGGAAAGGGCTCAGGGAAGACTTTATGGAGTAGAGCACTTTCACACGAACAACGATAAACATACAACGGTGTATTGGGGTTGCAATGGAGCAGATCAAGGATTCGCTGTCGGGCGTGAGCACGCTCGACGACGAACAGAAAACGAGAAACAGTGTTGATAAGGCACTCGATATTTTGCGCATCGTCGCGGAATCTGATGAGGGGCTCACCCTCAGTGATGTAGCGCGCAGCACCACGCTTCCGGTTACGACGGTTGCGCGGCATCTGAAAACGCTTGAACGCGCTGAATTTCTTTTTCGTGGTGACTCTGCAACCTACCGGCCTGGCCGCGTACTCGTGCAACTCGGGGCTCAAACACTGAGCCGGTACTCGCTGTATGAGCTGGCCGAGAAGCACCTGAAAGCAATTTCTGAGTACACCGGCGAGACAGCCTACCTAGCGGTTATTTCGGGTAAGCGAGAAGCCGTTTATTTGCGACAGGTTGAAAGTTCGCGCGCTATTCGGCACGCGAGTTGGGCCGGTAAAACGATCGATACTACCGGCACCGCGATCGGTGCCGCGCTCGAGAACGACGTGGGGCCGCGGGGCTTTGCGTGCTCTCGAGCCACCAGAGTCGAACCCGATGCCGCGGCTGTTGCAGCCCCCATCATGAATTCGTCTGGAGAAATTGTGGCTGCGATTAGCGTGATCGGGCCATCGTTTCGCCTTTCTGAACAAGACCTACAAACCTATGGCGTGTTCATTCGTAAGCACGTCGTAGAACTCAGTAAACAACTCATCTAGTTGCTCACCTCAATGACGAGGAACGCGACAAGAAAAGGAACCATCATGTTTGAAAGATCATTACGTAAAACACGGGGCTGGCTCAGTATCGTCGGTGCCGCTGCCGCCGTAGCGCTCATTGTGACCGGGTGCGGATCGACGGGAGACAACGGTGCGCAATCTCCGAAGGCCGACCAGAGCGATAACGAGCTATTTCAGCTTCTTCCGGAAGAAGTGCAGAAATCGGGAGTGCTCATCATCGGAACTGATCCTGGCTACCCGCCGTGTGATTTCGTCGATAACTCGACGGGTGAAATTGCTGGCTACAATCATGACATTCTCGAGGTTATGGAGCCGCACCTTGGGGTCGAAATTCGGCAGGAGGCCCTGCAATTTGACGGTTTGATTCCTGGCGTGCAAAGCGGCAGGTTCCACGGTGCCATGGAGTGTATTTCTGACAACGAAGAGCGGCGAAAGGTTGTGACCTTCGTCGATAACGCGTTCGGGGCAAACGGCCTGATGGTCATGAAAGCTAACCCCGCGGGAGTGACTGAAAACCCGCTGAGCATGTGCGGTGTGAAAGCGGGGGTGCAGACTGCCACGAACTTTGTACAGAACGCAGAGGTGTTCTCACAAAACTGCGAAGCAAATGGCTTGCCCCCGCTTACAGTGACCGAGTTTCCTTCTGCGGCAGACGTGTCAACGGCTCTTGAAGCAGGCCAGATCAATGCAACCTTTACCAGCCTGGCGACTGCACGGTGGCAGGAGTCGCAGGGAAGGGAAGTACAAAGCTTCGCGAGCCCGCTCATTCCGTCTGATTATCACGGGATTGTCGTTGGCAAAGACGAAACCGACCTTGCAAAAGCGCTCACCGGCGCCCTTGAAGCTGCTATTGCCGATGGGACATACCAAGAGGCCCTGAAGAAATGGAATCTTGAAGAGCTTGCGCTGCTCGAGCCGGGAATCAACCTCGGTGAGACTCGACCGCTTGAAGACCCAGAGCTCTGTGGAGCCTGCGGGCTCGAATAACAGCATGGGAGGGGCCGCGGTAGCAGGCCCCTCCCTCGCAACTTTGAGAAAGGGAAGACAATGGACAACGGAAAGTCTGTAGAAACTCGTCGTACCCCTGTGACTCGGCAGATTAACTGGGCAAGCATCGATGCTGCGCAAGCACCGATCAAACGCCAACGGCCAGATCACTGGATTGTGGGCGCCGCGATTGTGGGTCTGGTCGGTTGGGCTGCCTGGGCGTTCGCATCAAACCCGAGGGTCCAGTGGGATGTTTTCGGAGAGTTCTTTTTCTCTCCGATGATTATGCAGGGGCTCTGGAAAACGATTCAGCTCTCGCTGATCGGTGTGACGATCGCAATCATCCTCGGGTTTATGGTCGCCATGATGATGCGATCAGAGAACCCGGTACTGCAACTCTTCGCGAAGGGCTACGTGGGGTTCTTTCGCGGCCTACCGCTCCTTGTACTGTTGCTCTTCACGTACAACCTGGCGCTTTTTGCACCGAACATTGTTCTCGGGTTTCCCCCGGTGTTCGGGCTCTCAATTGACACCAATGCTTTTATTACTGGTTTCACCGCCTCGATCATTGGTCTTGGTCTTCACGAATCGGCATTTATGGCCGAGATTATTCGAGGTGGTTTGCTCGCGGTCTCTCCGGGCCAGGCTGAAGCAGCGCAAGCCCTCGGTATGAGAAGGCGGCAGGCGATGATCCACATCGTTATGCCCCAGGCAATTCGAGTGATCATTCCTGCCACCGGTAACCTTTTCATCTTGCTTTTGAAGGCAAGCTCCCTTGTCGCGGTGATCGGCGGCGGCGATCTCCTTACTATGGCTCAACGCATTTATGGGCAGAACTTTCAAGTGGTACCCCTGCTTTTGGTTGTCTCAGCCTGGTACTTGATTCTGGTGTTTGTTGCCTCTCTCGGTCAGAGAATGCTCGAAAAACGTATGTCCCGAAGTGTCGCTGGCGCGGCACAACTGTCTGTTTCTGAGGAGTGAACGTCATGACTATCGATTGGCAAACCCCACTTGTTGAGATGAACAACATTCATGTCAGTTTTGGTGAGAACCATGTTCTCCGCGGCGTAAACCTCGACGTTCACGAGGGTGAGGTGCTGTGTCTTATTGGTGCCTCAGGCTCTGGCAAGTCGACGCTGCTGCGCACGATTAACGCCTTGCAGCCACTCGACAAAGGGTACGTCTCTGTCGATGGGCGTTTGGTAGGCGCGACCGAAGACAGAGGGCGCTTGTACGAAGCGACCGACAAGGAGCTTGCAGCGTCGAGGCGGCACATTGGAATGGTGTTTCAACACTTCAACCTGTTTCCGCACCTCAAAGTCGTTGACAATGTCACGATTGGCCTGAAAAAAGTACTGCGTGTTTCGGGCTCTGACGCCAAGAAAAAAGCGCTGCGGTATCTCGAACGGGTGGGTCTTTCAAACCGAGCAAACCACTATCCCTCGCAGCTCTCAGGCGGTCAGCAGCAAAGGGTGGCCATCGCCCGTGCCCTTGCGATGGAGCCAAAACTCATGCTGTTCGACGAACTAACCTCTGCTCTTGACCCTGAGCTTGTCGGAGAAGTGCTGCATGTTATGCGAGAGATTGCTGAAGAGGGCATGACGATGATTGTGGTGACGCACGAGATGCACTTTGCGCAGCACGTTGCAGATCGAATCGCTTTCATGCGTGACGGGGTGATCGAAGAGCTCGGAGAGGCAACGAGAATGATCGCAGAGCCGCAGTCGCCACATCTGCAACAGTTCCTCTCGCATCTCAGCTCCTAAGCAATTTTATGACGAGGCTGTAAGGGGCTTCTGAGGTTCACAAGACGGTGCCAAATGAAAACCGTTTCGCCGACTGAGTATCGTTTATCGACTGAGCATCGAATCGACGCGTTTTTCATGCTCAGTCGGCGAAAGCACACTGGCTCAGTGAACCGGGGGCATCAGGGAGACCCGGACGCAGGGTGCCACCGGGTCAGTGCGTGCGAGGGTGGGCGTAGCGACGTAGCCTGGGGCTCGAACCCCGCCACATTCGTGCCACGCCGCGCAATATTTCGCCATGTTACGTCAGGTGACATCGTGTGACACCTGCATTCGACGGCCCAGCCCAGGGTCGGGCATCTTATTACGTATGTTGCAAGAAGCCACCACCACAGCGGGCCCAGATGGGGCGCTAGAGAGCGCCGCCGGGCGCGTGCAGATCACCGACGTTGAGCGTACCTTCGTGGGCAAGCACGGCGCCCGCACGGTGCTGAGCGACGTGACGCTCGACGTCGAGGCTGGCGAGATCATCGCGATCGTCGGGCCTTCGGGGTGCGGTAAATCGACGCTCCTGCGGCTCATCGGCGGGCTCGATGTGCCGACGGCGGGAGCGATCCGCATCGATGGCGAAGCGATCAAGGCACACGACGAGACGACCGCGATCGCGTTTCAGGAGCCGCGACTGCTGCCATGGCGCACGATTGAACACAACGTTGCGCTGGGGCTTGCGCGGGGAGTGCGCGGCCGTGAAGCGACGAAGCGCGTCGCAGAGCTGCTCGACCTCGTCGGGCTCGGGCACGCCGCCAAGCAGCGGCCGAGCGAGATCTCGGGCGGCATGGCGCAGCGCGTTTCGCTCGCGAGGGCGCTCGCCCGAAACCCGCGGGTGCTGCTGCTCGACGAGCCGTTTGGGGCGCTCGACGCACTCACGCGGCTCAAGATGCACGACCTGTTGCTCGACATTCACCGGGCGCAGCCAACGACGATTGTGCTCGTGACGCACGACGTTGAAGAGGCAATTTACCTCGCCGATCATGTGCTGCTCCTGCGCAACCTGCTCGATGAGCGTTCTCGGGAGCAAGCGAAGGCTCCGCAGCCGCGTGTTGTCGCGCTCGGTTCGAGTTCGGGCATCGGGGCGCTTGGCCCCGCGCGAGCAGCTGAATTTATCGGTGGCCCCGAGGGTGGCCCCGAACGCAGGAGCGCGTCGATTGCGCGCTACGTGACGGTCGCCGGCGAACGGCCGAGAGACCGCGGCGCTCGCAGCTTTACCGACCTTCGTGCGGGGCTCCTCAACGGACTCGGCGTGCACGCGGGCTAAACCGGCCCCCATCACGCCGCAACACACCACTCGAACATCACCAGGAGAATCATGACCAGCTCGACCATTCGAACCAAAACTTCGGCCCTCGTGAAGGCCGGCGCGGCGCTCGCCGCAGGCCTCACCGCACTCGCGCTCTCGGGCTGCGTGCAGGGCGAGAACGCCGCCGACAAAGCTCCTGCCGAGGGCAGCGACTGGTCGACCAGCACGCTGTCGATCGACTGGGCCACCTACAACCCGCTGAGCCTCGTGGTGAAAGACCAGGGGCTCATCGAAGAAGCGCTCGGCGATGACGTCACGGTCGAGTGGGTGCAGTCGGCGGGTAGCAACAAGGCGAACGAGCTGCTGCGCTCTGGCGCAATTGACGTGGGATCGACCGCTGGCTCGGCTGCGCTGCTCGCTCGCGCCAATGGCAGCCCGATTCAGGTGATCGACATCTTCTCGCAGCCCGAGTGGTCGGCGCTCGTGGTCGCCGGCGACAGCGACATTACCGAGGTGAAGGACCTCAAGGGCAAGCAGGTCGCAGCGACGAAGGCCACCGACCCGTACTTCTTCCTGCTGCAGGCGCTTGGCGAGGCGGGGCTCAGCCTTGACGACGTCGAGGTGCAGAACGTGCAGCACGCCGATGGCCGGGCGTTGCTCGATAGCGGATCAGTCGCGGCCTGGAGCGGCCTCGACCCGATCATGGCGGCGGCCGAGGTCGAGTCGGGCGACACCCTGCTGTACCGCAACGTCGACTTCAACACGTATGGTTTCTTGAACGCGACCGAGCAGTTCATCACCGATCACGGCGATGTGGCGCAGGTGGTCGTTGACGCCTACGAAGAGGCGCGCGCGTGGGCGCTCGAGAACCCCGATGCGGTGGCCGAGCTCTTGGCCGATGCGGCGTCGATCGACCTTGAGGTCGCGAAGACCGTCGTGAATGAACGCTCGAACCTTGACGTCTCGGG
The DNA here is from genome assembly GCF_019049105.1 of Leucobacter chinensis. Classification (GTDB taxonomy): domain Bacteria; phylum Actinomycetota; class Actinomycetes; order Actinomycetales; family Microbacteriaceae; genus Leucobacter_A; species Leucobacter_A chinensis. The sequence goes on from NZ_JAHQZR010000013.1 coordinate 79,275, forward strand.
TGTTCCGGGCGAAGCACAGGTCGCGGTGCTCGAGGCGATTGCGCCAATCATTGCCGACTCAGGCGACGTGAAGGGCGGCGAAGAAGCGCTGGCCGAGGCCATCTCAACGATCGTGCACGACACCTTCGCGCTGAAGGCGAGCAAGTGAGCAACGCGCAAACGGTTGGGCAGCTCGAAGCGGTACCAGCGGTAAAACCACGCGAGCCCCTCTGGTCACGCACGTCAGTGCGCGTGGCCGCGGGTTTCGTGGTGCCGCTCGCGCTGCTCGCGGTGTGGCAGTGGGTGACGGCGTCGGGCCTGGTGCCCGATTACCGTCTGCCCGGCCCGTGGGCGGTCGTCGAGGCGGGGGTTGAGCTCGCCGAGAAGGGCGAGCTGTGGCTACACGTCGCGATCTCGGTGCAGCGTGTCTTCATCGGTTTTGCGATCGGTGCGCTGATCGCGCTCGTCGCGGCAGCGGTCGTGGGGCTCTCGCGGGCCGGCAGCGCTCTTCTCGCGCCGATTCTCGTGGCGATCCGCGCGGTGCCGTCGCTCGCGTGGGTTCCGCTGCTCATTCTGTGGCTCGGCATTGGCGAGCAGTCGAAAATCACCCTCATCGCGATCGGTGCGTTCTTTCCGGTCTTCACGACGGTCGCCGACGCCCTGCAACAGGTGAACCCCCAGCTCGTTGAGGTGGGCCGCACGTTTGGGCTGAGGGGCTGGTCGCTCTTTCGCACGGTACAGCTGCCGGCCGTCGTGCCCGCGGTCGTGTCGGGTTTGCGGCTCGCGCTCGCGCAGGCCTGGCTTTTTCTTGTCGCTGCCGAGCTGCTCGGCGCCTCGATGGGCCTTGGATGGATGCTCGATGATTCGCAGCAGACCGGCCGCGTCGACCGTATTCTTCTCGCGATCGTGCTGCTCGCGCTGCTCGGAACCCTGACCAACGCGATACTCGTGTTCTTTGAAAAGGCGGTGCTCAAACGATGGCTGTGACCGAAGAGCTGAGGCTCAGCGAAGAGCGGGTATACCCGCCCGCGCCGGCCTTTGCCGCGCAGGCGAATGTCGATGCGTCGATCTATGCCGAGGCCAATGCCGACCCGGTCGCGTTCTGGGAGGCGGCGGCGAGGCGATTGACGTGGATCACTCCGTGGCACACTGCCCACACCTGGAACCCGCCGGCGCCCGGTCCCGAGGGGTTGAGCGTTCCGAAAGCGACGTGGTTTGAGGGCGGCACGTTGAACGTGGCGGTGAACTGTGTTGACCGCCACGTCGACGCGGGGCGGGGCGAGAAGGTCGCGCTCTTGTTCGAGGGCGAGCCCGGTGACCGTGAGGCGGTCACCTACGCCGAGCTGCAACGGCGCGTGAGCCAGGCAGCGAACGGACTCACCGCGCTCGGCATTGAGGCGGGTGACCGAGTCGTGGTGTACTTGCCGGTGCTCGTCGAGACGATCGTGATTGCGCTCGCCTGCGCGCGCATCGGGGCGGTGCACTCGCTCGTGTTTGGTGGCTTCTCGGCCGAGGCCGTGCGTTTCAGGCTTGAAGACACGGGGGCGAAGCTGCTCGTCACGACCGATGGGCAGAACCGTCGGGGCGCAGCCGTCGAGATCAAGAGCGCTGCCGATGAGGCGGCCAGGGGCCTCGATCACGTCGAACACGTGCTTGTCGTGCGGCGCACGGGCCAGGACGTCGAGATGACTCCTGGGCGTGACGTCTGGTGGCACGATGTCATTGACGTGCAGCCCGACACCCATGAGGCGCAGCCCTTCGACGCCGAGCACCCGCTCTTCATCATCTACACCTCGGGCACGACGGGCAAGCCCAAGGGGCTCGTGCACACCTCGGGCGGTTACCTCACGCACGCGAGCTGGGCGCACTGGGCTCACTTCGACGCAAAGCCTGACGACGTTCACTGGTGCACCGCCGACCTCGCGTGGGTCACGGCGCACACCTATGAGATCTACGGGCCGCTCTCGAACGGCCTCACACAGGTCATCTACGAGGGAACGCCCGACAGCCCGAACCGCGAGCGACATCTTGAGATCATCGAGCGCTACGGCGTCACGGTCTACTACACGGCACCCACGCTCATTCGCTCGTTCATGACCTGGTTTGGTGACGAGCTGCCTGGTGGCCACGACCTGTCGACGCTCAGGCTGCTCGGCACGGTCGGCGAGGCGATTAACCCCGAGGCCTGGGTGTGGTTCAGGCGTCATTTTGGCCGCGACGAGGTTCCGGTCGTTGACACCTGGTGGCAGTCAGAGACCGGAGCCGCGATGCTCGTTCCGCTGCCCGGGGTCACCGCGTTGAAGCCAGGCTCAGCGACGGTGTCGCTGCCGGGCATCGACATGGCCGTCGTCGACGAGCACGGCGAACCGGTGGCGCCGGGCCGCTCGGGAACCCTCGTCGCCCGGAGGCCCTGGCCCGGCATGGCCCGCACGGTGTGGGGCAACCCCGAGCGTTACCGCGACTCGTACTGGGCTGCCTACGCGGGTCACGGCGAGCACGGCGGCTTCTATGTCGCCGGTGACGGGGCGACCGTCGACGCCGACGGCTACGTGTGGATTCTCGGGCGCCTCGACGACGTCGTGAACGTCTCGGGCCACCGCCTCTCAACCATCGAGATTGAATCGTCGCTCGTGACGCACCCCGCAGTCGGAGAGGCCGGCGTTACCGGAGTCTTCGACGAGATCACGGGGCAGGCAATTGCGGCATTCGTGGTCGACGGTGCCGCGGGCGAGGCCTCGCACGACGAGCTGCGCGAGCGGGTGCGCCGAGACATTGGCCCCATCGCAAAACCCAAGCACATTGTGCGGGTGGCCGAGCTTCCGAAAACCCGCTCTGGCAAGATCTTGCGCCGGTTGCTCGCCCAGATTTGGCAGGGCGACGATCTTGGTGACACCACGAGCCTGCAAAACCCATGGGCCGTCGAAAGCGTGCGCGAAGCTGTGCGCGTGGCCCGCACGAAGGAGAACATATGAGTGAGCACCAGTTCGGGTTTCGCACCCGGGCCCTGCACGCGGGCGGAACGCCCGACGCGACCACGGGCGCCCGCGCGGTTCCGATTTACCAGACCACCTCGTTCGTCTTTGACGACGCCAAAGACGCCGCGAATCTGTTTGCGTTGCAAAAGTACGGCAACATCTATTCGCGCATCGGCAACCCCACGGTCGCTGCCTTCGAAGAGCGCATTGCCTCGCTCGAGGGCGGCATCGGCGCGGTCGCGACCGCGAGCGGCATGTCGGCAGAGTTCATCACCTTCGCTGCCCTCGTCGGGCAGGGCGACCACGTGGTCGCCTCTGCGCAGCTCTACGGCGGCACGGTCACCCAGCTTGACGTGACGCTGCGCCGCTTCGGCGTCGATACCACGTTCGTCGCGAGTTCTGATCCCGAGGCGTTTCGGGGCGCGATTCGCGCCAATACCAAGGTGCTGTACGTCGAGGTCATCGGCAACCCCGGCGGCGAGGTCGCCGACCTTGAGGGGCTTGCTCGGGTGGCGCACGATGCGGGCATTCCGCTCGTCGTCGACGCGACGCTCGCGACCCCCTACCTCGTGCGGCCCATCGAGCACGGCGCCGACATTGTCATTCACTCGGCCACGAAGTTTATTGGCGGCCACGGCACGACCCTCGGCGGGGTTGTGGTTGAGGCTGGCACCTTCGACTGGGGCAACGGTAATTTCCCGGCGATGACCGAGCCCGTTGACTCCTACGGCGGCATCAGCTGGTGGGGCAACTTTGGCGAGTATGGGTTTCTCACGAAGCTGCGCAGCGAGCAGCTGCGCGACATCGGCCCGACGCTCAGCGCGCAGTCGGCCTTCACCCTGCTGCAGGGCGTCGAGACGCTGCCGCAACGCATCGACGCGCACGTCGCGAATGCGCGGGTTGTCGCCGAGTGGCTCGCGAGCGACCCCAGGGTCTCGTTCGTGACCTGGGCTGGGCTTGAGGGGCACCCGCACCGCGAGCGGGCACAGAAGTACTTTCCGCTCGGCCCCGGCTCGGTATTCGCCTTTGGGGTGCGACCGGCGGGCGAGTTCGCGACCGAGGGCGAGCGCGCCCAAGCCGCACGCGAGACGGGCGAAACCTTCATTGAATCGCTGCAGCTCGCGAGTCACCTCGCCAACATCGGCGATGCGCGCACGCTCGTGATTCACCCGGGCTCGACCACTCACCAGCAGCTCACGCCAGAGCAGCTCGAGGCCGCGGGAGTTCCCGCCGACCTCATTCGCATCTCAGTGGGCATCGAAGACGTTGAAGACATTGTGTGGGATCTTGACCAGGCCCTCACCCGAGCGACAGGAGCAAGCCGATGAGCGACGCCAAGGAATACACGCAGCCGAGTGCGGGTGAGCGCCTCGCGATCTTGCGCCGCGCCAAAACCGTGGCCATCGTCGGCGCGTCAAATAACCCGGCGAGGGCGAGCTACTTCGTCGCGACCTACCTGCTCTCGAGCTCGCCGTACGAGGTGTTCTTCGTGAACCCGATGGCCGATGAGATCATGGGGCGCAAAGCCTACGCCTCGCTCGCCGACCTGCCCGTGGCGCCCGACATCGTCGACGTGTTTCGCAAAGACGCCGACCTGCCGGGCGTCGCCCGTGAGGCCGTCGAAGCGGGGGCGCAGACGCTCTGGTTGCAACTCGGTTCGAGCAACGCCGAGGCCGCTGAGATCGCCTCGCAGGCTGGCCTCAACGTCGTGATGGATCGCTGCATCAAGATTGAGCACGCCCGCTTTCACGGCGGCTTGCACCTCGCCGGCTTCAACACGGGTGTTGTCTCGGCGAAGCGGCAGGTCATCTCTCGCTAGTCGTATGCCGCTTAACCACAGCTGCCCGGTTAAGCGGCGCGGGTCGCGGCTGTCTCGGCATCGAGCGTCGCGGCCTCGCGCACGGCAATGGCGCCCGCAGCCTCTGCAAGCGCGAGCCCCGAAGCGCTCGCCGAGACGAGGTGTTTTACCGCGCGGGTGAGGGGCCTGAAGCCCTCGGCGGCAACGGCGACGTCGGGCGCCGAGTGATCGATGCCGAGCGCCGTGAGCGCGTCGGCGAGCGCCCCTGCAGCGAGGTAATCATCGACGGCGAAGCCCCCATCGTCGCCCGCGAGCACGAGGTTGATCGAGGTGCGGCCGCCGCGGGCGAGCTGCTCGTCGTAGATGGCTCGAGCCGTCGCGGTCGGGTTGCGCAGCGTGCCAACGAACACCGTGGGTTCGTGGGCGAGGGCTTTCGCATTGGCGACGAGACTAGCTGGGTCGCCGACCGCGTCGACGATGACGACGATGCCCGAACTTGCGAGCCGGTCGAGGCCCTGCTGGCCCCAGCCAAGGCGTACCTGATAGGTCGTTTGTGCGTGGTGAGAGGTCATGCGCACCAGTGTAGGTGGAGCGTGTGACGGTCGGCTCGAGGCCCGTCACACGACGTCATAAATGAGAGTGCGATCAGGCTTCGCCGCTACTCTGAGAGGCATGTCGTACGAAGTTTCAAAGTCAGAAGAAGAGTGGCGCGAAGAGCTCGGTGAAGAGCGGTATGCCGTGCTGCGTGAGCAGGGTACTGAGCGTGCCTGGACGGGCGAGCTGCTCGATGAAGAACGTGCCGGGGTCTACACCTGTGCGGCGTGCGGCAACGAACTGTTCGTGAGTGGCACGAAGTTCGATTCGAACTGTGGGTGGCCGAGCTTTTATGAGTCGGTGCGCCCCGAAGCGGTCGAGCTCATCGAAGACACCTCGCACGGCATGGTGCGCACCGAGGTGCGTTGTGCTCGCTGCGGTGGCCACCTGGGCCACGTGTTTCCCGATGGCTTCGGAACACCCACTGGCGACCGCTACTGCATGAACTCGCTCTCGCTGAACTTCGAGGCTCAGGAGTAGCCGCGGCTTATTCGAGCGTATCTTTGAGAAAGCCGGTCACGGCGCTGATGTGAGCCGACATGGCTTCAGCGGCGGCGTTGGGATCGCCCTCTTTGATGGCTTCGAAGATCGCGCGGTGCTGCTCGCAGAGTGTTTCGCGACTGACCTCGGAGTCGACCACCCGGGTTACCCACACCGAGAGCAGCGATTTGATGCCAACGAGCATTGAAGCGAGTGGCTCGTTGCGGGCCGCCCTCGCGACGGTGAAGTGAAACTCGGTGTCGGCTTTCGTGAAAGCCTCGGTTGAACCCGCGTACTCCATTTGCGCGAGGTAGCCAGCAAGCTGCCCGAGCTCATCACTCGAACGGCGACTCGCTGCGAGTTCTGCAAGCGCGACCTCGAGGTAGTGTCGGCTCTCGATGAGCTCGTCTGCCTGGCGACTGCCGAGCAAGAGGCCCCACGAGACAGCCTGCGAGAGCATGGCTCCCGGGTCAGAGGCGAGGTAGGTGCCGTCGCCCTGGCGAATCTCAATGAACCCCAAGATGTCGAGGCATTTGAGGGCTTCGCGAAGGGGTGAGCGGCCGACGCCGAGCAATTCGCCGAGGCGTCGCTCAGGCGGAAATTTGTCGCCGGGCTGCATATCGAGCTCGACCGTGCTCTGCACGACGTGCTGCACGATGTCGGCGACGGAGCGGTGCCGAGCGTCGTCAAGCGCCGGAAAATGAACGGTTGGCACGGTTCGGCCCCTCTCTTTCTTTACAGCATGGTACCCGGCTGCGCTCGGTTTGGGCGTGCGCAGCCGGGTCGATCCGCTCGGGTTAAAACCAGCGGTGGCCGACGGTCTCGTTGCCGAGGGCGCTCGCCATCTCTTTCATCTGGCGAATCATGAGGCCGATGTCTGAGCCGAGCGACACCATGCCGAAGCCCTGGTCTCGGCGCATGATCGCCTCGTCGGTGTTGCGGGCCACGATGCCCGAGCTGATGCCGCGCTCGGTCGCCCGACGCAAGATGTCGAGGTTAAGCTCGGTGACACCCGGGCCCTCCCACTCGCCAACGGCCCCACGGCTTGCCGACATGTCGCCCGGGCCGAGAAAGATGTGCTCGATCTTTTCGACCGAGAGAATCTCGTCGAGGTTGTCGTATGACTTTTGAGTCTCAATCATCGGGATGAACATGAGCTCGTCATTCGCGCTCTGAACGTAGGCCTCGAGGTCGAGCCCCCACTTGACGCTGCGCTCGCCGCCGATGCCGCGGCGCCCGAGGGGTGGGTAGTAGAAGTGGTCGTATGCGGCGCGCACCTCGGCGGCGTCGTCAACGAGCGGCAGAATGATGCCGTGGGCGCCGACATCGAGGGCGCGTTTGATCGGTTCGAGGTCTTGCGAGGGTGGGCGCACGAGCACGGTCATGTCGGTGCCGCGGGCCGCCTGCAGGTGCCCCTGAATGTCTTTGAACGTGAGGTAGCCGTGCTCCATATCGATGCAGATCCAGTCGATGCCGAGCATGCCAGCGACCTCGGTCACGGCTGAGGCCTCAGAGGTAACCCAGAGACCGAAAGCGGTCTCGCCGGCGGCGAGTTTCGCGCGAAGTTTCTCGTTCACAAGTGTCCTTTCACGGTGAAGCGGTGTGATGAATGGGTGTGGGTGGGTACGGATGAAACGTGGGTGTCAGATCAAGCCGCCACGCGGGCGCGGGCGCGGGCCTCAAGCTCGCGACGAACCTCAACAGCGATGGTGTCGGCGGGAAGCGTGACGTCATCCCAGCTCACCGGTTGCCCCTTGGCAACGGGACGAACGACGGTTGCGCCGTGCGCGAGCCCCATGGGCAGGCAGCGTCCTTCGAGTGAACGCTCGGCGCTGGTGAGTGCGCCGCGAACGGTGTACCCGCCTTCGCCGTCAAGAACGTCGCCCGGCACGAGGTCTTTCTTTGCGACGCTAATCACGTCACCAATGAAATCAACAGGGGCGCCAGTTGCCTCACCACGCAGCACGGCCGAGGCAATGCTCACTCCAAGCTCCATGCCGATCATGTGGTACGGCCTGAAGAGCGAAGCGTACTCGCCGCTGTCGTCGGTGATGACCCCGTACTCTGAGAAGCATGCTGCCGCGTAATCGGTGCGCGCTTTGAAGGTGACGTACACGCCCCAGCGCAGGTCGCGATCGACGTCTGATCCATCTCTGTTCTGGCTTGAGATGACCTCGACGGTGCCGGTGTGGGGCAGTAGGCCACCTGCGCTATGCGGAATGAGGCGCTTCGAAAGATCGTCGACGTCGACGGCCGGAAAGGTGAGACCGTCGGCTGCGGGCACGAGACCGGTGGCATTGGCAACCGCGGCCATTTCGATTGCCGACTTGGTGCCATCGATGAACGAGTTGAACATTTGCGGGTTCATGCCGCCTGCTCGCGCCTGTTCTTCGGTGAGGCCGTAGTAGCCCCACACGGTCTCGGGGGTCGACTGCTCGTACTCTGGCAGGTACTTCGTTCCCTTGCCCGCGGCGACGACCTCATAGCCTACCGTGCGACACCAATCGACCATCTCGGCGATGAGCGCGGGCTGGTCGCCGTAGGCCATCGAGTAGACGACGCCGGCCTCGTCGGCCTTCTCTTTGAGCACAGGGCCAACCATGCAGTCGGCTTCAACGTTGACCATGATGATGTGTTTGCCGTGCTCGATCGCAGCAAGCGCGTGACGGGTGCCGACGAGCGGGTTGCCTGTGACCTCGAGAATCACTTCGACGTGTGGGCTCTCGATGAGCTGCATCGAATTGGTGACAATGGCGGTGCGCCCTGAGGCCCGAGCTTCGTCGAGGCTCATCTCACCAAACCGATCGGCGCTCCAACCAGTTCGCGCGAGCGAATCAGCCGCGCGTGCCGGGTCGAGCTCTGCTACCCCGATGACGTGAAACTCTGGCTGGCCCGCCGCCTGGGTGAGGAACATCGAGGCGAACTTTCCTGCGCCGATGACGCCCACGCGAATCGGGCCATCGCTCGCAAGCCGCTCTTGCATGAGTCGGTAGAGATTCATGATGCGACCCCCTGCCCGAAGGTGAACGCGTTGGGGCCTTCGTCACCGAGAGCGCCGGGGGCAACCGGCAGCTCACGAATTGGTGAGAACGAGGTGGGGCTCATGATCGTGTTGTCCCAGCGGGCAATCATGGGCCGCACGACCTTGATGCACTCCTGCCACTGCGCGTCGGCTGCGAGCTCTGCGCGTCGGCGTTGTCGCTCATTGAGATCGGTGAAGGCCCAGAAGTGGCGCACTTGGTTTTGCGTGCCGATCTCGGTTACAAAATAGCCAAGAAAGCCTTCGAGTATGCGCTTCTGCGTTGGTAAGCCCAGGCGTTCGTAGGCCTCGAGAAATTCTGGCATGGGAATGCCCGGGTCGATGTCGTACGTGCGCATCTCAATGATCATGCGCGCCTCCTTGTGCGTCGTTGCAGGTGTGGTGCCGGCACTCACCACAAAGTGGTCTACCGGTCGACCTTTAGCGTAAGGCATCGATGACTCGGCGTCAATCCTGGCGGGCAGGAGCGCACTAACCGACGCTCGGTGGTAATTGAGCAGATGTGATTTAGGTAAGGCTACCCTTGCTTTTGGCGGTCGGGGGATCCCGCCGCATACGCTCGATAAACAGGAGTTCAAGATCATGCGAAGAGGGTCATTCGCCCGTGCCGTGACAACCGTAACGGCGGCTGTAGCCGCCGGAGGCCTGCTGCTAGGGTGCTCTCAGAGCGCCCCAACAGGCGACGCGAGCGCTGAGACAAAAGCCGACGCCATTACCGTGACCGATCAGCGCGGCAAAGAGGTAACGCTTGACGCACCCGCTGAAACGATCGCCTCAGCTGTCATTCCCGCCCCCGCGATTATCGCGGCGGTTGACGGGTCTTGGGATCGCATCGTCGGCATTAACCAGTCGCTGCTTGACGCCAACAAGCTCGGCATCATCAGCAAGATTTTTCCCGAATCGGTAACGACCCCCGTCATCTCGGGGCGCGACTTCGTGCCCAACATGGAAGAGATTCTGACGCTCGACCCAGACCTCGTCGTGCAGTGGGGTTACTTGGGTGACGACTTCACGGCCCCGATCGAAGACGCTGGCATGCCGCTCGTCGGTCTCGAGTACGGCACGCAGGAAGACCTTGAGACGTGGATCACGTTGTTCGGCGATCTCATTGGCAAGAGCGATCGTGCTACCGAGATGATCGATTGGATGCACACCGAGGCAGCCGACGTGACGAAGCAGGTCGAGTCGCTGGATGCGAAGTCGCCGCGCGCGCTGAGCCTCTCGTACAACGACACCGGGCTGGGTGTGTCGACGGGGTCAGACTACGCGCAGTACGTCTTTGACCTCACGGGCCTCACGAACGTGGCTGAGAACGCACAGGTTTCTGAGGGCGTCGCGAGCGCCGAGCAGATTCTCGACTGGGACCCCGAGATCATTTTCCTCTCGGCCTTTGACGAGGCAACGCCCGAAGATGTCTACGCTGATGACCGCTTCGCGAACGTTTCTGCGGTGAAGAACAAGCGCGTCTACCGCGCGCCTCTTGGCGTGTACCGCTGGCAGGTGCCGAGCGCGGAGTCGCCACTGTTCTGGAACTGGGTTGCAGCGCTCGCTTACCCTGGTGAGTTCGAGGTCGATCTGACCGCTGAAATGAAGCAGCAGATCTCGTTCCTCTACAACTACGAGCTCACTCAGGAAGACATTGATTTGGTGCTGCGCACCGACATCAATGAGCAGAGTGCGCACTACGATGTCGTCAGTAACTAACACCGGCACACCAGGCTCGACGGCTTCGGGCGTGAACGCTGCCCGGGCCGTCGAGCGCGGCGGTCGCCGTGACCGCTGGTTCACCGCCGCGCTCGCGCTTGCTTTGCTCGTGCTCGTCGTGGTTTCGCTCGGGCTCGGTCGCCTGTATGTCGCGCCCGCAGACGTGATCGGCATTTCGCTGCATGAACTCGGTTTCACCGGCATTCCGGTGACGTGGGATGACAAGGCTCACACCGCCGTCACCCTGATTCGCGCCCCGCGCGTGCTCACCGCGGTGCTCGTGGGTGCGGCTCTCTCGGTCTCTGGTGCGGTGCTGCAGGCGCTCTTCCGCAACCCGCTCGTCTCGCCTGACGTGATTGGCGTCTCGTCGGCGGCCTCGTTCGGAGGAGTGCTCGCCATTCTCATTGGCGGCGGAGGGCTGATGCTCATGGGCGGCGCTTTCGTGTTTGGGCTGTTGGCCGCCGTGCTCGTGATGGCGCTCGGCAAGATCCGCACCGGTTCTCCCGTGCTCACGATCGTGCTGGGAGGTATTGTCGTGGCCGCGTTCTTCAACGCCCTCGTGTCGCTCGTGACGTATCTCGCCGATCCGTACACCACGCTTCCGTCGATCACGTTCTGGCTCATGGGCTCGTTCGCGTCGGCGAGTTGGGGCAAGCTGCTGCTGCTCACGGTGCCCGTGTTTGTGGGGCTCGTGTTGGTCATGGCGCTGAGGTGGCGCATCAACGTGCTCTCGCTCGGTGACGAAGAGGCGCAGGCCTTGGGGCTCAATCCCGGGCGGCTGCGCGGGCTGCTCATCGTTGCCGTTGCCCTGCTGACCGCGGCGACGGTCGCGGTCGCTGGCGTGATTGGCTGGGTCGGTCTCGTGATTCCGCATCTCGTGAGGCTCATTATTGGGCCCGACCACCGCGTGCTCATTCCGGCCTCGGCCCTCTTGGGTGGCGTGTACGTGCTCGGCATGGACACCCTCGCGCGCACTCTCTCAGAGGTCGAGGTGCCCGTCGGTATTCTCACCGCGGTGATCGGTGCGCCGGTGTTCGTGACGGTACTCCTTCAGCGCACGAGAGGGGGCCGCACCCTTGCATAATCTGACTCAGGAGGCCGGTGCAGCGAGACTCGCTGCGCGCGGCATCGGTTTTCATTATCCGGGCGGCGACTGGCTTTTTCGCGACCTGACATTTGCCGTGGATCCCGGCGAGATCGTCGCCGTGCTTGGGCCCAACGCCCGCGGCAAGACGACCCTGCTCACCTGCCTCGCGGGAGTTCGGGAGCCTCGCGAGGGTAACCTTTCGCGGCAAACCGAGATTGGCTACGTGCCGCAAACGCACTCTGCCGAGCATCCGTTTAGTGCCCACGAGATGGTCGTCATGGGGCGTGCGCGCAAGGTGCGTGCGTGGTCGAGCCCCTCGGCGAGCGACCGTGATGCTGCCTGGGCGGCGCTCGAACGGGTGGGCCTTGCCGATTATGGCGACCGCCCCTTTCGGGCGCTCTCTGGGGGCCAGCGGCAGCTCGTGCTTATGGCCAGGGCGCTCGTGTGCGAGCCGGGCCTACTCATTCTCGACGAGCCGACGAGCGCGCTCGACCTGCGCAACCAGCGCCGCGTGCTCACCGTGATGCGTGACCTCGCGAGCGAGGGTATGAGCGTACTGTTCACGACGCACGATCCGACGCACGCGCTGCACGTCTCGGAGCGAACCCTGCTCATGGATCGTGACGTGAGGTTTGACGAGACCCAGGGGCTGCTCACGGCCGAACGCCTGGGCGAGCTCTACCAGACCCCGGTCAAGACGGCCGAGGTGTTATTTGAAGCGGGGCCACGCACCGTCGTGGCGCCCGACCTGCTGACGAAAGGAAGCCACGAATCATGACCCGAGTGGTAACCCTCACGGGGCATGTGCCGGCGCCGAATAGGCCCGGCACAACCAGCGAGCACTCGTTTCGCGACGTGTACGACCTGCCCGACCTCGATCTCCATGAGACGCGTGGCCTCGTCGTGAGTAGCGGCTGCGACCGCCGCTTTCTCGCCTCCCTTCGACCGCTCCTGAGTGACTGGGTGCGCGGGGGCGGGCGCATGCTCGTGAACGGTCACCCGGTGCTGCGCATCGTCGACGGTGAGCCCGAGTTTCGCAAGATGGAGTTTCACACCCCGCGAGACCTCTGGCTCACCGCGTGCGATGAGCACCCGATCTGGCGAGACATCAACCGCACCGAGTTGCTCTTCCAAACCGGAGTTCCGGGCGATCACACGTTTGAGACCCTCGAGCGCATCGGGGTCGCGGGTTTTTACGCGCGCGGTTATCTCGCCGGTTTGCCAGAGCACAGCACGATCGTCACGGGCATTGGCCCTGGCCGTCTACCCGTTGACATCAGCTACCCGCTGGGCCTCGGCGAGGTCATCGTGCACGCCGGCAATGACCTGACGGCGTTTTCGATGACCGACTCGGCCGAAACGAGGCTCGGCGAGCAGTCGAGGGCGTACCTTGCCGAGGCCCCCGAGCCCCAGACGACAGGAGATGAACGATGAGGCGCACCGGCTTTCTTCACGGGGCAACCTTCTTTCACGAGGCGACGCTGCAAGACCCCGCGGTTATCGCGAACGATCTCGTCGATCTCTATGGGCCTGGCCTCACAGCCGGCCAGCTCGACGAGGTCGACGCCCTCTACGTGTCATCGCGGCTGCACGAGAGTGTGCTTGAACGGGTCACCCCGCACGTGCTCGAATTTCTCGACCGTCCCGGCACCCGCGTGTACATCGACGGTGTGAACCGGGTGGGCGAGTGGCTTCCCGGCACCACCGAGACGGTTCGCGGAACGAACTTCTGGGCCTGGCGCGTGGGCGAAGACGTGGGCAGGCGCTCACGCAACCAGGAGCACCCGGTGTGGCGCTACCTCAGTGAGCGCTCGGTGCACTGGCACTACCACGGCGTGCTCGATCACCCCGAGGCCGCGGTGCCCCTCGTCTCGCTCGAGCCGGTCGCGAACCCTCCGCAGGAGGTCGACCCGTGGGGCCTCGGCTACCGTGCCCTGCCGGGGCACCCGAACACGGTGCTCTACTGCGACGATGCGACGTTTGAGAGCGAGCTCATCGTGAGCACGATGGACGCCTCGTACCACCACGGTTCGGGCTTCATGCCCGGCGCAACTCAGCTCATGTACCGCATGATGCGCTGGCTCGCAGAGCCCGCCGCGTGAGTGCCACGGCTCGGTCTGCGCGCTCGATATTGCGTGCGGATCGGGCCGCGAGATCCGCCGCAAACGAGTCGCCGAGGAGCGGCTTCTGCGGGCCCGGCGAAGCACGGTTTTGCGGCCGCCGGGCCCTTTTGTTGGTTGTGGGGCACACCGTACAACAAACATTGATGGTTTCAACAATGTGGTTCTTCGAGTCTTTGCGCTATGAGGTTTTCCCCTACTATAGGCAGTGGTCAACCATTAGCGGTCCACAAGACCTGGTGTTGCAGAGAGGCACAACATGTTCAAGAAGGTACTGGTAGCGAACCGTGGCGAGATCGCCATTCGGGCATTTCGCGCGGCATACGAGTTGGGGGCGCGCACGGTCGCGGTCTTTCCCTATGAAGACAGGAACTCGCTTCACCGCTTAAAGGCTGACGAGGCGTACCAGATCGGTACGGTTGGGCACCCGGTTCGGGCATACCTCGACGTTGACGAGATCATTCGCGTGGCGAAGGAATCTGGCGCTGACGCCATTTACCCGGGCTACGGTTTTCTCTCAGAAAACCCGCACCTCGCCGAGGCTGCGCGCGACGCCGGCATCACGTTCATCGGGCCGAGCAAAGAAGCACTCGAGATGGCCGGCAACAAGGTTGCGGCAAAGAATCACGCGATTGAGGCCGGCGTTCCGGTCTTGAAATCGACCCCACCGACGACCGACATTGAGGCGCTCATCAAGGGCGCCGAAGAAATCGGGTACCCGCTCTTCGCAAAGGCGGTAGCGGGCGGCGGCGGCCGCGGCATGCGTCGCGTCGAGAAGCCAGAACTCCTGCGCGAGGCACTCGAGAGCGCAATGCGTGAGGCCGACAGCGCCTTCGGCGACCCCACCATGTTCATCGAGCAGGCGGTGCTTCGCCCACGTCACATCGAGGTGCAGGTACTCGCCGATCGCTCGGGCGAGACGGTGCACCTCTTCGAGCGTGACTGCTCGGTGCAGCGCCGCCACCAGAAGGTCGTCGAGATCGCACCCGCTCCCAACATCTCGCAGGAGAAGCGCGACGAACTCACCCGCGACGCCGTCGCGTTCGCACGCTCGATCGGCTACGAAAATGCCGGCACCGTCGAGTTCTTGCTCGACACTGAGGGTGAGCGCAAGGGCGAGCACGTGTTCATCGAGATGAACCCGCGCATTCAGGTTGAGCACACCGTGACCGAAGAGATCACCGACATCGACCTTGTGCAGGCGCAGATGCTCATTGCGTCTGGCTCATCACTCGCAGAACTTGGGCTCACGCAAGACAAGATCAAGATGCACGGTGCCGCACTGCAGTGCCGCATCACGACCGAAGATCCCGCCGACGGGTTCCGCCCCGACCTCGGCCGCATCACCGCCTACCGCTCACCGGGCGGCGGCGGCGTGCGTCTCGACGGCGGCACGATCAACCCCGGCTCACAAATCAGCCCCCACTTCGACTCGATGCTCGCCAAGCTCACGAGCCGCGGCCGCGACTACCAGCAGGCGGTCACCCGCCAGCGCCGCGCCCTCGCCGAGTTCCGCATTCGCGGCGTCGCCACGAACATCCCGTTCCTCATGGCCGTGCTCGACGACGAAGAGTTTCGCGCAGGCGACGTCTCGACCGCTTTCATTGAAGAGCGCCCCGAGCTGCTGAGTCTCAACCGCCCGCAAGACCGCGCTTCGAAGATTCTGCAGTACGTCGCTAACACGACGGTCAACAAGCCGAACGGTGAACGCCCGACGCGCCTGCAGGTTGCCGACAAGCTGCCCATCATCGACACGAACGCCGACATTCAGCCCGGCTCGCGCCAGCGCCTCGAACAGCTCGGCCCCGAGGGCTTCGCGAAGGCCCTTCGCGAGCAGAAGGAGCTCGCGGTCACCGAGACGACCTTCCGCGACGCACACCAGTCGATTCTCGCGACCCGCGTGCGCACCCGCGACCTGACGGCCGTGGCCCCCCACATCGCGATGCTCACCCCTGAGCTGCTCTCGGTCGAGGCCTGGGGCGGCGCGACGTACGACGTGGCCCTCCGGTTCTTGGGAGAGGATCCCTGGGAGCGACTCGCAAAGATCCGCGAAGAAATGCCAAATATCGCGGTCCAGATGCTGTTGCGCGGCCAGAACACGGTCGGTTACACGCCATACCCGGCCAAGGTTGCCCGCGCCTTCGTGCAAGAGGCGGCAGAGACCGGCGTTGATATCTTCCGTATCTTTGATGCACTGAACGATGTCGAACAGATGCGCGTCGCGATTGACGCGGTGCGCGAGACCGGCAACACGGTCGCCGAGGTGGCGCTGTGCTACACCGGCAACCTGCTTGACCCGGCTGAAGACCTGTACACGCTCGATTACTACCTGAAGCTTGCAGAGCAGATCGTTGACGCTGGCGCACACGTGCTCGCGATCAAAGACATGGCTGGCCTCTTGCGCCCAGCCGCTGCCACGAAGCTCGTCACCGCGCTGCGTGAGCGCTTCGACCTGCCAGTGCACCTGCACACGCACGACACCCCCGGCGGCCAGCTCGCGACCCTGCTCGCTGCCTCGGCCGCTGGCGTCGACGCGGTTGACGTTGCGAGCGCACCGCTTTCGGGCGGCACGAGCCAGCCTTCGCTATCGGCCCTCGTCGCGGCGCTCGCCAACACCGAGCGTGACACGGGACTGAACGCCGACAACGTGCTCGCTCTCGAGCCGTACTGGGATGCGGTGCGCAACATGTACGCACCCTTCGAGTCGGGCCTGCCCGGGCCCACGGGTCGTGTCTACACGCACGAGATTCCCGGTGGCCAGCTCTCGAACCTGCGCCAGCAGGCGATCGCGCTGGGCCTCGCCGACCACTTCGAGAAGATCGAAGACATGTACGCGGCAGCGAACCGCATTCTGGGCCGCGTGCCCAAGGTGACCCCGTCGTCGAAGGTCGTGGGCGATCTCGCGCTGCATCTCGTTGCGGTCGACGCCGACCCTGCCGACTTCGAGCAGAACCCCGGCAGCTACGACATTCCCGACTCGGTTGTTGGCTTCATGGCCGGCGAACTCGGCGACCTGCCTGGCGGGTGGCCTGAGCCCTTCCGCTCGAAGGTGCTTGAGGGGCGCTCGGTGAAGCTCTCAGAGGCCGAGGTCTCGGCCGAAGACGAGCAGGCCCTCGCAGAGTCTGGCACCACGCGCCGTCGCGCGCTCAACCGTCTGCTCTTCCCAACGCCGACGAAGCAGTACCTCGACGCACGCGACCAATACGGTGATCTCTCGATTCTTGAGACCAACGATTACCTCTACGGGCTCATCCCGGGTGAAGAGCATGTGATCGACCTCGAGCGTGGCGTGCGTCTGTTCGTGGGCCTTGAGGCGGTCGGCGAGGCCGACGAGAAGGGCGTGCGCTCGGTTATGGTGCGCGTCAACGGTCAGGTTCGTCCGGTGTATGTCAAGGACGAGTCGATCAAGGTCGAGGTTGCCCTGGCAGAGAAAGCCGATCGAACTGACCCGCAGCACGTGGCGGCTCCCTTCGCGGGTTCGGTCACGCAGCGCGTTGCCGTCGGCGATCAGGTTGCCGCGGGTCAGCCCGTCGCGACGATCGAGGCCATGAAGATGGAGGCCGCGATCACCGCGAACGTGACCGGAACCGTCACCCGTCTCGCATTCACGGGCACTCGCTCGGTTGAGGCTGGCGATCTCGTGCTTGTCGTCGAGGTCGACCACTAGCGGCGACGCGATAGAGCGAAGAGGGCCGGCACCGCGTCATGCGGTGCCGGCCCTCTGTCGTTGGTGCTGCGGTCTCGTTAGCGTTCGAACACTGCCACGGTCTCGAAGTGGTGGGTGTGCGGGAAGAGGTCGAAGGCGCGCAGCGTAGTGAGCGCGTAGCCTGCCTCTGTGAGCGCCTGGGTATCGCGGGCGAGTGCCACGGGGTCACAGGCGACGTACACGATGTTGCGCGGCTCAAGCGTGGTGAGCGCTTTCGTGACGAGGCTGCCTGCGCCAGAACGCGGCGGATCGAGCACGACGGTCGCCTGCCGCATACGCTCTCGCGACGACGCGTTGCCGTTTTTGATGACGTCGCGCAGGTAGGCATCGACTTTGCCGGTGACGGCCATCGCACCAACGAAGTCTGAGAGGTTCTCGGCCGCGTCGTCGGTTGCGCCTGCGTCGGACTCGACGCTCGTCACCTTCACGCGTGGGCCACCGGCCTCGATCATGGCCGCGCCGAGTAGGCCGACGCCGCCATAGAGGTCGAGGTTTGTTGCGAGCGGATCGAAGCGATCGCCAAGAGCGGTGATCTCGTCGCGTACGGCTTCGAAGAGGGTGACGGGGGCCTCGCGGTGCACCTGCCAGAAGCCGCCGGCGCGCACGACGAAGCCGCGGCCGCCGACCGACTCGAAGACACGATCGTTCTCGCCGATGCGCTCGCCCGACTCAACGTCGACGATGAGTGCGCGAGGGTCATCGCTACTCGGGGCCACGACATCAATGGCAGCCGCATCGGGAATGTACTCGCCGAGCGGCGCGATCATGTTGATCTCGGCGTTCGCGAGCGGCAGCCCTTCGACGTTCACGACCCGGCGGCTGCGAGCGGCGTAGGGGCCGACAATGCCGGTCTCTTCATCGACGTGCAAGCGCACGCGTGACCGCCAGCCAAGGCCGCCCAGCTCGTCGTCGCCCTCGGACGCCTCGACCGTTGCGCGCGCTTCGATCTTGCCGAAACGGAGCATGGCGTCGGTGAGCACGTCTTCTTTGAGAGCCCGCTGGCGAGGCAGGGCGATGTGGCCAAACTCGGCGCCGCCCACGCGCTCATCGGGATCGCGATCGACCCCGGCCTCTGCCCAGATGTGCGCGACACGGTCGGCAGACGCCTCGACGACGTTCGTAACGCTCGCCCGCGCAAACTTCTTCTTGCGGGCCTCGGTGACGCGTGCGGTGACGGTCTCGCCCGGAATCGCGTCAGAAACGAAGACGACGCGCCCCTCGTGCCTCGCCACGCTAATGCCGCCGTGTGCGATGCCGGTGACCTCAAGTTCTATTTCGTCACCAACGGAAAGGGTGCTCTCGTGCTCTGTCATGGTTCCATTCTCCCAGGAATCGCGGCGCACATCGCTGAACGTTGTGTAAAACTCGGTGCGCTGGGCCGTGCAGGCCGCCCTGTCACCCCATTCAGTGCGTACGATGGCTGCATGAGACTTATTCTTGCTTCGACGTCACCCGCCAGACTCTCGGTGTTGCGCGCCGCAGGCATCGAGCCGGTGTGTTACTCGCCAGAGGTCGACGAGGAGGCCGAGGTCGCTGCCCGCGAAGCGGCGCTGGGCCGAGCCATGACGGCTGCCGAGATGGTCGAGTACCTCGGAATGCTGAAGGCCGAAGACGTGGCGAGAAGGCACGGCCCCGAGCTCGACGGCCTCATTCTCGGTGGCGACTCTGCGTTTTTGCTCGACGGCGAGACCCTCGGCAAGCCGCACCTGCCCGAGGTTGCGCTTGAACGTTCGAAAGCGCACCGCGGCCGCACGGGTGTGCTGCACTCGGGGCACTGGCTCATCGATCACCGCGGTGGCAAACGCCACGCTGCCGTCGGCGAGGTCGATACCGCGACGGTGACCCTCGCGGCCGATGTGAACGACGAAGAGCTCGCGGCTTACGTCGCCACCGGAGAACCGCTCGAATTGGCCGGTGGCTTCGCGATTGACGGGCTCGCGGGGGCGTTCATCGAGCGCATCGAGGGGGCGCCGTCGTGCGTGATCGGGCTGTCGCTTCCCGCGCTGCGTCGCATGGTGACGAGCCTCGGTGCCGCGTACCCAGAGCTCTGGAACGCAAAGGGCGGGTCGAACGAGTAACCCCGCTCGGCCCGCCCGGTACTGCTTAGCAGCAGCGCCCCTGCGGGTTGCGCTCTTGCCAGTCGCGGTAATCACGCCAGAATTCGCGCTCACTCATGGGTGCTGCTTCTGGGTGGGTGCTCGCGTGGTGGCGCAGGTATGTCGTGTACTTGTCGCCGCCCAGCACGCCGTTGAGGTAGCGGCCAAGGCTCAAGGCCAACGTGCGAAGCCTCGTCACGGTGTGCTCCCCTCGCCGCGCATGGGGCCGGGCTGCGCACCGGCCTGCTGTGTGGCCTCGTGATAGGCCTTCCAGTCAGCCTCGAGCGCTTTCTCGGCCGGGGTCGCGAGGAAACCGGCCGGGGCGAAGATCTTCGACTCGACGCGAGGGTCTTCGGTGTTCTCGCCGCCACCATTGCGGTAGGCCTTGATGCAAGCAACCACCGCTGCCACGATGACGATGATCGAGAGCACGAGGAAGATGACCGAGAGCCACCCCTGCACGCCCGTGTTGCGCACGACCGCCTGCATAGCCGCGACATCGCCGGCCGCGCCAAAGCTTGTCTGGCCGTCGGCGAGGGCCGCCTTAAACGCGTTGTGGTTCGCAAAATAGCCGACCTTCGGGTCGCTCGAGAAAATCTTCTGCCAGCTTGCGACAAAGGTCACGACGACGGCAAAAGCGAGCGGCACAATGACAACCCACAGATGCTTAAAGTTGCCGCGCTTTGCGACGATCGTCATGACGATCGCGAGCGCGATGGCTGCGAGCAACTGGTTCGAGATGCCAAACAGCGGGAAGAACGTGTTGATGCCGCCGAGAGGGTCGGTTACGCCGAGGATGAGAATGTAGCCCCAGCCCGCGACCATGAGCGCGGTGCAGAGCCATGCCCCAAAGGTCCACGACGTGTCCTTGAACTTCGGCACGAAGTTGCCGATCGCGTCTTGCAGCATGAAGCGTGCAACGCGGGTTCCGGCATCGACCGCC
This sequence comes from Leucobacter chinensis, assembly GCF_019049105.1. Taxonomy (GTDB): domain Bacteria; phylum Actinomycetota; class Actinomycetes; order Actinomycetales; family Microbacteriaceae; genus Leucobacter_A; species Leucobacter_A chinensis. The sequence continues at coordinate 99,797 of NZ_JAHQZR010000013.1, forward strand.
GTGAGAATGAACAGTGCCTCAAACATGATCGCGAAGTGGTACCAGAAGCCCATCATCGCGGTGCCGCCAAACCACTGGTGCATGATGTGGGCGATACCGACGGCGAGCGTTGGGGCGCCGCCCGTTCGCGACACGACCGACTCTTCACCAATGTTGTTTGCGAGTTCGGTGAGCGTTGAGGCGTCGAGGTTCACGCCAGAGAGCCCAAGCGAGTTCACGAAGGCGACGGCTCCCTCAACGGTTCCGCCGGTTGCGGCCGCCGGAACGTTCATAGCGAAGTAGATGCCCTGGTCAATCGAGACCGCGGCAACGAGCGCCATGATCGCAACGAACGACTCCATGAGCATGCCGCCGTAGCCGAGAAAGCGCGTCTGCTTCTCTTTCTCGACGAGCTTCGGGGTCGTGCCAGATGAGATGAGCGCGTGAAAGCCTGATAGGGCGCCGCACGCGATCGTGACGAACAGGAACGGAAAGAGCGAGCCCGACACGACCGGGCCGTCAGATCTCGTCGCGAACTCGCTGAACGCCGGCGCCGTGATGTGGGGCTGCACGAAAACGATCGCGACCGCGAGTAAGACGATCACGCCGATCTTCATGAACGTTGACAGGTAGTCACGCGGCGCGAGCAAGAGCCACACGGGCAACACCGCGGCAATGAAACCGTAGACAATAATGCTCCAGGCGATCGTTGTGCGGTCGAGGTGCAGTACCTCGCCGAAGCCTGACTCCGCCACCCAGCGTCCCGAGACGATCGCAAACATGAGCAGTGCGAAGCCGATGATCGAGATCTCGAGCACCTTGCCGGGGCGAATGAAGCGCAGGTAGATACCCATAAAGAGGGCGATCGGAATCGTGAGCGCGACCGAATACACGCCCCACGCTGATTCGCCGAGGGCGTTGACCACGACGAGGGCGAGAATCGCGACGATGATGATCATGATGGTGAGCGTCGCGATGAGGGCAGCGGTGCCGCCGATCACGCCGAGCTCTTCGCGAGCCATCTGGCCAAGCGACCTGCCGCCGCGGCGCATCGAGAAGAACATGACGAGGTAGTCTTGCACCGCGCCGGCGAGCACGACGCCCACGATGATCCAGATCGTGCCGGGCAGATAGCCCATCTGGGCGGCCAATACGGGGCCTACGAGGGGGCCTGCTCCGGCGATCGCCGCGAAGTGGTGGCCGAAGAGCACGCGCCGCTCGGTCGGTACGAAGTCGCGCCCGTTGTTGTTGTACTCGGCGGGCGTCGCGCGAGTATCGTCTGGCTTTGCGATGCGCCGTTCAATGTACTTCGAGTAGAAGCGATAGGCGATGAAATAGGTGGCCAGCGCGGCAAAGACGAACCAGATTGCATTGATGGTTTCACCGCGGTGAAAGGCGAGCATCGACCAGGCGACACCACCAACGAGCGCAATGATGATCCACAGAATAATTTTGAAGGGCGTCCAGCGCCTCGACTCAGCCTCGGCAACAGCGGCGTCTACCGCTGCGGGTGGGCGAGAAATGGTAGTGCTCATGCGTACGAACCTCCTTGTTGCTCGCAGAGCTGTTCGGGCGGGGCACGCCGATTGTGACCGCGAACCCCACCTTCGACACTACGTGTTTTCTCGCCGATATCAATGGTTGCCCTCATGCTTGCGCGTAGCGGATCACGATCGATACCGGGTTGTTATGAAGCCGACACGTGGCGAACATCGCTGGTTCGGGCGCCTGGCCGACACGTTACGTGATCAATTCGTGAGGTGTCTACTGCCCGCTCATGCCGCGGGAGAGGTGCGGTTCTGGCAGAATGAATTTGGCGCTACCAATGGGGCAGCGCCTTACACACGTAAGCTTCATTGCGGAAGGACGTACAGCATGAAACGTCAAGTACTCGCGGGCATTGCCCTCGCGGCTGCGGGCGCTCTCGCGCTTGTCGGCTGCTCATCAGCCGAAAAACCGGCAAACTCAGGCGACGACGCCAAGTTTACGATCGGGATTAACCAGTTTGTGCAGCACGGAGCACTTGACGCGGCGACCGCCGGCTTTAAGAAGGCCTTCGAAGACGCTGACATCGATGTCACCTTCGAAGAGAAAAATGCGAACGGTGAACAGGCCACGGCCGTGACCATCGCTCAGGGTTTTGCTTCAAAGAAGCCAGACCTCGTGCTCGCCGTCGCAACGCCTTCGGCGCAGGCCTCGGCACAGGCACTTGCCGACGTTCCGGTACTCTTCACCGCTGTGACCGACGCCGAAGAGGCGAAGCTCGTCGAAACGAACGCGAAGCCGGGCGGCAACGTGACCGGTACGAGCGACCTCGCGCCGATCGACAAGCAGCTCGAGCTCATTCAACGGATCGTTCCCGACGCGAAGAGTGTCGGCATCGTCTACGCGTCTGGAGAGGTTAACTCTCAGGTGCAGGTCGATACAGCCATCGAAGCGGCGAAGCCCCTCGGCATTGAAATCGTCTCAAAGACGGTCACCACCCCCAACGACATTCAGCAGGCGACCGAGTCACTCGGAGACGTTGACGCGATTTACGTGCCCACCGACAACATGGTCGTTGCGGGCATCGCTGCGCTCGTGCAGGTCGCAGAGGCGAAGCAGATTCCCGTCATTGGCGCCGAGAGCGGCACCGTTGAAGGAGGTGCCGTCGCGACGGTCGGCATCGACTACTTCAAGCTCGGTTACCAGACCGGCGAGATGGCGATTCGCGTTCTCAAAGACGGCGAAGACCCGGCCGAGATGTCGGTCGAGGTGGCGAAGGAGCACGCTTATGTCGTGAACCCCGGAGCCGCTGAGCGCATGGGTGTAGAACTGCCGAAGAGCATTCTCGACCAGGCTGATATCGTCGAATAATCACTGTGCGGGGGTCGGTACGGCCCCCGCACTCCCCTATTTATAAGGAATACCCATGTTTGGTGCACTCGAGCTCGGGCTTATTTACGGTGTCATGGCCCTTGGCGTGTATCTCACGTTTCGCGTGCTCAACTTTCCTGACCTCACCGTCGACGGCAGTTTCACGACCGGTGCGGCGCTCGCCGCGATGCTGATCACCAACGGGGTCAACCCCGTGATCGCGACGGCTGCTGGTGCCGGGGCGGGTTTCGTGGCTGGCATTATCACCGGGTTGCTCTACACGAAGGGTCATATTGATGGCCTGCTCGCGGGTATTCTCACGATGATCGCCCTGTGGTCGATCAACCTGCGCATCATGGGAACCTCAAACCTGGGCCTGCTGCGCACGAACACCGTCTTTTCACCGCTCGGCGATAACAACCTGCTCGGCACTTGGGCCAGCATCATCAGCATTTTTGCCGGTGTGCTCGTCTTGAAGTTCATCGTCGACTGGTTCCTCTCGACCGACCTGGGTCTCGCGATTCAGGCGACGGGCGATAACGGCCCGATGATCCGCTCATTTGGTGTTTCAACCGACAAGACCGCGATTTTGACACTCGCCATCTCGAACGGGTTCGTGGGGCTGTGCGGTGCGCTCGTCGCTCAGTACAACGGCTTCGCCGAGATCTCGATGGGCGTCGGGCTCATTCTCACCGGCCTCGCCTCGGTTATTCTCGGCCAGGCGGTGTTCGGGCAGAGCCGCATCTGGATAGCGACACTCGCGGTTGTGCTCGGTGCCGTGCTGTACCGCGTCATCATTTACGGCGCATTGGCGGTAGGGCTCGACCCGCAAGATATGCGTCTCGTGACCGCCGTGCTCGTGATCGCCGCATTACTTTTGCCCCGATGGAAGTTCTTGAAGAGGCTTCCTTCTTGGGATCTCAAGAGCTCACGGCCCAAGCCCAAAACGCCCGCTCCAGAACCGGCCGCTGCTGGTGCCACCGACCGGGCCGTTGGCTCAACGAAGTAGGTCATGATGCTCTCGATTAACGCAATCTCCAAAACCTTCTTCGCCGACACTATCAATGAGCGTCGCGCGCTCAATAACCTCAGCCTCACGCTCGCAGAGGGCGACTTCGTCACGGTCATCGGTTCAAACGGTGCGGGCAAGTCGACCCTCTTGAACACCATCTCGGGCCGGTACACGGTCGACTCGGGCGACATTGAGATCGACGGACGCCGCGTGAACGGGCTCAAAGAGTTCAAGCGTGCACGCCACATCGGTCGCGTCTTTCAAGACCCCATGGCGGGCACCGCGCCCAACCTGACGATCGAACAAAACCTCGCTCTCGCCGCAAAACGGGGTCAGCGCCGAGGCCTCGGCCGCGCACTCAACAAGACCAAGCGCGAGTACTTTCGCGAGCAGCTCACCTCGCTCGAGTTGGGGCTCGAAAATCGGCTCACTGCCAACGTGGGGCTACTCTCGGGCGGCCAGCGTCAGGCGCTCTCGCTGCTCATGGCCGGCTTTACCCACCCCTCGATTCTGCTGCTCGATGAGCACACCGCGGCGCTCGATCCGCAGCGTGCTGCGCTTGTGACCTCGCTCACCGAGCGCATCGTCTCGCAGGGCAACCTCACGACGCTCATGGTTACTCACAACATGGAGCAGGCGCTCGCCCTCGGCAACCGCCTCATCATGATGCACGAGGGCCGCATCGTCTTCGAGGCCGGCCCCGAAGAGAAAAAGAACCTCACGGTTCAGGGGCTGCTCGACGAGTTCTCGAAGATCAAGGGCGCGCAGTTCGACGACCGCGCGCTGCTCGGCTAGCGAGGCTTGGGCTCGAACTGCGCATGATTGGCCTCAGCTCTTAACCTTTGCCTGATTTTTGCGCGGTTTTGCCCTGAAAAGCACCGAAAAGGGCATTGCATCAGGCAATCGTTAATCGATCGGGTCCTGGGCCGGGAGCGGATCCTGGGCTGGGGCGGGTGCCACGATCGGGAAGGCCCGCGTCGCTTCGAAGGCGCGCGGGGTTCCGTCGACCGGATCGTCGAACCGCAACGAGTGAGCGAGCAACTGCAGCGGCACGGTGAAGTCGTCGACTGAGACCGGCAGAATCTCGGGGTAGAGCGGGTCACCCGTGATCGGAACCCCGAGGGTGAGCATGTGCTGGCGCAGCTGGTGCGTCTTGCCGGTGTGTGGCGTGAGCCGGTAGACCGCGCGCTCGTGGCCCTCGTGCACCGTGTCGTGCGAGTGCTCGATGAGCGAGCGCGAGTTGGCGGGCTGACCGGCGAGGTGCTGCACGCGCCGGCTTCCGTGCTGTTTGCGCAGGTGGTTCTCGACGGTCGCGGGCAAGCGATCGGCCGGCAGCCGGTCGGCGACGGCAAGGTAGGTTTTCTGCACGGTGCGCGACTGGAAGAGTTCTTGGTAGGGGGCGCGCCACCGCCGCTCGGTCGTGAGTAGCAGCAGCCCGCTCGTGAGCCGGTCGAGCCGGTGCGCCGGCGTGAGCTCGGGCAGGCCGAGCTCTGCGCGAAGCTTGACGACGACGCTCTGCATGACGTGACGCCCACGCGGAATCGTCGAGAGAAACGGCGGCTTATCGATCACGATGATGCGTTCGTCGCGGTGCACGATGTCGATTTCGCCCGGCACCTCGGTCTCGTCGCGCAGGTCGCGGTGAAACCAGAAGAAGGTGTTGGCTTCGTACGCGTCGTCGTGCCCGAGCGGCGTGCCGTCGTGCCCCACGAAGCGCTCGTCGCGAATGAATTCGGCGACGTCGATGTGCTCGCCGAGCTTGGCATCGAGCCAGTCTCGCATGGTCGCCCATGGTGCCGGGTGATGCGGATCGCGGTCTGGCGTTCGTACCCAAGCGGCGTCGAGGCCGTTGCGCTGGGGCAGGGGCGAGCGTGGTGGCATGCTTAGGAGTGTAGGCCATGCGCGGTGAGCGCAACCGTGAGCGTTGTGATGGTGCCGCCGTCGCTGAGATCGACGCCGAGCAGCTCTTCGATGAGGGCGAGCCGCTGGTAGAAGACCGAGCGCGAGAGCCGGGCCCTGGTTGCCGCGAGGGAGCGGTTCGTCGGGGTCGCGAGGTAGGCGGCGAGCACCTCGGTCAGGTCGCCGGTGTGGCCCGGCCCGCGGCCGCGATCGTGGTCGAGCACGGGGCCTAAGACACTATCGACAAAGTGTTGCAGCGACTGCGAGCCCTCGAGGTCGCGCAACAGGTACGCGAGGGGTTGGCCCGTTGCCTCCTGCACGGTGACGCGGCCTGTCGTGGCGGTGGCCGGGAGCGTTCCCGCGGCACGTACTCCCTCGATCGAGGTGAGGAGGCCGCGAAGCGTCGCGGCGCTCCGTTGGTCGCCGCTTCGCGTGCCGAGCGAGAGGTGCGCCCGCCACTCGGCCGGCGTCGATCCGGGAACGAGCATGTCGAGCTCGCGGTCGAGCCGCTCGGCGATGAGGGGCGGGACGCCGCGCTCGGCGACAAGGTGCGCGCGCTCGTCGTTGTCGGGCAGAGAGACAAGGGCGAGCAGGCTCACCGCCCCCTGCGCATCAGGATCGTCGGCGATCATGGCGAAACCCTCTGGTGCGATCGCCCTGCGCAGTGCCGTTTCGAGAATCGCGCGCTCGAGCGAGACGTGCGAGCCGAAGTCGCCCGAGCCGGTGAGTGCGAGCCCGAAGAGACTGCGTTTCTCGAACGGCAGCCCCGCGGCGGTGAGCTGAGTCATGAGCTCGGTGTCGTTGCGATACCGGCCGCCGAGCAGGGTGTCGAAGAGGTGCTTTGCGCTCAACTGCAGCCACTCATCGGTTCCGTCAGCGAGACGCCTGAGCGCGACAGCGGTCGCGCCGAGCTCGAGCACCGTGTGGCGGCCGGCCGGGTGTGGTGGCCCCTCGAGCGCGGTGAGGGTGCCCCAGCGTACCCCCTGCGCCTCGACGGGAACGCGTAGAGTAATGGCTTCGCTGGTGGTCTCGCCACGCCCATAAGTTTCGTAACGCCCTCCGGCCCAAGGCGCGAGTACGCTCTCGGCCGGGGCGCCCGTGCGGGGTGATGACCAGGCGATGACCTGGCCCGAGGTGTTTTCGAGCACGACCGGGGCCTGCATGGTGGCGGCGATGTGCTCGATCATGTAGTCGACCGGGCTGCGGTTGAGGCCCAACTCGGTGAAGAGGTGGTGCACGTGCTCCTTGGCCTCGAGCGCCTCGTGCTGAGCGCTCAAGATGCGGCGGTGAATGGCCTGAGTGAGCTGCACGAACTTGACCTGCCGGTGCAGCGCGACGAAGGCGATGTCTCGGGCCTCGAGCACCTCGCGGAGCTCTGGGGGAGGCGTGTGAAAGCGTGTACCGAGTTCGAGCACGAGGGCGCTCACGCCGGCATCGCATAGCTCGGTCACGAGGCGCTTGAGGGCAGGGCCTCCCGTTGGCCAATCGGCGCCGGTCGTGAGGAGAAACTCCTGGCCGTCAAGCAGGTCGGCTGAGACGCGGCCCGCGACGACGTGCGCCCAACGCACTGGCCGTTCGCTCGCTGAGGGGCTCGCCCACACCTCCGGTTTACCGCGTTCGAGCTCGGCGAGCTGTAAGAGTTCGTGCACCCGGGGCAGGGTCACACCGTCGATGGTTTCTGACACGGGTCTCCTTCGCAGCAGGGCCCGGTCGTAGGGCCTCGTAACCTCAATCATACAGAGTGTATGAAACATGCCCGACTCTGCGATGATGTGTCGGGTGCGAGCGGTGGTTCACGCTGTCAGACTGTTCGTGACGGGCAGATCAAGCCCAAACATACTGACCGAAATGGTCGAGCAGAGAGAAAGTGAGAGCCACATGGCGCGCATTCCACACGTGATCGCTGGCGAGAAGATCGATACCGCCGAGCGTTACGCCCCCGTGTTCAACCCCGCAACGGGCGAACAGCAGCACGAGGTGCCCCTCGCGAGCACCGAGCAGACTGAGGCTGCGATCGCTGCGGCCAAGGCAGCGCTGCCAGGCTGGCGTGCAACGAGCCTCACGAAGCGCGCCGACGTGTTCTTCAACCTGCGCCAGCTGCTCAAGCAGCGCACCCCCGAGCTCGCGGCCATCATCACGAGTGAGCACGGCAAGGTGCTCTCAGACGCTGCAGGCGAGATCTCACGTGGCCTCGAAAACGTCGAGTTCGCGGCTGGCTTGCTGCACCACCTCAAGGGCGAGTACTCAGAGCAGGTTTCGACCGGTGTCGACGTGCACCAGGTCAAGCAGCCCGTCGGCGTTGTCGGCTGCATCACCCCCTTCAACTTCCCGGTCATGGTTCCGCTGTGGATGGTCGCCTCGGCAATCGCCTGCGGCAATACCGTCGTGCTGAAGCCCTCAGAGCGCGACCCATCGGCATCGGTGTACATCGCCGACCTCTTCCGCGAGGCTGGCCTGCCCGACGGCGTGCTCAACGTCGTTCACGGTGACAAGGGTTCGGTCGACGTCATTCTCGACAGCCCCGACGTGAAGGCCGTCTCGTTCGTCGGCTCGACCCCCATCGCGAAGTCGATCTACGAGCGCGCCGCCGCCAACGGCAAGCGCGTGCAGGCACTCGGCGGAGCCAAGAACCACATGCTCGTCATGCCCGACGCCGACATCGAGTCGGCAGCCGACGCTGCGGTTTCGGCAGCATACGGCTCGGCCGGCGAACGCTGCATGGCCGTCTCGGTTCTCGTCGCGGTGGGCGACTCAGGCGACAAGCTCGTCAAGGCGATCGAAGAGCGCATTGGCGGTCTCGTGATTGGCGATGGCACCGATCCATCATCAGAAATGGGCCCGCTCATTACGAAAGAGGCGCGCGAGCGCGTCGAGTCGTACGTCGCAGGCGCAGCTGCCGAGGGCGCGACGGTCGTCGTCGACGGTCGCGAGAAGCAGTTCGACCTGCCAGGGTTCTTCACGGGCGTCTCACTCATTGACCACGTGAAGGTCGGCAGCAAGGTGCACAGCGACGAGATCTTCGGCCCCGTGCTCGCGGTCGTTCGCGCCGAGAGCTACGAAGAGGGCCTCGAGATCATCAACGAGCACCAGTACGGCAACGGCACGGCGCTCTTCACGCGCGATGGCCGCACCGCACGCCAGTTCGAGTTTGATGTTGAAGCGGGTATGGTGGGCATCAACGTGCCGATTCCCGTGCCGGTCGGTTCGTTCTCATTCGGCGGGTGGAAGGACTCGCTGTTTGGCGACACCCACATTTACGGCCCCGAATCAATTCACTTCTACACTCGGAGCAAGGCGATTACGACCCGCTGGCCAGATCCGTCAGAGTCGCAGATCGACCTCGGCTTCCCGAGCAACGACTAGTCACACGCAGAAAGTGAGAGACATCAATGGCTGATTACACAGATCTCAACGGCGCCGAACAGAGCTTCGGCGACAACGCTGCCCAGCGCGAAGTGCGCGAGAACGACCGCAACTACGTGTTTCACTCGTGGTCGGCACAGGGCAAGATCGATCCGCTGCCCATCGCAAAGGGTGAGGGCGTGCGCTTTTGGGATTACGATGGCAACGAATACCTTGACTTCTCGTCACAGCTCGTAAACCTCAACATCGGGCACGGGCACCCGAAGATGATCAAGGCGATTCAGGACCAGGCTGCACGCCTCGCGACCATTCAGCCCGCCTTCGCCAACGACGTGCGCGGCGAGCTCGCGAAGAAGATCGTCGAGAAGTCGTTTGACGGCGCCCGCTCGGTGTTCTTCACGAACGGCGGAGCCGAAGCCATCGAGTACGCCGTGCGCCTCGCGCGCCACCACACCGGCCGCCAGAAAGTCATGACGCGCTACCGTTCGTACCACGGCTCGACCGGCACCGCGATCATGATGACGGGCGAGCCCCGCCGCTGGGCCAACGGCATCATCGACGGATCGGTCGTGCACTTCTTCGGGCCCTACGCCTACCGCTCGGCATTCTTCGCCGAGACCCCGGAGCAGGAGTCGGAGCGCGCACTCGCACACCTCGAACAGCAGATCGAGGTCGAGGGCCCCGGAACCATCGCCGCGATCGTGCTCGAAACCGTCACCGGCACCAACGGCGTGTTCGTGCCGCCTCCGGGCTACCTCGAGGGCGTTCGCGCGCTGTGCGACAAGTACGGCATCATGATGATCTGCGACGAGGTCATGGTCGGCTTCGGCCGCACCGGCGAGTGGTTCGCCTACCAGGGCTTCGACGTGAAGCCCGACCTCGTCACCTTCGCGAAGGGCGTGAACTCGGGATACGTGCCGCTCGGCGGCGTCGTCATCTCAGAGGCTGTGCACAACAGTTTCGTTGACCGCCCCTTCCCGGGCGGCCTCACCTACTCGGGCCATCCGCTCGCCTGCGCCGCGGGGCTTGCGACCTTCGACATCTTCGAAGATGAGCGGATCATCGAGCGCACGCGAGACCTCGGCGAGCGCGTCGTCGCTCCCCGGCTCGCCGAGATGCTCGAGAAGCATCCCTCGGTTGGCGAGGTGCGCGGCAAGGGCCTCTTCTGGGCGATCGAGCTCGTGAAGAACAAGGAGACCCGAGAGGCGCTCGTGCCGTTCAACGCGGCCGGTGACGACGCTGCGCCCTTCAACGCCGTTGTCGCGGCGTGCAAGAAGGCGGGCCTCTGGCCGTTCGCCGCGGGCAACCGCCTGCAGGTCGCGCCGCCGCTCATCATCAGCGAAGAAGACCTCGTGAAGGGCCTCGACATCATCGACGAGGCACTCACGGTCGCTGACGGCTACACCGTTTAGAGGCGCTGCGGCGGCGGTTGCTGCCGCAGCTTCCCCGCTGCTGCCGCCGCTTCCACTGCTGCCGCTTCCCCGCTGCTGCCGCTGCGGGGCTCAGGCGGATCGGGGGCTTTCGCACCGCGATCCGCCTGAGGTGGCTGTTGCCGCCGCTGTCGCCGCTACTTCCGCGAACGCGCGGGGAACAAGCTCTTGTGGGCTTGCGCCCTGCGCGTTTTGCGTTCTTGCGGCGCGATTTCTCGTCGTTTTCGCGCCTACTTGACGAAAAGCAGGGTGTTGCGCGGCAAACACCCTACTTTTCGTCAAGTGGATCGGCGGCGCCGGCCCCAACACCGGTCACCGGCCCGCAGCCGCGAGCCGCCGGCTGAGCCTGGCACCCCGCCCCTACCGCTCGTCGATGCTGATCGGCCCGGTCTCGTCGACGAGGAAGTGGCGCTCGCGCCCCTTGCCCTTGCAGAACAGCTGGTAGCTCGCGAAGAGAATGAGCACCCACACGACGCCCACGATGAGCGCCGGGCGGGTCGACTCGACGAGGCCGATCATGATGATGACGAAGCCGATGAACCCGATCGTGAGGTACGAGGCGAGCGGCCACAGTGGCACAGGGAATTCGCTCGGCAGGAGGCCTTCGCGCGCGATCTCGCGCTTCATGCGCACGTGTGAGATGAGGATCATGAGCCACACGAGCACGGTCGCGAAGGTCGCGAGGGCGGCGATGAGGAAGAAGATTTGGTCGGGGAAGAGGGCGTTGAGCACGACGCCAACGAGCAGCGCCGAGACCATCGTGACGACGGTGAGCCAGGGCACACCGTTGCGGGTGAGCTTCATGAAGGCCTTGGGCGCCTGGCCCTGTTCAGCGAGGCCGTGCAGCATGCGGCCGGCGCCGAAGATGTCGGCGTTGATGGCCGAGACGGCGGCGGTGATGACGACGACGTTGAGCACGTGGGCCGCGCCCGAAATGCCGAGCGATTCGAAGATCGACACAAAAGGGCTCTTCTCGCCCGTGATCGTGTTCCACGGCTGCAGCGACATGATGACGCCGAGGGTGAGTACGTAAAAGAGCAGGATGCGCATGGGCACCGAGTTGATAGCCTTCGGAATCACCTTGCGCGGCTCCTGTGCCTCGCCAGCGGTAATGCCGATGACCTCGATGCCGCCGAACGCAAACATGACGATCGTGAACGACGCGAGCAGCCCCCACAGCCCGTTTGGCATGAAGCCGCCGTGTGACACGAGGTTCTGAATGCCCGCCGCGTTTTCGCCCTGGTTACCGAGGCCGAAGATCATGATCGCGATTCCCCCGACGATCATGAGCACGATGGCCGTGATTTTGATGAGCGAGAACCAGAACTCGAGCTCGCCGAACACCTTAACGCTAATGAGGTTGAGCGCCGCGATGAAGAAGACGATCGCGAGCACCCAGATCCACCGCTCTACATCGGGAAACCAGAAGCCCATGTAGAGCCCGAACGCGGTGACGTCGGCGAGAGCGACGACAAACATCTCGAACGTGTAGGTCCACCCCGCGACGAAGCCCGCGAAAGGGCCGACGTAGCGCGAGGCGTACTGGGCGAATGAGCCCGAAACGGGGTGGCGCACGGCCATCTCGCCGAGCGCGCGCATCACCATGAATACGGCGGCGCCGCCCACGATGTATGCGATGAGCACGGCGGGGCCCGCACTTTGAATGGCGCCGGCCGAGCCCATGAAGAGACCGGTGCCGATGGCCGACCCGAGGGCCATCCAGCGAATGTGTCGCGCGGTGAGGCCACGTTTCAGCGTGGCCGGTGGGCTGGTCTGAGTCTGAAGGTTCATGATCATCCTCGTTCGTCAGTGAATGGGGGGATATGCGCGTAAGCGCAACCCTCACCGTAATCACGTGTGACGTTCGGTATTGCGAAACCGGCCTGAAATCTGGCACCCCAGACAGGAAATGGATGCGGATCGGGGCCCGACCGCAAACGCTTTCGCGCCCCGAAAGCCGAGCCGTCGCATCGGCAGTAGCGACCCGGCCGCGGGCCCGGGGCAAACTGGCGCGGCCGGAGCCGCCGCCGGTGCCGGAGCCGCCGCCCGTCGCCTAGATCAGCGCAGTCAGTTGCTCGAGCTCGTGGCGCTCGCGTGGGCTGAGCTCCTGCTCGAGCTGCTTTGGGTTGAGCCCGGCCTCGTGCGGGTCGGTCGTCTTGCCGATCGCGGTGCACGACACAATGCGGTGCGCGTCGGTGAGGTCGAGGGCGTCGTGCATGCCCTCGGCGTCGAAACCGCCGACCTGGTGCAGGTGAAAGCCCTGCGACTGAACCTGCAGTGTGAAGTACGCGACCGCCTGGCCGAGGTCGTACACGGCCCAGGGGCGGTCGTTGCCCTCGGTGTCGCGCACCGTCGCGATGTTGGCCACGAGCGCGCTCGCGTGCTGCGCCCATTCGGCGTTCACAGGCACGAGGTGCTGAAGAATGATGTCGAACTCGCGGGTGCCACGCTTTGCCACCACGAAGCGGGCGGGCTGGCTGTTGTTCGCCGAGGGCGCCCAGCGTGCAGCCTCGAGGGCGGCAACCACGATGTCGTCGCTCAACTCGACACCCGAATCAAAGGCCCTGGGGCTCCAGCGTTCTTTGATCATGTCCAAGACTGGAACAGAGGTGACGGCGTGCTTATGCGACATGGTTCTCCTGGTGTTGTGTGGGCCTCAAAGCGGCCCATTGAGTGTATCCGAGCAAACTCGGAGTGTTCTTGGTGTTCGGCGCCTGGTGCCGGCCCGGGATCAGCGCGGGCGGCATCTGGCGTAACTGGCGCCGGGTATTACTGGGCCGATCCGCCGCCGGTCGCGAGCTTCATGAGATCAGAGCTCAGGTCGATGCCGAGCTCGGTGCCACCGGCCGATCCGTAGGAGTGCTGGTAGCTCTGCCACGAGGTGTCGCGCACGCCCTCGGCGAAGCCGGCCTCGATGAGCAGCGCGAGCTCGGTCGCGGCGCGGTCGATGCGGGTGGTCATGTCGGGCGAACTCCAGTCTTCGGCGGTCGCGAACAGCGCCGTCGGAACCGTCAGCGTGCGCAGGTACGCAAAGAGCGGCCGAACCTGGTCGTCGACCACGAGTGCGTGGCGTGCGGTGCCCGCGGTCGCGGCGAGAATCACGGGCTTGCCGATGAGCAGATCGTTGTCGAGCACCTGGAAGAAGCCGGTAAAGAGGGCGCTCGGCCCCGCCTTGTAAATCGGAGTGCTCGCGATGATGCCGTCGGCGGTGCGCAGCGTCTCGCTGGCGCGCTCGAGCTCGGGCGTGAGCAGTCCCGTCGTGAGGGCCGTCGCGATGTCGTTTGCGAGCGGCTTGAGGCTCACCACCTTGGCGGTCGCGGTGACGCCGCGCTGCTTCGCGACCTCCATGACGCGCGCCGCGATCTTGTCTGAGAGCATGCGGGTGGTCGAGGGGTCGCTCGTGCCCGCGTCAACGATCACGAGCTGCTTGGTGTGCTGTTGCATGGGATAAACCTTTGGGTGTTGGCGGCCGTGCCGCGGGGTGGTCGGGTTACGTTACTCTGGGCGGGTCGACTGTGCGAGCTTCTCGCAGATTCGCTGCAGTTCACGCATCTCGTCGTCATCGAGTGCGCGCATGCCCCGCGCGACGTCGGCGGCGTGGGCCATGCCGGCGATCCGCTGCACTTCGCGCCCCTCGTCGGTGAGCGCGAGGCGCACGGCCCGCCGGTCGCTGTCGTCGGTCACGCGCGAGATGAGCCCGCGGCACACGAGCCGGTCGACGAGCCGCGACAGTGCCGGCTGGCTGAGCAGCACCCCCTCACGCAAGTCAGCGAGGCGAATCGCATCCCGCTGCTTCGAGAGCGTGTAGAGCACGTCGTACTCGCTCATGCTCACCTCGCTCCAACTGTCGGCCTCCTTGAAGCCCCGCATGAGCGCGGTGTGGGCGGTAAAAAGCGCCTCCCACGAGGCATTCGCGAGTTTCACGTTCGTGTTCATCGGGGCTCCTAGGGTGTTGTCGTTGCGTGCTTTCGTGCGGATCGGGCCCAGCCTGGGCCCACGCGGTCTAGAGACCGAACGCGCTACCGCCTGCCGAAGTGCTGTCCTGGTAGGGCGATCCGCCGGTCACGTTGTCGCCGCGGTTGGCGTTCGGGCGAGGCTGGCGTGGCTCGGCGTCGCCGTACTTCGCCTTGACGCGATCGGCGTGCGACGGCGTGTTCGGAACCTCAGGGTCACGGCGCGACGCGAGCTCCTTGCGCAACACGGGCACGACCTCTGAGCCGAGAAGCTCGATCTGCTCGAGCACGATCTCGATGGGGAGCCCGGCGTGATCCACCAGGAAAAGCTGGCGCATGTAGTCGCCAAACGAGTCGTGGAACGTGAGCGTCTTGTCGATCACCTCTTGCGGGCTGCCGACCGAGAGCGGCGTCATCTCGCTGAACTGCTCGAGCGTCGGACCGTGACCGTACACGGGCGCCTCGTTGAAGTAGGGCCTGAAGCCCTCGTAGGCATCCTGCGACTTCTTCGCGATGAACGCCTGGCCGCCGAGCCCGACGATCGCCTGCTTCTTCGCGCCGTGGCCGTAGTGCTCGTAGCGCTCGCGGTAAAACTCGACGAGCCGCATCGAGTGCTCAGTCGGAGCGAAAATGTGGTTCGCGAAAAACCCGTCGCCGTAGTAGGCCGCCTGCTCGGCAATCTCAGGGGTGCGGATCGACCCATGCCACACAAATGGCGCCACGTCATCGAGGGGGCGCGGCGTCGAGGTGAAGCCACGCAGCGGCGTGCGGAAGTTGCCCTCGTAGTCAACGACATCTTCGGCCCAGAGCTTGTGCAGCAGGTTGTAGTTCTCGAGGGCGAGTGGCAGCGCCGTGCGAATGTCTTTGCCGAACCAGGGGTACACGGGCGCGGTGTTGCCGCGGCCCAGCATGAGGTCCATACGGCCGTCGGCGAGGTGCTGCAGCATCGCGTACTCTTCGGCGAGGCGCACGGGGTCGTTCGTAGTAATGAGCGTCGTCGAGGTGGTCAGCTTGATGCGCTCGGTCTGCGCTGCCACGTACGCGAGAAACGTGGTCGGGCTTGACGAGAAGAACGGCGGGTTGTGGTGCTCGCCGATCGCGAAGACATCGAGGCCCACCTCTTCGGCCTTCTTGGCGATTTGCGCGGTCTGCTTGATGCGCTCGGCCTCGCTCGGGGTGTAGCCCGTCACGGGGTTGCGGGTGATGTCGCTGACGCTGAAGAGTCCAAATTCCACGGGGTGCTCCTTGGGGTGTGTTCGATGCATCTGAATTATATGCGTATGCATGTAATAACGTCTGGGTGCTGGGTTTATTCCCGCGAGCTTCTATCGTTTCTGTTTAGAAGGCTTTCTGGCTTTACTTTTTGTCTTTCTTGCTGTTCTCTCGTGCTCGGCTCGTGATACGAACTGCTGTACGAACTATTGCCTGATTTTTGAGCGAAAAGCACCCGAAAAGGCTCAAAAGCGGCGAAAAATCAAGCAATGGTTGCTAGCGGGGCGCCCAGAAGAGCTTCAGTGCGCGTGCGGAGTTCGTGCTGGTATCGGTAAAGCAGGCTCGCCGTCACCCTTAATGTGTGCCAGCCGGCGGCTGCGTAAGCTGAGTATTTTTCGATGTCACGGTTCCACTGACGGGTGGTAACTCTGTGATGGTCACCTTCATACTCCACGGCGACTCTGAGGCGAGGGTATGCAATCTCACTGCACCCGAGAAATTCACCTCTTGTATTGCGCACGTCGTAGTCGAGCGCTTCGGGAGGATAGCCCCACGACGCTAAAAGGAGCCGAAGGTGTGACTCTGGCACTGAGGCTGCGTGCTCTGTGAGCTGTTGCAACTGGTTGGCGAGCAGCGCTCGGTGTGGTCGGTATGGGGTTGCGGTGATGCGCTCGAGTTCTTTCCGAGTCGCAAGCGGTTGTCGTGAGTAGCGTGATGTTCCGCCGATGCGAGGCCGATGTAGAACGGCATCACCCAACGCGATCGCATCAGCAACTGGTAACGAAGGAGCGAGTACAGCCCAGGTATGCGCGGGGCTGCCGAGGGCTTTCTCGTGTGAAAAAACGATCTCTGCAAAATTGGCCCCCACCTGCACAGAGCGAATACCTCGTCGTTGAAGACGGCCCACTCCTCGTATAGAACTCACCGTGATTGGCGTCTGAGCAGTGACCTGCACTGGTAATCCCCACATGAGTGCCGCTGTCTCGTGCGAGAAAAACTGTCCGGTGCGTAGATGTGAGGCAACACCATTTGCGCGCGAAAGATGCGCCGTTCGAAGGGCTGCGTACGACGTATGAACCGACATGGTGTGAGTCTGCCCGGGGCAGCACGCAATGAACGAGGCTCCTCACAGGAGTTAAAGACAATGCAGCTCATGGCGGCATGTGAACGGCTAACAGAGCTGCGTCGTCGAAATGCCAACGGGCTTACATGCCCAACACACAAAAGCACCAACCCAGCCCCGCAAAGCACCCAACCCAGCCCCGCAAAGCACCCAGCTCAGCTCAGCTCAGCCCAGCCCCGCAACGCCACCACCGAACCCCACCCCCAAAAAAACGCAAAAGCGGGGTGCGGATCGCGCGGCCCGCAGTGGGCCCCGATCCGCACCCCGCTGGCGTCGAACGAAGGGGCGCGCGCCTTACTTGGCGAGCAGCTTCTGGATGCGCTGGATGCCTTCGAGCAGGGCGTCATCGCCGAGAGCGTAGCTGAAGCGCAGGTAGCCTGAGCGGCCGAAGGCCTCGCCGGGAACGGCTGCGACCTCGGCCTTGTCGAGAATGAGGTCGGCGAGTTCGAGTGAGTTCTGCGGGGTGACGCCTGCGATCTCGCGGCCGAGGGCCTCGGTCACGTCGGCGTAGGCGTAGAAGGCGCCCTCTGGGTTCGGGCAATTGAAGCCGTCGACCTTGTTGAGCTCTGCGATGATGACCTTGCGGCGGCGGTCGAATGCCTGGCGCATGCTCTCGACGGCGTCTTGCGGGCCACTGAGGGCTTCGGCGGCGGCGATCTGCGCGATGTTGTTGATGTTCGAGGTCATGTGTGACTGGAGGTTCGAGGCAGCCTTGGCGATGTCGGCGGGGGCGATCATCCAGCCGATGCGCCAGCCGGTCATAGCGTAGGTTTTGGCGACGCCGTTGACCAGGATGGTGTTGTTTGCGAGCTCGGGCACGGCCTCAACGATCGAGATGGCGCGCACGCCGTCGTAGGTGAGGTTCTGGTAGATCTCGTCGGTGACGACGAGCAGGTTGTGCTTGAGTGCCCATTCGCCGATGGCGCGGGTCTCGTCGGGTGAGTAGACGGCGCCAGTAGGGTTTGAGGGCGAGCAGAACAGCAGCGCCTTGGTGCGGTCGGTGCGAGCGGCTTCGAGCTGGTCGACCGTGACTTTGTAGCCCTGGTCGGCGCCAGCGAACACGGCGACGGGAATGCCGTCGGCGAGCTGAATCTCTTCGGGGTAGCTCGTCCAGTATGGGGCGGGCAGAATGACCTCGTCGCCCGGGTCGAGAATGGTCTGGAACGCCGAGTAGACAGCGTGCTTGCCGCCGTTCGTGACCATGATCTGCGAGGGGTCTACCTTGAGCCCTGAGTCGCGCAGCGTCTTGGCTGCGATTGCCTCGCGCAGTACGGCGAGGCCGGTGGCCTGCGTGTAGCGGAAGTTCTTGGGGTCGTCGAGCGCTTTGCGGGCGGCTGCGACGATTGAGTCTGGCGTTGCAAAGTCGGGCTCGCCCGCGGCGTAGCTAATCACGGGGCGGCCCTGAGCCTGGAGGCCCTTGGCTTTGGCGTCAACTTTGAGTGTCGCCGATTCGGCGATCGCGGCAATTTTCTTCGAAATACGAGAGTTCTCAGTCACCCCTCCAGTCTAGCTCTTTGGGGTCTTTCTGTCAGTGATATATCGCCGGTAACACAGGTAGTGTTGAGGCATGAGTAACGCTGAGGTTGATCCGCTCGAAACGGTGTGCGCCGCGGGTGCGTCGCGGGGCGCCGGTGTCGAGCTCATTGAGCCGCGCGATGTGCCTCTTGGCGGGCTTCGCGCGATGCGGGTGCGGCGCACGTTACCGCAGCGCCGCCGCTCGTTCGTTGGCGCGTGGTGTTTTCTTGATCACTACGGCCCCGAGCTTGTCGAGCACTCCGGTGGAATGAACGTCGCCGCCCACCCTCACACCGGCCTGCAGACGGTGAGCTGGCTCTTCGAGGGTGAGATCGAGCACCGTGACAGTGCCGGCTTTCATGCGATGGTGCGGCCCGGCGAGATGAATCTCATGACCGCGGGGCACGGCATTAGCCACTCTGAGCGCAGCACTCCCGAGACGACGACGCTGCACGGGGTGCAGTTGTGGGTTGCGCTGCCCGAGTCGGCACGGCACGGCGCGAAGACCTTCGAGCACTACGAACCTAGCCCGATCGAGGGAGAAGGGTGGCGTGCCTGGGTCTTTCTCGGGTCACTGCTCGGCGAGACCTCGCCCGTCACGATGTTTACGCCGCTCGTCGGCGCCGAGATCGTGCTCGAGCCCGGCGCGAGCATCACGATCGCCGTTCACAGCGAGTTTGAGCACGGCGTGCTGGTCGACGCTGGCGAGGTGACGGTTGCAACCATCACGGCGGATCGCCCCTCCCGCACAGGCCTCTCAACCGATGAAACGCTCTCGCACGAGCCCGTCGCCCACGCGCACCTGGGGTACGTTGCCCCGGGCGCTACTCAGCTCGTGGTGAGTGCCGCTGCGGGCGGTGGGCCCGCCCGCGTCATCCTCATCGGTGGCGAGCCGTTCGCCGAAGAGATCGTGATGTGGTGGAACTTCATCGGGCGTGACCATGACGAGATCGCCCAGGCCCGGGCCGATTGGCAAGACCAGATTGAGGCGACCGGGGTGGGTGACCCGAGCGATCCGCTGGGGGAGTCTGGGCGGGGGCTCACGCCCGAGCCCGGTCGGTACGGGCTGCCAAACGATGAACCCGAGCCGCCGCTGCCCGCCCCGAAGCTGCCAATCGCGAGGCTGGTGCCGCGAAAGCAGCCGGGAGAGCGGGCGGGAGAGCGGCCAGGGGAGTAGCCGGGGCAGTGGCTAGCGCCGTCGTGAGTGCCGCCGGGGCACGGGCAGCGTGTGAGGTGCTGTCAGCGGTGCGCCACGCGCGGGAAGTGTCAGCAAACGAAAGAAAAACAAACACCGGGTTAGACATTGAGGCTTTGATCCCGTAAACTTTCACGAGGTTGCTTCACCGCATAATTTTTCTATGCCTGCTGATCGAGCGGGAGTAGCAGAGAAAATGCGATGAAAAACCCACCGAGGGCGGTGGCTCAATTGGTAGAGCAGCGGTCTCCAAAACCGCAGGTTGCAGGTTCGAGTCCTGTCCGCCCTGCCACCCCAGTAAGCAGAAACCGGAACTGCTTTCTGGAATATCGAAAGGACACGCACGTGAGCAGCAACGAAATCGAGGCCTCAGGCGCCCCGAACAACGGTGCTGAGGCTTCTGGAAAGAAGCTTTCGTTCATCGGCAAGATCGTGTTGTTCGTACAGCAAGTCTTTGCTGAACTGAAGAAGGTTACGACTCCGACGCGCAAGGAGCTCGTGAACTTCACGCTCGTCGTGCTCGGCTTCGTCGTTGTGATGATGGCGCTTGTCTGGGCGCTCGACCGGGTGTTCAGCTGGCTTGTGCTGTTTGCGTTCGGTACTCCAGGGTTCTAACGAACCGAACGGGTAATACGCATATCAGTGGCAAACGAAACGAATTGTAGGTAGAGGCGACTTCTTATGGGCGATGCACATAACACCGAGCAAGAGCTTGATGCGGCTCTCGACGCACTCGCGACCGAGGTTGGCGCTGACCCTGTCAAGCAGGAAGAAGATTCGAGCGTAGACCCCTACGCCGAGTTCAAGCGTGAACTTCGCCGTAAGCCGGGCAAGTGGTACGTGATTCACAGCTACGCCGGTTACGAGCGCAAGGTGAAGTCAAACCTCTGGAACCGTCGTGAGGTCATGGGTGCTGTTGAAGACATCTATGAGATCCAGGTTCCGATGGAAGAGGTCATGGAGGTCAAGAACGGCCAGCGCAAGATGGTGACCCGCGTTCGCATTCCGGGTTACGTTCTTGTTCGCATGAACCTCAACGAGAACTCATGGTCTGTCGTGCGCCACACTCCTGGCGTGACGGGCTTCGTCGGCAACGCGCGTGATCCGATTCCGCTCCGTTTCAACGAGGCATTCGAGATGCTCAAGAGCACCTTCGAGCTCGAGCCAGAGCAGTCGCAGGCAAAGGGCGTGCCGCAGAGCCAGCCCGTTGCTGAGATCGACTTCGAGATCGGTGAGACCATCACGATCAAGTCGGGCTCGTTCGAGGGTCTGCCTGGCACGATCTCAGAAATCAACCCAGCGAGCGGCAAGCTCACCGTGCTCGTCTCGCTCTTCGAGCGTGAGACCCCGGTTGAGCTCGCGTTCGATCAGGTTTCAAAGATTCTGTAAAGCTTTTCGCGGGGCCACCCGCGAAATACCGCTCTCGAGAAAAGCTCGAGTCGCGGGAGAAGTTGGTGACAACTTCGAGGAAAGGAAAAATAATGGCACCGAAGAAGAAGGTTTCGGGTCTGATTAAGCTTCAGATCCAGGCTGGCGCCGCTAACCCAGCGCCTCCCGTTGGCCCGGCTCTGGGTCAGCATGGTGTGAACATCATGGAGTTCTGCAAGGCTTACAACGCGGCTACCGAGTCGCAGCGTGGCAACGTGGTTCCCGTTGAGATCACCGTTTACGAAGATCGTTCATTTACGTTCATTCTCAAGACTCCCCCTGCTGCTCAGCTCATCAAGAAGGCTGCTGGCATTCAGAAGGGTTCAGGCACCCCTCACACGGTGAAGGTTGCAAAGATTACCGGCGAGCAGGCTCGTGCGATTGGTGAGCAGAAGATGGCTGACCTCAACGCAAACGACCTCGACGCTGCTCAGAAGATCATCGAGGGCACTGCCCGCTCGATGGGCGTCACGGTCGAGTAGGGAGAAGAGACATGTCAAAGAATTCAAAGGCTTACCGTTCAGCGGTAGAAAAGATTGTTCCTGGCAAGTTCTACACCCCTGAAGAGGCTGTAGCACTCGCAAAGGAGACCGGCTCGAAGAAGACCGACTCGACCGTTGAGGTTGCCCTCCGTCTCGGTGTCGATCCTCGTAAGGCCGACCAGATGGTTCGAGGCACCGTGAGCCTGCCTCACGGCACCGGTAAGACGGCTCGCGTGATCGTCTTCGCAACCGGCCCCGCAGCAGAGGCAGCACTCGCTGCTGGTGCTGACGAGGTTGGCGGCGACGAACTCATCGAGAAGGTCGCTGGCGGCTACACCAACTTTGACTCGGCAGTTTCGACTCCCGAGCTCATGGGCAAGGTTGGCCGTCTTGGTAAGGTCCTGGGCCCCCGTGGTCTCATGCCGAACCCCAAGACCGGCACCGTTACCCCCGATGCAGCCAAGGCTGTCACCGATATCAAGGGCGGCAAGATCGAGTTCCGCGTTGACAAGCACGCAAACGTGCACTTCATCGCAGGTAAGGCTTCGTTCAGCCCCGAGCAGCTCAGCGACAACATTCGCGCAGCGCTCGACGAGATCGTACGCCTCAAGCCCTCATCTTCAAAGGGCAAGTACATCATGAAGGGTGCCGTCTCAACGACGTTCGGCCCGGGCATTCCGCTCGACACCGCAAGCATCTAACGCATCACTCACAGGGCCTCGGGAAATCCCGGGGCCCTTTGCGTATCATTGAAGGTGGGCCCATTGCGTGAAAGCTTGCACGCGACGCGCCAGCTGCACCAGGGAGGGAATGAGACGAGATGACTCGCAACTACGGCGAAGAACCTGAATTCGACGACCAAGTGGTCGAAGACTACCGGCGTATCTCGGCCGAAGATTTTAGGCGCCCACCCTCAGCATCGCTTCGCCAGGCACCGAAAGAGACTCCCTTCCGCTGGCCAGGCATTGACCAGCGGCGCGACACGATTGCGCTGCAGCGTGATGAATTGCGTGAGGCGGTTGAACAGCATGGCGAGAAGGCCGCCCAGGCCGCGGCCAGGGGGCGCGCCGATTGGGTGCTCGAGCTCGTCGATGGCCCGCTGCTCGCGATGCCCTCGAAAGACGTCATCGTTGGACGTAAGCCTGGCACGATCCCCGGTTGCACGCAGCTTGCGGTTGATGACCCCGGGCGCACGCTCTCGAAGTCGCACGCTCGCCTCACGCTCGAGGGCGAACGCTGGGTCGTTGAAGACCTCGGCTCGACCAACGGCACAGCCACGTTGCATCCTGAAGACGATGGCACGATGAGCGAACGCCCGCTTGCCGCGGGTGAGCCGGCGTACGCGACTGACGTCTTTCGCATCGGCACCCTGCGTGTTCGTTTGCGCCCGATCATCACTCAGTAGGGGCTGGGACGAGTCGCCACGATCGACTACACTCGGAGCATACCGAGGGAGAAAACTATCGTGATTGACTGGATCAACGCACTTTTTGACGGCACACTCTACGCTGGCGGGGTCTTTCTCGTTATCGGCATTGTGGGCGTTGTTGTGCTGCTCTTTTCATTCTTGCTTGACGGCGTCTTCGACCTCTTCGACGGTGGCGACGGCCCGCTCAGCCTCACGACGGTTGGCGCCTTTGCGACCCTGTTTGGATTCACCGCTTTTGGGTGCGTTGGCGCTGGGGTTCCAGTCGGTATCGCGGCTCTGCTTGGCGCCATTGCAGGCGTGCTCGGAGGTTTTGGAGCATGGTGGCTCACGCGCTCGTTGCGAAACGATCAGTCGAACACCTCGGTGACGACGAGTTCACTCGTTGGCGAGACCGGCATGGTCGTTCTCGCCATTCCTGGCGGATCAGGCTTCGGTGAGATCGCTCTCACGAAGCATGGCGAGCGCGTGTCGCTTTCCGCGACCGCGTCTGAAGATATCCCGAGGGGAACCCAGGTGATCATCGTTCACACGCTCTCAGCAACGTCGGTTGCTGTTGAACCCTATCAATCAGCTGACGAGAACCGTTAGACTTTTCGAGACCAGCCCCCAACCCGAGCTCATCTGAGCCGAGTAAAGGAATATCGTGCCCCTTTCAATGAGCCCGATCATCGCAATTGTCGGAGCCGTGCTCGCGGTGACGCTTGTCGCTCTCGTGATCATTAAGCGTTATCGCATCGCGAAACCCGACGAAGCGATCATTGTCACCGGTCGCCGCGGCCACAACGCGACGCCGGGCGCCGAGGGCGACCTTAGCGGCCAGAAAGTGGTCACGGGTGGCGGTGTCTTCGTGCTGCCCTTTATTCAGAAGTCGTACTCACTCTCGCTGCACTCACGCCGCCTCTCAATTTTGACCGAGGCACAGACGACCGACGGCATTACGATTCAGGGCCAGGCCGTTGCCGTGGTGAAGGTTGGCGGCAGCCAAGAGATGATTCGTGCTGCTGCGCAGCGCTTCCTTTCGAACGCCGACGAGATTGATCAGTCAACGCAGGAGGTTCTCTCGGGTTCGCTGCGTTCGATCATTGGTGGCCTCACGGTCATGCAGATCATTCGAGATCGCGCCGTCGTCGCGCAGAACGTGCTTGAGGCTGCCGAAGAGGCGCTCACCAAGCAGGGTCTCGTCGTTGACACGCTCCAAATTCAAGAGATTCGTGACGGCGCTGACTACATTGCGAACATCGGTCGCCCCGAGGCCGCGAAGGTGCGCCAGGCGGCCGACATTGCCGACACGAATGCATACCAGGCATCAGAAGAGGCCAAGATTGGGGCACAGAAGGTGCTGCTCGATCGCAACCGTGAGCTGAAGCTTCGAGAAGCCGAGATTCTCGCTGAGACTGATCGTGCCGCAGCGCACGCTCGGGCGGCATCACCACTCGAAGACGCCGTGCAGCGCCAGGCTATCGTTGAGCAGGAGCAGATCGCGGCTCAGCGCGAGGTCAAGCTGAAAGAAGAGCGGCTGAACGCCGAGGTGCGCGTCGTCGCTGAGGCTGAGGCCTTTAAGGTCGAGGCGCTCGCAAAGGCCGAGGCCGCCGCATCGGTCGCAGCTGCAGAGGGCCGCGCCCGTGCTACGACCGTTGAGGGTGAGGCAGAAGCAAGCGCGATTCACGCGAAGGGTATCGCTGAGGCACAGGCGATCAACGCGAGGGCTGAGGCCCTCGAGCAGCAGTCGCAGGCGGTGCTCGCGCAAGAGCTTATTCACTTGTTGCCAGAGATCGCGGCCGAGTACTCGAAGGCGATCGGCGCGATCGACACGATGACCGTGGTGAGTGCCGATGGCACCTCGAAGGTCGCGAGCGACGCGATGGGCAACATGAAAGGTCTGCTCGACATGGCCCGCGATACCGTGGGCATCGACCTTGTGGGCATGCTCAACGGCGTGGTCACGGGTGGGGCCGCGGGTTCGGCAGCAGGCAAGCAGCTGCGCACCGAGGGCAGCGTGCTCACGGGCGATACGGGAGCGCACGGCCAGGTGGCGACATCTGAGGTGAGCCCTGCGGCCACCGGTGCAGCCGGCGCGGCGCGCGAAACCTCGCCGACGACCGATGCGGCCCGCGCTGCGGTGAACGACACCGCTGGCAACCCCGCCAGCGAGTAAAGCAGAGACTCGGGAGCCCCGGGCACGCGTCACGCGGCCTGGGGCTCTGCTCATATACCGCCTGATGGCAAGAGTGCACCGTTCAGGCGGCAATGCGGCACAATAGAAGAGGCGAAAGGAATCTCTTGACGGTAACGATTGGTGTCATTGGTGGCGGTCAGCTCGCGCGAATGATGATCCCACCCGCAATTCACCTCGGTCTGAACATCAGCGTGCTCGCAGAAGTCGAAGGGTCGAGCGCGGCCCGCGCAGCCGACGCTGTTGGCGACTATCGCGACCCCGAAACGGTGTACGCTTTCGCCGAGACCGTCGACGTTGTGACGTTCGACCACGAACACGTTCCCAACGAGATTCTGCTCGAACTCGAGCGACGCGGCAAGCAGGTGCACCCGAGGCCGGGCGCACTGCAGTACGCCCAAGACAAGATTCTGATGCGCGAGAAGCTCGCAGCGCTGGGTGTCCCGATTCCCGCGTGGATCGCGACGAGCAACCCTGACGAGCTTTCCAGCTTCATCGCAGAACACGGCGGGAGCGCCGTCGTCAAAACTGCCAGGGGCGGCTACGACGGGAAGGGCGTGCGTGTTGTCGACACGGCCGCAGAGGTGAACGACTGGTTTGACGGCCTTGCCGAGGGCGAGCGACTGCTCGTCGAAGAAAAAGTAAACTTCGTGCGCGAGCTCTCGCAGCTCGTTGCGCGCCGCCCGAGCGGCGAGATGCGCTCGTGGCCCGTCGTTGAGACCGTGCAGAAAGACGGCGTATGCGCCGAGGTCATCGCGCCCGCACCGGTCGCGAACGCCACGACACTCGCGACCGCCGCCCAGATCGGTCACACCGTCGCCGAGGGCGTCAGTGTGACCGGCGTTCTCGCCGTCGAAATGTTTGAGACGACCGACGGGCGCGTGCTCGTCAACGAGCTCGCGATGCGCCCACACAACTCAGGCCACGTGACGATCGAGGGCAGCGTCACGAGCCAGTTTGAACAGCACCTGCGCGCTGTCGCTGACCTTCCGCTCGGCTCGCCAGCCATGACCGCCCCCGTCGCGGTTATGGTCAACGTGCTCGGCGGCCCGCCAGAGGGCACGATGTCGCTCCGCTACCCCGAGGTGCTCTCGCAGTACCCGAACGCCAAGGTGCACAGCTATGACAAGACCCCTCGCCCTGGCCGCAAGGTAGGCCACGTCACGGTAACCGGCGATAGCCTGCCCGAGGTGCGCGGCGAGGCAAACGCCTGCGCCGCGGCATTCCTCTAGGCGGGCACGGCCGCGCGATCCGCCCGGTGAACCACGGGCATCGCGACGTGGGGTGGCTCGCAACCGGGTACGATTGAGCCATGACACAAGCACTCGTAGGCGTAATCATGGGCTCAGATTCTGACTGGAATGTTATGGGCGACGCTGTCGACGCGCTCGCCGAGTTCGGCATTCCCTACGAGGTCGAGGTCGTCAGCGCGCACCGCACCCCCGAGAAGATGGTTCGGTACGGTCGCGAGGCCGCCGGCCGTGGCCTGCGCGTCATCATCGCCGGTGCTGGAGGGGCCGCACACCTGCCCGGCATGGTCGCCTCGCTCACGACGCTGCCGGTGATCGGCGTTCCCGTGCCCCTCGCAAAGCTTGACGGACTCGACTCGCTACTCAGCATCGTGCAAATGCCGGGTGGCATTCCAGTTGCGACGGTCTCGATCGGTGGCGCGAAGAACGCGGGCCTGCTCGCAGCACGCATGCTCGGTGCTCACGACGAGGCTCTCGCGGCGAAGCTCGCCGAGTACGCGGCCGGGCTTGAACGCATGGTCGAAGAGAAGAACACGGCGCTGCAGCAGCGCGTCTCAGAGCGCTAAACTCGCCGACCCGCCGAACCCACCGGCGGACCGCTAAGCTCGCCGTACCCGCAGGGCCGGGGCTTCTAGCGCCTTCCGTACTGCGCCGCAATCGGGCAGTCGAAGGGGTCGCGGGCGGCGAGCCCCACCCGGTTCAAATACTCGATCACAATCGCGTATGAGCGCAGCAGTGAGGTCTCGGTGTAGGGCACATCGTTTTCGCGGCAGAACTCGCGCACAATGAGCCTGGTCTTTGCGAGGTGCGGCCGTGCCATGCTCGGAAAGAGGTGGTGCTCGATCTGGTAGTTGAGGCCGCCCATGAGCACCGTTGCCCACCAGCCGCCGCGAATGTTGCGTGACGTACGCACCTGCTTTGCGAAGAAGTCGAGGCGCGTGTTGGGGTCAATGACGGGCATGCCTTTATGGTTGGGGGCAAAGCTTGCTCCCATTCCTACTCCGAATACCGCGAGCATGACTCCCGAGAGTGCGAACGCTTTGCCCACGGGCAGGAAGAAAAAGATCGCCCCGAACAGCAACACGAATCGTGTGCAGATCAGCACGATTTCGGTGGCGCGCGCCTTGACGGGGCCGCGGCCGAAGAGGTGCTTGAACCCGTGCAGGTGAAGGTTGATCCCCTCGAGCGTGAGCAGCGGGAAGAAGAGCCAGCCTTGACGCTGGGTGATCCACCGAATAATGCCGCGGGACTCAGCAGCATCGACCTCGAGAAATGAGATGGTATCAACTTCGATGTCTGGGTCGCGGCCAACCTGGTTCGGGTTTGCATGGTGGCGGCTGTGCTTTGAATCCCACCACGAGTAGCTCATGCCGATTGATGCGGCGAATACCCGTGCGAGGCGATCGTTCGCTGGCCCGGTCGAAAGGATCTGGCGGTGCGCAGCCTCGTGTGTCAGAAAGGCGACCTGTGTGAAAAGCAAGCCGAGCGCGGCACCGATGGCCAGCTGCCACCAGCTGTTGCCAATGAGTATGGCGCCCGTGATGGTGATGGCAAAACCGAGCCCGATAGCAGAGGCGACGAGGGCATAAAAGATGGGTGCGCGGGCGAGCAAGCCCTGCTCTTGTACCGTGCGTGAAACCGTGCGGTAGGCCTTGGTGACCGATGGAAAGTCTTCTGCGCGAGCGTAGGTCTGGCGTACCGGGCCGAGGGTAGCAGTGAGCGGTGCGGTTGCTGATGGCAAAATCGGAACCTGTCGTTTGGGGCAGCGCATGGAGCCGCTGTCGTGAAGCCAAAGGCGGTTGCCGATTGCTCTTTCACTGTAGTAAGTAAGGCATGCGGTATTGCATATATAGTGCGTGCCGCTCTGGCGCAGAGACCCGCCCACGCATACCCTTGAAGAGGCTCGGCCCGGGGTGCCGGCCAAGAACTCACAGAGAGGTGGTGTGTCGTGCCAACGACGCAAAAGATTCTCACGCACCCGAATATCATTGGTGCCGTGCCAGATACCGGCGTAGAGGCAGCCGTAATCGATGCGCTGCTTGTCGATGGCGGTGATATTCTTGCGGTTGGCGAACGCGACGATCTTCGCGAGCGCTACCCTCAAGCGATTGAGGTACGGTTGCCGGGGGAAGCGATCGTTGCGGGGTTTCACGATGCGCATATACACACGGGTAGTTACGCGCGGGCACTCGCTACGGTGAACCTCAGAGGCGCTGAAACGCTTGATGAAGCTCAGCAACGCCTCCGTGAATTTGTCGTTGAAAGCGAAACCCGGCACCCGGGCGACGACCCTGAGAATGCCAAGCGGTGGATCACCGGTGGCTACTGGGATGCGAATTCGTGGCCCACCGGTCTACCGTCGAGGCACGACCTTGACGCAGTGGTCGCGCATCGCCCGGTTGCGCTTTCGAGTATTGACGGGCACTCGTTATGGGTTAATTCCTTGGGTTTGAAAATCGCTGGTATTGGTGCCGAAACCAACGACGTTCAGGGTGGGGTCATCGTTCGAGAAGGCGAGGGGCGTGAACCCTCTGGCCTGCTGCGCGAGCTCGCCTGCGACCCCGTGATGGCATGTTTTGCTGAGCAGAGCAATGAGTCGCTACCTGAGCTGCTTGCTGCCGCACAGGAACGGCTGCTCGCGATGGGCATCACGCACGTGACCGACTTTGATGAAGACGCAACACGGCTTGCATTCGAGGCGCTGCACGAGCGTGGCGAACTCAAGCTGCGGGTGCACAAGGGTATTCCGGCGGTTGATCTTGACCGTGCGGTCGCCGAGGGGTGGCGAACGGGGGAGGGCGACCGTTTTATAACGACCGGGCCCGTGAAACTCTTTTCTGACGGGGCGCTCGGCTCACACAGTGCCCATATGCTGGCAGACTTTGCCGATGCGCCGGGCAACCACGGCGTCGAGGTCATTGACACCGAGGCGCTCACGGCTCAGGTTGAGAAGGCGAACGCGGCCGGTATCGCTGTCGCCACGCACGCGATCGGCGATGCGGCGAATCGTAGCGTGCTGAACGCGTACGAGCGAACAGCCAGCCTCACGGTGCAGCGGGGGCTGCGCAATCGCATCGAGCACGCACAGCACGTGGCTCAGAGTGACCTGCCGCGCTTTGCATCGCTCGGCGTTGTCGCTTCGCTGCAGCCAACGCACTGCACCACAGACTTTGCGCTCGCCGGGCGCCGTATCGGCGACCGTGAAGTACTCAACTACGCTTGGCGCTCGCTACTCGACTCTGGTGCGCGGGTCGCATTTGGCTCTGATGCGCCGATCGAGCCTGCCGAGGCACTGTTTGGGGTGCACGCCGCAGCGACGCGTCAAAACCGGCTCGGGCAACCAGCTGGAGGGTTTGAGCCTCATGAGAGAGTGACCGTGGCAGAGGCTCTGACGCTCTTCAGCGAGGGCCCCGCCTATGCCGCGGGGCTCGAAAATGTAGTGGGGCGCATCGCCGCTGGGCAGTACGCCGATCTTGTCGCGTTGAGTGATGACCCACGCGAGTGCGACCCGGCGCAGATCGCCGAGTTGCGCGTTATCGCGACGGTGGTCGACGGTGAGTACGTGTATGAAGCAGACGACAGTGAAAGGAACCCGCGATGACGCAAAGAAATACGAGGCCGCGGCTGCAAGAACTCGGGGTGGGCGAGGGGTCAGCACCGCGAGGCCCGCTCAACGCGATCACTGATGTTGCGGGAGTTGCCGTGGGGCATTCGACCACTCGCACCGAGACGCTCAGCACGGGTGTTACCGCGATTGTTCCCGAGGGTTTTGCCGCGGGCCGGAAGACCTTCGCCGCGGCGCTATCGGTCGGCAACGGTTATGGAAAACTCGTTGGTGCAACGCAGGTTTGCGAACTTGGCGTCATCGAAACCCCGGTGCTGCTGACCAGCACGCTCTCGGCCTTTAAGGTTGCAGACGCGCTCGTTGGCTACGTGCTTGAGCAGCCGGGGTATGAGCAAACCACCACGCTGAACCCGGTGGTCGGCGAGACAAACGACGGCTATCTCTCTGACATTCGGTCGAGACCCGTGAACGATGCGATGGTGCGTGAGGCGCTCGCCGCCGCATCCCGGGGTCCCGTGGCTGAGGGCTGTGTCGGTGCTGGAACCGGTACGGTGGCGCTCGGCTTCAAGGGAGGTATCGGCACATCGTCGCGCATCGTGCCGATCGGCGAGGCCGAGTACACCTTTGGGGTTATTGTGCAGAGCAACTACAGCGGCACCCTCATGATCGACGGGGTGAAGATGCCGGCCGATGAGATGCTCGCTGAAGAGCCAGCCGTTGGCCCCGGCAACTCTTGCATGATTGTTGTTGCGACTGACGCTCCCCTCGATGCAAGGCAGCTGAAGCGCGTTGCTAACCGCGCCGTCTTTGCGTTGCGCGGCACAGGGTCAGACTTTGCCGAGGGCAGCGGCGACTACGCGATTGCGTTTTCAACTGGTGACGCTCGTGCGCCCGAAGAAGGACTCCTCTCGCCCGTGTTTCTCGCGGTTATGGAGGCAACCGAAGAAGCCCTCATTAACTCGGTGCTGCGTGCTGAAACCCGCGTGGGGTTCAAGGGGCGCACGGCGCGTGAAATTCCGATTGACCAGGTGAAGGAGCGTCTCGCGAGGCGCTGACGAAGCACGCAGTTGCTCGGTCAGTGGAGGGGGAGTCGTTGATATTGCATCATACGTTTCAAATGCTTGCCTATTTTTCATCGACTCGATAGCATTTACGCATGAGTGCCAATGATGATACGAAACGTAATAGACAAGCTTTAACCCTCGCCCAGATTGGTGAGTGGGACGCAAGATTTGCAGCCGACGAGCGTGCCCGCCTCGCGATGAACGCGGTCGCCCGCACCTCGGTCGATGAGGTTGCGCTCGATCGCGAAAAAATGCTCGGCGTGCAGCTCAGTATGTCGCACCGACTTGACGACTGGGAGGCCGCGAACCAGAAGCGCTCGGGTCGCTGCTGGCTCTTTGCCGCGCTCAACCTGCTGCGTGCAGACACCCGTAAGCACCTCGGCGTTAAAAATTTCGAATTTAGCCAGAACCACGCGATGTACTGGGACAAGATCGAGCGGGCGAACTATTTTCTTGAAGACATGATCGATCTTGCCGGGCAGGCGCCCGATGACCGTGTGCCCATGTTCCTGCTGAGCAATGTGCTCGACGATGGCGGCCAGTGGAACATGGAGGTCGCGATCTTCGAGAAGCACGGTGCGGTGCCCAAAGCGCTCATGCCTGAGACCGAGTCGTCATCGAACACCTACCGCATGAACGGTTCGTTGCGCACACTGCTGCGCAAGGGCGCAAGGCTGCTTCGTGAAGCCGCCGAGCAGGGCGCCAGAGCCTCAGCGCTCGACGATCTTAAACAGGCCATCATGGGCGATGTGCACCGTGTGCTCACGATTCACCTCGGGGTGCCGCCCACGTCGTTTGAATGGCGCTGGAACGATGATGAGGGTAAGTTTCACGACGCGGGTACCTTCACGCCGCAGGAGTTTCTCGCAAAGTACACCGACATCACGCTCAGCGACTACGTGTGCCTCGTTGACGACCCGCGCAGTGAGCACCCGAAGGGCCGCGCCCTCACGGTTGCGCACCTTGGCAACGTCGTTGGCGCCGACCCCGTGTTGTACCTCAACACCGACGCTGAAACGATGAAGCGCATCTCGGCTGAAACGATCGTGGCCGGCGAAACCGTGTGGTTTGGCTGCGATGTTGAACCGCAGATGGAAGACAAAGAGGGCCTCTGGTCAGCCGGACTTATCGATTACTCGACGACCTACGGTGTCGACCTCGAGACGACGAAGGAAGACCGGGTTCGCTACGGCGACTCGGCCATGACGCACGCGATGCTCTTTACCGGCGTCGATCTGGTTGATGGCTCGCCTCGGCGCTGGCGCGTTGAGAACAGCTGGGGTATCGAGAAGTTTGACAAGGGCTTCTGCACCATGGACGACTCCTGGTTCGACGAATACGTGTTTGAGGTTGTCGTGCGCAAGGATCGCCTGCCAGACGAGCTCAAAGCCGCTCTGACAGAAGAGCCCATCGTGCTCGATCCGTGGGATCCCATGGGTGCGCTCGCGTAACGGCTGATCACATGAGAGGGCCGGCATGACTTGCAGTATTGCTCGTCGTGCCGGCCCTGCTGTTTCTATCGCGCGAGTGCTGCCCGAATCTCATCGCCGAGGCCACGCATCGACGCGAGCACCCCGTCGCGCGCATCGGCTCCCGAGCGCCAGTTTGCGAGCACAGCGTAGGCGATACGCCGCTCGCCGTTCATGACGAGGCCCATGTCGGCGCGCACGTTTGAAATGGTTCCGGTCTTATTCCACAACCAGATGCCGCGGTCGTAAAAGTAGTGTGCAAGCGGATCGAGCCCGAACGCCGAGGCCACCATCGAGAGATCCATCCCGGCGCCGAGCCAACGCTGCAGCGTGTCACTCGAGGCAGGCGTCAGGTCGTCGGCGCGAGCGACCCGGGAGACGAAGTCGACAAGCTCGCTTGCGTTTGCGTGCGAGAGCGTTTGGGGTGCTCCCGTTGGAATCGGCCAGCGCACGATATCGTCGAGCGCAGACTCGGTATAGCCGAGTGAACGCGTGTGTTCTTGAACGACCGGCAGGCCGAGCACGCGGCACAGGGTGTTCGTTGCGTAATTATCGCTCACCGCGCCGACGAGTGCGGCAACGTCATAGAGTGACAGGGTGTCGGCCTGCAGCAGATACCACAGACCCGAGTTGTCGATCCACTCGAATGGCTGCCTCGTGACGCGTTCTTCGAGCGTGCGGGTGCCCGCATCGACCTCTGCCAGTAGCCGGTGCAAGAGAAAGACCTTGCCGATGCTTGCGGTGTCGAGTACGCGCTCGGGGGTCTCGCGAAACAGCGTTTCACCCGAGTCGACGTCGATGGCGAGGGCTGACCAAACCGTCTCGTGTTCGGTAAAGAAGTGGTGAGTCATGTGAGGGTCTCCTCTCGGCGAAGGCCGGTAATGCGAGCGCGAACCTGCTCGCCGAGGTCACGCATGGCGTCGAGCACCGGTGCGCGAAGGTCGTTCGGGAGCGCCTGCCTCCAGTTTGCGGCAACCGCGTAGGCCACGCTGCCCCCGGGGCCAGAAGCGTGCCCCACGTCGATGCGGGCAAAATCGGTCGTGCCTGTTTTATGTCGCAGCGTGATGCCCTGGTACTCCGCATCAACATGCGCGAGCGGATCGAGCAGTAGCGAGTCGGCAAGCATCGAGGTATCGGCGTCGGAGGCGAGCCACGAAAGCACCGTCGCGCTCACCCCGGTCGAAACGATTTCGCCCCGAGCGAGCCGCAGCATGAGATCGCTGAGCTCGAGAGCGGTGCCGTACGAGGGAGTCCAGGGCATGTCTGGGGTGCGCTCATCGCGAAGGTAATCGTGCAGCGAGGTGTTCGCGTAGCCGAGCGAGGGGGCGACGTCGCGTACCGACTGTAGGCCACAGCGGTAAATGAGCGCGTTGGTCGCGAGGTTGTCGCTAAACGCGCCCACGAGCAGGGCCATGTCGTCGACGCAAAGGTGCTTCGCTCGCATGCGGTAGAGCAACCCAGAATCGGCGACCGCATACTCTTCGGGCACGATAACGGGGCTCGCAGGGTCGAGCTCGCCCTGTTCAATGAGGGTTGCGACGCGAATGAGCAGAAAGATCTTGCCGATGCTCGCTGTCTCGCACTGCGTGGTCGCGTCGTGCTCGGCGAGAACTTCGCCTGTCTCACCGTCACGTATCATGATGCTCCAGGTCGCCGCCTCAGTGAGCGCTGGCATGACGAACTGAGACATTACTCGTGGCCGCCGTCGAGGGTTGAGGCTGAGACGGTGAGGCGAGGTGCTGCGCCGGTCGCGTCGAGCAGACCATCAACCCCGAACGGCACGCTGAGCGCGTTGGGGTCGTGGCCGAAGCCTTGCTCCCAGATGACAGGAACACCGAGGTGCCCGACGTATTCTTCGAGCAGGTCTTGCACCTCGTCGAGTGTGCCGCATTCGTGCCATGAGCCGAGCACAAAACCTGTTGCGGCGTCGAGTTTACCGGCGCGCGCAAGCTGAATGAGAAGGTTGTCGAGACGATAAATATCTTCGTCGATGTCTTCGAGAAATAGCAGACCCGATGGGCTCGACGCGCTTTCGGGAGCTCCGAGCGACGCGGCGAGCAAACTCAGGTTGCCGCCCATGAAGCGACCCGCGCTCTGTCCTGAAACGAGAATCTCGGCCTTGGGCCCGATGAGTTCGCGGCCGGCCCAGGGCTCGAAGAGCCAGCGGTGCACATCGTTGCGAATGAAGGATGAGTCTTGAAAAACATCGTTTCCGGGCATCGGTGAGAAGAGCGACGAAATATCGAGGTGAGCACGAAACGCCTCGTGAAGCGCTGTGATGTCTGACGAACCCGTGAGCAGCTTGGGGCGACCGTCGGCTCTAAGACCGTGCTCGCGCATTTCGGCCCAGTCGATGCCGTCGAGCAGGCGCATAGCGCCGTAGCCGCCACGCAGGCTCACGACAGCGTCGACCTCCGGGTCGCACCAGGCGCTCACGAGGTCGTGTCGGCGGGCATCGTCTTCACCCGCGAGGTAACGCGATCGTGAATGCCGGTCAAGAACGTGCTCACCGACCCGAACGGTGAGCCCCCAGGCCTCAAAGTAGCCCACGGCGCGGCGCAGGCTTGAGCGTGTGCTTGGGCCAGAGGGGGCAACGATGGCGACGGTATCACCCTGAGAGAGTGGGGCTGAGTGAAGGTAAGCGGTGCGATTCATCGGGACTCCTCGATCACGCTGGGAGCTGCGTCGAGCAGCTGGCGGGTGTATTCGTGTTGGGGGTTGAGCAGCACCTCTTCGGTGGTGCCCTGCTCGACGATCTCGCCGCGGTACATGACGGCGACGCGATCGGCGATGTTCCAGGCAAGGCCGAGGTCGTGGGTGATCACGAGGGCCGAGAGGCCGAGCCGCTGCTTGAGCGAGAGCAGTAGGCCAAGAATCTCGCCCCGTACCGAGGCATCGAGTGAGGCCACGGGTTCGTCGGCGATGAGCAGTTCTGGCTGCAGAGCGAGGGCTCCGGCAATGACGACGCGCTGCCGTTGACCGCCAGAGAGTTCTTGCGGAATCGAGCCGAAAAACTGCTCTGGTGGTGCGAGCTCAGCATCGATGAGGCTCTGTGCAACTCGGTCGCGTTCGTCGCCGTCGAAGCGCTGCACACGCAACCCCTCAGCGACCGATTCATACACACTGAGTTTCGGGTTGAGCGCGGCAGAGGGATCTTGCAGTACGAGCTGCATTTGTCGCCTGAAATGGCGCAGCTCACGCCCCCTGCGAGGGAGCGGCTTTCCTGCGAAGCGGATCATGCTGCCCGGGTCTGCGGGCTGCAAACCCATGAGCGTGCGTGCGAGCGTGGTCTTGCCCGAGCCTGACTGGCCCACGAGGGCGATGATCTCGCTGCGTCGCACGTCAAGGTTGACATCGCGAACGGCTCGGTTATTGCCCTGCCCCTGATAGGTGACGTTGACGTTTCGTGCCGAGAGCAACACCTCGTCACTCGGGGCCGAGGTGCCGGGCTCGGTTGAACCTGCGCCGTGGCGGGTGACGGGGCGCAAGCGTGATGCCGGGTCGCCGATTGTCGGGAACGCGTCGGCGAGCTTTTGGGTGTAGGGCTCGTTTGGTGTCGTGCAAATCATGCGTGCCTCGCCAACCTCGACGAGTTCACCGCCGCGCATGACAGCGATGCGCTCACACGCTGTTGCGAGCACTGAGAGATCGTGGCTGATCATGAGCAGCGAGATGCCGCGCTCAGCGACGAGGCGTGAGATCATATCGAGAATTTGTTTTTGCACGATGACATCGAGAGCTGTGGTCGGCTCGTCGGCAATGATGATGTCGGGCTCACAGGCGAGAGCCATCGCGATCATGACGCGCTGCTTCTGGCCCCCTGAGAGCTCGTGAGGGTACGAGCTCGCCTTGTCTGGTGCGAGGTCGACGATCTCGAGCAGCTCGGCAACGCGTTGCGCTCGGCCTGCGGCGGTCTTCCACTTCTCGGTCACGTGAATGCTGAGCGCCTCGGTGATCTGGTCACCAACCGTATGCACCGGGTTGAGCGAGTGCATGGCGCCCTGAAACACGATCGACGCCTGGGCCCAACGAACCGCGCGCAGCTCGCCAAACGACAGCTTTGCGACGTCGGTGTCACCAATGAGCACGCGGCCATCAAGCTTTGCGTTCTTGGGTAAGAGTCGCAGGGCACTCATTGCGAGCGTCGACTTGCCAGAGCCTGACTCGCCAGCGATACCGAGCGTTCCGCCCTCTGGCAGCGTTAACGATACCGACTTGACCGCGGCCACCTCGCCGCGTGTGCCTCGGCCAGAGGCTCCGTAGGTGATTGAGACATTTTCAAAGGTAAGGGTTGGCATGACTCATCGGCTCCTGAGCGTGGGGTTAACAATGTTTTCGACGGCACGACCCATGAGGGTAAATGCGAGCACGACAAGCACGATCGCGACGCCTGGTGTGAGCACGTACCACCAGTAGCCACTCGTTGCAGCCGAAACATCCATTGAATTCTTGAGCATGGTGCCCCACGACTGCACCGTGGGATCGCCGAGGCCGAGAAAGGCGAGGGTTGACTCCGAGATGATGGCAGAGCCTACCGTGAGCGTCGTGTTTGCGAGCACGAGGGGCATGACGCCCGGCAGCAGGTGCTTGATGATGATGTGCCAGTGTCCCGCGCCGAGGGCGCGTGAGCGCTCAATGTAGTCTCTCGATTCGACGGTGAGGGTTTGTGAACGAACCACACGCGCTGTTCCGGCCCACGAGGTGAGGCCGATAGCGATGATGATCGTGAGTACTCCTCGGCTCAGCACTGACGAGAGCACGATGGCGAGAATGAGCGAGGGCAACACGAGAAAGAAGTCGATGATGCGCATGAGTACTGCACCGGTGAACCCGGTGAAATGACCGGCTGCGATGCCCACGAGTGTGCCGATGACCATCGAGAGGCCGGTGGCGATGAGGCCCACGACGAGTGAGACTCTGGCACCCCATACGAGCCGCACCCATATTTCGCGGCCCTGGTGGTCGGTGCCGAGGGGGTGCTCGAATGAGGGCGGTGCAAAACGGTCTTGGTCGATGAGCTTTGTGACATCGAGCATGTGCGCGGGAGCGATAACCGGCGCAAAAATTGCGACGAGAGCAACGACGATGAGAAAGGCGAGACCGACCATGCCAGCACGGTGGGTTTTGAACTGACGCCAGAACGATGCGAGGGCCGCTCTGCGGCGATCCCACGCATACTGTCTCGGGGTTCGCTGCTTTGGGGTCTGCGAAGGCGACGGTGATGGGGCGGTCGTGGTCATGCTCGCCTCACTCTCGGGTCAAGTTGACGGTAAATAAGGTCGGCGATGAGGTTCATCACGATGATGATCGCTGAGAACACCACGAAGGTGCCCTGCAGGAGCGGAAGGTCGGGGCCACTGATCGCTTCGAAGGTGAGCTTGCCGAGGCCGGGCCAAGAGAAAACGGTTTCGACGGTGACCGCACCCGCGATGAGTCCGCCAAGGTGCATGAAGATGAGGGTCACGGTTGGCAGCAGCGCATTCGGTACCGCGTGGCGACGACGTACGAGGTCGTCTTTGAGCCCCTTCGCCCTCGCGGTCGTGAGGTAGTCGGCGCTCATCTCTTCGATGAGTGAGCTGCGCATCACCATGAGGTATTGGGCATAGACGACGGCGACCATCGTGATGACGGGAAGCACCATGTGAGCGGCAACGTCGAGGGCGGCCCCGAGCACGTCGCTTGGCGGGTTTGGCGATCGCATGCCGCCGGTTGGGAACCAGTGCAGCGTGCCACCGAACACCATGAGCAGAATGAGGCCAAGCCAGAAGGTAGGTACCGACCAGAAGATGAGCGAGGTCGACGAGACGAACTTATCGAAGCGTGAGCCGTGCTTCCACGCGGCCTTCTGCCCGAGCCACAGGCCGAGCGTAATAGCGAGAATTGCGGCCGTTCCGGTGAGAAGAATCGTGGGCCAGAAGTACTGCCCGATCAGGCTTGAAACCGAGGTCTTGTATACGTAGCTCTCGCCAAAGTTGAGCGTGAAAACATTTACGATGTAGTCGAGGAACTGTTGCCAGAGCGGCTTGTTGAGCCCAAACTGCTCGCGTAACAGCTCCATTTGCTCGGCGCTCATTTGACGCTCGCGAGCGAGGGTAGCAACGGGATCGCCCGGCAGCATCTTAAAAGCGAAGAAACCGAGCAGAATGACCATGCCGAGGCTGATGCCGGCACCGCCAAGCTTCGAGAGAAAATAGCTGAGGCCCGAGGTATCGCGGGGCCGCTCCTCGGCGTTCGCCGATGTGGCGATGGCCGAGGTTGAGGGTGGCACTGAGTTCGTCATGTGAGCTCCTGGGTATGTGAAGAAGGAGCCTCGTGGGTTGGTGAGCCAGCAGCACGCCAACCCACGAGGCAGCTCTTGCGATTACTCGACGTCGGCGCTGTTCTTACGGCGCTTGAGCATAAAGACAACTCCGCCAAGCACCACGATCAAGACCACGCCGCCGACCACGAAGAGCCCGGTGTTCGCGCTCTGGCCAGACGATCCCTCAGCACCGTCAACAGGTTCGACCGTGAGGTAGCCCCAGTAACCGGCCTGGTTGGCGATGATGCCACCCTCAGCGGGCTGAAGAGTGAAGTTTTCGAATCGGTCTGAGCGGTATGCCTCAAGGCTGTTGCCGTACCAGGTTGCAACCTGAACCGTGTCTTCATAGTTCATCGCCAGCATTTCATGAACGATTTCCTGGCGCTTCGCCTCATCGATTTCTGAGCGCTGTGCCTTGTACAGCTCATCAAATTTTGGGTTGCAGTAGCCGTCTTGGGTGGCGCCGCCGGTGCCATCGTCGTTCGTCGGCAGGCCAGCACACGTGTTGATACCGAGCTGGTAGTCGGGGTCTGGGTTGACCGACCAGCCTGTGAAGTAGAGATCGTAGTCGCCCTTGAGTGACTTCGCGCTCAGAGTGTCAGAGTCGGTTGACTCGACCTTAAGGGTGATGCCGATTTCTTTCATCCACGGCACGAGATATTCAGCGATCGACTGCTCTGTCGGGTCGTCGGCGTCAACGGCAAGGCGAAGTTCGAGCTTCTCGCCGCCCTTTTCACGGATGCCGTCAGCACCCTCGATCCACCCCGCACCCTCGAGTGTGGCCTTGGCCGCCTCGGGGTCGTAGTCTTTGAGCACGGGGTCGTTGTCAGGCAGGTGCCACTTGGGAAACGAGCTCGGGATGAAGCTCGTTGCAAGCACGCCCTCGCCATCGAGCACCTTGTCGAGCAGGGTCGCACGATCAACGCCCTGACGAATGGCCTGGCGTACCTCACGGTCTTTAAGCGCTTCAGAGCCGGTGCCGAAGGGTACGCCGTCTCGGGTCTGGTAGCCCGGGTTAAGTCCAATCGAGCTGTAGCGGCGGCCGATGCCCGACTGTGTGGTCACGCCCTCAACGCCCTCAAGCGCCTTGTACTGGGTGGGGTTGAGCCCCGTTACGATGTCAACATCGCCCGCCTTGAGCGCCTGTACCTGTGCGTCTGAGTTGGTGTAGTAGATGTACTGCAGCCCGTCGACCTTGGGAGCGCCGCGCCAGAAGTTGGGGTTGGCTTTAAACGAGATAGATTCGTTGGCCTTGTAGCTCTCGAGCACGAAAGGGCCTGAGCCGACGGCATCGCTGTCATTCATGAAGCCGACGGGATCATCGATCTTTTCCCAAACGTGTTTGGGCACGATAGGAATCTCGGTGCCAGGGTTCGGCGCCTGTGGTGCTTTGAGGTTGATGACAACGGTCAACTCATCGGGGGTTTCAATCGACTCGAAGCCTGAGACGAGGTTGCCGTTTGCGGTGCCGAGTTCGGGCACCGTCATCATTTGCTCATAGGTGTATTTCACATCGGCCGAGGTGATGGGCTCGCCGTCAGACCATTTCATGCCCTCGTGTAGGGTGTACACCCACTTCTGGCCGTCTTCTTGAATGTCCCACTCAGCAGCGAGCCCCTCGGTGGGTGAGCCGTCTTCAGCACTGTTTTGCACGAGTGATTCGTACATGTACCGAATCGAGTTGGTGG
The DNA here is from genome assembly GCF_019049105.1 of Leucobacter chinensis. GTDB lineage: Bacteria > Actinomycetota > Actinomycetes > Actinomycetales > Microbacteriaceae > Leucobacter_A > Leucobacter_A chinensis. Next base: position 140,183 of record NZ_JAHQZR010000013.1, read on the forward strand.
GCAAGAGGTAAATCGAGATAAAAGGGTTGAACGAATCGACGAAGCCAGAGGTCGCGATGCGAAAGGTCGTGGGCGAGGCCGTGTCTTCGGCCGCGGCAACCACTGAGCCGGTTGGCAGTGCGAAGCCTGCGGCCGGGGTCATGGTCAGTGCGGCGCAGGTGACCGCTGCCCCAACAGCGAGTGTTTTGAACCGACGTCTACGTTGATGTGTGGTCATGAGTGCTTCCCTTCAGCTGCGATCTCAATCGACATTGAGCTGAGATCGGTGTTCCTAATGGAACCGTAAAAACAAGAAATCGTCAACAGATTCGCAACGTATCATCGCTGATAATTGCAGAGCCTGTTCTGGTGATTGTGGGCCCTAGTGTGAATTTTGTAAATTTTTGAGGGTGTATTTGCTTAAAAAGCGATTATTTTAGGCATGTTTGTGCATTCGGCTCTCGGCGTCGAGTGCACCCGACGTGTCTGCTGGTAATCTATTCGTTACGTATCATTGCTCGGTGGTGCTGGCCTCCTTGAGGTGCGCGACTGAGGTGCGCGCGTCTTTTTCCTGTGTCTCGTGCTCTGAGATTCGGGTGGGCTCGGTATTGAGCACCTCGCACAAGAGCGCGATTCGGTCTGCAAGTGACGCCGTGATGATGTGCTCGGTGAGCGCGTGTGCTCCGCCGCCCAACGGGCCAAAGCCGTCGACGCTCGCGACGCCAAGACTGCCAACGAGGTTTGTGTCGCCGGCGCCAGCGGCGGGGCGGCCCGACAACGGCTGGCCCAGGCGGGAGGCAGCGGCAGTGAGCTCTTCGAGAAACGAGTCGTCAGCTGCAGAGGCCTTCCACGCTGGTCGGCTGCTGAGCATGCTCGTTGTAATTTGCGCCCCCGCTCGCAAGGGTCTGAGTGACGAGAGTGCGCTGAGCGTTGCCGTCTCAGACTCGCGATCGATAAAGCGCAGCCCAATCTCTGCTGAAGCTTGCTCGGCAACGACGTTTGCCCGGCTGCCGCCGCTTACCGTGCCAATATTGCACAGCACCGGCGAGAGTTGATTGCCGATGTCCTCAATGATGCCCCGCACCTGCACGAGCTGATCAACGAGCTCGTTAATCGCCGAGGTGCCTTTTTCTGGCTCGAGGGCTGCGTGCGCTGCTTTGCCTGTGACCGTGAGCGAGAGCCGCGTGCTGCCGCGGCGCCCAACCTTCAGGGCGCCATCGGGGTGTGGTGACTCGAAACCAATTGCCGCACGCACTCCCCGCGCCGCCTCGATGATGAGGTCTCGAGACGTGGGTGAGCCAACCTCTTCGTCGCAGGTGAGTAGCACTCGAACGGCGCAGGTGCGCGTGTTGCGTGTGCGTTCGAGCGCTGCGCACATAATGACGATGCCACTCTTCATGTCGTACACGCCTGGGCCGCGAGTGATGCCTGCTTCCTGTGACCAAGGAAGGTCATTGGCGAGGGTGCCGTGAGGCCATACGGTGTCGGTATGGCCGACGAAGAGGAGCGGGGCGCCGGGGCCGGCGAAGTCGGCAACAAGATTAGTTCCCGCTTCGGTGGTGACGAGCTTTACGTCGCCGCCCGCTGCCCTGAGTCGTTCAGCGATGGGGGCCACGACCCGTGCGCTTGACTCGGCGTCGAACGAGGGTGACTCGATCGCGACGAGTTCGCGCAGAAAGCGATAATCGGGGTCGCTCTCGCTCGTAGATGTAACGACATTGTTCATGGTTATGAATCGTATCTCAGGGTTGAAATGTGTGCAAGTGCCTTATAATATCGACTTATTCAATGTCGAATGATGCAGTATAGGAATCGTATGATGCACTCAGCTTTGCTCTCACTTGCCTTCGATGCAGCGCCTGAAGGTGGTGCCGCTGGGCAACTCTTGGCGCGTTCGTTGACTACATACCAAGATTTTTGTGCAGCATCATCGCTATACGTGAACGTGTTCGGGTACGAATCACCGGAGTTCTCGCTTAATCCTAATTTGCTCGGGGCCCTCGTGCAGAATGGTGGCTCGGCGGTTGGCGTTTTTGCACCCGATGGGGCTCTGGTGGGTTTCGCATACGGGTTTCCGGGCAAGGGCCCAGACGGCCGCGAATTTCACTACTCTCAGGCGGCTACGGTCGACCCGAACTATCAGGGCAGGGGCATTGGGCGCACCTTGAAGTTTTTGCAGGCCGAGGTTGCGAGGTCATGGGGCCACCGCACGATGCGATGGACCTTTGACCCGCTCCTTGCCCGCAACGCCCACTTCAACTTTGATGCTCTGGGCGCCACCGGTATCGGCTACCTACCCGATTATTACGGACGAAGCGACACCGGCCGGGTGCTCGTTGAATGGTCGCTCGAGGGCGAGGCACCTCAGCCTCGGCCAGAGCTTACCGCCCCTAGGTTTGATGTTGCCGATTGGGGCACAGCGCTGGCAGAGCGAGATGAATTGTGGATCGCTACCCCTGCCGTGCCTCCGGCCGATACCGATGAGCGCCGTGCGGTGCGGTCGGCGGTGGGCCGGGTTCTTTCAGAAGCCATTCTCTCTGGTCATTCTCTCGTCGCTTGTAAGAGAATCAACGATGAGACGGCAGCATATCTCGCGTTGTCGAGCACTGAACGGAGTAAAGATGACTCATGATGCGGCACATGCCAAGAATAATGACCTTGATCGCTCATTGAAATCACCCGGTGACCGTTTTGGAGAGCGCTTCAGGGCGAATCTCACCGCCGAGAGTATTCAGGCCAGCGTCATCGAAAGCGAGAAGCGCGCCCTTGAACGCACGCTTGATGCCCTTGCCGAGACTGGGGCTGTGCCTCGTGCTGCCGCGCTTATTCTGGGCGCTCGCCGCAGGTACATCGGGGGTGAGGGCAAAGGAAGCGCGTATGCGCAGCTGCTCAACGCCGACCTTTCTGCGACGCTCTCAAACGTCTTTCTCATCGATGGGCGGGGGCTTTCGCCGATCACCGTTCTGACCGATGTACGTGCGAGCGACGTGCTCGTTGTGTTTTCGATGCGGCGCTACCGCGAAGAAACGATCCGCCTCGGTCGTCTTTTTCACGAGGCTGGCGGCCAGCTTGTCGTCATCACCGATAGCGACGACGCGCCCCTTGCGAGTCTTGCGAGCGCGCTCATCATCGTGAGCACAGAGTCAGCCTCGTATGCCGACTCGCCCACGGCAGTTGCCGCGGTGTGTCACCTTCTCAGCACCCTCACGACCGCGAGTGCCAAGGGTGCGCGCAGACGTCTCAGTATGCGCGACCTGTACGCCAGTGAGCTCGCGCTCTACCTACCCGAAACCGAGCAGGAGAACCCTGAATGAGCATAGAACGAGTGAGGCTTTTCGCGTTAGAACTGCCCCTCATACACAGCTTTGAAACAAGCTCACACCGAAAGTCAGGTATCGAGCACGTGCTGGTCGAATTCACCGACAGTGATGGATGCACGGGGTGGGGTGAAATCGCTTCACCGAGTGACCCCTTTTACTGCTCTGAAACGGTAGACACTGCCTGGCTCATTGCAGAGCGTTACCTTGCGCCGTCGGTTCTGGGGCTGGAATGGCAGACGCCAGAGGAGTGCGAAGAGGCCTGGGCGAAGGTGCGTGGTCACGAGTTCGCTAAGGCCGGGTTCTCGGGTGCGGCGTGGGACCTCGCGACGAAACGCGATGGTGTGTCACTCTCGAAGAAGCTCGGTGGCACTCGAGCCGAGGTCGTGTCAGGTGTTTCGCTTGGCATCGAGAAAACGACCGATGCTTTGCTTAAACAGGTCGCGCTTCACCGTGACGCAGGGTATTCACGGGTGAAGCTCAAGATCGCTCCGGGGTGGGACATTGAGCCGGTCGCCGCGGTTCGCGAAGCGTTTGCCGACCTCGACTTGCACGTAGACGCTAACGGGGCATACGGGACTGACGATGCTGCGTTTGCGACGCTACGCGGGCTCGATAGATTTGGCCTCACCATGATTGAACAACCGTTTGCTTCGCGAGACTTTATCGCGCACGCGGCTCTGCAGCAACAGATTGATACGCCCGTGTGCCTCGATGAGTCAGTAGTCACGGTCGAAGATCTTGAAACGATGATTCGCCTCGACGCGGGCCGGGTTTTGAACATTAAGGTCTCTCGCATGGGCGGGGTGCTGCAGGCAAAGCGCGCGCATGACCTGGCGCAGAACGCGGGCATTCCCGTCTGGTGTGGCGGCATGCATGAGTTCGGCATTGGCCGTGCAACAAACATTGCCGTCTCGTCATTGCCGGGCTTCCTGCTGCCCTCTGACGTTTCGGGGTCAGATAAATACTACGAGCGAGATATTATCTCGCCGCCAATACGTGCCGAGCAGGGGCTCGTGCAGGTGCAAACCGGGCCTGGTATCGGTCACGAAGTTGATATCGAGTGGATCACGGCTCATGCGAGCCGTACGACAGAAATGGTTCTCGAAGAGGGAGTAGCGTGAAACAGTATCCGGTTATCGATGGGCATAACGATCTTGCGTGGGCAGCCCGTGAGGCGCGCGGCTACAGCGTCGAGGGGCTTGACACTGGCGTGCCTGAATTCCATACCGACCTGCCAAGACTGCGTGAGGGCGGAGTCGCGGGGCAGTTTTGGTCAGTGTGGGTCGACCCTGTGCTCGAGGGGCCTGAGCAAGTCGTTGCCACGCTTGAGCAGATTGATTTCGTGCAGCGCTTCGTTGAACGCTATTCGAACGCCCTCGCGATCGCGCAAACTGCGAGTGAGGCCCGGGCGGCGATGAACGATGGCAAGATAGCCTCGTTCATCGGTGTTGAAGGCGGTGCCCAGTTTGGCGGTTCGCTCGCCTCACTGAGGCAGTTCGTGAGGCTCGGGGCGCGGTACATGACGCTCACCTGGTCACGCACGATTGATTGGGCAGACTCGGCGACCGATGCTGCGGTGCACGGCGGTTTGACTGAATATGGGCGTGCGGTCGTTCGCGAGATGAACCGTATTGGCATGCTCGTTGACCTCGCTCATGTTGCTCCCAGCACGATGCGAGATGCCCTTGAAGTGAGTCAGCGGCCCGTCATGGTGAGCCACTCTGGCGCTTATGCGATGTGCCAACACGACCGCAACGTTCCCGACGATGTGCTTCGCACGATTGGTGAGCGAGACGGTGTCGTGATGGTGGCTTTTGTGCCCTCCTTTCTCTCAGAAGAGCGACGTGCGTGGGTCGTCGATGGTATGCACGGCGAGGCGCCACCAGTGGGGGTTGGCCACGTAGCTGACCACCTTGACCACATGCGTGAGGTCGCCGGCGTGCACGCCGTTGGCATCGGAGCAGACTATGACGGCACCGACGCAATGCCAGAAGGCCTTGACAGCGTGGCCGGCTATCCGGCCCTGTTTGAAGAGCTTGAACGCCGAGGCTGGTCTGAGCGGGAGCTCATGCAGCTTGGCCGAGATAACGTGCTGCGGGTTGTTGAAGCTTCTGACCCCGACTACGTGGCGTTTCGTGAAGGTCGTGCGCCTCAACCTGAAACGGTTGCACTCACACCAGCGGTATCACCGAGCGCCGCATAACCCCTGACGACCGACCAGTAAGAAAGAACGATACGCAGTGACCAATACCCCAAGAGTTCTCGTCGTTATTAACTCACCCAGCTCTGGGCCTCGAAGGCTGACCGGGTGGCTCGAAGCAATGGGCATTGTACTTGTCGAACACCATGGTGCCGACGGACTGCCAGAAACCCTTGCGGGGTTTCACGGTGTGGTGTTGCTTGGCGGGGGGCTCATGCCCAATGACTACGAGAAGGCGCCGTGGTTGCATACTGAGCGCGCTCTCACCCGTGAAGCGATTGATGACGATGTACCGACCCTGGGCATTTGCCTCGGTGCTCAAATTATTGCCGATGTTGCCGGTGGCGAAGTGCGTGCGAGCTACGGCCCGAAGGAGCGCGGTAGTACCCCGATTCATGCGACAGAGCTTGGCGCAGCCGATGCCGTGATTGCGGCGATTGGCGAGACATCGCCCATGATCGAAAACCACGAAGACATGATCACGGTTTTGCCAGAGGGGGCGCGATTGCTTGCCTCAAGCGATGCGGTCGAAAACCAGGCCTTCGTGATTGGGCAACACGTTCGCGGCGTACAGTTTCACCCCGAAGCTTCTGCCGAGAGCCTGCGGCTATGGAACGAAGCAGCGCTTACCGAACAGGGGTACGACGTGCAGGCGATGCTTGACGCCGCTGATGCCCACCATGAGGCGAACACGGCTGCGAGTAAGCGGCTCATCGAGGCGTTTGGCCGCGAGGTACTCGCCCGGGCTGAGGCTCACGCAGAGGGAGCGCAATAGTGTCATTCGAATCGCTCGAGACCGTACTCGACACCGCGCAAGAACGGTTTGATCCCGCGACTGCACCGGCCATGGTCACAGCGGTGTTCACCCGCGATGGCGTGGTGCGGTACCGTGCGACAGGCGCCCCCGCGGGGCCGGGTACGGTGACCGAACGGGCTACCGTATTTCGCATCGCATCAATGACCAAGAGCTTTCTGGCGGCCACGGCCCTTCTCTTGCGCGATGAGGGGCTGCTCGACTTTGCGGCCCCGATTACCCAGTATGTGCCTGGCTTGCGGTTTATGTATGGCGGTGACGAGCAGCGGGTAACCATCGCGCAGTTGCTCTCGAACCAGTCGGGGCTTGCCGAAGACAACGCTTGGGGTGATCGACGCCTCGGCGATCGACGTGAGTCGATTCAGGCGCTCGCTGAAGAAGGGCTCCGCTTGACCGCCGAGCCGGGCGAGCTGTATCAGTACTCGAATCTTGGCATGTCTTTTGTGGGGCGCGCGATCGAAGCGGTCACGGGTTCTTCGGTTGAAACGGTGATTCGGGAACGGCTGATCGATCCGCTCGGTCTTTCACGCACCCGCTTTAGCGCCGATGAATACCCGGCTGACGTGCCTCTTGCGTGGGGGTTTCGCACCTTTGACGAATCAAAGACGCTGAGCGAAGAACCCTACGTCGGTAATGGTGCACTCGCCTGCATCGGCGGGCTTTTTAGCACGGTTGACGACATCGCGTCGTGGGTTGCTTTTCTTTCTTCGGCCTACACCGACGCTCCGATTCGCCCAGACCTCATGGCTCCCGCCACGAGGCGCGAGATGCAGCGCATTCATACCGCTGCGGCACCGGGCGGCAACCAGGAGAGTCGGGAGCTTGACGCCTTCGGTTACGGGTACGGGCTTGACGTCGAGCACGACAGAGCTTTTGGGCGCATCGTGCAGCATTCTGGCGGGCTTCCAGGTTTCTCGTCGCACATGCGTTGGCACAGCGCGAGTGGCATTGGGGTTGTGGCTTTTGGCAACTGTGACATGTTTCGAGCGGAGGTGTTTGCGGCGCAACTACACAGCGATGTGCTCGCTGCTGAGAACATCGTTTCACCATCGTCTCAGAGCCCACGCTCGGCCGAGTCCTGGCCCGAGACGCTTGTTGCAGCGCAGCGTCTCGATGAAGCCCTGCGTTCGGGTACTCCTCTTGAAACGCTTGATGGGGTGTTTGCGGTGAACGCGATGCAAGATGTTCCGCCAGCCGTGCGCCAGCGACGCCTCGATCAGGCTCTCGAAGAGACCGGGCCCGTGAAGTCAGCGCAGGCGCCGCTTGAGCAGCGCATCGTTGCCCAGGTTGGCCCAGCCGAGCTGCGGTGGCGCATCGAGTGCGAGCGTGGCGCACTGCTGTGCGATGCGCGGCTCGTCGGGCTCAGTACGCCGCTCGTGCAAACCTTGATCGTGGCGGCCGCCGATCAACACTGAGCGGATCTTAGCCGGTGCGCTCGGCCTGCCCCAAACGCCAGTAGCCCATGAAGGCAACCCTACTGCGGTCGATTTTGTGGTGGGTGACGAGCGTGCGCCGCAGTTGTTTGATGACCGCTGACTCGCCGGCGATCCACGCGTAAAAACCGCCGTCGTGTTGGGCTTCAGGCGAGTCCCACAGTGTCTCGGTGTTGACGTCGATGTCGGCGAGTTGCTGAGTGTTTGCAGTTGCCGCATTGGCGACGGTAGCGGGATTCTCTGCGATCCAAGTATCGAGTGCCGGCCCGAGGAGCGCTCCAATGGGAGCCCCCTCGCGGGCAAGATACTGAACCCTGACGTTGCTTCCGGTATCGAGTGGTAACGCGTCATCGCTTGAGGGCACCTCAATCAATGCTGTTGCGTTGTGGTGCGCTGGGATCGTTTCGAGAATGCTCGCGATTGCGGGAGCTGCAGTTTCGTCACCGAGCAAGAGCAGCGTGGTGGCGTTACCGGGGCGCCAATCAATGCCCTGGCGCGAGTCGGGGCTGCGCACGTCGGGGCCAACAATGATGAGTTCTTCGCCGGCTTGAACGGTGCTGAGCCACTGCGCCCCGGGACCCACGGGAACGCCAGCTTCGGTGTGAACAACGAAATCGACATGGAGCGTGCGAGTAACAGGGTCGAAAGCACGCACGGTATAGGTTCTGAGCGGGCTGCGCCTCGTCTCATCGAGGCCCCTCCAGCGTTCGTACCAGGTGCCCGAAGCGAGCACGGTCTCGTCGTCGACTCCCAATTCTGAGAAGCTCTGCTCATCTCGCGGGAAGACAAACTTGATGCGTTGGTCGAGCGCGTGAGGGGCGAAGTGCTCGAAGTCGACACCCGAGAACGAGACGCGAACGAAGTGCGTGCTGAGCTGCGTGATGGATTGGACCTGCGCACGGTATGGGCGGTACGAGGGCCGTGAAGCCGGTGCTGAAGAGGGAGACAAAGGGGCTCTTTCTTTAGTTTCAAATAAATTGAAAGTTCTTTTAGGTAATGCTAGCCTAACCGAGATGTGATGAATGGATCACCCCTTTTGAGAGGAAATGTCAGGTATGACCAAGCACTCCCGGTTGCGTATCGTTGCCTGTTTGGCGCTCGTCGGAGGAGCCCTCGTCGGCTGTGCTCAGACCGATGGCGAAGAAACCACCGCTGAGACCGAGTGGCAGCCCGTCACCATTGAGCATGCGCTGGGTGAAGCGGTGATCGAGTCGGAGCCCGAACGCATCGTGACGCTTGGCCAGGGCTCGGCTGAAACCGCGATTGCGCTTGGAACGGTTCCCGTCGGCGTCGAAGAGTATCCGTGGGGAAGCGACGAGACCGGCTACCTGCCCTGGGTACATGAAGCGGTCACCGAGGCTGGCGCTGAACTGCCCGAGCAATTTACCGGTGCGACAGAGCTCGACATCGAGGCTATCGTTTCTCTTGAACCCGACCTGATTCTTGCTCCGTGGTCGGGGATCACCCAGGCGCAGTTCGATATCTTGAACGACATTGCCCCGACGGTCGCGTACGAAAAAGAGCCGTGGGTGATCACCTGGAAAGACCAGATCTCGGTGATCGGCGAAGCGATGGGCAAACCTGACGAAGCCAAAGGCCTCATCGCCGACATTGAACAACAGCTTGAGCAGGCCGCACGTGAGGATTACGCGGGGCTGACGTTCTCGTACATCTATAACGCCGGCCCCGGTACTCTCGGAGTATTTTTTGAAGACGAGCAACGGGTCGCCATGGTGAGGGCGCTTGGCCTTACGGTTGACCCGGTCGTGGCAGAGCTTCGCGAGTATGAGGTTGAAGGAACCGACTCGGCAGCTATTGGGCTTGAAAACGCCGAGAAGCTCGTCGACTCAGACCTTATTTTTACCTTCTACTCTGACGAAGCCAACCGTGCCGAAATCGAGTCGCAGCCGCTCTACAAGGAAATTCCGGCCGTTGCACGCGGATCGGTCGTCGCTCCCACTGACCAGTCATTTGTGACCGGCTCATCGATCATTACGCCGCTTACGGTGCCGTGGACGCTTGAGCGCTTTGTGCCCCTCATTGATGAGGCCATCGAAAAAGTCGGTCGGTGACGCGAGACTCAACCCTCGGTAAAGCTAGCATTGTCGCGCTGTGCTGCGTCGGGCTCGCGGGTGCAGTACTCGCGAGCCTGATGTTTGGCGGCCGCGCTGTATCGTTTGACGAATTGACCGCCGCGATGCGGGGCACTGGCGACTCGTACCTTGCCGCTATTGTTGACTCGCGGCTGCACAGGACCGTGTTGGGGGTGCTCTGCGGAGCGGCGCTCTCGGTCTCGGGCATGCTCATACAGGGCGTGACACAGAACCCATTGGGTGACCCGGGAATTCTCGGCATCACCGTTGGCGCCTCTGCCGCCGTCGTGACGGTAGGCGCTATCACGGGAAGCGCTGGGGCCGCTGGCTCATTCCCGTGGGCATTCATGGGGGCGCTCATTGCCGTCGTGCTCGTGTTCGTGCTGAGCGGCCGAAGCAGATCGCACGTCGCCTTGTTACTCACCGGCGCCGTCGTCTCGGCAGTACTGACGGCATACATTCAAGCGGTCATTCTCAGAAACCCGGCGATCTTTGACTCATTTCGGTTCTGGGTCATCGGCTCTTTGAACGGCAGGGACCTGCAGGTCGCTTTCTCGATACTCCCGGCCGTCGCCGTCGGGCTCATCGTCGCTATGGTGCTGTCACAGCCGCTCAATACCCTGGCTCTTGGCGACGAGGTTGCGACCTCGCTTGGAACGCCGGTGGTGCTCATTCGGTATGTTGGTCTCGCCGTAGCCGCCCTTCTCGCGGCTGCGGCAACGGCTGCAGCTGGCCCGATCGCCTTTCTCGGCCTGATCGTGCCCCACCTCGGGCGCTCCGTTATCGGAGTCGACCATCGGTGGCTGTTGCCCGCCGTCACCATGCTAGGGGCGACCCTGCTCCTCGCGGCCGACACGCTGGGGCGCGTGATCGCACGACCAGACGAGGTGATGGTCGGCATCATGACGGCCCTCGTCGGGGCACCGATATTGATGCTCGCCGTGAGAAAAGGCTGGGCCACGCGGTGAGGCAGCATCATCATCTCTCGCGTGGTGATGGGCAGTACCGGCAGGCACATCGCTTACGGTCGCTGATTTTCGTCGGCGCCACCTGCCTCGCGCTCGTCGTCGTTTTCGTGTTGACCCTCATGCTGGGAGACCTCGGGCTCTCGTTCGCCGACCTTACGGCAATGGTTACTGGCGACCTCGAGCCCAAGACATCGTTCGTATTACAGCGTCTGAGGGGGCCACGAGTGCTTACCGCCCTGTGCGCGGGTGCCTTGCTCGGTCTCGCTGGGGCACTTTTTCAAACCATTACCAGGAACCCGCTGGGCAGTCCCGATGTGATTGGCATTGGGGCTGGCGCCGGCGCTGGGGTCGCGTGCATGACGGTGATCGCGCCAACGCTCGCTCCCGGATTCGGCTCGGCGATCGGGGCGATGTGCGCTGCGGCCCTCGTGTATTTCGCTAGTGGGAAGGGCTTTCGTTCTGCCACACGGCTGGTCATCGTTGGTATTGGTGTGGCAGCACTGGCCAGCGCCGTGACACAGTACATCGTGATCGTGCACCTGCGCGATGCAGCACAACAGCTCGCGGCTTACCTTGTTGGTTCGCTGAACGCCGCGAACGCCCAGAGCGTCGCCGTGGCGGCCCTTGCGCTCCTGGTGCTCTTGCCGCTTGCGTTGTTCTACGGCAGAGACGTCACGATGCTCGCTATGGGCGATGAGGCAGCGGCGGGAATCGGGGTCGACCCAGAGCGCACCCGCGTCATTGCTGTGAGCATTTCGATTATGGCGACCGCAGTGGCCGTCGGTGTTGTCGGCCCCGTGGCATTCGTATCGTTGACCGCCCCTCAGATCGCGAGACGCATACTGAATACCGCTGATGTGAGCATTGGTGCTTCTGCTCTGACGGGGGCGCTGATTATGAGTCTGGCTGACCTCGCGGCGCAGCGGGTACCGTTCTTCGCTGGGCTGCCGGTTGGCGTTCTCACGCTTGGCGTTGGCGGAGTGTATTTGGGGTACCTGCTTGTGCGTCAGCACCAGAAAGGAAGTTTCTTGTGACGAATGAACCGCAAATGGGCGAGGCCACACCAGGCCTTCGCCTGCATGACGCCGTGCTTGGCTACGGTCGCACCGTGGTGAGCCAGGGGCTCACCTTCTCGGTTCCCAGAGGGCACTTTACCGCGGTGATCGGGCCGAACGGGTGCGGAAAATCAACGATGTTCGGGGCGCTCGCGAGAACGCGGCGTCCCCTCGCAGGCTCGGTGACCCTCGACGGGCGTGACATCTATGCGACGCGCTCGAAGCTGGTGGCTCGGCGAACGGCGTCACTGCCGCAGCATCCCATCGTGCCGGAGTCGTTGCGGGTGCGCGAGCTCGTGGCACGGGGCAGGCACCCGCACCATTCGATCTTTCAGCAGTGGGCCAAGGGAGACACCGAGATCGTCGACCGTGCCATGAGAGCGACCGGCGTTGAAGATCTTGCCGATCGATTTCTCTCAGATCTGTCGGGCGGCCAACAGCAGCGCGTCTGGATCGCCATGATCGTGGCTCAAGAGACCGAATACGTTCTGCTTGACGAGCCAACCTCGTTTCTTGACCTGGCTCATCAGGTTGACCTCTTGCACCTGTGCCAGGACATGCGTGAAAACGGGAGCACGGTTCTTGCGGTCTTGCACGACATTAACCAGGCGGCTCGCTACGCGTCACACCTCGTCGTCATGCACGAGGGGAACATCGTTCGTCAGGGAGCTCCCGGCGAGGTGATCGATGAGGCACTCCTGCGAGACGTGTTCGGGGTTGATGCTGTTGTTGAAGAGGATTCGCAGAGCGGAACCCCCAGCATCACTGTTCGGCAGCGTCTCGGGCGCGCTTGAATTCTTGCCATCCCCGTGGCAGCTGCAGGGCAACGAGCCAGCCCATGTAATCACGCATGTTCTGAATGCGGCCCCATGCGGGGCTCCCAGGGGCGAAGAGCGGAAGGGCGCTTTCAGCCAACGAGCGTTGCTTTTCGAGGTAGGTTTGTTCAGCCTGAATGAAGTCAGCCCAGACATCGCTACTCATCATAAAAAAATGCGCACGAATACCAGGTTTGCGTACTCGGTGCACGAAGCCTCGCTCGATGAGTTGCCGCGTGTACGTTGAGACCGATCCGCTGCTGATCGAAAGTTGTTCGCTGAGCTCTGCAGCGCTGACGCCGCCTTCGTTGTCGACCAACAGGTAGCCTGCGATGAGCCCCTCGATTCGCGAGGCCCCACCGGCAGACCAGTGGTCGGCGAACGTCTCAATGAAAGCCGTCTCGTGTGGTTGACGCTGCAGGTTCATGAAGATTCAGTGCACCTTTCGTATGCCACGTTAGATGTTGGCGTGCACTTCCCACAGCTGCCAAGCGGTCGTGCGCCACGAGAACATGCGTGAGCGATCTTGTGCGAGCACACTCAGGCGGGCACGCTCCTCGTCATCGCGCGCAACTCGCGTGAGTGCCTCGGCGAAGCTCTCTTCGTTCTCGCCGGCTGTCGCACCGTCGAGAGCTGTCTCTGCCATGCAGGCAGCTCCTCCGTGCACGATGGGCACACCTGAATTGAGCGCACCGTGAATGGGCAGCAAGCAATCGGCGATGACCTGGGGAAGCACGAGCGCCCTCGCCCCCGCGATGATGGCGCCGATGTCACCGGGCTCGGCTCCCGACTCCTCGGTGAGCATGACCTGGTGCACGCGGTCGGCGAGCACGGGCCACGAGCTGAGGTCAGCTTCTGCACCCGGGCCAACGAGCACAAGCGGTGGCAAATCGGGGTTAGCTTCGAGCGTGCGCAGGATCCACTCGAGTCTGCCGGTCTCGCCCGGGTAAGCGGTCGAGACAAAATAGTGTTCGGGCATGCCGAGTGTGTGCAAACGTTCAACGATGTTCTTTGGAGCGAGGTATTCCCGCGGCGCAGCGAGGGGCAATACCTGAACCGAGATATAGGCCCCATAGATTTCACGGAGTCGCTCGGCCACAGCGTGGGTGGGGGTCAAGATCACGTCGGCGTGCTTGACCGCGCGTTTCACGTGTTGACGCAGTTGTTTTGCTTGGCCCTTGGGAAGAACATCGGGGGCGTCCCAAGCCAGAGTGTGAGGCACGGTGACGGTTGTTTGCGAACCATCGGCCTCTTCGCGCTGGCGGAGTGGAATGAGGGGGCTCAGCGAGTGTACGAACTCGCCATCGAGTGGCCGGGCTGCTGGGCCGCCACGCCAGACGAGGGGAATCATCGAGCTGTGCAGTGACATGACCTCTACGCGAGCTTTAGGGTGATCAATCTCAGGAGCCTCGCTGTTTGAAGCGATGAGCAGAGCAGATGCGCACCCCCTCGGCGCGGTATCGGCGAGAGCGATGGTCAGTTCGCGTGCTGAAGCCCGCTGACCGCTCTGTTCCCAACCTTCGAGGAACTCACCGATGACGTTGAGCGTAGACATCAACCATCCTCTCAAGCAGGCTCAATTTACCCGTATACTTCGACCTATTCTATGGGCTATCAAGCCGAAAGAACCCCGAGGCGACGCATTACGCAACCGTTTCGTAATTTGCCGGGGGTTTCATGACAATCCGGTGCAGGTTCGGCAGAACGTAAAGGTTTATCGTCTACCCTTTGGAGTATGCGCGTATTACTCACCGGCGGCGCCGGTTATATTGGGTCTCACACCGCACTCGTGCTCACTGAGCGCGGGCACGAGGTTATTGTCGTCGACAACTTCTCGAATAGCAGCCCCGAATCGGTACGGCGGGTAGAGCAGCTAGCCAACGCTTCGATCGAACTCATTGAGGCTGATCTCGCTGACCGAGAGCAGGCAAAGCGGGCGCTCGAGCCTCTCGAATTTGACGCGGTCGTTCACTTCGCCGGCCTGAAAGCCGTTGGCGAATCAACGCAGCAGCCGGCCAGGTATTACCGCACCAATATTGACTCGACCCTTAACCTGCTCGACATCATGCGAGAGAAAGGCGTCACGAAACTCGTCTTTAGCTCGTCGGCGACGGTCTACGGCGACCCGCAGTACTTGCCGCAGGATGAGCAGCACCAGACGGGTGTTGGCGTGACCAACCCGTATGGGTGGACAAAGGCGATGATCGAACAGATCATTCGCGACGTGCAGGCCGCCTGGCCCGAGCTCAACGCCGTGATTTTGCGTTACTTCAACCCGGTTGGTGCGCACCCGTCAGGGCGCATCGGCGAAGATCCCGCTGGTATTCCCAATAACCTCATGCCGTTCATCGCCCAGGTTGCGGTGGGCAAGCGCGAGAAGCTTATGGTGTTCGGCGACTCATACGAGACCAGTGATGGCACCGGCGTGCGTGACTATATTCACGTGATGGATCTCGCCGAGGGGCACGTTGCCGCTCTCGAGCAGGCCCCGAATGGAGTCAGCACCTACAACCTTGGTTCGGGTAAAGGATCGAGCGTGCTCGAGGTGCTGCGCGCCTTTGAGAAGGCCGTTGGCCGTGAGCTCCCTTACGAGGTCACCGCCGCACGAGCTGGCGATGTCGCCGAGATGGTCGCAGACCCAGCGAAAGCAAACCGTGAACTCGGGTGGGCTGTGAAGCGCACGCTCGATGAGGCATGCTCAGATGCCTGGGCGTGGCAGAGCGCAAACCCCGACGGCTACGGCGCATGAGCCTCTCGCAGCAGCTCGAGCACCCGATCAGGTACCCGGAGCGAACGTCGCCGCCCTTCATGACGAAGCGCTCGTTCTGGCTCGTGGTACTCGGCTTCGTGCTACCAGGTAGCGCGCAGGTGCTCGCGGGCAACCGAAAGCTCGGCAGGGTTGGCCTCGGGGCTACGATCGGGCTGCTTGCGGGAGGGCTGCTGTCACTGCTCGGCTTCATCTTTTTTCGTGTACCGACGCTTTCTTTCTTCACCCACACGATCGTGCTCTTCGTGCTGCAGTGGGTCATTGTGGCCTACGCGATTCTCTGGGTGATTATCGGTTTTGACACCCTGCGCCTGACGAATCTCGTCAAGGTCAGCAAGAACTGGCGGGTGCCCGTCTCAATTCTGAGCGTGTGCCTCACGGTGCTGCCGGTTGCCGGGGCCCTGTGGATGTCTGGCACGATCGGCATTGGCCGTGATGCGCTCAGCTCGATCTTCGCTCGCGGTGCGAGCGTGGCGCCGGTCGACGGTCGCTACAACATTCTTTTACTTGGTGCTGACGCGGGTGATGGTCGCGACGGCCTGCGCCCCGATAGCATCTCGGTTGTGTCGGTCGACGCGAAGACGGGGCAGTCGACGATTATTGGCTTGCCGCGTGAACTCACCGGCATGCCTTTCCCAGAAGACTCGCCCATGCACGAGCAGCACCCGACCGGGTTCGGAAATGACTGGGGCTGCTACATTGGCCGCTGCTACATGAACGGTCTCTACACCGAGATCTCGATCTTCGACCCCGACCGTTACGCGGGGGTAGCGAAGGCAGGCGAAGAGCCCGGTATTCTCGCTCTTGTCGATGCGGCGTCGGGTGCGACGGGGCTCGACGTTCAGTTTTACGTGCTCATCGACATGGACGGCTTCTCTGACCTCATCGATGCGCTCGGCGGTGTCGACATCAATGTGCAGCAGCGCCTGCCGATTGGCGGCGACGCACACGGCAACGGCATTGAGGGGTGGATCGAGGCTGGTCAGCAGCACATGAACGGCTTCACCGCCCAGTGGTACGCCCGCTCGCGCTACACGACCGACGATTACGATCGCATGCGCCGCCAGCGTGAGCTGCAAGAGGCCATTCTCGCGCAGATGAACCCGGTCAACGTGCTCAAACAGTTCAAGGGCATCGTCGAGACGGGCAGTTCGATTGTTTGGACGAACATGCCCGAGTCAATGCTCGGCCCCTTCCTCGACCTCGCGACGCGTGCGAAAGACCACACGCCCGTCACGGTCGAGCTCACCCCGCCCGAGGTTCAGCCTGAGGCCCCCGACTACGATTACATTCACGAGCTTGTCGCCGACGCTGTGCGACAGGCCTCACCGGCTGAAGAGGAGGAGTAGTGCGGGTTGCAGCGGTTATGGTTGCGTTTAACCGTGCAGAGCTTTTGAGAGAGGCGCTCACGGCGGTCGGTCAGCAGACCCGGCCGGTTGACGAGCTCATCGTGGTCGACAATGCCTCGACCGACGAGAGCGCTCAGGTGGCCGCTGAGATGGTTGCGCGCTTCGGCGGGCACGCGAGGCTCATCGCACTCACCGAAAACACCGGCGGCGCCGGCGGCTTTGCCACGGGCATCGCCGCGGCCGTGCAGGACCCTACGATTGACTGGGTGTGGGTGATGGATGACGACACGGTGCCCGAGCCCACGGCCCTCGCCGAGGCGCTCGCCGCACACGAACGGTTCATCGAGGCGGGCAGGGGGCGCGACGATCTCGCGGTCATGGGCTCGCGTGTCGTGTGGACCGATGGCGAAGACCATCCGATGAACACTCCGAAGCCCAAAATCGGTGCCTCTCAGGCGGAGCGCGATCGAGCGGCCGCGGCAGGAGTTCTCGAGATCCGCTCGATCTCGTTTGTCTCGGCCTTCGTGCGCGCCGAACTCGTGCGTAAGATGGGCCTGCCCATCGCCGACTACTTCCTATGGAACGACGACTTTGAATACTCGGCCCGCCTCTTGCGTCGCGCTCGAGGCATTCAGGTGCCTGGCTCAGTCGTCGTGCACAAAACGAAGATTCGCGGCTCCTCTGACCAAGACCCCGGCGAACGCTTCTACTTCGAGGTGCGCAACAAGCTCTGGCTCTTTCGCACGTCGAAGGCGCTCAAGCCGTGGGAGAAGCTGGCCTACACGGCGGCCTCTACCAGGCGCTGGGCCCGCACATTCAAGGCCTCATCGAACCGGGGTGTGCTGTGGCGCTGCCTGGGTCGAGGGTTGCGCCACGGCCTCTTCACAAGGCCGCGGCCGACGGTCGACGTGCTCGCCGAGGCAGGCCTACCTCTTGACGTGAGTGACACGGTGTTCTCGCTCACCGAGGGGCCTGGGCGGTCGTAGTGGCGAGCGCCGACTTCACCCTGCTGCTTCCCGTGTACGCGGGCGATACCCCCGACGCACTTCGGCTCGCGCTCGAGAGCTCGACGGTGGTGCAAAGCCTGATGCCTGCCGAGGTGCTCGTTGTGATTGACGGGCCGATCTCTGCGGCACTTGAAGCGGTCATCGATGAGTTCGAGGCTGGCGGTGCGGTGCCCCTCACCCGGGTGCGTTTCGCCGAGAACCGCGGGCTCACCGAGGGGCTGAACGCCGGGCTCGAACGCGCAAGATACGACGTTGTCGCTCGCATGGATGCCGATGACGTCTCGGTTTCCGACCGTTTCTCGAAGCAGTGGCCGCTCCTAGAAGCTGGCTACGACCTCGTGGGTGCGGGCATGGTCGAGTTCGACGATGACCCCGAAGTGTGCGGCGTGACGCGCATTCCTCCCGTCGGTGAAGAGAACATTCGTGACCACGCTCGCACGCACAACCCCTTTAACCACCCCACGATGATGTACCGAGTCTCGCGGGTCAGGGAGGTCGGTGGGTATGAGCCCTTCGGCAAGATGGAAGATTACTGGCTCGGCATTCGCATGATTGTGAGCGGTGCGCGGGTCGAGAACATTGCCGAGCCACTCGTGAAATATCGCGTCGGATCGGGCGCGTTTGCTCGCCGGGGCGGCTGGCGTGAGGCGCAAACCGAGATCCGCCTCCAGAAGGCCATGCTCGACATGGGCTTTATTGGCCGTGGCGAGTACCTGCGCAACGTGGTCATGAAGGGTGCGTACCGGCTGCTGCCGGCGTCGGTGAAGCAAGTGCTGTTTCGGCGTTTCGTCGCGGGCGGCCTGCCGAGTGATCAAAAGAGCAAAGATACGCAAAAGTAGCTTTCTAGCGAAGTGTTTTCCAATTCTTGTCAAATCGGTTAGGTAACAATATGGAAACACGAAAAATGCCTGATCAGGTTACCGAAACGATGGTTGCCTGAAGCAAGGTTCTGCGAGAGAAACAAGGTGTTTCGTAAACCCCTTGTTATGGTCGAAGTATGTTCTTTGCCGCTCTGTGAGGCGAAGCAAGGAGCAGAAATCCGGCAGAGTGCCGGGCCGTGAAACGAAGCGCGTGAGTAGAGTGGGCCGCCTGCCTTAAGGTGGCCGTGATTGAGGGTGAGTGACCAGGATGCTGTTATTCCCTGACCTACCGCCCTATCAGATTGCCCTCACCTCGTTTTGCGAAGAAACGAACGTTACTCTCGGAGGAGAACAATCGTGACCAACCCCACAACCCGTGGGAGTCACGGTGATGCTGGGCCACAGGCCGGGCAACACCATGATTCCGCATTGGCATTGCAGGTCTCAAACGTCTACAAAGTGTTTGGCCGCAATCCTAGAGAAGCGGTAAAACGTCTCAAAGCGGGCGACACCCGCGAGGGAGTACAGCCGCTCGGCACCGCCGCGGTGATCGACGCCAGCTTTGAAGTGAAGCCGGGCGAAATTTTTGTTGTCATGGGCCTCAGCGGCTCGGGCAAGTCAACGCTCATTCGCATGCTTAACGGTTTGAACGATACGACCGACGGTTCGATCAAGATTTTTGGCGAAGAAGTCGTTGGCCGTTCAGACGCGGAGCTTCGCGAACTGCGCCGCAAGAGTATGTCGATGGTGTTTCAGCACTTCGCGCTCTTGCCCCACCGCACCGTGCTCGACAACGTCGCCTATGGGCTTGAGCTACAGGGCATCGACGCGTCGACCCGCAGGGCGAAGGCTCAGAACTGGCTCGAGCGCGTCGGCCTTGCCGGGTGGGAGAACCACCTGCCCGACGAACTCTCGGGCGGTATGCAGCAGCGCGTGGGTATCGCTCGCGCACTCACGGCCGACACCGAGATTCTGCTCATGGATGAGGCCTTTTCGGCCCTTGACCCGCTGATCCGCCGCGAAATGCAAGAACAGCTCGTTGAGCTGCAGCAGGAGCTTGGCAAGACGATCGTGTTCATTACGCACGACCTGAACGAGGCCATGTTTCTCGGCGACCGCATCGCCGTCATGCGTGACGGCCGCATCGTGCAGGTGGGTAGCCCCAACGACATTCTCACCGACCCGGCAAACGACTACGTTGCGCAGTTCGTGCAAGACGTCGACCGTGGCCGCGTGCTTACCGCTGGCGACGTTATGGAGCCAGCCCTCGCTGCGATTCCCGCGAGCGCAGGCCCCCGTGCGGCGCTCAAGACGATGCGCGACATGCAGACCTCGGCCTGCTTCGTGACCGGCAACGGTCGCAAGCTCATTGGCGTTGTGCGCGATAAAGACGTGCTGCGCCAGGTTCG
Organism: Leucobacter chinensis; assembly: GCF_019049105.1. Classification (GTDB taxonomy): domain Bacteria; phylum Actinomycetota; class Actinomycetes; order Actinomycetales; family Microbacteriaceae; genus Leucobacter_A; species Leucobacter_A chinensis. Next base: position 160,252 of record NZ_JAHQZR010000013.1, read on the forward strand.
CGAGGGCAGCACCGATATTCGTGAGCGGCTGCGCCCGGCTCCCTCGACGGTGAGCCCCGACCAGCACATTTCAGAGCTGTACGAGATGGCCGTCGAGAGCCCACTGCCCGTTGCCGTCGTTGACGAGCAGCACCGCCTGCTCGGCGTCGTGCCCAGGGTCACGCTGCTCGCGGCGCTGGCCGACCTGCCAACCACCACGAGTGCGATTCCCATCATCGAGCCACGGCCCGATGTGCCAGAGACCACGATGACCGAAGCACTCGAACTCGGCGGCCTCGCCGACACTGATACCGATACTGATGCGCGAGAAGAAAACGGCGCTACGAAGGGAGAACAGGCGTGAATATTCCTAAGATTCCCATCGGTACATGGGGCCAGGTTGTTTTTGACTGGTTCCGCGACACCTTCGACTGGCTCATCGACTTTTTCAAGGTATTCATCGACATTCTCGTCAACGGCATCGTTGACGGGCTACTCTCGGTGCACTTTCTCGTCGTTATCGTGCTGTTTGCGGCGCTCGGCTGGCTCGTTCGTTCGTGGCAGCTCGCCGTTGGCACGATCATCTCACTCCTGCTGATCGTCTCGATGGGGTACTGGCAGAGCGCGATGCAGACGCTCGGCCTCGTGCTCGTCGCAACGCTTATTGCTGTCGTGATGGCGATTCCGCTCGGTATTCTTGCGGCAAAGAGTGACCGCTTCAGTGCGTTCATGAAACCGTTGCTCGACTTCTTGCAGACGATGCCGGCGTTCGTGTACCTTGTGCCTGCCGTACTGTTGTTCAGCATTGGTTTCGTGCCCGCGATCTTCGCGACCGTGATCTTTGCGATCGCTCCCGGCGTGCGCTTCACCGAACTCGGTATTCGCGGCGTTGACGGCGAGGTCGTCGAGGCTGGTCAGGCCTTCGGCGCGAAGCCGGGCCAGATTCTGCGCGGCATTCAGCTGCCACTCGCCCTGCCAACCATCATGGCTGGCATTAACCAGGTCATCATGCTCTCGCTCTCGATGGCCGTGCTTGGCGGCTTCGTTGGCGCCCCTGGCCTCGGTAAGGACGTTGTCGCGGCCGTGATGCAGCAGCAGTTGCCCGCCGGTATCGAATCGGGCGTCAGCATCGTGATCATCGCGGTCTTCCTCGACCGTGTCACCGCAGCGCTTGGTAACCAGTCTGAATACCAGTCGTCGCTGCTCGGCCTCTTCCGCAAGCGTAAGGCCGACGCCAAGAAGGCATAAGCCCTGCGCCCGCAGGAGCTTTACTCAAACCTAATCTGTATACCCAATCACTGTGGCAAGGCCACAGGACGAAAGGAACACATCATGAAAAAACGTTTTATGGGTGCACTCGCACTCGGCACCGCAGGGCTTCTTGCACTCGCTGGTTGCGCAAGCGATGGTAGCGGCGGAACGAGCAGCGGCGGCTCAGACAACGGTTCGTCGGCAAGCGGCGACACCATCAAGGTTTCGTACATTGCTGGCTGGACTGACGGCCAGAGCATCGCGTACCTGCTCAAGGATCAGCTTGAGAAGAAGGACTTTAAGGTTGAGGTTGATGACCTCACCGACAACGGCCCCATGTACGCGGGCCTCTCGCAGGGCGACATCGACCTCTTCGCTTCGGCTTGGCCTGAGGTAACCCAGGCAAGCTACATGGAGGAGTTCGGCGACAAGATCGAAGACCTCGGCACCTGGTACGAGGGCGCAACGCTCACCATCGCCGTTCCTTCATACTCGAAGCTCAACTCGATCGACGAACTCAAGGACAACGCTGACCTCTTCGGCAGCGAGATCATCGGCATCGAGCCCGGCGCAGGCCTCACCGGCGTGACCGAAGACTCGATGATTCCCGAGTATGAGCTCGAAGACACGATTACGCTCAGCACCTCGTCGACCGCGACCATGCTCACCATGCTTGGCGAAGCGATCGACAAGAAGGAAGAGATCGTTGTGACGCTGTGGCGCCCCTTCTGGGCAAACAGTGCCTACGATGTGAAGGACCTCGAAGATCCTAAGGGCGCAATGGGTGAGGCCGAGGGCCTGCACATTCTCGCTCGCGATGGCTTCAAAGAAGACTACGCAGATCTTGCTGACCTGATCGAACAGATCAAGCTCGACGACGACGCGTATGGTGCACTCGAGGAGCTCGTCACGAGCGACGAGTACGAGAATGACTCAGAGGGTGCCGTCTCGAAGTGGATCGAAGACAACGCAGACGCGTTCCCTGGCCTGCTCAAGTAGTTCTGGGGTAGGGTCGAGACCCTAACGCACATTCAGCGGGGCTCGCTGGCTGGTTTTCCGGCTGGCGGGCCCCGCTTTTGTGTGCGCGTCGGTCGTGTGCCATTGTGCGCGGCGGCCGTGTGCGATTGCATGCTGCCTCACGTCACCTCAGACCATCGCAGGTCACCTCGCGCCAACTCAGGCCATTGCACGCCACCTCGCGCCACCTCGCGCTACCTCACGCCACTTCGTTTAATCTCTAGGGTCACGTTTCTCACAGCGCCGTCGCGCTACGCCCTTCTGTCGGCCCAGGTCCCTCCGCCCGCTCGCCCCTCACCGAAAGGTCAAAAAGTGTCGAAAACGCTCTCGAAAATCGACACTTTTTGACCTTTCGGCGGGTGCCGGGTGCGCCGGGGACGGGGACGAGACGGTGAAGGAGGGAAGGAAAGCGGGAAGGCGAGCGACAAGCCGCCTACCGGCGAGCGCGCACTCAGTGGCGCAGCGCTCGGCGTGCCAGCGAGTTGCCCACGAACTGCAGCAGCTGCACGAGCGCCACGATGACGAGGGTCGCAACGAAGGTGACTTCCCAGCGGAACACCTGATACCCGCGCGTAATCGCGAAGTCGCCGAGCCCGCCGCCACCAATCACGCCGACCATGGCCGACATGTCGACGATGCCGATCACGATGAAGGTGTAGCCGAGAATGAGTGGGCCGAGGGCTTCGGGCAGCAGCACCATGAGGATGATGCGCAGCGGCCGTGCTCCGGTCGCCCGCGCCGCCTCAATGACGCCGGGGTCGACGGTGACAAGGTTTTGCTCGACGATGCGTGCGATCGAAAAGACCGCACCGATGGTCATGACGAAAATGCCCGCGTTGATGCCGATGATGCTGCCGGTCACGAGTTTCGTAAGGGGGCCGAGTAGGGCAACGAGAATAATGAACGGGATGGGCCTGAAAAAGTTCACGATCACGTTGAGGGTCGTGTTCACGAAGCGGTTCGCGAGAATGCTGCCGGGGCGGGTGACGGTGAGCAGCACGCCGATGATGAGGCCGATGAGGCCTGCGACGAGCAGCGTGAGTGACACCATGTAGAGGGTCTGCCCGAGGCTCTTGAAGAGTAGCGGCCAGAGGGTTTCCCACGGGGTTTTGTTGTTGCTGAGATAACTCATGCGGCGAGCTCCTCTACGGTTGCGTGCTCGCGCAGGTGTGCGAGCGCTTCGTCGACTCGGTCGCCGCTGAGCGCGACGGTGAGCGACCCGAATTGCTGTTGTTGAATGATGTCGATGCCCCCAAAGAGCAGAGCGAAGCGGATCCCGTAGCTGGCAACCGCGTCAGAGAGCAGCCCGCCGACATCTCCGTCCCGGGTTACCTGAATCGTGAAGAGACGTTCGTGGCCGCGTTCGCGCAACGAGGCGATCTGTGCGGTATTGGGCTCGGTTTGCGAGACCGCTGCGAGGAAGGCTTTCGCCCGTTCGGTTTGCGGGTTGGCGAAGAGTTCGTAGGTGGTGCCGAGCTCGACGAGGTGGCCATTGTCGAGCACGGCGACGCGGTCGGCAATACTGCGCACGACGTCCATCTCGTGGGTGATGACGACGACGGTGACGCCGAGCTCGCGGTTTGTGCGGGCGAGCAGTTGCAGCACCTCGTGCGTTGTTTCGGGGTCGAGTGCGCTCGTGGCCTCGTCGGCGAGCAGCACGCTCGGTTTCGCGGCGAGAGCACGGGCGATGCCGACGCGCTGGCGTTGGCCTCCCGAGAGCTGCTCCGGGTACATCCAGGCCTTTTCGGTGAGGCCCACGAAATCGAGAAGCTCCCAGATGCGTTCGGTGCGATCCGCCTTGGTCCATCCGGCGACGATGAGCGCAAACTCGATGTTGCCAAAGACGGTGCGCGACTTCATGAGATTGAACTGCTGAAAGACCATACCGATGTTGCCGCGCACGCGGTGCATTTCGCCCTCGCGCAGGTCGCTCACGCGGGTTCCGTCAACGTCTACGGTGCCGGTGGTGACTTTTTCGAGGCCGTTGATGAGGCGTACGAGGGTCGATTTGCCGGCTCCGGAGTAGCCGATCACAGCGAAGATCTCGCCTCGATGTATGTCTAGGGTGATGTCAGTAAGCGCGGCTGAAGCGGCTTTGGCGAACGTCTTACCTACCCCGGTGAAACGAATGATCGAATCGGTCGACGCTGCGTCGGGGCGGCTGATGCCAGAAGCGTGCTCCGAGCGGCCCAGCTCGGTACGTGTCATGGGTAAGAGTGTAGTTCGATTTCGGCCGTTGACCCGCATCGAGTGGGCTATAACGTAACACTCGGTAACACTCTTTTGGAAGCCTGGTGACTGAGCCCCTACAGTAATGCTGTTCGCCCCTGACGCTTTCAAGGAGAAGATCATGTCAGCACCCACTCCCCAGCCTGCAAGGCCCGAGAAACCCAAGTCGCGCGTCGGCCTTTGGGTCACGATCGCGATTGTTGCCGTTCTGGCTGTGATCGCCGCTTTTGTGGTGCCGAAGCTCGCCCAGTCGAGCGACGCCGATGCAAAGCCAGCGGGCGGCAGTGAAGAAGTGACCAAGGTGAAGCTCGGCGTGAACGATATCGCCGAAGCGCACTGGGAGGTTCTTGTCGACCTCGCGGCCGAAGAGAACATCGAGGTCGAGCTCGTCTCGTTCACCGACTACACGACGCCGAACCCGGCCCTCGCTTCGGGTGACATCGACATCAACAAGTTCCAGCACGTACGCTACCTCGCGCAGCACGTTGCGACGCAGGGTGATGATCTGGTCCCGATTGGCTCGACCGAGATTTTCCCAATCTCGATCTTCTCGAAGCAGTGGAGCTCGATTGACGAGGTTCCCGAGGGCGGCGAAGTGACGATCTCGAACAACCCGGCAAACCAGGTGCGCCCGCTGCTCGCCCTCTACAACGCGGGTCTCATCAAGTTCAAGGGTGAGGCCGACTGGAACGTCACGATCGATGACATCGACTACGAGGCTTCGAAGCTCGGCAAGGTCACCCCGATTGATCCGTCGCAAACGGCAGCCTCGCTCGACTCGGTCGATATCGCGTTTGTCGATACCCCGTTCCAGCTTGCGGCTGGCCTCGGCGAAAAAGAGACGATCTACCGTGAAGATGCCAACCGTTCTGATCTGCAGCAGTACGTGAACGTGTTCGCGGTGCGTGGCGAAGATCGCGACAATGAGGCACTCAAACGAGTCGCAGCGCTGTACCACGCTCCAGAGGTGCAGGCCGTGATCAACGAACATCCTGAGTATGACGGTGTTGAGAAGGATGAAACGCAGGAAGAGCTGCTCAAAGTTCTCGCCGAGCAAATCAAAGAATTTGAGTAAGCGTTAGCCCGCTCCCTGAGCGCGCAGGCCCCGTTCATCGCGGGTGCCTGCGCGCTTTCTCGTTCATTGAATCTCCAGCGAATACTCGTGTTTTGCCCATACGAGCCAGGTAGCGTACCAATATGTCTGCGGTCATGACACAGTCGAATACCTCGAGACCAGTGCGTGCGAAAGGCGGGCACCGAACCGACATTCAGGGCCTCCGTACTGTGGCCGTCATGCTCGTGTTGCTCTATCACGCGGGCGTGCCTTTCTTCTCTGGCGGCTTCATCGGTGTCGACGTGTTCTTCGTCATCTCGGGCTTTCTCATTACTGGTCTCATGCTGCGAGAGGTGAGCCGCACCGGCCGCATCGACCTCGCCGACTTCTATGCGCGACGCATTCGACGCATTCTGCCAGCCGCGACCCTCGTGATCGTGGTCACGCTCGTGCTCTCAATGCTCATCCTGCCCCCGTTGCGTTGGCAAGATACCGCGCTTGAGGCGGCGGCCGCCGCCGTCTACGTCGCCAACTGGGTGTTTGCTGCAGGCACCGGTTATCAGAACGCGGGGGCCTCGGTGAGCCCGCTGCAACACTTCTGGACGCTCTCGGTCGAAGAACAGTTTTACATCGTGTGGCCCCTGCTACTCATCGTTGTGCTCGTACTCATGAGACGCAGTGCCCGTGCCGTGGGAACCAGCGAGCCGCTCAGCGAGTCTCGCTTTCGCCGGTGGGCGCTCGCCGCAGCCCTGCTCGTCGCCGTGCCCTCGCTCATCTGGGCAGTGGTCGCGACGGCCCGCACCCCCGAGGTCGCCTACTTCGTCACGACGACGAGACTGTGGGAGATCGCAGTAGGCGCGCTGCTCGCCATTCTCGCACCACAGCTGAGCCGCATACCCTCGCGGGTAGCCCTCACGCTCGGCTACATTGGCGCCGCTGCGCTCATCGTTGCCGGCATGACCTTCGTCGTCGGCGAGATCCCTTTTCCAGGCCCCGCCGCTCTTGTACCGACTCTCGCGACAGCCGCGGTTATCATCTCAGGGTTCGAGGGGCGCGACGCCGTCGGCATCGGTAGACCGCTCTCGCTGCGCCCGATGCGCTTCGTCGGCGATCTTTCGTACTCGCTATACCTGTGGCACTGGCCGCTCATCGTATTTGCGACGGCGTTACTCGGCGGAACCCTCACGCCAGCCTGGGGCCTCGTGACGTGCGCCCTCGCGTTCGCGCCCGCCTACGCGAGCTACCGCTTCGTCGAGGTGCCGTTTCGCGACTGGGGCCGCGTGAAGAAGAGTTCGTGGGCTGCGATCCGCTCGGGGTTTGCAATGATCATGATCACGGTGGTGACTGCCGCGACCGTGTTCGGCTTTGCCCGAATCACGGGTGCCGAGCAGCCGGTCGCCGAGAACGCGCAGGGAGCTCGGGTGCTCACCGATGACGTTTCAGACGACGATTTGAGCTCGTTTGAGGGATCGGGCACGCCCGTCGACGTGGTGAGCGACGGCATCGCGCCAGCGGTGCTTGAGGCCAACAAAGACAACGCGCAGCATTACGGTGACGGAAAATGTCACCGCGATTACGAGGGAACCGAGCCCGCCGATTGCTCGTTCGGTGACACCGACTCGAGCACCGAGGTCGTGCTTGTCGGCGACTCGCACGCCGCGAACTGGGCACCGGCACTCATCGAGATCGCCGAAGAACAGGGCTTCAAGCTCACTGTGCACACGAAGTCGGGTTGCGCGTTTGCCCCCGCTGACCAAGTGAAACAAGGCGGATCATACCCAGAATGCCGCGAGTGGGTTGACGCCGTATACGACGAGATCGAAACGACCAGCCCCGACGTCGTGATCACGAGCAACGAGGGCAGCCGAGGCATCATGAAGGGCGGTGAGATCTTGCCCGAAGACGAGAGAGAAACGGTGCTCGAGAATGCCTATGAAGATATCTGGGACGGCCTGACCGAGCAGGGCATCGACCTCGTGGTTATCGCTGATACGCCTGAGATGGGTCACCACGTACCCGAGTGCGTGTCAGAGCATCCGACGAAACTCACCAAATGCTCGACGCCGCGCAAGGAGGCTCTCGAGGAGATTCCGCGCCCAGAGCTCGACGCCGCCGAAGAGGTCGACGGCGTCGAGGTTATCTCGATGGACAACTGGGTGTGCCCCGACGCCGACAACTGCCCGGCCGTCGTGGGCAACAACCTTGTATGGCGCGATAGCCACCACCTCACGGCGAGCTACTCGGAGTCGTTGGCGGATCCGCTTGCTGAGAAGCTCGGTGAGACCCAAGCGGCGGTAGCCGTTCAAACGCAAGAACATCTGACCAAAGCGGAGTAGTGAGTGAACAGCAATGTGAACCTGTCGGGTTTGGGCGTAGGAGCCTGTGAGAGGGAGTCTTTGCTTTCAACGGAGGCTCTCAGTTTGCGCACCTAACAGGCCAAAGTGCTTAGCCCTTAAAACTTCAGCTTATGAAGCGATAAGCTGCAACGATCAAGATAGGCTAGAACCAGTAGTAATGAGCGAGACTGGTGCGTCGAGACGGCTCCGGGAGATATCGGATTCGAAGTCCGCGATGTGTTGACCAAATTTTGACAGGCTGCAGCTCGAATTATAAAAGGATAGGTATGGCGGTTTCGGGGAACTTTTTGAAAAAGAAGCTTGATAGCTTTCTGGTCAATGAAGAAAAGACGCAACTCCGCAGGTTTCTTTTTGATGGGCTGCCGCTTCCGCTGAGAAGAACGGTACGCAGAGCTTTGCAAGGCGAATCACTTTTCAAGGGAGAGCCTGAGAAGGTTTCCATCATTGTTCCCATTTATAACGTCGAGAACTATCTTGCTGAATGTTTGCGTTCCATCGTCAACCAGAGCTATACCAATCTAGAAATCATTTTGGTCAATGACGGTTCGACTGATAACTCCCGAGCCATCGCCGAACGCTATGCGAAAAAAGATCGCCGAATTAAGCTGATTTCACAGCCGAACGCAGGGCTCGGTGCTGCGAGAAATACTGGGCTGAAGCACGCTACAGGCGCTTTTGTCGTTTTCTCCGACTCTGATGATGTGGTTCCTCCTCAAGCAGTCCAGGTGATGCTTGAAACATTGACTGAGTCGGGGTCGGACTTCGTTGTTGGCGCTTACTTCAGAATGACTGAGGTTTCTGACTATCTGCCGCCTTGGTTGGAGCGCTTGCATGAAAATAAGCGCCTCGGGCTGACCATTCACGATTACTTGGATGGGCTGCCGAACGTTTTTGCTTGGAACAAGATGTTCAGAAAAAGCTTTACTGATTCGATCGGTTTCGCGTTCCCCGAGGGGATCCGCTACGAAGACCAGTATCCGCTTACTCGGGCCTATGTTCTGGCGGAGCGGTTCGATGTCATTCCAGACGTTGTCTTTAAATGGAGAATTAGAGCGGATCGCTCTTCGATCACCCAAACGAAATGGCAGTTAGAAGACGTCCAGGACCGGCGTAGTGTGCTCACGTCTGTCTTGGAGTTCTTATTGGAGCTCGATGACGAAGAGCTCTTTAATGCCTGGCTCGCGAAGGTGTTGAGCATGGACCTCACTCCATACCTCACAGAAGCCGCTTCAGCAGCTGAGGAATATCGTGCTGAGGTACACGCCATCGTTTCGATGCTAAAACCGTATATAACGGCTGAAGCGATCAAGGGTATTCCGGTCAAAACTCGGCTGGCGCTCTTGGCCTTGGAAAATGAATCAGAAGAGCTCTTGGGAAAGGTGCTCCTAGCAAACAACCAGATAGGTGGACATTTACCAACGCAAGTCTTTGAGTCTGGCGAGGTACTGTTTAGCCCCGCTTACCTCGAGGCTTTTAAAACCCCTGTTCCTCGCGCGTTACTCACGCTTAGCCCTTCAGAGCTCCTTGTAGAACACAGGGTGAACCAAATCGTCTTTACCGAAGACCAACTTACGTTTGAAGCTTGGGCATTTGTGAAGCACGTTGATCTCTCAGAACCGGGACACCATCTGGGAAGGGTTTTTTTCCGCTCGTCAGAAACGCAAGAAGAACTTGAATTCGATGTTGAAATGTCGAGAGATTTTGTTTCAAGGAGCGTTGGATCGAAGTGGCCCGATTATGACCCATCGGCTTTTTCTGCCTCGGTTGGAATTGCCGCGCTTATCGAATTCGTGAAGAAAAATGGCGATTCACTGTTGGTTGCTGAACTGACTACGCCTTGGGGAACCGAAGAAGTCGAACTCTCTCGTTACTCGGAGCACTCGTTGAGGGCCCCTATACGTGAATGGGTTTCTCCCACTGGTGAGGTCGTTTCTGTGTCGAGGAACGAAGACCGAGTCTTTGCTTTGAGTTTCAGAGAGAGCACGCGTGTTCTTGAGAAAATCCAAACGCAAACAGGTCAACTTGTTATTGAAACAGCCCGGCCTCGAGTAGGGGCCGAGGGCGGGGGAAAGACGCACGAAACCTTCACGTTCAAAGCTCCTCGTTCCAAGAGAACAGCACGTCTGAATAATCAAAAAATTCAAGCTCTTGAAATTGACGTGCCTTTTGGAACACTTGAAGACCACGCGGCGCGTTTGGGCGAGCACCTTGTGTACAAAGGACTCCATAACAAACTGTTTGTGCAGCCAAAGCATGGGTTTGTAGAAGTGCAGCATATGGAGTTGCAAGGGACTCAGCTGAGGGTCAATCTCCAGTACGCAGGTGAAGTTGCTGACCTGGAACACATTACGTTGAAGAACAAGCAACATATTTTTACTGTTTCGAAAACCAGTAAGAGTGGTGCAACTACCGATCTCTTTTTCGATCTGACGATCGATGAATTCGGGCACAAGCGGATTGCCCCATACGGAGAGTATGTCCTTGATGGGCTGAAGGGGAGTAAAGCCGAAGCCGTAAGGTATAGCTTTTCAGCAGTGAAGAACTTGCCAGTTGAGATGCTTGGCGAGACCTACCGTGTACGATTCCTGACGAACCGAAAGGGTAAAGTCCTCGTGAGCCTCGGCTTCGCTTCGAACGATGAGATTACAGGTTCGCTCGGGCAAGCTCGTTTACAACGGTGGCACCAGGAGGCTCATTTTGAGCCCATCGAAAACTCTGTGTTCTTCCAGTCCTACCTAGGGGAGCAAGCTACTGACTCGGCACTTGCTCTGCACAAAGAGCTCCGGAAAACGTTCCGTGATATGAAACTCTACTGGGGCGTCATCGACGAGACAGTGCAACTTCCGGAAGGCGCAATACCAGTACTCCGCTACAGTCGTGAGTGGTTTGAAGTCATTTCTCGTGCTCAGTACCTGGTCAATAACGTTTATTTCTTCACCTGGTTCAGGAAGCGTGAATACCAGACCTATATTCAGACTTGGCACGGGACGCCTTTGAAGAAGATCGGACGTTCCTACTGGGAAGACCAGCAGAGAAGTGAGTTCTGGATTAGGACCATGGAAGAGCAGGCAGCGGGTTGGGATTATCTGATCTCCCCAAGTCGTTTTGCATCAGAAAAGCTCGTTCATGAGTTCAGGTTTAAAGGGCAGTTGCTTGAAGTTGGATACCCGAGAAACGATGTTCTGACATTGCCTGACGATCAAGACACCCGAGCAATTCGTCAACGTCTTGGAATCCCAGATGGCAAACGAATTGTGATGTATGCCCCCACCTGGCGAGATAATAAATCCGCCAGGGGCTGGGAAGCAGAAATCGTCACTTTCCTCGATCTTGATAAATTCTCATCAGAACTTGGCGACGATGTCGTTATTCTCATGCGTGGACACGGACATAACGCGAGAGCCGGATCTAAAACGGATGAAACAGAAACGGTTATCGATGTTACTTATTACCCCGAAATTAATGACCTCTATAGAGTTGCTGATCTCGTGATCACCGATTACTCATCGGTGATGTTTGATTATGCTGTGACAAAGAAACCGATGGTATTCTTTGCGCCAGACCTTGAACAATATGGCGAAGGCGTGCGTGGTTTCTACCTTGATTATGAGGATCTTATTCCCGGGCCTTTGGTAGAAAAAGCAGAGGACGTCGCGAAAACTGTTCAAACGATGTTGCTTTCGTCGTGGCAACCCGATGAAAAGTATGAACGCTTTTATGAGCAATACTGTGCTCTCAACGACGGACTGGCCTCCGAACGGACTGTTCAGGCTGTTTGGGGAACGGCCCACTAAGACACAGGACGAGTTCGCATCATAGGAACTCGGCAGAGCGCAAACGTGAAAGGCCCGGCTTCATCTGAAGCCGGGCCTTTCTTGCATGCTCACGGAGTTTTGAGATCGATCCTGAGGTGCAGCATGTTGCATCGAGGCAAAGTCAGCGTCAACTGCTTAAAGACAAGTTCCTGCGTCTTAAGGAAAAGGTTTCAACCGTGAGAACTCAGCAAGCGTGACGGTCTCTCGACAGGGCCGTCGTGAGATCCTTCAGCAAGAGCCTACTCGCCATGTGGGGCCTGGGGCTCTTCATCTGTTTGAGCCTGCTCTGGGCCTTCCTCTACGATGTCGCTTTCTACTTCGGGGCTCTCCACAGGTGAAGGTTCTGAACTGAGAGGCGAGAGTGTTCCTTGCTCTTCAAGTAATGGGCTGTTTCTTTTCTGGGGGAGAGACGGCGCGTCAGGAGAGCCAGTTTCAAGGGTGACTCCGGATGCCTTACTCCAAAGCAGTGTGCCATTTGTGAAGGTCTGGCGGAGACCAGTACCGTTTTGAACAGCGAGCCCCGTAGGAAGGCCTAGCGGTCCTTCAGGGCCACCATTCTGGATGTACCAATCATGGAAGGCTCCTTCGACGAGAGTGCCGCTGGTTTGTTTGCTCCAGTAGATGGTTCCGTGTTGGAATTCTTGGGAGTAGTAGCCTGCTTTGGCTTGTTTTTCTACGCCGATGGGGAGGCCGATTTGGCTGGTTGGGCCGCCTTGTTTGTTGTAGAGGTTTCGTATTCCGCCTTGGACGAGTGAGCCGCTGGTTTGTTTGCTCCAGTAGATGGTTCCGTGTTGGAATTCTTGGGAGTAGTAGCCTGCTTTGGCTTGTTTTT
>NZ_JAHQZR010000014.1 GCF_019049105.1 Leucobacter chinensis
CTACGCCGATGGGGAGGCCGATTTGGCTGGTTGGGCCGCCTTGTTTGTTGTAGAGATTACGTATTCCACCTTGGACGACTGAAGTGCCGGTTACTTGACTTCGGTAAGCTGTTCCATTCTGGAACTCTTGCTTGGATACCCCGTTCGAGAGCGTTTCTGCTCCTACAGGAAGCCCTAGATAGCTCGATGGGCCGCCAGCATTATTATAAAAAGTTCGGATAGCGCCGTTGACACCTGCTGCACCAGAAGCTTTACTCCAGTACAAAGTTCCAGTGGAGAAGTCTTGTACCAGGTAGCCATTGATGCGTCGAGGCTCGCTAATCGGCGTTCCGTATACTCCTCGCTCGCTGCCTTCAGCGCGGTAGAAAGAAGCAAGTTCTGGGGCAACATCATAACCGGTAGGTGAACCGAACCATTTCGAATAGAACATAAAGAAGTTTCGGTTTCCATATGTAGAACAGCTGTTGCCAGTGCCCCATTGCGCATTGAGGGCTGCCTGGTTGGGCCGGTAAGGCGTATAAATATATAGTGCAGCCGTGGCAGCGTTCTCAATGTAGACCTGTGAGGTGCCGCATGAGACGTTGGGGTGCCACTGGATCGAATTCGTTTGGTAAGCCTTGTAGCGGTACCGGCCGGGGTTTTTCTTGTAAAACTGGTACTGCCACGCTGCGCTATAGACCTGATTAAAGAATCCATAAAAGTTTTCGTCACAGTTCGCGCTGTTGCCTGGACCTGAATCTGGGCATGCGTAGCCCATTGCCTTGTTGAACTGTGCAACCGTTGGCCATTCGTCAGTAACCAGTGACTGTTCTTTCTCAAGCATGATCAAGAGCACTCGCTGGCTGATACCGCAGGCTTTACCGACCTTAGTGATGATCTGAGCGGCTGTTTCGTTCTTTGCGCCAACGTACGCTGAGCAGTACGCGTTTGCTTGCTCAGAGGTTGTCGTTTGTTTGTAGCCGTTCAAGCAGTTAGAAGCAAACTTGGTTGGCCCTCCCCAAACGGCTGGGTCGCCTGGTTTACGGCCTGGCTGACCGATGGTGCACTTGCCACCTTTCACCGTCGCATTGAGAAAATTTTGAACTTCTGCGGCGGTCATAGCATTGCCATTGTAAAAGTTCGCGTCTGAGATGATGTTGCCCGGTTTGAAGTCACGGGCATCGGCTGCCTGCGCAGTGCTGGCTGTGTGCGTAATGAAGAGTGCTACGAGGGTTATCGATAGCAGCGCTGCGACAAGTAAGCGAGCAGGCTTCCTCAGAGAAAGTTTCTCAACATTTTTCAAACTACGTCCCCCAACGTCTGCACAGATACAGAAGATTCTACCGATTTAAGAGCAGCATGGGCGGCTTGTGTGGAAAGCGGGAGAGAAGTGAGCCGTTTTGCAGGAAGAAAGGAGGTGAGCTATTTCTTTTTAGGAGTAACGAACTCTGCTGCCTCGTCGATAGGGCCATCGAAAACGATTTTGCCCTTCTTCAATACGATGCCACGTTCGCAGAGCTCTTTGACCGTGCCAACATTGTGGCTCACAACGAACATGGTTTTGCCCGATTGGCTGAGCTCTTTCATCTTGGCGTTACACTTTTCACGGAAAGCAGCGTCGCCGACAGAGAGGATCTCGTCGACGAGCAAGATGTCGAGTTCAGTGTGAACAGCAACTGAAAAGCCGAGGCGTGAGTACATGCCAGAGCTGTAACGTTTTACCTCGGTATCGATGAACTCTCCGATACCTGCAAACTCGAGAATGTCGTTAAGCCGCTCATCGGTTTCTTCTTTTGACATTCCGAGGATGGCTGCGTTGAGATACACGTTGTCTCGGCCAGTGAGGTTCGGGTGAAAGCCGGCCCCCACCTCAAGCAATCCAGCGACTCGGCCGCGGGTGCGCACCCAGCCGGCATCGGGTCGCTGCACGCCCGAGATGAGCTTGAGCGTGGTCGATTTGCCCGAGCCGTTATGGCCGAGGAGCGCAACTGATTGCCCGGTTGGCACTTCGAACGAGACATTATCGAGGGCGCGGAAAGGGGTGTAGTTCGATTTCCCCTTGATTAGCGAGATGAACGACTCTTTCATTGAGCCAGAGTGCCGAATATCAAACTCTTTGACGACATCGTGAACGACAATCGCAGGCTTGTTCTCGGCTGCTGGCATTGCTGGGGTATCAGAGGTGTTGTGCAAAGGTGCCCTCCGCCTTTCGGAATACGAGCTGGCCGATGAGTAGTGAGATGAGACCGAGTCCTAGCGCGGCACCTGAGTACATCAGTAGGTTTGGGGCGAGATTCGGGCTATCTGCCGTGGGAGCCCAGAACGCGTAGTGAAAGAGTTCTACAGCCGCGGTGACCGGGTTGCTCATGTAAATATGAAAAAGCCAGGCAGGGAAGGCACTGTGCACCATGCTCCACACATAGAGCACAGGAGAGCCCCACGTCGAGAACATCAGAATGAGGTCGACGATGTTGCGTGAGTCGCGGTGCTTGACATTGATCGCACCGAAGAACAGGCCAAGGCCGAGGCTCCAAATCACAAGGATGATGATCGCTGCAAAGAATGCGAGAATCTGCAACCAAGAAATCGTGAAGCCAAAGAAGAGCGAGACGATAATAAGAATTGCTACCTGTGGCAAGAAATGTACGATCGCGACGCCCACAGCAGCGACAGGGAACAACTCTCGAGGTAGGAAGATCTTTTTCACAAGGGAACTGTTATCAACGATCGCGCTCGTTGTGTTCCTGAAGATCTCGCTGAAGAGGTTAACGACGATCAGGCCAGAGAAGAGGTAGAGCGGGAAGTTTGAGACATCGCGCGTGACCTTGAGGAAGAGCCCAAACACCATCCAATACATGCAGAATTGGGCGAAGGGCCTGACATATGACCAAGCCCAGCCGAGGGCTGAGCCGTAATACCTTGTCTTGATGCCCTTCTTGACGATGAGCGTCATGAGGTATGGGTCATTGAAAACGCTGAGTAGGCCGTGGCTCTTGCCAGGGGTTCTGTACTCGGGGTCTATTAATGCTGGGTGCTGTGACACGTTGGCCATTCTACTGATGCTTCATTTTCATTGGCTGAGTCGGTTTGGCTTCGCGCCATTCAGCAACAAAAACTGAGAGAGGCTCGAGCGCTGATGGCGTTGTCTCCAACGAGGTTCCCTGAGACTCGTAGTGCGAAAGGAGCGAAGCTGCGACCTCGTCAATGATGCCTAAGCGCTGCAGGCCGACAGCGTTTACTCCGGCAACGCGAGCCGGTGAGCCGTAGGCCTTGGCAAACGGGGGAACATCAGCGGTCACGGGAGTTCCCATGCCGACCATTGCTCCGGAAGCAATGACACGGCGCTGGTGAACTGAAGCGTTCATTCCGAGGTTTGCTCGGCTGCCGATGGTGCAGTGGCCGCCGATGCTTACGCCTGCCGAGATGGTCGTTGCATCTCCGACCAGGACATCGTGTGCAAGGTAGGCGCGGTTGAGCACCCAGCAGTCAGAACCGATGGTCGTAGACCGGTGCGAGCCCTGGTGCACGACTGCGCCTTCGCGAATAACGGTACGGTCGCCAATGACAACCCCGGCATGGAGAAGATCGCCAGACCAGGCAGCGTTTTGGGGCAGCGAAGAGATCTCCGGTGGGGCACCGATTTGGGCGCCAGGGCCGATCCACACTCCGTCACCAATAGTGCAAGGGCCAAGAATGACGGCGTAGGGGCCGACGGTGACATCTGCGCCGAGGGTGACGCCATCGCCAATAAACGCGAGGGGGCTGATACCGGTCATGCTAGTTAAGCTCGATCGACTCGCCTGATTTGCCCGAAGCGATTGCTGCTTCGGCGACGCGCAGGGTCTCGAGGCCTTCTCGGAGCGTCACCGCGGTGTCGCGCACCCCGAGAATCGCGTCGCGGAATGCCTCATGTTCGTTGCGAAGCGGCTCACGCTTCTCGAGGGCAAAACGGGTGACGGTTCCCTCGCTCACTCCTCGGAACGTGGTGACTGCGTCCCAGCCGCTCTCGAGCGTTCCGTTTTCGAAGTAGGTGAGATCGGCGGTGAGCGTGTCGGCAACATATGCGCCGCGTTCGCCGGTGACCACGGTCAGGCGCTCTTTGAAGGGAGTGAGCCAGTTGACGAGGTGGTTGACCATGATGCCGTTGGTCAGTGTGCCGGTGATCGAGACCATGTCTTCGTGTTCGCGACCACTACGATAGGTCGTGTTTGCCGAGATACGTTCGTAAGGCGCCTGCGCAACCCAAGAGGTGAGATCGATGTCGTGACTACCCAGGTCTTTCACGACGCCGACGTCTGCGATGCGCGCGGGAAAAGGGCCCTGACGGCGGGTGTGAACCTGGTACACCTCGCCGAGGTCGCCGTTAGCGATGCGTTCGCGCATGCTCATGAGCGCAGGGTTGAAACGTTCAACGTGGCCGACTGCAGCAAAGACGCCCGCCTTGTCGAACGCCTCGACGAGGCGCTCTGCGGCGGGAAGGTCATGCGCGACGGGTTTCTCGATGAGAGCGTGTTTTCCGGCCGCTGCCAGCTTGAGCCCGATCTCTTCGTGGAATTGAGTGGGAACAGCGACAACTGCGGCATCAATACCAGCATTGATGAGGCCTTCTACCGAGTCGAACATGGGGGTGGCGCCTGCAACATCATGCGGATCACCCATCGCGTCTGCTACCGCAACGAGCTCGACGCCATCAATTTCGCGCAGAACACGCGCGTGGTGGCGGCCCATCATGCCAAGGCCGATCAGTCCGATTTTGATGGTCATTGCTGTTCCTTCCAATTGCAACCGGTGATTTCATAGAGTACCGCGTCGCCTTCTCGATCAACTTGAGTGAGACCGGGAGCCACGGTGACGCCACTTATTTCGGCGAGCTCTTCTCGGACCTCTTGCGTCTTAAAGACGTAGTCCTCACCGAAGTCGAGCACGTAGCGTGCGCCGATTGTATCGGCGGCGGCACACGCGGAGGGGTCGGCTCGAGTGATGCCCTGATAAGCCTGCCAAGTGCTCTCAGGAAAGCTGCCTGCGGCATGAGGAAGTGCCACATGCCGTTCAGCAATGGCGTACGCGAGTGCGCCACCATTCCAAGGGTTAACGAGGAGCATGTCGTCAGGCGAGACGTGCTCATCGAGACGTTCGAGCAGCGTGAGCTCGTCGAGGCTGAGAAGGGGGGCTGAGTCTTCGGTCGAAGCGTACTTTGCTTCAATATAGCGAGAGACCCCGTACAACGAAGTTCCCGCGAGCGCCAGGCCGCCAATTGCAACAAACGTCACCCATGTGGGTGCAAGAGCTTTGCCAGAGGCGCCGGCGAATGCCAAGAAACGAATAGCAGCTGGTCGCAGCGCATCGAGCACCAGCTTGCCGCCAAGCACCGCAAAGGGCAGCAGCGCAAGTGGAACGATTGCTGCGAGTCTCCAGGGGTCTGAGTACCAGGGGGAGAGGAACAATTCGCGAATGGGTCCTGGCGTGAAACCCTCAGCGAGTACATAAAAGCCGAGTACGAGCACGAGAGCGATGACGTATGGCATGAGTGTGCGCCTGAAGCACACCGCTAGGAGCCCCAAGAGTACGAAACACGTGACGACCCAGTTATGGCCGTCTAAGCGCGGTGCGGTGCCGAACGCTTCAATGACGGCTCCGAACGGCCCCTGAGAGCCGCCCCAGTCATTCAGTGAGGTGCGCCCGAACCGCCAGAACGCGACGCCAGCCGCGAGCGAGGCAGCCAGCATAGACACCCCGATAATGCGTGAGAGCGCAGAATGGTGGTGTTTGAAACGGGTCACGCACCATACGATGACGAAACCAATTGAGAGCAAGAAGGACGCGTGGAGCGCATTCGGATGTGTGAGCGTCGCTGATCCGAGAGCGCCAATAAGGAGAAGCACAGTGGCCGTTGCATTGAGAACATCGGTGCGTCGTGCCCGGGCTGTATCGCTGAGCTTGGCAATCGCGATCAGGACATACGGCAAGAGAGACATCGAAAGAAGATTCGGGTACAGCACTCCGAAGCCGGCGAGGCTAAGGGGGAGTGACGGGAAAACGGCAGCGAAGACGCCTGCAGAGAGAGTCCCGTTGCCCCCGGGCCCTACAACTGCGCGCCCTAGCCCCACAGCGCCCACTGCCCAGACAAAAGAAACACTTGCGAAGAGGGTCGCGTTTGTGGCGAGCGGAACGCTTGCGCCAGTCAACTGAGCGACCAGCGCGACGAGTGAGTGCCATACAGTCGGGTAGAAGCTGGGGTTGCCTGGAGCGGCGAGGTCCATCGCCAGGGGCGAAGCGTTCTGGGTCTCGATGATGAGCTGAACTGCGTTCAGATGAAAGATCGCGTCGTAGGTCTGAGAGACTGCTGCGGGGCCTGGGAGCGCTTTTGCGAGAGCGTAAGCAGTGATGCCTCCGGCAAAGGCAGCAGCAGCCAGCGGAAGCCACAACGCATTCGGTCGGCTTGCTGGAAGTCGCGATTGCGAATGATGCCGGGTCGTGATGCGCAGGACGATTCCAAGTGGAAGGGCAACACAGAGCGGGATGAGTAGTGACCAGCTAAGTCCCAACAAAGGGGCTGCGATTGCGCTGACGGCGAGCGTAGCAAACGATGCCGGAACAATGACAATGAGCCCAGCGAACCCCCGAGCTCTGAGCCCCCAGGCATACGGAAAGCCCAGAACGCAGATGAGGGCAATAGCCACCAACAAGGGAGGCAGGAGTGCGAGCCACTGGATCATGCGTTGGGGCCTACGCCAGAATCATCGAGGCGTTCATTCAACCGTGCTTCCATGAGTGCGACAGATCGGGCGAGTTCTGTGACTCTCGCATCGGAGCGCGCCTTTGCGCGCATTGTTGAAACGGCAAAGAGCATCGAGACGATGACGAACACATACAGCAAGAGGTCAGCGCCGCGGCCAATACCGAGGAAGTGTGCAATCAGCGTTAAGAGGTCAGGGAAAAGAATGGCCACGATCGCTGCGGCAGCTGCGATGAGGGCGAAAAGCCGTTTCATCGCGAGTGAACGCTCGCCTTTAACGAAGGTCATGGAAAAAACGGCGATACCGAGTACCCCGATGATGAGCAGCAGCTGAAAAAACGTCATAGTCTCGCCTATCGGATAAAGAGATCAACGAGAATGTTGATCGAGTTGAGAAGCGACTGGCCTTTGGCTTTGGAATAGTCGGTGTACAACACCTCTACGGGCTGCTCTGCATAGGGCAGCCCTGTGCGCCCGAGCTGCACAATGATCTCAGTGCCGTGAGCCATGCGGTCTTGGCGCAGGTTGATTCGCTCCAGCGCGTCGCGTCGAATAACTCGCAGCCCGTTATGCGCGTCGGTGAGCTTGGTGCGGGTGAGGAGGTTGGTGACCGCAACCGCCGTTTTTAGCACGATCTTCTTCATGAACCCGGGGTCGGTGCGGTCATCAAGGAAACGGGAACCAAAAACGATTGCGAGGTCTTCTTCTTTTGCGCGTGCAACCATAAGGAGCGCGTCTTCGGTCCTGTGCTGACCGTCGGCGTCGAACGTCACCACGTATTTGGCGCCGTGTTGAAGCGCGAATGTGAAGCCTGTCTGCAAAGCAGCGCCTTGCCCCAGGTTGATGGGGTGCTGCACTACTGTTGCTCCGGCTTCACGAGCAACCTGTGCCGAGCCGTCGGTCGAGCCGTCGTCGATACAAACCACGTGAACGAAGTCTTCGATGAGCCTCGAAACGACGCTGCCGATAACGGTTGCTTCGTTAAAGAGAGGTACGACGACCCAGGTATCGAGGTGCTGCTGTTTGTGCCCCTCGGCCTCGGTAGATTGAAATCTCATAGGGCCATTCTCTCAGAGCGAAGACGTAAAGCTTGCAGGAAGTCGCCGTACTCGGGCAATAAGCTAGGAAAACCGGATAATCTTGGCGTGGGTTTCAAGATAAAACTGAAATGAGGATCTTCATGTCTGCCGCTTTTATTCCCCCAGCGAAGCCGATCATCGGAGACGAAGAGCGCGCCGCCGTCGACCGGGTGCTGACCTCAGGCATGGTTGCGCAGGGTCCTGAAGTAGCCGCTTTTGAGCAGGAATTTGCTGATCACTTTGCGCTTGCTCGTTCTGTTGTCGCCGTCAACTCTGGTACCAGTGGCCAGCACCTAGGGCTTCTAGCGAGTGGAGTTGGTCCCGGAGACGAAATCATTGTTCCCTCGTTCACCTTCGCGGCTACCGGTAACACCGTTGCTCTGTCAGGTGCGACACCGGTATTTGTTGATATTGAACCAGATTTCTTCTCCCTCTCGCCTGAGGCAGTACGTACCGCAATCACACCGAGGACGAAGGGAATCATGCCCGTTCACCTCTACGGTCACCCTTTCCTTGTTGACGAGATCGAGACGATTGCAAAGGAGCATGGTCTAGCGATCTACGAAGATGCTGCGCAGGCACACGGGGCGAGCTGGAACGGGCGCCCGGTGGGTAGCTTCGGAGACTTTGCGATGTTTAGCCTTTACCCCACGAAGAATATGACTTCGGGCGAGGGAGGCATGGTCGCTTGTGCTACTGACGAGATTGCACGCAATATGCGGCTGCTGCGTAACCAGGGTATGGAAACTCGGTACGCCAACGAAGTTATTGGGTTTAACACCCGTATGACTGACATTCACGCTGCAATCGGAAGGGTGCAGCTCACCAAGGTTGACGCTTGGACCGCCGAAAGGCAGCGCAATGCCGCTGCTCTTGATGCAGGGCTTGCCGGCATTGCCGGGCTGAGTACCCCTCAGGTGGCGGAGCAAGCGGTTCACGTTTACCACCAGTACACCGTTCGTATTGACGGCAACGAGCGCGATCGCGTCTCAGAAGCATTGCGTGAAGAGCATCAGGTCGGCTCAGGGGTCTACTATCCGATTCCGAATCACCGGTTGCCCTCGCTCGCTCACTTCGCGCCAAGCCTGGAGCTTCCTGAGACCGAACGCGCGGCCAGAGAAGTGCTCTCGCTCCCGGTTCACCCCTCGCTCAGCGAAGCAGACCTCGATCGTATTATTACGGCGATGCACGCGGTTATGAGTGCTGGGGCCTAGCATCGCCATCGTTCTATCGAACCAGCGACTCGAAAGAGCGACGACCATCAGAGTAACCATGGAGTTGTAAAGCGTGAAATCAATCTGGCAAACGCTGAAAGCGTTGTTCACGGTGTTACCCGACGGGTCACGGGCTTACTACATTAGGTACTCAATCGCGACGAGCTTGCTCGCAATTCTTGACACGGTCGCTCTGAGCCTCATTGTGCTTGTTGTCACTCCCCTCACAAGCGGTGACGAGATGCAATTGCCGTTCATCGGAACAGTCGGCGATGGCGCTACCGTGTGGATCGTCGTGACAATTTGTGTACTTTTTATCTCGAAAGGGATCTTCGCAGTCACTCTTCACTGGTTCGCTACCAGGCGCT
Organism: Leucobacter chinensis; assembly: GCF_019049105.1. Lineage (GTDB taxonomy): Bacteria > Actinomycetota > Actinomycetes > Actinomycetales > Microbacteriaceae > Leucobacter_A > Leucobacter_A chinensis. Next base: position 9,377 of record NZ_JAHQZR010000014.1, read on the forward strand.
TTGCTAAGTATGAGCTCGCTGTCGGTGACGCATTGTTTCGCGGTTTTACGAGGGCCAGCTGGGAAAAACGTTCGCAACTGAGCACCGCAGAAGTAACCCGTATTGTCGACAGTTCCATGGCGAATACGAACCTTGGATTTATCCTGCCTCTCTCGCAGGTGCCTGGTAACGCGCTGACTTTTCTCTCGGTCTTGAGCGTGCTGATTGTTGCCCAGCCGGTAACAGCGCTTATCGCCTTCGTGTATCTTTCGCTCTTCTCAGTGTTCATGCTCGTCGTCGTTTCGCGCCGGTCACAGTTGGCGGGTAATCAGAACCGCGAGTACGGCTATCGAGTCGCCACGATTATGACCGAAATGGTTGAGGCGCTCAAAGAAGTTGTTCTGCGCGGCAAGCTCGACGAAGTTGGCAGGGTAGTTTCTTCGAACCGTCAACATGCGACCCGTGCCAGAGCGAACATTTCATTTTTGAACGTCGTGCCGAAATATGCGTTCGAGTCAGCCCTGATTGGTGGTTTTCTTGTTGTCGGAGGGAGCGCATACCTCTTAGGCGGCATGGCAGAAGCACTCGTTGCGATCTCCTTGTTCGCAGCGACGGGCTTTCGTATGATTCCGGCAATGAACGCGGTACAGGCGAGCTTCACCACAGCCGCTGCGAACGAGGTCTATGCCAAAGACGTGATTCGTGAGCTTACTGAGCTTGAGAAGGAAGACGTTATTAAGGGACAAACAGAAGACACTGCGGTGTTGACTGCCCGGCCGAATGTTCTGACAATTTCTGATCTGCATTTTCGTTACCCTGGTAGCGACGAAGACGTTTTGCGAGGTATTAACCTCTCAGTTCCTTTCGGGTCGAGCCTCGCCGTCGTCGGCCCCTCAGGTTCGGGAAAATCGACACTCATCGATATCTTGCTCGGGCTAAGCGTTCCAACGAGCGGCACCCTCGCGATCGATGGGACCGAACTCTCTCAGACTATGGCCCAGTGGCGAGAACGAGTTGGCTACGTGCCACAGCGAGTGGCGTTGTTTGATGGTTCGATCGGCCAGAATGTTGCTTTGACATGGGAAGATGACTATGACCGTGAACGTGTGGTCGAAGCGCTCGGACGTGCGCACCTCAGCGAACTTATTGACCGGCCGGGAGGTATGGAAGCTCGCATCGGTGAACGAGGTGCATCGATCTCGGGTGGGCAGCAGCAGCGTCTGGGCATTGCGCGGGCGCTCTATGCCGACCCAATAGTTATGGTTATGGACGAAGCCACGAGTGCGTTAGACACGACCACTGAGAACAAAATCACGGAATCAATGCAGAGCTTGAAAGGTGAAGTGACCTTCATCACGGTTGCACACAGGCTCGCCACTATTCGCGACTACGACCAGGTCTGCTATCTCGCCAACGGAACTGTTCTTGGCAAGGGCAGCTTCGACGAAGTTGTTGAACAGGTTCCTGAGTTTCGGGTGCAGGCTTCTCTGGCAGGTCTCGTATGAGAACTACGAAGCCGGTGCTGCTGATTCTCTCATTCACCGATATTGCTCATGATGCGCGGGTGAAAAAGCAGGCCTTACTGTTTGCAGAACGCTATACGGTAGTGACCTGCGGCTATGGTGATCCGGTTCGTGACGACATAGAGCATATCTCTCTGAGCGTTCCTTCTCACGCGGTGAAGAAATACATCGAACCGTTCTGGGTGCGCACAAAATGCTATGGCTTTGCATTTCACGCCGACGAACGTTCAAAGCATGCGATTAATGCTCTTCGCGGACGATCCTTTGATGCCTGCATCGCGAATGAGCTTGAAACCTTAGCGGTTGCTTATCGCGTTGTTGGGCCAAAGCGTACGCTTCTTGACCTACATGAGTACTATCCCGGCCTTCGTGACGATATGCCGCTCTGGGTTCGGGTACGAAAGCCTTATCAGGTGTGGCTCATGCGCACAAAAGCACCGCTTGCGAGGGCAGTAACAACGGTCTCTGACACGATAGCCACGAGATATTTTGATGAGTTTGGGGTGCGCTGTGGGGTAGTGCGTAATGCGGCTCCGTACCGGCCTGACCTCCGCCCAGGACCTGTGGGTGATCCGATACGGCTCGTGCACTCAGGTGTCGCTGCGCCAAACCGCAGGCCTGAGGTGATGATGCGCGCTGTGGCCGAGGCCAAGACGAACATTACGCTCGATCTTTTCTTGACTCAGCAGCAGACACCATTCGGTGCTGAGCTTCGAGCCCTTGCCGACTCTCTGGGCGAGCGGGTCAGAGTGCACCCGCCAGTGCCGCATGAAGAACTTGTCGGAGTGCTGAACCAGTTCGACCTGGGGTTACATATTTTGGCTCCTACCAACACCAATAATTCGCTTGCTTTGCCTAACAAGTTCTTCGACTTCACACAGGCGCGGCTCGGCATGTTGATCGGGCCTACGAAAGATATGGTTACGCTGCTCGAAACCTATGAGTTGGGTATCGCGGCAAATGGTTTCAGTATCGAAGAAGTAGTGGAAGCTTTGAACAGGCTTACGAGCGAACAGGTTGCGCGTTGGAAGAAGAATGCGCATGAGAACGCACATGAATTGAGCGCAGAACAGCAGCAGACGCCATGGCTGGAGGGTGTTGCTCGTTTGATCGATTAAGCGGCGTGGTTTACCGCGCAGAACGTTCTAACAGTGCTGCGAAGGCCCTGAAGTTCGTGTCAGACGACCATGCGCCCTGCCAATGACTAACGCTGCCCTGAACGGCGGCAGTAAAAGCGTCGTCGGTGAGGGAGAAGAGCGCTTCGATGCGATCAGCTACCTCTGAAGCAGTTGGATTAGCCGTGAGAAGGCCGCCAAACATGCCTGTTTCTGTCTTGATCAGCTCTGAGGTGCCTCCAACGTCGGTGGCAATAACAGGGAGCCCCTGTGCCAGCGCTTCCATAATTGAGACGGGAACACCCTCTGACGCAGAAACATTGACGAACACCGTCGCGGGGTTTGATGCATACCAATCACGCAGCTCGGTGTTACTGAGGTCACCAGCGAGGGTGTAACTGTCTGGTGTGAGATGTCTCTCTGCGTAGCGAGAGAGCTCTTCGGTAGCTTCTGGGGAGCCGCCTCCGAGATGCACCCAGTGCAGCTCGATTCCGCGGGCTTGCAGTTCGGCGACCGCATCAATAAGCAGGGGCAGTCGTTTCACGGGAACGACACGTGAACAAGAAACGACCTTGTGTGGTTTAAGTGAGGGGTTCCCCGCGTTCCTCGCTGCAGAGACGCCAAGCCTCGCTGTATCGATGCGCTCAGCGTAGCTCGGGTAACGGCTGCGCAGATAATCGCGGCCTTGGTCTGAGACAGCATAGAGGTGATCGAGGGAACGTAAAATTTCGGTTCTGCCGGGTAAATAGTTGATGGGAGATTGATGATCATAAATATCACCCCGGTGCCCTCGAGAAATGAATGGGTACCCGTACTCGGCGTGAATATGTTTGCCCACGCTTGCTTGCGTGTGAAACCAGTAGGCATAGATCGTGTACCGAGTTTCGGGCTGGAGGGCATTTGCAAGGTTTGCTGTGAAGGCCGAGTAGAAGAGGGCTGAAGACAGCGAGAATCGAAACTCAGCCGCGGCCTGAGCAGTATTCGGCAGATGTTTCAAACCCGTTGCAGCGATACGCATGCTGCGCAAAGGGTGCTGAGTTGCAAACCTGAGAAGGGTACTTCGCCATGAAGAGCGTAAGAACTTCTCGTCTGGCAGTACCACCGTGAAGTTTTTCGGAAGAGTTCTTGTCTGCACCGAAGAGTGTGAATACGAGAGCGGTAAGACCAGAACTGAATCGAACACTGCGGCAAGATAGTCGATCTCAGGTTCGATGAACTCCTCGCCTTTATCAAAGGGAAAGCTGGCGGTAATAAGGATGAGGCCCGTTTGTGGTGAGGTCACGCGAGTTTCTGCTCTCAAGATGATGGGAAAGGAAAGCGCTACATGTACCAGCAGCGAAAGGTTATCGAGCCAACGATGTGGCCCCAATTGTAGCCGAGGGTTGAGACCGAGGTAAGCCTGCGTTCAGAGCCCTTGCGTGAGGTGATGAAGCGTGCTGCTGATACGAAGAGCATGATGGGAGCGAGCACGCGACTACGCCGAGGCATGCCATGCTGGTGATGCTTGGCGAATAACTGCGCTTTGCTCTTGCCATATCCCGTCTGTTGACGAAAAATATCGTGTTGCGTTTCGCGAGCGTAGTAGTTGAACTTAGCGTCGAATGCTTCAGTCACACGGTGACCGCGCATTTGCATACGCCAGAAAAGATCGATGTCTTCTGCTGCACCTGTGAACCACTCATCGAAGCCGTCAACCTCATCGAAAGCAGCGCGTGAAAAACCTGCCTGCCCTCCACCGACCGAAAGAAATCCTGGCCACGTAAGGTCGCTCAATGAGTTCACTTCACGAATGACGGTTCCGGTTTCTCGCTTGTGCACGATCGTGCAGGCAGCGATAGTCGCCCCCGCTTCGAAAGCTTTCTGAAACGCGTTCGCCCAGCCCGGCTGAACTTCGTCGTCGGCCCCGCAGAGCATGACGAAGTCGCCTGTGCTCGCTCGCACACCCTCGTTTTGTGCGAACACGGCCCCCTGGCCACTCGTTGCTGAAACTTCGCGAACCCGTGGGTCACGCGCGGCGTACCGAGCGACGACAGCGCTCGTGGAATCTGTCGACATATTATTTGCAACGATAATCTCGTGCAGTGCATGAGCAGGCTGCTGGGTCAGAGCTTCGAGCTGCCTGGGCAACGTCTCTTCGCCGTTGTAGCAGGGGATCACAGCTGACAGCCTCATCGCTGCTCACCGGCCACTGATTCGAGCACGTCAGCGATACGCGTTGCTGTTTCAGTCATCGAAACGTTGTCACGGGACCAAGCCGCGAGTGCAGCACGCTCTTCTGGGGTAGGCGGGTTGAGTGCGATCTGTGTCATTGCCCGTGCGATGTCAGTGCTGGCATACTCCACCGCCGTGCCCACTGTAACGGTCTGCTGGGTTGCCTCGAGGAATTCTCTGGTGGGCCCAGGACCAGCGAAAATTACGGGGCAACCGCTCGCGAGGGAGGAATAGATTTTCGTTGCGAAGGCGAACTCGTAGCCACCGCCGGGCAGAAGCGTAGCGAGTGAAGCGGCAGTGTGCGCGAAGATATCACTGAGCTCTTTGGGTGACACTGAATCAACGAAGTGAACCTTGTCGGCGATATTGAGTTCTGCGGCACGTGCTGCAAGGTTGTCACGTTCGGTACCGCTGCCGATGAAGCGAAGAGTATAAGAGGTGGTTTCAACACCGGGCTCGTCTGATCGTAGAAACTCAGCAAAAGCATCAATGAGAATGACGGCCCCGTGCAGCACTGAGTACGTACCCGCGTAGACAAACTCTGTACGAATGGGAGCTTGCGAATAGGTGAACTGGGAAGTGTCTGCGCCGTACCCGGTAACGCTAATGGGTTTTTTGATTCCCCAGGTGAGGAGGCGTTGTTTGACTCCATCAGAGATGGTGATGATGGCCCGAGAACCAGAGATTGCCCACTTCTCGGCAGCCGCCAGGAGTCGCAACACAACTGACGAACTGGTCGCGTGCGTTGCCGCAACAGACCAGAGATCGGCTGCGTCATATACATAGGGGATGCGCCGTAGAAAACAGGCGAGTCGCACTACAGCACCAGTCGTTGGAGGGGGTTCGACGAGCACAACATCGGGTCGTTTCGTGAAGAGGAGCCGAAAGAAGAGGGGGATATCGAAGCTGAGGTACTGCAGGTAGCCCCGTACATACCCAGTTTTATCGCGCAAAACAGGAAACGTTTTGATGGCTTCACCGCGCTCGCCGGCTTGAGGCATTGAGAACCCTCGAGGCGGTTTTGCCGTGAGCACGGTGACCTCGTGACCCTTTTCCGTCAACGCTGTGGCTACTGAACCCAGGAAAAAAGAGGCGGCAGAAGGCTCCGGTAAATAAATACGTGAAGCGATCACAACTTGCAAGGGCGGGTACCTCTTAACAATTAGGGTAAAGCGGAAACAGGATGTTGGAGTATTGCCGAGGAGTAAACAGGTCGATGCATCAAGCATTCTATCGCGACTGCCACGGTACACTCTCAGTGTGAAAATAATGAGTGTAGTTGGCGCCAGGCCACAGTTTGTCAAACTTGCGCCGATAGCAAAGGCAATCACCGCAGCGGGACACGAACATGTGATCGTGCATACCGGGCAACATTACGACCCGATGCTCTCAGACGTCTTTTTTCGTGATCTCGGTATTCCAGACCCCGATGCTCACCTCAACGTCGGGTCGGGGTCGCACGGGCGGCAGACTGGCGCGATGCTCGAGAAAATGGATGAGGTGCTCGAAGAGTTCACCCCAGACTGTGTTCTTGTCTATGGCGACACGAACTCGACGCTTGCCGCAACCGTGAGTGCGGTGAAGCAGCATATTCCGGTAGCGCACCTTGAAGCAGGCCTTCGCTCATTCAACCGTCGCATGCCAGAAGAACACAATCGAGTGCTCACAGACCACGCAGCTGATCTTTGCCTCGCTCCGACTGAGAAAGCAATGGAGCTTCTTGCGGCTGAAGGGCTCGCTGAACGATCAGCGTTGGTCGGCGATGTGATGACCGATGTGCTCTACGAAGTACGTGACAGCGTACTGGCGAGCGAAAAACCGCATCCCTTCTCTGGGCTGCTTCAAAGCGAAGAGTACCTTGTTTCGACTCTTCACCGCGCTGAAACGACCGATGACCCGGCTGTGCTTGCAGCGGTCATTGCTGCGCTCGCAGCAGCGCCACACCAGGTGTTTTTGCTGGCGCATCCAAGGCTCGTTGCGAAGGCTGAGGCTCACGGTATTGAGCTGAACCAGGGAGCGATCACATCGGTTGCCCCGCTGGCTTACCCTGATCTCGTTCGTGCCGTACTTGGGAGCCGAGGAGTCGTAACTGACTCAGGCGGGTTGCAGAAGGAAGCTTTTTTGCTTCGGGTACCCTGCACCACGGTTCGCACCGAAACTGAGTGGGTTGAAACAGTTGAGCTGGGATGGAACGTTCTTGCGACTGAACAAGAGGCTATTCTTCAAGCGATCACCCGTGGGCATCCCGCTGAAACCGATGAAGAACCTTATGGTGACGGGCACGCGGCACAACGTGCTGTGTCAACGCTTGTCGCGGCATTCGGGGCGACGCAGTGACCCGCCCGCACATTCTTTGCGTTTCGCTCTCTCCGATTGCGCGTGACGCGCGGGTGCTCCGGCAGATTTCCCTGCTCGCTGAACTCGGTGAGGTCACGACTGTGGGCTACGGGCCTACGCCCGAGGGGGCAAGTCATCATCTAGAGGTACCTTCAACGATGGTGTCACTGCCGCAAACGCTCTCGGGCGTCGCGAAATTGGCTCTGAGAACTCATCGCAGTGCAGAGTGTTCGGCCCCTGCGGCGAAATGGATACTGAAGCAGCAAGAAGAGCAGCACCCGCTCCTCGGTGGCGAATGGGACCTCGTAGTTGCCAATGACGCCCGTGTGCTTGATCTTACTGACCGCTTGGCGTCTGGAGCGCCTATCTGGGCCGACATGCATGAATGGGCCCCGGAAGAACAGACTGATATTACATCGTGGCGGCTCCTTGTCGCGCCATTCATGTCGTACCTTTGCGAAAAGTATCTGCCGAAGGCTGCATTAGTCACGACTGTTTCGCAAGGTATTGCAGAGCTGTATGAGCAGGTCTTCGGCGTGAAAACCCATCTGTTTACAAACGCTTGTGAGTACCGAGAGATTGCCCCGAGTGCGTTGCAGCCGGGGTTAATTCGTTGCGTGCATAGCGGGCTCGCAGTGCACGGGCGGGGGCTCGACCAGATGATTCAGGTGTTTAGACGGCTGCCAGAGCACTTTACGCTTGATCTCTACCTTGTCGCAGGGGGCGATGGGGGCGGATACCTAACGAAACTGAAAACGATGGCCGGTGACGACCCACGATTTACGTTTCACACCCCAGTGGCACCGCATGAACTGCCCGGCGTGCTTTCGCAGTACGACGTCGGTGTGTACTGGATCCCTCCTTTTCATACAAATGCCAGGCTTTCGTTCCCGAATAAGTTCTTCGACTTCGTGCAGGCTCGTCTCGCGCTAGCGATCGGCCCCTCGGAAGAAATGCAACGAGAGGTTGAACGCTACGGGATGGGCGTTGTCAGTCGATCCTTTGAGCTCGATGACATCGTCGAATCGATGAAAACGCTCACTCCCGAGAACGTGCAAGAATTTCAACTCGCGACAGATCACGCAGCCAGCGAGCTGAGCTTTGAACATCAAGCAGGGCGAATGAGGGCACAACTCGTAGCTTTGCTCGGCGAGTAGGCTGGGCGCCGGCTGAACGGAAAGTGACCGCTGCGCGGTACACTTATGCCTGTGAAGATCGCAGTCATTGCAACCGGAAAAATCGGCCTCCCTCTCGCAACCCAGTTCGCCTCGATGGGGCACGAGGTTGTCGGCGTCGACGTGAATCAAGCTCTCGTCGATTGCATCAACCGCGGCGAAGAGCCGTTTCCCGGCGAGTTCGGCCTCGCCGAGAAGCTCGCAGAACAGGTGCCCGCGGGCAAGTTGCGCGCCACGAGCGACTATGCCGACGCTATTCCTGGCGCCGACGCGATCGTGATTGTCGTACCCCTGCTCGTGAACGAAGAGACCTGGCAGCCCGACTTTACCTGGATGGATCAGGCTACCCGATCATTCGCCGAGCACATTACGCCAGGCACCCTCGTCTCGTACGAGACCACCCTGCCCGTGGGCACGGTGCGTAGCCGCTGGAAGCCGCTCATCGAAGAGGTCTCTGGCCTCAGCGAGGGCACCGACTTTCACGTGGTGTTCTCGCCAGAGCGCGTGCTCACCGGTCGCGTGTACGAAGACCTGAAGAAGTACCCGAAGCTCGTGGGCGGGCTCTCTGAGGCAGGTACGAAGCTGGCAACCGAATTCTATGAGTCGGTGCTCACCTTCGACGAGCGCCCCGACCTGCCGAGGCCCAACGGGGTTTGGGACATGGGCACAGCCGAGGCCGCCGAGATGGCAAAGCTCGCCGAGACCACTTACCGCGACGTCAACATTGGCCTCGCAAACCAGTTTGCGCAGTTTGCCGACACCGCCGGCATCGATGTGTACAAGGTCATTGAGGCCTGCAACTCGCAACCGTTCAGCCACATTCACCGCCCAGGCATCGCCGTTGGCGGTCACTGCATCCCGGTCTACCCGCGCCTCTACCTCTCGACCGACCCCGACGCCTCGATCGTGCGCACCGCACGTAACGCAAACGCCGAGATGCCCGCATACACGGTTGGCCGCGTTGCCGAGATGCTCGGTGACCTCACCGGCCAGCGCGTCGTTGTGCTCGGTGCCGCTTACCGCGGTGGCGTCAAAGAGACCGCCGTTTCAGGCGTGTTTCCCACCGTCGACGAACTGAAGAAGCGCGGCGCGGTTGTGACCGTGCACGATCCGCTGTTCTCAGAAGAAGAGCTCGCCGCCTACGGCTTCACCGCGCACACGCTCGGCGACCCGGTTGATGTCGCGATTCTTCAGGCCGATCATGCGATGTACCGCGAGCTCACCGCTGCTGATTTTCCTGGCATCAAGCTCATCGCCGACGGCCGCAACTACACCGACCCCGCGAAGTGGGCTGGCACGCCTCGCATCGTGATTGGTGCTGCGGGCTAATACCGCGTAACCACTGGGTGAACGCCCTCGGCAATCGCTGCTTCTTCAGCGTAAGCCGAGGGCGTTTCGCTCCGGTGCGGCTACACTTGCAAGCATGGATCTTCTCGTAGTCGGGTCAGGCTTTTTCGGCCTCACCATCGCAGAACGCGCAGCAACCGAGCTCGGTAAAAAGGTGACGGTCATTGAGCGCCGCAACCACATTGGCGGCAACGCCTACTCAGAGGCCGAGCCCGAGACCGGCATTGAGGTGCACCGCTACGGTGCGCACCTCTTTCACACCTCGAACGAGACGGTGTGGGAATATGTGAATCGTTTCACGACCTTCACGAACTACGTGCACCGCGTCTACTCGAACTATGAGGGCGAGGTGTACCCGCTGCCCATCAACCTGGGCACGATCAACCAGTTCTTCCGCGCGGCGCACGGCCCCGAAGAGGCGCGTGCTCTCATCGCCGAGCAGGCGAGCGAGTATGACAGCAAGACGGCGCAAAACCTTGAGGAGCGCGGTATCTCGCTCATCGGTCGCCCCCTCTACGAGGCGTTCATTCGCGACTACACTTCGAAGCAGTGGCAGACCCCACTCACCGAGCTTCCCGCCGAGATCATCAGCCGCCTGCCGGTGCGCTACACGTACAACAACAACTACTTCAGCGACACTCACGAGGGGTTGCCGACCGACGGCTACACCGCGTGGCTCGAGCGCATGGCCGATCACCCGAACATCGAGGTGAAGCTCGATACCGACTTCTTTGACGAGTCACAGCCGCTCAACAAGAACGCTGTCGTCGGCAAGGTTCCCGTCGTGTACACGGGCCCCGTCGACCGCTACTTCGACTATGTCGAGGGTGAGCTTAGCTGGCGCACCCTCGACTTCGAAGAAGAGGTGCTCGAGGTCGGCGACTTCCAGGGTACGAGCGTCATGAACTACGCCGGGTCAGAGGTGCCCTACACGCGCATTCACGAGTTTCGCCACTTTCACCCTGAGCGCGACTACCCGAAAGACAAGACCGTCATCATGCGCGAGTACTCGCGTTTCGCGACGCGCGACGACGAGCCCTACTATCCGGTCAACACCCCAGACGATCGTGAGATGCTGCTCAAGTACCGCGAGCGCGCCGATGCTGAAGACCGCGTGATTTTTGGCGGGCGCCTCGGCACCTACCAGTACCTCGACATGCACATGGCCATCGGCTCAGCACTGTCGGTGTTTAACAACAAGCTGCCCGACCTCTTCGCGTAGGTCTCTCGTCGCCCCGGCGACTAGCACGACGCGGCGACCGTAGCCCCAAGCTCGGTCGCCGCGTTTCGCATTTCTGCGGTGAATTCACCCAGAAATACCAGCGGATCAGCGCACAGCTTCCAGCCGTACCCCGTCGTGATCTGCTGCATCGCGATCTCGGCGCCGGTGCTGTCGTATGACCCGTGAAGCCAGTACGAGAACGGTCGCCCCTTTGTGGCTTCGTGCGTGGCGTTGAACGTCGTGTCGAAGAAGTGTTTGAGGGCCCCCGAAAGGTACCCGAAGTGCACGCTTGAGCCGAGCAGGTAGCCATCGGCCGCGAGCACATCGTCGATGGTTGCCTCGAGCGCGTTGCGCTCAACCACGGTCACGTCTTCGAGCCCTTCGAGCCGTGTTCCTTCAAGCGCCGCCTGGGCGATTTCGAGCGTGCGCGGGGTAGGGCTGTGATGAACGACGAGCAGTGTGGCCATGGCCCGAGTGTAGCGCGCCCGACGTGAGCGGCTAGTCGGTCGCTTGGTCTGAGCTAGCCGAGCCGCGTGCTTCAGGGCTCAGCTGGTTCTCGGCAAGGTCGAGCAGCTCGGCGAGCTTCGAGCTGTGGCCGCGGTACTCGTCGAGCTCAGACTGCAGCTGTTGTACTTGCTGATTCAGCTCGCGTACTTTGCGGCGTGTGAACCGGGGGTCGACGGCGCGAAAGAGACGTGAGAGTGGCGAAGACATGGTGGCTCCTTGGGTCGAGGGCGAAGCGTGCGGGGGTGCGAGCGTGAAGGTTACGCCAAAGGGGCGTCGTTCGACGGCGGCGGATCGCGCAGCCTCCGAGAACCCCGAGCCAGCCGAGTCGGCCCGGTTGGTCGCGCCCGTGGCCGTCGCGAGTGGCTGCGCGGGCACCGCGAGCGGTTGCACGCGCGCCTCGAGCCCGAAGGCTGCGGCCTCGGCTCGCAGCTGCTCGGGGGTGAGGTGCCAGGTGGTGGGGTTGTCGGGCGCGAGGTCGGCTGCGTGGCGGGTGAAGAAGGTGCCGACTGCCGTTCCGCCAGAGTTCAGGGCCATGCGGGCGAGCCGGTACATGTTGGGGCGAGCGTGCTCGGTGACCTGCTCGAAGACGTGGTGGGCGACGAGGTCGAACGGGCCAGTGACGCCGTTTTCGGCGGGCGCCGCGAGCGACGTGATGCGGTACAGGTTGACGTGGGCGGCGCGCACGTTGGCTTGTTTTGAGAGCCGCTTGAGGTGAGTGAGCGGCTCGCGGGCATAGTCGGTGGCGATGACCTCGCGGGTTGGCGAGGCGAGGCGCCGCGTGAGCGATCCGCCGCCGGCTCCGAGCTCTACGAGCTGGGGCGCTTGGAGTGAGCGGGCAGGGTCGGTGATCCACTCGGCTCCCGGCTCCCACGGCGCGTAGGCATCGGGACTGCCGTACCAGCCGTTCCAGAAGTGACGGCCAAAGTTGAACGAGCCGAACCAGTTCTGAAAGCGGCGGCGCGTGGGCTCGGGGGTTTCGATGGCGAAGCCGGGAATCGGGGTGCGCCAGTCAGCGTCATAGTTGATCTCGAGCCATACTTCGGGCACGCGGGGCGCAGGAAAAGTGGTTCCGCCGATCGTGACTGTTCCAAAGGGCAGCATGTCGGCCTCTTGCATGGGACCGCGAACGTGAAATGGTTGGTTGATGTTGCCGTCGTCGGTGAAGAATGCGGCGAAGACATCAATGTAGTAGTCGACGCCCGAGTCGGTCGCGAAGTGCAACTGCATGTGGGTCGCGCTGTGGCGCATGAGCGTGTAGCCGAGGGCCTCGAGGCGGCGGCCCACCTGGTAGCCCTCGCGCGCGACCTCTGCGGGGGTCGTAAAGCGCGAGAGGTATGCGACGTCGGCGTCGTCATCGTGGGGCAAGAGCGAGCCGTCGCGTACGCCGCCCAGTAGGGTTCCGCCGACGGCGAAGGGCCTCAGGCCCATATCGGTGAGGTTGGCGACGATCACTGCCGCGCGACGCACGATCTCGTCACGCACGTCTTGCCCCATCTCGGTGAGGTTCGGTGCGAGTCGCAGCCACTTGTTGAGCGAGAGCCCTACGCCCGTGTCATTGACGATCGCGACGCGGGCATCGTCATTCGTAAAGGCGACCTCGCCCGACCAGAGTGCTTCAGGGTCGCCCGTGGGCGCGATCGTGAGGTTCGACGAGCCGACGAGGAACGGGTGCAGTGCTTCGGGCCACGGCAGCTCGGTGCCGCCCGCGATGTCGCGCACGTCGAGAGACCAGACACGCTGCTCATCGAAGCAAATATCGATGGATGAGAGCGAGGCCGGCACCCAGTGAAAGGTGATTCCCGAACGGTCAGCGCTCACGGGCACGAAAGATTGCATGCCTTAGAGCCTACTGCGAACTATGAACGCCCGGTAAACGTGCGCTCCCACTCTTCGACCGAGGTGAGGCGTGGCATGGCTGCTCGGTACTGCTCTGCGAGCGCATCCCAGTTCTTTTCGATCTCGCGGGTGAGCGCGCGGCTCTCTTTGAGCAGGCGCCTGAATTTTGCGCGGTCGTGTCGGTACCACATCTTGCCTGCACCGTCGGCCGTGCCCACGATGACGCTGCGGTGCGACGGTACCCGCCACCAGAAGGCCTCGCGCTTCGGGTACTCGAGCTCTGGCTCGATCGACGCGGCTTCTGCCTCTTTGCGCAGCCAGTGCTTGGGCACGTTCTTAAGCGTGTACAGCGCGAGCTGGGCGCCTGAGGGGCTTTGTGGATCGGGGTCGAGGGTCGGAATCACGCGGCCGCCTCGCGACACCGGTGTGTCTTCGTCGCCCGGGCGGTACACGCGTGTTTCGGGGAATCCCTCGGCACGCTTTCGTGCCTCGGGCATTGACTGCGCCATGGTTGCGTGCAGCACCTCGGGGCCCTTCAAAACATCGCGCAGGGCGTCGACCGCGAGCTGCGTCGCGTAGTACTGCATGTTGAGCAGCTTCTTGATGTCCTGACGGCCGCTGTTTTGCAGGAGCCGGCCGCTCTTTGGCCTGGTCGAGTGTAAAAGGCCGGCGATGATGCGGTTGCGCGTGTGAAAATACGCACCCCAGTCTTGCGAGTCGTCTTTGTCGAGCCACGAGACGTGCCAGAGGGCGACGCCGGGCAGCGAGACGGTACGGTAGCCGGCGGCCTTCGCGCGCAGCCCGTACTCGGCGTCATCCCACTTGATGAAGACCGGAATCGAGAGACCGAGCTCGGCGATGACCTTCTTCGGGATGAGGCACATCCACCAGCCGTTGTAGTCGGCGTCGAGGCGCGCGTGCATCCACGGCGTTTGGCGCAGGTTCGCGTTGCGGAAGTTGTGGCGGTGCTGCTCAGGGAACGAAGGGCCCCAGTTGAAGGCCTCGTCGCCCACGATCTCGGCCCAGGCGTGCATGACGGGCTTGTCGTAGAGGTCGAACATATGGCCGCCCACGATCACGGGCGTGCGGCTGAACCGCGCGAACTGGTGGGCGCGCAGCGCGCTCTCTGGCTCGAACTCAATGTCGTCGTCGAGCAGGAGCAAGAAGTCTGACTCGTCGCGTTTGAGCGTCTCGGCCATCGAGCGCGAGAAGCCGCCCGAGCCGCCGAGGTTCGGCTGCTCGATGACGCGCAGCTTATCACCGAGCGCCTCCTGCAGCTCGGCATAGCCAGCCTCGTCGCGCACCTTCTGGGTTCCCTGGTCAACAAGAAATACCTGGTCGATCGCCTCGACGAGCGCGGGAGAGCCCTCGATTGCTCGCAGGGTCTGCACGCAATAGTCGGGCTTGTTGTAGGTCGTCATGCCGATGTTGAGCTTGCCGGGCGTCGTGGGCTCGGCCTCGGTGCTCCACTCGCCGTGCTCGAGCACGAGGTCGCCGTCACCAGCGACGAGGTCGAACCAGTACCAGCCGCCGTCGCCGAACTTGTTGAGAGGCAAATCGAATGCGGATCGCTGCTGTTCTCCAGAAACCGTTGTTGCCGCGACCTGCTGCAGCGCTCCCGCGGCGTTCGAACGGTACACCATGACGGTGCCTGGGCCGCTCGTGGTGACCTGGAGCGTGACCTCGGTGACGACGCTCCAGCGCTGCCAGTACGAGGCGGGAAACGCGTTGAAATAGGTCGCGTACGAGACGCGCTTGCCGGCGCGCACCCGAGCGCTGTGGCGCGAGAGCACGTTGTCGATGCTCGCGACGGCGGTGAGTCTCAGCGGTTTCCCGTCAACCTCGCTCCACGACTCTGGGTCGGCGTAGAGGGGCAGTACATCGGGGTCGGTGATCGTCGGGAAAACGACGTTCTGAAGAACCGTGGTCACAGGAAACCTTTCGACACGTGCAAAGTTACTCGTCAGTGTATCGACGCAAGATGAACGAAAAGGTGTGTGTTTGGAGCTTTACCGCTTCACCGCTAGCCGCGTGGAATCGGTGTATCACGCCAGGGAATGCGCTTCTGGTCGTCCTGGCTTGAAGGGACCTCGTAGTCGAAGCGGGTCTTCACGGTGAAGAGCACGAGCAAGAGCCACCCGCTCTCGACGATCATGCGGCTCTCGGTGAGCGACTGCACGAGCATTGCCATCATGATGAGAAACGGCCAGAGCGCGCTCGTTGCGTAGGGCAGGGGAGCGCCGGGGCCGCGCCTCGGCTGGTCAACCGCCCTGAACCACACGCGCCACGTCGTGACGAACACGAGCAGACCGAAGAGTGCGAGGCCGATGAAGCCGAGCTGGAACCAGACGTCGAGCCACGCGTTGTGCGCGTGCATGACCGGAATGCCGCCCTGCACATCGAGGCTCTTAAACGGTTCGACCCACGGGGCCCAGTAGCTCACCCAGCCCCATCCGACGGTGGGGTGCTCTGAGCCGAGATCGATGACCTTCTGCCAGGTCTCGGTGCGGCCCGTCAGGCTGCCCGATTTGCCGAAGATGCCGAAGAAGCTGTCACGAAACACGATCGCGAGCGTGCCGCAGGCCGCGAGCAGTGCCGCGCCGATGAAGTACATGGGCATGCGGTGGTCGGCCTTCGCCCGCCTCGCCCAGAGCGCGAAGAAGAGCGAGACGACAACGACGCCGCCAGCGATGAGCGCCGTTGCGGGCCTCGTGAGCACGAGCGTGGCGAGCGCAACGATGACCCAGAACCAGCCCGCAAAGGGGCGCACAGTGCCGGCGCGAAGCTGAATGACAAAGACGATGAGGCCGAGCAACGCCGCGAAGCCGAGCAGCGTCGAACTGCCGAGCAAGCCTTGAATCGGGCCGCCCTCGAACAGCAGGTCACGGCTCCAGTAAAGCAAATTCGGGGTCTTTCCCTCGGGAGCCTCGATCCACCAGGGCAAGAGGGGCTCGCGAATGAAGAGTGACACGAATAGTTCGAAGACGATCGAGAGGCCGAGCAGATAGCGAAAAGCGCTCGCCAGGGTGCTGAGCGTTTCCTGCCACGTCAGGAGTAGCGCGAGTATCACGGCGACGGCCGTCGTAATGAGCTGAGCCGTGACGCCGAGCAGCGACTCGAGGCGGTACTGCGACCAGAGAATCGAGAGCGCGGCAAAGAGTAGAAAGAGCGTAAGGGGGGCTGGGAGACGGTACCAGCGAAAGCGTTCGGGGCGCTGTTTGATGAAGAGCGCGATGCCGATGCCAAACACCACGACCACGAGCGCGACGTACCCCTGCAACCCGAGCAGGTTGCGAAACGCGTTGCCGCCGAGCGCGATAAAGAAGGTCGCGGTTGCGTATGCGTTCACGCCGAGGCGGTGGTGTTTCGCCTCTCTGGTAATTTCAGCCATGCTATGTAGTGTAATTGCGAGTTGGTGTGCTTCTCCATGACGTCGGTGTTCCACGGGAAACATTAGCGGTGCGCCAGAGGGATAAGTTAGTCAAAGATAGAGAGTGCCGCGTGCTCATTTTTATTCAGAACGTTCCACGCACCTACGCGTGGGGGTCTCGCGATGCCCTTCCTGAGGTGCTCGCGACTGAGCCGACCGGTGAACCGCAGGCAGAGCTGTGGCTCGGCGACCACGAGGTCGACCCGGCGCAGGTTGCTGGCAGCATGGCCGAGCCGCTCACTCTCATTGACCTCATTGAGCGTAACCCCGAGGTATACGGCGTCGATGGTGGTCACCTGCCCTTTCTGCTCAAGGTGCTCGGCATCGGGGCTCCGCTCTCGTTGCAGGTGCACCCGCGCAAGAGTCAGGCTGAGGAAGGCTTTGCGCGTGAGAACGCCGCGGGAATCGCGCTGGATGACCTTAGTCGCTCGTACAAAGACGCGAACCACAAACCCGAGTTGCTCGTCGCCCTCTCGCACATCGAGGCACTGAGTGGTTGGCGCGAGCTTGGCGACGCGGCAAACGATGCGGCGGCGATCGCTCGGGGTTCAGGAACCTGCGGGGCCAGGGGCAGTCAGCTGTTGCTCTCGTTTGCGGCGCGAGTGCAGAGCGCTGCAAGGCTCGGAGTCGACGGCAAGGCCGGTCGCGAGGCGCTGCTCGACTGGTTACTGCCCGGCGACGAAATCGTGGTCGAGACCGTTCGAGCGCTCGCCGAAGTGGTCATGAGTGAAGTACCGCTCGACCTCGACGGTGTGCGTCGCGACGTGCTGCGCAAGCTCGTGACCACGCACCCCGGTGACCCGGGCGTGCTCATCTCACTGCTGATGCACGTCGTCACGCTCAATGCCGGCGAGGCGCTTTACCTTGACGCGGGCGTGCTGCACGCCTACCTCGGTGGCGTTGGGGTAGAGATTATGGCTTCGTCTGACAACGTGCTGCGTGCCGGGCTGACCGAGAAACACATTGACGTGCCGGAGTTTCGCCGCATTCTCGACCTGACGACCACGAACGATCCGCTCTTCTACGGGGCGACGCCAGCCCCCGGGCTCACGACCTGGCAACCGCCCATTCCCGACTTTCAACTGCACCGCGTGCGCGTCGACGCCGAGCACGACCCGCTCGACGCGCCCGGGATGCATTTGGCGCGCGCGGTGTCTCTTGAAGCTCCATACCCGCTCGTTATGATCGCGACCGAGGGGGTGCTTCGGGTTGAGCGAATCGGGGTTGACCTACGTGAGGTCGCAAGCGTGAGAAAGGGCCATTCCCTCTACATCTCGGCGGGTGCGGCCATTGAAATTTCGGGCTCTGGCGAGGCCTTCGTGGCGAGCGTGGGCTGCCGCTCAGAAATCGACATTTCGAGGGTCGAGGGCGTGTCCTGACCTTCAAGTAGTGGTTGAGGCTTTACTATGTCTGGCTTGACTTGAGTGAATGACAACGGTGTAATTATGAGGTAACCTAAACGCTTTGTAAGGAAGGAGGGGCAGTGACCGAGAATGAGAAACCCGCATCGCAGGTTCCGAACAACTGGTTTGTAGACCCCGTTTTCCTTGGTGTTCCAGGGACCCGCCAAGACGAAGACACCGCTCTCGCCTGGCAGGCCGACGCGCTGTGTGCGCAAACTGACCCCGAAGCCTTCTTTCCTGAAAAAGGCGGATCAACTCGGGAAGCCAAGCGCGTGTGCGAATCGTGCGAGGTCAGTGCTCAGTGCCTTGAGTACGCGCTCGAAAATGACGAGCGCTTTGGTATTTGGGGCGGGCTCTCAGAACGCGAGCGCCGCAAGCTGCGCAAACGCGCCTAACCTGAGTGCTTCACCCATGCCCGGCACGCCTCAGCGTGTTGCACAGCGAGGGCGTTTACACTTGCTCTCGTTATGCGAAGTAATGTAACCGCGATTCTTGTCGCCAAGCACCAGGGTGAGAAGCTTGATCTCACGCTGCAGTCGCTCAAGGCGCAAACCGTCATGCCCGATCGCATCGTTGTGGTCGCCTGTGGGCCCGAAGGGCTCGCAGCCTCAGTCGGCGGTGAGGGCATCGACGCCGTTATCGCGATGAACGAGCGCGCAAGTTTCGGGCAAGCCGTTGCCGCAGCCGAGCGCGGCCTCGCAGAGCTCGAGAACACCCGAGAAGAGTGGCTGTGGCTGCTCGCCGAAGACTCGGCACCCGAACCGTCGGCTCTCGAACATCTGCTACTCAAGGTTAAAGCGAGCGGCACCGCGGTTGTCGCGGGACCGAAGCTCGTTGACTGGCATGACCCCTCACGCATCATCGAGCTGAGCCAAGGGCTCACCTGGGCGGGTGGCCGCTGGGTGCTCGACCGTCACGAACTCGATCAGCAGCAGTACGATCACTACGAAGACGTTCTGGGGGTTGGCCCGGTCGGCATGCTCGTGCGACGTGACGTGTGGCAGCGCCTCGGCGGCTTCGACCCTGCGCTTCCCATCTACGACGACGGCCTCGACTTCAGCGTGCGCGCGAGGCTCGCGGGCTACCGTGTGATCGTGGCCCCCGAGGCGAGACTACGCTACGCCCGAACCGGAATCGCCGGCCCCGAGATCAACCACCGTGCCGGCGTCCTGCGGCGCGCTCACCGGCAGTCACGGGCAGCGAGTCTGTACCGCCGCATCACCTACGCGCCCGCGGTGTTCGCCCCGCTCATGTGGCTCGGGTTGCCGATTATTGGCGTGCTCGGCATGATGTGGGCGCTTATTCGCGAGCGCCCCGGCACCATGCTTGGTGAGTTTGTCGCGGCGCTGCAAGTGTTTTTCCACCCCCGCAGTATCTGGCGGGCACGCTCAAGCATCAGGCGGCACAACACTGCAGGGTGGGGGGCAGTGCGGCCGCTTCGCACCGAACGCAAGACCGTCGCATCGGTGCGAATGGTGCGCAAAGAGTCGATTCTTGCCGTTCAAGGCAGGCAGCGCGAAGACCTGCACTTCGTGCAAACCGGTGGCCTCGCCCTCACGATGAGCGCGCTCGCTGTGGGCGCCTTGCTCACCTGGTGGCTCTTTGGGGCGTCGTTTGTGACCGGCGGAGGAGCCGGCCAGCTGACCCAGTCGCTGGGCGGTCTGTGGTCGAGTACCGTGAGCGCCGCGGCAGTGAATGTTCAGTCGCTCGGCTCGTTCGCGCATACGGTTCCAGCCGACCCCTTTGCTTGGGTGCTCGCGCTCATGGGCACGGTCACCTTCTGGAACCCCTCGCTCGCGGTCATCATTCTGCTTATTGCCTCGGTGCCCGCGGCCACCCTCGGTGGCTGGATGTGGGCGAGTCGACTCACCGAGCACGCCGCTGGCAGGCTGCTCGCAGGCATCGCCTGGGGCGTCTCACCCGTACTGCTCTCGGCGCTCATCACCGGCCGTGTTACGACCCTCGTGATCGTCATTGCGCTGCCGTGGTTGCTCTATGCTGGCTCACGTGCCTCGCAGTCGTGGAGCTGGGCGGGTGTTGCCTCGTTCATCGCCGCGGTCGTGCTCGCCGCTGGCCCGGTACTGTACCCCGCGGCCCTCGTGCTGCTCATTACCGCAGTCGCCTGCTACCCCCGTGGAGCCTCGAAGCTCTGCTCGATCGCGATCGTGCCCCTAGCCCTCGGTGTACCACGCATGCTGAGCGCTGTCGCCTCGGGCCGCCCCCTCGATATGTTCGCAGACCCCTCGGCCCCGTTGCAGCACACCGCCGCGGCGCCCGCCGACATGCTGCTCGGGTTTCCTGAGGCTGGCCTCGGGGGCCTGCCCGGTGCCCTCAGTCTCATCGGCGTCGAGAGCTGGGCTTCGCCGTGGATCGTCTCCATGTGCCTCGTCGCGCCCCTCGCAATTCTCGCGGTGGTCGGTGCGTGCACCGGCCCGGTGAGGCGCACCATCATGCTGGGCCTCATGACCATTCTG
Source organism: Leucobacter chinensis (assembly GCF_019049105.1). Classification (GTDB taxonomy): domain Bacteria; phylum Actinomycetota; class Actinomycetes; order Actinomycetales; family Microbacteriaceae; genus Leucobacter_A; species Leucobacter_A chinensis. Next base: position 29,936 of record NZ_JAHQZR010000014.1, read on the forward strand.
GGTATGCTCACGGCGATTGTTGCCCCGCACCTCCTGCTCGTACCGCTCGGCTCAGAGCTCGTCGCGGTCTCGGCCGGTGCCGGCCTCGCACTGTACTGGCTCGGCCTCATCTCGTTCGCTTCCTTCGGCCTGAAGTCGCTGCTGCGCGCCGAGGTGCCAGTCGCCATTGTTGCCATGGTCGGTGTCATCTTGCTCGGCCTTCCCACGATGGTGCAGCAGGTGCGCGCCGAAAGCCCACTCACGGTCGACCGGCAACCGATTCCCGCCGTCATCGACGCGGAGTTCGCGATCAACCCGACGCAGCAGGCCCTTGTCATCACGCCGCTCGGCGAAGATGAACTGCGCGCGCAGCTGCGAGCTGGCAACACTCTGACCCTTGACCGCGTACGCACCGCGCAACTCACCGCCACGAAGGCCTCTGAAGAGCAGGCGCTCTCAGAACTCGTTGGATCGCTCGCGAGCCTCGGCGCCTCCGAGCTGCAGGAGCAGCTCGAGGCCGCAAATATTCGCTTCGTGCTGCTCGGCGATACGCCGGGCTCTGGCGGAGCGCAGATTCGCTCGCTGCTGCAAGAAGCGCTCGACCAGAGCGAGGCGCTCTCTCCGGTTGGCGACACCTCGCACGGCCTGCTGTGGCGCGTGAACGAGTCGGCCCCGGCCGATGGCGGAGAGACTGCTGAGAGTGCTGGTGCGGCCGACGCCGCTGGCGACGGTGCTGCCGACGCTGCCGACGCTGCCGAAACCGACGATGAAGCCGAGGCCGCCGCTCAGGCGACCGCAAAGCTTGCCGACGACGAGCTCGACATTCAGACCACCGAGCAGCGTCCCGTGAGCGGCAAGATGCTCTGGGCAGCCCAGCTCATCTTGATCGCACTGATGTTCCTGCTCGCGCTACCAACTGGTGAGGTTCGCTTGCGCCCCGAGAAGCGCCGCAAGCCGCGAGGCAAGGCCGCCAAGAAGCTTGCGCCGCTCACTGACTCGGGCATCGCCGCGGCCCCCGTGGGTGCGGCCGCTGCCGAGGCTGGAGTGGTCGCTACAGCTGATGCCGAACTCGGCACTGCCGAGCCAGACGCCGCAGCGTCTGACGTCGCCGAAGCCGGTTGCACTGAACCTGCTTCGGGTGAGGCAGAAACGGCCGAGGGCGAGCCGAACGCTGAGCCCGGGCAGGGGGCTGTCACCGGCGAGAGCGCTACCGTGCTCGAAGACGCGACCCCGCACGAGGTCTCAGACCAGACCGACGAGGTGCCCATTATCACTGACGCGATGCTCATGGGGGCTGATCCGCTCGGTGAAACGGGCGAAGCCCGCGACGAGCCCGCCGACGAGGCTTCTGCCGCCGACGGGCCCGAGACCCCGAACGACGACCCGGCACTCGTGCGCGAAGAGCACGAACTGCCCGACGAAGACACGATTTTCGTGGGCGGATCGTCCGACCTCTCGAGCCCAGAAGTGACGGGCCTTGACGAGACCACCAACACGAACGATGCACACCGGGAGGCGCGCGATGAGTAAGCGAAGCAAACTGGTGCGCGGCAGTGCCCAGGTCGGCACCGGAATCGCGGTAACTGCGGTCGGCGCGCTGCTCATCATGCTCGCCGGGCAGACGAACCTGCCGACGGTGCAGCATGAGGTTCCAGCGCAAACCGTGAGCACCGCTACCACCACGAACACCTCGTTCGTGTGCCAGGGCTCATTCGGCGTGCTCGGGCTCAATGCCAGCTCGCCCAATGATGTCACCCCGGTTGGTGAGGCCGAGACGAAGGTGAGTGGCGGCGAAACCGCGAAGAACGATCTCGCGATGCAACTCGCTGGTGCGACGCCTCCAAGCTCGCGCACGGTGCCCGGCTCAGAAGACTTTCGAGCGGCCCAAAAGCAGCGCATCGACACCGAAACAGTGAAGGGCCTCGCCGCCTCAAGCTGCGGCGAGGCGACAAACGAGCAATGGATCGTGGGCGGCAGCACCGCCCGCGGCATCTCGAGCGTCATCACCCTCTCGAACCCGGGTGCGGTCGCCGCAACCGTCACGATTGGCGTCTTTAACGAAGAGGGCCCCGTCGAAGGCGTCGGAACCACCGGCGTGCTCGTACCGCCCGCGACCACAAAGACAGTTCCGCTGAGCGGCTTCGGTGCCGGCTACGACAGCACCGCCATTCGTGTGCAGGCGAGCGGATCGCCAGTATTCGCGACCCTCGGCGTGCACCAAATCACCGACATCACCCCCATCGGCGCCGACACGGTCAACGCTCAGCTGACGCCATCAACCGAGCTTGTCTTCTCGGGAGTGCGCACCTACGAGAACCATACACACGGCGAAGAGGGTGAAGACGGGCACGATGCCGCGCTCGCCAGACTGCTCTCACCCGAGGTAGCCACCAAAGCCAAGGTGTTCTCGCTCACTGCCGGTAAGGAGCGCGCGCTCATCGGTGAGGTTGAGCTCGAAGCCGGAGTCGTGACCGACCTCGGCCTGTCGAAGCTCCCGAAAGAGGCGACCGGAGTCATCGTCGAGAGCGAGGAGCCCATTGTCGGTGGCGTGATGACGCTGCTGCACAATAACAATGATCACGACTTCGCATGGATGACCCCGTCGAGTGTCTTCTCGGCAGGTGAAACGGTGAAGACGCTCACGCTGCCTGGCGGCACGTTGACCCTCACAAATGCGAGTGACGAGAAGGCCGATTTCACCGTCGGCGACGCGACCGTGACCCTCGAGCCCTACACTGCGAAAGAGGTCGCGAAAGCTGGCGAGACCAGCGTGCAGGGCGAAGCCCCCTTCGCCCTTGGCGTGACGCTCTTCGACGAGCACACGCTCTCGACCTACCCGGTGCTCGCATCGGCAAGCCTGATTGAAGAGTTCACCGTTTATACTCGCTAAGCTTGGGGTGATGTTTGGCCGTCGTAAACCGAAACCCCAGCCGCAGGCTGCGCCCGCGCAAGCCTCCGCTGCGCAAGCTCCTGCTGCGCAAGCTCCTGCTGCGCAACGGGGCGCCGCGCAATCTGCGCCCGCGCAACCCGGCGACTCGACCTCGCCGGTGCGCCGCCACGGGCGCCGGCCGATCCGCTCATCGCTCGCCGGCACGAGGGTGCGCGATCCGCACTCACGCGTAGAAACGTTCAAGCACTGGGCCGCCGCAACGATTCAGTACCTACGGCAACAGCTGCCCGACGACCTCGACGATGTCAATATCGGCTTCATGTCGCTGCCCCCGTACGAGATGCCCGAGGGCACCCATTCAGAGGAGCCGATGTTCTGGCTCGTGAGCCCGCGCGAGCACATGATCTACCTGTTTCGCGCGCCCATTCAGCGCTTTCGGGGCCTGCACGAGCCCGACGAGGTGCACCGCCGCATGTTCGTGGAGTGGTGCGTGTACCAGGCCGTGTGCGAGTACCTGGGCGAAGACCCGTGGACGCTGCTTCCGGGGCGGTTTGAGCACTACTAGTGGGTGGCGCTAGCGCTCTGCGCTTTCTGGCTCGACGTTCTGCGCTTCTTGACCCGCCTTCTTCACTTTTGACGCGTCTTCTGCGCGCCGTTCGGCTCGTGTTTGTTGATTTCGTGTTTGTTTGACGGAAAGCAGGGTGTGAGAGGGGTGAACACCCTGCTTTTCGTCAAGTAGATCGATTTGGGGCGTGCAAACCTGGCCACAGAGGCGGGTGCCGATCCGCCAGTAGCCGAGTGTGTGCCCCAGGCCCGGCGCCAGGCCCACCCGCGAGCACGCCGACCCACCCCAGCGCACGGCCAGCGCACGCGCGCCCGGCCGCCGCACGGCCCGCACGGCCCGCGCACCCGCGCACCAACGCACCAGCGCACGGCCAACGCATCCGCGCACGGCCGCCGCACCCCACACAACCGATGTGGGTAAGGCTCCCCTTTCTTTTGAATCATTCAAAAGAGTGATAAAGTTGAGCCATGACACAGCAACTCCACCTTGGTGCCGCCGAGCGGCTGAAGGGTGCTGGGCTGCGATCGACCGCGCCTCGACGTGCCGTGCTTGAGGCACTGCACCCGGGCGGGCATCTCGATGCTGCCGAGCTTTTCCAGCTTGTGCAGCGGGAGCTTCCTGACACCACGCTACAGACCATGTATGTGGTGCTCTCGGCGCTCACCGACGCGGGGCTCGTGCGCAAGATCGAGCCGGCTGGCTCAGCTGCAAGATACGAGGTGCGGGTGGGCGACAACCACCATCACCTCATCTGTCAGGGCTGCGGGCGCATCGAAGATGTTGCCTGCACGATTGGCCACGCGCCATGCCTGACTCCCAGCGAGACGCACAATTTTCACATCCACACAGCCGAAGTAACGTTCGTGGGCCTGTGCCCCGACTGCTACGACGCAACAGACGAATCACCAGAGAAAGGGTAATTATGGCTGATCAGAAGATCACGACCACGCAGACCGGCACCCCTATCGCAAGCGATGAGCACTCGCTCACCGTTGGCAACGACGGCCCCACGGTTCTGCACGACCGTTACCTCGTAGAGAAGCTCGCAGCGTTCAACCGCGAGCGTGTTCCCGAGCGTAACCCGCACGCGAAGGGTGGCGGCGCCTTTGGTGAGTTCGTTGTAACCGAAGACGTGTCGCAGTACACTCGCGCAGCAGTGTTCCAGAAGGGCGCAAAGTCTGAGACGCTCATTCGCTTCTCGTCGGTTGCTGGCGAGCAGGGTTCACCTGACACCTGGCGCGACGTGCGCGGCTTCTCGCTGCGTTTCTACACGACCGAGGGCAACCTCGACATCGTGGGCAACAACACCCCGACGTTCTTCATTCGCGACGGCATCAAGTTTCCTGACTTCATTCACTCGCAGAAGCGCCTCGGCGACTCAGGTCTGCGCGACGCCGACATGCAGTGGGATTTCTGGACCCTCTCACCCGAGTCGGCACACCAGGTCACGTACCTCATGGGCGACCGCGGCCTCTCGAAGTCGTGGCGCCACCTGAACGGTTACGGTTCACACACCTACCAGTGGATCAATGCCGACGGCGAACGCTTCTGGGTCAAGTACCATTTCATCTCACACCAGGGCGTTGAGCTCATGGAGGCCGACGAAGCCGAGCGCCTCGCGGGCAGCGACGCCGACTACTACCGTCGCGACCTGTTCGACTCGATCGAGCGTGGCGACTACCCGTCGTGGGACGTCTACGTGCAGATCATGCCGTACGAAGAGGCGAAGACCTACCGCTTCAACCCGTTCGACCTCACGAAGACCTGGCCTCAGGCTGACTACCCCCGCATCAAGGTGGGTACGTTCACGCTGAACCGCAACCCGGTCAACTTCTTCGCCGAGATCGAGCAGGCAGCGTTCTCGCCCGGCAACCAGGTTCCCGGCACCGGCATCTCACCAGACAAGATGCTCATGGCACGCGTATTCTCGTACCCCGACGCGCAGCGTTACCGCGTCGGCACGAACTACAACCAGCTGCCGGTTAACCAGCCTCACGCAACCGAGGCCAACAACTACATGCACCAGGGCAACATGCAGTACCACTTCCCGCCCGCATCGCAGCGCGTCTACCACCCGAACTCGTTCGGTGCGGCAGGCGGCCCGGCTGTTGACGCTCAGGCTGGCGTAGAGGCTTCGTGGGAGTCAGACGGCGAGCTCGTACGCGCCGCGGCAACCCTGCGCGCCGACGACGGTGACTTCGTGCAGCCCGGCATTCTCTACCGTGACGTGTTCTCGGCTGAGTCGAAGGAGCGGTTCCACAACACGCTCGCCGGCCAGGCCGCTGCGATCACGATCGACGAGATTCGCGAACGCTTCTTCCAGTACTGGACGAACGTTGACGAGGGCCTCGGCCAGATTCTGCGCGACCGCTACGCCAAGGGCGAGGGCACCGCAGCGACCGACTCACACGAGTCGGCAGAGTAACCACGACCCGCGCCGCCGCACCGGCGGCTAGGGCAGAGGCGGGGTCTCGACTTTCGGGTCGGGGCCCCGCCTTTTTGCGTGTGTGGCCCTCACGCGCCCGCGATCCGCGCCCTCGAAAGGTCAAAAAGTGTCGAATTAGTTGCACTTTTTCGACACTTTTTGACCTTTCGGCGTCGGACGTCGCTCAAGAAGCCCCGCCTCCCTCTTTGCCAGGCTGGTTGTGAGTCACTCACCCATCTATTGAAGAGGAGCCCCTGGTTTGTCTATCGTGCCCGGA
>NZ_JAHQZR010000015.1 GCF_019049105.1 Leucobacter chinensis
CCGGGCACGATAGACAAACCAGGGGCTCCTCTTCAATAGATGGGTGAGTGACTCACAACCAGCCTGGCAAAGAGGGAAATCGACACCTTTTGACCACGTGGTGTGTGAAAATGACCACACGGCGTGCGAAAGTGGCCCCACGAAGGGGAAGCGGCTACGCCGCCGCGTTTGCCCGGTCGACGAGACGTTCGAGCGAGGCGTTGAACAGTTCGATCTCTTCGGCCTGAATCGCGTGGGCACTGTCTTCAAAGACCACGAGTTCGGCGTTCGGGATCGCCTCCTGGAGCACCGACGCGCCCTCGAAACGCTGCTTCGTGTCGTGCTTTGAGTGCAGAATCACGGTTGGCTGGGTGATGTCACCGAGGTAGGCGCGGTGGTCGAGATCGCGCATGTTGATGTCGTACGCGTCGAGCACGTAGAGGGGCCATTCGAGCTGCTGCAAGATGGTTGCGGTGCGCACGATGTCGCTCACCGGGTTCTTGAAGAGGTACGTATCGGTCATCTTTGCCATGACATCTGGGTAGGTGAGGCCGGTTCCCGAGACTGAACCCTCGATGAACTCCATCGACATTCCGCCGACGAGACCGTCGCGCTCACCGGCGTACCAGGGGCCTGAACTTGCAACGGCGAGGCCCGACACAAGCTCGGGGTGCTTCGCCGCAACAAGAATTGCGAGGTGCCCGCCCATGCCATGCCCGACCAGTACGGCGGGAGCGGCAACCACCTGTTCAAGCAGCTCGGCAAGATCTTCGGCGGCGCGTTCTGCGGTGTATCCCGAGCGAGGTCGGCCAGAAAGGCCGGTGCCACGCCAATCGAAGGTGATGGTGCGGTGCTTGGGAGCGAGCCCCGCCACCTGCTCCTCCCACATTGAGTGGGTCGCGTTGCCGGAGCAAATAAAGACGATCGGCGTTCCCTCTCCGAAATCTTCGTAGTAAATCGAGGTCTCATCTGAAGCAATGAACGTTGGCATGAGGTGTTCTCCTAAACCTGTGAGGTGGGTGTTATGAAGGGGTGAATTAGGCGTCGAGGTGGGTTGGCGCGAAGAGGTCGAGGTGCGTCTCAACGACGATTACCCGGGGGCCCTTGGCTGCGAGCGATTCGGCGACCGCTTGCGGGGCGTCAGCCACCTCGACGATTTCGGCCTCGATGCCGAAGGACTGAACGAGTTCGACGAAATTAGGGCGGCTCAGTTCGGTTGCGGTTGAGGCGCCAAACGCTGCCTCCATGTAGTCACGCAAGATGCCGTAGCCGCCGTCGTCGATGATGAGCCAGGTGACATCGAGCTGGTGCTGAGCCAGCGTCGCGAGCTCAGCGATGCTGTACATGGCACCGCCGTCGCCTGAAACCGCGAGAACCGGCCGTGTGTCGCCCGCTACTTCAATGCCGAGTGCTGCGCCCATCGCGGCGGGAAGCCCGTAGCCGAGCCCTCCGGCGCCCTGGGCCGATGCGAAGAGACCCCCGCGAGGGTCCCAGGCCGACCAGGCCCAGTACGCAAGAACCGTCATGTCCCAGAACGTGTCGACGTCGCTCGCAACGGCAGCGCGCAAGCCCTCGAGCAGTTGCCGCTCCTTGGCCAGGGGCTGCGAGTCGATGCGCTGCTGAACCCGCTCACGCACCGAGCCTGCCCACTGGGCGCCACGCTCCTGCCTGGCCTCGCTGTCGGTAACCGATACGAGATCAACGATCGCCGGCAGAGCGTCTTCGGCAGCCGCATGAATGCCGAGACCGGGGTGGTTTGAGGTGACTTTGCCAAGGTCGGCCTCGATGTGTATGAATGATCCGCCCGGTTGCAACGTGAAATAGTTGCTTGAGAGTTCGCCAAGGCCCGTACCGACGGCGAGTAAGACGTCGGCCTGTTCGAGGGCATCGGTGGTGTGACGGTCTTCGATCCAGCTCTGTAAGCTCAGCGGGTGGTCCCAGGCGAAGGCACTTTTGCCCCCGAACGTGGTCGCGACGGGTGCTCCAAGGCGCTCGGCGAGTTCACGCAGTGCCTCGCGAGCGGCCGGGGTTTTCACCCCGCCGCCCGCAAAAATGACGGGCCTCTCGGCGCTCGACAGGGTCGCCGCAGCGGCAGCAACGAGCTCGGCTGGCACCGCCGGTGTCTGAGGAGTAGAGGTGAGGTGGGCGACAGCGGGAAGCGCATCGGCCGATTCGAGCAGAATGTCCTGCGGAATCTCGACGAGAACGGGGCCAGCAGGAGCCGACTCTGCGATCTGCCAGGCCTCGTGAATCGCGGGAACGATCTGCGAGATCGTGCGCACCGTTCGAACGTGCTTGACCACCTGGGCGAAGGCCGCGCTCTGCTCAGGCAACTCGTGCAGAAAGCCATGGCGGCCACCGCCAAGCCCTGCGACCGGAACCTGAGCGGCGATCGCGAGCACCGGTGTCGACGAGAGCTTGGCCTCTTGGAGCGCCGCGAGCGAGGTGAGCGCCCCTGGGCCCGTTGAGAGCAGGAGCGGGGCGACGGTTCCGGTCGATCGGGCAAGCCCCTCGGCCATGAAACCGGCGTTATTCTCGACCCGCGAGCTGAGGTAGGTGAGCGAGCTGCGGCGCAGCGCGTCAAAGAGGCCGAGGGCGTGTTGGCCGGGAAGGCCGACGACCGCTGTCGCGCCGAGGGCGGTGATGGCTTCGAGCGCCAGGTCGCCGCCAATGCGTGGGGTGCCGTTCATAGTTCACTGTTCCTTACTGTGTGCGTCGTGCAATGTCTTGGTCATGGGTGAGTGCTCGGCGCCTCGCAGGACCCACTCGCTGGGGCTGCCGTTCTCGTGCCACTCGGCGATTCTGAGCGCAGCGGTTTCTTCGTACTGCGTGAGCGATCCGCTCGAAAGAAAAGCCACGTGGGGCGTGAGCAGCACTCGCGGGTGGGTGCGCATGGGGTGCTGCGGGCTGGGCGGCTCGGTGTCGAGCACGTCAAAGCACGCTGCCGAGAGCCTTTCGGTATCGAGAGCCTCAAGGAGGGCGGTCTCGTCAACGAGTTCGCCGCGCGAAACATTGACGAGGGTCGCGCCGGGTCGCATGCTCGCGAGCGCTTTGGCATCGATGATGTGGTGGGTCTCGGCGGTGAGTGGCAGGTGCAGCGAGAGTACGTCTGAACCCGCGACGACCTCGTCGAGTGGTAGCGCGGTGACCTCGCCGAGCACACCCGTTTGTGAGGGGTCGTGCACGATTACCGAGGCGAAGAACGGCTTGGCGAGTTCGGCAACGGCCTGACCAATTTTGCCAAAACCAACGATGCCGAGCGTCAGGGTGCTGAGCCTCCGAGGGGTGAGCGTGACCTCGGTGGTCCAGCCCCCTTCACGGGCGATGTGCTGCATGGCTCCCAGGTGCCGCTCGGCGGCGAGAATCAGCGACATCGTGTGAACCGCGACTTCTTCGGTCGCTGCGTGCCCAACGTTCGTGACCCAAATGCCGCGTTCGCGGGCGTGATCGAGGTCGATCATGTCGAAACCGTTGCTCGTCGTGCCAATGATGCCGAGGCTCCCGAACTGCGCGAGCAGATCGGCGGTCAGCTGCCGATACCCGACAATGAGTGCGACCGCCTCACGCTGGTGGGTAGCAACGACGCCCGACGCGTCGACCTCGAGCACCTCGCTGCGAAACCCGTGCTCGGCAAGAATGCGTTTGGCGGGTTCGATCGAGAGGTCGGTGAGGTCGGTGAAGAGTGCGAGTGGTGGGGTAGACATGGGTTATAAGACCTTTGAGAGAAATGATTGAGTGCGCTCGTGCTCGGGGTGAACGAGTACCTGTTGGGGGTCGCCCTCTTCGACGATGCGGCCCGCGTGCAAGAAGGCCACCTTGTCGCACACTTCGCGCGCGAAGCCGATCTCGTGGGTGACCACGATCATCGTCATGCCACTTTCGGCGAGTTCACGCATCACGTCGAGCACTTCGCCCACGAGCTCGGGATCGAGGGCCGATGTTGGTTCATCGAAGAGCATGAGCTCGGGCTGCATCGCGAGCGCTCGCGCGATCGCCACGCGTTGTTGCTGTCCGCCAGAGAGCTGCACCGGGTAGTGGCCGTATTTATCGCTCAGGCCAACCCGCTCGAGTAGCTGGTGCGCGTGCTCGATCGCCTCTGCGCGAGACTTTTGCAAGACGCGGATCGGCGCCTCGATGATATTTTCGAGGGCTGTCATGTGCGCAAAAAGATTGAACCGTTGAAATACCATGCCCGTCTTGCGGCGCTGCATGGCCTCCTCTGCCTCGGTTAGGTCGTGCAGTTTGTCGCCCCGCACGCGGTAACCGACGAGCTCGCCGTCGACCCAGATGCGGCCCTCATTGAGGCGCTCCAGAGTGTTGATGCAGCGAAGAAAGGTCGACTTGCCGCTCCCGCTCGCCCCTAGGAGCGAGACGACGCTGCCCTTTGGTACTTCAAAGTCGATGCCGCGCAAGACCTCATGATCGCCGAACGACTTGTGCACATTGAGTGCTCTCACCATTGGGATGCTTGCGTCACGTATGGTCTCGGTCATGGTGTTCTCCGTTCGCCGATGGCTTCGATGAGTTCGGTGTTGGTTACCCTTCCGGGGGCAAGATTCTTGACGATGCGTTTGCGCATCTTTGCTCCCGTTGCGACGGTTCCCTTCGCGAAGCGGCGCTCCAACTGCATTTGGAGGAGTGTAAAGATGGTCGTGAGCAGCATGTACCAGATGCTCGCGACGATAAGCAGCTCAAACACGTAGAAGTTTTTGGCCGAGATCGCCTGGGCGCGGTTGAGGAGGTCGGGGGCCGCGATGACCGTTACGAGCGAGGTCATCTTGAGCATGGTGATGAGGTTGTTGCCGGTCGGGGGAATGATGACCCGCATCGCCTGAGGCAAGATGATGCGCCGCATCACAAGCGAACGTCGCATGCCGAGGGCAGAGGCGGCTTCGGCCTGGCCCGCGTCAACCGCTTGAATGCCACTGCGCATGATCTCGGCCATGTACGCGCCCTCATTGAGACCGAGGCCAAGAAGCGCGGCAACAAACGCCGTGATGAGTGCATTGGTGTCGACCGAGAAGTCACCGAAGCCGATTCGTGGAAAGAAGAGGGCGAGGTTGAACCAGAGCAGCAATTGCACGAGCAGCGGCGTGCCGCGAAAGAGCCAAATGTATGCGAGCGAGACGCTGCGCAACACGGAGTTCTTTGAGAGCCTCGCGACGGCCAGCAGCATGCCGAGGACGATGCCGATGAGCATCGCGAGAACCGTCAGGGTGCTGGTAGTAGCGAGCCCGCGCAGAATGCTCGGGGCGGTGAGGTTCTTGGCCACAATGCCCCAGTTGAAGTTGGGGTTGGTTGCGACGGTGAAGACAAGCCAGCCGACCACGACAGCGATAATGGTTCCCGCGATGATCTGGCCTGGCTTGCGAACGGGCACCGCGTTGATGGGGCCCGTCATTGAGCCGGCATTGGCAAACGGTTCGCTGCGCCGTGGCGACGAAGTTTCGGCGGTCATGATTATTCAGCCACCACGTTGATCTCTGAGGTTTCGACCGCGCCGAGCGCGAGGCCGTGCTCTTCAAGAATGTCGCCGTAGGCTCCTGAACGAATGAGCTCGTTCATCGCGGCCTGAACAGCGTCACGAAGTTCCTGCTCATCTTTTCTGAAGATCTTGCCGAGCAGCTGCGCCCCGAAGGTTTCATCGTTGACGACCGCAAACTTCTTGCCATCACCAAACGTCGTCGCGTTGTAGACCGCGACCGGGTACTGGGCGATGTGCGCGTCTGCGCGGCCGTTCTGCAACTGCATGAGTGCGTCTGAGTCAGACTGGAACGCCTGAATTTTCATGGGGTTCGAGGCGCACTCATTGTCGTTGAACGACTCGAGCAGACTCAGCTGGTACGAGGCGTCGAGCACCGCAACATTCAAGCCGCACAGGTTGTCTTTACCCTTGATGCCCTTCGGGTTCTCGGCAACGGTCGTGATGCCCTGCGTCGCTGAGAAGTAGGTGACGAAATCATACTTAGCGATGCGTTCTTCGGTCGTGCCGAGGGCGCCAGACACCATGTCGAATCGTCCCGCCTCGAGCGCCGGGAGGAGCCCGTCAAACGCCATGTTCTCGATAGCAAACTCGACCCCGAGAATGCCGCCGAGCGCGTGCAACAAATCAGGATCAAGCCCAACGATGGTCTCTTCATCATCACCGAAGTAGTCATACGGCGGGTAGTAGGCCTCGGTGCCAACCTTGATGACGCCGGCATCTTGAATGCGCTTCGGCAAGAGCTCCCGAATCTCGTCAACCACCTCGGTCTTGGTCTCTGCGGGGGCTGCCGGATCTTTGGCGGTGTCGTTGTCTGCCGAGCACCCGGTCAGTGCGACAAGGGTCGTTGCGGCTATGGCGGCAATGCCACCAAACAAAAGTCTGTGGTTTCGCACGGTTCTGTGGTTTCGCACGGTTCTGCGGTTTCGCACGGTGAATCTCCTCGTTGAGTGGTTTCGGAACCCGACGTGTTCCTTGGGGCATTACATTATGAGATTGATCACCAATTATCAATAGGGAAGGTGAAATCAAATAAAATTGGTGATCATTCTCTAGAAACTGTGTAACATTTGTGGTGCCCTTGCATAAGGTTGACCACGGGCAAGCGTTATTGAAAGGCAGTTGATTGGGAAGAACCGCTGTGGCGGTCGCAGATGACCTGCGTTCGCAAATATTCGAGGGCTCTCTCTCAAGTGGCACACCGCTTCGTGAGATAGCGCTGGCGCAATTTTTTGAGGTCTCGAGACGCACCGTGCGCGAGGCGCTCCTGCTGCTCGCGAGCGAGGGCCTTGTGGTTCACAAGCACAACCAGGGCGCACACGTGAAGGTATTCACCATGGCCGACGTGCACGACCTGTACCGAATTCGGCGCGTGCTCGAGCTCGAGGGCGCGAGGTTCGTGTCGGTCGCCTCAGAAGAGCAGCTCGCGAGGGTCACGGTGGCGATGGAGGGCATTCGTGATGCCGCGGCTGGCGGCCTCTTGAGCCCTGAGCTCGCTCGCGCCGACGTGGGCTTCCACGCGAGCATCATTGCCCTGATCGGTAGTCCCGGCATCGACAAGTTTTACGAGCAGAGCGGCAATCAGACGGCCTACGCGCTCTTGCAGTTGCAGCGTCATGACGCCTCTCAGGCGGCCGAGGTCGCCGCGACGGTGTATGAGCATCAGGCGATTCACGACGCGGTCGTGGGCCGTAACGCTCTCGACGCCCAGCGGCTCATTCTCGAGCATATTGAACGCCACGAATCGTCGTTCCTGCACTCGCTGCGTGAGGTGGCATTGCACGAGGCCTAACGTGGCACTGCGCGTGCTCGACCGCCCACTTACCCTCGTGCCCCCCCTCATCGAAAGGTCAAAAAGTGTCGAAAATCGAGCGAAAATCGACACTTTTTGACCTTTCGACGGGCGAGCGGGCGAGCGGGCGAGCGGGCGAGCGGGCGCGCGGGCGAATGGGCGAGCGGGCGAGCGGGACGGGCGGTCGGCGAGAACCGCCCGAGAACGGGCCAGAGCGAAGAAGCATTACGCTGTACGCCCGTAAAACCCACCCAGCGGGCACGGTTTGTTGCTGTAATAGGTGAAGGGGCCGACGCGCGGCCCGGACGAAGCGGCGCAGGAGGCCAGTGTGACGGAGCAGGCAGGCAGGGCGGCGATCGTGGTGTGCGCGCCCGACTCGTTTAAGGGAACGCACACGGCGGCCGAGGTCGCCGAGGCAATGCGCGACGGGGTGCGCGCGGCGGGCGGCAGCGCGATCTGCCTGCCGATCGCTGACGGGGGTGAGGGGACGATTGCGACGATCCACGCGGTGCTCGGCGGCGAGTACGTCGAGACGAGCACGGTTGACCCCATGGGTGACCCGCTGACCGCGCACTATTTACGGGTGGGCGACCACGCCTACGTCGAGATGGCGGTCGCGAGCGGTATCCAGTTTGCGAAGCTCGAGGGCTTCGATGCTCTGCGCGCTTCGACCCGCGGGACGGGCCTGCAGATCGCCCATGCGCTGCGTGCCGGGTGCCGCTCGGTGACGGTCGCGGTTGGCGGCAGCTCAACGAGTGACGGCGGGCGCGGAGCGATCGAGGCCCTGAGCGAGGCGGGCTTCGGGCCCGTGGCAAGCGGCGAGGGGGCCAGGCATGCCGGCGCCACCATCGCCGTGCTCACCGACGTCGAGACTCCCTACGAGCAGGCGGCTGAGGTGTTCGGGCCGCAGAAGGGCGTGCTGCCGGGAGAGATTGACGGGGTGACGGAGCGGTTGCGCGGGTATGCCGAGACGCTTCCGAGGAGCCCGATCGGGGTTGCATACACCGGCGCCGGCGGGGGGCTTTCGGGTGCCCTTTGGGCCGCGTGCGGGGCAGAACTCGTGAGCGGCATCGACTCGCTGCTCGGGCTCGTCGGCTTCGAAGAAGCGGCGCGAGGGGCCGACCTCGTGCTCACCGGCGAGGGGCGTTTCGACGGGCAGTCTGAAAGCGGCAAGGTCGTTGCTGGGGTGCTGCGCGCGAGCCGGGGGATCGGGGTCGCCTGCGCGGTCATCGCGGGTCAGTTGGCCGAAGGTGGCGAAGCGCTGGCCGAGCGCATGGGGTTTGCCGGAGCGATGACCGCTTCGACGCTCGACGAGATTCGCGAGGCGGCGCGAGAGGCAACGCAGGACGCGGCGCCAGAGGCGACCCTCTTCAACCGCCTCAGCGCGCGAGATGCTCGCTAACGAGCGCGACGCCCGGGCCTGAGAGCCTGCCCTCGCCGACCTCGCGACCCGTCGCCGTGAGCAGCAGGTCGAGGGCGCTCGCCGTCACCTCGGGGCCTTCACCCCAGGATGATCCGCCGCCATTGGTCACGAGACGCACCCGCGTCGCCAGCTCGCGGCAGCCGCCAAACGAGGCCGGCGTGCGCACGAGGGAGTCGATGGCGTCGTGTATTGCCCAGGCCTCGTACTCGTGCGAGATGCCGAGGGGGCGCCGAATGTCTTCGCCGTGCGCGATGGCCTCGACGAGTCGGGTACTTGGGCTTGCGGGCGGCGACTTCGTGAGGGTGCGAGCCGCGCGAAAGGCCTCGAGCGTGTGCGCGCCCGTCGCACCCTGGTGCCGCTTCACGCCCCGCTCGTTGGCACGATCGAAGTTGCCGCCGCTCGCGATCATGCTGCCCACGAAGGCGAGCTTGCCCGTGTGAGCGGTGTCGACGAGGTGGGCGAGAACGTCGTGCACGCTCCACCCGGCGCAGAGCGAGGGGGTGGCCCACTGGTCGTCGGTGAGGTGCGCGAGATCGTCAGCGAGCCTGCCGCGCTCGTCGTGAACGAACGACCAGATTTCGGCGGTGCTTGGCGGCATGAGGGGCTCCTTTGGCGGGTGGTGAGTTTGAGAATAGCGCGGCGGGGTGCAAACTGCACACCCCAATACGCGAACTGGGCCAACAACGTCCCTGAACCGCGCGGCCCACTGCTCGTACCATGGGGCAATGCCATTGGGAAGCTGATCACTGGCGATCGGCTCAGAAGGGACGGCAATGACGCTGACACATTTGCTTTGGGAGTCGCCCGCCGCGGGCACACGAAACGACTGCCTCGGAGACGAAGATCGCATACTGAGCTACGCCGAGGTCGAAGACTTGGCGCTCGCCTTTGCCGAGCAGCTCGCTGAGCTCGGGGTGGCCGAGGGCGAGGTGCTCGGCATCATGCTCGAGAACAGCATCGAGCTTGTCATCGGCATGCTCGGGGCGTGGATCGCGGGGGTCACCGCGACCCCGATCAACCCGACGTTCACCGAGCGAGAGCTGAGCTACCAGCTCGAAGATTCGGCGGCGAAGCTGCTGCTCACCGAGCGCAGCATTCTCGACCGGCTGCCGGGCCTCACCGCGCCGGGTTCGGCCGTGCCGGTGCTCGACGTTGCCGCGATGCGCACCGAGCGATCGGGTGACGCCGGGACTATAGAGATCGACCCCGAGAGCATCGCGCTGCTCATTTACACGAGCGGATCGACGGGCCAGCCGAAGGGCGTCATGCTCGACCACGCCAACCTTGACGCGATGGCGCGCGGCATGGCCGCTCACGCCGAGATGACCGCCGAAGAGCGCGCGCTCGTCGTGCTGCCCTTCTTTCACGTCAACGCGATTTGCGTGAGCTGGCTGGCACCCATGTCGGTTGGCGGATCGACGATCATCTTGAGGCGGTTTGCGCCGGTCGCCTTCCTTGAGGCGATCGAGAAGCACCGGCCGACGTACTTCTCGGTCGTGCCCGCGATTCTCGCGCGGCTCGTGCAGTTGCCGAGCGACGTGAGTACCGACTTCAGCTCGATCCGCTTCGTGATTTGCGGGGCGGCTCCGGTGTCTCGCGAGCTGCTGCAGTTGTGTGCCGAACGTTTCGGGCTGCTCATCATCGAGGGCTACGGCCTCACCGAGGCGACCTGTGTTTCGGCGGGCAACCCCCTGCGCGGGCCACAGAAGCTCGGAACCGTGGGGCCCGTGGTGGTGGGCCAGGAGCTCAAGCTCACCGATGAGCATGGAGCCGAGGTTGCGGTGGGTGAGCGCGGCGAGGTGCGCATCAAGGGCGCCACGGTCATGCGCGGTTACCTCGGCAGGCCAGAGGCGACCGCCGAGACCGTCGTTGACGGCTGGCTGCGCACGGGCGACGTCGGCGTGCTCGACGAAGACGGTTATCTGAGCATCGTCGACCGCATCAAAGACATGATCATTCGTGGCGGCGAGAACATTTACCCGAAAGAGATCGAGGCGCATCTCGCGACTCACCAGGCAGTGCTCGAATCGGCCGTCGTCGGCGCACCACACCCAACGTTGGGTGAGGTTCCCGTTGCCTACGTCGTCACGCAGTCCGGCAGCGAGGCGACCGCTGCCGAGTTGCTTGCCCACTGCTCGGCTGGCCTCATGAAAATCAAGGTGCCCGCGAGGCTCGAGGTCGTGAGCGACCTGCCGAGAAACCCCGTCGGCAAGGTCGATAAGCCAGAACTCAGGCGGCAGACAGTGCCGATTGGGTCGGCGAACGACGTGGGCGCCCCACACAACGCCGCCGCGGTGAGCGAGAGCGCCGCCGCGACCGCCGGAGTCGGCGTGTAGCGCGACGCGCCACGGTTTTTCTAGGCCGCCCCGAAGCGAACGCGGGGTGTCGGCCTCACTTGCGGTGCCTTGGCCGCCGCATGCCCATTTTCGTTCAGCATTCATACACCTGTCACCAAAGGAGTTGTCATGGGATATCACCAACCGAGGCTTCCGAATATCGAGCCCGATGAGTTTTTGCGCAGCACGTTTCAAGAGCGCATCAAGTTTGTGTCGAAGGAGTGGGGTGAGTGGGGTTTTGGTGCGGCGCGCAAGATCTCGGTCATGTACCTCGTGAAGCTCTTTGGCGGGTGGCTGCTTGGCGGTGCTCTCGTAATCACGCTCACCTCGGGACTGAACCCCCTCGATGTGGCTTCGTGGTGGACCAACCCGATCGTGTACCAGAAGTACCTTGTCATGGCGATGCTGCTCGACGCGATTGGGGTGGCGGGGTCCTGGGGCCCGCTCGCCGGCAAATTTGGCCCCTACACGGGCGGCATTCTGTTCTGGTCACGACCAGGCACGATCAAGCTGAGCCCGTATAAGTGGATCCCGTGGCGCGGCGGCAACCGGCGCACGATCTTCGACGTGTTTCTGTACTGGGGGTTCCTCTTCTCGATGGGTCTCGCTCTGCTCTCGCCTGGGCAGACGGCGGCAGACCTGCCGGCGCTCGCTCGCTTTCAGGCGTTGCTCACCGACCCAGCGAACGGGGTACCGTCGTGGCTTGCGAACAATGCCGAGAGCTTCATGCTCATTCAGACCACCCCGCTCATCAGCGCCGTCATCTTCCTGTGCCTCATCGGCATGCGCGACAAGATTATCTTCCTCGCGGCACGTTCTGAGCAGTACCTGCTGCCCGTCGTGTGCTTCATCGTGTTCCCCAACCTGTTCGAGGTGACCGACATGGTGATCGCGCTCAAAATCTTCCTCGTGACGGTGTGGGTAGGCGCGGGCTTCTCGAAGCTCAACCGGCACTTCAGCCCGGTGATTCCACCGATGCTCAGCAACACGCCCTTCTGGCCGCCACGCTGGCTCAAGAAGAAGGCCTACCAGGATTACGACAACGACAACCTGCTTCCCGGCCCCATCGCGCACTTCTTTGCACACGTGCTCGGTACAATCGTCGAGATCGCAGCGCCACTCACCATGCTCTTTGTCGTCGGTCAGGCATTCGGCGGCCAGGTCACCGTGACGCTTGCGACGCTGCTCATGGTCGGGTTCTGCCTCTTCATCATCTCGACCTTCCCGATTGCGGTGCCACTCGAGTGGAACCTCCTCTTCGCCATCTGTGCCGTGGTCTTTTTCATCGGCTACCCGAACTCGGCCGGTTTCAGCGTGTTCGACATGTCACAGCCGTGGATGCCGTTTTCGGTCATCGCCGTGCCCGTCTTCTTCGTGATCTTCGGGAGCATTCGACCCGACAAGGTATCGTTTCTTGCGGCGCTTAGACAGTACGGCGGCAACTGGGCGACGGGACTCTGGGCGATTCACCCCGATGCCGAGAAGAAACTGCACCGGGTATACCGCCCGACCCTCGATCAGATCGACCAGTTCCAGGCAATGGGGCTGCCGTACAAGCAGGCCGAGACCTTTCTCGAGGTGTCGCTCGCATGGCGCGCGCTACACACGCAGGGTCGCGGGCTCTTCTCGATCATGCTGCAAAACGTGCCCGACATCGACCACCGCCGGGTGCGCGAGGGCGAGTTCGCCTGCAACGCGATGATCGGCTTCAACTTCGGCGAGGGACACTTTCACGACGAAGAGCTCATCGCGGCGATTCAGGAGCAAGCCCACTTCGAGCCCGGCGAGTTCATTGTCGCCTGGGCTGAGTCTGAGCCGCTCTGGCACGGCTATCAGGAGTACAAGCTCATCGACGCGGCCCTCGGCGTTGTTGAGCGGGGCCGCTGGCAGGTGAAGGATGCCGCGCAGGCGCAGCCCTGGCTTCCCGACGGCCCGTTGCCCCTCACCGTCACCTGGCGTTCGCCAGACTTCGACAAGTTGCGCTTCACCGCAACCGATATCATCGGCCCTGACGCCGAGCCGCCGCTCACCGACGGCACCGGCGGCATTGACGTCGCGAATACCGACCTCGTGAACGTCGTGGCCGAGGCTGAAGAAGCGCTCACGGAGGGAGTGAAGCGATGACCACAGCGGTCGTTGTTGGCAGCGGACCGAACGGGCTCGCCGCCGCGACCGTGCTCGCCCGCGCTGGCGTTCAGGTCACCGTCGTCGAGGCTGCCGAGCAGCTCGGCGGCGGTGCCCGCTCGACCGAGTCGCCCATCTCGGGTCTCGTGCAAGACCACTGCGCTGCCGTGCACCCCATGGCGCCCGGCTCGCCCTTCTTCAAGACCCTCGATCTCGAGGCGATGGGGGTGCGCTGGGCGCGGGCGCCGATCGATGCGGCTCACCCGCTCGACGGCGCCGAGCCGGGTTTCTTGCACACCTCGGTCGATGAGACCGCGGCGGGGCTCGGCCGTGACGGCGCCCGCTGGGCGGGGGCCTTCGGTCCATCGGCCCGGGCGTTTGACCGGCTCTCTGGCGTCATCATGTCGCCCATGCTGAGGGTGCCACGGCACCCGCTCCTGCTCGCCCGCATGGGGCTCGTCGCAGGCCCGCCACCATCGCTCGTGGGTAAGCTCTTTCGCGACGAGCGAGCTCGGGCCCTTTTCATGGGCGTTGCCGCTCACGCTTGTCAGCCGCTCACGCAGCCGCTCGTGACGGGCATCGGAGCGGGCATCATCATCGCCGGCCACGCGGTTGGCTGGCCCGTGATCGAGGGCGGCACCGGCCGCTTCACCGACGCCCACATCGAGATGCTTCGCGGCATGGGTGTGCGCTTCGAGACGGGGCAGCGGGTGAACCGCCTTTACGAGCTGCCGCCCCGTGACATCACGATGCTTGACGTGCACCCCCGAATCACCGCGGGCATTCTCGCCGAGCAGCAGCCGGCGCGAGCCCGGGCTGCCTTTCGCCGCTTCAAACCGGGCCCCGCCGCGTTCAAAGTCGACTTCGCGGTCGACGGCGGCGTGCCCTGGCTCGACGAGCGCGTCTCGCAGGCGGGAACGGTGCACCTCGGCGGATCCGCCGAAGAAATCGTCGCGACCGAACGCGAGGTCGGAGCGGGGCGCATGCCCGCTCGCCCCTTCGTGCTCGTCGGCCAGCAGGCGGCCGCCGACCCGACGCGAGCGAGCGGATCGATCGTGCCCATCTATGCCTACGCGCACGTTCCCGCGGGCTACTCCGGCGACGCGACCGAGGCGATCATCGCCCAGATCGAGCGCTTTGCGCCGGGGTTTCGTGAGCGCATCGTCGCGCTCAGTTCGCGCACGACGGCCGAGAGTGAGGCCGAGAACGAGAACTTTCTCGGCGGCGATATTCTCACCGGCGCGAAGTCGCCCCTGCAGTTTCTGCTCGGGCCGCGCCTCAGCGCACACCCTTACGACACAGGCATCCCAGGGGTGTATTTGTGCTCGGCCGCGACCCCTCCCGGGCCCGGGATTCACGGCATGGGCGGGTATAATTCAGCTCAGCGAGCGCTGCAGTTTTTGCAGCACCGAAGCGCCGTGCACACCGAGGTGCACGAGCCATGCCGGTAGTGGGGGCGACGATGGGTGATCTGCACATGCGGGAGTTGGTCGCGCAGGCAGGCCGCAACCTGCAAGAGATGGGGCCGCGCATTGTTGACGAGATGACCGAGCTCCTTTCTGAACGGGTTGCGGGGCTCGACCAAGACCCGCAACTCATCGAGATGCTGCACGCCAGCATCGATGGGAACGTTTGGACCCTCGGCCACATTCTCACGAACGACATCGGCGTCGACTCGATGCAGCCGAACACGGGCGCGGTCGAGTATGCGGTGCGGCTCGCGCAGCGTGACGTTCCGCTCGGTTCGCTGACCCGCGCGTACTACCTCGGCCAGTCGATGTGCGTGAGGCGGGGCATCGACGCGGTCGACCAGCTGCAGCTTGAAGACAAAGAGATGCAGATGAACATTGTGCGTCTCGTGACCGACGTCGTGCACAACTATTTCGACTGGATTTTGCAGTATGTCGTTGAGGTGCACGTCGTCGAACAGCAGAAGTGGTGGACGGCGAGGGCGGTCACGAACGCCGCCGCCGTGCTCAAGGTTCTGCGAGGCGAACCAGCATCGGCGGCTGGCTTCGAGGCAAAGACCCGCTACTCGCTCGAGCAGCAGCACCTCGCGATCATCGCGTGGCTCGAGTTCGAGACCCCCGACACCGAAGACCAGCAGCGCATCGACCAACTCCTGCGACGCATTGCGTCGCTCGTGCACTCGACCAAGCCGCCGCTCATCACGGCCTCTGACCGCTCAACTGCCTGGGCGTGGGTTGCGCTTCCCGACCCTGAGCTCACGCCGAGCCTCTTGCGGCGGCTCGCTGAGTTCGCCGACTCAGACGAGGCCCGCAACATTCGCTTTGCGATCGGCGGCTCGGCGAACGGTATCGAGGGGTTTAAGCGCAGCCATGAGCAGGCGGCGAAGGCCCGCCACGTCGCCCTCGGTGCCCAACGCTACCGCGAGGCCCGCCTGGTCTCGTTCACCGACCCCGACGTGGGCTTTCTCTCGCTCATCATGCACGACACCCAGAGCGCTCTCACCTGGACCAAGGAGGTGCTCGGCCAGGTCGCAACCGA
The DNA here is from genome assembly GCF_019049105.1 of Leucobacter chinensis. GTDB lineage: Bacteria > Actinomycetota > Actinomycetes > Actinomycetales > Microbacteriaceae > Leucobacter_A > Leucobacter_A chinensis. The sequence goes on from NZ_JAHQZR010000015.1 coordinate 15,645, forward strand.
GGGCGAGGCCACGGCGGCCCTGCGCGAAACCCTCGCCACCTTCTACGCCACGGGCGAGAACTCGTCGCGCACCGCCGAACTGCTCGGCCTGCACCGCAACACCGTGCGGCAGCGCGTCGCCCGCTTTGAGCAGGAGCGCGGCGCCAAGCGCACGAACGGCCTCGAGATCTCGCTCGCGCTGAAGCTCTTCGACCTTTTGGGTGGCTGAGCGGGGGCGCGGTGCTTCGGGCTGCGCCCCCCGCCCCCCCCGCTCGCGCTCGGCTCGCGTCCGGCTCGCGCTCGGCTGCGCTCGACGCGCGCTCGGGCCGTTTCCTGCCCGTTTGCGGTCTACTTGACGAAAAGCAGGGTGTTATCGCCGAAACACCCTGCTTTTCGTCAAGTAGATGCCGTATCCGGTTTCAGCGGCGGATCCGCCAGCCTCAGCCCACTCGCCACCCGTTAGCGGCACCATTTCGCCCGGAGCAGCGCCCGGCCACCCGGCAACCGGCCGCCCCGCACCCGCCGCAGCGCTATCGCCCCGCGCCCCGCCCCTCGCGGCGCAGCAGCGACAGCGTCAGGTAGGCGCCGCCGAGCGTCACGGTCACGGCGCCGACCGGGATCTGGGTTGGCGCGAAGGCGTGGGCCGCGACCCAGTCGGCGGCGCTCAAGAGGAGCGCTCCGACGAGGGCGGCCGCCGCGATGGGCGCCTGGCGCGGCAGCAGCGTTCGGGCGAGGTGGGGTGCGGCGAGGGCGACGAACAGAATGGGGCCGGCGACCGCGGTGGTGATGGCGGTGAGTAGCACGGCGCAGCCGATGAGGGCGCCCTTCGTGAGGCGCACGCGCATGCCGAGGGCGGTGGCGAGGTCGTCGCCGAGGGTGAGAATGCGCAGCTTCGAGCTGAGCACCGCCGTGATGATGCCGGTGATGGCGAGCACGATGAGGGCCGGGGTGGCCTGCGACCAACGCACGTTGTCGAGGGTTCCGGCGGCCCAGATCGAGCCGGTGGTTGCCGTCGCGGTGTCGGTTTTGTAGAGCAGCCAGGTGTTGAGGGCACCGAGGATCGCGCCGACCGCGATGCCGGTGAGCAAGAAGTTGCGGCCCGAGAGGCTGCCGCTCGTGAGGGCGAGCACGATGGCCGCGGTGACGAGCCCTCCCGCGAGCGACGAGGTGGCGAGCGCGGCGAAGGTGGGGGCGGGCACGAGCGCGAGCAGGATGAGCACGCCCGTGAAGGCGCCGGTGTTGAAGCCGACGACGTCGGGGCTTCCGAGGGGGTTTCGGGTGAGCGACTGAAAGATTGCTCCGGCAGCGCCGAGCGCCGCGCCAAAGGCGATGGCGGTGAGCGCGCGGGGCATGCGCCAGTTGCGCACGACGGTCTGCGTAAACTCGCTGCCCTTGCCGGTGATGCCAGACCACACCTCGGCGGGGGTGAGCGCGAGATCGCCCGCGGCGAGGGCCGCGAGAAGAATGGCGACCAGGAGGGCGCTGGCGATGATCCACCGCAGTATCGGGGTGTTCTGGGTGCGGGGCTTCATCGTTTCTTCCTGAGCAAGATGAGCAGTACGGGGGCGCCGATCGCGGCGGCAACGACGCCGACCGGCAGCTCGCCCGGCCACAGCACGACGCGGGCGAGGGTGTCGGCGGCGAGCACGAGCACGGGGCCCGCGAGCACGCTCATGAGCAGTACGCGCGTGGTGTTCGGCCCGGTGAAGGGGCGCACGAGGTGCGGCACCATGAGGCCAACGAAGCCGATGGGGCCGGCGATCGCGGTGGCCCCGCCCACGAGTAGGGCGGTCGCAACGCCGGTTCCCGCGCGGGTGAGCATGGGGTGGGTGCCAAGGCTGCTCGCGAGTTCGTCGCCGAGCGCGAGGGCGCCGAGGGGCCTCGCAAGCATGAGGGCGATGACGATGCCGAGGCCGAGCACCGGGAGGCTCTGGGCGATGACCGCCTGATTGGGGCTCGCGAGCGAGCCGGCCGACCAAGCCCGCATGGCGTCGAGCAGCCTGGGGTTGATGAGAGTCATGGCCGACTGCACGCCCGCGATGGTCATGCTGAAGGCGACTCCGGCGAGAATGAGCTGCGAACCCTGGGCCCGGCCCCTGAGGCCGAGGCCGAGCACGATCGCGGTCACGATTGCCGCGCCCACGACCGCTGCCGTCGCGATGCCGGTCGCCGAGGTCACGCCCCAGAAACTCATCGCTAAGACGACCGCGAAGGCCGAGCCGGCGCTCACTCCCAGAAGGCCCGGGTCGGCGAGCGGGTTGCGGGTCATGCCCTGCATGAGGGCGCCCGCGGCTCCGAGCGCCGACCCGACGAGTATGGCGGCGAGCGTGCGGGGCACGCGCACCTGCCACACGAGCAGCGTGAGGTCGTCGCTCGCGGTGCCCGACACCAGCTCGCCGAACTCGGCGGGGGTGATGGGGCGGGAGCCGACGAGCACGCTCACGATGCCGAGTGCGACGACGAGCGCCGCGAGGGTGAGCCCCGCCCCGAGAAGGCGAAGTGCGTGCGGTGCAGCTGAGCGCCCACCTTCCCGGAGCGAGGGGATCACTTGGCCGAGATGAGTTCGAGGCCGGGGCGAAGCTCGTCGAGCAGCCACGGCACCGAGGTCACGTTCGGGTCTTGCAGTGCGGTCGCGGCTTCAAGCCCGACGGGCACGTAGCGCTCGCTCATGATGGGCTGGGCCGAAACGATGGGATCTTTCTCGAACTTCTCTTGCAGCGCATCTGACTGGAAGGTCATGAAGAGCGCGCCGGCGTCGTTGAAGAGCGGCGCTTGCTCGAAGCTCACGTCGATTGAGCCGGGCACCGAGCCCTGCCCGCCGAGGTCGGTGACGGCCGGCAGCGAGACGAGACCGAGGCGCTGCATGAAGCGAGCGGTCACGTTGGCCTCTTCGACGAGCATGACGACGACGCCGTCGCGCGCCTGGCCGTACAAGAAGGTTCCGCCCTCGAGGCCGGGCAGCTCTTCGGTGATGTCTTCGATGGCCTTGTCGGCCGCGTCGATGAGCTTCTGCGCACCCTCGGTGTCGCCGAGCGCTTCGCCGACGCGCAGAGCCGATTCCTCGCTCGTTGCCGAGTAGAGCGCCTCGCTGTAGGTCACGACGGGCGCGATGTCGCTGAGCTGCTCGTAGAGCTTCTCGTCGACCGTGAAGGCGGCCGTCGCGAGAATGACGTCGGGCTTCGCCTGTGCGACCTGCTCGACGTTGATGTTCATCGGGTTGACCCAGGTGGTGTCGTCGCCGAGCGGATCGATGTAGGGCAGGTTTTTCTCGTCGCCAGCCCCGGCGATGCTCGTGAACGACTCGGGGGCCACGACAACGTTCGCCCCGAGGGCGCTCGCGAGTGCGACGTCGGCGTAGCCGAGCGTTGCGACGCGCTCTGGTTTCTCGTCGATCGTGACCTCACCGTAGACGTTCTTGAGGGTGACGGGAAAGCCCTGGGCTTCGGTCGTCGTGGTGTCGTCAGCCTTGGCGGTGTCGTCGGTGCTTGCCGAGCAGCCGCTCAGCAAGAGTGCCCCGGCAACGAGTGCCGAGAGCGCGGGGAAAAGGGGTTTGGTGCGGGTCATGCGTGTTCTTTCTGCTTCGTGGTGTGGGCTATGCGATGGTGAGTGTTTGGGCTGCCGCGCGCAGGATTGCGGCGGGCGTGGCGGTGGCGTCGAGCTCGGCCCAGCGCGGGGCGAGCTTCGTGACGAGCGGCACCTGCTCGGCCGCCGCAGGGTCAGGCAGGTGCGCCGGGCCGCTCTCGCGCTTTGCGTTGGTGATGGTCGCGGTGCCGAGAATCGTCGCGAACATCGTGCGGTAAAAGATGAAGGCTTCGTCGTCGGTGTGACCGGCTCGGTGCGCGCAGGCGATGAACCCCTCGGGAAAGGTGAGGCCAGCCGGGCTCGCGAGGCGGCCCGATGAAATGAGGCGGATCATCCACGGGTGATCCGCCAAGAAATCATGCAGGCAGAGGGCGAGGTCAACCGCGCTATCGACGGGATCGCCTGTTGGCTCAGGAAATTCGATGGTGCGCGAGACGCGATCGACGAGCGCGAGGAGCAGCTCGTCGCGGTTTGCGAAGTAACGGTAGAGGGCCATGGGCGTGACGCCGAGCCCCGTCGCGAGGGTGCGCATCGAGAGGGCGGCCTCGCCGTCGCGCTCGATCAGGCGCATGGCCTCGGCGATGATTGCTTCGTGTTGCAGCTTGCTCACGCATACCTCCGATGAAAGTTAGGACGCCCTAACTATACGCGTATACTTTCTGATGTGACAACACCAACACCAAGGCCAAACCAGAACCTTCGGGCTGCGCTCAGGCCGGCGCTGCCAACGCTCGGCGCTGCTGTGGGCACCGCCGTACTCGCGGCGCTAGCAACGCTCGCCGCGACCTACTGCACGGTGCTCATGATCGGCGAGGCGAGCGGCCAGAGAGCCCTCGTCGCCTGCGGGCTGTTCGTCGTCGCGGCACTGCTTGGGGCCCTCGCATCGTGGCTCTCGCACCACGCCGAGGCGCGCTTCGAGGCGAGACTTCGCCGCGAGGTCGCTGCCCACATGATGCGCCTTCCTTCGACACGGCTCAGCGAGCTCACGAGCGACCAGCTGCGCCGCCTCGTCGCCGACGAGATCGCGGCATTGCACCACATGGTCGCGCACCTGCCGGGCGAGATCGCGACGATGATCGTCGTGCCTCTCGGCGCGGTTGCGCTGCTCGTCGCGCTCGCGGGCCCCACGGCCCTCGCTGCGCTCGTGCCTGGCGTGCTCGCGGCGGTGCTCTACCTGACGGTCATTCCGAAGCTTTCGGCAAAACACGGCGCCGAGCGTGGCATCGTCATGGGTGAGATCACGCAGGCGGTCGACGAGTACGCCCGCGGCATTCACATTTACCGCAGCTACGGTGCGGGGGCCGGGTCGCTCGCCGAGTTCGAGCGTGCCGCAGGCCGCTTCACGACCGGCATGGTGGCCTGGGTGAAGCGCGTGGCGACTCCCGCCGCGGTTGCCGTCGCGCTGCTGCAGGCCGCGGCGAGCTACGCGATCGCCTACGCCGTGGGCTTCGGGCACGATACCCAAACGCTCGCCGCCATGCTGCTGCTGAGCCTCGCGCTCGTGACCCCGGCCCTGAAGCTCGGCCACGGCCTCGACTACGTCGCGAGCGGGCGCGTTGCGGCCACGCGCATCGCGGCCTTTCTCGCAGAGCCCACGCTCGGGACGGGCACCGAGAAAGCCCCGGAGCTCCCGACCGGAGCCATGCTGCGTGGCATCACGGTGCTCGCGGGAGAACGCCCGCTCGTCGAAGGACTCGACGCGACCTTCGCGCCGGGGAGGCTCACCGCGGTCACGGGGCCGAGCGGGGCGGGCAAGAGCACGCTCCTGCGCGTGCTCGCGGGCGTCGTCACACCGGCCGCGGGCGAGGCGACACTCGGCGGGGTTCCGGTGCGCGAGCTGAGCGACGAGGCGCGCCTCGCGACCCTCTCACTCGTGCCGCAAGGCCTCGGGGTGCTGCCAGCGACGGTGCGCGAGAACCTGCTGCTTGCTCGGCCCGGCGCGGGCGACGAGGAATGCCGCGAGGCGCTTTTTCGAGCGCAACTCGGCCCAGACTCCGGGGTCGGTCTCGACACGAACGCCCGCGAGCTCTCGGGCGGCCAGCGGCAGCGCGTCGCCCTCGCGAGAGCCTTTCTCGCCGACGCCCCCTGCCTACTCGTCGACGAACCGACGAGCGCCCTCGACCGGGCGACCGGCGAGGCGGTGTGGGCCGAGCTGGAACGGCTGGCCCACGAGCAGGGCAAGACCGTGGTCGCCGTCACTCACGACGCGGCGCTCGCGGCCAGGGCTGATGTTGAGTGCCGGGTGCAGCCCGCGACGCACGCGGCCGCACGCGACGAATCGAAAGGGAGCGCACGATGACCGAGACCACCCGCACGTTCAGACCACTGCTCGGCACGCTGCCGGCGCCCGCCCGCCGCAGGGTCGCGGCCGTTGCCCTCGGGTGGGTGCTCGTCGCCCTCACCGAGGTCGCCGCCTACACCGTGCTCGCCCTCGCGATTCGTGACGGCTGGGGCGTCGCCCCGGTGCTCGCGGCCGCGAGCGTCGCGCTCGTGGTCACGGTCGTCGTGACGCGTTCGGGCTACCTCGCCGGTGCCTTCATCGCGGGCGACCTCTACGAAAGCCTCGGAGCGACGTTGGCCAGGGCAAAGCTCTCGTGGTTTGGGTCAGGGAACCGCTCGCTCGTGACCCAGGTCGCCGGCTGGGCGATTCCCTCGCTCATGGGGGTTCCCGCGCACCAGCTGCAAACGCTCATTCTTGCCCCGCTCATTCCGCTCGCGAGCGTCGGGGCGATCTGGTTCGTGATTGGCGGGGGCGAGGCGTTGCTCGTTGCCGCGTTGCTCGTCGTCGCGCTCACCGCACAGGTGTTTGCGCAGCGTTCGCTCGCAAGGGCCGATGCCGCGAGGCACGAGAGCGAGGCGGCTGCAACGGCCGCGACGCTCGAACTCGTCGAGCACCTCGAACTCATGCGGGTGACCGCTGGCCCCGCCGGGGCGCTGCACCGGGCCGAGCGCGCCTGGGGCGCTGCCGAGCGAGATATGGCCGCGACGAACGGCGCTGCGGCCCCCGCGACGTTCATCTCGGCGCTCGCCGCCGCCGCGCCGCTCGCTGGCGTGCTGTGCCTGCTGGGCTTCGCCCCGCAGGGCTTCGCCCCCGCCACGGCCCTCGCCCTCGTCATCCTGACAGCCCGTGCGAGCGCGCCGATCGACGACCTCGCGCTCATCGGCATCGCGATCACCGACACGCGCGCGAGCCTCGGCGCCTACGCGAGCGTTGCGGCGGCCCCCTCGCTTCCTGCGGCGGCGAAGCCGGAGCGTGCCGAGGGCAACCGCATCGAGCTCGCCCAGGCAGGTCAGGATGGCCGACTGCGCCCCGTGAGCGCCACGATCGACGAGGCCTCGCGCGTGCACATCGCCGGGCCGAGCGGGGCGGGCAAGAGCACCCTGCTCGGTCTCATCATGCGCTTCGACGACCCGACGACGGGCGCCGTGAGGCTCGGCGGTGCGCCCCTCACGAGCCTGGGCGAGGGCGAGATCACGAGCCGCATCGCCTACGTGCCCCAGGAGCCGACGGTGTTCACGGGCACCCTCGCCGAGAACATTCGGCTCGGCGACCCCGAGGCGAGTGACGACGAGGTGTTGCGGGCAGCGCACGATGCCTGCCTCGGCGAGGTGCTCGCGAGGGATCCCGAGGGGCTTTCGCAGCAGGTCGGAACCCGCGGTGAGCGCCTCTCCGGCGGCGAACGCCAGCGCGTCGCGATTGCCCGAGCACTCGTCAAACAGGCGCCCATCGTCGTGCTCGACGAGGCAACGGCAGCGCTCGACGAGGCCACCGAACGCCGCGTCGCCGAGGCCTTCTCAGCGCGCGAATCGACCCTGCTTATCGTCACCCACCGCGACCCCGCCGTCTGGCGCCCAACCCACACGATCACCCTCGACGAAAGAGCAGATCTCGCATGACCACGCTTCGACACCGCATTCGCGAGCTGAGCCAGGCCTCGCGCAGCCCCGTCATCGCGACCGCGACCATCACCTCGCTCACGGAGGCGACGCCCGGCTACACCTGCGTCACCCTCGAGAGTGAGGCGCTCGCCGACTACGCCCCGACCTTGCCCGCCGACGCGGTCAAGATCGCCGTGCCCGGTGCCGGCGAGGCCCCCGAGCTGCGCGCCATGACGGTTGCGAGGCGGCCATCGCCCACGAGCATCGAGATCGAGGTGCTGCGGCACGATGGTGGCATTGTGGGGCCGTGGATCGCCGCTGCCAAGCCCGGTGACACCGTCGAGGTGTACGCTGTGCGCCGGGAGCACGCGCTTGGCGACGGGGTCACGCGGCACCTCATCGTCGCCGACTCGAGCGCGCTGCCCGCTGCCGCCTCGATTGTGGCGGCGATTCCCCGCGACCACCGCATCTCGCTCATCGCCGAAACCCCCGCTGCCGAGCGGTCGCGGGAGCTCCTGCCAGCGCACCCCGGCCTTCGCGTCACGCTGCTGAGGGGAAACGAGTGGAACGAAGAACGGGTTGCCGGTCTCGTTCGTGCCGAGCCCATTGAGCCCGGCGATCCGCTGCAATCGTGGATCGCGGCCGAGGCCGAAATCGTCGCCCGCCTGCGCCGGCAACTGCGCGAGGCTGGTCACCCGCGCGACCACCTTTTCGCGGCGGCTTACTGGAAGGCGGGGCGTGACAGCACAGCCCGGGACCGGCTCATCGGTGAGGCCTTCGCCGAGGCGGCGGCTCGCCAGGCTGATCTTGCCGACCCGAGCGTTCGTGGTGAGGTTGAATCGGCCGCCGATGCGAGAAAAGTTGCCCCGTGAACGAGGTAGTTTGGCCCCCAAAATATAACGCCCAATGTCGGTAGTGCGAACTACACTCATGGGTATGGAAGCCTCGAATACCCCTCCCGTGCATATCCGACCAGAAGTGCTCGCGGTTCCCGCTTACAAGCAGGGCGCGACGCCAGAGAAGAAGGGCTACAAGCTCTCAAGTAACGAAAACCCATTCCCTCCTTTGCCCGCAGTGCAGCGGGCCATCGCTGAAGCCCAGGTCAACCGCTACGCCAATGCAGCGCTGCCAGAGCTCAAGGCCAAGATCGGTGAGCTCTACGGGCTCGACCCGGCCACGAGCATGCAGCGCGTGCACGTCGGTGCAGGGTCAGTGTCGATTCTGTATCAGCTCGTGCAAGCAACCGTCGCCCAGGGCGACAACTTCATTTACCCCTGGCCCAGTTTTGAGGGCTACCCGATGCTCGCCCTCGTGGCCGGCGGCGAGGGTCGCGGCGTTCGCGGCAACGATGACGGAACGCACAACCTCGACGCCATGGCCGATGCGATCGATGAGCGCACCCGCGCCATCATGGTGTGCACGCCCAACAACCCGACCGGGCCCATCGTCACGAAACAGCAGTTCGCGAGCTTCATGCAGCGTGTGCCCTCGAACGTGCTCGTCGTGCTCGACGAGGCCTACGCCGAGTTCGTGACCGATCCTGAGGCCGTGCGCGGCGACGAAGAGGTTGGCAAGTACGAAAACCTCGTCGTGTTGCGCACCTTCTCGAAGGCCTACGGCCTCGCTGGTCTGCGTGCTGGCTACGGCGTCGGCCACCCCATGATCTGGGAGGCCTGCCGCGTCGTCGGCATTCCGCTCTCGGTGTCGCCGCAGGCTGAGGCGGCAGCGCTCGCCTCGCTCGAAGCCGAGTCGACACGGCAGTTGAAAGAGAACATTGCGGTGCTCGTTGAGCGGCGCGAACGGCTCGTCCAGGGGCTTCGTGAACAGGGTTACGAGGTCGCCGAATCGCAGTCAAACTTTGTCTGGTTACCGCTAAGAGACAATTCGCAGGAATTGGCTTTAGCCTTTGCAGAACAAGGGACCCTTGTACGTAACTTCGCTGGTGAAGGTGTGCGCATCTCTGTCGGCGAAGAAGAGAGCACCCACGAAGTGCTCCGAATTACCGCAGCATTCCAACAGGGAGCGTGACACCTATGAGGATCGACATCAATGATCCAGAACCCATTCGCTTTCTCGACGCCGAAGGAACCTTCGCGCCGAGCGAAAGCGCTCAAGAATATCTCGCAGAGATCGAGGCACTTGACACCGAAGAGGTGCAAGAGTGGTACCGCGCAATGGTGCGCGCCCGAGCCTTCGATACCGAGTGCACCAACCTGCAACGTCAGGGGCAACTCGCCCTGTGGGCACCGAGCCTGGGGCAAGAGGGCTGCCAGGCGGGTCTCGCCTTCGCTGCCGAGCCCCAAGACCATCTGTTTCCCGCTTACCGCGAGCACCTCGTGGCCGACGTGCGCGGCGTCTCGATGCTTGACCTCGCGGCGCAGTTTCGCGGCCTGACCCACGGTGGCTGGGACGTGAATGACCCGAAAAACGGCAACTTTCACCTCTACACCCTCGTGCTCGGCGCGCAGGCACAGCACTCGCAGGGCTTCGCGCTCGGCATGGTGCTCGAGGCCAAGTTGAAGGCCGGCGATAACGCCCTCGACCCGGGTGAAGCAGGTACTCCGACCGACGCGGCCGTGATCAGCTTCTACGGCGACGGCACGACGAGCCAGGGCGATGCCAACGAGGCACTCGTGTTTGCCCAGAGCTACCAGTCACCCACTGTCTTTGTGGTGCAAAACAACCAGTACGCGATCTCGGTGCCCGTTGCACGCCAGTCACGCACCCCGATTTACCGTCGTGCGGTTGGCTTCGGTATTCCCGCCGTGCAGATCGACGGCAACGACGCGCTCGCGGCCTACGCCGTGGGCAAGCGGTTCATGCGCCACGCTCGTGAGGGTCACGGGCCCTCATACATCGAGGCGCTCACCTACCGCATCGGCGCCCACACCACGAGCGATGACCCCACGCGCTACCGCGAGAACGAAGAGCTCGATTCGTGGCGCCAGAAAGACCCGATCGTGCGCCTCGCAGGTTACCTACGTAGCAAGGGTGTGCCCGAGGAATTCTTTGAGACGGTCGACGCCGAGGCCACGGCCCACGCTCGCACCATTCGCGACGAGATTCTCGCGCTGCCCCCGATCGACACGACCGAAATGTTCGACCACGTGTACGCCGAACAGCACCCCCGCATTGATGAGCAGCGCGAATGGGCGCTGCAGTACGAGGCGTCATACGACGACCAGGCGGCGGCGCCATCACCCGCGCCAGTAGCGAGTGGCTCAGGCCAGAAGGGAAACCGCGCAGCATGAGTCAGAACACCACCGCACTCACCGCCCCAGGGGCAGCGACCACGGGCACGGCCCCCGCTGCCGCTCCCGAAACCGAATCGCTCGCGATCGCGAGGGCCATTAACGCTGGCCTACGCGACGCGATGCGTAACGACGACCACGTCGTGCTGCTCGGCGAAGACATCGGCACGCTCGGCGGCGTCTTTCGCGTGACCGACGGCCTGCAGAAGGAGTTCGGCACCGCACGCGTGCTCGACACCCCGCTCGCAGAGGCCGGCATCGTCGGCTCGGCCATCGGCCTCGCCATGAACGGCTTCAGGCCCGTCGTCGAGATTCAGTTTGACGGCTTCGTCTTTCCCGCCTTCAACCAGATCACGACGCAGCTCGCGAAGATTCGCAATCGCTCAGAGGGCACGATCGATATGCCCGTCGTGATCCGCTTGCCCTACGGCGGCCACATCGGCGCCGTCGAGCACCACCAGGAGAGCCCCGAGGCATACTTTGCCCACACCGCGGGCCTCAGGGTTGTGAGCCCCGCAAACGCAAACGACGCTTACTGGATGATTCAAGAGGCGATTCGTTCGAACGATCCCGTGATCTTCATGGAGCCCAAGGCGAAGTACTGGCAAAAGGGTGAGGTGCGCAAAGACGCACCCGGCGCCCCGATGCACAGCTCGCTCGTCGCCCGCGAGGGCAGCGACATCACGCTCATCGGCTTCGGCGCCATGGTCACGACGCTCATGCAGGCGGCCGAGATCGCTGAGAGCGAGGGCGTGAGCGCCGAGGTGATCGACCTGCGCACGATCTCACCCCTCGACTACGGGCCACTCGTGGCCTCGGTGCAGAAGACCGGCCGCGCGGTCGTCGCCCAAGAAGCGCCAGAAAACGCGAGCGTCGGCTCAGAAATCGCTGCAACGCTCAGCGAGAAGTGCTTCTTCTCGCTCGAAGCGCCGGTGCTCAGGGTGAGCGGCTACGACCTGCCGTTCCCGCCCGCGGGCCTCGAAAAGCAGTACCTGCCCGACGCCGATCGCGTGCTTGAAGCCGTCGACCGCGCAATGAATTGCTAGCGCGCCCACCGCGCAGAAATAACGAGGAAATCGTGAGCAATAATGAATTTGCCCTGCCCGACGTGGGCGAGGGGCTGACCGAGGCAGAGATCGTCACGTGGGCAGTGAAGCCCGGCGACGAGGTGCACCTGAACCAGGTGATCTGCGAAATTGAGACCGCAAAATCGCTCGTCGAACTGCCCTCGCCCTTCGAGGGCGTCGTCGCCGAGCTGCTCGTCGACATCGGCACCACGGTTCCCGTGGGAACGCCGATTCTTCGCATGCAGGGCGATGGCCAGGACGCGGATCCCGCTTCAGACGGCGGCGCCGAGGCCCCCGCGGCGCAGGCTGCCGCCCCTGCCGCGGCACCTGCGGCAACCGAGGCCTCTGGCGATGACGACAACTCCGGCGCCGTGCTCGTCGGCTACGGCACGGGCGGCGCGGTCAAGAGCCGCCGCGGCGCGCGCCAGGCTGCCGCACCCGCTGCTCCTGCCGCCGCTCCAGCAGCGGCACCGGGGGCTGCTCCCGCTCAGGCGGCCGCTGCCCAGACCGCGGCTGCGGCACCCGCGACCGGCTCCACCCCCGAGGTCCCAGCGCCGGGCAAGGTTCTCGCAAAGCCGCCCGTTCGCAAACTCGCCAAAGATCTCGGCATCAACCTCTCAAGCGTGACCCCGACGGGCGCGCACGGTCAGGTGCTGCGAGACGACGTGCTTGGCCACGCGAGTGCTGCCCCCGCGGCGGCTGTTGGCTCGGGTATGGCTGGCGTGCCCACCGCTCCGCGCCCCGCCACACCACAGTTCACCTCGAACGGCGAACGCGAAGAGCGCGTGCCAGTGAAGGGTATTCGCAAGGTCGTCGCGCAGGCCATGGTCGAGAGCAAGTTCTCGGCGCCGCACACCGGCGTGTACGTCGACATCGATGCGACGCGCACGATGGAGTTCGTGAAGCGGCTCAAGACCTCGGGCTCGTTCGAGGGCGTGCGCGTTTCGCCGCTGCTCATCATGGCGAAGGCCGTGACCTGGGCGCTCGCGCGCAACCCCGAGATCAACTCGGCGTGGGCCGACACCGAGATCGTTCGCCGCAACTACGTGAACCTCGGCATCGCCGCGGCGACCCCGCGTGGCCTGGTGGTTCCGAACATTAAAGATGCGCACCTGCTCAGCCTTCGCGAGATGGCTCAGGCGATCGAGACTCTCACCGACCGCGCCCGCGCTGGCCTCACACAGCCCGCCGAGATGCAGCATGGCACGATCACGATCACGAACGTCGGCGTCTTTGGCGTCGACTTCGGCCTGCCGATCTTGAACCCCGGCGAGACCGCGATCATGGCGATGGGCTCGATCAAAGAGAAGCCCTGGGTCGTTGACGGCGAGGTGCGCCCCCGCATGGTCACGACCGTTGGCGGATCATTCGATCACCGCGTCGTCGACGGCGACGTCATCTCGAACTTCGTCGCCGACGTGGCTTCGGTGCTCGAGGAGCCCGCGCTACTGCTCGACTAGCAGCCACCGCGCGCGCCACGTGCCACGACACTCGTGCGGCCGGCCTTCGGGCTTGGCCGCACGGGTGCGGGGCTATCCACCAGCCACACGGGCTCGACGCCCCGCGGCGCTGACAGTACAGTGGAGCCTATGCACTACTGGGAGCTGGCCAAAGAAGATCAGCGGGCACTTCGCCCCGAAGATTTCATGCTCACCCGCGAGTTCACGACTCGCTGGCGTGACAACGACGCGTGGGGGCACCTGAACAATGCCGCCTATTACGAGTACTTCGACAACGCGATTAATGACTGGTTTCTCGAGCAACTCGGGCCGACGCTCTCGCACGACGCAACGCTGCAGTTCGTCGCGGAGTCTGCCTGCCGCTACTTTCGCGAAACGGCCTACCCGAGGCCCCTCATCGTGGGCGTGCGCGTCGCCCGCCTCGGACACTCGAGCATCACCTTCGAGCTCGGTCTCTTCGACGCCCCCGACGGCGTGGTTGGCGACATCTGCGCGCTCGGACGCTGGGTGCAGGTCTTCGTCGACGGCGAGACACGCACCCCGGTCTCGGTTCCCGAGTCGGTGCGCGCGATGATCGCCGCGGCGAGCTAGCGGATCACGCCCGGCCCGCCCTGGCGCGCCTGCCTGCCCGGCCTCGTTGCCTGCCCTCGTGCCCGGCCCGGGCCCCGGTTTTGGGCCTCTGAGAGCTGACTCGCGAAATTGTTTGCACTTTTCGCCCCAAAACACGCCAAAACCGCCCAAAAGTGCAAACAATTTGGGCGGCAGGAGCCGGGGGCGCGGATCGGGCCAGCGAGCAGCCAGAAAAGCCATAGGCCCAGGCTCGCCAGGCCCGGCCAGCTGCAGGCCCGTCCAGCTGCAGGGCCCCACCACCCGCTACTTCTTCGAGCGCAGCGCCTTGAAGACCATCTGCCCGAGCACGTAGGCCAGCAGAATCGAGAAGGCGACGTTCGACCAGAAGGGCGAAATGTACACGGCGATGAGTGAGCCGACGGGTGAGAGCACACCGGCGGTCACGCCGAGGAAGAGGGCCGAGCGCAGGTCGACGTTGCCTCGCTTGACGTTACCGAGGGTGCCTGAGATCGATCCGGGAATGAGCATGATGAGCGAGGTTCCCTTGGCGATGAGGTCGCTCGCGCCGAAGAAGAACATGAGGGCGGGCACGACGACAACGCCGCCGCCAACGCCGAGTAGGCCTGAGAGAATGCCGGTCACGAGGCCGAGCACGACGAGCAGCGCGCCGGTGAGCAGGTCGATGTCGATCTGGGCGTCACGCTGCGGCACGACGAACCAGAGGCTCACGACGACACCGAGCAGGAAGATCATGAAGAGCCAGCGCAAAAACCCGGTCGGTACGCGCGACAGCAGGTAGCTGCCTATCTGCGCGCCGATGACGATGCCGACGGCGAGTAGTACCGCGGCGAGCCAGTCGACGTTGCCCTGCACGCCGTAGCTAATGCCGCCGATGATGGCTGCGGGAAGGATCGCGGCAACCGAGGTGCCCGCCGCGAGGCGCTGCTGAAACCCGAGAAAGAGCACGAGCATGGGCACGAGCACGACGCCGCCGCCGATGCCGAAGAGGCCGGAGAGCAGGCCCGTGATCGCTCCGAGAACGATGAGCAGTGGTGCCGAGGGGTTGGGTTTGGTGAATTCAGTGGTGTTCATAGGGTGACGTTCCTGTCGTGTGGTCGGTGCGTGGGGCTGCGTGGGCGCGTGCCCAGCGCTACCCGTCGCCGACCGTGCCTGAGCCTTCGCCAGCGTTCGTGCCTTCGCCAGCGCCGGGGCCTTCTCCCGAGCCCCAGGCTTCGCCCGAGCCCTCGGCGTGGCCTGAACGGTGCACGACGATCGCCGAGCCGTCAGAACGCGGATCGCTCGCGGCCGTATACCCGGTCACGCCGTTCGAGGCGTCGCTTGCCCCGTCGAGGCGCACGACGTTTGAGTGGCCGAGCTCCTCGTCGTAGGCGGGCACAACGCGCAGGGTGAAGCCCGCGGCCGTCATCGAGTTCTTGGCCTCTTCGGGCACGTCGTTCTCGACGAGCACGGTCGGCGCGCCGTCGGTCGTGAGCTCCTCGACCATCCAGCGCGGCGCATGGGTCGCGGTATGGGGGTCGGCGCCCTCGGCGGCCATGCGCTGCAGGAGTTGCGCGTGGATTTGGGGCTGGGCCGATCCGCCCATGGTTGCGGGAACGTATGCGAGCTCTTCGCCGCGCATGACCATGACGGGCATGAGGGTGTGGCGGGGGCGCTTGCCGGGCTCGAAGGCGTTCGGCGAGGCGGGGTCGAGAGAGAACGAGGTTCCGCGGTTTTGAAAGATGATGCCGGTGTCGGGCTCGAGAATGTGGGCTCCGAAATCCCAGTACACCGAGTTGATGAACGAGACGGCCCAGCCGTCGGCGGTGACGGCCGAGAAGCCAACGGTGTCACCCGAGGCCTTCGCTTCGGCGAGCAGCGCTTCGGCGGGAGCGGCCGCCGCAACGAGTTCGGTCCCGGTTGCTCCGCCAAAGGTTGGGTCTGAGAGCGAAGCGGTGCGCACGAGGTTGCTCTCGAAGAAGGCCTGGGCGAGCGCGCCAGCGCCAGCGCCGAGCGGATCGTCGATGCCAGCGCTGATCGCGTCGAGCGCACGCAGCAGCATGAAGCCCGAGGTGTTGGGCGGGCCGGTGAGCACGCGTAGGCCCTGGAAGCTCGTTTCAATCGGCTCGTCCCAGAACGGGGCGTAGGCCTTGGTGTCTTCAAGGGTGATGGTGCTGCCGAGGCGCGCGAGGCCCGCGATCCACCGTTCGGCGAGGGCACCCTCGTAGAAGGCGTCGGGGCCGCCGGCCGCGAGCTCACGCAGCGACTCGGCGAGGGCCGGCTGCACGAGTGGGGCGCCCTCGGGCAGAGGCGATCCGCCCGGGTAAAAAATGGGTTGCGCGCCAGCGTCCTGGCCGAGGGTGGCCTGCGCATTGATGAGTTCGCGGGCCACCGAGCGTGAGTTCGGGAAGCCGTCTGAGGCAAAGCCGATGGCGGGGGTGAGGTGCTCGGCCCAGTCGCGGGTGGCGCCGAGCTCGTGTAGGGCCTGCCAGCCGCGAATGCCGCCGGGAACGGTTACGGTGTCGATGCCGCGCAGGGGCAGCGCGTCGCCGTGCTTTTCGCGCAGCGCCTCGAGGCTCTGGCCCGAGGGGGCCGTGCCGGTCGCGTTGAGGAAGCGGATCTTGCCGTCTGGGCTGCGTACGATTGCGACGAGGTCGCCGCCGAGCGCAACGTTGTTCGGGTACACGACACACAGGGTCGCGGCAGCCGTGATGGCGGCGTCAATCGCGTTGCCTCCGGCTTCGATAACGGCTGCGCCGGCCTCGGTCGCGAGGTGGTGTGAGGTCGAGATGGCACCCAGGGGGGCGGGGTTCGTCACTTGGCTTCCTCTTCTCCTTCGGTGCCCGCGAGCTGAATTTGCTGGGCAATGTCGACGACGTGGGCACGGGCCTCTTCTTCGGCGAGTGCGCCGTCGCGGGCCTCGATGGCCTCGAAAATACGGCGGTGGGCGACGCTCGACGCGTGGCGGCGTTCGCGGGTCTGGTAGCGGCTCGCGCGGCTTGGCGCGATCTGCTGGGCGATGTGCGTGTTGATGAGCGCGAGCAGCGGGTTGTGCGTGTACTGCGCGATCGACTGGTGAAAGGCGCGGTCGAGTTCGGCGTAGCGCTCTTTCGTGACATCCTTTTCCATCGCCTCGACGAGGCTGCGCAACTGTTCGACGTCGCGGTCGGTCGCGCGGCCTGCGGTGATGCGGGCGATGGGCGGCTCGACGATCGCGCGCAGCTCCATGATGTCGGTGATCTCGGGGTCGACGCCGCTCACGGCCGACGCGATGAGGTCGGCCATGGGGCTTTGCTCGCCGGGGCTTAAGACGATGGTGCCGCGGCCTGGGCGGCGGTCGATGAGCCCGCGGTTTTCGAGCTCGCGCAGTGCCTCGCGAATCGAGACGCGCGAGACGCCGAGCTGCTCTGCGAGCTCGCGTTCGGGTGGGAGCCGGTCGCCTGGGGCGAGCTGCCCGTCGAGTATGAGTCGTTCGAGATCGACTGAGAGACGATCGGGCAGCGAAAGCGTCGTCGCTTTCTTGAGCTGGCTCCAGTCCATCGTCACTTCCTTTCGCATGTGGGGTCGGTTGATGGTGCGATGAGCCCCAAAACACTCTTTCAAAGCCTGGGCAAATACGCAATTGACAGAACCCGCTCGAACCGGGTAAGTTCACTTATCGTTCGAGCTGTTGGTCAGACCATCTTACGAACGAGACTAACATTCACGGTCTTGAATGCAAAACACACGAGCCGTGGCCATACACCCATCAACGGAATGTGCGGTTACACCCGCGAAGCATCCTGGAGGATCAATGACGAAACCTTTGCCCGACGATCAACCATCACAAGGGCTTGTGAAGCCTGCCGCTGAGCAGTCGACCGGTGTGACTCGCGCCCTTGGCGTGGTGGTTGAAGACGCAAAACCGAGCGGTCTCATCACGCTCTCTGGCGTCGAAATGTGGGAGCGCTTCAGCTTCTACGGGCTGCAGGTGCTGCTCGCCTACTACCTGTACTACTCGATGGGCGAGGGTGGCCTCGGCCTTCCGCAGCCCGTCGCGCTCGGCATCGCCGGCTCGTACGGCGGCCTGGTCTACATCGCGCAGATCGTCGGCGCGTGGATCGCTGACCGCGTGCTCGCCCCCAAATACGTTGTGCTCATTGGCGGCAGCTCGATTCTCGCTGGCCACATTATGCTCGCGATTGTTCCCGGGCTCACGGGCCTCGTGATCGGCCTCGCACTCATCGTCATTGGCACTGGTGGCCTCAAGGTCAACACGACCATGATGGTCGGCGAGCTCTACCCGAACGGCGGCGCACGCCGCGACGCGGGCTACTCGATCTACTACATGGGCATCACGATCGGCGCCTTCGCGGGCCCACTCATCACCGGCTGGCTGCACCAGTCGTGGGGCTTCCATGCCGCATTCTTCGCCGCCGCGATCGGTATGGCCGCTGGCCTCACGCAGTACGTGTTTGGCATGGGGCGCCTGCCCGCGAGCACCGCAACCGTGCCGAACCCACTGCCCAAGGCAGATCGCACGAAGTGGATCATCATCGCGGTCGCGATCGTCGCCGCGATTGCGCTCGGGGTCGTCTTTGGCGTGATCCGCGCTGAAAATATCAGCAACGTCGTCGCGCTCGTCGTGCTCGTCGCTGCCATCGGCCTCTTCGCGATGCTCTTCACGAACCGCAAGGTGACCACGGCTGAGCGCCGCGGTGTCGTGCGCTACATTCCGGTGTTCCTCATGAGCCTCGTGTTCTGGACGCTGCTCTTTCAGCTCTTCACCGCGTTCGCGGTCTTTGCCGACACCAAGATTAACCTCACGATCGGCTCGTTCACGATGCCTCCGACGCTCATCGTCACCCTTGAGAGCCTCGCGGTTGCCGCCATCACGGCGCTGCTCGCCGTGCTCTGGACGAAGAGCCGTGCGGCGCGCATGACCCCAGTCACGAAACTCGTGATCGGCGTCATCGCGATGTCGTTTGGTGCGGCATTCATCGTTCCGTTCAGCCTCGGCGAGGGCACCTCGATGCCGCTCGTCATCGCGCTGCTCGTCATGATCTTCTTTGCGTTTGGTGAGTCGCTCTTCGCTCCGTCGGCGCTGTCGTTCACGGCAGAGCTCGCGCCGAAGGCCGTGAACTCGCAGATGACGGCCCTGTATTTTCTCACGATGGCGGGCGGGTCGACCTTCTCTGGCTGGATCTCGCAGTCGTACCGCGAGGGCGCAGAGGCCCAGTACTTCACGACCGTTGCGATCGTCTCGCTCGCCGCGATCGTCGTGCTGGGCATCGTCTACCGCGTCGTTGATCGGGCGATGGGACGCCGCGAAACGGTCTAGCCTGTCGACGCGGCGTTTGCCGTTCACATTGGTGAAACCCTTGAGCGATTGGCTCTTCGAGGCCCCTGGCCGAGAGCCAATCGCTCAAATGAATGTCGCTTGGCTTGGTGATCACGTAGGATCGGGCACATGAGTAACGCAGTGCTGCTAAACATTGAAAACGGGATTGCCCGAATCACCTTGAACCGGCCAGAACGCCTCAACGCGTTCGACCCAGAGGTCGCAGAGGGGTGGGCCGAGGCCTGCGAGCTCGCGACGCAGACGAGCGAGGTCAAGGCGATTCTCGTGGCTGGTGAGGGTCGCGCCTTCTGTGCGGGCGGCGACGTTCGCGCGATGGCCGAGATGCAAGACCGGCGTGAGTCGATGCAGGTACTCGCGGGCCGCATTAACGATGGCATTCTCGCCCTCGTTGAGTCGGCGAAGCCCGTGGTCGCCGCGGCACACGGCGTCACTGCGGGTGGCGGGCTCGGCATTCTGCTCTCGAGCGACTACGCGGTCATTGGCGAGTCGTCGAAGGTGGGCAGCATTTATGCGGGCGTCGGCCTGACCCCAGATCTCTCGGTCTCGGCTCAGCTTGCCCGCGCGGTCGGCGAGCGACGGGCGCTGCAGCTCGTGCTGCAAGATAACCTCTTGAGCGCCGACGAGGCCGTCGAGTGGGGCCTCGCGGCCGAGAAGGTCGCCGACGACGCCGTGCTCGCACGTGCCGAGGCGATCGCCGAGCACTGGGTGCAGAATGCTTACGCCTACGGTGAGGCGAAGCGTCTCGTGCGTGCCGCTGCTGGCCGCTCGTTCCGCGAGCAGATTGCCGACGAGGCGCGCACGATCGGTGTCGCGGCGATCACCCCCGAGGGTGAGAAGCGCATCGCGGCTTTCGCAGCCCGCTAGTGGCGGTGCTGAGGGGCGGCGCAGAAACGTTCTCGACAAATGAGACATTGTTCGCATAACATATAGAACATGTCGCTGCGCCGCTCACTCACCGTCTTTCTCATCATCACCTATGGCCTTGCGTGGCTGCTCGCGCTGCCGCTCTGGCTGGGCAACGGTCTCGAAGAGCCGTCGGCGAGACTGATACTCGTCATCACAATGTTCGTGCCGACCGTCGCCGCGCTCGTCGTCGTCTTTTTTATCGAGCGGCCGAAGCACAAGGCGCGGGCGCTCGGCCTCGTTCCTTTGAAGCCCGTGAAGCCGCTCGTGCTGAGCCTCGTTGGTGCGCTCTTCATTCCGGTCATCATCTGCGTTGGCGGCCTCTGGCTCGGCTCACTCTTCGGCGTTTTTCCCGCCGACTTCATCACCTTCTCGGGCTTTCAGCAGCTCACCGAGATGCAGCTCGCGCAGGTCGGCGTGAGCGAACTGCCCATGCCCATAGGCGCGCTCGTGGCCCTGCAGTTCGTGAACTTCATCATCGCGGTGCTCTTCATCAACCTCATCCCGGCTCTCGGCGAAGAGATCGGCTGGCGCGGTTGGCTCCTGCCCAAGCTCATGCGCTTTGGCCCGTGGCCAGCGATCGTGATCTCGGGCGTGATCTGGGGCCTCTGGCACGCCCCCGCGGTACTGCTCGGCTACAACTATCCGGGCACGCCCGGCTGGCTCGCGCTCGTCGCCATGGTCGTGATGAGCACGATTGTGGGCGGCATTTTCGGCTGGCTCCGCTTGCGAGGCGGCTCGGTGTGGCCGGCGGCGCTTGCGCACAGCTCGCTCAACGCCGCGGCAACGCTCGTATTCGTCTTCATTGCTGAAAACGGAACCTACAACCCCCTGCACGCCAACGTGACCGGCTGGAGCGGGTGGATCATTCCCGGTATCGCCCTCATCGCGATCGTCGCGGCGGGCAAGTTTGCCCCTCGTGCCGATGCGGCTTCACTCGAAGATCAGACAGCAGGCGATCCCACGCCGGCGCAGGGCGACGCCCAGTGACCGCCGTCATTGGGGTGATGGTTGGGGTGCTTGGGCTCGGCGGCGCTGGCCTGTTCATGGTTCGGCTCGCTGGGCGAAGCGCTCGCGGTGAGCTCGAACGAAACTACCTGGTCGGTATTCGCACGAAAGCTGCCCTGGTCTCTGACGAGGCCTGGTTCGTAGCGCAACGAGAGGGCGCACCGCTCACTCGCCGCGCAGGCTACGGGCTCTGGGCGGCCGCAGTCGCATGCCTCGCAGGCGCAGCCGTTTCGCTCGGCGTCTTCGGGCCGGTCTCGGCAGACACGCTTGCGTGGGGTATGGCTGTCGTGATCCTCGGCTCATCGCTCTGGTGCATCGTCTGGTCGCTTCGCGCCTGCGTGCGCGGCAACCGCGCGGCTGCCGCGGTGCTCGGGTGGAGCGATGCCGAGGCCCGCATGCGTTTTTCAGACTGGTTCACCGTCTCATGACGACTCGAGTGAGGGTATAGAACATGCTTTTTCGACTGCGGCCTGACGCCGAGGTGTCGCTTGCCGAGCAGATCGCGGTGCAGGTGCGCGCCGCGGTTGCCTCTGGCGAGCTCGAGGCGGGCGAGCGCCTGCCGCCTGCCCGCGACCTCGCGCGCTCGCTCAAGATCAACATGCACACCGTGCTGCGCGCCTACCAGCAACTGCGCGATGAGGGCATCATCGAGATGCGCCAGGGCCGGGGTGCCTTCGTGTGCAATGATGCCAACGCCATGCTCGTGCGCATCAACGAACTGACCACCCAGCTGGTCGACGAGGCCAAGAAGCTCGGTCTCTCGGCGAGCGAGATACACCGGAGTATTGACCGAATGATGGGAGACCCCGCATGACCGCTCGCATGAGCACCACGCGAAAGCTGTTCATTGTGTTCACGATGTGGCTGCCAGCGGTAGCCCTGATCGTGACAAGATCGCTGTGGATCGCCGAGCTGCCAGCCGAGTTACCCACGCACTGGGGCGCGAGCGGTCCGGCCGACGGTGCGAGTGCTGCCGGCCCGTTCTTCGGCTGGATGCTCGGCATCTCGCTCGCCGCGGCCATCGTCGGAACCGTGATGATCGTGGCTCCCGTGCGGGGCAAGTGGGTGCAGCGAGCGACCGCGGGTGTGATTGGGGCGGTCGCCTTTTACCCGCTTGCGATGTGGATCACCTCGGCCGCTCCCTCCCGTGGCGTCACCGATCCCTACACGGTCGAGCTCGGTGCATGGTTTGCGCTGCTCATGCTTGCCCCGGCGTACGGCCTGTTGCCACTCGTGATCTACCCCAAGATCGACAACCCCGCGATCGAGGTTGTCGCCGATGCTGAGGTCGAGCCGGTTGAACTCGAGCCCGGCGAGGTTGCCTCATGGAGCCGCACCATTGTCTCGAAAATGTTCGTCATCATGACGATTCTGCTCACGGTGCTGCAGGCTGCCATCTATATTCCGGTGATCATGACCGAGGGCATCTCGCACCTGCACTGGAGCGTCATTGTTGCGGTGCTCGTCGTACTCTTGGTCGCGGCCTTTTGCGTGTACCGGGTGAGTGTCGATTGGCGGGGCCTCAGGGTCACGTCTGGCCTCTTCGGGTTTCCGATCAAGCGGCTCTCACCGGCGCAGATCGTGAAGGCCGAGGTCGCCGAGATCAACCCGGGCGAGTGGGGCGGCTGGGGCTATCGCATCGCCCCGGGCCGCTCGGCGATCGTGCTCAAACAGGGGCCGGGGTTCGTGGTGACGCAGGCCAACGGCAAGCTCTTTGCCGTGACGCTCGAACGCCCCGAAGAGCCGGTGAGCGTTATGCAAGGGCTCCTTGACGCGAGCAAGCGGCGGGGCGATGGCAAAGGCCTCGGCACGAACGCGACCTCTGAGGTGGGCGAGTGACCGGCGGGGCAGGGGTCGGCGGCCCCGGAACGAACGGCGCCGCGGGGTCTGGGCTCTCAACCCTCGAGAAGGCGCGCATTGTGCTCGCCGGGGTGGTCGCGCCGGCCCTCATCGTGCTGCTCGGGTGGCGTCTCGCGCTGTCGTGGCAAGACCTGCCCGGTGAGATTCCTTCGCACTGGCAGGGAGGCGGCGCGACGAGCTTCTCGGCCCCGGCCGACATCATCTCGTCGTGGGTGTTCGGCGCGAGCTTCGCGGCGCTCGCGGCAATGCTCGGCACCGTAGCAATGGCCTGGGGGTGGCAGTGGACCAGGCTGTCGCGAGGCTTTAGCGCTGCCCTCGTCGGGGTCACCGGGGCCGTCATGACGGGGCTCGTGCTCTCGCTGGCCGTCGCCCGAGGCCTCACGACCGAGCAGGTCGTCGAGCGTGGTGCTGGCCCCGGAATGCTCGGGGTGTTCGGCGGTTTTGCGCTGTGGCTGGTGCTAGCGCTCTGGACGCTGCCACGGGCCCGGCCGCTGCAGCGTAGCTGAGAGGCCACCGGCGATGCCTCCCGGGGCCCTTGTGAACGCCGCCGCTCTGCGGTAGCGTGCAAACGTGAAAGTGTTTTCACTTTTACGGGTTGGCCCGGCGACGACTGTCTGAGGGCCCGGGGTATCGGCCAAGGGAGGCTTGATGACTGAGCAACGCACCCTCACCGAGAAGGGCCGCGAGACGAGGCTCAGGCTGCTGCGATCTGCCGAGCAGCTCCTCGCCACCCAGGGCTACGCCAACATGCGCATCACCGACATCACCTCGAACGCGGGGCTCTCGGCCGGCGCGTTCTACCGCTACTTCACCGATCGCCACCAGATCACGCTCGAACTCATGCGCGAAATGATCGACGAGATGGCCGAGTTTATTCGCAGCCCCTTCGACGAATCAGACCCGAAGCGTTCGGTGCTCGAATCGACGCACAAGTACTTCGAGTTTTACGACGAGCACCGGGCTGTGCTCGGGGTGCTCGTCGAGATGTCGCAAACCGACGCTCAGGTCGCCGCGTTCTGGGACGAGACGAAGCGAGCCTTCTACGCACGCATCGCCCGCTCGTTGCGACGTGGGGTGCGGCTGGGGGTGATCCGCGACGATATTGATCCGCAGATTGCGGCCGAGATGCTCGGCAGCATGACCGAGTTTTATGCCTTTCAGCGCTTCGCGATGAACGGGAGCGGGCTGACCGACGTGTCAACCGCCGATGCAACGCGCACCATCGCCGAGATTTGGATCTCGGGAATGGGACTGAATGAACAGGACGCGCAGCGAAGCGCGCCTGACGACACAGAAACCGACTAGAGGAGTCACCATGCCAGAAGCCGTTATCGTTTCAACCGCCCGTTCGCCGATTGGCCGTGCGTTCAAGGGCTCGCTCATCGACATGCGACCCGACGACCTCACCGTGCAAATGGTGCAGGCGGCGCTCGCGAAGGTTCCGGGGCTTGACCCGAACGACATTGACGACCTCATGCTCGGCACCGGATCGCCAGCCGGCGAGGGCGGCTTCAACATGGCGCGCGTCGTGGCGGTGCTCTCGGGCATGGACTCGGTGCCCGGCACAACCGTGAACCGCTACTGCTCGAGCAGCCTCCAAACGACGCGCATGGCGATGCACGCGATTCGCGCGGGCGAGGGCGACGTGTTCATCTCGGCCGGCGTCGAGACCGTGAGCCGCTTCGGCAACGGCGCGGCCGATTCGAGCCCCGGAACCGAAAACCCGCTCTTCGCCGACGCGATGAAGCGCACCGAGCGCTTTGCCGCGGGCGGTGAGCGGTGGATCGACCCGCGCGAGTCTGGCGAACTGCCCGACGTGTACATTGCGATGGGGCAGACGGCCGAGAACGTCGCCCAGTCAGAGGGCATCAGCCGCGCCGACCAGGATCGCTTTGGGGTGCGCAGCCAGAACCTCGCTGAGCAGGCGATCGCGAGCGGCTTCTGGGAGCGCGACATTACCCCGGTCACGTTGCCCGACGGCAGCGTCGTGAGCCGCGACGACGGCCCGCGCGCTGGCGTGACCCTCGAGGCGGTGAGTGAGCTTCAGCCGGTATTTCGCCCAGACGGCACCGTGACCGCGGGCAACTGCTGCCCCCTCAACGACGGGGCCGCCGCGCTCGTCATCATGAGTGACACCAAGGCGAAAGAACTCGGCCTCACGCCGCTCGCTCGCATCGTGAGCACCGGC
Source organism: Leucobacter chinensis (assembly GCF_019049105.1). Lineage (GTDB taxonomy): Bacteria > Actinomycetota > Actinomycetes > Actinomycetales > Microbacteriaceae > Leucobacter_A > Leucobacter_A chinensis. The sequence goes on from NZ_JAHQZR010000015.1 coordinate 40,730, forward strand.
GTCTCGGGCCTCTCGCCCGAGATCATGGGTCTCGGCCCGGTCGAAGCCTCGAAGCGGGCGCTCAGCCTCGCCGGGCTCAGCATGGGCGACATTGACCTCGTCGAAATCAACGAGGCCTTCGCCGCCCAGGTTATTGGCTCGGCCAGAGCGCTCGGCATCGACGAAGATCGCCTGAACGTCAACGGCGGCGCGATCGCCGTCGGCCACCCCTTCGGCATGACGGGCGCGCGCATCACGAGTACGCTCATCAACTCGTTGCAGTGGCACGACAAGCAGTTCGGCCTCGAGACCATGTGCGTTGGCGGCGGAATGGGCATGGCGATGGTGATCGAGCGTCTCTCGTAACGCGCCGCGGCCTGCGGTCGCATGGCCGCGCTAGCACCCCACACCACGATCTGTACCGTACAAAGGAGTATCTATGACCACCACGACGACCACGAACACCAAGACCGCAATCGTGACCGGGGCCGCGCGGGGCATCGGCGCGAGCACCGCGAAACGCCTCGCTTCAGAGGGTTTTGCCGTTGCCGTGCTCGACCTCGACGAGGCCGCCTGCGCCGAAACGGTCGACGCGATCACCGCTGCCGGGGGCAGGGCGCTCGCCGTCGGGGCGAACGTCGGCGATGAACAGTCGGCTGCTGACGCCGTGGCGCGCGTCGCCGCAGAGCTCGGCGCCCCGACCGTGCTCGTCAACAACGCAGGCATCATTCGCGACAATATGCTGTTTAAGATGACGGCCGACGACTGGGATTCGGTCATGACCGTGCACCTGCGCGGATCCTTCCTCATGAGCCGCGCCGTACAAAGCCACATGACCGAGGCTGGCTGGGGGCGCATCGTCAACCTCTCGAGCACCTCGGCGCTCGGCAACCGAGGCCAGGCGAACTACTCGGCGGCGAAGGCCGGGCTGCAGGGCTTCACGAAGACCCTCGCGATTGAGCTCGGCAAGTTCGGCGTCACTGTCAACGCGATCGCCCCCGGTTTCATCGAGACCGACATGATTGCCCAGACCGCCGAGCGCGTCGGCATGCCGCTCGACGACTTCCTCGCCGCGGCTGCCAAGCAGATTCCGGTCGCGCGCACCGGCCGCCCCGAAGACATTGCCCACGCCGTCGCGTTCTTCGTGAGCGAGGGCGCGAGCTACACCTCGGGTCAGGTGCTCTACGTCGCGGGCGGGCCGACATCATGAGGGTCTTCACCGGCGCCGCCGCGCTCGAGGCCGCCGCGGGCGACGACCTCGGCTTCTCAGCGTGGCACACGATCGACCAGGCTCGCATCGACGCGTTCGCCGAAACAACCAATGACCGGCAGTGGATCCACGTCGATCCCGAGCGCGCGGCCGAGACGCCGGCCGGCTCGACGATTGCCCACGGATACCTCACGCTGAGCCTCATCTCGGCGATGCTCGGCGAGCTCTACCGTATCGAGGGCGTGACGATGCTGCTCAACTATGGGCTCAATCGGGTGCGCTTCCCGGCGCCCGTTCCCGTGGGCTCGCGAGTGCGTGCGCACGGTCGCATCGCCTCGGTCGAGCCCAGCGACCGAGGCGTGCAGATCGTCTTCGCGGTCACGATCGAGATCGAGGGTGCGGATCGCCCCGCGTGCGTCGCCGAGCCGGTTGTGCTGGTCGTCCCGTAGTCGGTTGGGTCGCCCGCGCCGTATCTGGTCGCGACGTTGTGTCGACGTCGTTCGCTTTGGGCGGTCGCGCCTGCCCGCCGCCGATCCACTTGACGAAAAGCAGGGTGTTTCAGCGAAAACACCCTGCTTTTCGTCAAGTAAACGCGAAAAAGGGGTGCAAACGGCCGCAGCGCCGGCCGGCCGCGCCCGCACCCGCCGCACCCGTAGCGTCGTACCGCCAGCCGCACCCTCGTCCGCGAACGCCCACCCTGTGTATGCGCTAAACGTGAATTCTTCATGAACCGCTGTACTTTTGCGCATTAGTGTATACACTGGAGGTATGAAGCTAGTGAAGGAAATGCGGGCGGGCGACAGAGCCTACGCAACACTGGTGTCTGAAATTCAGAGTGGCGAGCTCGCCCCCGGCACCGTGCTCGGCGAGGTCGAGCAGGCCACGCGGCTCGGCGTCAGCCGCACGCCCATGCGTGAGGCGATCGGCAGGCTTATCGCCGACGGGCTCGCGAAGCAGCAGTCACCGCGCACGACCGTCGTGACGGGGTTCGACGCCGCCGACATTCGCCGGCTGTTCGAGGCGCGTCGTGCACTCGAGGAGACCGCGGCGAGGCTCGGCGCCCAGCGGGCAGACCGCGACGAGTTTGCGAGTCTCGCTGCCGACTTCGGCGCCGTACAGGTGTCGAGCGAAACGAACATCGATGAGTACTACGAGCTCATTCGGCGCTTCGATCGGGCGCTCGACGTCGCGGTCGACAACTCGTATCTCGTGTCGGCGTTGCGAGTGATCCGCACCCATCTCGTGCGAGCCAGGCAGCTCGCCCGCGACAACCACATGCGGCTCGAGAGCTCGGTCGCCGAGCACCGACTCATCGCCGAGGCCATCGCGGCGGGCGACCCCGACCTCGCGGCCCACGCGACGCACGTGCACCTGCACAACGCACTGACTTCAATTCTTCAATCGCTAGCAGAAGGAGCAGCATCATGACCGTGAATCATCACGTACGCGTATACAAGAGTGAAGAGGATCTGCCCCGCGAGGGCCAGCTCGCCTGGAAAATCGCAGAGGTCGCCGTCGACCCCGTCGAGGTCGAGGCCGATGTCGTTGACATGATCATCAACCGCATCATCGACAACGCGTCGGTGGCTGCCGCTTCGCTGAACCGTGGCCCCATCATCGCGTCACGCGCACAGGCCCTCTCGCACCCCGCCTCGACCGGAGGCAAGGGCGCGACGATCTTCGGCGTTGAAAACGCAGAGCGCACGAGCCCCGAGTGGGCCGCGTGGGCAAACGGCGTCGCGGTTCGCGAGCTCGACTACCACGACACCTTCCTGGCAGCGGAGTACTCGCACCCGGGCGATAACATTCCTCCGATTCTCGCGGTAGCCCAGCACGTCGGTGCCGACGGCCGCGCGCTCGTTCGCGGCATCGCGACCGGCTACGAGATTCAGGTTGATCTCGTGCGTGCGATCTGCCTGCACAAGCACAAGATCGACCACGTCGCACACCTCGGCCCCTCAGCGGCTGCCGGCATCGGCACCCTGCTCGGGCTCGACGCAACGACCATTTACCAGGCCGTTTCGCAGGCACTGCACACCACGACCGCGACCCGCCAGAGCCGCAAGGGTGAGATCTCGACCTGGAAGGCACACGCTCCCGCGTTCGCCGGCAAGATGGCCGTTGAAGCAGTCGACCGCGCAATGCGCGGGCAGACCTCACCAAGCCCCATCTACGAGGGTGAAGACAGCGTCATCGCGTGGCTGCTCGACGGCCCCGAGGCTGCCTACGAGGTGCCACTTCCCGCGAAGGGCGAGGCGAAGCGAGCGATTCTCGACACCTACACCAAGGAGCACTCGGCCGAGTACCAGGCGCAGGCCCTCATCGACCTCGCGCGCAAGCTGCACACCGAGCACCCTGAGCTGCAGGGCGGCGCGGCAGTCGAGTCGATCGTCATTCACACGAGCCACCACACGCACTACGTGATTGGCTCGGGCGCGAACGATCCGCAGAAGTATGACCCGACCGCTTCACGTGAAACGCTCGACCACTCGATTCCCTACATCTTCGCGGTCGCGCTGCAAGACGGTGGCTGGCACCACGTCGACTCGTACACGCCTGAGCGTGCGGGTCGCGAAGACACGGTAACGCTGTGGAACAAGATCACGACGGCGGAAGACGCCGAGTGGACCCGCCGCTACCACTCAATCGACCCCAACGAGAAGGCCTTCGGCGGCCGCGTTGAGATCGTGCTCACCGACGGCACCAAGATCGTCGACGAGATCGCTGTAGCCGACGCACACCCCCTCGGCGCAAAGCCGTTCGTGCGTGAGAACTACATTGCCAAGTTCCGTCTGCTCGCCGAGCCGGTACTTGAGCAGGCTGAGATTGAGCGCTTCCTTGAGCTCGTTCAGCGCCTGCCCGAGCTCAGCGCCGCCGAGGTGCAGGAACTCAACATCGTTGCGAAGTCGGGCCTGCTCGACCTCGCAGCAGCACCGAAGGGACTCTTCTAATGCTGTATGCAAAGACCACCCCGGCCGAGAAGCGCCGCATCTTTCGAGAGAAGCTGAACTCGGGCGAGCTGCTGCGCTTTCCCGGCGCGTTCAATCCGCTCTCGGCAAGATTGATTGAAGAGAAGGGCTTCGACGGGGTTTACATCTCGGGAGCCGTGCTCTCGGCCGATCTCGGCCTGCCCGACATTGGGCTCACGACCCTCACCGAGGTTGCTGGCCGCGCGCAGCAGATCGCGCGCATGACCGAGCTGCCCGCGATCGTTGATGCCGACACCGGCTTCGGCGAGCCCATGAACGTGGCCCGCACGATTCAGACGCTCGAAGATGCGGGGCTCGCTGGCTGCCACATCGAAGACCAGATCAACCCGAAGCGCTGCGGTCACCTCGATGGCAAGGCTGTCGTTGACGAAGACACCGCCATCAAGCGCATTCGCGCCGCCGTCGACGCGCGCCGTGACGAGAACTTTCTCATCATGGCCCGCACCGACATTCGTGCAGCCGAGGGCATGGACGCGGCGATTGCCCGCGCGAAGGCCCTCGTCGAGGCTGGCGCCGACGCGATCTTCCCCGAGGCCATGCGCTCGCTCGACGAGTTCAAGGCCATGCGCGACGCCCTCGATGTGCCGATTCTCGCGAACATGACCGAGTTCGGTAAGAGCGACCTCTTCTCGAGTGAAGAGCTCGCCGCAATCGGCGTGAACATCGTCATCTGGCCGGTTTCGATGCTGCGCATCGCGATGGGTGCGACGGGCCGCGCGCTCGATACGCTCAACGAAGAGGGCCACCTCACCTCGAAGCTTGACGAGATGCAGCACCGTGCTGACCTCTACGAGCTCATCGATTACGAGGCATATAACCACTTCGACACCAGCGTGTTCAACTTCGAGGTCAAGAAGTAACACCGAAGACCCCGCGGTGCCGGGGGCGTAGCGGAGGAGCGCTGCGCCCCCGGCACCGCTCGGTCGTTTTTCTCGCTTTACCGGGTCACTCCGCGATACGGTGGCATGAGGGAAACGATCGGCCAACCCCTCACCGAAGTACGCGTAGTACGACACCTTACGCAAAGGAGCGATCATGGCAGAAGCCGAAATTCATAAGGGCCTCGCAGGCGTCACCGTTGATTACACGGCCGTCTCGAAGGTCAACCCCGAGACCAACAGCTTGCTCTACCGCGGCTACCCCGTGCAGGAGCTCGCGGCGACCCAGCCGTTCGAGGCCGTCGCGTTTCTGCTGTGGAATGGTGAGCTGCCGACCGACACGCAGCTCGCAGCTTTGCGCGCCAAAGAGCGCCAGCACCGTGAGCTCGCGCCGAACGTCAAGGCCGCGATCGACCTTTTGCCGCTCGATGCTCACCCGATGGACGAGGTGCGCACTGCAGTCTCGGTGATCGGTGCCTCAGATACCTCTGGCTCGGGATCGGTGCTCGACGCCGCGGGAAGTCCTGAAGAGAATCTCGACCGCTCGATCCGCCTCTTTGCAGCCCTGCCCGCGATTGTTGCGTACGGGCAGCGCCGCCGCCGTGGCGAAGCGATCGTGCCCGCCCGCGACGACCTCGACTACGCAGCGAACTTCCTGTGGATGACCTTTGGTGAAGAGGCCGAACCCGTCGTGGTTGAGGCTTTCAACCAGTCGATGATTCTTTACGCAGAGCACTCGTTCAACGCGTCGACCTTCACTGCACGCGTCATCACCTCGACGCTCTCAGACCTCTACTCGGCCGTCGTCGGTGCGATCGGCGCGCTCAAGGGCCCGCTGCACGGTGGGGCGAACGAGGCCGTGCTGCACATTTTCAACGAGATCGAGTCGGCCGACAACGTTGTGCCGTGGCTCGACAAGGCACTCGCCGAGAAGCGCAAGATCATGGGTTTCGGCCACCGCGTGTACAAGCGCGGCGACTCGCGCGTGCCCACGATGAAGCAGGCGCTCGACCGCCTCGTCGATCACTACGAGCGCCCCGACGTGCTCGCGATGTACGACGCGCTCGAAGGTGAGTTCGTGAGCCGCAAGGGCATCTACCCGAACCTCGACTACCCCTCGGGCCCGGCGTATGACCTCATCGGCTTCGACGTGCTCACCTTCACCCCGCTCTTCATCGCCTCACGCGTGACGGGTTGGACCGCGCACATTATGGAGCAGACCCAGTCGAACGCGCTCATTCGCCCACTCTCGGCGTACAACGGACCCGACGAGCGCCACATCGATGGCTACGTCGCGACCGCTGCCGATCTTGAGGCGCAGCAGCGCGAGGCAGAGGCCGGGGCATAGCCATGGCCGCGAAAGAGAAAGTCGTCATCGTTGGCGGTGCCCGCACCCCCATCGGTTCATTCGGCGGATCGCTCGCCGAGGTCGATGCGTACGAGCTCGGAGCGGCAGCCACCGTCGAGGCGTTGAAGCGCTCCGGGGTTGCGCCCGCCGAGGTTGGCGAGGTCGTCATGGGCTGCATCTCGCAGGTTGGCCCCGACGCCTACAACGCGCGTCGCGTGGCACTCGAAGCAGGCCTCGACCGCTCGGTTCCTGCGTTCAACGTGAACCGCTTGTGCGGATCGGGTCTGCAGGCCATCTGGTCGGCAGCGCAAGAACTCCTGTGGGATGGAGGCGAGGGCGGCCTCGACGTCGCCGTAGCCGGCGGCAACGAGTCGATGTCGCGCACGCCGTTCATCGAGTTCGGTTCCCGTGGCAATGCTCGCCTTGGAGACCGGAAGCTGCTCGACGGCACCCTCGCGATTCTTACCGATCCGTTCAGCAAGAAGCACATGGGTTTCACCGCGGTGAACGTCGCCAACAAGTACGGCATTAGCCGTGAGATGCAAGACGAGTTCGCGCTCGAGTCGCAGCGTCGTGCTGACTCGGCAGCCGCGAAGGCCGCGTTTGCCGAAGAGATCGTCGCGGTCTCGTCGGGCGGCCGCAAGCCGGTCGAGGTCTCGACCGACGAGCACCCGAAGCCGAGCACAACGCTTGAGGTGCTCGGTGGTCTGCGCCCAGCCTTCGACCCCGAGGGCTCAGTGACCGCGGGCAACTCGTCGGGCATCAACGACGGTGGCGCCGCAACCGTGCTCATGCGCGAGTCAGACGTGCGCGAGCGCGGCTTCAAGGGTCTCGTGACCCTCGAAGCGGTCGCGACCGCGGCCCTCGAACCCGAGCTCATGGGCTATGCCCCCGTGATCGCGCTCGAGAAGCTCTGGAAGCGCACCGGGCTCACTCCGGCTGACGTCGACGTGTTCGAGGTCAACGAGGCCTTCGCCGCCCAGGCGGTTGCTGTCGTGCGTGACGCGGGCCTCGACCCCGAAAAGGTGAACCCCTACGGCGGCGCGATCGCCCTCGGCCACCCGGTCGGCGCGACCGGCGCGATTCTCACCGTGCGTGCTGCGCTTGACCTGCACCGCCGCGACCTCGAGTACGCGGTCGTGACGATGTGCATTGGCGGCGGCCAGGCGCTCGCGGCGCTTATTCGCCGGTACGACGCTTAGCCCGCATAGTGTGCTCCCCGTGATGCCGTCGCAACTTAGGGTTGCGGCGGCATCACGTTTTTTAACCCTCGTTCATTCATGTCGACCCAACCATGCCTGATGAGGCGCACCACGATGTCGCGCTCAGTGACGGTGAGCTGGGGAATGTCTTGGGCCAGACGTGCCTCAAACGTGGGAACGTCTTGCATAGACCCGAGCCAAGCATTGATCATGAGGTTGTACTTGCCCACGAGCAGTGAGCAGGAGCGTACCTCGGGCAGCCGTGCAAGGCCCTGAAAAGCGCTGCGAAGCTCGTTGGGTGGCACCTGCGCGAACACGCGAAGAGTGACCGGGCGCTGCGAATAGCTGCGAGAGAGATCGCAGCGAATCACCAGGTCTCTGTCGCGAAGCAGATGGGTAAGGTGGCGCTTTACCCGAACGACCGTGGTGTTTGCTCGTTTCGCCATCTCAGTAAAGCTCATACGGGCGTCTTCGCGAATGAAGTCAGCAATGAGATTATCGATTTCATGCCAGCGTTCAGTCGGGGGCGAAGCATCGTAGAGGTCTTCGCGCATGAGCCTGATAACCGCCTCTTCTTGTTCGGAGCTCAGTGCGTCATAACGCCATGACGATCCCTCGATGGGCACCTGAACAACGGTGAACGAACGAGTTGCGCGAATACCTCGTATCTGGGCGAGACGGTCGTGAATGAACCGCTCAAGCTCGTCCATGCGGCTTCCAGTCCAATCGAGCGAGACGTTCCATTCACCGAGTGTGAGACGCATCATACGGAGCTCAGGGAAGCGTTTGAGGCTCTCGATAGTTCGAACCAGAAACTTCGCCTTGACCTGAAGTTCGATCACAGCGTTGAGCAGCGGGGCTTTGGGGTTGAGGTCGAGGGCGAACGTGGTTTGCCCCATTTGATATGACGAAAGCCACGCTACGCCAGCGTCAGTGAGTCTCGCCCAGCGGCGTGACGCGGTCATCGGGTCAATCGTGAGAATACGACCAATATCTGACCATGCCGCTCGCGGCCAGATTTGCAGGGCGTGAAGAATCTTGCCATCGATGTCGTCGAGGGATATCTGTTTTACCACAATGTGCAACTCCCAATCGGTAGATTATCCGGTTTCTTATGAGACCAATCGGTACTTTCCAGCGACTTCGCAACGCAGTAAGACGGCAACTGCAATGTTTCGTCAGGATAAGCCCACATCACTAAGCGAATCCATGCAATGAAGCCAGGAGGAACGAATGTCAGAACGTCAAGCGCGTACTTTCTTAACAAACGCCACTGTGGTTGATGGTGATTCTATCGAAGTTCACCAGCAATTCACCGTAATCATCGAAGACGAATGTATCGTGTGGGTGGGGCCGAGCGCTGAGGCCGAAGCGCCTGGAGCTGCAGACACCGAAATTGATCTCACTGGCAAGACCCTGTTGCCGGGCTTTATGGATGCCCACGTGCACCTCTCGTCGACCGGTGGCCTCAACCCAGCAAGCACACTCCACGAGCCCGAAACCATGGGCATCTATCGCGGTGTGTGGAACCTGGGGGTGACCCTCGACGCGGGCGTCACCATGGTGCGAGATCTTGCCGGAACCGACTACTCGGCAGTTCTTGCCGTGCAGCAGGGGCTCGTGCGCGGCCCGAACATCGTAACCGCGGTTTCGGCCGTTGGGCCAACCGCAGGGCACTCTGATTTTCGTACTCTCAGCGTTCCGTTTGGGTACCACGCGGGCCGCGACGGAGTGCTGCCGAACATTGCTGATGACGTAACCGAAGCGAAACGCGTCTCGAGAGAGCTCATTCGCGTTGGCGCAGGTGTGATCAAGGTTATGGCCACGGGCGGTGTTTGGAGCCCCCGTGACGCCCCAGAACACGTGGGCCTTGGTATCGATGAGATGCACGCTATCGTGCAAGAGGCTAATAATCGAGGCATTTATGTGGCGGCCCATGCCCAGGGTGCAGAAGGCATTAAGAATGCGCTGCGGGCGGGCATCAAGAGCATCGAGCACGGCTATCTCATCGATGACGAAGGCATCGAACTCATGCTTGAGAAAGATGCTTGGCTCGTACCCACGCTGACCACGGGCACCACCCCGCCCGACCCCAAAAAGGCGACGCCGTATGCGGTTGAAAAGAAGAATCGAGTACGGGCGCAGCTTCAAGAGAACGTGTCAAAGGCCTTCGCGGCCGGGGTAAAGGTCGCGCTCGGTACCGACTGCGGCGTGGTGCCTCACGGGCAGAACCTGCGAGAGATTGGCCTCATGGTCGATCTGGGGCTTGACCCGATGACGGCAATTCAGGCGGGTACCTCGTCGGCCGCGCGGCTACTCGGGGTACACGAAACCCGCGGTGTGATCCGCCAGGGCATGATCGCTGACCTTGCCGTGACCTCGATTAACCCCATCACGAACCCACACGGCTTGGGCGACCCAGCGAACATCACCCACGTGTTCCAAGCCGGCAAACAGGTCAAATAGAACTGAAAAATACCCCACCTTTACACTCGAAAGGAAACGCAATGAAGCGTTCACATTTCTGGAAAAAGGCCGGAGTCGCAATGCTCGCGGCCTCGGCGCTGGTGCTCACCGCGTGCTCGGCTGACCCTGGCGGCCAAGACGGCAACTCATCAGGAGGCGGTGACCTCGGTAACGGCATGGTGCGCATCGGTACGAGCACCGAGGTCGTGAACTGGACCCCGATCAGCTCAGTTTCGATCACCGACATCTGGGTGATGAGCCAGATGTACCCGATTCTCCTGCGGGCGACCTCTGACGGTCAGTACGTTCCGCACCTCGCTGATTCGGTCGAGCCTTCTGAAGACGGCTCGCAAGTCACTATGAAGTTGAATCCCGACTTCGCGTGGAGTGATGGCACACCGATCACCGTTGCTGACGTCGAGTTCACGCTGGACCGTATGCGCGACGACAAATTGCTCTCGGGCGTATCGTTCATTGGCAACTACGAATCAACCACGATTGAAGATGACCACACGGCGGTCATTCAGCTCAGGCAGCCTTCATACGGCTGGGGCATCGATATGGCCCAGAGTACCTCGGTGCTGCCAAAGCACGTGTTTGAAGACGTGCCAAACCTGCAAGAGTTCAGCATTGAGAACGAGCCCGAGCGCTGGGTTTCGGGTGGCGCCTACACGCTCGACAAGGTCGTTGCGGGGCAACGGTACACCTTTGTTCCGAACGAGCATTACCCGCTACGTGCCGAAGGAAATGACGCTGTTAAGGGCATCGAATTTCAGATTTACGGTGATATCAACACGATGCAGCTGGCACTGCGAAACAACGATATCGACCTGATGGCCCCGGTTGTACCCTCGTCTGCACTCGGTGAGCTTGAGAAACAGAAGAACATTGAGATCACGAAGGCTGACACGGCACTGAACTTCACCAAGCTCACGTTCAACGCCTCTGAGGGGCCGCTCAGCGTTCCCGAGGTGCGTGCTGCAATTTCGGGGCTGATCGACACTGACGCTATCGTGACCAACGTGCTGCAGGGGCAGGCCGAGACTGGCGTCGGGCCGGTTATTCCGGCCTTCACCGAGTACCAGCCAGATATTACGGCTCACAAGAGCACGGCCGATGAGGTCAAGAAGGTACTCGCTGACGCCGGCTACGAAAGCCCGACGTTGGTGCTCACCTGCGACCAGGGCAACGCTAACCACGCAAAGAGCGCGCAGCTCGTGCGAGACATGCTTGCCCCAGCCGATATTACGGTAGACATCAAGTGTGCCGAGCGTGCTACTTCGCTTGCGTCTGCGAAAGCGGGTGAGTTTGACCTTTATATTCACAAGCTCAATCAGCTCAACTCACCGAGCTCGAACCTCTTCATGCAGTTTGACCCGAGTAACCCTTCGGGCCTGAACTATAACTTCACCGAAGACCCGGTCGGGGCCGACCTGCTTGCGAAAGCGCAAACCGCGACGAACGAGCAGGACTATATCGACGCGGTCAAAGCTGCCGCGAAGCATATCCATGAGCAAGCGTTCATGCTGCCGTTGTACGTCGAGCACCTGAACAGTGCGTCGAATACGAGCCGCTTCACCGGCTACGTGCCGACTGCGGTCGAGACGTCAACCATGGTCGACGGTTACTCGCTCGCCCAGGTCACGCAAAACAAGTAGCAACGGCTTCTCTATGGGGCGTGGCGAGTGGTATTCGTCACGCCCCATATCGACCTGAGGAATTTCAATGTTTCGATACGTTCTCACCCGCATTGGGCGGGCTATTCTCGCCGTGCTCATCGCGGTCACTCTCACCTTCTTCTTGCTTCGGCTGCTTCCCGGTGGTCCTACTCAGCTCATGCTCGAGGGGGTGAACGACCCGGCACTCGAAGCGAAGATGCTTGAAGATTATGGGCTCGACAAGCCCCTTATCGTGCAGTACGTCTATTTCTTGTGGCAGCTTCTGCAGGGCAATCTCGGCACTTCGTTCTATTCGCAGTCAGATGTTACGGGTGTGCTCATGTCGCGCATTCCGTGGACGCTGTTGCTCGCCGGCTCAGCATTCGTGGTGACGGCACTCATCGGCATTCCGCTCGGTGTCTACGCTGCGGTTCGGGCTGGTGGCTGGCCAGACCAGGGGCTGCGTTTCTTCGGGCTCGCAGGCCAAGCAATGTTTGTGCCGAGCGTGGCGGTCTTACTGCTCGTGATCTTCTCGCTGAACCTTGGCTGGTTTCCGATCGGTGGTGCCGTCTCGTCAGACCTTGAGGGAACCTCGGGGGCCTTCGGCAGTGTCATGCGGCACTTAGCGCTTCCACTCGCCTCGCTTGCCTTCATTCAGATTGGTCCCTATGCGCTCACAGTGCGTACGAATATGGCTCAAATTCTCGGATCTGACTATATTCGGAGCGCCCGCAGTCGTGGCGTTCCGCGCCAGACGATTATCTGGAAACATGGTTTGCGCAATGCGATCATTCCAGCCGTAACACTCATGGGCCTGCAACTTGGCACGCTTATTGGCGGCGCGGTGCTCACTGAAACCGTGTTTGCATACCCGGGCGTCGGCTCGCTCATTTACCAGTCTGTCCTGCGACAAGACTTTCCCGTCTTGCAGGGAGCTTTCATTATTCTCGCGATCACGGTGGTTGTCGCGAACCTTATTACAGACCTCATTTGCATCGGGCTTGACCCGAAGATTCGAACGGGGGTGCGGGCATGACCGCCTCAGCAACCGGACTCTTTCAGGCTCCTCTGAGCCCGAAACGCTTGACGCCTCGCCAGCGTACGTGGAAACGTTTTTTCTCAGCCCCAGTGGGGTGGATCACGATGGGTATCGTGGTGGCCTTTGCCCTGCTCGGCATTTTTGGCCCAATGGTTGTGCCGTATCCAACCGGTTACGGTCCTGACGTTTTGCAACCGCCATCGGCCGCGCACTGGTTTGGCACTGATGGTCTCGGGCTCGACGTCTTCGCTCAGGTGGTGTGGGGCACCAGGATGAGTCTTTTGGTTGCCTTGTGCGCCGGGCTCATCGCGGTGACCATCGGCGCTGCGCTCGGTGTGCTCGCCGCATACTTTAAGCGGCTTGACCCGATCATCACAACGATTACCGATGTGATGCTCTCACTTCCCGTGCTGCCCCTCATGATCGTGGTTACCGCACTCGTGGGGCCGAGCATCGTGACGCTTACTCTCGTGATTGGGTTTTTCTCATGGCCTGAGATTACTCGTCTGATTCGTTCGAACGCGCTCACGGTCGTTGAACTGCCTTTCGTTGACGGTGCGAGGGCGCTGGGCACCTCATCGGGGCGCATCATGTGGAAAGAGGTGCTCCCCATGGTGAGCCCGTTGCTCATCGTCAACGCGCTGCTCACCGGTGCCCGCGCGGTGATCTCTGAGGCAGGCCTCAGCTTCTTGGGTCTTGGCGACCCGAACACCTGGTCATGGGGCCGCATCTTGCAGAGCGCGCAGCGCGACGGGGTGCTCGTCTCGGCCTGGTGGCAAACCATGTTTCCGTCGCTCATGATTCTTATGCTCGTGCTGTCGGCAACCATTATTGGCATGCGCTACAACGATTCGCGTGCCGTGAAGATCTCGGGGGTGTAGCGATGACTACGAACGAACACGCAGATATGATTCTCTCGGTGAAAGACCTCGCGGTTGATTTTGAGACCGAGATGGGCACCGTCAATGCGATTGAGCACGTTTCCTTTGATCTACGCCGAGGCGAGACTCTCGCGATTGTTGGTGAGTCTGGTTCTGGCAAGACTACCGCGATGAACGCGGTGCTTGGCTTGCTCGCGGGTAACGGCAAAGTCGTTAACGGTGAAATCATGTTCCAGGGCCGAGACCTCGCAAAGATGAGCGAGAAAGAATTTCAAAAGATTCGCGGATCACGCATCGGTCTCGTGCCCCAAGATCCCATGTCAAACCTGAACCCGGTCCTGACCGTGGGCAATCAGATCACTGAAACGTTGCTGATCCACAAAAAGGCAACGAAGGCCAACGCAAAGGCTCGGGCGATCGACGCTCTCGAAAAAGCGGGACTCTCAGACGCTTCGGCCCGTCTCGGGCAGTATCCGCACGAGTTTTCTGGAGGGATGCGTCAGCGCGTCCTGATCGGCATTGGACTCTCGTGTGAGCCTGAGCTACTCATTGCCGATGAACCAACCTCGGCCCTCGACGTGACCGTGCAACGTCAGATTCTCGATAATCTTGAGCGGCTTACTACTGAGCTCGGCACGTCGATGATTCTTATCACGCACGATCTTGGTCTTGCGGCAGAACGGTGCGAGAAAGTGATCGTCATGTATCGTGGCGAGGTCGTAGAACAGGGGCAGGCCCGGGAGATTTTGCAGAACCCGCAGCATGAATATACCCAGCGTCTCGTGATGTCGGCTCCATCGCTCGCAACGGCGAGGCTCGCTGGCAGAGCTGAACCAGCTCAGAGCCAGTCGATGACGCACACGACGCCGCCCATTCTTTCGGTGCGTGAACTGCGTAAAAGCTACACCGTTCGAGACTCGTCAACACGCAAACGAAGCAAGTTTATGGCGGTCAACGACGTCAGCTTCGACCTTGCGCCGGCTGAGACGCTCGCCATCGTCGGTGAGTCTGGCTCGGGCAAATCGACGACGGCCCGCATGGTGCTCCGTCTCGAAACCCCCGATAGCGGATCGATCGATTTTGCCGGGACAAACGTTGCGTCGTTGAGCGGAGCCGAGCTGAAAAAAGCAAGGCGTCGAATGCAGCCAATTTTCCAAGATCCCTACTCGTCAATTAACCCCATGGCCTCGATCGAGCAGGTACTCATGGAACCCTTGCTTGTGCATCGCATTGGCACCGCGCAAGAGCGTAAAACACGGGCGCGCGAGTTGCTCGACCTCGTCTCGCTGCCCGAAAGCTACCTTGACCGTTACTCATCTGAACTCTCGGGCGGGCAGCGGCAACGCATCGCCATTGCTCGATCACTCGCGCTTAATCCAGAAGTGGTGATCTGTGACGAACCGGTGTCGGCGCTTGACGTGCTTGTGCAGGCACAGATTCTCGAGTTGCTCACTGAGTTGCAGCGTGAGCTTGGTTTGAGCTACCTCTTCATCTCTCACGACCTTGCTGTGGTGAGGCTTATCGCGAGTGAGGTGCTTGTCATGCGTCGTGGTGAAGTTGTCGAGCGGGGCGAGGCCGAACAGCTTTTCTTGCACCCGCAACACGAATATACAAAGCAGTTGCTTGGTTCTATCCCCGGCAAAGACTTGCTCTAGGCGATGGGGCAGAAGCCAACACGGGGCATCTACGGGGTGCTCATCACCGCGACGCTGTTCTTTTCGCTGTTGCAGTCGATTGTCACCCCGTTGATGCCCTTTCTCCGTGATCGCTTTGGTATCGGGCAGGAACAGGTGACGTGGCTCATCACCGGGTATCTTGTGGTCGCTGCGGTTGCGACGCCACTCATCGGTCAACTTGGCGACCGTTTCGGCCGCGGCGTGATGCTACGCATCACCATGGTTGCCTTTTGCTCGGGTGCTGTTGTTGCGGCAATGACCGACAGCTTCGGATGGCTTGTCGCCGCTCGAATGTTGCAGGGGCTTGGAGGGGGAATTTTCCCGCTCGCATACGGCATTATTCGCGAGCGATTTGCGCCTCTCAAGGTTGCAGGCGCGATTGGTGGTCTCTCATCGGTCATGGCTGTGGGCAGTGGTATCGGGGTGCTCGTTGTGGGCCCGGTTACCGAGTTGTTTGGGTACCACTCACTGTTCTGGATCATCTCTTCGGTCGGCGCGCTTGTAACCCTCGCCGTCTTCGTGGTCATTCCCGTGGGTGACTCCGGTCGCAAGCAGCCAACCGACTGGATCGGTATCGTGCTGCTGACCGTGTGGATCGTGCAGTTGCTGTACGCAAGCACCATCGGTAACGAGGCTGGCTGGCTGAGCGTGCCGGTGCTCAGCCTTACCGCAGGTTTTCTTGTCTCGTTCCTCCTCTGGTTTATGTGGGAGAACCGGTGTCACTACCCGCTCATTAACCTTCGTACGATGCGACACCGAACCGTCATGATTGGCAACGTGGTCGCGTTTCTTTTCGGTATCGTCATGTTTGCGTCGAACACGTTTCTCGTTGCTTTTTTGCAGGCCCCTGCCTCAACGGGGTACGGCCTGGGCGCATCAGTGACGGTCACCGGCCTCGTGCTCTTGCCCGAAACACTCGTGTTTCTCGTGACGGGAAGTATTGCTGGCTATGTGGCTCATCGCTTTGGCTCACGCTCAGGGGTGTTGGGTGGCGCGATTCTTTCGACGCTGGGCTTCGGAGGTCTCGCGTTCTGGAACAACTCATTCACCGCGATCATCGTGCTCTCGGTCGTGGGTGGTCTCGGGGTCGGGCTCTTTTTCGCGCAGATCACCAACCTCATCATGCCGGCGATTCCGGCGAGTGAGACCGGCGCCGTAACCGGCATGAATAACATGATTCGCAATATTGGTGGTGCGCTTGGGGGCCAGGTGTGCGCCGTCTTGGTGGGCATGCCGCTCGCTCAATCGGGCGCCTTTCAGGGTGGGTTCCAGCTGGTCTTTGGCTTTTTGGGGTTCGCTTCGGTGCTGGCGCTCGCCGCCTGTCTGTTGCTGCCTCGCGAGGGGGTGGGGGCCCGGGTCAGAGCGTGAAGGAGCGTCTTCGCGGCGATACCTGTCATTATTGGCCTGCAACCGATATAGTTGGAACCCCAACTACTTTCGAGTTGTTGTCGACGATGACATAAAAGGAGTACCGTGACTGATCTACCCGAACTCACTCACTTTATTCAGGGCGCGCATGTGTTTGGCTCATCAGGCCGATTCAGTGACGTATGGAACCCGAGCACCGGTGCGGTGCAGGCACGTGTGCCCCTCGCGAGTAAGCAGGAGGTTGAGCGCGCAATCGCGACGGCCGAGGCCGCGCAGCCCGGGTGGGCAGCGACGAACCCGCAGAAGCGTGCCCGGGTGTTCATGAAGTTCTTGCAACTGCTGAACGCCGAGAGCCCCGAGCTCGCTCGAACCCTCTCACGTGAGCACGGCAAGACGGTCGCTGACTCGATGGGTGATATTCAGCGTGGCGCTGAGGTGATCGAGTTTTCGATCGGCGCACCGCATCTGTTGAAGGGCGAGTACAGCTCGGCCGCGGGCACCGGTATCGATGTGTTCTCGATGCGGCAGCCGCTCGGCGTTGTTGCCGGTATTACTCCCTTTAACTTTCCCGCGATGATTCCCCTGTGGAAGTGCGGGCCAGCCATTGCTTCGGGCAATGCCTTTATCTTGAAGCCATCAGAGCGTGACCCCTCGGTTCCACTGCGTCTGGCGGAGCTTTGGAAAGAGGCGGGTCTGCCAGACGGCATCTTCACTGTCATCAATGGCGATAAAGAAGCCGTTGATATTTTGCTCGACGACGAGCGCGTGCAGGCGATCGGCTTTGTTGGCTCGACCCCCATCGCGCAGTACATTTACGAGCGGGCGGCGGCAAACGGCAAGCGTGCGCAGTGCTTTGGCGGAGCGAAGAACCACCTCATCATCATGCCCGATGCCGATCTCGACGACGCCGTCGATGCGCTGCTCGGTGCTGGCTACGGGTCGGCCGGTGAGCGCTGCATGGCGATTTCAGTTGCCGTTCCGGTCGGCGAAGAGACCGCGAACGCGCTCGTCGCGAAGCTGACCGAGCGCGTTGCAGAGCTCAAGGTGGGTCACTCGTTCGATGAGGAGGCCGACTATGGCCCGCTCGTCACGAGCCAGGCGAAAGAACGCGTCGAGGGCTACATTCAGCAGGGCATCGACGAGGGCGCGAGCCTCGTGGTCGACGGGCGTGGATTTACGCTCGAGGGCTACGAGAATGGCTTCTACCTTGGGCCCACGCTGTTTGACAGGGTCACTCGCGATATGGCGATTTACCGCGAAGAGATCTTCGGCCCCGTGCTCGCTGTTGTGCGTGCCGGCGACTACGAAGAGGCGCTCGCGCTCGCGACCGATCACGAGTACGGCAACGGCGTGGCGATTTTTACCCGCGACGGTGATACGGCACGCGACTTCAGCGCTCGAGTCAACGTGGGCATGGTTGGCGTGAACGTGCCGATTCCGGTGCCGATCGCCTACTACACCTTCGGCGGATGGAAGAAGTCTGGCTTTGGCGATTTGAACCAGCACGGTACCGACGGTTTCCGTTTCTACACGAAGACGAAGACGGTCACGAGCCGCTGGCCATCGGGTGCCAAAGAGCAAGCCTCGGGTGGCGCAAGTTTCGTCATGCCGACAATGGATTAAGGGGGCTCAGCCATGCACTGGACGCAAACCCCAGGCGACAATGAAGAGCGCAACGCGATCATCGACGCGGTGCGTGACTTCACGCAGGCAGAGCTCGTGCCTTACGCGAGTGAGCGAGACGCCGAAAAGATCTTTCCCGTTGAAACCCTGAGGCAGGCGGGCGAGCTTGGCCTCGGCGGCCTCTACGTTTCTGATGACTACGGCATTGGGCTCACTCGCAGTGACGCAATCGCAATCTTTGAGGAGCTCGCGAAGGGCGACATCGCGGTCGCCGCCTACATCTCCATTCACAATATGGTGGCGTGGATGATCGATACGTTCGGCAACGCCGAGCAACGAGAGCAGTGGCTGCCAGGCATCGTCGCGATGAACGATCTCTGCAGTTACTGCCTGACGGAGCCTGGCGCGGGCTCTGACGCGGCTGCGTTGGCGACGTCGGCGGTTCGAGACGGCGACCACTACGTGTTGAACGGCACGAAGCAGTTCATCTCGGGGGCCGGGGCGACGCAGGTGTACCTCGTCATGGCCCGTACCGGAGGCCCCGGGCCAAAGGGAGTGAGTGCGTTTATCGTTCCAGCAGAGAGTGAGGGCCTCTCGTTCGGCCCGAACGAGCGCAAGATGGGGTGGAACGCACAGCCGACCAGACAGGTCATCTTCGATGACGTTCGGGTTCCCGTGGCGAACCTTCTGGGGCAAGAGGGCGAGGGCTTTACCTTCGCGATGCGCGGCCTCAACGGTGGCCGCATCAACATTGCGGCCTGCTCACTCGGCGGTGCACAGTGGGCGGCCGACCGTGCGCTGACCTACGTGCAGGAGCGCGAGGCCTTCGGCGCCCCGCTCTCAGAACTGCAGTCGGTGGTGTTTGTGCTCGCCGATATGGAGACGAAGCTGCAGGCTTCGCGCGCGATGCTGCAGCGGGCGGCGGCCTACATGGATCATGATCATCCAGAGGTTGCGGTGGCCTGTGCCATGGCGAAGCGCTTCGCGACTGATGCCTGCTTCGAGGTGGCAAACAGCGCACTGCAGCTGCACGGCGGCTACGGCTACCTGCAGGAGTACGGCATAGAGCGCGTCGTGCGCGACCTCAGGGTGCACCAGATTCTCGAGGGTACGAACGAAATCATGAACACCATCGTTGGCAAGAGCATGCTGGCGGGCAAAAGAAAGGAGCAACGCGCATGACCACGATCGCTTTTGTAGGGCTGGGGCACATGGGCGCACCCATGGCCGCGAACCTTGCCGGTGCAGGGCACCGCGTGCTCGGCTTCGACCTCGTTGCTGAGCTGCGCGACGCCGCTCGTGACCGTGGAGTCGAAATTGCTGACTCGGCAGAGCAGGCAACCCGCGAAGCCGATATCGTGATCACGATGCTGCCGGCAGGCAAGCATGTGCTCGCGGTCTACGGCAGCGCAGAGGCCCCGGGGCTCCTTGCCGAGGCAAAGCCGGGCACGCTCTTTCTTGACTGCTCGACCATCTCGGTCGAAGAGTCGCGTCAGGCCGCCGATGCGGTGCGTGAAGCTGGCCATCGTGCCCTTGATGCGCCGGTTTCGGGCGGTGTCGTTGGGGCTGAGCAGGCAACGCTCGCCTTCATGGTGGGCGGCGAGCAGCGCGACTTTAGCGAGGCGCTGCCCCTCCTGGAGGTCATGGGCAAACGCATTGTGCATTGCGGATCGTCGGGGCTCGGCCAGGCCGCGAAGGTGTGCAACAACATGATTCTCGGCATCTCGCAGATCGCCGTCGCCGAGGCTTTCGTGCTCGGCGAGCAGCTGGGTTTGAGCCACGAGGCACTGTTTGACGTGGCGGCGAATGCCTCGGGCCAGTGCTGGGCGCTCACGACGAACTGCCCGGTACCAGGGCCTGTCCCGACCTCGCCGGCGAATCGTGACTACCAGCCTGGTTTTAGCGGCGCGCTCATGGCCAAAGATCTGGGTCTTGCACGCCACGCGATTGAGACGACGGGTATGCAGGCGGCTCTCGGGCTGCACGCAGAGCGCATCTATGCGGCGTATGCCGAGGGTGATGGCGCAACGACCGACTTCTCAGGCATCATTCACGCTATTCGTGAGGGTGCCGAAGAACCGGGAGCATAGCTCTTGGCGGCGCCTGGGCCTAGAACTCTTCGAGTGACTCAGGCTTCGGCGTCGGGTCTTCGAAGTCGCCAGCGCGCTTGCGGTAACGGGCGAGAATGCCGATGAGCGCGTTGGTGTCTTCCTCTGGCATATCGAAGGGCTCAAACGATTCACGGTTGAGCGCTGCGGTGGCCCTGTCGCAAATGTCGCTGCCAGCGGGGGTTATGACGAGCATCGTCGCCCTGCCGTCAGTGGGGTGCGACTCGCGTTTCATGTAGCCATCAAGCACGAGACGGTCGACGATGCTCGTCACGCTCGCGGGGTGTACCTGCAGCCTCGAGACAACGCTCGACATCGGCATGCGGCCCTCGCGGGAAAAGGCGAGCAGGCGAAGCAGCTCGTACCGTGCAAAGGAAAGACTGAGGGGCTTCAGTACCTGCTCGACGTCAGAGAGCATGAGCTGGTGCACCCTCATGATCGAGGTATATGCGGCCATGCCGGGTGAAGCTTCTTCCCAGCCGTGGTTCGTCCACTGACGTTTCGCCTCAGCAATGGGGTCGATGCGCATCGGCCGGTTTCGCTTCATCAGCCGCTCCTCGGTTCGTTTTCGTTCTCAATAACCATAGCGAGCATATATTCCATTATTTGTACGTGACTGTGCAACGGGTCTATTTGTATACCTCCATATGAGACGAGCTAAGATAATTGTGGGAAAGACTGAATGGAGAAACGATGAAGTTGATCGTCTTGGTCAAAGAGGTGCCAGACACCTACGGTGACCGTAAGCTCAACCTAGAAACCGGTCTAGCAGATCGTGCGGCGAGTGACGCCGTGCTCGATGAAATTACCGAGCGTGCCATGGAGGCCGCCCTCACGTACGCAGAGGCGAACGAGGGCACCGAGGTCGTGGCTCTCGCCCTCGCACCAGACGGATCAGTCGCGACCGTGCGCAAGGCTCTTGCGATGGGCGCCGGCAGCGCGATCCACATCGCCGATGAGGCGCTCCTGGGCGCAGACGTGACGTTGACGGCAGAGGCGCTCTCGGCAGCGATCCGCCGTGCAGGGTTTGACCTCGTCATCGCGGGCAACGTCTCGACCGACGGCGCGAGTGGCATGGTGCCAGCGGCAGTCGCCGAGAATCTTGGCGCGGCTTATCTCTCGGGCCTCTCATCGCTCGAAATTGCCGATGGCAAGGTCAGCGGATCGCGCCCGGTTGACGGCGGAGTGCAGCGCGTGAGCGCCTCGCTTCCCGCGGTGGTGTCGATTACCGAGACGCTTCCCGACCCCCGCTTCCCGAACTTCAAGGGCATCATGGCGGCGAAGAAGAAGCCGCTTGAAACCCTCACACTGGCCGATCTCGAGGTCGCAGCAGACAACCCAGAGGTTGCCCGCTCGATCATGCTCACGGTCGCTGAAAAGCCGCCTCGCGAGGCCGGCATCAAGATTACCGACGAGGGCGACGCGGGCGAGAAGCTCGCCGAGTTCCTGGCCGAGAACCGACTGGTATAGGGAGCGTTACAATGGCTGATTTTGCTCAGGACTCAATTCTCGTTCTCGCTGAGACGACCCCCTCGGGTGCGCTCGCCAAGAGTGCGGCAGAACTCATCGGTGCCGCCTCACAGGTAGGCACCCCGGTTGCGCTTATCGTCGGTGACGCGGCTCACGCTGCGGCGCTCGCCGAGCTCGGTGCTGTACAGGTGCTCGTAGCCGAGGCCCCGGAGGGTGCCCTCGGGGTTCCGCTCGTTGACGCACTTGCTCAGGCTGCCGATCTCGTGCAGCCCGACGCGATCGTGATTTCGCAGTCGGTCGACGGTCGTGACGCGGCTGCTCGCCTCGCGGTGCGCACGAAGCGCGCGATCTCGGTCGATGCGATCGGCATTGCCCGCGATGACCTCGGCGTTGTCGCCTCGCACTCGGTATACGGCGGTGCCTATAACACCACCTCGACGGCGACGTTTGGCGCACCGGTTGTGACGCTCCGTCAGGGTTCGGTCGATGCTCGCGCAGCAGCACAGACGCTCGTGCAAGAGACGCTCACGGTCAATGCTTCGGGCAAGCCTGCCGGGACGATCGAGTCGTTCGAAGAGGAGACCGCGGTGTCGTCTCGCCCAGAGCTGCTCGGGGCGGCAACGGTCGTTTCGGGCGGCCGCGGCCTCGGCTCGCAGGAACAGTTCTCGCTCGTTGAACAGCTCGCCGATCAGCTCGGTGCCGCCGTGGGCGCATCACGCGCCGCGGTCGACGCTGGCTGGGTGCCCCATACCTATCAGGTGGGGCAGACCGGTGTTTCGGTTTCGCCACAGCTGTACATCGCCCTCGGCATCTCGGGCGCCATTCAGCACCGCGCTGGCATGCAGACCGCGAAAACCATCGTTGCGATTAACAAAGACGCTGACGCACCCATCTTCGAGGTGGCAGACTTTGGCGTTGTTGGTGATCTCTTCGAGGTGGTGCCGCAGCTCATCGCCGCGCTTGAAGCACGAAAGAAGTAGCCATGGCAACGTACACGGGCCAGGTGCGGCAAGGACTGCCGCGCACCCCTGGCGCAGAACCGTGGCCCGCGGGCGGAGTGTTGGCCACGACCGAGGCGACCGTTCAGGCCACCCCGGCACCGGTCGCTGACGCTCCCGTCGCGGCGCCCGCCCCGGCGCAAGCGGTGCAAGAAACGAACGCTCAGGCGCCCGTAGCGCAGCAGGCTCCCGAGCAGGAAGCCCCGGCCCAGTCGGTAGCCCCGGCCCCGCAGGCAGGCTCGGCTCAGGTATTGCGACAGGGCTTGCCCCGCGTCGCTGGTGGCGAACCTTGGCCGGCTGGTGGCACGCCCCCCGGCGCCGCTCCGGCGGCTGCCCCCACAGCGGCTCCTGTCGCAGCAGCACCAGCCGCAGAAGCGCCGGTAGCGACAGCGGCGGCCGAGGCGGCTCCCGCAGCAGCTACGCCGACCGCGGCTCCCGCTGCCGCTGCGACCGCTGCCCCCGCTGAGCTCAGGGAGGTCGCACTGCGTCGCGGCTTACCGCGAGTGGCAGGTGGCGAGCCGTGGCCGCCCGAGGGCGTCGCGCTGCAGGCGGTTCCGGTTGCTCCGGCGGCCCCAGCGGCAGCACCCGCCGCGCAGGCCCCGGCAGCGCAGCCCGCAGCCCCGGTCGCAGCACCAGCACCAGCCCCAGCGGCACAGGCTGAGCCCACTGTCCAGCCAGCGGCACAGGCGCAGCCCGCCGCCGCACAGGCCCAACCGGTGGCTCAGGCTCAGAAACCAGCCACGCAGCCGGCGGCCAAGGCGGCACCGGCCAAGCCAAAGCGCGAACCGGTCATGATCCGCGGCAAACAACTTGCCTGGTGGGTCAAGGTTGTCGTGCTCGGCGGTCTTGGCGCGATCGTCGCCGCTGCGATTCTCGTGCTCGCGGCGAGGGGCGTGACAACGCTTCCAGGGGTTCCCGAGTGGCTCGAGCGCTACCCGGGTGAGTACGAACTGCCCGAATCGAGCGAGCCTGGCTTCCCGGCATGGGCACGCTGGGGGCACTTCTTCAACATCTTCCTGATGGTGCTCATCATTCGCTCTGGTCTGCTCGTGCGCACGCAGCAGCAGCCGCCAGCCTTCTGGACGCCCAAGAAGGGCGGCAAGAAGATCAGCATCAACCTGTGGCTGCACACCTCGCTCGACATTCTGTGGATCGTGAACGGGCTCATCTTCGTGGTGCTGCTCTTCGCTTCGGGCCACTGGGTGCGCATCGTGCCGACGAGCTGGGAAGTGTTCCCGAACGCTGCCTCTTCGTTGCTGCAGTACATGACGCTCGACTGGCCCGTCGAAAACGGCTGGGTCAACTACAACAGTCTGCAGCAGATCATGTACTTCCTCGTCGTGTTCGTTGCGTCGCCCATCGCCATCATTACCGGTGTGCGCATGAGCGAGTGGTGGCCGAAGGACGCCGAGAAGCTCAACAAGATGTTCCCGGCGCCGCTTGCTCGCGCCGTGCACTTCCCGACGATGCTCTTCTTTGTGCTCTTCATTCTCATTCACGTCTTTCTCGTCTTCGCGACGGGGGCGCTGCGCAACCTGAACCACATGTTTGCCGGCACCGACGTGGTTAACTGGACGGGCTTCTGGCTGTTTGCGCTTTCAATCGCGATTACGGTCGCGGGATGGTTCGCCTGCAAGCCGCTCGTGCTGGCCCCGATTGCCGGCGCGTTTGGCAAGGTCAGTAACCGCTAAACGGGTTGCACTGTACGGCCGCTCCCTCGTCGTGAGCGGAGCGGCTGTACACTCAAACACATGACGACTAGCCGACGACCACCCTCTGCCCGCGCCGCCGTTGTCGGTTCTGGGCCGAACGGACTTGCCGCGGCCGTCACTCTCGCGAGGGCTGGGCTCGACGTGACCGTGTACGAAGCCGCCGAGACGATCGGTGGCGGTACGAGAACGATGGAGGTCGTGCAGCCGGGGGTGCTGCATGACGTCTGCTCTGCGATTCACCCGATGGCGCTCGCCACGGGGTTCTTTCGTGAGTTCGAGCTCACGAAGCGCATGGGCTTTGCCGTTCCCGATGCCTCGTACGCGAACCCGCTTGATGGTGCAGCTGGTGACCGTGCCGCGATCGCCTACCGCGACCTGAATCGCACGGCAGCCGAACTCGGGCGCGACGGCGATGCTTACCGTAGGCTCTACGAGCCACTGTTGAAGCGGATCGACGGCGTGGTCGACTTTGCACTTGGTGGATCGATGCTGCGCCTGCCCACAAACCTTCTCGCGACGGTCGCGACTGGTCTGCGCACAGCGGAGCAGGGAACACCGTTGTGGAACCTCAGGTTTCGCGAAGAGGCCGCTCCCGCGCTCATCTCTGGCGTCGCGGCCCACAGCATCGGCACAATGCCAAACCTCGCAACCGCCGCGGTTGGTGTCGTGCTCGGCACGCTCGGCCACGCGAGCGGCTGGCCGGTTCCCATTGGCGGATCGCAGCGCATCGCCGACGTGCTCGCCGCCGATCTGCTGGCTCACGGCGGGCGCATCGAAACGAGCGTCGCGATTGACGATATCGGGCAGCTTGACGGTTTTGAGACGGTTCTCTTCGACACCTCAGCCCGCGGCTTTGCGCGGATCGCAGCGAGGAAATTGCCTGAGCGATACCGGAGGTCGCTTGAGCGCTTTTCGTACGGCGATGGGGCGACGAAGGTTGACTTCGTGCTCGACGGCCCGATTCCCTGGAGCGATGAGCGGGTGCACGAGGCGCCGACCGTGCACCTCGGCGGTACTCGAGCGCAGGGGGCCCATGCCGAGGCGCAGGTAGCGAAGGGGCGTCACCCCGGGCAACCGTACGTGTTGCTCGCGCAGCCTACGGCCTTCGACCCCGAACGTAACCCTGCTGGGGTGCACGCGGTGTGGAGCTACACGCACGTTCCCGCGGGCTCGAACGAAGACATGCGTGAGCGAGTGATCAGGCAGATCGAGCGCTTCGCCCCGGGATTCAGGGATCGAATCGTCGCTGTGAAGCAGACAACGGCCGATGAACTCAGCCGGTATAACCGTAATTACCACGGTGGTGACTTCAGTGCGGGTGCGGTCTCGCTGCCGCAACTTATTGCTAGGCCGACGCTTCAGGCGAAGCCGTGGCGCTCGCCCGTCGAAGGCCTGTATCTTGCCTCGTCTTCCACTCCGCCAGGCCCAGGAGTGCACGGGCTCTCTGGCTGGTATGCGGCGAAAGAGGCGCTTCGCGCACAGTATGGACTGCATGCGCCAGATCTTCGTTTCAAAGCCTAGTGTGAGGCGTGGTCGGGTAGCATTGTGGTACGCCAAAGGCCAAACCTTGGGGGTATTATGACCACTCAGCCACAGACTCCGAGACGCAAAACCTGGCAGCAAGCAGCTGTTCGCGACGCACTTGAACACGTCGAGGGGTTCGTCTCAGCGCAACAGCTGCACGCTGATTTGCGTGACCAGGGGTCGGCTATCGGTCTTGCGACGGTGTACCGCGCACTCTCGTCTCTTGTCGAATCGAGTGAAGCCGACACCATTCTTTCGCCCTCGGGCGAGACACTCTTCTTTGCCTGTGAGGTGAAGGGACACCACCACCACCTGATTTGCCGTAACTGCGGCCGTACCGAAGAGATCAACGCCCAAATTGTTGAAGACTGGTCACAGCGAGTGGCGCGTGAACACGGTTTTACCGAGCCGAGCCACGAGATCGATATCTTCGGGCTCTGCCAAGACTGCCAATAGCCGACACTTGGTGCTTATATCTGGCATTCGGCATGTGGAATACCAGGCCTGAGGTTGGTAACAATTGGGGCACGATGGTTGCCGCCATTTGTTGGTTATAGCGGCCCAAAACTCACTATGTGAGAGGGAAAGGTCGGGTGTATCCCGTAACCGTTATGCGGGTGTCATGGTTTGCAAGCACTCGCTATCGCGCGCACTATGAGGTTATGACTAACGGCAACACAACGGCTGTGCGCGTAGTTTCAGAGCACGAGCCCCTGGTAATCATCAAGGACGTCAATAAACACTATGGCGACCTTCACGTCCTCAATAACATCAATACCACGGTGGGGCGTGGCGAGGTCGTTGTTGTGCTCGGCCCATCAGGCTCGGGTAAATCAACGCTGTGCCGAGCCATTAACCGTCTTGAGACGATCGACGATGGCGAGATCACGATTGACGGTATCCCGCTGCCTGCTGAAGGCAAGGAGCTCGCAAAGCTTCGTGCAGACGTTGGCATGGTCTTTCAGTCGTTCAACTTGTTTGCCCACAAGACGATTCTCGAAAACGTCACCCTTGGGCCGATCAAGGTGCGCGGCATGAAGAAGAAGGAAGCTGAAGAGCTGGCGATGCAGTTGCTCGAGCGCGTGGGCATCGCCAACCAGGCTGGCAAGCTCCCATCGCAGCTCTCGGGCGGGCAGCAGCAGCGCGCTGCGATTGCGCGTTCACTCGCGATGAACCCGAAGCTCATTCTTCTCGATGAACCTACGTCAGCGCTCGACCCCGAGATGATTAACGAGGTGCTCGACACGATGATCTCACTCGCCAACGAAGGTATGACGATGGTCGCCGTGACGCACGAGATGGGTTTCGCGCGCCGTGCAGCCGACCGCATTATTTTTATGGCCGATGGCCAGATCGTTGAAGAGGCGAAGCCAGAAGACTTCTTCACGAACCCACAAACCTCACGTGCCAAGGATTTTCTCTCGAAGATTCTGGGCCACTAGGGCTTACGAGGCCAAACGTGATTGCGCACCAGTAACCCGGTGCGTTTTGAGAAAGGAACGATGGTATGAAGATCATGAAAAAGGCAGCGGTGCTCGTCGCCGCGGGAGCACTGTTGCTCACGGGTTGTTCAGCTGACAAGGGCGACAACGAGGAAGCGGGCCCGAAGCCCGAGGCCGTTGAGTTCGAAGCTGGTACAACGATGGCCAAGCTGCAAGATGCTGGCAAGATTACCGTTGGCACCAAGTTTGATCAGCCCCTCTTCGGGCTGAAGGGCCTTGACAGCCCCGAAGGCTTCGACATTGAGATTGCCAAGATTGTTGCGGCTGAACTCGGTCTCGACCCCGAGAAAGACATCGAGTGGGTTGAAACCGTCTCGGCAAACCGCGAGCCGTTCATTGAAAACGGCAAGGTTGACATTGTGGTCGCGACCTACACGATTAACGACACTCGTAAAGAGGTCATCTCGTTCGCGGGACCGTACTACATCGCGGGTCAGGACCTGCTCGTGCTCGCTGGCACCGACGACGTTAAGGGCATCGATGATGTGCTCGACAAGACGGTTTGCTCGGTAACGGGCTCGACCTCGCTTGAAAACCTCAAGACCGAGGGTGTGAAAGACACGATGGCGACCGAGACTTACTCGAACTGCCTCGAGCCGCTTCGCGCAGGCAAGGCCGCTGCGGTTTCGACCGACAACGTGATTCTCGCTGGTCTCGCCGACCAGAACCCCGGTGAGTTCGAGGTTGTTGAGAACCCCTTCACTGAAGAGCCGTACGGTATCGGGCTGAAGAAGGATGACGAAGAGTTCCGCAACTTCATCAATGACACGCTTGAGAAGGCCTACGACGACGGCCGTTGGGCCAAGGCTTGGGAAAACACCGCGGGTGTCGTGCTGAGCACGCCAACCCCGCCAGCGGTTGAGCGCTACTAGACGGTCAACAACGTACGGGGCGGAGGCTTAGGCCTCCGCCCCGATGCACGGAAGGAAAAACACAGTGGGTGTGCTTTTCGAAAATATCGATGCGGTGCTCGAGGGTTTCTTGATGACCCTGCGACTGCTGATCGTCGGGGGTGCCGGTGCCATGGTCATTGGGCTTCTCATTGCGGCGATGCGCATTTCGCCGGTGCCCTCGCTGCGGGTATTCGCGGCGGGCTACACAGAACTCGTTCGCAATGTGCCGCTAACGCTGATGTTCATGTTCTTCGTGTTCGTCTTGCCGCTCATCGCGCCGAACCGGCCACCGTACGAGGTGCTCGCGATGATCGCACTCGCCATCTACACCTCGCCGTTTGTTGCCGAGGCACTTCGCAGCGGTATTAACGGTGTTCCCGTTGGGCAGGCTGAGGCATCACGGTCGATCGGTCTCACCTTTGGGCAGACGCTCACCATTGTGATTTTGCCGCAGGCGCTGCGCATGGTTGTGCCGCCGCTCATCAACGTGTTCATCGCTTTGACCAAGAACACGTCGGTTGCCGGTGGCTTTTTCGTGGTCGAACTCTTTGGCGTGGCGAGGCAGCTCACGAACAGTCACGGCAATGAGGTACTCGCGATTCTCGCGGGAGTCGCTGCGTTCTACCTGCTCATCACCGTTCCGCTCGGGCTGATCGCCGGGGCGATTGAAAAGAAGGTACAGGTGCTGCGATGACACAGGCAACAGTTCTCTATGACGCTCCTGGCCCGAAGGCGCTGAAGCGTTCACGCCTCATTTCGATCGTGGGCGTGCTGCTCATCGTTGGCCTGCTTGCGTGGGTCGGCTGGCAGCTGTACCAGCCCCGCATCTCTGCCAACGGCGCTGAGACCCCAGGCATGTTCGACCCGACGAGGTGGGACGTGCTTGCCGACGGTCGCGTGTGGCAGGTGCTCGGTCAGGGCGCGCTCAACACACTCCGAGCTGCAGCCGTCGCGACGATCGGCGCCCTCATCATCGGCGTACTCTTTGTTTTTGGCCGCATGGCCGATACGAAGTGGATCAGAATTCCCGTCACGATCGTACTCGAGTTTTTCAGGGGCATGCCCGTTCTGCTCATGATGCTTTTCATCCTGCTCGTCGCATCGACGACGTCGTTCATCGCGGTCGTTGTCGCGCTTGCGATTTACAATGGCGCGATCATCGGCGAGGCGCTTCGTGCGGGCATCGTCTCGCTCAACAAGGGACAGCGTGAGGCTGGCCTCTCAGTTGGGCTCACCCCGACGGCGACGCGCTTTCTCATTGAGTTTCCGCAGGCGTTCAAACAGATGTTGCCGATCATCATCGCGCAGATCGTGGTGCTCTTGAAAGATACCTCGCTCGGCTACATCGTTGCCTACGACGAGCTGGCAAGACAGTCGAAGTTGCTCGAAACCTTCTTCGGCAACCGCTACATGTTTGCCTTCTGGGTTGTCGCGGTGGTTATTTACCTTACGATCAACCTCACGGTTTCGTGGATCGGGCGCCGTACGGCACGCACGCTCGATGCGAAACGCGCAGGCTAGCGGGTGCGGGGAGGCACTTCGATCCACTCGAGGTGCTTTCCCGTGCGCCCGTCGCCGCTTGAGCGGCCGGTGAGCCGGCGGCCGATCCACGGCAAAACGTGTTCGCGACCGTAGCGAAGGTTTTGCCGCAGGGTCGGCTTTGGCATTGGGGCGGCCACTGTCACCCAGTCGGCGGGTACGGGAAGTGAGAGCGTGCCGAGTACGTTGTGTGCGACCCGAGTGTGGCCCACGGGGCCTAAGTGTAACCGGTCGTGTGACCAGTACTGGCGGCCCGGTAACTCGGGGTCAGACCAATTGTCGGTATAAGCAATTTCAAGGTCGCCCGTGATGTCGCCGACCGCGGCCACGAGCGCGTCGCCCTTGGCTTTGACCGTGCCGCCACTCGGAATACCGCCTGTTGGGTTCGGTCCCGCGAGGAGCAGCGGTTGTACGCCGGCTTCCTGTACGCGTGACAGGGCGCCGCGGGTGCGCTCAAGAATCGACTCGAGATTCGTTCCGGGTCGGAGCATGTCGTTGCCGCCGCCATTCACACTCAGCAGCGTTGGCTTGAGTGAGAGCGCCGGTTCGAGCTGTTCGTCAATGATGGCGTCGAGCAGACGGCCCCGCACGGCGAGGTTTGCATAGAGCACGGTCTTGCCCGTGGCGTCGGCCAAACCCTGCGCCACAAGATCGGCCCAACCGCGTAACGTGCCATCGGGGCGTTCGTCGCCCATGCCCTCGGTGAAACTGTCGCCAATCGCCACGTACCGAATCGGGTGGCGCAGCTCAAACGCGCTCATAGGCTCTACTGTATCGCTCGTCGCGGCGAAAGTGGTGCGTCACCGCGCTTGGCCCCGTAGCGCAACCGCGGTCGCGGTGACAACGCAGGTGATGCCGGCGAGCTCGACGAAACTCATCGACTGGCCGAGCAACACAAACCCCGCGAGCGTCGCCATGACGGGTGAGAGGCTCATGAGCATCGCAAAGAGCGAGGTGGGCAGCTTGCGAATGGCGAGCTGCTCGATGCCGTAGGGAAGGGCAGAAGAGAGGAGCGCGACGACGAGGCCGAGTAGCAGCACGGTTGGGCTGAGAAAAGCGGAAAGGTCGTCGACCGTCATCATGAACGGGGTAATGCATACTGACGCAAAAAGCATTGCGATCGCGAGCCCGTCGGCCCCGCGAAAGAGCGAGGCGGTGGCGCGGGTGAAGACGATGTACCCGGCCCAGCTTGCGCCCGCGAGCAAGGCGAGGGCGACGCCGAGCGGATCGAGGCCCGCAGCCTCCGTTGCGCCCGGGCCAAACGGGAAGGCGCCGCTCACGAGCCACACGCCAATGCCCGCGACGAGCGCGAGAAACCAGCTTGAGAGCCTGCGCGCGAGTATGACCGCGAGCATGAGCGGACCGAGCATCTCGAAGGTCACGGCCGCGCCGAGTGGAATGCGGTCGAACGCGAGATAGATGAGCGTGTTCATCGAAGCGAGCGCAACGCCGAGGCCGGCCGCCGCGAGCAACGCTTTGCGGCTCAGCCCGCGAAGACGCGGCCTGAGCACCAAGAAGAGAATAGCGGTCGACATGAACAGTCGCAGTATGACGGTTCCGGTGGCGCCCACGTGAGGGAAGAGAAAGGTTGCGATACCCGCGCCAAACTGCATCGAGAGCTGGCTCAGAATGACGAGCGCGAGCCCCGATGCCTGCGCGCGGGCGCCCTGCTCATGTGTCATAAGGCTATGTTATCGGGCGTTTTGGGTGGGTATTCGGGGCCTGAGTAATGAAAGCCTTGAGTTTCTGCTGAACGTCTGTATGCTTATCAATACACCTATACTGAACACACTGTTCAGTGGAGTCAACGATGGAGTTCACCCAATGCCATACGAGACGCCTCGCTCGTCGAATGCGACACCGCAAGACATTTCATCGAAAATGGGCGAGCGCATTGCGCAGTACCGCACGTTTCGAGGAATGAGCCTGCGCGCGCTTGCCGAGGCCGCGGGGCTTAGCTCGAGCTTTCTGAGCCAGCTTGAAAATGGGCGAACCAATGCGAGCGTCGCCTCACTGCACAAAATTGCTGATGCGCTGGGCGTTGCACTTGGGCAGTTGTTTGAAGACGGAAAAGTGCATACGACTGGTGTGTTGCGTGCAGAAGATCGGCCGACGCTACCCCTCGAAGGCGGCAAAAAGTATGTGATCTCCCGGCTGCCACTCAAAAATGTTGAAGTGTACGCCGGCGAATTTGCCCCGGGTGCAACCACTGGGCCGCACGGCTACGTGCACGGTAATTCGCAAGAATTTTTTATCGTGACCGAGGGCACGATCATCTTTGAACTCGATGCTGAACGCTACGAGATGTCAAAAGGTGACTCGATTGAGTTCTTGAGCAGCGTGCCGCACCGTGCCGAAAACCTATCAACGGAAATGGCAGAGGTGATCTGGATTACCAGCCCACCCTCTCCCGACGAAGAGGAGGTAGCGTTCCACCGCATGGCAGCGGCGCCAGAGGCGCCGACAGAGTAACAACAGAGCGGCCCGAAGACGGGCAAAAATTACGATCATCAAAGGAGATGCGTAGGGATGAATAAGAACACCGTTAGAGGGTTGAAAGCCACAGCGATCATCGCTGGGATCGGCCTCCTTGCCGGATGCTCGGCCTCGGGCAACCAGGCAGTCGATATTGATCTAGGCTCGGGCCCGGCCGTCGCTGGCGAGGTGAAGCAGGACGCGCTCGATGGCGTTACGCTCACGTTCGTTTCATGGGGCGGCGTTTTCCAAGACGCGCAGAACGCTGCAATGGAGAGCTTTGAAGCTGATTCTGGGGTGCGGTTGCTCAGTGACGGGCCTACTGAATACTCGAAGGTTAAAGCACAGGTCGATAGTGCAAACGTGAACTGGGACGTGGTAGACGCCGATATCGTCTGGGCTGCTGCCCAGTGCGGCGAAGACGGCCTGTTTATGGATCTCGACCTTTCGATCGTCGATATTTCGAACATTCAGAACCAGGAACTTGTCGGTGACTGCTTCGTACCGGCGATGCAGTACGGGTCGCTCTTTGTTTATAACACTGACAAGTATGACGACGAGCCACAGGGGTGGCAGGACTTCTTCGACGTCGAAAAATACCCCGGCAAACGCGCGATTAATGGTGAGCCCGGTGACGTTGGACCCGGAATTATTGAGGCGGCGCTGCTTGCTGACGGCGTGAAACCAGAAGACCTGTACCCGCTTGATGCCGAGCGGGCTCTTGCGAAGCTCGACACCATTCGCGACCACCTGATTTTCTGGACCACGGGTGCCGAGTCGCAACAGATGGTCGAGTCAGGCGAAGCCGACATGGTTCACATCTGGTCAGGTCGTGCTTACGGGGCGATTGAAAACGGAGCTCCCTACGCCCCGGTGTGGAACCAGGCCTTTGTGGTGAATGATGCGATTGGCGTGCCGAAGGGCGTCAAAAACCCCAAAGCATCAATGGCATGGCTCAACTACTATCTCGGCGCGAAAGCACAAGAGATCATGGCTGAAGAGAGCTCGTACTCGCCGATTCACGCTGATGCGAAACCGAACTTTTCTGAGAATGCGAAGAAGTTTGACGTTGCACGCCCAGAAATTGCCGAGCAAATGGTGACGACTGACCCGCAATGGTGGGCAGACAACTTTGACGAGCAGGCTGAGCTCTGGGCCAACTGGTTGCAGCAAGGCTAACGCGGTAAGGAAGCCTGAGCGTGACAACCACAAATATTCCGGTGGGACGCGCCGCTTCTGGCAAGCGGCGCGTCAAGGCCACCAACCTTCTGTTACTTCTGCCCGCCTATGCGCTCTTGATTGGTGTTTTTGCATACCCCTTGCTCGAGAGTGTTTGGCGAAGTTTTGCTGACCCGGAGCTTGGCCTCGACAACTATGCATGGGTATTCGGCAACGAGAACAACCTGCAGGTCATCGGTAGAACCTTCGCGAATGCGTTTGGTGCGATGCTCATATGCCTGCTGCTCGCCTACCCTTATGCCTTTCTCATGACGATCGTGGGGCCCAAAGCAAGAACCGCACTCGTCGTTATTGCGTTGATTCCGTTCTGGACCTCACTGATGATTCGAACCTTCGCGTGGATCGTGTTGCTGCAGGATTCTGGCGTGATCAACGATCTGCTGGGCCTTATCGGAATTGGCCCGCTGCAGCTGATCCGCACTAATACCGGGGTCATGATCGGCTTGACACAGGTGCTGATGCCCTTCATGATTTTGCCGTTGTACGCCGTAATGAGTGGCATCGACCAGCGGCTGGTGACCGCAGCTCGCTCGCTCGGCGCCCGACCCGCAGTGGCGTTTTTTCGGGTATTTGTGCCGCTTTCGCTTCCAGGCGTAGCAGCGGGAGGTCTGCTGGTGTTCATTCAGGCGCTCGGTTTTTACGTGACGCCGGCACTTCTCGGGTCGCCGTCAGACGGAATGCTCTCTCAGACGATCTACACGCAGGTGAGCTCCCTGTTGAACTGGGGGCGCGGTGGCGCGCTGGGTGTTGTCTTGTTGTTGGGCACCCTGGTTATCCTGGGGCTCATCGGGATTATTGCAAAGGCCGCAAATAAACGTGGCATGGCAGTAAAGGTGCTGTGATGCAAACATTGAAACCATTCACCCGAGTTGTTCTTTGGCTGCTCGCTGGACTCGTTGCCTTGTGGCTTGTCGTTCCGACGCTCATCGTGATTCCACTGAGCTTTACCGACAAAGCGTCGCTCGTTTTCCCGCCAACCGGTTGGTCTTTGCGATGGTACGAATCATTCTTTACGAACCAACAGTGGCTCAGTGCGCTTGGAAACTCGCTGCTTCTTGGAGTGCTTGTCGCGGTCGTTGCGACCGTGCTTGGCCTGCTTGCGGCAATGGCAATGCGCGGCATGGCGAACAAGAAAGCGGTTACGGGAATTACCGCGGGGCTTCTCGCCCCCATGATCGTACCTGGCGTTGTTCTAGCGATCGGAATCTATGCGGTGTTCTTGAAGCTTGGCTGGGTAGGAACGCTGCACGGTTTTCTCTTCGCACACACCGTGCTGGCTCTCCCGTTCACCGTGATTGCGATTACTGCCGGGTTTGCGGGCTTCGATGATCGGCTTGAACTCGCAGCGCGAAGTCTCGGCGCTTCGCCGGTGAAAACCTTCATGAAGGTGACACTGCCGAACATCGTTCCTGGACTGGTATCGGGTGCGCTCTTCGCCTTTGTGACTTCTTTTGACGAGGTCATGATTTCGCTGTTCATCAAGAGTCCGTACTTGGAGACCCTGCCGGTGCTCATGTACGCGAGTGTGACTCGCGATACCGACCCCACGCTCGCGGCGGCAGCGACCGTCATTCTCATTATTACTACCGCGATTGTTCTGCTGTCACTGTTGCTGGCAGGAAGGAAGAAAAATGCATAGCGTAACGAACGGTGCAGAGATCGAACTCGCCCGGCTGACCAAACACTACCCAAAGTCGGTGGCGCTTGATGATGTTTCTTTGACCGTGAAGCCAGGCGAGTTCATGACGTTCTTGGGCCCTTCGGGGTCTGGGAAAACGACGACACTGAACCTCATCGCAGGGTTCACTGACATCACCTCTGGCAACGTTTTTATCGACGGTGATCTCGTAGACGATGTGCCCGTGCACAAGCGCGATCTCGGTATCGTGTTTCAGCACTATGCACTCTTCCCGCATCTCTCGGTGTTTGATAACGTCGCGTTCCCCCTGCAGCAGCGAAAGGTGAGCAAGCATGAGGTGCGCACACGGGTACTCGAATCACTGAAAACGGCCGGACTGGAAGGGTACGAATCGCGTTTTCCGAAGGAGCTCTCCGGGGGCCAACAGCAGCGAGTTGCGCTTGCGCGGGCCCTGGTGTTTGACCCGCGGGTGTTGCTGCTCGATGAACCCCTTGGCGCACTCGATAAAAAGCTTCGTGAACAGCTCCAGCTCGAGCTCCGGCGCGTGCACCGTGAGGTGGGTAGAACCTTTATCTTTGTCACTCATGACCAAGAAGAAGCGTTGACCCTCTCTGATCGAATTACCGTGTTCAATCAGGGGCGCGTTGAGCAGGTCGGGTCAGCGACCGAACTCTACGAGAAACCGGCGACCCGTTTCGTCGCTGAATTTATCGGCGAATCTACTGCGATCGTTGATGAGTCACGGAACAGAGTCACCATTATTCGCCCAGAACGGGCTGTGCTCGTGGCCTCAGAAAGCGACGTTGCCCCTGGCAAACCATCGGTCGGGGTGATTGTTCGCCAGGCTATCTACCTCGGGGCAGGGTGGAAGTATGAGGTGATTTTGCCCGACGGGACTGCTGGGGTCGTTCGTACCGACCAGTCGTTGCCATGGTTAGTCGGCGAGAACGAGCGGGCCGTGCTGACGTGGGAGCCAGAAAAGGCCCCAGAGTTCGCCCTGTGAATCGATTCAACCAAGCGTGAAGAACGAAAGAAGATGACAATGAAGAACGGCAACGTTTCACACTGGTGGGGGCAGGTTGGGCTCCCGACCCCGAGACCGGCACTTTCTGGCGATGCGAACGTTGATGTCGCGATCGTTGGCGCTGGTTACACGGGGCTCTGGACAGCGTATTATCTGAAGAAGGCTGCCCCAGAACTCAACATCGCAATCATTGAGCAGCGTTTCGCGGGGTACGGGGCGTCTGGCCGTAATGGTGGCTGGCTGACCAACGCGATCACCGGCGGGCGTGAGCAGTATGTGAAGTCACACGGTCGAGATGCCGCCGAACGCTTTCAGCGGGCCATGAACGACACCGTTGATGAGGTTATTCGCGTTGCGAAGCAAGAGGGTATCGACGCCGACATACTTAAGGGCGGCGAATTTAATGTTGCGTACACTCCTGCGCAAGAGGCACGCATCAGGGCCTTCGCCAAGAGTGAGCAAACGTGGAAGTCGGCTGACCTGCAGCTCTTAGAACGGGCGGAAGCGATGGCTAAGATTCGGGTCGAGCACACGGCCGCGGCCGTTTGGCACCCGCATGCCGCCAGGATCCAGCCCGCGAAGCTCGTTTCGGGGCTGGCCCGTGTCGTTGAGAGTCTCGGGGTGACGATTTATGAGCAAACCACCGCTCTTGAGCTGCGACCCCGTGCCGTGGTTACTGACCACGGCACCGTGCGAGCTGAACATATCGTTCGAGCAACCGAGGGCTTTACTGCAAACCTCAAGGGTTTGAAACGTCTGTGGCTGCCCATGAACTCGTCGCTCATCGCAACCGAGCCGCTCTCGCCGGCTGTGTGGGATGAATTGCGTTGGAACAAGGGGGAGGTGCTCGGAGACTTTGCCCACGTATATATGTACGCCCAGCGCACCGCTGACGACCGCATCGCGATAGGTGGCAGAGGGGTTCCATATCGTTGGTCGTCAGGAACAGACTCTGATGGTGTTACGAACAACCGCACTGCCGAGACGCTCGCCGCGATCATGCACCGCTTCTTCCCCTCAACGCAGGGTGCCGAGGTCGAACACCTCTGGTCAGGAGTTCTCGGTGTGCCCCGTGACTGGGCCGCAACCGTCGGCATCGACAGAGCGACGGGTATTGCCTGGGGCGGTGGGTACGTGGGTACGGGAGTAACCACGACGAACCTTGCAGGGCGAACGATTGCCGACCTTATTCTTGAGCGCGACACCGACATTACGACCCTTCCGTGGGTTAACCACGTGGTGCGCAAGTGGGAACCTGAACCGCTTCGATGGCTCGCCACGAAGGGGCTTTACTTTGCCTATGGGGTGGCCGACTCGAGCGAGCTCAAGGGGCGCAAGACGACCTCGCCCATTGCGACCATCGCCGACGTGATCACCGGGCGTAGCTGACGCTCGTTGCCGCATGCGGCCGGGTTTATGGGCCGGTGCGGCGGTATAAAAGACGAATCGAACAAAGGAGTATCGTGACACACAACACTCAGGGCCTGAACAGCACCGATACCGTTGCGCTTGGCGCACACGGGCCAAAACCAACAGCGGTCACCGAAGGCCTCACCGAGGCCTCGCTGCCCATTTGGAGCGAGGGCAATATTTCTACGGGGCTTTGGGAATGCACCGAGGGTGCCTTCACTGCGTTTCGTGACGGTTACACCGAAATATGCACCATCGTTTCTGGAAGCGTCACACTCGAAGCTGAGGGTGAGAAGCCGTGGCGCTTCGGGCCGGGCGATGTCATCGTGATGCCGTCAGGGTGGAAGGGTACGTGGGTCGTGCACGAGCCGCTCCGCAAGCACTTCACGATCATTCAAGACGCGTGACGTCTGATGAGTGATCGGGTCATTGTTGTTGGTGCTGGCGCCTGGGGGCTTCCGGCCGCGCTCGCGCTGCAAGACCGGGGCTACTCGGTAACGCTCATTGAACGCTTCGTGCCCGGAAACGCATTTGCGTCGAATGCCGGCTCGACGAGGCTGTGGCGTCTAGCCGACACGCAGGTGTGGCGGGCTCGGTCCATTCTTGAGACCGTGCCCGCCATGCAGCGGCTGAGTGAACGGGTAGGTGAGCCGCTTTTTTCGCGAACCGGTTTAGTATGGCGAGACGATGTTTCGCTTGACTCTGTGACCACGGCCTTACGCGCGATCGAGGTGCCGCACACGAGGGTGCTGGCAGAAGACGTGGGGGAGGTTTTTCCCGGTCTAATTCCTGACGGCCGCGACGCCATATACCTCGATGATGCCGGTGTGGTTTTTGCCGACGTGCTCCTCCGCGAGACGCTGCGCTGTTTTACCGCTGCGGGAGGCACCTTCTTGCCAGCCGCTCGGGTTACTGAGGTCACTGCATCGGCGGGAATCGCCTCGGTGCTCATCGACGGCATGACAAGGGTGCAGGCAGATCAGCTTCTGCTCGCGGCCGGGCCAGGAACGAGAGAACTCTTGCACGGTCTCGGTCTTGAATTGCCGTTACAGCCATACCTTGAACAACTGGTCTATTTTGGTGATGCATCGCAGCAACCGCCGGCGCCAGGGCTGCCGGGGCTGGTCGATTGCCCGAGGGCAGATGCCCCCGGCATGTATGCCATGTCGAACGGGGCAAAGGGGTACAAAATCGGTATTGATCGACCTCTGCGTGCTCTTCATGGTGCGACGCTTGGTGATGACCTTGGTCGTGACCCCTCTGCTGAGCGCACAAGGGAGTCGGTCGAGCGTATGCGAGCAACGATTGCGACGGTTGCCCCGCGGGTGCTTGACGTGCAGGTATGTACTTGGACCGACTCTGGTGACGGAGATTTTATTGTCGGCC
Organism: Leucobacter chinensis; assembly: GCF_019049105.1. Taxonomy (GTDB): domain Bacteria; phylum Actinomycetota; class Actinomycetes; order Actinomycetales; family Microbacteriaceae; genus Leucobacter_A; species Leucobacter_A chinensis. The sequence continues at coordinate 79,967 of NZ_JAHQZR010000015.1, forward strand.
GAGTTTCGCCAGAGGTGGTGGTCGCGTGTGGCGACTCGGGCGAGGGCTTTAAATATGCCGCGTTTATGGGCGAGTATCTCGCAGATCTGGTCGGGGGAGGGCAGGGCAACGCTGAATATCAAGAGCACTGGTCGCCAGAGCGTTTTTCTCACGGCGTGCCTCGTGCAGAGTATGGGGCTATTGGGCGTCATTAGAAGCGCTGTTGAATCCGGGCGTGTTTTCCCGTAGTCTTGTTGATTGGCTGTGTAGCTTCCACCTGCACACGCCGTGTATGGGGCAACCGCCTCATACGCCGACAAGAGATCTTGGGTGAGGCCGGCAACGGTCTCACGGTATTCAAGGAGAATCATTATGGCAGCAGTGTGCCAGGTGACGGGAGCCACTCCAGGCTTCGGTCACAGCATTTCGCACTCGCACCGTCGCACCAAGCGCCGGTTCGATCCGAACATTCAGAAGAAGTCTTACTTCGTGCCCTCACTCGGCCGCAAGGTAACCCTTACCCTGTCAACTCGGGGTATCAAGGTTGTTGACGCACGCGGTATCGAGGCTGTGGTTGCAGATCTGCAGAAGCGTGGGGTGAAGCTCTAATGGCTAAAGATAAAGACGTACGTCCGATTATTAAGCTGCGTTCGACGGCAGGCACCGGGTTCACGTACGTGACCCGCAAGAACCGTCGCAACAACCCCGACCGCCTCGTGCTCAAGAAGTACGATCCGGTTATTCGCAAGCACGTTGAATTCCGAGAGGAGCGTTAATCCATGGCGAAGAAAAGCATGATCGCTAAGAACAAGCAGCGCCAGGAAGTTGTTGCTCGCTACGCTGAGAAGCGCATCGAGCTCAAGAAAGCGCTCATCGATCCCAACGGAACCGACGAGAGCCGCGAGGCAGCTCGTCGTGGGCTCCAGAAGCTCCCCCGCAACGCGTCACCCGTACGCGTTCGCTCACGCGACGTCATCGACGGCCGCCCCCGTGGCGTGCTCACGAAGTACGGCATCAGCCGTGTTCGCTTCCGTGAGATGGCTCACCGTGGCGAGCTTCCCGGCATCACCAAGTCGAGCTGGTAACAGCGAGTCTGAGACTTCATTCAAGAGGCGGATCCCTTCGGGGCTCCGCCTCTTGTGTTTTGAGCACTGCCGCGGGTGCGACCCGGTAATCGATGGCAGGGTTTCGACCGGTGGCTGAGCGGGCATCGTGACCACCCGGATCCGCGGCATAGTATAGCCATGGATCGCCTGAAAAGGGCCAAAATTCGGGCGATTCTCGGTGATCTCATGCGCGTGTGAAGGCATGTGACGCAGAAGGGCGTCAGTTTTTGCGAAAGGCCGAGATTTTTGGCGAAATGTGGCATGTTTCAGCGAAATCTGGTGTAGATTCGTAGCGATCACTTGATCAGCCTCGTCATGTGCGAGGGAAACCAAGAAGAAACGTTAGGGCCCAAGAAGGCAGAAATGTCGGGCCCTTGGAAGGACAGAAAATGTCACTGAACAAGACTGAGCTTGTCGCTAAGGTTGCTGCCGAGACCGGCCAGAGCCAGGCTACCGTTTCGAGCGTGCTCGACGGCGTCTTCGCTGCTATCTCAGAGACCGTCGCTGATGGCGGCAAGGTTTCGATCCCCGGCTGGCTCTCATTCGAGGCTGTAGCAACCGCTGCACGCACCGGCCACAACCCCCGTACCGGCGAGAGCATCCAGATTCCTGCTGGCAAGCGCGTCAAGGTATCGGTTGGCTCGAAGCTCAAGGCTTCGGTCAAGTAACACCGCTTCCTTTCACGAAGCGCCCCTGGAATATTCTGAAGTGGGCTCCGCCCGCGGCCTCGAAGCCGCACATGCCGGAGATCATTTCAGAATGTTCTGGGGGCTTTTGTGCTTCTTGAGCCGGGCCGCCCCCAGAGCGTTTCAAGCAGCCTGGCAGTAGTCTGGAAGGGTGCCAAGAAGTCTTCGGGTATTTGCCCCAGCTACCCTCATCATCGTGAGCGTCATCGCCTGCTTCGTCGGAATGCAGGTGGGTGGCGCGGGCGCTCCACGCCCAATGCTCGATCCGGGCGACGTGGTACGGTACGCGGTACCGCTCGCGCGCATGCTCGTGAACCTCTCGGGTGGCGTGCTCATTGGCTCGCTGCTGCTCGCCGTGTGGGCGCTCAAAGGTGAGGGCGCCGAACTGCGCGCCGTGCTCGATCTCGCGGCGGGAGCCGCGGCAACGCTGACAGCTGCATCGACCGCGGCCTTCGTGTTCATGTACCTCGACATGACCGGCCAGGACTTCTCGTTCGACGAGAGCTTTGGCGCAAGTCTCGCTCAGTTCGCTACCGAGATTGACCTTGGTAGGCTCTGGGTGCTCATGATGTTGCTCGGGGCCATTTCAACGGTGATGTGCTTTGCCGTTCAAGACCGCCGTTGGGTACTCGCGGCTTTCGTTGTCTCGGTGCTGACGCTCTTCCCGCTCGCGCAGCAGGGCCATGCACAGGGAGCCGCTGGTCACGCGCAGGCGGTCAACACACTCTTCATTCACATGCTCGGAGCAGCGGTGTGGATCGGCGGCCTGGTCGCCCTCATCGTCGTCTCGCGGGTGGTCGATCGGCAGCGCATTCAGATCATCACCGAGCGCTACTCGTTCCTGGCCCTCTTCGCCTTTATCGCGGTGGCCCTCTCGGGCATCGTGAGCGCAATGTTGCGCATCGGCACCATGGAAGACCTGTTTGGTACCGGCTACGGTCTGGTCGTCATGCTGAAGACGGGCGCCATCGTCGCCCTCGGAATTTTTGGCGCGGTGCACCGCCTCATCATGATTCCCAAGATTGGCGCGAGCGATCGCGGCATGCGCGCCTTCGGTCAGGTCGTTGTCGTTGAACTCGCGGTCATGGGCATCGCGTCGGGTCTTGCCGCGGCGCTCGGGCGCACGCAAACGCCGGTTCCCATCGAGGCGGCCTCAGAGTCTGGCGGCGCGATTGGGCCTGCTGAGTGGCTCACGGGCGATCCGCTGCCTCCCGAGCTCACACCGATGGGCTACATCACGGGCTGGAAGTTTGACCTGCTCTGGACCCTGGTTCCGCTCTTCGGCGCCGTGCTGTACCTCGCGGGCGTGTGGGTGCTGCGCAAGCGCGGCGACAAGTGGCCGGTGGGCCGCACGATCTCGTGGTTGCTTGGCCTCGCGGTGCTCTTTTACACCACGAACGGAGCGCTGAACCTCTACGAGCGCTACCTCTTTAGCGTGCACATGCTCGGGCACATGATGCTCACGATGCTCATTCCGCTGCTGCTTGTGCTCGCTGGCCCGGTGACGCTGCTCTTGCGCGCGGTTCCGAAGCGCCACGACGGCTCGTGGGGTGCACGTGAGTGGGTCATGTGGGCCATTCACACGCCGTGGTCGAAGTTCATCACGAACCCGGTTGTCGCGGCCGTCATCTTTGCCGGTTCGCTCTGGGTGTTCTACTTCTCGCCGATTCTTGGCTGGGCGATGCGCGAGCACCTCGGCCACCAGTGGATGATCATTCACTTCTTGATTTCGGGCTACCTTTTCGCGCTCGCGATGGTCGGCATCGACCCTGTTCCGTACCGCTCGAGCTACCCGATTCGCCTCGTGATTCTCTTTGCGACGATGGCCTCGCACGCTTTCTTCGGCGTGACGATCATGTCGATGAACACGATGATGCTGCCCGAGTGGTTCGGTGCGATGGGTCGAACGTGGGGCCTGCCGCCACTCGAAGACCAATCGCAGGGCGGATCGATCGCCTGGGGCATCGGTGAGCTGCCGACCCTCGCGCTTGCCGTTGCCGTCGCGATTCTGTGGATGCGTGACGATGATCGCGTGCAGAAGCGTAAGGACCGCGCCGCCGACCGTTCAGGCGAGGCCGAGCTCCTCGCCTACAACGAGATGCTGCAGAAGCAGGCTGCCCGCGACGAGAAGATCACGCGCCCGTAACGCGCGTCGTTACAGCGCCGCGGCGACCTCGGTGCCCTCGCGAATGGCTCGCTTGGCATCGAGCTCGCCAGCGAGCTTTGCGCCGCCGATGAGGTGGTAGCTGCGGCCGAGTGCGTCGAGTTCGTGGGCGAGGGTGATGACCGACTCTTGGCCGGTGCACAGCACGACGGTGTCGGCCTCGATGAGCTGCTGCTCGCCCTCGACCGTGACGCGAATGCCCTCGGCGACGATCTCGTCGTACTGAACGCCGACCATGGTGCGCACGCCGCGGCGTTGCATTTCGGCCCGGTGGATCCAGCCCGTGGTGAGGCCGAGGCCGGCCCCCGCCTTGGTCGCTTTGCGCTGCAGCATCGTCACGGCGCGGGCGCTCTCGACGGCCTGCGGCTTGCCGACCGCGCCTGGAACGGTTGGGTCTTCGGTGATGCCCCAGCTCTCGCGAAAGGCTGCCGCGTCGAGGGCGTGCGAGGGCCCCTTCTGGGTGAGGAACTCTGCGGTGTCGAAGCCGATGCCGCCCGCGCCGAGAATCACGACGCGTTCGCCGGCGGTGTGCTCGCCGCGCAGCACCTGGGCGTACGAGGCGACGTGGGGCAGGTCGACGCCGGGCAGCGCGGGAATGCGCGGTGAGACGCCGGTCGCGATGATGACCTCGTCGAAGTTCTCAAGGTCGTTCGTGGTCGCTTGCGCGCCGAGCTTGACGGTGACGCCGTGCCGGTCGAGCTCGCCGAGGAAGTAGCGAATGGTTTCGGTGAATTCTTCTTTCCCGGGAATGCGCATGGCCATGTCGAACTGGCCGCCAACCGAGTCACGTGCCTCGAAGAGGGTCACGGCGAAGCCTCGTGATGCCGCCGAGGTAGCCGCGGCCATGCCCGCGACACCGCCGCCAACGACGGCGACGCTGCGCTTCGTTCGAGTGGGCAAGAGCACGAGCTCGGTCTCACGACCCGCTCTCGGGTTCACGAGGCACGAGGCGACCTTGCCGGCAAAAATATGGTCGAGGCAGGCCTGGTTGCAGGCGATGCAGGTGTTGATGCGGTCGCCCTCACCGCGGGTTGCCTTGCCAGCGAACTCGGGGTCGGCGAGCAGGGGCCTCGCGAGCGCGACGAGGTCGGCGCGGCCGGCGCTGAGAATCTCTTCGGCAACCTCGGGGGTGTTGATGCGGTTCGTCGCGACGACGGGAATCGTGGCGACCGAGTGCAGCGCCTCGGTGAAGTCAATGAAGGCTGCGCGCGGAACGCTCGTGGCGATCGTCGGAACGCGCGCCTCATGCCAGCCGATGCCGGTGACGAACATGTCGACGCCGAGCGGCTCGAGCTGCTGGGCGAGCTCGAGCGTCTCGCCAACGCTCATGCCGTGCGGCACGAGGTCGGCGACCGAGATACGGTACGAGAGCAGCGCATCTGGGCCGAGGGCCGAGCGCACCTGCTCGGTGACGGCGAGAGCGAAGGCGCGCCGCTTCTCAGAGGTGCCGCCCCACTCGTCATCACGCTGGTTGGTCGCGGGCGAGCAAAACTCGTTGATGAGGTAGCCCTCTGAGCCCATGACCTCGACACCGTCGTAGCCGGCCTCGAGCGCAAGCTTCGCCGCCTCGCCGAACGCGACGATGGTGCTCTCGATTTCTTCGGCCGTCATGGCGCGGGGTGAGAAGCAGTTGATGGGCGCCTGCAGCGCCGAGGGAGCAACGAGATCGGGGTGGGTCGAATAGCGCCCGCCGTGCAGGAGCTGCATGATGATGTGGCCGCCGGCCTCGTGCACCGCGTCGGTCACGAGCCGGTGCTTCTCGACGTCTTGCTCAGAGGTCATGGTGGCACCGCCCTGCGTCAGCGCACCCGCCTCATTGGGCCCGATGCCGCCCGTGACGATGAGAGAGGTACCGCCGCGCACGCGTTCGGCATAGAAAGCAGCCATGCGTTCGAATCCCTGCGGATGTTCTTCGAGGCCCAGGTGCATCGACCCCATGACCGTGCGGTTGGGCAGGGTGATATTGCCGATCGTAACCGGCGAACTGAGGTGTGGGTAGGCGCTCATGCGATGACCTCTCTGTCGGGGCTCTAGCTGAGCCGATCATAACAAGGGCCTACGACAAACCTCGATTCGTGTGGTGGGTATCGACAACCGCTAGGCTGATCCGCTCCACGCCGCTGGAATCAGCGTCCAGACGAGCTCTGCACCCTCTTCGTGTGCCCGCCAGGTGTGGGGCTCACGCCCGTTGAATGAGAGAGTGTCGCCCGCCTGCATCTCGACCTCGTGTGAGGCGAAGGTGACGGTGACCCGCCCCGTGACGACGTGCATCATTTCGAGCTCGCTTGAGATCGTGTAGAGGCGTTCACCGCCGTGGGCGTGTGGCTCGGCGGTTGAGCGGATCATCTGTGCGCGGTTTTCTTCGCGGCCCGAGATGAGGCGTTCGACCACGTTTTGCCCACCGAGGTTGATGAGGGGCGCGGTGTCGAGCTTTACGAGTGTCGTCTTCGTCTCGGTGAAGAGCTCGCCGACGGGCACCGAGAGCACCTGGCACAACTGCACGAGCGTCGTGATCGAGGGCGAGGTCGAGTCATTCTCGACGCGGCTGATGAAGCTCTTCGAAAGCCCGGTCGCGGTCGCGAGCTGCTCGATCGTCATGTGCTGGGCATTGCGTGCCGAGCGCAGTTTTGCGCCGATGCGAAGCTCGGTGTCGCTCGCGTGGGCGTGGATCGATCGCATGCTTCCTCCTGGGTCTCCCCTTATTCTATGGGTCTTCTGCGCGGCTGACGTTGCGCGCATTGCAAGGATGGTGTTTACTGTTAGGTAACAAAAGTTTCGTATTGAGAACTCTTGAAGAAAGGTGACACCGTGGTTCCAGAACAGAACGTCGGCCCCGTCGACGCGAGCAAAACCCCGCGCTACGCTGGCTTCGCAACGTACGCGAAATTGCCCCGTATCGATGAGGTAGAAAAGACCGACATCGCTATCGTTGGCGTGCCCTTCGATACTGGTGTGAGCTTTCGCCCCGGCGCTCGCTTCGGCCCGACTCACGTGCGTGAGATCTCGCGGCTGATCCGCCCCTATAACCCGGCTCAGGACGCGTCACCGTTCGAGCTCGTGCAGGTCGCCGACGCTGGCGACATCGTCGCGAACCCCTTCAACCTCGACGAGGCCGTGACGCAGATCGAGGAGGCAGCAAACGAGCTGCACGAGAGCGTTGAAAAGATCGTCACCATTGGTGGTGACCACACGATCGCTCTGCCGCTGCTGCGTTCATCGTACAAGCAGCATGGCCCGGTCGTTGTGCTGCACTTCGACGCGCACCTCGACACGTGGGATACCTACTTTGGGGCTCCCACGACGCACGGTACCCCGTTTCGTCGCGCATCAGAAGAAGGCCTCATCGACATGGAGTCGAGCATGCACTTCGGCATTCGCGGCCCCCTGTACAGCAAGAAAGACCTCGAAGATGACACGATGCTCGGCTTCAGCGTCATCACGAGCGAGTACGTCGAAGAGAACGGCATTCAGGCGGCGATCGACCGCATGCGCGCCCGCATTGGCGACAAGCCCCTCTACATCTCGATCGACATCGACGTGCTCGACCCCTCGCACGCCCCCGGCACCGGAACGCCAGAGGCTGGTGGCCTGACGAGCCGCGAGCTGCTGCGCGCCCTGCGCGGCATCGCCGACCTCAACATTGTTGGCGCCGACGTCGTCGAGGTAGCCCCTGCATACGACCACGCCCAGGTGACCGCCGTCGCCGCAAGCCATGTTGTGTACGAGCTCGTCACCGCGATGGCCCGCCGCACGGCAGCCGAGCGCGACGCGTAACCAACACCATCAGCTGTGGGCGTGCCGAATGCGGTGCGCCCACACCCATGTTTCGCCCACCCTCCAGAGTCAACGGAGACACCATGACAGACCAGCCCTTCCGCACCCCGACCGAGGCCGAGGTGCTTCACGCGTCGGCCGATATCGTCGCCGCTTTCGAAGCGACCGACACCGAGCGCTACTTTGCCGCGTTTGCCCCCGAGACCTCATTTATCTTTCACCCTGAGCCCGCGAGGCTCGACACCCGCGCCGACTACGAAGCGTTGTGGGCGAGCTGGATCGAGGGCGGCTGGCGCGTTGTGAGCTGCGCCTCGAGCAAGCCACTCGTCACGACCTATCCTGGCGGTGCGGTCTTCTCGCACGTCGTCGACACGACCGTCTTTGCTGACGGTGCCGAAGAGAGCTACACCGAGCAAGAGACCATCGTGTTTCGTGTCGAGGGCGATGGACTCATCGCCGTGCACGAGCACCTTTCGGCATACACCGGGGAGGCAAGCGCGTGAACATTTACCGCCGCCTCGAAACCTACCTTCAGGCCAATAACGACGACGCCGGGCCCGCACGCGGAACCCTCTCGATGGGCCGCATTGGCATGATCTGGCTCGCGGCGAACCTCGTCGTGACCACGCTGCTCACGGGCACGCTCTTCGTGCCGGGCGTCTCGTTTGGCACCGCCTTCTCGATGATTCTCACGGGCACGCTCGTCGGCATGATCGTGCTCACCCTCATCGGCAACATCGGCACCCGCACCGGCCTGCCCACCATGGCCGCAACCCGCGGTGCTTTTGGCCTTCGCGGATCGCTGCTGCCGGTCGCAGCGAACGTCATCATTCTCATGGGCTGGAGCTGGGTGCAGGCGATGCTCGCGGGCGTCACGGTCAACTTCTTGGTCGCCGAGCTCACCGGCTTCTCGAACCCCATTCTCTTCTCGGTGCTCTGCCAGAGCCTCGTGGTGTGCCTCGCGATCTTCGGCCACGAGGGCATCGCGAAGGTTGAGCCGTGGATGGCGTTGCTCATTCTCGCGATCATGGGCTACGTGTTTTACACGGCCTTCTCTACCTTCTCGCTCGGTGAATACCAGGCGATCCCCGTCGATGAGAGCCTCGGCCTCAGCGGCATCACGGTGCTCGATATCGTCATCTCGACCGCGATCTCGTGGACGGTGCTGTCGGCCGACTTCAACCGCCTCGCGCGCAACTCGAAGGCCGGCATGATCGGCTCGGGCATCGGCTACACGCTGTCAACGGTGTGCGCCATGACGCTCGGCCTCGTCGCCTTCAGCTACGTCATCCTCTCGGGCAAAGACGCGGCCGAGTTCGACCCGACCGTCATCGTGGGCAGCTTCGGTGCGCCACTCGCACTCGTGATCTTCTTCTCGGTCATGGCAACGAACACGATGGTCGTCTACGGCATGGTCACCTCGGTCATCAACGCCCGCCCGCAGCTGCGTCTGAAGTTCTTGCCCACCGCGCTCGTGCTCGGCGGAACCTCGATCGCGGGCTCAACCCTGCTCGGTCTGCTCGACCACTTCACCGACTTCCTGACGATGATCGGCGCTTTCTTCGTGCCCGTCTTCGCCATCATGATCGTTGACTACTACCTGATCAAGCGCCGCTCGTACATGCACGACATCCTTCGCGACTCGGGCGGCCGCTACTGGTACACCCGCGGCGTCAACTGGGTCGCGGTTGGCGTGTGGATCGTCGGAGCAGGCGCGTCGTACCTGCTCACCTACGTCTGGCCAAGCCCCATCGGCGCGACCATTCCCGCCTTCGTCGTCTCGTTCTTGCTCTACCTCGTGCTGAGCCTCTCGACGAGGGCGCGGTTTGCGGGTACCGATAAGGGACACCTCGGCGAGACCGTGAGCATCCCGACGCTTGCCGACGAGTAGGGGCGGGGTGGGGCGGGGCGTCCCGTCATGGTCGGCCCGTCGTCGTCCCGTCGTCGCGGTCGTCGGCCCGGCGCCGCTTGCCTCCGGGCCGGTGGCCGGGGCTGATCCGCTGCGGCGGGTGGGGCCTCGCGGGTGCGGCGCTTCGGCGCTGTCGCGTTTCGGGGCTGCCGAGCCTCCGCTCCGCCCCCGTGTTTGCAGAGCTCGCGTTCACTTGACGAAAAGCAGGGTGTTTCTTCGAAAACACCCTGCTTTTCGTCAAGTAGCGGCCAAAACGATGTTCTCGAGGGCGGATCGGCCCAGAACGCACGCCGCCGCGCGAGTCTCGCGGGGGGCGGGCCCGCGCTCGCCCCGGCCCGCCCTCCCACACAGCATGCAATGAAAGGATCAGTACATGATCGACCTCAGCCACGAACTGCGTACCGCGATGCCCGTGTACCCGGGTGACCCCGAGGTGTCGATTGCCGACGCCCTCACGCTCGAGCGTGACGGGGTGGCCGTGAGCGAGCTGCACCTCGGCAGCCACAGTGGAACCCACCTTGACGCCCCCTCACACACCGTTGCGGGCGTGCGCACCCTCGCCGAGGTTTCGCTTGACGAGCTCGTTGGCGAGGCGCTCGTCATTCACGCCGAGGGGGTTGCCGTGGCAGGCCGGGCGCTGACCGCGGGCGAGCTGGGGCTCGGTGCGCTCACCGAGGTTCCGCGCATCGTCGCGATCGCGACGGGCTGGCACCGATACTTCGGCACGCCCGCGTACCTCGAGCACCCCTTCGTTGACGAAGCAGCGGCCGAGAGGCTCTGGGAGCTCGGCATGCGCGTGCTCGTCGTCGATACGCTGAGCCCTGACCAGACCCCGTCGGCTGACTTCCCGGTGCACGCGGTCGTGCTCGGGCAAGACGGCCTCATCGTCGAGAACGCGCGCGGCCTCGACTCGCTTGGCGACCGGGAACGCCTCGGCATCTTTCCGCTGCGTCTCGGTGCCGTCGACGGGGCACCGGTGCGCGCGGTCGCGTTTTGATGTGAGTCGAGTAGCGTTAGGTTGGAAGATGGAGGGCGGCATGCGTCAGCGTATAACCATGGCGGTTCTGTTGGCTGCCGTTCCCATTGCCGCTCTCGGCGTATTCTTTGCTTTGATCGGACGGGTTGTAGCGGCGCTCTCGTGCGTTGCATATCTGTGTATTGTGGCTGGTGGCGTCTGGTCGCTCGCTCGGGCTGCAGCACGGTTTCAGGAACGCTTGGCCTCTGACCCTGCCTCGATCAGCGACGATACGCTGGGGATTTCGAAACCGTTCACAACCTCTGAAAAAGTTGGGTATGGCGCCACCGCGATGGCGTATGCTGCAGCGTTTATCGCGACCGGGGTCACCGGAGACTGGTACTGGGCGGGCATCGTGTGCGCCGTAACGCTTGCCTCGATTGCAGTTGACACGGTCCAGGTTCAACGGGGTAAACCGTTTGATCTGCGCACGACCATTGACATGTTGCTCTAGGCAGCTTGTGAGAGGTCTTACTCGGGCCCGCGGCCCGTCAGCTCCCGTCAGCGCCCGCGTCAGTTTCCGTTAGCCCCCGCGTCGGTCACGGTGACGTCGGTGCGGTGAAAGTTGAGGTACGAGCGCGAGGCGGTCGGGCCCTTCTGGCCGAGGTAGCGAGAGTGGGTGGCGCCGGCGCCGTAGGGGTTCTCAGCCTCTGACGAGAGCTTGAAGAAGCACAGCTGGCCGATCTTCATGCCGGGCCAGAGGCGAATGGGCAGCGTCGCCATGTTCGAGAGCTCGAGGGTGACGTGACCGTCAAAGCCGGGGTCGATAAAGCCCGCGGTTGAGTGGGTGAGAAGTCCCAGTCGGCCGAGCGAGCTCTTGCCCTCGAGGCGTGCGGCGATATCGTCGGGCAGTGTGACCTGTTCGTAGGTCGAGGCGAGCACGAACTCGCCCGGATGAAGGATGAACCCCTCGTCTGGGTCTACTTCGACGAGCTGCGTGAGCTCGGGCTGCTCTTGCGAGGGGTCGATCACCGCGTACTTGTGATTATTGAAGAGCCTGAAGTAGCGGTCGATGCGCACGTCGATGCTCGCGGGCTGCACCATTGATACGTCGCTCGGGGTGAGCGCGATGCGGCCAGACGCGAGCTCTGCCTTGATGTCACGATCTGAAAGAAGCACGTTGTAATCTTAGCGTTTCGCGGGTTGCGCCGCTTGGGTGTGTGAATCTGGCGGGTGGAGCGTGCAACCTCGACCAGCATGAGTACCCTTGAACGCCCCAGCACGAGTACCCTTCAACGCCCCAGCACGGGTACTCTCGAAGAGGGGTAGTGAATGGGCATGCTCTGAGAGTGAGAAGAAACAATGATGGTCGGTGAACGGCAAATGCACAGGGTCGCGATCGTGGTTTCTGAGGGTTCGAAAGCGGTTGACGTTGCGGTCCCGGCACAGGTGTTTTCGACGCGGGCTAGCATGCCTTATGAGGTGCGCGTGTGCACGGCGGTACCCGGGGCTGTGCAGGGGGCTGACGGTCTCAGCTATACGGTCACGCACGGTCTTGAAGCGCTTGAGTGGGCCGAAACCATTTTTGTGCCGGGCTTTGGCGCCCCTGACACGGTACGTCCTGGAGTAGGGCTCGTCGAAGCGGTGCGCAGGGCGAGCGAACGGGGAGCCCGCATCGCGGCGATCTCGACCGGCGCTTTCGTGCTCGCCGAAGCCGGACTGCTTGATGGAAAGCGGGCAACCACGCACTGGCACTATTCGGGTGTTTTCGCCGAGCGTTACCCAGAGGTCGACACTCGTGAGAACGTTTTGTTTGTTGACGAGGGTGTTGTGCTGACATCGGCGGGGGGTGCGGCGGGGCTCGACCTGTGCCTGCATATCTTGCGTGCCGACCTCGGGGTGAGCGCCTCGAACCACGCGGCCAGACGGGTTATCGCACCCCCGTACCGCAGCGGTGGCCAAGCCCAGCTCATCGAGCGTAGCGTACCCGACGCGAGGGGTGAACAGTTTGCTGCGACGAGGCAGTGGGCACTCGAACGGCTCAGCGACCCCCTTACGGTCGGGCAGCTCGCGGCACATGCCCACGTAACCGAGCGTACGTTCGCGCGAAAGTTTCTCGCCGAGACCGGGTACACACCCATGCAGTGGATCATGCGCGCCCGAGTCGACCGTGCCCGTGAATTGCTCGAAGCGAGTGAACATCAGGTTGACCAGATTGCTGGTGAAGCCGGGTTTGGAACTCCCGCGAGCATGCGTGCCCACTTTAAACGAGTGCTCGGGATGACCCCGCTTGAGTATCGATACTTGTTTACGGGGTAGCTGAGACCACGCTGTCTGCAAACTGCGCAAGTTTGTCTGTGTGAGACCTGCCGCTTCTCGGTGAACGCCACGATCATGGGTTATGAAGGCTGAGAACACCCGGCCCATCACACCGTGCAAGGACGAAGGAGTGTCATGGTACGCATTGCAATTAATGGTTTTGGCAGAATTGGGCGCGGCATGCTGCGGGCCTGGCTCGCGCGTGAAGAGCTCGGGCAGGCGATCGAGGTTGTCGCGGTGAACGACCTGATGCCGGCTGAGACGCTTGCCTGGCTGCTTCGTGCTGACAGCGTGTATGGCATGCTTGGCGAGCCGGTGAGCGTTGAGGGCGACGACGTATTGCGGGTTGCTGGCCACGAGATCACGTTGCTTGCCGAGCGTGACCCCGCCAAGCTCCCTTGGCGCGACCTAGACATTGATGTGGTGCTTGAGTCGACAGGGTTCTTCACGAAGGCCGAGGCCGCGAGGGCTCACCTGCGTGCCGGGGCCCAGCACGTGCTCGTGAGCGCGCCATCGAAGGGCGCCGACGCGACCATTGTGATGGGGGTGAACGACGAAACGCTTCGGGGCCGGCAGGCAACGATCGTCTCGAACGGCTCGTGCACGACGAACGCCATCGCTCCGATCGCGCGGGTACTGCACGATCTCGCGACGATCGAGCAGGGCATGATGACAACGGTTCACGCCTACACCGGTGATCAGATGCTCGTTGACGGCCCACACTCTGATCTGCGCCGGGCGCGAGCAGCCGGTCTCAATCTCGTGCCCACCTCGACGGGTGCTGCTCGCGCGATCGGGTCTGTGATTCCCGAGCTTGACGGAAAACTTTCGGGCGACGCGATCCGCGTTCCTGTTGCCAGCGGATCACTCATTGAACTCACGGCGCACGTCTCGCGCGAGGTGAGCGTTGAAGAGGTGGTCGCGGCCTATGCCGAGGCTGAGCAGGCGAGGCTCGAAGGGATCTTGGCGGTATCGCATGATCCGCTCGTCTCGTCTGACATCGTGGGTGACCCGCACTCGGTGGTGATTGACGCGGGGCTCGTTCGCCAGGTGGGCAATCACGTTAAAGTCGTCGGGTGGTACGACAATGAGTGGGGTTTCTCGAACCGCATGCTTGAGACGGCTCTCGCTATCGCAGAGGTGGCGAAGAACGGGGCCTAAAGGCCCAGGGCCCTACCCCGAGATCACCGCGAGGGCGTCGATTTCGACGAGCATTTCGGGGTGGGGCAACCCGGTAAAGACCGTCGTGCGACAGGGCAGCTGGCCTCCCGGCACATGCTTGGAGACGAACTCGCCATAGGCGTCGTTCATGCGTGCGAAGAGTGACTGGTCGGTGAGGTACACGCGAAACATGAGCACGTCTTCGACCCCGGCGCCTCCCGCCTCGAGAATCGCTCGCACGTTTTCGAGGGTGCGCATCGTTTGGGCATAGACATCGCCAGCAGCGATATAGGTGTTTGTTTCTGGGTCCATGGGCCCCTGGCCCGAGACCTGCAGCATGTTACCTTTGCGAAGGCCCTGCGAAAAAACGTGCGCCGGGGCCGGTGCCTGGTCGGTCAAGATAACTGATGTTGTCGCCAAAATAATCTCCTCTGATCGTGGACAAACTGAAAATAGAGCGCTCGAGGCACCCCTGTGCTTAGCGTAAAATATCGCGGTGTTCGGCGCCGAGCTCGTCGAGAGTGGGAAGCCCCTCCCAATCGCCAACGACGGTGACCGAGTGGGCGGCGACGAGTCCCGCAAAGTCGAGGCATTCTTGGGGCCCGAGACTCGTCAAGAGGCCATGAATGTATCCCGCTGCGAAGGCATCGCCGGCACCGACCGGGTCGCATTCGGTCACCTCGGTAAGGTGCTGCGTGTATACGGTGCCGTTCAGCGCAATTGCGCCCTCGGCGCCCCGTTTGATGATGACCTGTGAGGGGCCGAGTGCTGCCACCTCACGTGCCACGGCAACGTCATCGATGTCGGTGACGGGGTGGCCGAGAAGCACTGCTGCCTCGTCGGTCGTTGCAAAGACCACGTCTGCCGATGCGGTGAGCTTGCGAAGCACCGGTGTCGCGACGTCTTCAGACCAGAGTGAGGCGCGGTAATTCAGGTCGAGCGTTACTGTGACCCCGGCCTGTCGTGCGACTGCCGCAGCCGCTAATACGGTTTCGAGCGGCCCGGGCCCTAAGGCGGCAGTAATGCCCGTGAGGTGCAGTACTCGCGCTGAAACGATATCGGCAACGGGAAGGTCAGCGGGCGTGAGGCTCGCGCCAGCGCTGCCTGACCTTGCATACTGCACGGCAGTTCGGCCGAGGCCCTTGGGGCCCCTCACCATGATGCCGGTGTGCGAGGGGCCAAAGAGTGACGGGGTCGTGACTCCTTCTGCGGTGAGCTCGCGATTGATGAACTCGCCGAGTTCGTCATCCCCGAGCCTGCCCACCCAGGTGACTCGGTGACCGAGGCGAGCGAGGCCTATCGCAACGTTTGATTCGGCTCCTCCGAATGACAGGTGAAAAGGTGGGCGCGATGAGATCGGTCGCCCAGAGGGTGGGAAGAAAAGGCCCATCGATTCGCCGATGGTGACGACCTCGGGGTGTGCGTGGGTCATGAGAAGTACATCCGAATCAGGTCGCGAACCGTGTGACGCTCATCGACGAGCGGCACGAGGCTCCAGCGGTCGAGCGTTGTGCAGGGGTGTGAGATGCCGAGCTCGACGAGGTCGCCGACCCGGGGTGCTGTCGTGTCGTTAAACTGCGCGGGGTCGAAGCTGATGAATGCATGCTGGTCGGCGAGTTCGGTGACCGTCGCATTCATACCACGCGGTGAAGAGCCGTCTCGCAGCCGGGTTGAAAGCACACCGGGTAGCCCTTGGTCGAAGCCAACATCACGTCGACCGCACAGTACCAGCGCAAAGCCGGGCTCGGGAATGCTGATGATGGGGGCCCATACTCGAATTGCGGCGAGAAATTTAGGGGTTTCTGCCTTGCCTCGAGAAAGAGGCGTGAGCCCCTCATAAAAACCGCTGTCGTGTGTGAGGTAAGCACCGCTGCGCAGCACAACGTGGTCGGCGGGAAAGGAAGCCTGCTCGAGCCCGTCAAGCGCCTCGGCAAAATACGCGCTACCCCCGATGCTCACGATTGCGTCGGAGGGCAAGAGGCCTGCCGCCTTGAGACGGTGAACATTCTCTCCGAGTTCACGAGCGAAACTCAACACGCGCTCGGCCGCCGCCTCGCTGTCTGGGCCGCCTAGGGTGCCCTCGTACGCGGCGACACCAGCGATACGCACCCCCGGTGTTACCGCTGCCTTCGCTGCGAGTGCTTCGAGCGCGGCGAAGCCACGGGTCCCGGTGCGGCCGCCTGCATGACCGACCTCGAGAAGAACCTCGATTGGTCGAGAGGTGGCTTCACCCGCTGGCGCGGCGAGGAGTTCGAGACCCTCGACCGAGTCGGCGTAGACGAAGCATGAGAAGGTCTCGTCTTGGGCGAGCTCGGTACGTAACCAAGCGATTGCGCCCGGCTCGACGAGTTGGTTTGCGAGCAAGAGGCGTTGAAAACCAAAAGATCGGTATACACGCAGTTGAGTGGGGGTAGCGGCGGTGATCGCCCAGGCACCAGCCGCCATCTGTGCTTCGGCAAGCTGCGGCGACATTGCCGTCTTGCCGTGGGGTGCGAAGCGAATGCCACGTGCCCGTACGTAGCGCATCATTGCTTCGATATTGTGCTCGATAGCCTGTTGGTCAAGACTGAGCTGCGGAAAATCACGGTTTTCATCAAAGAGCGATGAACCAATGAGATCTTGCGGGTTTGCCTCGGCGTTGAGAGCGGGACCGAGCCCCTTGGTGAGGCTGAGCGATAACGGTGGAATCATTGGGAGCTCTTTCCTTCGTGAATGATGGCGCCCAATCGACGAGAAATCTCACGGGCGGTGTGTGTAACAAGTGGCACGAGCTCAGGCACTCGGGTGCTCGGCACGCGGGTGACCGGCCCTGAGACGCTCAGCGCATGAGAGCACTCACCGCTTGCATCAAAAACTGGCGCTGCGACGCAACGAATACCCTCTTCGTTCTCGACGTCGTCGATAGCCCACCCCTGCTCACGAACACGCGCGAGCTCTTGGCGAAGCTCACGCTCGTTGGTGATCGTTGTTGAGGTTCGGGCGGGCATCCCTGCGGCGAGCACTGATGCTATGGCCTCTTCGCTCGCGTGCGCGAGAATGCATTTGCCAACGCTGGTCGAATACATCGGTTGGGTGTTGCCGATGCGTGAGAACATGCGCACTGCGTGGGGGCTATCGACCTTGTCGATATACACCACGTGGGGCGTTGCCGAACGCACAAAGTGCACCGTCTCGGCCGTTTCTGCGCTCAACTCGACGAGCAACTGGTGCATGTCTTTGCTCGGTTGTACCCCGGCCAGGTAGGTTTGCCCGAGACGCGCGGTTTGCCAGCTGAGCCGGTAGGCGCCCGAGACGGGCACCTGCTCGACGAACGACATCTCAACGAGGGGCTGTAAGAGCCTCGTGACCGTGCTTTTGTTCAGGTCGAGTGCTGCAGCAACCTGCGTAATGGTTTGGCCCTCACCGTGAACGTCATCGCCGAGGTGCTGCAAAATCGAGAGTGCGCGCCTCAGCGATGCCGAATTGTTTCGGGGTGCCTGTGCGGGGGTGGGGTTCATAACGCTCTTCTCCTGCTCGAACGACGAATGGCTCGACCGGGAGTGAATTGCGTGAGCTTTCCCCCCGAGAGAGCACTCGTGCCAGTAACGGTTACTTCCATCATGCCGTGAGCAGGCAGGGTTGGGCTCTCATACGTTGCGGCATCATTCAGACTTTCTGGGTCAACGAGAACGAAGTCGGCAACTGAACCTATTTCGGCTCGGCCACGGTTACCAAACCCAAAGCGATCAGCTGCGCGGTGAGAAAGGTGGTCGGCCGCATCGGCCCAATTCCAGTCTTTCCAATCGATGACGTGGCGGCGCAGCATCCGAGCGAAGCTGCCCCAGCCGCGGGGGTGCGGGTGGCTTCCGAGATAAATGCCGTCGCTGCCGCCCATGTGCGCTTCGTGGTTTGCAATCGTGCGAAGGTTCTCGCTGTCGTGGTTTGCCGCGTGATTAACGACAGCGCCGACGCCGAGCTCGGTCGCGACGAGCATCTCGCAGATCGTCTCAGCGGTCGAGAGCCCTGCTTTTTCAGCTATGTCCCCGAGACGCTTTCCCTCGGCCCAGGCCCAGTCGCGGTGTGCGGCAACCGAGACGGTGAGCTTCTCGTAGAGGGGCTCGATCGTTGGGAACCAATCGGCTATGAGCGCGGCACGTTGAGAGCGGTCGGCAAGGGCATCAAGCGTACGCTGAGGCCCTCCTTGCTGCAGCTCGGGTGGCAGCGCGAGCATCGCAAGAATGGTGTTGCCCCGGTGGTACGGGTACGAGTCGAAGGTGATGTCAACCCCGTCGTGTCGTGCCTGATCGATGATTGGTAGGGCGATATCAGCGGGTGCGTGTAGGTGTGAGATGTGCAGGGGTGCGCCGCTTACTTTCGCAAGATCAATGCACTCGCCAAGGCCGCCCGGTGCAGCAAGCTCGTAGCCACGAACATGGGCCACGAGGGGTACTTGCTCTTCGGCCGCAATCGAAGCGTAGGTCGCGAGCTCTTTCGGGTCGGCGAAGCCCCCTGGCACATATTCGAGACCGAGTGAAATGCCCACGGCGCCCTCGGTGAGTGCGTCACGAACGAGCTGCGCGGCCTCGTCGCGCTGCCGTTCGGTGAGGGGGTCTTGTGCAAACCCGGTCACAGCGCTGCGCACTGTGCCGGCTGGAACGAGCATGGCCGCGTTGAGTCGTGTCGCACGAGAAAAATGTGAGAGTACATTGGCAATGCTCATGCCGTTTTCGTAACCAAGGGGCAGGGGGCCGTTGATCGCTGAAAAGTATCGTTCGTTGAGCGGCGCCGATTCGGGCGTTGTTGGTGCAAAGGAAACGCCGTCTTGGCCTATCACGACGCCGGTCACGCCCTGGCGCAGCAGGCCGTGCTCGACCTCATCACGGTGTAGGGCACCTTCAGCATGACTGTGCGCGTCAATGAAGCCCGGCATGGCAACGCGACCATCGGCTTCAATCACGTGCGTCGAAGCGCTTGACGTGGCATGGAGCGTGGGGCTGTTCGCGGGCAGGATTTCAGTTACGACACCATTCGTCACAACAACGGTTGCGGTTTCGAGCAGCGCAGAACCACGCTTTGGAAAGCGGGCATTGCGAATGATGAGGGTTTCTGGTGCCTGCGAATTCGTCACAGAGATCTCTTTCGAATGGGTGTCGAGAACGGCGGTGTCGTCGTGTGATTTAACTGTGCCACATCTCATATTTTTTTGCAATGCAAACTCCGATGTTGCAATGCACAAATTTTCCTGATAGTTTCCCAACAAGTCACATGACTTCAGCTTCCCAACCAACCGCTTCCAATGACGGAAGGAAACCCATGTCAGCCTTACACCGTTCGCTGCGCTCGACACTTGTCGCGGGTATCGGCATCACAAGTCTTGCCCTACTCACCGCTTGCAGCCCTCCAGACACCGGGAATGGCCGAGGGGGTGAAGGCGACGGGGGTTCTACGCGACTCACGGTCGCCGAAACAACCGCGCCATCAACCCTCGATCCGCAGCGCTCCGGGCTTTTTGCCGATCGCTTTGCTTGGCAACTGAGCTACGAATGCCTCATGTCAACCACGGCCGAGGGCGAAGTGAAGCCGGGGCTTGCAACCGAGTACACGCTCTCTGACGACCGCACCGAGTACACGTTTACGCTTCGCGAAGGGGTAACCTTTCACAACGGCGACTCACTCGATGCCGACGATGTGGTGTACAGCTTCGAACGGCTCTCAGAGAGCCCAGACCGCTTCGACACCGAACTCTTTCCAACGCTTTCACACGTCGAAAAGGTTGACGACATGAACGTGAAGTTCGTGCTCGATAGTCCCGACGCTGGGTTCGTGAACAACATGGGCAACCCGCTTGTATGGGGTTGCTCGATCATGAGCGCTTCGTCGGCCGATGACAACCTCGCGACGCAAATGATCGGCACGGGCCCGTGGGCACAGACCGCGTACGAGCCTGAAACGAGCCTCACCTTCGAACGCAACGATGAATACTGGGGCGAGAAGACCAAGGCAGAAGAGCTCTCGCTGCTGTACATTCCCAATATGGGCACGCAGGTGAGCAACCTCAAAGCCGGCAACGTCGACATTATCTTCCCTGATCAGGGGTCAGTCGAAGAGCTGAAGGGTGACGGTTTCACCGTCGATAACGTTCATACCGACTCGACAATCTTCTTGCAGATCAACAACACGAAGGCGCCCTTCGACGACGAGCGCGTGCTGAAGGCCATGGCGCTGGCGTTCGACCGCCAGGAGCTTGCCGACCAGGCATACGGCGGCGCCGCTCAACCGAGTGGTTACCTGCCACCGAGCCTGGCGTGGGCGCCGAAGGTGAGCGACCTGCCAAACCACACGCAAGATAGCGAGCGTGCAAAAGAACTGCTCGCCGAGGCTGGCCACGCAGATGGTCTCGATCTCAGTCTTATCTATATCAACGGTTATGACCCGGGAACAAACGACCTGCTTGCAATTATGCAAAAGCAGCTTGGCGACGCAGGGTTTAACGTGACGCTTGAGCCGCTTGAAGCCGCGGTGTGGAGCGCGACCCGTGGCGATCTCGGGGTGTATGAGCTGAGCTGGAACGCGCAGTCGTACTACGCAAACCCATACCAGTACGTTGCCCCTGTTCCCGGCCGCCAGGGCGAGGTCCCAGCGTCGCTGCAAACCCTCATCGATGAGGCATGGAACGCTGCGAGCGAAGAGGAATACCAGAGCGCTTTGAGCGCCGTGGCGACCCACGAAGCCGAGATCGTGTACCCCACGATAACGCTGCTGGCACGTGACATGTTTGTCGCCTACGAGGCGGGCGTACAGGGAATCGACATTCCCTCCAGCCAGAGCCGTACCTTCCTTTCACAGGTCACCAAATAGCACGCTCCGTGGGCCGGGCGCCATGCCCGGCCCACGGTAGAAAGGCTTCGCATGCTAGAACTCAAAAACGTATCGGTCACGTACCGTGCCGGTAAACGGCCAGCCGTATCGAATATTTCGCTGACGGTAGCCGAGGGTGAGCGACTGGGCATCGTTGGTGAATCGGGCTCAGGTAAGAGCACCCTCACCTCAGCTATTCTGCACGCCCTGCCACAGGGGTCACGAGTCGACGGTGAAATTACGTTTCAGGGCCGTGAGATCAGCTCGCTCGGTGAGTCACAGTTTCGCGCGCTTCGCAGTGTCGAGATCGCGCGCATTCCGCAGGACCCGCTCGCAAGTTTGAGCCCCGTGTTGCGTGTTGGCGACCAGGTGAGGCATGTGATTCAGGCGCACCGCTCGGTGTCAAAACGAGACTGCATTCCGCTCATTGAAGAAGCCCTCGCCGAGGTCGGTATTCCAGAGCCGCACATCAAACGCCGTGCGTTTCCGCACGAGCTTTCTGGTGGCATGCGACAGCGAGTGCTCATCGCGATGTCGCTGGTCAACGAACCAACGCTTCTCATCGCCGACGAGCCCAGGACAGCACTTGACGTGACCGTGCAGGCACAAATTCTTGACCTCATTCAGCGCGAACTCGATACGAGAGGCATGTCGATGGTGCTCATCACCCACGACATCGGTGTCGTCACCGAGGTGTGCGACCGAATTATCGTCATGAGGCACGGCCAAATCGTTGAAGACGGGTCGACCGAAGAGCTTTTGCGCAACCCTTCGCACCCTTACACGAAACAGCTCTTTGCCGCGGCTCGTATGCAAGGGGCCACGACAGAATCAACAGGGCAGGTGAAAACACCATGACCAACTCCCGCGCGTATGCGCTTGAAGCAACCGGCATTGAACGCCGCTTCGCTCTTCCGCAAGACAAACTCTTTGCGCCCAAACGCTTTTTGCACGCTGTCGACGGCATCGATGTTCGAGTTCGCGAGGGCGAAACTCTCGGGGTCGTTGGCGAGTCAGGGTGCGGAAAATCGACGCTCGGCCGGGTTCTCATCGGCCTTGATAAGGCCGATGCCGGAACCATTGCCTGGGGCGGATCGCCAGCTGCTGCCCACACCGGCGCCGTGCAGGCCGTTTTTCAAGACCCGTCGAGCGCGCTCAACCCGAGACGCTCGGTGGGCGACTCGATCGCTGAAGCGCTACCAAAGCTGTCGCAGCGTGCACGCAACGATCGTGTCGCTGAGCTCATGGGGCTCGTTGATCTCGATGAACAACTCATGCACCGTTACCCGCACGAACTCTCGGGAGGTCAGCAGCAGCGCGTGTGCATTGCTCGTGCGATTGCTTCTGACCCCACACTCATCTTGCTTGATGAGGCGGTGAGTTCGCTTGACGCGTCGTTGCAAATGCAGGTCATCGAGTTGCTGCGTGAGCTGCAGGAACGCACCGGTGCAGCCTTCATCTTTATTTCGCACGATCTGCGAGCGGTGAGGGGTGTGAGTGACTGGATCGCGGTGATGTACCTTGGCCAGATCGTCGAACTTGCGCCAGCTGACGAGTTCGACGATCAGTTGCGCCACCCGTATTCGGTCGCCCTTCGCTCGGCCGAGCCGAGCATTCCTGGCGATCCCTTCGTGGCCGAGCGCATCATTCTCGAGGGAGACCCGCCGAGTGCAGTCGACCTACCCGTGGGGTGCCGTTTTGCGTCGCGCTGCCCGGTTGCACAGAAGCGCTGCTTCGAAGAAGCACCCCCGCTTGAAAGCGATGATGCGGGCCGGGCAATTCGATGCCATTTTCCTGGCAGCCTGCAACTGACACGAAGGCACGAGAAAGAGAGCCAGCAGCCATGACGAAATATATTTTGGGGCGCGTTCTCGCCTCGCTCGGCGTGGTGTTTGTCTTGAGCTTGCTCATCTTCTTCGCTGGGCGCGGCCTTGTTGACGGGAGCCCCGCTCATGTGATTGCGGGATCACAGGCCTCACCTGAACGCATTGCACAGATCGAGCACGAGCTCGGCTTCGATCGTCCGATCATCGTGCAATACGGTGAGTGGCTGTGGGGCGTCGTGCGAGGTGACTTTGGCACTTCTCCCGTCACTGGGTTACAAACCATAGAGGTGTTGCAGCAGCAAATTCCCGTATCGTTTGAGCTTGCAGCGTTGAGCCTGCTCGTCGCGATCGTGCTGGGCGTGCCGCTCGGTGTCATCGCGGCCAAACGTGCTGGCAGTGCCATCGACGTTGGTATTCGTGTGCCGATGATCTTGCTCTTTGCCATTCCTGGCTTCATCACCGCTACCATCACCATTATTCTGGCGACGAACTACTTTACGAACCTTTACTCGCCAACGTACATTCGTTTTGAGCAAAGCCCGCTCGGAAATCTCCAAACGATGATTCTGCCAGCGCTCGGCGTCGGTATTCCTACCGCACCTCTCGTGATGCAAATGACCCGAGCGTCGATGATCGAGGTGCTGCACCAGCCCTTCGTGGCTGCCGCTCGCGTGAATGGTCTTTCAAACCGTCTCGTCACGTATGGCTATGCGTTGCGGGCCTCGCTGCCACCAATCTTGACCTTTATCGGGTTCACCTTTGGCGCGCTCATCGGCGGTCTGCTCATCGTTGAACAAATCTTCAGCCTGCCCGGGCTCGGACGAGGCATTCTGCAGTCGATCAGCACGCGTGACTTTGTGCAGCTCAACGCGCAGGCAATTGTGCTCGCGGGTTCATTCATTCTTGCCAACCTCGTCGTTGACTTGCTCGTGCCCGCTCTCGACCGAAGGATCGCGAGAAAATGACCACTGAACTCACCGCCACAATCGTCAATACCTTGCCTGAACGGGCGAAGCGCAAGCTACCATCGCCCGTTGGCCTCGTCGCTTTTAGCGTCATTGGCCTCTTTATCCTGTTCGCGGTCATTGGCCCATGGGTTGTTCCTTACCCGCCGAACGAACTCAATGTCGGCGAGCGGTTGCTGCGGCCTTCGGGCGAGTTTCTCTTCGGCACCGATGCGCTCGGCAGAGACCAATTGTCGCGTGTGCTTACCGCGATACGGCCTGCGGTTATCGCGGCCTTCGCTGCGACCGGGTTCGCTCTCATTCTCGGTACCCTGCTGGGCATAGCAGCGGGCTTTTGGGGCGGGAAAGTCGATAGCATCGTCTCGAGAATCATTGACTTTCTCTTTGCCATTCCCGAGTACCTGCTCGCCATTCTCGTGCTTGCCATTCTTGGCCGAGGCCTTATGAACGCGGCTATCGCGATCGGTATCGTGTTCATTCCTCGTTTCGCGAGAACCGTTCGTAGCGCGACGCAAGAGGTAATGAGCCGCAACTACATTAGTGCCGCTAAGCTCTGTGGGCGCAGCGAGATGAGCATCATGGCGAGACACGTGCTGCCAAACATCACGTCGCCGCTCATCGTCATCTCGGCCATCAATCTCTCGATGTCTTCTGGAGCTTATGCAGCGCTGAGTTTTCTTGGCTTCGGTGTGCGGCCTCCAGATCCTGACTTCGGCTCGATGATCTCTGACTCGTTGCAGTACATCGGGAGCGACGCATGGCTCATCGTGCCTCCAGCCGCGGTGTTTGTCATCTTTATTCTCGCGATTAACCTCGCCGGTGATGCGATTCGTGACTTACTCGACCCCAAATCTCAGAAAGCGTGACCCCATCTCATGAAGTACGAAATGCACTCATCACCCAGCGACATTCAGGCTCTAATTGAGAGCCGAGCTGCCGAGCTACTCGAGCGCCATCAGGTACCCGGGGTTGGTATCGGGCTGCGCGTCGGCGATGAAACCGTAACGCTGGGAGTGGGGGTTACGAATCTTGAGCACCCCCTGCCCGTGACCGGTGACACGATTTTTCAAGTTGGGTCAATATCAAAAACATTTGTGGGCGTGGTTGCGGCACAACTCGTTAATGAGGGAATGCTCGACATTGATAAACCTGTTGCGCCGCTGCTCGCTGACCTCGGGCCGCTAGATCGTCGCATCACAATGCGGCACCTGCTCACACACTCTGCCGGTATTGACGCCCAGTACATGATCGGCAATGCCAGGCAACTGCTCGCTCACGGGGCCGACGACAGCATTCAGGCTTCGATCGCTCACTTCGCCTCAGATGTGCCCATGTTTGCGCCCGGAACGAACTATTCGTACTCGGGGCCTGGTTTTATGGTTGCGGGTGCCGTGATCGAGCGCCTCACCGGAAAGCCGTGGCATGAGGTGTTGCAAGAGCGCGTGCTTGATCCGGCTTCAATGGGGCGTACCTTCACCCGCGCCGACCAAGCCATCACGCATCGCGTTGCCGCCCCGCATGATATTACTGACGGGGTAGCGCGCATCGCGAGAAACGAGGGCTGGCAACTTGGCTGGCAGCTGCCAGGGTGGGATGTTCCGGGCGGTGGTGTTTTGAGCACCCCGGCTGAGCTGCTCTCGTACGTTGAATTTGCTCTCGAACAAGACGCCCAAACGCAATGGTCGACCACGCTGCAGCAGGGGCACGAGCCGAGGCTCGCAATAGGGTATGCGTGGATGAAGAGTGAAAAGCGTGGCCTCCAAACGCTCGGGCATGACGGCCTGACAATCGGTTACGCAAGTAGGCTCACGGTGCTGCCAGAAGCCGATGTTGCAATCGTGTTGCTCAGTAACTCAGTGAAGGGCAAGCCGCTGGTGCGGGAGCTTGAACAGCTGATTCTTGACGGGCTTTTCGGCCCAGAAGAAGCACCGCACATTCCCGACTTCGAGCCAGAGCGCTACGCCTTTCTCGAGGGGCTGTATGACTGCGGGTTCTATGGGCAGGTCGATTTGCGCATTCGCGCAGACCGAAGCGGCTTCGAACTCATCTCGCTACCTGCGAACCGTCAAGATGGCTCGTTCACGATCGATCCGCTCTCAAGCCCGATCCTGCTGCCCGTTGCCGACGGAGTGCTCTCGGCCGAGCCACGCAGCAGCGACCCCGATCACTGGGTACCGTACATTGTTGATGAGTCAGGTGAAGCTATTGCACTGAGAATTGGGTCGAGAATAGCGAAAAAGGTGGCGTCATGACCGCCCGACACCGGACACTTCAACAGATTTCAGGCCACGGTATTATCGCCGTGGTTCGAGCTTCGACATCGCAGCGAGCACTCTTCGCCTCTCGGGTACTCATCGAATCTGGCATTCGTGCAATTGAGGTAACCTATACCGTTCCTGACGCGAGCGGGGTCATCTCTGAGTTGCGAGACGAGTACGGGGCCGAAGCGGTGATTGGGGCGGGCACCCTCACGAGCGTCGCGAACGTAGACAACGCAATCTCTGCCGGAGCCCAGTTTCTCGTCTCGCCCGGGCACAGCACCGCGGTCACGGCCGCGGCAGTCGAGAGCGAGGTGCTCACGATGATCGGTGCGTTTACCGCGAGTGAGGTGATGGCTGTGCTCGATGCCGGAGCCGATATTGTGAAGTTCTTTCCCGGTGGCCTGGCCGGCCCCGCGGGCATTCGTGCACTGGCTGGCCCCTTTCCAGATGCCAAAATTGTGCCGACGGGAGGGGTTTCCCCCGCGAACCTCGGCGACTGGTTTTCGGCTGGTGCGGTGGCCGTGGGCGCAGGCAGCGACCTCGCTCCGAGTGCAGCGGTTGAGCAGGGCGATGCGGCAGTACTGCAAGCGCGAGCAACCTCCTTTACTGAGGCGCTCGCGCGAGCACGCGGGCAAGCCTAGGCTCCGGTCGCGTCCTTACTCGGCGTCGGCCGGCACGAGCAGCTGGTGCTGCGCGAGTTCGCGGTACAGGGGCACCTGCTCGACAAGTTCGGCGTGGGTGCCCTGGCCGATGACCTCGCCGCCGTCGAGCACGACGATGAGGTCTGAGTCAACCACGGTCGAGAGCCGGTGCGCGATCACGACGAGCGTGCGCCCGGTCGCGACCGAGTCGAGGGCCTCGCGCATGAGGCGCTCGTTGACGCCGTCGAGCGATGCGGTCGATTCGTCGAGCAGCAGAATGGGCGGAGCCGTGAGCAGCGCGCGCGCAATCGCGAGGCGCTGCTTCTCGCCGCCCGAAAGCATGATGCCGTCTTCGCCGACCTGGGTGTCGAGCCCCTGCGAACCGTCGCGGGTGAGAATGGTGCCGAGGTTCACGGCCTCGAGCACCCGGGTGCAGGCCGCGTCGCTCGCATCAGGTGCTCCGATGAGTAGGTTCTCGCGCAGGGTTCCGGCGAGAATGGGGGTGTCTTGCTCGACGTAGCCGATCTGCGCGCGAAGGGCCTTTCGGTCGAGCGCGCGAAGGTCGGTTCCGTGCAGCGACAGCGAGCCCTCATCGGGGTCGTAGAAGCGCTCGATGAGGCCGAGCACGGTCGACTTGCCGGCACCAGACGGGCCTACGAGCGCAACGCGTGCTCCCCGCGGCACCGCGAAGGTCACGCCCTTGAGCACGCGGGTTTCGACGATCTCGGCCGGTGCGGCCTCGTAGTCACGCATTGCGCGCCGGCCAGAACCCTCTGGCACATCGCTGAGCTTGAACGGTGCGGCCGATCGGTAGGTGAAGTGTACGTTGTCGAGCGCGATCGCCGGCACGTCACCGCTCGTGGGCACCTCGAGCGGCACGATGCGCCCCTCGGGAGTCGCGGCCGCGATCTCGGCGTCGTGCTCGGTCTCGGTGCTGAGCCGAGTGATCTCTTGAATACGGCCGAGCGCGCCGAGCGCCTGGTTTGCCGCATTGATGGCGCCGAAGGCGAGGCCGAGCGGCTGCACGAGCATGAAGAGAAAAATGAGAAAGACGACGAGGCTCGAGATTTCGAGCGTTCCCGTCGCGACGCGGTAGCCACCAGCGCCGAGCACGGCGAGAAATGAGACCTGCAGCGCGATAAACGAGACCGGAACGATGAACGCCGAGATGCGCGCGACCTTGAGGCCGTAGCCGTAGGCCGACTCGGCCTGCTCGGTGATCGTCGCTGCCTCGCGCTCGGTCGCGCCGGCCGCGCGAATGGTGCGGATCGACGAGATAGCGCGATCCACACTCGCCGCGAGGTCGCCCACCTTTTCCTGTGAACGGGCAACGGCGGGGCCGATGCGTGAGCCGAGCGCGAGTACGAGTAGCAGGGCAACGAGCAGCACCCCGAAGGTGATTGCAAAGAGCACGGGGTCGATGATGAGCATCGCGATGAGTGCGCCAATAAACATGAGGGCGCCGCCCACGACCTCGACGAGCCCCTGGGTGAGCACCGCTCGCAGGAGCGTCGTGTCAGAGCCGATGCGTGAGACGAGGTCGCCCGTGCGGCGCTGATCGAACTCGCTAATGGGCAGGTGCAAAATCTTGGCTATGAGCGTGCGGCGGCTCGAGAGCACAACGCCCTCACCCATGCGCTGCAATAGGTAGTGCTGCGTGCTGTTGAAGAGGGCCGAGAAGAGCACGAGTACGACGATGCCCCAGATGAGCCAACCGAGCGGCTCTGCGTCGCCCACCCGCGTGATGACCTGGCCAACGATGAGTGGCTGTGCAAGCGAGGTGATCGCCCCGAGCAAGCTCAGCACAATGATGACGGTGAGCAGCGCTTTCTGCTCAAAGAGATACGGCAAAAGCTCGCCAAGGGTCGCTCTCGGGCCCTTGGGTGCGGCGCCTTCACGACCGCGTTTTCGGCCGGGGCGCGAACTGCGTTTCTTGGTCCCTGCGGGGGGAGCGGTGGACAGCGCGGCATTGCTTATATCGGGGGCGTCGTTCACTCTCGCTACGCTACCCCATCTGCCTGCAATAGATCTGATGTGCGGCTCCGTGGCCGGGGTGAAAATGCGCGGTCTCGGGTCTCTTGGAAGGCCAGATTGCTGTGTTAGTGTGCACAGAGAATACGGGCGCCCCGCGCCAGGGAGACGACGGAGTCGAGTGACCGCTGTGCGGTGTGCTGCGGCCTGAAGGATGGTTGAGTGAATGACTGAAAACGCTGAGAGCCTTGAAGCGTGGGCCGGCGGCCTCTTTACTGAGGGCAGCGTGCGGCTTCGGCAGTTTCGGGAGAGCGACACTGAGAAGCTCAGCGAGTGGTGGCGCGAACCGTCGGTGACGCTCATGCAAACCGACCGTATGCCCGTCGGCGATGACGCCACGCTCACCGAGATGTTTCTCATGTGGAACAAGAATGACACGCCTTCGGCGTGCGGCTACTCGCTCATCAATCACGAGGGAGAGTTCGTTGGTCACGTTTCACTCTGGGGCGTGACCCCGCCCACGATGATTGCCACGCTCGCGGTGATCGTGGGCCCCGAGCACCAGGGCAACGGCCACGGCCGTGACGCGGTTCTAGCCGCACTGCGCATCGCCTTTGAAGAGATGGGGGTCAACAAGGTCGAGTTGCAGGTGTGGCACTTCAATACTCGCGCCCGTCGGCTCTACGCCTCGCTCGGCTTCGTTGAAGAGGGAGTACGCCGAGCGGCGGTCTACCACCGCTCGGCGTTTCACGACCAGGTACTCATGGGCATGTTGCGCGACGAGTACCTGGCAATGGCGGCTCGTCGCTAGCCGCGCAGCTGCGACACGAGCAGCGCCGTGTTGAGCGCGGCCTCAGCGGCCTCCTGGCCCTTTGACTCCTGCGACCCGGGCAGCCCCGAGCGTTGGAACGCCTGTTCGTCGGTATCGACGGTGAGCACCCCAAAGCCAACGGCCTTGCCCGTGTCGAGGGCAACGCGGGTGAGCCCGTCGGTCACCGCGTTGCACACGTAGTCGAAGTGCGGGGTTCCGCCGCGCACGATGACGCCGAGGCAAACGACCGCGTCGAACTCACCGGCGAGGGCCGCCTGAGCGGCGACCGGAAGCTCGAAGGCGCCGGCAACGCGGTGCAGCTCGAACTCGGCGCCCGCGCTCTGCAGTGTGCTGCAGGCTCCCTCGATAAGCCCGTTCATGATTTCTTCGTGCCAGCTGCCTGCGAGCACGGCGACGCGAAGGCCCTCTGCCTCGATCGCGAGTGATGGGGCTCCTGAACCCGCCATGGTGATCCTCCTGAAAGTCGTTTCGATGTGAATGCGCCGGGCCCCGCGGAAGGGGCCCGGCAGAGTACTATTCGGCGGCCGAGTTCGTGACCGGGGCGCCAGCGGCTGATCCGCCTCCTGCTACGGCCGATGCCTCGGCAACCGCGACGTCGGCAGGCAGCGTGTGGCCCATGCGGTCGCGCTTGACGCTCAGGTAGGCGGCGTTGCTATCGGTCACGCCGACCACGAGCGGCACCTGCTCGGCCACGGTGATGCCGCGAGCGCTCAGCTGCTCGACCTTGTCGGGGTTGTTCGTGAGCAAACGCACGCTCGAGATGCCGAGATCGGTCAAGATGTCGGCAGCCGCGGTGTAGTCGCGCGAGTCGGCGGGGAGGCCGAGCTGAATGTTCGCGTCGAGGGTGTCGATGCCCTGCTCCTGCAGTTGGTAGGCGCGAAGCTTGTTCGCGAGCCCGATGCCGCGGCCCTCCTGGCCTCGCAGGTACACGACGACGCCACCCTCGGCTGCGATGAGGTTGAGCGCGGCGTCGAGCTGGGGGCCGCACTCGCATTTGAGTGAGCCGAAGGCCTCGCCCGTGATGCACTCCGAGTGCACGCGCACGAGCACCGAGTCGGCGCTGAAGTCGGTCTTGGGCGACACGAGTGCGACGTGGTCGATGCCGTAGGTGCGGTCGCGGTAGGCGCGCATGTGCAGGTCGCCGTGCGTCGTGGGCACGAGCGTGTCAGCGCGAAGGCTCACGCGACGGGGGCTCTTCACGCACTCGGTTGACCCTTGAGGGTCGTGCTCGTTGAGGTAGGCGATGAGCTGCTCGATCGTGATGACCGGAACCCCGGCGCTCGCCGAGAGCTCTTTGAGCGCGGGGAGGCGCATCATCTCGCCGTCGTCGGCAACGACCTCACCAATCATCGCGACGGGCGAGAGACCGGCGAGCTTCATGAGCTCAACGGCTGCCTCGGTGTGGCCGTCGCGCTCGCGCACACCGCCGTCAACAGCGCGCAGCGGCAAAATGTGGCCGGGGCGGTTGACATCGGTGGGAACCGAATTCGGGTCAGCGAGAATGCGCAGCGTCGTGGCGCGGTCGCCTGCGCTGATGCCGGTCGTAACGCCGTGGGCCGCGTCGACCGTGACGGTGTAAGCGGTCGTGCGCACGTCTTCGTTGCGCTTCACCATCATGGGCAGATCCATGCGGTCGGCAATCTCGTTGGTCATCGGTGCGCACAGGAGCCCGCTCGAGTACTTCACCGACCACGCGACCCACTCCTGGGTTGCGAGCTCGGCCGAGAGAATGAAGTCGCCCTCGTTCTCGCGGTTCTCGTTGTCGGCGACAATGACGGGCTTGCCCAGCTTGATCGCATTGATGGCCTCTTCGATGGTTGACAGGCTCATGAGCGGTTCCCTTCGGTGGTGGTATCGGTGCCCGCGGCTGCCGCGGCGGAGTTGTTGGTAAAGGCGAGCATGCGTGAAACGTGCCGCGCGATAATGTCGGTTTCGATATTGACCTCGTCGCCGGGGGCGAGTGCGCCAAGCGTTGTGGCCGTGAGGGTCTCGGGAATGAGTGATACCTCAAACCACTGCTCGGCCTCGCCCGGCCCCGAGATCTCTGAGACGGTGAGCGAGACCCCCGAGACGGTGACCGAGCCCTTGTCGACGAGCAGCGCAGCGAGCTCGCGGTCGAGCGCAAAACGCAGCACGCGCCAATGCTCGCCCGGGGTCACCGAGACGAGTGTTGCCACGCCGTCGACGTGCCCCTGCACGATGTGGCCGCCGAGCCGAGTGTCGACACGGGCCGCGCGTTCGAGATTGACGCGACTGCCGACCTCGAACCCACCGAGCGTCGACATCTTGAGCGTCTGCGCCATGACGTCGGCGGTGAACGACGAATCGGTCTGTTCAATCACGGTGAGGCACACGCCCGACACCTGAATTGAATCGCCGTGGCTCGCGTCAGAAACCACCTTCGGCCCACGCACCGTGATGCGCATCGCCTCGGTTTGCGGTTCGATAGCGGTGATCTCACCAATCTCTTCGATGAGTCCTGTAAACACTACAGATCACTTCCTCTGTTTTCGGGTATCGCGGTCACGAGCAGGTCGTCGCCTAAGCGAGTAACCCCCGTTACCGTGAGGTGTAACGCATCGGTGATGCTTGAAATTCCAAGTTCTTGAATGGCGACGCGCTCGCCGCCGAGCAGCTTCGGCGCGAGGTACACGTGCAGCTCGTCAACGAGGCCCGCGGCGAGCAGCGAGCTCACGAGCGTCGGCCCGCCCTCGACGTAGAGCGTGCGAATGCCCGAGGCCCCGAGCGTCGCGAGATCGGCGGTGAGATCATCGCCCGTGAGGCGGATCGGTGCCCCGCTCACCTGACCCTGCAACGCGGGGTGCCTGCGAATCGCGGCACCGGCCGGGACCTCCCGGTGGCCGAAGACGACGGGAAAGGGCTGCAGCGAAGCTTCGACGAGGAGCTCACCCGAGGCATCGCGGGCGGTGAGCGAGGGGTCGTCGGCGTAGAGCGTTCCCGTCGCGACAGCAATGGCGTCGGCTAAGGCGCGTTCGGCGTGCACGTGTTCGCGGGCTGCGGGCCCGGTGATCCACTGGCTTGTTCCGTCGGCAGCTGCCGCGCGGCCATCGAGCGTTTGGGCCCACTTCGCGATGACGTGGGGCCTTGCGACGGGCTCACCGTCACGCTTCGTGTGCTGCTGCCTGGCGAGCCAACCCGCGAGCAGGGTGCGAGCCTCGGCCTCGCATACGCCAGAGATCACCTCGACGCCAGCCTCGCGGAGCCGTTCGGCTCCTCCGCTTGACTGCTGGCCCGGGTCGGGCAGTGCGTGCACGACGTGTCCAATACCGGCCTCGATGAGAGCGAGCGCGCAGGGGCCAGTGTGGCCCGTGTGGTTGCAGGGTTCGAGCGTCACGACTGCCGTGAGCTCTTTCGCGTGGTCGGCCCACTCTGCCGGGAGGTGCGCGAGCGCGTCAGTCTCGGCGTGCATGGTGCCGACGCCGCGGTGCCAGCCCTCGGCCACGACACGAAAGTCTGGGGCGGGCGAAAGAATGACGCACCCAACCTGCGGGTTCACGGTGTCGCTCGGGCCACGCCTCGCGATCGTGAGCGCACGACGCATTGCCTCTTCGAGCGCCTCGCGGCGTGCGGCCTGCGGGTCTTGCTGCATCTGAACCTCTGGGTACGGTTGGCCGGGGTTCAGACGGCTCACCCGAGTACGGCAAAGCTATCGCCTGCGTGCACCCTCTCATCCGGACTAGAGCGAAAACGCTCATCACCGTCGGTTCTGGAATTGCACCAGATCTGCCAGATCGAATGACCCAGCTCGCGGACTCTCACCGCCGGTTCGGATTCTCACCGACCCCGGAAGCACGATTCACATCATACTCCCGAATGCTGACAGCCGTCGAGCGCGAGACCTACTGTGACTCGACGAGCACAGGGATTGCGCTTTGCGGCGCCTGTTCACCAAGGGTTTCATTGCTTGGGCGTCACGTGCTGGCTAGGCTCAAAAGAGTGTGGCCGTCTTAGGGCCCTCGCGCCAGGTGTGCCGCACAACTCGAACGCCACATATCGCGAAGGAGATTACCAACGATGCTGACTACACAGAGCGAAACGGGGGCGGGGGCGGTCAGAGCCGGAGCCCTCGTGACACGGGAGCGCGACCGCAAGCGCCACACAGGCCTGGTTGCGGTCGCGGCCATTGCGTCGCTCGCGTTCACGGGAGTGGCAGCGAGCCCAGTGTTCGCGGCCGAGGAGCCGGCCGAAACGGTCTCGATTAACGTCGTCACCATTAACGATTTTCACGGCCGTATCGAGGCTGATGGTGCCTCGGCTGGCGCGGCTGTGCTCGCTGGTGCCGTGCAAGAGGTGCGCGATAGTAACCCCAACACGGTCTTCGCCGCTGCGGGCGACCTCATCGGCGCGACAACCTTTACCTCGTTTATTCAGCAGGACAACCCCACGATTGATGCGTTGAACGCCGCCGGGCTCGAGGTCAGCGCTGCTGGCAACCACGAGTTCGACCAGGGCTGGGCCGATCTGCGCGATCGCGTGGTCAACCGTGCCGACTGGGAGTACCTCTCGTCAAACGTGTTCCTCACCGACACCGGTGAGACCGCCCTTGAATCACACTGGGTCAAGGAGTTTGACGGGGTTCGCGTGGGCTTTATCGGTGCAGTGACCGAAGATCTTGCCTCGATGCTGCCGCCCGCGGGAATGGATGGTATTGAGGTGCGCAGCATCGTTGACTCGGTTAACGCGGCCGCTGCCGAACTGACCGATGGCGATGACAGCAATGGCGAGGCCGACGTGATTGTGCTGCTTGTGCACGAGGGTGCCGAGACGACGGCACTGTCGAGCATCACCCCAGACTCACCCCTCGGCGAAATTGCCTACGGCGTGAACGGTGATATCGACGCGATTGTCTCAGCGCACACCCACCTCGTGTACAACCACGAGATTGAAGGTCGCCTTGTCGTCTCGGCCGGGCAGTACGGTGAAAATTTTGGGCTCATGTCGCTCGAGGTTGACCCAGAGAGCAAAGAACTCGTTTCGATCGACTATGAGAACAAGCCGCTCACCGATGGCGCGGGCGGGCCGTTGTACGCCGCCGTGCCGAGTGTAGCCGAGCTCGTCGATGAGGCCACCGAGCAATCGGCAGAGCTGGGCAAGCAGCCGGTGGGTAAAGTGACTGGCGACTTCAACCGTGCGCGCAAGGCCGACGGTACCTCAGAACACCGTGGTGGCGAATCAACGATCGGTAACTTTGTGGCCGATGTACAGGTGGCAACCACCGGCGCCGAGATGGCGTTCATTAACCCGGGTGGCATTCGTACCGATATTCGCTTTGCGGGAAGCCCGATGGGTGAGGGCGACGGTGTCGTGACCTACCGCGAGGCGGCTGAGGTGCAGCCCTTCGCCAACACGATGAACACCCTTACCCTCACGGGCGAGCAGATCAAGAGCATTCTCGAAGAGCAGTGGCAGCCAGAGGGGGCGAGTCGCCCCTTCCTGAAGCTCGGCGTTTCGAAGGGCTTTACCTACACGTACGATCCCGAGGCCGCTCAGGGAGAGCACATCACCTCGGTCACCTTCAATGGCGCGCCACTCGACCCCACTGCCGAGTACATCGTCGCGGCCAACTCGTTTCTTGCTGCCGGTGGCGACAACTTCGTGACGTTTGCTGAGGGCACGAACGTGGCTGACACCGGCGTCGTAGACATGACCTCGATGGTTGACTGGTTCAAGGAATTTGAGACCGCGACCCCTGATTACGCGCAACGTGCGGTCGGTGTGCAGGTGAGTGAGCCCTCGGGCGAACAGTTTGTTCCGGGTGAAACGGTGACGGTGCAACTCTCATCGCTCGCTTTCACGACAAACGAGCCCGCCCCTGGCGATGTTTCGGTTGAGCTCGATGGTCAGACCCTCGCGACGGTTCCAGTCTCTGTCGAATGGCCTGCAGATGAGAAAGATCCTGAGCATGCCTACGACGAACTCGGCAAGGCCACGGTCAGCTTTGAGCTGCCGAGCGATGCTTCGGGCACCGAGACGCTCACGTTCACGGTTGCTGAGACGGGCACGACCTTCGCGGTTGAGCTCGCTGTCACAGAGAGCACTGACGGTGGCACCGATGGTGGCACTGACGGCGGGACTGAGGGCGGTACCGACGGTGAAGCTGACGGCGGTGTCGATGGCGCTACTGACGGTGGCCCCAGCGCGATCGATGATGGTGCTGGCAAACACACCGATTCGGGGCGTGACGCGCTGCCGAACACCGGTGGCGAGTTGCAACTCGGCTGGGTAGCTGCCGCTGCCGTGGTGCTCTCGCTGGGTCTTGCCCTCGTGCTCACTCGCAGGCGCTCGGCTGCGGGCTTTGCGCTTGGCGGTGACGACCACTAGCCGTTCAAGACGCTATGACGCGTGGCCGGGTCCCGGGGAGGGCCCGGCCACACTGCGTTGTGGCAATGGTTACTGATCGCCGATGTTCTTGTCGATGGTGTCGCGCACCTGCTGCACTTTGTCGGCGTGCTTGCCGCCCGTCACCTTGTTCGCGAGGTCAGCGGCTCCATCGAGAAACTTGTCGCTGATTTCTTCAGCCTTCTCGCTCTTCAAAGCGTCTTCGATCTTGTCGGCGTTGGCCTTGGCGAAATCGCTAACCTTGCCTGCTGCTTCACTCGCCTTTTTGCTCAGATCGTCAATGTCCATGGTGGGCTCCTTTCGTGAGGCACAACTGGCCTACACCTGTATTATCAGCCACCACGGGACGAAGCGCCATCACTGATGTGATCTGCCGTGAATGGTGGAATGTGGCGTGAATATTCAGGGGCCGCAGGTAGACTATCGACTGGACGCCACATGACGCCCGGCCAGGAATCACGGTGGCCGCAGGCCGCCGTGCAGTCAGCAGAAATGAGGACGCAATGCGCGCTGTTACATACGTGAAAAACAATACGGTCGAGCTGCTCGAGAAGCCGGTTCCCGAGATTCAACCCGACGAGGTGCTGCTCAAGGTCGGAGGGGCGGGGCTGTGCCACTCCGACATCACTATCATCGCAATGGGCGACGATAACCCACTCATTGGCAGCACCCTAGGCCACGAGGTCGCCGGCACCGTTGAGAAGCTCGGCGAAGACGTGCAGGGCTGGAATGCTGGCGACGCCGCGATCGTTTCGCTCGTGCTCGGCTGTGGCCAGTGCCGCGAGTGCCTCGCTGGCCGGGACAACCAGTGTGAGGTCGTGAGCCCGCGCGGTGCCCTCGCTCCACTCTCACCCGGTATCGGCACTGCCGGCGGCATGGCCGACTACATCGCGGTGAAGGCACGCCACCTTGACCCGATTGGCGACCTTGACCCCGTGCTTGCTGCGCCGCTCGCCGATGCTGCGCTGACCCCGATGCACGCGATCAACACGGTGCGTGACCGACTCACGGGCGACGCAACCGTGGTGGTGCTGGGGCTCGGTGGGCTTGGCCACATGGGCCTGCAGATTCTGCTCGCCACGACCGGTGCGCGTGTCATCGCTCTCGATACCGACCCGCAAAAGCTGCAGTTTGCCGAGAAGCACGGTGCCGTCGCGATCAAGAGCGACGCCGAGGCGCCCAAGAAGATTCTTGAGCTGACGGGAGGCGTTGGGGCCGACGTTGTCATCGACTTCGTTGGCGTGCAGCCCACGATCGATACCGCCATTGCGGTGGTTCGTGGCGGTGGCGCGATTCGTTTCGTCGGTCTCGGCGGCGGCTCGTTCTCGTACATCGCGGGTGCGAACGACCTGCCCTGGGGCGTGAACATTGAGCGTGCCTATGGCGGCACCCGCTCTGACATGCGCCAGGTCGTGGCGCTTGCTCAGGCCGGAAAGATTGGCGTTGAGGTCACGCGCTTCCCACTCGACGATGCCGTAAAGGCGTTCGATGAGCTGCACGAGGGCAAGGTGCAGGGCCGCATCGTTCTCGTTCCATAACTACGTGCGCCATGAGGGGTCGGGCTGCTTTTCGGGCGGCCCGGC
Organism: Leucobacter chinensis; assembly: GCF_019049105.1. Taxonomy (GTDB): domain Bacteria; phylum Actinomycetota; class Actinomycetes; order Actinomycetales; family Microbacteriaceae; genus Leucobacter_A; species Leucobacter_A chinensis. The sequence goes on from NZ_JAHQZR010000015.1 coordinate 117,296, forward strand.
CCCTCTGCTTTTCGGGCGCCTCTGGCACAATCGAGGCATGACACACGATGCTTTGCTTCAGGTCGCCGTGCTCGGCTACGGCGCGATCGGTTCTCGCGTTGCCAGAGCCATTGCTAGCGGATCGACGCCGGGCGCCCGCCTTGCGGGCGTGATCGTGCGTGATCACGTCACCCCGGGGCAGGGCAAGGCCGCTGCAGATGGTCTCGCCGAGCTGAGCCTCGCTGAGGCGCTTGAGCGTGCCGACCTCGTCGTGGAGTGCGCCGGTGGTCCGGCTGTGCGTGAGGTGGGCCCGGCTGTCGTCGGTGCGGGGAAGGATCTGCTCGTTGTCTCGGTTGGCGCTGTCGCCGACGAGGCGCTGCGGATGAAACTCGTCGAGGGCGGCCCTGGGCGCACCTTTTTCAGTACCGGCGCGATTGGTGGGCTTGACCTGCTCGCGGCGGCTGCGGTCGGAGGTGGCCTTGACGAGGCGACGATCACCTCGCGTAAGCTGCCAGGCTCGGTTGTGCAGCCGTGGATGTCGGCCGATGAGGCTGATGCCCTGCGGGCGGCGACCGAACCCACGACGGTGTTCGAGGGCAGTGTCGCCGAGGCGATCGAGCGGTTTCCGAAATCGCTCAATGTCGCGGTTGCCCTCGCGCAGGCGACGGGCCTGTGGGGTGGGGTGCGGGTGCGTCTTGTCGGCGACCCCGCGGCTGAGTTGACGAAGCACGAGATTCACGCCTCTGGCAGTTCTGGTGAGTATGCCTTTTCGGTCTTGAATCACCCGCTGGCCGAGAACCCGGCTTCGAGTGCCGTGGTTTCGCAGGCGCTATTGAAGGGTGTTGCCGCGCTCGCGCGCCCTTCTGGGACGATGATATAGCGAAGGCCGGCCGGCATTTATGAAACGCCCGACCGGCCCTCGCTTCAAGGCGCGTTAGCGGCGCAGAATGCCCATGGCGTCGTAGACGCGGTCGAGGGTCGCCTGGGCAACCTCGTTCGCACGGTCGGCGGCGCCGAGCAGCAGTCGGTCGAGTTCGGCCGGGTCTGAGAGCAGTTCTTCGGTGCGCTGTTTCACGGGGGTGAAGGTGTCGCCAACAACCTCTGCGACGGCTTTCTTGAGGTCGCCGTAGCCGCGGCCCTCGAACTCGGTCTCGAGCGATTCGATGGTGCGGTTGCCGAGCACCTGGTAAATGGTGAGCAGGTTCGAGACGCCGGGCTTTGCTTCGCGGTCGAAGCGAATCGTCATGTCGTCGTCGGTGACGGCGCGCATGACCTTCTTCTGGTTGGCCTTCGGCTCGTCGAGCACCTTGAGCAGGCCGCCCTCGGTGTCGGCCGACTTCGACATCTTCGCCGTCGGGTTTTGTAGGTCGAAGATCTTCGCGGTTTCCTTCTGAATCTGTGCGCGTGGCACGACGAAGGTGTCGCCAAAGCGTGAGTTGAAGCGTTGCGCGAGGTCGCGGGTGAGCTCGACGTGCTGGCGCTGGTCTTCGCCCACGGGCACGACCTCGGCGTCGTAGAGCAGAATGTCGGCGGCCATGAGCATGGGGTAGGTGAAGAGCCCCACCGATGAGGTGTCGGCCCCATAGCGCTGCGACTTGTCTTTGAACTGGGTCATGCGGCTTGCCTCACCGAAACCGGTGAGGGTGTTGAGCACCCAGGCGAGTTCGGCGTGAGCCGACACGTGTGACTGCACGAAGAGCGTCGATTTTTGCGGATCGATTCCCGCGGCGATGTACTGCGCGGCAGTTGCGCGGGTGCGCTGGGCGAGTTCAGCGGGGTCTTGCGGAACCGTGATGGCGTGCAGGTTGACGACGCAGAAGAATGCATCGAAGTCTTCTTGCATCTGGGTCCACTGGCTCAGCGCACCGATGTAGTTGCCGAGGTGTAGTGAGTCGCTTGAGGGCTGCATGCCCGAAAAAAGGATGGGTTTTGACATGGTTCCTGAATCGTTTCATCGCGCGGGGCTGGGCGGTTCGTTGCCCGGGAGCCGCGCGTACGGGGTGAAATGGTGCTTGGGGGCGTCGGCTAAATGGTGTAGTCGACAACCACGGGAGCGTGATCGGACCATCGCTCGTCGTAGCTCGCTGCGCGGTCAACGACGTAGTGCGCGACCTTTGCGCCGAGCTCGGGCGTCACGACGTGGTAGTCGATGCGCCAGCCGGTGTCGTTGTCGAAGGCCTGCCCGCGGTTTGACCACCAGGTGTACGGGCCCTCGACCTCGCCGGCAAAGGTACGGCCGACATCGACCCAGCCGTGGCCGAGGCCAACGGAGTCGTCGACGCCCGTGACCTCTGCGCCACGCTCGCCGAAGAAGCGGTCGAAGTAGGCGCGCTCGCGAGGGAGGAAGCCGCTCTTCTTGCGGTTGCCCCGCCAGTTCTTAATGTCGAGCTCGCGGTGCCCCACGTTGAGGTCGCCAACAACGGCGACGAGCCCTGAGCTCGGCCCCTCAGCGCCAGCAAGCTCATCGAGACGTACGCCGAAGGCGTCGAGCATGGCCCACTTTGCCTCCTGCTTCGGGGTGTCGACCTCGCCCGAGTGCATGTAGCAGCTTACGACCGTGACGGGGGTGCCGTCGACGTCGAAGTCGGCCTCGAGCCAGCGGCCCGATGACTGGATTGACTCCTGTGCGTCGGCTGCGCCAAGGCCCACCCGGTGAGCGATGGAAGGGTTGCGGCTCGCGATGGCGACGCCCGCGCGGCCCTTGATGTCGCAGGGCTCGTGAAGCCAGTGCCAACCTGCGTTGCCGAGAAACTCTTGAACGTGCTCGTCTTGTGCCCGAACTTCTTGCAGCGCGAGCACGTCGACGCCGCGTTCATCGAGCCATTCGCCCATACCCTTACGGTAGGCGGCACGAATGCCGTTGACATTCACAGAAGCAACACGAAAATTGGCCATGCGACTATTGTACGCCGTGCCACCGACAATGGGGCGCCGATGTGCGCGGGTACGCTAGAGGCAAGAGCGTGGCTCGGCCACGCACCGCAGCACGGGCGAGGGAGCAGCAGTGGCCTACAGTGATATTGACGGCGGTGTTGCCGCGGTGTTCATGCGCGGGGGCACGAGCAAGGGACTCATCGTGCACGAGCGCGACCTCCCGCCCGCGGGCGACGAACGTGACGCTCTGCTCATGCGTCTCATGGGCACGCCCGATCCACTGCAAATTGACGGCATGGGCGGGGCTGCCTCAAGTACCTCCAAAGTGATGGTGGTGAGCGCCGCGGGGCAAGACGGAGTGATCGAGTACTCCTTCGGGCAGGTGGGCATTGCGCAGCCGGTGGTCGATTGGAGAGGCAATTGCGGCAACCTGAGCTTTGCCGTTGCGGCCTTCGCGGTTGATTCCGGGCTCAGTCCCGTTGATGATGGCGCGACCGAAACGACCGTGCGGCTGCGCAACACGAATACCGGCGTGCGCATTGATGCCGAGGTTGCGGTGCGCCGGGCAAGGGCCGCGCGAGACGGAGACACCGTGATTGCCGGGGTCCCAGGAACCGCGGCTCCCATCACCATGCGCTATCTCGAACCGGGCGGTGCCGTGACCGGTGCTCTGCTGCCGCTCGTCTCGGCGCAAACGATGTTCACGGTTGCGACCTCGAGCGGTGAGCTGCGCGTGCGGGGCACGCTCGTTGACGCCACGAACCCGTACCTCTTCGTAGCGCGAGATGCGGTGCCGGGCGCTCATCGCGCCCCCGCGGAGCTGAGGGGCGACGAGACGTTTCTTGCCGTCATCGAGCGGTTGCGTGCGGCAGCGGCGGTCGCGCTCGGGGTCGCTTCATCGCTCGAGGCAGCCCGAATCGAGGCTCCCGTCACGCCGCGCATCGTGCTCGTTGGCCCGCCCAAAGAGAGTGCAGAGGCTGATCTCGAGACGCTCACGATATCGATGCAGCAGGTGCACCGTGGCATTCCCATGACCGCGGCCATGGCGCTCGCCGCCGCCAGGGGCATCGCCGGAAGCATCGTGCACGACCTCGTGGGCGACGCCCCAGCGAACGGTGCGACCGTCATCGCCCACCCGCTCGGCACCGTGCGCGTTGTTGCCGAGCACGCTGAGCGCGCCGATGGAACCGTTCACGTCGTTTCGGTCGGCGTTACCGGCACGACGCGCACGCTCATGGCAGGAATGGTGTATCCCGCTCCATAGGTGGGGCTAGTGCCAAAACCGAGGCTGCCGTAGCGTTGAGCCATGCATGATGAAACCGAGGGCTATTCTTTAGCCGACAGCTCTGACGCGACGTCGCCCGCGGGCGGGGCTGAGCCTCGTGAGCCGCTTCTCAGACGCCTGTGGTGGTGGCTCACAACGGGGCAGACGAGGCGACGTAGTTATGCGTTCGGGTACGTGCGTAAGCCAGGAGTGTTTAAGCGCCTTCTTGGTGCGTGGCGAATCATCATGGGGCGCCGCAGCATGCAACCGGTGCCGATGCTCTACCTCGTGGTCATCGTGCTTGGCCTCATCGTGGGGTTCGCGCTGCAGTTCACCCTCGACTTTGCGTGGTATATCGCTCCGCTCGTGTTCTTCGTGCTGGTATGGGGCTTTTTCTTTTCGACGATCTGGTGGGGCAACCGTGCTGGCCGCGAGACGTTGCGTGAAGACCTCATGTGGCAGCTATCTCCCGAGCGGGGCATGCGTATGCGCAGAGAGCGCATCTCGCGGCAACTCCGCGATTCAGCGCTTCGCTTCTTTCGCTTCGCCGGCGAGAGCTTCAGCTACTCGGTGATGTCGCTTCAAAGCTCGAGCGGCGTCTTGGACTCTGTCGCGCTGCGGTGCGTGAGCCCCGAGCAGCTCGAACGCGAGCGTATCAGTGGGCCTGACGAAGAGCTCGATGACGTCTGGATTGTGCAGGTGATGCCGCGAGAGTCGCTGGCCGCTGACGATGAAGATGCTGTTCCTCAGAGCGAGCTGGCCTATCTTGTCGAAGACTGCGTCGAGCAGAGCATCGATACCGAAGAATGGCAACCGATGACCTTTGACCTTGACGGTCACTCGGTCGATGGTTGGTCGGTCAGCAACGAACGCTGTATTGGTGCATACTGCGCCTTTGGCGAGCAGTGGATCATCGCGCTCTACAGCCCAGCCCCAGCGACCGAGCGCGCTCCCGGCCCGCTGCAAGAGCGTATCGAGCTCTGTGAGATCACAGACCGCGAGATGTTGGTCGCCGAACTTGCGCGGTGACGCACATGGCAGAGCAAGCACGTCACCGCATTGTGCAGATTAGCCCCAGAATGAGGTGCTCGCCGAGACGTCATCGATGATGACCTTGCCGTCAACGACCGAGTAACTGCCCCTCATCGAAACCTTTGTTTCTTCGAGGTCGTAGTCGCTCCACTCGGTACTGTTGCGTTGAGTCTTGACCGTGCCCGGCTCTGTCTCGAATGATGAGAAGTCGAAGGTTTCAAAACCGCCCGGCAGGGTGCCGAGTTCGAGCACTGCGAGCTCGGTGTTCTGCACGATGTACGGGCAGTAGCTCTCCATGTTCGTTGGAATCGTGACGCACTTCGTGAACTCATCATTCACGAGGGCAAGCACGGCTTTCTGGAGGCTTTCGCTGGCGGCTGCCTCGAAGGTGACCGAGACCGGCTCAGCATTGTGCGGATCGGCCGAGAGCGTCTGCTGCGGCATGACCGTCACCGTGACGGTTTCGAATTCGGTGTATTCACTGTTCGGAATGCTGAAGGTGTACTCGCCGGGGTACAGGTAAGCCTCAACGACGTGGCGCTCATCCCAGCCCTCGGAGGCGGTGCTCGGCCCCACCTTGACCGTGGTGTCGCCCACCTCGAGGGTGTCGAACTCGAAGGGAGCCTCGAACCGAACGCTCTGCACGAGTGGGGCGGTGACCTTCCAATTGTGCAGCAGGCCGAACGAGTTCGCTCCACGCTCTGCTTCAAGGAAGACGGTCTGGCGCTCGCCGTCGATGCTGAGCTCGGCCTCGACGAGAGCGTGTTTGGCGTCACCTGAGAGTGAGTCATCGGTGTTGCGCACGTTCACGACCTCTATTTTGTGGTCGGCTGCGTTAAACACCTCAGCGGTGAGCAGCCCGCGCTCAGCATTGCGCACCCCGGGATCAACGGCCGAGGTAGCAGCATCGAGTTTGCCCTTTGCGATGAGTGAGAGGTAATGGTCGACAGCAGTTTCTGGCCCCCGGCTCCCGTTGAGAATCTTGACGGTGACGAGTCCCGCCACGAGTGCGACAACTACCGCGACTACCGTCACGAGTACCGCGATGATGCCGCGCTTTTTCTGCGGGCTGAGCGGTGCCCGCTCTGGCAGTGGGAGCGCTTGTGGCTGCGGCTGCACGAGCCCTGCCAGGCTGGCTGGTTGGGCTACGGTACCAGCATCAGTCACGTTGCCCTCAGCGCCCTCAGTGGGCATGCTGCCCTCGTCGAGTGCGCCGCTTTCGATGATCGGGGCGGTCTCGGCAGTCGGGGTTTCGGGGCCAGCCGGTGCGGTGTGATCCGCGATGGAATCGTTCGCTACGAGCGCCGCTGTGATGGGATCAGTGCTCTTAGCTGACGTGCTCTCTGCCGACGTGCTCTCTGCGGGTGCGGATTCTGCCGGCTGGGGCTCGACCCGCGTGGGTTTGACCGGCTCGGCGGGTTCTGCCTGTGCGGGCTGAGGCTGCACAGGCTCGGGCTGTGCTGCTGCGGGCTGAGCCGCAGCTGCGGGTTCGCCCGATAGCCAACGGTTCACCGTGATCTGCGGCGCGAAGAAGAAGAGCAGCTTGGGGTTTGCGAGGTAGGCCCAGCGCGGGGCGAACTCGGCGAGGGTGCTCACCAATAATGCGATGGCAGCGGTGCTGAAAGGTACCCACCAGGTCACCGTCATCGTGATGGTTACGGTGCCGTAACTTCCCATGCTCGCCGCCGTGCGAATGGGCAACACGGCGAGCACGATCACGAGCCAGATGATGGTCGCCCCGACGGGCAAACGCCACAAGAGGTCAGCCCGAAACTGGGCGGCACGGGGGCGGCGCAGGCCAACGGCGATGGCAGCCGCGATGATGCTGAGCACGGCGAACAGGAAGACGCACACGGCGAGCCAGGGCGAGAGGTTCCACGGCATGAGCAGCTCTGCAGAGGTGAACGGCACCTCGGCGGTGAAGCCGCCGAGGTAGCCCATGCTGATGAGGCCAAGCAGAAGGTTCCCGAGGAAGGGAATGAGGGCGAGGCTCGTTGCGAAGGTCTGTTTGATGGCCACGAGTACGACGGCAACGAGCAACAGCGGTGCAAAGACCGTGAAGGTCGCGGCGAAGAAGGCGCGGGTCTCAGTGATGAGTGGCCGTGCGAGGAAGGCGGTGATGGGGCTTGCCTCGCGGGTGCGTTCGCGAGTGACAAAGAGGGTCACCGCGACGATGCACCAGAGGGTGGCAAAGATCGCGAAAGGCTTTCCGTGTAGCTCTCCCTCGGCAACGTTCGTGCTGCCAGGCTGCAGCCCGATGAACCCGAACACGAGCATGAATACGAGCCCGATGACCGCGCCCTCGATGCCAGCGCGCAAAGCCGAGAGCGTGAGCGTTGGTGCGATCGCATCGTGCGCGATGCGGCGTTTGGCAACGAGTGCCGTGCCTACCACGATTGCCGCGAGGGTCGTCAGCGAGAAGATGCTCAGCGAGAACGAGCCTTCGAGGCTAAACACCGAGACGCCGAAACTTCCGTTTCCGGCCCAGCCATAGCCCAGGAGCCCGGCGGTGACGCACGCGAACAGTGAGAGAAGCGTGCCAAGCCCGGCAGTAGAGAGCGCACTCGAGGCCATCAACGCGATGACGACGAACAGGGCCATGACGGCCGCAACGCCGAACACTACGGCCGCGGTGAGTGCAAGCGTCGTGAGCGCGGGTTTACCGAGGAGGCCCTTCAGGTAGTTCGCGGTCACCGGTTCAGGGGTGGTCGTCATTGCGCTCCTGCTGTGCTGTGAGAGGGATATCGGGACGGGCTGTGCAGAAGCGAGGCTAACACAGCGAGTGCGACACGTGTTGTTCGAATGTGGGCAGAAACGCTCCCACTAAGATGAACAGAGATACTGAAGAACAGTGATCGGTGAAAACGGGGGCGTTCTGTACGGGCGCTGCGATCGCAACCGAGACCCACGGGAGGCTACACAATGACCGAGGTTGAGCCAACCCCGCAGGACATCTTTTCTGACCCGGTCATGGGCGGGCTGCTCGCGAAGCTGAAGAACATGCAGCTCGGTGAGAAGATTCCGAGTGAGCGGCTGCTCTCTGAAGAGTTTGGGGTGAGCCGCGCCACACTTCGTGAGCGCATGGGCAAGCTCGAGTCGCTTGGGGTGCTCGAGCGACGCGACCGATCTGGCACGTTTTACACGGGCATTAAAGCCGAGACCGTGAGTGATGTCGTCTTTCTTGGCCTGATGTCGTCAGAAATGAGCATCGAGTCGCTCATTTCCTTTCGGCACGCGCTTGAGCGGCAAGCGGCCGTTGAGGCTTGCCGGGCCAAAGATCACATGAACATTGCGCGCATGCTCGTTGCGCTTGAACAAATGGATGCGGTCGATGACCCGCAAGCGCTCAAAGCGGCCGACCTTGAATTTCACGACGCCTTAATTGCGAGTAGCCAGTCGAATGTGCTGATCTTCTTCGCGAAGGTGATGCACGTGGTGATGGTGAAAACGATTGAGTATGACGCACTTGACGACGACGTCGTAACGATGCGGCGTGTGCACCGAGATATTTGCGACGCTATTGTTGCTCAAGACGAGGCTCGAGCTTCGCAGGTTGTTGATGTGCACTTTGCGTGGCTTGACCAGCAGGTACGCAAACTGAGCGCAACCACACTGCTGTAAGCCTTTTGAACATTGCGGCCCTGGAACCGCGAAAGGCAGGGTGCGCGGTTGCGACGCCCTGCCTTCCGCTCGCCGAGAGGCGCAAACACCGATTGGCGAACCGGAATCGGTGCTGCGTCCTACGGGGCGAGCACCTGATCGGTGAACTCGGTGAGCACGGTGCGTAGCGTTGTTGCAGCGCCGTCGAGTGCATCGGTGGGGGTGCTTGCCGGAGGAGCAACGTGCAGTACGAAGTCGCCGCGAGTATCGATACGACAGTACATTCCATGCTTCATGAGCAGTTCAGGCAGGGTGCGCCCGGAGTGCTCAGCGAGTTGTTCGGCGTTGAAGCGCTGTTTCGTGGCCTGGTCGGTCACGAGTTCGATACCCCAGAAGAGCCCGTCGCCGCGTACATCGCCAACGGTGGCGATGTCTCGAAGTCCCTGGAGTGCGGCGCCGAAACGGAGGCCGTCGTTTTGGGCGCGTGAAACGAGATCTTCATCGAGCATGATGCGCAGATTTTCGAGGGCAACCGTGGTCGAGACCGGGTGGCCAGCGAAGGTGTGGCCGTGGGCAAAGTTCGCCTTTCCCGAGGCAAAAGGTTCGTAGATGTGGTCTGAGACGATAACGGCTCCGATCGGAGCGTATCCGCTTGCCAGGCCTTTTGCTGCCGTGATGATGTCGGGACGAAGGCCGTAATGGTTGCTTGCAAAGAACCCATCAATGCGGCAGAAGCCGCTGATGACCTCATCGGCGATGATGAGTACGTTGTGCCGATCAGCGATCTCGCGAACCTGTTCCAGGTAGCCGGGTGGGGGTACGAGACAGCCGCCGGCGTTCTGAATGGGCTCGATGACGATTGCTGCGACGGTTTCTGGCCCCTCGCGCACAATCGCCGCCTCAATTTCTGCTGCGCAGCGTGCGCCGAAGGCTCGTGGGTCAGTGGGCATGCCTCGTTCTTCAGCGCGGTAAAGATTGGTGTTGGGGGCTGCGACACTGCCTGGCACGAGCGGGGTGAAGTTCTGCAGAAGGCGGGGTACCCGGGTGATTGATGCGGCGCCATGGGTTGTGCCGTGGTAGGCAACGTCACGGCTGACAAACTTTGTCTTCTCTTGATACCCCTGCATCTTCCAGAATTGCTTTGCGAGTTTCAGCGCGGTTTCGATCGCCTCGCTCCCCGAGTTGGTGTAGAAAACATGGTCGAGCCCCTCGGGAGCGTGCTCGGCAAGGAGAGCCGCGAGCTCAACACCCGGCTCGTGTAGTGCCGACCAGAGAGGGAAGTAAGCGAGCTTCTGCATCTGCTCGGCTGCCTTTGCTGCGATCGAGGCTCGGCCATGGCCAGCGTTCACCACAAAAAGACCGCTGATGCCGTCGAAATACTCGGTTCCTGCTGCGTCGTATACGAGGTGGTTCTCGCCGCGAACGATGAGTGGAAAAGTTTTCGCGATACCGGCTTGGCTGCTGTTTTGCAGCCAAAGGTGGTTGGTCGCAGTCGCGCGCAAAGCGCTTGCTCGCTGTTGGTCAATGGCTGGATTCATCGTTGATTCCTTGCTGTGTTGGGAATTCTGCTATGTTACTATTCTGGTTGACCAAATATGAGAACTGGTCAGGCCAGATTATCGGGGAGGGCGTTCTCCGTCAAAGTGCCCCGAGCCGACCGGCGAACGCAGCCGGTTATCGCAAGATCCACACGATCCAAATCATTAACGACAAGGAAGTCACATGAAACGATTGAGCGTTGCCTCATTGACCGTTGCCGCAGCCCTCGTGCTGTCAGCCTGCTCAGGAACCTCGCCGAGCGCTGGTGACGGAGACGCCGAAGGCCAGAGCTACAACTGGAAGATGACCATTAACGTTGGCGACCAGTCGAGCTGGTATCTCGGTGCCGAGACCTTCGCAGAAGCTCTTGAGCAGGAATCGGGCGGCCGCATGAAAGTCACTATTTTCCCGAACGAACAGCTTTCCGGTGGCGATACGCCAGCAGGTATTCAACAGCTCATTGACGGACATAAAGATCTTTCGTACAACTCTACGATTGACTACGCCATGGTCATTCCCGAGTTCGGAGCAATCAACGCTCCCTTCCTCTTTGCAAACGAAGAAGAAGCCGACAAGGTGACATCGGGTACCGGCGCAGAAGCCTACTCGGCGCTTGCCGCAGAGCACGGCGTTGAGTTCTTAGGCTTTGGAGAGGCTGGGTTTCGTCAACTGACGACGAACAAGACCGCCGTAAAGACTCCTGAAGATCTGAAGAATCTGAAGGTGCGTGTGCCTACCATCGCGCTCTTCGTTGATACTTTGCAAGCGCTTGGAGCAAACGCGACGAGCATGCCGTTTGCAGAGGTGTTCACGGCTCTCGGCCAGGGAACGATTGAGGGGCAAGAGAACCCGATCGACATTATTCATAGCTCGGGTCTCGCCGAGGTACAGGATTACCTCACGATGTGGAACTACGTGTACGACCCCATCATGCTCGGCATGAATAAAGAGCTCTTTGACTCGCTCTCGGCTGACGACCAAGAGATCGTGCGCAAAGCCTCTGAAGCAGCTAACGAGGCGCAAAAGCAGGCGAACCGTGACCGGGAGGCAGAACAGCTTGCTGAGCTTGCTGAAGAAGTTGAGATTATTGAGCTCACCCCCGAGCAAATCAGCGCTTTTCAAGAAGCGATCGCTCCGATCTATAACCAGTATGAGTCTGTCTGGGGCGAAGATCTCTTTACCAAGGTTCAACCGTAAGTTGCCCGATGCTGAATCGTTTTCTCACCCTGCTTGAAGGAACCATCGTGATTGGTTCTTTCGTCGCCATGATGTGCTTCGGGTTCGCCAACGTGGTCGCGCGGTATTTTCTTCACGTCTCGTTGGCCTTCAGCATCGAACTCGTCATCAATCTCGGCGTGCTCATGACAATGGTTGCAGCTGCTATCGGCGTGAAGCATGGGAGCCACCTCGGTTTCGAACTCATTAAAGAGAAGGCCCCGAAGCCGCTTCAGCGAGCGATTGTGACTTTGATTACGGTGGGCACGGTGCTGCTCTTTACAGTGCTTTTGCACTATGGGCTGCAATCGACTCTTGCCGAGCTGCGCGCTGGCCAGACGACACCCGCGATGGGGGTTCCGAAGTGGATCTTCAGTGCAGCAATTCCTTTTGGCTCGCTACTGTGCATCGTGAGGAGCTGCCAGGTGTTCTGGCTGGAAATGAAGCCAACAAGCCGTATTCTTCCCGACTCTGAGATCAGAGAGCGAGGCCAGTTCGCATGATCGAGCTCATCTTGTTCGGCACGTTTGCCGTCTTTCTCCTCATCGGCATGCCGGTCGCGTTCGCGCTCGGGCTGTCGGCGATTATCGCCGTGACCGCCGACAGCGGTCTCTACTTCTTGGGTACCGTGCCCGGCATTCTCTACTCGACCATGTCGGCAGAGACACTCCTTGCCATTCCGTTCTTCGTTCTGGCTGGCGTGCTTATGGAATACGCTGGCATTTCGCAAAACCTCATCAATCTCGCAGATGCTTTCGTGGGGCACCGCAAGAACGGCATCGCTCTTGTCGCGATCATCGCGGTGTGTTTCTTTGCGGCAATGTCTGGCTCTGCGCCTGCGACGGTTGCGGCGCTTGGCTCGATCCTCATTCCTGCTCTTATTAAAAATGGCTACCAGCCGAAACACGCGACGTCACTGCTCGCGAGCGCGGGAGCGATCGGCATTGTGCTTCCGCCGAGCATTCCACTCATCATTTTTGCGGTTGTCGCGAGCGACTACATGCGCATCTCGATTGGACGCCTCTTTATGGCTGGCATCGTTCCAGGCATTCTTATGGCAATCGCGTTTTACCTGGTGTGCCTTTACCTGCCAAAATCACGCGATGTGCTCGCGCAGAAAGTTGGGCCGAAGGGTGCCCAGCTTATGGAAATGGCAAACGTTGCGCCGGTCATGGCTCACGCGGGTGGAACACCGTCGAATGCTGTGAGTGAGTGGGCGCCTGCGAAGGCCGGTGACGCCTCGGCCGCGCAAGATACCTTGCCCGGTGGGCCGGTTAAAGCGACGAACGCGGAGCGTATGAGTGCGCTCGTGAAAGCGATTCCGGGACTCCTGATTCCCGTGATCATCTTTGGCGGCATCTACGGGGGCATCTTCACGGCAACCGAGTCGGCAATCGTTGCGGTCGTGTACACCCTGATTCTCGCGGTTATCTCGTCACGCGGTAAGGAGCTGCGCAAACTCGCTCTCGCCTTTATTCGTGCGGCGGTACAGTCGGCAACCATCATGATCATTATTGGTCTCGCATCGCTGTTTGCGTATGTGGTGACCTCAGAACTCATCGCGGTTCGCATTGCTCAGGCCATGATCTCGTTCACCGACAACAAGTTCGTGATCATTCTGCTCGTGACCGTGATTCTGCTCATTGTCGGCATGTTTCTCGATAACACCCCGGCGTTCTATCTGCTCATTCCGATTCTCGTGCCGGTCATGCTTGAAGCGGGCATTGATATCACGACGATTGGCATTACGATGACCGTGAACATGGCACTCGGGCTCATCACGCCGCCCGTGGGTATCAACCTGTTCATCGCCTCGGGCATCGCAAAAATACCGGTGATGGAGGCGGTTCGGGGTATTGGGCCCTTCCTCATCGCGGGACTCGCTGTACTGATGTTGCTCTCATTTGTGCCAGCGATCTCGAACTTCCTGCCTGACCTTTTAGGCGTGTAGGAAGTATAGAGAGGGGCGGGCGGCTCATGAACTCCAGCTGCTGCACCGCCTGCCCCTCTCCTCACTCAATGTCACCCGCACCCGCTACCCTTGAACACATGACAGAGCAGGGCAGCGCACGCCACGTCATGGCGATTGACCAGGGCACAACCTCGACGAGGGTCATCATCTTTGACCACGAGGGGCGCATTCAAGGCGCTGCGCAGCGTGAGCATCGCCAGATTTTTCAGCACCCGGGCTGGGTGGGCCACAGCGCCACAGAGATCTGGCGCACGACCCGCGACCTCATGCGCGAGGCACTCGCCGTCTCGCACTTGAAAGCCCACGAGATTGCAGCGCTCGGCATCACCAACCAGCGTGAAACGACGGTGGTGTGGGACAAACGTACGGGCCAGCCCGTGTACGAGGCGATCGTGTGGCAAGACACCCGCACGCAAGGCCTCATCGACGAGCTGACCGAGGCCCACGGGGCCGACTTCTTGCGCAGCGTGACGGGCTTGCCCCTCGCGACGTACTTTTCTGCGTCGAAGGTGAGGTGGATCCTCGACAATGCTCCCGGCGCACGTGAGAAAGCCGAGCGCGGGCATTTGCTCTTCGGCACGATCGATACGTGGTTGGTGTGGAACCTTACGCGGGGCGAGGGGGCCGAACCCGTGCACGCGACCGACGCGACGAACGCGAGTCGCACCCAGTTGTGCGACATTCGTGATTTGGCGTGGAGTGAGAAAGCGCTCGACCTCTTCGGCGTTCCCGAGTCGATGCTGCCCGAGATTCGTCCCTCAGTGGGCGACTTTGGAAGGGTCGTCGCGGTCGACGAGCTCGAGGGGCTTCCCATTGCGGGCATTCTTGGTGACCAGCAGGCAGCGACCTTCGGGCAGGCGGGCTTCGCCGAGGGTGCAGCAAAGAACACATACGGAACCGGCTGCTTCTTGATCGTGAACACGGGCGAAGAGGTGGTGCACTCAGACAACGGTCTGCTCACGACGGTTGCCTACCAAATTGCTGGCGAGAAGCCGCGGTACGCCCTCGAAGGTTCAGTGGCAGTGGCGGGCTCGCTGCAGCACTGGCTGCGTGACAATCTGGGCCTGTTTCGCGACTCTGAAGAGATCGAGGGGCTCGTCACGAGCGTTCCTGACACCGGCGGGGCCGTCATCGTGCCGGCTTTCTCGGGGCTTTTCGCGCCGAGGTGGCAGCCTGACGCGAGGGGCGTCATCGTGGGGCTCACCCGTTTTGTCACGAAGGCGCACCTCGTGCGGGCTGCGAGTGAGGCGATCGCGTTTCAGTCGGTCGAGGTCATCGAAGCAGCCGCGGCCGATCTGGGGCACGAGCTCACCGAGATTCGAGTCGACGGCGGGGCTTCGGTGAGCGAATTTCTCATGCAGTTTCAGGCAGACCTGCTCGGCTTTGACGTTGTGCGCCCCGAGGTACTCGAGACGACGGCGCTCGGAGCCGCCTATGCCGCCGGTTTCAGCGTTGGCGTGTGGGGCACGCTCGATGAAATCGCCGAGAACTGGCGCGAAGAGAAGCGGTTTACGCCGGCGATGTCGGGTGACGACCGCGACCGCAGAATGCGCATCTGGAACAGGGCGGTTGAACGCTCACTCGCCTGGGTCGATGATGATGTCATCACGGGTGCCGGTGGGGCCTCATAAATCGGCGAAATCATAACGATTTTCGGGCCCAGGGCCTCTCGCGTTGTGGGCGTGTCGCTCGGGGGAGTATTCTCGCTGTGATGCCCATAGTTGCTTTACCCGTCTTCTTATACCCGTTTACGGTGGGCAGAAATTTGGAGGAAACACAGTGATTGCAACCTCACGCAAGCGAATGCTTGCCACGATTGCTGCTACGGGAGCCGCTGCTCTCGTTCTCGTCGGCTGCGGTAATGCACCCGAAGCAGGCGACAACGGCTCGAAGGAGGGGTCAGATAACTCAGACTTCCTCGCCTGCGCCGTTTCTGATGAGGGAAGCTGGAACGATAAGTCGTTCAACCAGGTTTCGATGCTCGGCATGACCGAAGCCAAGGACGGCCTTGACATCGAGATCAAGGACGCAGAGTCGAAGTCTGAAGAAGACTACACTCCGAACCTCGAGGCCATGGTCGCCAAGGGCTGCGACATCACCTTTGCGGTCGGCTTCAAGATCGTTGAGCAGATTAACGCTGCAGCGACCGAGAACCCCGACTCGAACTTCGTGATCATTGACTCAGAGGCCGAAGGCCTCGACAACCTCAAGGGCATGACCTGGGAGACCACCCAGTCGGCGTTTCTTGCAGGCTACCTCTCGGCTGCCTACAGTGAGTCGAAGGTCATCGGCACCTACGGTGGCATGAACATTCCCGCTGTGACTGACTTCATGGTTGGCTTCACCAACGGCGCGAAGTACTACGAAGAAGAGACCGGCACCAAGGTGACCGTGCTCGGCTGGGACGCTGACAAGCAGGACGGCGACTTCGTTGGTGACTTTGAGAACGGCACCGCCGCAAAGAGCATCTCAGAGGGCCAGATTGAAGCTGGCGCTGACGTGATCATGCCGGTTGCTGGCGGCCTCTTTGGTGCGACGAGCGAAGCGATCAAGGAGTCGGGCAAAGACATCGTCATGATCGGTGTTGACCTCGACATTGCCAAGAACAGCCCGCAGTACGCTGACCAGATTCTTACCTCGGTTGAGAAGCAGATCAACGTTTCGATCTACGACGTCATCGAGAGCGCGAAAGACGGCAGCTTCTCGAGCGATGGTTACGTAGGCACCCTCGAAAACGACGGCACGCGCCTCAGCCCCTTCTACGAGTTTGAAGACAAGATCGACGCTTCGATCATTGAGAAGCTCGACGAGCTCAAGAAGAAGATTATTGCTGGCGAGGTAGAAACCCGCTAACACCGCGTTGAGGGCAGCGGTCGAGGGTTTCTCGCGGCCGCTGCCTCTTCGCTACGATGAAGGCTATTCGCGACGCGCCCGCCTCTTTCGGGTGCGCCGCACGAGGGAAGCGGATCGGGGCACACTCTCCATGAAACTTGAGTTCAGAGGCGTTACAAAGCGCTTCGGGTCGTTCACCGCGAACGACAAGATCGATCTCACCGTCGAACCGGGCGAGATTCACTCGCTGCTCGGCGAGAACGGTGCGGGCAAATCAACGCTGATGAACGTGCTGTTCGGGCTTCTTGACCCCGACGAGGGAGAAATTCTGCTCGATGGAGAGCCGGTTGCGTTCGACGGCCCCGGAGACGCGATGGCCGCGGGCATCGGCATGGTGCATCAGCACTTCATGCTCATTCCGGTCTTCACGGTCGCCGAGAACGTGATGCTCGGTCACGAGCCAACCCGCGGTGGTGGGCTGCTCGACCTTGACGCGGCGCGTTCAATGGTGCGTGAGATTTCGGCCCGCTTCGGCTTCAACCTCGACCCCGACGCCAAGGTCGAAGACCTGCCGGTGGGTGCGCAGCAGCGCGTCGAAATCGTCAAGGCGCTTGCGCGCGACGTTCAGGTGCTCGTGCTCGATGAGCCCACGGCGGTGCTCACCCCGCAAGAGACCGACGAACTCATGAACATTATGAGGCAGCTTGCCCAGGCCGGCACCTCAATCATCTTTATTACCCACAAGCTTCGCGAGGTCAAGGCCGTTGCCGACAAGATTACGGTGATGCGCCTCGGCAAGGTCGTGGGTGAGGGCTCGAATCAAGACTCAACGTCGAGGCTTGCTGAGCTCATGGTCGGCCGCTCGGTCGAACTGACGACCGCAAAGCAGCAGGCAAACCCCGGCGAGGTGAAGCTGCAGGTTTCAAACCTCACGCTCGTGAGCCAACAGGGCGTCGCCCTGCTCGATAACGTGTCGTTTGACATTCGTGCGGGCGAGGTGCTCGCGGTTGCGGGCGTTCAGGGCAACGGGCAAACCGAGCTTACCGAGACGCTCATTGGGTTGCGCCACGGCGCGAAAGGCTCGGTGACGCTCGACGGCACCGAGATGCTCGGCAAGACGGTGAAAGAGCTCATCGATATGGGCATTGGGTACGTGCCCGAAGATCGCTCGAGTGACGGCGTCATTGGCAACTTCACGGTCGCCGAAAACTTGATGCTCAACCGCAGCTGGGGCGAGCCGTTCGTGAAAGCGGGCTCACTGCAGCTCGGCTACCGAGAGCGCTTCGCCAACGAGGCCATCGCTGAGTTCGATATTCGCACGCAGGGCCCGAACGCCAAGGTGAGCAGTCTCTCTGGCGGTAACCAGCAGAAGGTCATCATCGCGCGCGAACTCCTGAGCGATACGCAGCTGTTCATCGCGTCGCAGCCCACGAGAGGCGTCGACGTCGGCTCAATCGAGTTCATTCACGAGCGCATCATCGGCCTGCGTGACGCGGGCCTGCCGGTGCTCATCGTGTCGACCGAACTCGACGAAGTGCTAAACCTGGCCGACCGCATCGCGGTCATGTACCAGGGCAAGATCGTGGGCATCGTTCCCGCAGACACCCCTCGAACCACGCTGGGAGAAATGATGGCGGGAGCGTCAGCATGACCGAGACAACCAAAGCGCCGGCCGAGCAAGCACAGCCCGGTACCCTGCAGCTCGCACTGCGCGAGATCTTCGGGGCGAGTTTCACGCGCACCGTGCTCGCGATCGTTATCGGCTTCGTGGTGGGTGCCGTGCTCATCGTCATCACGAACGAAGAGTTTCTCGCTTCGGTGGGGTACTTCTTCCAGCGCCCGGGCGACGCGCTCGGGGCGGCTTGGAACGCGGTGTACACCGGCTACAGCTCGCTCTTTACCGGGTCGATCTTCAACTCGAGCGCAAACACCTTTGATGTCGCGATTCGTCCATTCACCGAGACCCTGAGGTTCGCCGCACCGCTCATTCTTGCCGGCCTCGGCATTGCACTCTCGTTCAAGGTTGGCCTCTTTAACATCGGTGGCCTTGGTCAGATGCTCGTGGCTATCGCGGGCGCCTCATGGGTCTCGTTTGCGGTACCCATGCCAGTCGTGCTGCACATGCTCGTGGCCATGGCGGTCGGTGTTCTCGCGGCGATGGTCTGGGGCGGCATCGTCGGCCTACTGAAGGCTGCGACGGGCGCTCACGAGGTCATCGTGACGATCATGATGAACTACATCGCCCTCTACGCGGTCTCGTACGCGATGCGTGCGGGCTTCTTGCACTCGCCCGATGCGGGCACGAACCCCAAGACCCCGCCGCCACTCGAAACGGCTCAATACCCAGCGCTGCTCGGCGATTCGTACCGCCTGCACCTGGGCTTCATCGTCGCGGTGCTGGGCGTCGTGCTGTACTGGTGGCTCATGGAGCGCTCGTCGCTCGGCTTCAGGCTTCGCGCTGTCGGTGAGAACCCGAGCGCAGCGGCAACGTCTGGCATGAAGGTTTCGACGCTCTACATCATCACGATGGCGCTCAGCGCGATGTTCGTCGGCTTTGCCGGCGTCAACCAGGTGCTCGGAGGAAGCGTCGGTCTCACGGCCTCGGCTGACTCGGGCATTGGTTTTGACGCGATCACCGTGGCGCTGCTGGGCGGCGGTAACGCGATCGGCATCTTCTTCGCTGGCCTGCTCTTCGGCGCAATGAAGGCCGGCGGCCCAGCGATGCAGATCGCGGGTGTGAGCCCCGAGGTGCTCGTTGTCGTACAGGGCGTCATCGTGCTCTTCATTGCGGCTCCGCCGCTCGTGCGCGCGATCTTCAGGCTTCCCAAGAGCGTTGAGAACGGGCCCATCGCCCAGAAATTCTCACGCACGAAGAAAGGCGGCGAATAATGACCGCGACCGCTCATGAGTCAACTGCCCACGAGGCCATTGTGCGCCCCGTCGACTGGCGTGCGCCCATCTCGTTCATCGTGTTCGCCCTGGTGGGTTTCTTTGCCTTTGGGTTGAACGGCCCCTCGACAGACGTGGTATTTTCCTGGGCGTCGAAGGGTACTCCGAGCCTGCTGTCTGACATTACCGTGAATGCTCGCACCCTCGGGTTCGTCATCGGTAGCCTGATGCTCGTTATCACCGCCCTGACCCTCTGGCTTGCTCTCACGAGGCGCAAAATTTCAGCGTGGATCGTCGTCGGCTTTGCGCTGCTCTTTCTCGTCGGGCTGCTCGGCTGGGTCGGCGCGGGCGGCCGAGTGCCGATTGTGTACCTGCTCACCGGTGCGATCGCCTTCTCGGTTCCGGTGGTGCTTGGAGCTCTCGCAGGCGCCATGGGCGAGCGTGCGGGCGTGACGAACATCGCGATCGAGGGCCAGCTGCTCATGGGTGCCTTCACCGCCGCTTTCGTCGGCACGATCACGGGCAACCTCATCATCGCGATGTTTGCCGGCATGATTTCTGGTTCGCTCATCGGTGCGCTGCTCGCGGTCTTCTCGGTGAAGTACCACGTCGACCAGATCATCGTCGGTGTCGTGGTGAACGTGCTCGTCGCCGGCATTACGAGCTTTGTTCACTCTTCGATGATGACTCGCGATGAGCAGGCCTACAACTATCCTGGCACCCTGCCTGCGATCCGCATCCCGTTGCTCTCTGAGATTCCGGTGATTGGGCCGGTGCTCTTCAACCAGCGAATCACGACCTACCTCATGTTTGCGCTCGTCATCTTCGTGACGGTGCTGCTCTACAAGACGCGCACGGGCCTCAGGCTGCGCGCGGTTGGCGAGCACCCGCTCGCTGCCGACACCGTGGGCATCAACGTCAACCGCACCCGTTTCTGGGTTGTGACGCTCTCGGGGCTCATTGCGGGCCTCGGCGGCGTGGCGCTCTCGATCGGCTCGGTGGGCGGATTCATTCGCGAGATGAGCGCGGGGCAGGGCTACATTGCTCTCGCCTGCGTGATTCTTGGGCGCTGGAACCCACTTGCGGCAACGGCTGCGGCGTTCCTGTTCGGGTTCTCGAAGCAGTTTGGGGTGTGGGCGGCTCAGGCCGGCGCAGCGATTCCGACCGACTTCATCAACATGATCCCGTACATCGTGACGCTCATCGCGGTTGGCGGTTTCGTTGGCCGTTCGATCGCCCCAGCGGCGATCAACAAGCCCTACGTGAAGTCGTAATGAGCACCGCGAGAGAGATTGATTGGCAGGCGCTGCGTGACGCGGCGGTCGAAGCGATGCAGCGGGCCTACGCGCCCTACTCGGAGTTTCCGGTGGGGGCCGCGGCCCTCGTCGATGACGGCCGCATCATTGCGGGCTGCAACGTCGAGAATGCGAGTTACGGTGTGGGGCTGTGCGCCGAGTGCACCCTCGTCGGGCAGCTGCAGCTCACGGGCGGCGGCAGACTCGTCGCTTTCGACTGCGTTGACGGCCGTGGCAACACCCTCATGCCGTGCGGGCGGTGCCGTCAGCTACTCTTTGAGGCGAGCACGCCCGGCATGCTGCTCAACACCGTCTCTGGTGTGAAGACGATCGAAGAAGTGCTGCCAGACGCATTTGGGCCGCGCACACTCGAAGCGTACGCGGCCCAAGAATAGTCGCGGCGTGAGGCCGCGGCTCGTGTCGGCTAGCGACCCCTGACGGTCACGCGCGAGAGCAGCTCTTCAGCGCTGCGGCGTGGGCCCGTGAAGAACGGGGTCTCTTCGATGACGTGCAGGCGTGCCTCGACGGCGCGCAGCTCACGCATGAGGTCGACGATGCGGGTGAGCTCGTCTGACTCGAAGGTGAGTAGCCACTCGTAGTCGCCGAGGGCGAACGAGGCGAGCGTGTTCGCGAGAACATCGCCGTAGTCGCGCGCGGCCATGCCGTGCTCGCGCAGCATGCGGCTGCGGTCGGCTTTGTCGATAAGGTACCACTCGCGTGAACGCACGAAGGGGTACACACACACGAAGTCCTTCGGCTCGTCGCCCGCGAGGAACGCGGGAACGTGCGAGCGGTTGAACTCGGCGGGGCGGTGCACACCGATGTTTGACCATACGGGCACGAGCCTGCCGCATGACCAGTCACGAATCATGCTGTAGGCGAGCTGCAGGGTCTCGGTATCGGTCGCGTGCATCCACACGAGCAGGTCGGCGTCGGCTCTGAAACCGGTGATGTCGTACCAGCCGCGAATGGTGAGGCCCGACACCTTCTTCAGCGATTTCAGGAGCTTCGAAACTGAGTCGCGGGGAGCCGGAGCATCAAGGTTCTCGCGAAACACAGAGTACATGGCGTAGTTAGTCTGGGCGTTGATCTCTTCAGCAACGTGAGTGTGATCTACCACCGGGCGCGCATTCATGTGAAGGCCTTTCAGTTCGATGAGGTGGGGGTGAAAACGACTGGTTAGTCTTCGGGGCCTGCGAGCACGGGAATGTTCGTGACCTCGCCGTGACGCATGCGGCAGCTGTCGGCCGGTGCCACGTCGGGAAAAGCGCCGAGTGCGCCGACGGTCACTGCCTCAACGCTCTCTCCACGCTCGCGTGCTGAGCGCTCGACGATCATGTCGACGATGCTCTTGACGAAGGGGGCAGCGGTGCCGACGGTTGCGGCGCGTGCCGACTCGATCTTCATCTCGCCCGCCGTCTCGGTCGCCTCTATGTCGAGGTCAAACGCGACCTCCATATGGTCAGAGATGAAGCCGATGGGGGCAATAACGATCTTGGTAACGCCCTGGGCAGCGAGTGCTTCGATGTGGTCGTTGACATCGGGCTCGAGCCATGGAGTGCGTGGATCGCCCGAGCGTGAGCAGTATGAGAGTGACGAGGGCAGTGCCTCGCCGTAGCGCTCTTCGAGCATCGCGTCGATCGACTGGCGAACGTCTTCGTGCTGCTCGCGGTAGCCGGGGCCGGTCACGGCCGAGGCGTCTTGCATGGTGTCTGGAATCGAGTGGGTGACGTACACGATGTGAGCGCCCTTGATGCCGCCGGTGAGCGTCTCTCCCGCAGCGACGATCGCGTCGAAGTTGCTCTGCACAAACCCGGGAGTGTTGAAGAAGGGGCGAAGAATGTCAATCTCGGGTGCTGATTCACCGAGTTCGGCAACCGCTGCTGCGAGGTGCTCGCGGTACTGGCGGCTTCCCGAGTACGAGGCATAGGCGCTCGTGACGAGGGTCAGCACGCGCTTCGTTCCGAAGGCGCTCGCGTCGCGCAGCGCGTCGACCGTGTAGGGGTGCCAGTTGCGGTTGCCCCAGATAACCGGGAGCGTGATGCCGCGTGAGTGAAGCTCGTCTTCGAGCGCCTGGCGCAGTGCGAGGTTCTGCTCGTTAATGGGGCTACGACCGCCGAAGTGGTAGTAGTGCTCGCCGACCTCGGCGAGACGCTCTTCGGGGATTCCCTTGCCGACAGTGACGTTTTTCAGAAACGGAATGACGTCGTCGGGGGTGTTCGGGCCACCGAAAGAACAGAGGAGAAGTGCATCGTATGGAATCACGGTGTTGCTCATGCTGAGACTGTATCTCAGGAAAGCTGTACGTCTGATGTATAACATCAGATGTGGAAATCATACGTCTGACGTGACCACTCTAGCCCCAGTTATGCATAAGGAGCAATGCGTGCCCGCTACCGAAACTCGTGCCGCCAAGCCGGCGAACGCGGGCGTCGCCTCCCTCAAAGGGCTCGGCGTTGTGGTGTTGGGGCTGCTTCTCATCGCCGTTGCTGCGGTGATCTCGCTCTCGGTCGGCGTCGTGGGGCTTGGCTGGCAGGAATCGCTGCAGGCACTGTTTGCGAGAGACACCGTTGAAACTCGCACCGAAGCGGTGATTTGGTCGATCCGCCTGCCTCGCATTCTTGTGGCGATGCTTGTCGGCGCGACCCTCGCGACCGTCGGCGCGGTCATGCAGGCAATCTTGCGCAACCCGCTCGCAGAACCCGGCGTGACCGGTGTCTCGGCGGGGGCCGCAGTCGGCGCGGTCGCGAGCATCACCCTGGGCGGCGTGAGCAACGCCGCATGGGGCATTCCGGTCGCGGCCTTCGCTGGCGCCGCCGTTGTCGCCTTCTTGCTCTTATTCGTGCTGCAAACGCGCAAAGATCTCGGCCCCGCCACGATTATTCTCGTGGGCGTTTCGATCAACGCGCTCGCGGGCGCGCTCATCAACGTGCTGGTGGCCAACGCGCCCGATGACGCCCTGGTGCGCAGTGCCATGTTCTGGCTCGCTGGCGACCTCGATTTGCGCACCTGGCAGCACGTCACGATCGCGGCGGTGCCGATCAGTATCGGGCTCGTGATCCTCTTTATGCGGCGACGCAAGCTTGACGCCCTCTCACTCGGCGAACAGATCGCCGCGACGAGCGGGGTGAACGTCGCTCGTGAGCGGATCGTGCTGCTGCTCGTCGCATCGCTCATCACCGGAGCCGCCGTCGCGGTAGCCGGAATCATTTCGTTTGTGGGGCTCGTGGTTCCCCACGCGATTCGCCTCGTTGCCGGCGCCCAGCACGCGAGGCTCCTGCCGCTCTCGGCACTTGGCGGGGCGCTCTTCATGGTCGTTGCCGACACGATTGCCCGCTCGGCCTTCGGCCCCGTCGTGATTCAGACGGGGGTGGTCGCTGCGCTTGTGGGCGCACCGATCTTCCTCTTTCTCTTGCTCAGAAGGAAGCGCGCATGAACCCGGCCCTCACCCTGCAATCGTTCGGGGCAATGCGCGGCGGCAAAGCGCTCGCTGCGGCGCTCAGCATTCGACTCGAGCCGGGAACCGTGCTCGGGGTCGTAGGCCCGAACGGCGTCGGCAAGTCATCGCTGTTGCAGGCCATCGCTGGCGCGGGCGTTGCCCACTACGGTGAGGCGCTCTACGACGATGCCTCGCTGCAGCGCATGCGTGCGAAGGAGCGAGCGAGGGTCATCTCGCTGCTCGCCCAAGACACGGGAGCGCCCGATGAGTTGCTCGTGCACGAGCTTGTGAGCGTCGGTTCGCTCGCCGGCGGTCGCTCAGACCTCACCGGGGCGAGTTACCGGGCACTTGAAGAGTCAGGCATCGGGCACCTCGCACAGCGCCGGTTCGGAACGCTCTCTGGCGGGCAACAGCAGCTCGTGCAGCTCGCCCGCGTCCTTGCGCAAGACACTCCGGTTGTCGTGCTCGACGAGCCGACCGCCGCGCTTGATCTCTTGCACCAGCGGGCCGTCGAGCAGACGATGCGCAGGCTCGGCAACGACGGCAAGATCGTTATCGCCGCGGTGCACGACCTGAGCCTCGCGCTCAACAGCTGCACGCGGGTGCTGTTGCTCGACCGCACGGGCGGCACGCACATCGGCGAGCCGCGCGACGTGCTCGCAGCCGACCTCGTGCACCAGGCGTACGGGGTGCACACCGAAATTCTTACCGCCCCCGGTGGGCGGCACATTCTTTCGCCGACCGAGTCGGTGAACGGCCTCTAAACCATAAACACTAAAGGAACACCCATGACAACGATGAACCGGGCTGCCAAGCTCGTGGCCGCCGCTGCGGCCAGCGCGCTCATGCTCACGCTCGCAGCGTGCTCGACCTCAACCGAGGCTCCCAAGGAGCAGCCGGAGGCGACGACCGAGACCGCCGAGAAGGTGACCCCCGAGCGCATTGCGGCCCTCAGCTATGAGGCGACCGAGGTGCTCGCCGAGCTCGGCCTTGAAGACCACATCGTGATGATGCCCGAGGCGGTTCGCAACCCGGTGCTCGGCGGCCACATCGAACAGCTCGCAAACGTCGAGAGCACCTACGCCGTTGAAAAAGAGCTCGACGCCGAGACCGTGATCGACCTCTCACCCGACCTCGTGATTATGACGCCGCGCCACGGCGCCGAAGACACGATTGGCACCGTGCTTCAGCACGCGGGCATCGAGACCTTGCTCACCCCGAACACCTGGTCGACGCCAGAAGATCTCATTGAAAACGTCGAGCTCATCGGAGCAGAGGTCGGCGCCAGCGACAAAGCGGCAGAGCTGAGCAGTACCCTACGCGAGGGGCTCACCGAGCGGGCTAAGGCTGACGGCGACGCACCGCGCGTGCTGCTGCTCAGCAACCAGGCTGGCCGCCCCTTCATTACCGCGGCTAACGCCTTCCCATCGCACCTCTTGGGCCTTGCCGGCGCAACGAACGTGAGCGCCGAACTTGGCATCGAGACGACCGGGCCCATTCAGGCAGAGCAGGTCGTCGAGGCAAACCCCGATGGCATCGTGCTCATCGACATGAACGGCTCGGGCGATCGCCTCTTCTCAGAGCTACTCGGTAACGACGCTGTGAACGGTCTCGACGCGATCTCGCAAGACCGCGTGCTGCGCGTTGAGGGAAGCGATGTGCAGGCGCTCGGCCTCACCACGACTATTCATGGTCTCGACACTCTCGCTTCCTGGGTTGAGAGCTTACGCTAGGCATATTGAAGATATAGTACAAGGAGGTTGGTTCGAGAAAGGGAACGTTCATGAGCGCGATCACGAGAGGTTCGCAGAAGTCGCAAGACACACTTGCGTTTCTTCGGGCGCGTATTTCTCAGGGCGATTGGGCCGTGGGCGAGCGTATTCCCAAAGAACCCGAGCTGATGGAGCTCATCGGCGTCGGTAAATCGACCGTGCGAGAGGCTGTTCGCTCACTCGCAAACCTTGGCATGCTTGAGACGATTCCGGGTGTGGGCACGTTCGTTCGTGCCCGCACACCGGTTTCGTCGGTTCTTTCACAGTTCCTCATGGACCACGACATCGAAGAAGTGCTCGTGTACCGCAGGTCGCTCGAGATCGAGGCGGCGCAGCACGCGGCGATCCACCGCACCGATGAGCAGCTTGAGCAGATCCGCGAGGCATACGAACGACTGCTCGTTCCCGGCGCCGAGACCGGCTCACTCGGCTCACTGAGCTCCTTTCACCACTTGATCGTTGAGGCGAGCGGATCGAAGCTGCTCCAAGACCTCTACCTTGGCGTCATGAGCGTGCTCAAGAAAGCGATTTCAGAGGGGCGCGTGTTTCACGGTCTCGATGACGCAACGCAGCATCGCGACCATGCCGCGGTGCTTCAGGCGATTGAACAGCGCGACGTGCGCAACGCGGCCCACTCGATGGCCCTGCACGTCGATCGCGACCTCGGCTTGAGGGTCGAAGAAGACATGCTTGATATTCAGCAACAGACCGAGCGTGCGAGCACCCTCATCGAGGCAGGCTTCGACTCCTAGGTCAGCCCGGTGGGGTGAATGCGCGCCTCAGACGGTACTGAGCGCGCTGCTGACGGTACTGGGCAGGCTGTAGGCGATGCTATTCGTCGCGTGCTTCGATCGCCGTTGCCTGCACGGGCAGCAGGAGCAGCAGGCCGACGAGCACGACAAACACGATGCCGAGAATGCCGTAGATCGTGCTGCCGCCGATGACCACCGCGACTGAGAAGGCCGCCGGTGAGAGGAACGAGACGGCCCTGCCGGTCGTCGCGTAGAGCCCGAAGATTTCGCCCTCGCGGCCCTTGGGAATGAGCTTGGCGAGGTAGGTGCGGCTCGAAGACTGCACGGGCCCAACGAACACGCACAGTAGCAGGCCAAACACCCAGAACACCCATGTGCCGAAGTCTGCGAGCATGAAGACGAGCAGCCCGAACAGCACCATCGAGACGAGGGAGCCGACCATGATGTTCTTTGCGCCGAGGCGATCCTCGAGTGCGCCACATAAGATCGTGGCGAGACCGGCGACGACGTTTGCGGCGATGGCAAAGATGATGACGGTGTCAGCAGAGAAGCCGAACGAAGCCGCCGCGATGACGCCGCCGAACGCGAAGACGCCGGCGAGGCCGTCACGAAAGACGGCGCTCGCAAAGAGGTAGAAGAGGGTTTGCCGAGCGGTCTTCCACAGGTTCGAAATCGTGCGAAAGAGGTCGCGATAGGCAGAGACGACGGTGGCACGCTCACGGTTTGGTGTCGCGTCGATCTCGGGCACGGCGAAGAGCACGGGAAGGGCAAAGACGCCGAACCATACTGCCGAAAAGAGCATTGCGATGCGAATGTTCCATGCGTTGTCGGCGGTAACGCCGAACCAGCCCTCGTCTGGAAAGATGAAGCCGACGAGCAGAATGCCGAGCAGCACGATGCCGCCGATATAGCCCATGCCCCAGCCGAAGCCAGATACCTTACCAACGTTGGCATTCGTCGACACCTGCGTGAGCATCGAGTTGTAACTGACACTCGCGAACTCGAACGCGACGTTGCCGACCGCGAGCACGATGAGCGCGAAGGTGAGGTATCGCTCTTCGGGCGCCACGAATACGAGCAGTGCGATACAGACGGCCACGATAGCGCTGTTGACGCCGAGCCAGCGCCTGCGATGACCGCCTGAGTCAGAGATGCGCCCGGCGATGGGCGCCACGAGCGCAATCACGATGCCCGCGATGGTGAGCGCAAAGCCCAGCTTCGGCGAAACGACTGACTCGTCGCCGAAAGCTCCGCTCACAAGATAGGTGGCAAATACAAAGGTCGTGACTACAGCGTTGAATGCTGCCGAGCCCCAGTCCCACAAAGACCAGGCGAACACGACCCGCTTCTTTACAGGAGTGTCGTCTTCAGAGGTGCTCATGGGCAGAGTCGTCATGGGTCACACAATAGCCGATGCGTGCGACGCGTGGGTTAACGAAGTCACCCCTTTGTCTGGGTATGGAAGTGAAGCGGTAGTCGCTAGACATGCGTACGATGAGACGAAACAGCATGAGAGAAACGATGACAAAAGATATCAGCACAACAATCAATGCAGAGGGTACGGAAAGACCATCCCTATCTGCTCGCTTTTCGACGGTGGTCGCGATGGCGCTTAGCCTTTTGATCATGGTGGGTACGGTGCTTATGGTTTTGCCTCAGGGCACACCAATGAAGAAAGAGCTGCAGTCTGTGGCGGCACCGTACTTTGCTCAAAACTGGCGGGTGTTCGCACCGAACATCATGAAAGCGAACTTTTCGCTCGAGATGAGGGCGCAGTGGTTCGAAGACGAGAAGCTCGTCAAATCTGACTGGGTGTCAATCACCGATCTCGAGACCAAAAATGTGCACGGAAATGTTGTTCCCTCGCGTATTCAGAAGAACAGCTGGAATCTCTCTCAAGCTTTTCGTAAGCGTTATAACGCGTTGAATGATGAGCAGAAAGCCCGGGTCAAAGATACCTTTATTCAAAAGGGAGAGAGCGGCTTCGAAGCGATCCCTAGCGAAGAACTCATTGCAGAACTTGGCAAAAAAGACGCTAATGTGATCCGTTTCTTACGCATGGACTACATGACAATGCGTTACCTATCGCTCTATGCCAGGGCAGGCTTTGAAAAAGATATTGAACGAGTTCAATGGCGTATCATGCTTGACCGACCAAACGACTTCACGCATCGTTTTGATGATGAGAAACAATTTGAGCCCTCTGTCGTGACCTTTGGCTGGCGTCAGTCAAACGTGCGTGCTCCGAAGAATGTTGTTGACGAATATCGTGCGGTTATAGAGCGCATGGGTGCAGAAAAGATGTTTAGAGAGGCAGCAGCGAATGGTCAATAATTCTCTCTTCGACCGGGTGGTCGTGTGGTTCACCAGCCGGCAACACAATCTACGAAGTTTTTCAATGTTGAGAATTTTGTATGGCATTGGCCTTTTACTTCTTCTCGTGCCGAGCATCCCGGAGCGCGCACTGCTCTGGGGTCATGCCTCGTTCTGGGCAGACCCTGAAGCGAAACGACGGGGTTTTCATACCTTCGACTTCATTTTCACGAAGTCATCACCGGTACTGTTTGACATAGCGTTTTTCGGCCTGATTCTTGTTGTGGTGCTCTTTCTCATTGGCTGGCACACCCGCATTATGACGTTCGTGTTGCTGGTCATGCTCGTCTCGTTGCAGGCAAATAACCCATACGTGTTGAATGGTGGCGATACGCTCATGCGAATCACTCTTTTCTTCATGCTTTTTGCGAACCTTGGTGAGTTTTATTCGCTTGATGCGAGGCGTCGCTCGAGAGCGCTCCTTGCTGGAAAAAGTAAGCGTGCTTGGGTGCCAGCTCACGTCTCAAACGCCGCTCACAATGCCGCTCTCATCTTGGGGTGCTTTCAAATTGTGGTTGTTTACGTCACCTCAGGGGTGTGGAAGCTCGTGGGCGATGAGTGGCTCGATGGTACGGCGCTCTTCTATGCTCTGAGGCTCGATGTGTTCATGGCTTACCCGATGGTTAATGAACTTATTTGGCAGTCGTCTCTCGTCATCTATGTCGCGACCTTTATTGCGTTGTGGGTGCAAACGCTTTTCCCGCTGATGATTCTGTGGCGGCCCACGAGGATCTTTGCCTTGGCGAGCCTGATTTTCATGCACCTGGGTATCGCTGTTTTGTTGGGGCTCTGGCCGTTCTCGCTCGCGATGATCGCTCTCGATATGTTGTTCGTGCGGGATGCGTCGTGGGTTAGTGCTTTCGCGTGGGTACAACGCAGTAAAGCGTTCAACGCAGCCCGTGAGGCGTGCAGTCGTGCCACATCCGCGATAAAGGGTAGCGTCGCTCCTCGAAGAGTGGGATAGGAAGAAACATCTTCCCTCACGTCGTATAGATTTCCGTCTCTCTGAGACAAGACCATACGGGTGCCCACTCTTGCGCAAGGGTTCGGTTAAACCATTCGACCGGTTTGGGTGTTGAGTGGGGTAACCCTCATCTTGCCGAGATTTGCAGCTCTTTCGAGCGTTCACAATGCCCTAAGGAACGACAGCTAATGCTCGTGAGGTAAGAGCTGCGAGAGATCCTTTCTGCTCTTTGCTCCAAGCTTCGCCCGAGCCTGGGCAATGTGCGATTCGATCGTGCGAATCTTGATTCCGAGTGCCTCGGCGATTGCCTTATTTGAAAGTCCCTGAGCCGCGAGCTTGGCTGCTGCAAGCTCGCGGTGCGAGAGCTTCAGCACCTCGGGCAGGCGCAACGAGATATTGGTGTGCCAGGGGGCAACATGTCTGGCGGTTTCTTTGATCGCCTCGAGCTTGGTGTTGCACTCAGCTACTTTGCTTGAGGCCCTTCTCGAGGTATAAATCTGGCGGGCATCATGGAGCGCGTTGAACGCGAGGGAGACGTGCCCGTACTGGTGAAAAGTGTCGGCGACACGCGACAGTGCGTGAGGGTTCATTTCGGCCTTTGCGGCGAGGTGCGTTCTCGCGAGTCTGATGATGGGAAGAACATTATCGGTATCGGCGTGCATTGAGCGCGTGCGTAAGAGCACGTCGAAACGACCTGCATAGTAGAGGTGCTGCCTACCGACCGGCAACGTTGTTGCGAGGTGGTTGTAGAGGTGATCAGATGAATCGGCAGCGACCGCGCTCACGGCTCTGCTCAGCACCTCGAGATATTTTTTGAGACGCAACCCAACGAGTTCGGGTATAGCGCGGGTCAGGCCGTGGAGCTCTCGTGCGCAAGCGACGAGGTCTGAGCGCTTCGCCGCGTGGTCTGCGTGCTCAAGGAGCGTGATCCACGACTGGTGATAGGCGGCAGCCGGGAAAAAGCCCGCTGCGATGCGCAGTTCTTTGACTCGCAGGCTGAACTCGCCCGCGAGGTACGCGATGAGTGCTTGAGCGATGAGCACGGTGGCGGCTATCTCAGCGATACCGGGGTGCAGTGTTCGCCCGAAAAGGGGCTGTCGTGAAGCATTGCGAAGCCAAGAACGGACAGAAGGGTTTTGACCGTGCCACACCAGGTCGAGGTCGATGAGTGCCTGGTGTGCGTCGCGAACAATGCGCTCCGGATGCTCGCTCAGTGAGTCGTGCAGGTCAGGCACAGGGTTCTCGATGTCTGGATTGTTCCACGACTGCCAGAGATGAAACTCGTGATGATCGTGAGACGGGTGTTCCTCAGGTACAGGGACCGGGTCGGCGAGGTCATTACCGTACCTCGCGTGCGCATGGGCATGCATGAAACGGGCACCGGTTAGCGTGTTGCTGCACGAACTCCCGTGCAGCGTAGCGAGTGACTCGTCGAGCTCGGCTGAGTGCCCCTGGCGGATGTGCATACGGGCCTGATCGAGGGGTGAAATCTGATGATCAATTTGGGCAATTTGTAACATCACCGAACGATAGTTTTCAGGTGCCGCAAACTGCACCTTTTCAGAAAATGTTCGCTCAAGGAGGTCCTTATAGGGAGCAATGAGATGGCTCTTCTCGGCGGTAGCGAGCAGGCGCGCAACATCGGTATTTCGTGCACAAAATGTTGCGTCGCGCCCACGGAGCTGGATGCCAATGTGTTCAAATAGCAGCAACCGTTCAGCCGCGTGCATGCTCGCAGAACTGAGTTCGTCACTCGGGCACAGTTCACGCAGTGCCGCACCGATGAACGGTGCGACCGTGTGCCGGTCATTCGACCCGTGGCTTGTGAGAATTGACTTCGCGACGAGTTCGCGTACGTGTTGACGGTCAAAAACGTTCGCCGCGCTTGTCAAGCTGAGGGGCTCTATTTCAGAGAGAATGATCGCCGTGCACATGGTCTGTGACTCTAAATCACGAAACATCTCAACGAGTCTCGCAATTTCTGGAAGCCGTGCCGGAGGCAGCGGCGAAGCAGGAATCGCGGCGAACGGTCTGTCAGTAAGGTGGCCGAGGCTCCACATGGTCGTCAGATCGCGGATCCACCCATATCTCCCGTAAGAAAGCTCGGCGATGGCCTCACGACTGAGTATGTCGGGCAACTGCTCGCCCGCGCATTGGTTGACGAGCAGCTGAATTTCGGCGAATGGAAGAGGGTCGATGCGAATGTGAACAAACCCCGTTGGGCCGGCTGACTGCGCATCGGATGCGCTCAAGGACTTGAGAGATGAGAGAAGAGCTCGGCTACTTGAGTCGTGCTCACTCGCGATGAGGAAGAGGCCTCCGTGGTCGGCGAACGTGGTGAGACGCGCAAGGTCAGCCTTCGTGATGGCTTCAGCATGTTCCGCAACGAAGAGCACGGGAGCGTTCAGGTCGCGAAGCTGGTCAGGCGACGGTAACGGTGATGGTGCGCGAATAACCGTAAACGTCTGCTTGAGCTCAACGATCACTTCTCGTACGAGATCTGCTGTGGCGCTACCAAGCGGTGCAGTGATAAGAACACTATGTTGATAAGCCAAATGCTCTGTGATTGAACCCGGTACTGCGTCTCTCTTTTCAACGGTATCAATCGATACGTCGTGTGAAAAATGCGTCTTCATCTCACTCCTTTTGGCTATTGGCTAAGCCAGGAGCGGGGGTTGAACCCCGAAAAACATCAGCTGCCTCCTTTTGTGTAAGTAGTTTCCCCCAGCTTTGAGGATAGTTATACCCCAGACGTGGGGCAAAGGGGAAATTCCTCGTATTATGCCGTTTTATTCGGTATTTTGAACCAAAAAATCTGAGGTTTTATGACTTTCGGCAGTAGAAATTTAGCCCAGACATCGTAATTTTGTCGCCCAAATGTCGTAATGCTGAACGCCGTAGGTCGTCGGGGGTCTCGCTTCATAGTCTTAGCCCCGTGGGCAAGGGCACCAATGTGCCAAACGGGCGTTGAGGCCGGTTTTCCACGTCTCTGTTCGACTGCAAGAGATAACAATCTAGGGTTAAGGAGTTACCTTGAAAGCAGTAATACCGAAGGCGGGTTACACCCGTCGAAGAGGGCTGAGGGGAGTAGCGCTTACTGCTGCCGCGTCGGTCGTCATCGCACCAGCGATGGCAACGGCAGTTGTGACTCCCGCTCACGCAGCCTTCTCGTACGACTCTGACGCGGCATCGGCCGCTCAGGGCGAGATCGTATTCGCCGACGCGCTCGGTCTTGAGCTCGTAGACTCAGGACTTACACGATCGAGCTACCCCGGAGCCGTTGGGCCCGACCGGAATCAACTTGACGTGGGGCTTTTGGGCAACACGCTGATTGATCTTGGTCCCGGCCTCCAGCTCCCCCTCTTTAAGAACGCCGACGGACGCGGCCTGATCGATCTCGGTGAAGTTGGTGCGTGGTCAAGTTATGCATCATCGCCCTCGCACACCGAGTCGAAGGCATCGGCCGGCGGGATCGGTGAAGGCGGTGCTATCGCAGTCAGCCCGAACCAGGGTGTTGGCACGAACCCCGCATACGTTGACCTCATTGACCTTTTCGGTCAGGTCGGTGTTGACGTTCTGACCGACAACCTGCTCGACCAGGCTCGCCTGCAAATTGGTGCTCTCGCCTCGTCAGTTGACTGCACAAGCGGAGACTGCACCTCGCAGTATGTCGTCGCTGGTGCTGACCTGCGACTGCGCAGCCCTCTCGTGGGAACCGTCGATAATGTGATTACCTCGGTGCTTAATGAGGCCATCAAGCCTGTCGACGCGCTCGTCAACCAGAATGGCCCGCTCAACGCAGTGCTTGGCCAGATCAAGAACACGATTAACGCTGTTCAGGTTTCGACCCCTGCAGCCGGTGCACGCATTAAGTCGAATGACCTTCAGGTTTCAATCGACGGCCTCGATCAGGTTGTGGCGCACATCACTCAGACGCTTCTGCAAGACCCCTGGACGAATGACTCGGGGTCGATCGTGATCGAGCCGAACACTGGCATGGTGCAGGTTGACCTCGCCAAGCTCGCCGGAGGGCCTAACGGGCTCAACGGTCTCGACCCGAACACCGAGGTGTTCTCAGAGCAGTTCGTGCAGGCGGTGACCACCGGTATTGCCGACACGGTTGCTGGGGTTACGACCAAGATCAACGATATGGTCATGGGCTCTCTGAACAATCTGTCGCTCACGATTGCTGGCGATATTAACGTTCAGGGTCATCTGCCATACGTTCCTTTTATTGGTTCGCCTAACTGGCAGAACGTTGTCGGTGGCGGTTTAACGATCAAGGGCAGCATCGCTGACTTTGCTGGCCTGAGTGGAACAAAGCCAACGATTAAGTTCGACTTCGCCCTGCCTGGACCATTCCAGGTCATTGCAGACGTACTTGCTGGCGTAGTCAACACTGCGACTGACGCAGTCTCGGGTGTGCTCACGAGCGCACTTGGGCCGATCGTTCTGAACGCGCTCGACCTTGTCACCTCAGGGCTCACCCCCGCGGTGAACAAGATCACCGAGACGGTCTTCAAACCGCTTAACCCCGTGCTGGAGGCAATCGCCGATAAGGTCGTCTCATTGCGGATCAACGAGCAGCCAACCGCTGCACCGCTGAACCGTTCGGGTGGCGACCTGGGTGATGGGTCATTCACAGTTCGTGCCCTCTCATTGACGCTTCTGCCCGGTAACAACAGCGGGCACGCAGCGAGCGGAGTAGCGAAGCTTGCACTCGCGTCATCGACTGCCAAGAGCGCTGATGAAGCCGCTGAAGACGTGCTGATCACCTCTCCTGGTGACGCTGATGAGGTTACCGCAGGCGACCTTCCCGTCAAGGGAACCGGCGAGCCCGGTGCAGACATTACGGTTGAACTCAAAGACGCCGACGGTAACGTCGTCGCAACCGAGACGACCGTTGTCGGTGAAGACGGCACCTGGACTGTCACGTTTGATGATGTCGAACCAGGCGATTACACGGTTCGTGCCGAGCAGGATTTCGAGGGCCAGCTCTCGGAAGACGAAGTAACGATCAAGGTCGTTGAGGACGAAGACACAGAGACTGAAGCTTCAGAGACTGAGGCTGCAGAGACTGAGGCTGCAGAGACTGAGGCTGCAGAGACTGAGGCTGCAGAGACTGAGGCTGCAGAGACTGAGGCTGCAGAGACTGAGGCTGCAGAGACTGAGGCTGCAGAGACTGAGGCTGCAGAGACTGAGGCTGCAGAGACTGAGGCTGCAGAGACTGAGGCTGCAGAGACTGAGGCTGCAGAGACTGAGGCTGCAGAGACTGAGGCTGCAGAGACTGAGGCTGCAGAGACTGAGGCTGCA
>NZ_JAHQZR010000016.1 GCF_019049105.1 Leucobacter chinensis
CGGGCACGATAGACAAACCAGGGGCTCCTCTTCAATAGATGGGTGAGTGACTCACAACCAGCCTGGCAAAGAGGGTTCTTGAACCATTTTTCGACACTTTTTGACCTCTCAACGTGCGATATTGCCCACACAGCAAACGAACCAAGCAGTATACGGTGCTCGAAAGCCAAGCTTGGCTAGAACACCTCGCCCCCCACCCCGACAATTCCGGTGCCGGCGCTCGCCAAGCCGGCCAAAACGAGGCGTCTCGATCCACCAATCGCCTGAAGAAATAGCGAAGGCCCCGCCTCCCCAGTTCAGGGGAGTGCGGGGCCTTTCGATTGGCGGTGACGGTGGGATTTGAACCCACGGTAGGGGTTGCCTACACAACATTTCGAGTGTTGCACCTTCGGCCGCTCGGACACGTCACCAAGAGAAAAGTTTAGACGAGTGAGCGCCCCCGCGCAAATTGAAGGAG
The DNA here is from genome assembly GCF_019049105.1 of Leucobacter chinensis. Classification (GTDB taxonomy): domain Bacteria; phylum Actinomycetota; class Actinomycetes; order Actinomycetales; family Microbacteriaceae; genus Leucobacter_A; species Leucobacter_A chinensis. The sequence goes on from NZ_JAHQZR010000016.1 coordinate 458, forward strand.
CTCCGCACTTTTGCGCGCGACGATGTCATCCCAGGTTTCGTGGCTCGTAGCGCTGTCTGCAAAGTCAGAAGGCACTTTAAAAATTCTGAGCGACACGCCGAACGTGTAGCAGAGCACGGCGTACGCATAGCTCTCCATGTCGACGAGTTGGGCACCCTGGCCGGTGAGCGCGGCGCGAAGGCCGTCATCTTTCACGAAGACGTCGCCCGTCGCGATCGTGGCGGTCGCCTCCCCCGCGTTTGAGGCCTCAGCGCCGACGAGGCTAGCACCATCGCGCATCCAGACCTCGGGGGCAACGAACTGCACGCCCCCGTCGGCTCCCATGACGGCAGCCGGGCTCGCGAACTCGAAGTCGTGCTGCAGCGCAACGTTTACTCGGTACACGATCGACAGGTCGAGCGAGTCGTCGAGCATACCGGCAGTGCCGAGCACAACAACCTCAGAGACGTCGCCCTCGGCAAGACGCTGCCCGAGCTTGGCCGCGGCATTGACCTTGCCGATACCGGTGATGAGGTGAGGCACCTCGGCGAAGGCCTGCGCTTCGTCGGCGTGCGCAAAGACGAGCAGTGGCTTAGGCACGCTCTTCACCATAAATCACGTTCCACTCGTCTCGTTTGTCGAGAAAGCCGGCGAGAGCTTCTTTCGCACCCTCGATCGAGTGGGAGTGAGCCCAGCCGCACTCGGTACGGCTTGAGCCGGGAACCGTGTTGAGCTCGAGCGCCGTCTGGATACCGCGCGCGAGCACCTCGGTGAACACGTCAAAGTCGTCGAGCTCTGCTGCATCAACCGAGACGTAGAAACCGGTCTGGCACCCCATGGGTGAAATATCAACGACCGCATCGGTGATCGTGCGCAGGGTCGTCGCGAGTGAATGCTCGATGCTGTGCACGGTGTCCATCTCGAGGTGACCCTCGTTGGGCTGCTCAAAGCGCAGATCCCACTTCACAACTTCGCCTCCGCCTGCGAGCACGTGCCTCCCGGCAAGCCTCACAAAGGGCGCGCTTACGGCGTCATGATCGAGCGTAAATGATTCTGGCAGCTTCAACGGATCGTCCATGCAACGAGCTTACCCCCTCAACCGATTCGCGTTGAATCGACGCAAAAGCAACCCCTCAGCCCCGGCGCTTCGCGAGCCGCAGCTCAAGCCCCTTCTTCACACCGCTCCACTCCTGCTGCACGATCGAGAAGACGACGGTGTCGCGCAGATACCCGCCATCGTTTCGGTGCGAACGCAGAATGCCGTCTTGCCTCGCGCCGAGCCGCGCGATTGCCTGGCGCGACTGCTGGTTGTAGTAGTCGGTGCGAAACTCGACCGCGATGCACCTCCACACATCGAAGGCGTGGCCGAGCATCATGAGCTTGGCCTCGGCGTTGGTACCACTTCCCTGCGCTGAGAGCCGGTTCCAGGTCGAGCCGATTTCAACCCTCGGCACGGTCGCTTCGATGTTCATGAAGGTGGTCATCCCGAGCACCTCACCCGTGTCGGCCCGCACACTGGTGAACGGAACCATCGAACCGGTCTCCTGCAGTGCAAGCCGGCGGTCAATCTCTTGGCGCATCGCTTCGGGCCGCGCAACCATCGTGTACCAGAGGTTCCACAGTTCGCCGTCGCGCACCGCTTCGACGAGACCGTCGTGGTGTTCATGGCTGAGTGGCTCGAGCCTGACGAGGTCACCGCTCAGCGTGCCGGGGTGTGTGAGCATCGTTGTCTCCTTCTCGCGCTAGGCGTTCTCGTGCGCGAGAACCCGCGCTGGTCACGTGGCAATCGTACCGCCCGTTGGCGGGCGGGCCGGGAACGAATCGCGGCGGATCACTCGGCCCGATCCGCCGCAATCATCACGCGAGAAGCGCGATGATTCCCCGCGCAAGCACCGAAACGGCACCAGCCCAGGCGCACACGAACATGCCGATTCTCGCGACGCGCACCGGGACGATCGTGTCGAGGCCGATGCCCACAACAAGACCGATGACGAGGGCAGCGGCGAACAGCGCGTATGAGGTGGGTTGCACGCTCGGCAGGCCGCGCAGCGCGAGCGTCACGGCGGCGAAGGCCACGAAGATGACCTGAATCGAGGCGACGAAGCTGCGATGCTCCCAGCGCGATGAGGTTCCGTATGCAACGAGCGGTGGCCCGGAAAGCCCACTCGTTACACTGAGGAAGCCCGAGACGGCGCCGGCTCCGAGCGCGGGGATCGCACCGCGAACGCCGGTGTTCGGGTGAGGTCTCAGCGGCAGCATGGGTACGAGCAGCGCACAGATCGCCGCGGCGCCCACGAGGGTGAGCAGCGCGGCATCGGTCAGTGCTGCGGCAACCCAAGCACCGAGCGGCATCGCGACTGCACCACCCAAGAGCAAGAGCAGAGTGGGCCTCCACGATATGAGCCTGAGACCGCCGATAAGCATGAGCGCAGAGATCACAAAGCCACCCATGATCACGAGCAAGACCCCATCGTGTGGCCCGAGAAGCAGGACGAGGATCGGCGTTGCCACGAGTGCAAAACCCATGCCCGTGAGCCGTTGCACGACCGCCGCAATAAAGAACGTGAGAGTTGCGAGAACGAGCATGTCTCGATGCTACTCTTCATGTTCAACGCGCGAATGAGGGTTGCAACAATCGTTCGCGCACAAAGAAAATGCTTGACAACCCTCAACCTAGACTATAGTGTTGGGGCATATTCTTCAGGTCGCTGTTTGCGCCGCAAGACTCATCACCGAAGATGAGGCGGGTCGCGGGAGTTGAAGAATAATACGACCGGTTGAGGTCTTCGGTTTGGCACGATCTTTCGTGCCAATGTTCGCGTACTTCTTCGTATGCGACAGCCTGAACCGTCACCACCATATTGGCCAAGGTGCCAGTTAGGAAACATGGACAATGACAAACACTATTACACTGCACTACCCGCAGCAGCTCGCTGCGACGCTGCCGCAGACGCCGTACCGCGCACTCAGCGCCCTCGGTGCCTCTGACGAGCCCCAAACGCTCATTCCGAGCTGGGCCAGCAAACGATCGGTCTTTCGTGCCGGTCACGCGACGTACTACGTCGTCGAAACTGAACGCGTGAGCGATGCCCGCGCTGACCTCCAGTCACTGGAGTCGCTCGGCTGGGTTATCGACATTCACCCTCTCAACCTGACGGGCGCCGCTCGCATCTCGATGCACATGCCCGAGGCACGCACCGCTGCATAACCCACGCAGCCCCAGAACGTTCGAGGCCTCCACCGCAACCGCGGATGGGGGCCTCGTTTCGTTGGCGCCCGGGGATCAGAGCCCCGCAAAGACCATCTAGTAGAGCATGACGACGTCGAAGTGCTCTTCGACCGCGAGCACGGCCTTTTCTTCGTCGCCGCTCATGATCGAGTCGTAAATAGGCTTGTGCAGTTCAATGAACAGGTCACATAGCCCCTCCTCGGTGTGCTTCTCGCGCAGGCGAACGCTACGTTCGGCCATGCTCTGAGAGAGCGTGTCGGCGAGCACGTCGGCAAAGAAAATGAGTGCGGGGTTACCAGAGACTCGCAGCATCGCCTGGTGAAAATCACGGTCGGCCTTGTGCATCTCAACTGAAGTTGTCGCGACCGCCATGATGTCGAGCGCCTTTTGCATGTGGCCCGTCAGCGTTGGGTCGGGGTCGGCGCAGGCCTCGATTGCGGCCTGCCGCTCAAGAGCGATGCGCACCGACTCAAGCGCATGAATGGGCAGGTTCGCTGAGCTCAGCCCGAGGCTCAATGCGAGTGCGAGCGTCTGGGGCCGCAACTCGGCAACATATGTTCCAGAGCCGATTTGGCGCTCAAGAGAGCCCAGCCCAACGAGCACCGCAAGGCGGTCGCGCAAGGCGGTTCGGCTCACTCCAAGCTCAATCGCGAGGTCTCGCTCGCTCGGGAGTCGATCGCCAGGTTTCATCCCCTTGATGCGCTTGGTGAGGGCAATTGAGACGGGGTCATCATCGAAATGATTGTCCCTAGCAGTCTCGAGAGGTTCGGTCATCAAGTTCTACGCTTTCACCACGATATGAAATAACACCTATCACTTTAGCGCGATGCTTGGTGTTTCAGGGCGTGCGCTTCGATTGTCCTGGCGAGTGTCAGCAGGTAATCACCGGCGAGTGCCCCGTCGGCAACACGGTGATCAAAGGTGAGGGTGAGGTTTGCAATGGTGCGAATAACGATTTGGTTATCGCGTACAACGGGCTTGTCGACCATGCGGTGCAGCCCAACAATCGCGGTCTGCGGTGCGTTGATGATCGGGGTTGCGATAATACCGCCGCGTTTTCCGGGGCTCGTGAACGTCGTCGTTGCCCCACGCATCTCGAGTGGCGAGAGCTTCCCATCGCGAGCTTTCGCGGCGAGGGAAACCACCTCGTCGGCGAGCGCCTTCACGTCTCGGTTGCCGCAGTCACGCACGGCAGGAACCATGAGGCCACGCTCAGTATCAACAGCGATACCAATATCGCAGCGGTCGTAACGAACGATTTCGCCGTCGATGACCGCGGCGTTAAACACGGGAAAAGAGCGCACGACCTCGCCGATACTCGCGAGCACGATGGGCACGAGCTTGGCCCGGTCTACCCCGGTGAGGTCACACTCTTCGATGATGTTCACGGCGGGTATCTCGGTGTGTGATTTCACAAGGTTCGCTGCAATAAGCTTGCGCACCCCGGTGATGGCTTCACGGGTTTCAGTCTGTTCAATCATGCTTCTATGCTTTCTGGGGTCAGAGCCCGGCCGCTCAAGGCAGTCTGGAACCCGTCGGTGGCCGGGCTCTGCTGGTTTCCGCGGGAGTGGCGCTCCCCTATCGGAGTGTGACCCGCACAGGCGGGTCGTTATCGTTACGGGGCGAGGGTCTCTCGTACCGTAGCGACGATGTCTTCAATACTCGGCACGAATGCCTTTTCGAGTTCGGTACTGAAAGGAATTGGGGTGTGAGGCGACGTTGCAAAGCCGAAACGAATGTGGTCGCGCCCGCCCGTGAGCCGAAGCACCTGGTGAGCGACCTCCGCCGCGGGGCCGGCAGTGGGCCACGCTTCGTCGGCTACCACGACCGCTCCGGTCTTTCGCGCCGACGCCACAACAGTCGTTGCGTCGAGCGGTGCGATCGAACGCAGGTCGATGATCTCAGCTTCGATCCCCTCTTCGGCGAGGGTTTTCGCGGCACGTTCAGCCCGCGAAACCATGAGCCCCGAGGCGACAATCGTCACGTCGTTGCCTTCGCGCTGTACAGCGGCTTGACCGATCTCAGCCGTTACTTCGAGGTCAACTTCAGCGCGGCGAGCGTGCAAGAGGCTCATGTGCTCAAGCATCACGACGGGGCCGTCGTCACGAATTGCGGCTCGCACGAGTGAGTAGGCATCTTGTGGGTTCGTCGGCATGATGACCTTGACACCCGGAAAGCTCATGAGCATACCCGCCATCATCTCGGCGTGGCCGTGGTGTGGTCCAATGCCGCACTTTGCCCGAACAAACATGGGCACCGTCACTTCGCCCCGGGTTTTGAACCCGATGCTACCGCCCTCGTGAGCGAGCGGTGTCACGGTGAGCGCAAGAAACTCGGCAAACATGAGGTCAACGATCGGGCGACTGCCCGTCATCGCAGCACCAACGGCGGTGCCGATCATGGCCTCTTCTGAGATCGGAGCGTCAATCATGCGCCCGGAGTCGCCAAATTCTTCCCACAGCCCCTTTGTGGCCTGCATGGGGCCACCAAACTGCCCAATGTCTTGGCCGAGCATGTAGATGCTCTCATCGCTGCGCATTTCTTGGCGGATCGCCTCGACGATCGCGTCACTCATCGTCATGCGGGCCATTAGTTGCCCTCCTTCGCTGCTGCAAGGTCGCTCACGTATGGTGAGGCAGAGAGTTTGTCGGGGTCGGGGGCTGGCGCGTCTTTTGCCGCAATGACGAGGGCCTCGTATTCAGCCTCAACCTCGGCGCGGCGAGCCGCACCCGCTTCAGCGTCCCAACCGTGCTGTTCTGCGAGCACCTTTTCGAGTCGCACGATCGGATCTTTGAGCTGCCATTCTTCAACTTCTTCGCGGCTGCGGTATACCTCGGGGTCGCTCATGTAGTGGCCCCCCATACGGTAAGTCAGGAGCTGCACAAAGGCAGGACCGTGTTCACGGGCATAATCCGTCGCCCTTGCGACGGCTTCGGCCACGGCGATCACGTCGTTACCGTCGACATCTTCGGTCGGCATGCCATAGGCACGTGCCCGGTCGCTCACCGTGCCGCCTGCGATCGCATCGTCGGCGTGCAGCGAGGTCGCGTACTGGTTATTTTGGCAGATGTACACGATCGGCAGACTCAACATTTTTGCCATATTCCACGACTCGGCGATGACGCCAGAGTTCGAGGTTCCGTCTCCGAATGAGCTCACGACAACACCGGGCTTGCCCTGGCGCTTGATCGTCATGGCCGCACCCGTCGCATAGGCAACGGTCGTGCCAAGCGATCCAGAGAACATACCAATAACGTCGCGCGAAGGCAGGGCGTTGATGTCGCCGCGCCATGCGCCCCGGGTCACGCTGGCTTCTTTGCCAAAGACACCCGCTGCAACGGTTTCTGGGTTCAGACCGCGCATGAGGCCGAGGGTTGTCGCGCCGCGGAAGTGCGGCGCTGCGACGTCACCTTCGCAGAGCGCGTGAAACGCACCAACGATTGAGGCTTCTTCGCCGCGACCTTCGTGCCAGAGTGGGTTGTGAATGCACATTGCACGGTCGAGCGCCCGGCCATTCACCATGTGCTGCCACAGCTCAACGAGCTGTTCGGTAGTATGCGCCATGACCTAGGCCTCGGTCAGCGTTCCGATGACCTGGCCGAGTTCAACCGGGTCTTCTTCGTCAACGGTTCGCGTGGCGAGTGTGCCAGCTTTCGGGGCAAAAAGTTCGACGTTCACCTTGTCGGTCATCACCTCTGCGATGGCTTCACCCTCGGCAACATCGTCGCCTACTTCTTTCAGCCAAGCAGCAAATACCGCTTCTTCGGCCCCGCCAAGGTCGTTAACTTCGATGTTGATCGACATAGATTCCCTCCATTGGAAAATGCACTCTGGTCACAGTGGTCATTCCATTATCTTGATTGGTCGTACCACTTGTCAAATGAGTCAGCGACCGTGTCGACGCTCTCAAATACACACAAGGGGTGGGGGGGGGGGCCCCCCCCCCCCCACCCAAAAAAAAAAAAAAAAAAAAAAAAAAAAAAAAACACA
>NZ_JAHQZR010000017.1 GCF_019049105.1 Leucobacter chinensis
CCCCCCCCCCCCCCCCCCCCCCCCCCCCCCCCCCCCCCCCCCCCCCCCCCCCCCCCCACCCCTTGTGGAGACTCGCTCCTAGAACGCAGCCATACCCGTGAGCTCACGCCCAATAACGAGCTGATGCACTTCATCGGTGCCCTCGTACGTGCGCACCGACTCGAGGTTTGCCATGTGACGCATCACCGGGAAATCAGTCGTAATACCGTCGCCACCAAGAATCGAACGGCAGGTACCGGCAATCTTGATTGCCTCGCGCACACTGTTCAGCTTGCCCACCGAGATTTGACCGTGCGTGAGCTTGCCTGCATCTTTCTGCCTACCGAGGTGCAACGCAAGCAGCATACCCTTCTCATACTCGACAAACATGTCGGCGAGCTTGGCCTGCGTGATCTGCTTGCTGCCGATCGGTTGCCCGAATACCTCGCGGGTTTGCGAGCGTTCGACAGCGACCTCAAGACATGCCCGAGCAGCCCCCATGGCACCCCATACAATCCCATAGCGAGCCTCATTGAGGCACTTAAATGGCGACGAAAGGCCTTTCGAACCAGGCAGGATGGCGTCGGCGGGAAGTCGCACGTTATCGAGCTCGATTTCACACTGCAACGAGGCGCGCATCGAAAGCTTGTTTTCGATCGGTGTCGCGGTGAAGCCCGGGGTCGAGGTTGGCACGATGAAGCCGCGCACGATGCCCTCTTCGTCCTTCGCCCAGATCACGCCCAGCTTCGCGATTGAGGCGAGGCCGATCCACCGCTTTTTCCCGTTCAGAACCCACTCGTTTCCTTCACGGCGTGCGGTCGTGAGCATCGTGTTCGGGTCTGATCCGCCCTGCGGCTCGGTAAGGCCGAAGAAACCGATCGCTTCGCCCGTGTGCATCTGAGGCAGCCACTCATTTTTTTGCTCTTCAGAACCGAATTTATGAATGGCGCCCATCGCGAGCGACCCCTGCACCGAAAGCGCGGTGCGAAAGCCCGAGTCAACGGCCTCAAATTCCATCGCGACAAGACCGTAGGCAACCGATGAGGCCCCTGGCAGCGTATAACCGTCCATGTACATACCGAAGGCGCCAAACGTACCAACCTCGGGCAGCAGTTCGACGGGGAGCCTGCGATCTTCGAAAGCCTGGTCGATCACCGGCTGAATCTTGGTCTGAGCAAACTCGCGCGCGCGCATCTGCCACTCGCGCTCTTCTTCGGTCACAAAGTCTGAAATATTAAACAGGGTGTCGATCGTATTCATCGATGATCTTTCTCGTTGAGTAGTGCGGGGTTAACGGTTGTTCGTGGCCGGCAGCCAGTCGGCTCCGGTGTGCTCACCGAGGTGCGGCGGAGCAAGCGTGTAGCTCGCCGGGGTGAGGCCCAGGTCGATAGGGTTTGCGACCGAGCGCACTTCACCCGTCTGGGCGACGGCGCCAAGCCCCAACTGCTCGGCGAGTTCAAACGCCTGACCGACGCTATTGACACGCCCCGCGGGAATCTTGCGGGCCATGCAGGCGTCGATCCAGTGCTGCGCCGGCTGCTCACTGAGCTTCTCGGTAATGATTTCGCCCAGGGCGGCACGGTTTGCGACGCGAAGCTCGTTCGAGACGAAACGCTCGTCGTCGGCAACCTGCGCAAGCTCCAGCACCTCACAGAGTGCTCGAAATTGTCCGTCGGTGCCCACCGCGAGCACGATCGTCTGATCGGCCGTCTCGAAGGTCTCGTACGGAGCGATCGAGGGGTGGGCATTTCCCATGCGCTGTGGCGATACTCCGGTCTCGAGCGTCGATGATGCCTGGTTGGCGAGCGACGAGAGCAGCGTTGACAGCAGGTTCACCTTGACGTGCTGCCCCCTGCCCCGCGTCGGTGAGTCGGCATCGTCGCGCGCACGAAGCGCCGCCTGAATGCCAATTACGGCGTTCTGCCCCGTGAGCACGTCGACGAGCGCAACGCCCACCTTTTGGGGCTCGCCTCCCTCGGCACCGGTGATGCTCATGAGCCCACCGACCGCTTGCACGAGCAGGTCGTAGCCCGGTAGATCTTTGCCTCCGCCGTCGCCAAACCCCGAGATCGAGCAATACACGACACCGGGGTTCGCCTCAGCAACCGTTTCGTAGCCGAGCCCGAAGCGCTCCATGGTGCCGGGCTTAAAGTTTTGAATGACCACGTCGGCGGTCGTAGCGTAGTGCATCGCCGTGGCACGCCCCTCGTCGGTCGAGAGGTCAATAACGACCGAACGCTTGCCACGGTTGACCCCCGCAAAGTAGGTGCTCTGCCCCAGCGCGTTGGCAGGTGGAACCCACGCCCGCGTTCCATCGCCCGCGGGGCTCTCAATCTTGATGACATCGGCACCAAGATCGGCGAGCATCATGGTCGCGTGCGGCCCGGCGAGCACCCTCGAGAAGTCTGCAACGCGAATTCCCCCGAGCGCCCCTCGGGGCGCTTCGGGTGCTGGGTCTTGCTGGCTTAGCATCGAGCATCGTTCCTTTCGGGCTTCGTCGCCCGCGGTACGCAGGCCTTCGAGAATCACTGTACGCCGCCACTGGTCGCGATCCGCCTATCAATAGTGCACAGCATTACACCAAAAACTGTGCAAAGATAGCACCATGGCCTCAGTCACCGACCTGCTCGAAGCCGCCGACCTCGGCCTCGAACTCGTGCAAGCCGCCTCGCTCACCTCACCGATCTCGTGGGTCGCACACGCCAGCCCTGGCGAAGCGCTCCGTTACGCCGACGCCGAAGCACTCATCGTCGTAACCGAAGCCGCACCCGAGACGGCCTGGCGAGACTTCGTCGCCTCACTCACGAGGGCGCGCACACCGGCGCTCGTGTGGATCTCTCCCGCAGCCACTCCCCACGCAAAGCCACCGACCGCGCTCACGCAAGCCGCGGGAGACTACCAGCTGACCCTCTTGCTTGCCCCCGCAGCATTAGCCCCCGCGGCGCTCGCGAGACAGGTCTCGCTGCTGCGTCAACGCGACGACCTTGGCCAGGCAAGAGAGGCGCTGCTCGCGCAGCGTCGCGTGTTGAACCTCGCGCACTCGGGTTCAAACCCAGCCGCAATCATTTCGGCTGTCGCGCAACTTACCGACAGACAGGTGGCACTCATTGACCGAGACGGGCGCAGCATCGCTGCAACCCAAGGCTTCGACGAGGGCGCCGAGCAGTCGCAACGGCTCTCGGTAGGCTCCGGGCGGGAACTCGTGGCCCCAGGCCCGCCGCTCGAACCCGAGGGCGCGGCAGCGTTCACCTCGGCCGCAATGGTGCTCAGCATTGACGACCGTACGCGTGCGCACAACTCCGTCATCGAAAGGGAGCGCTGGGGCCGCGTAACGAAGGCGATCGTAACGGGAGCCGCTGATCCCCAGCGGCTTGTACACTTGCTTGATCCCGACATCACCCTACCCGAGCGAGTGCACGTGCTCGTCGTACAGGGCCAGGCTGAAGCCATCTCTGCCTGGCGTTCACAGCACCGTGAAGGAAGCATGAGGCTCATCACGAGGTACCCCCTAAACGCACGAACACAGCCGGCGACACCGCAGGGCGTGGTGCTCGCCTGGCAAGTGGTGAGCCCGGAGCTCGCTGGCGAGGCCATCGAAAACATCACCATCGCTGGCCTCGACGTCGCGGTGGGGGTTGAGACCGAGCTTCAACACGCCGAGGTGAGCCGCCGTTCGGCCGAGGCCCTCGTACCGAGACTCTCGAGCGCCGAGCGTCTGTATCGCACCCCGCGCACCCCGCGTGTGTTCAGGGCAACCGAATCGAACGCGCTCCTCGAGCTACTGCTCGCGGCCCCTGAGAGCCCCTCGGCAAGCCACGCCGTGCTGGGTTCACTCTCGCTACACGACCCCAGTTGTGACCACGAAGCCAGGGAAACCCTGCGCGTCTTTCTCGAGCAGCATGGTCAGCGCGGTGTCGCTGCAGAGGTGCTTGGCATTCACCGCAACACGCTTCGAGCGAGGCTTGAACGCATCGAGTCGATGATAGGCGTCTCACTCGAGAGCGCAGACGACCGCGCTCAGTTGTGGCTCGCACTGCGCGTCGACGGTTGAAAGCCTGCGACAGCCCCGGTTCACGTCTCGCAGCGCTCACGCCCCGCTTATTCCTGCTCGGTCACCTTGCGGTTTCGGCGCCAGGCACTGAAGCCTTTGATGGCCTCAATCAAGATGGGAATGCCTGGCAGCAAGACGAGCGTGATGATAATGTACTCGCTGTAGTTGCGCACCCACTCAATGCTCCCGAGGAAGTAACCGAGCAGCGTCACACCGACCGCCCACAGGAGAGCGCCCACGCAGTTGTAGGCGATGAAACGGCGATAGGTCATATTGCCAATTCCGGCCGCCGCGGGAACGAACGCCCTGAACACCGGCAAGAAGCGCGCGATAATGATGGCCTTGGGGCCGTGCTTCTCAAAGAACTCGTGCGTGCGCTCGACATTTTCGGGGTTGAAGAGGCGGCTCTTCTCACGCTTGAAGATAGCGGGGCCAGCCTTTCGCCCGAGCATGAAACCAAGCTGATCACCGGCAAACGCCGCGACAAAGAGGAACAGGCACGTAATCCAGATGGGTACGTCGATAACGCCGGTTGCAGTGAAGAGCCCGACCGTGAAGAGCAGCGAGTCACCCGGCAAGAACGCGAGAACGATCACACCGGTTTCAAGAAAGACGAACGCGATCGCGAGAATGAGCGCGGCCCATCCACCAACCTCAAGAAGGGTCTCGGGGTCAAGCCAGTCGATACCGAGCAGGCCAAGAAACGGGGTGCTCACTGCTGCCGCTAAAGAAGTCATCGTCACGATCGTTTAGTCTAATCGAGCGTTCCGGGGAATTCGTCGGGCGTAAGCCTGCGAATAGCTGGGCTTCTCTCTGCTTGGCAGCGATCCGCTGCTTTCAACGCAAACCGGGGTCAGTACATGAGAAACTGGGCAGACTCGGGTGACTCGACGCCCGCGATTTCGGCCGTGAGGTGGTACGAAGCGCCGCCACCAGGAGCCACCGGGCGTTCAGAGTCGCAGGTCTCGGGAGTGCTTCGCGTTCTGTTCCAAGGCAATGCCTCTGTTTCGAGCGACTGGTCGGGTTCCATGCGCACGAGCGTCGTCTCGGGGTTCGTTTGGCAGTGGCGAGAATCCCAGTAGGTTTCGCCCCCGCTCGTCACCACGAAACCCATCGTCTTCGTACCGAGGTCGAGGTCGCACGGCACATCGTTGTGGTTTGTCACGCGCAGCGAAAACTGGGGTGATTCGCCCGAATCGTAGCTCGACTGGTCGGTAATTGCTTCGACCGCAACCTGTTTCATGTCGCAGCTCGCGGCATCCTTCGGCGATGTCTTATCGCCCTTGGGCTTCGCCTCAGCGCTTTGCTCACTGCCTTGCGAGTCGGCTTGCTCGGGCTTCTCGCCACCGCCGAACCAACCGGCAACCCCCTGCGGGCCCACCACGAGCATGACGATGATCACGATCACCGCGAGCAAACCCGCCACAACCGCAACACGTCGCCGGCGGTAGACCTTCGCCGGAAGGCGCGTTGGTGTGCCCGTCTCGGGGTCGCTGTGGTCGTAGGGCTCGCTCATGAACGACAGACTACCCGCGCAGGCTGATTAAATACGTTTGAGCATGCGTGTGTTGCCGAGGGTGTTCTGCTTCACGCGCGCAAGGTCGAGAAACTCGGCCACGCCATCGTCGGGCGAGCGCAGGAGTTCGGCATAGACATCGGCCTCGACGAGCGTGTCGTTTTCGTCGAGCGGTGTGAAACCGTGACGGGTGAAGAACTCGGTCTCGAAGGTCAGGCAAAAGAGCTTCGAGAGGCCCAGGTCGCGCGCTTTCACTTCGAGGCCACGCATGAGCGCGCTCCCGACGCCCTTGCCAAGCCACGAGTCGACCGACGCGATCGTGCGAATTTCGCCCAGGTGCTCCCACATCGGGTGCAACGCACCAAACCCGATGATCTCGCCCTCCTGGTCAGTGGCAACGAGAAACTCCTGCACCTGCTCATACAGCACGACGAGATCTTTACCGAGCAGAATTCGCCTGGCAACGAGGGGCTCCATCAGTTCGCTGATCTTGCGCACGTCAGTCGTGCGGGCTGGACGAATGATGATCTCGGTATTCATCACTCCAGTCTAACCCGGTCTTCATGCAACGAAAAACGCCCCCGGCCTTAAGACCAGGGGCGTTTTCAGTGTCGCGTTAGATAACGTCGGGCGTTGCTGCCGTCGAAGCGGTTGCCGCGGCGTTCGAGGCGCTCACAGCACCCGCGTCACGCTCGGCCCCGTGCTCAACGACGAAGGTGAGCTCGTTCTCAACGAAGTCGACCTTCACGGTGTCACCCGACACGAGCTCGGCATTCAAGATCATCTCTGAAAGCGGATCTTCGACGAGCTGCTGCACGGCGCGGCGCAGCGGCCTTGCGCCGAGCGATGGGTCGTAGCCCTTGTCGGCGAGGTGCTGGCGAGCAGCCTCTGAAACCTCGATGTCGATGCCGCGATCGAGCAGACGGTCGCGCAGGCTCTTGATGAAGAGGTGCACGATCTGCAGAATCTCTTCCTTCGACAGCTGCGGGAACACGATGGTGTCGTCGACACGGTTCAGGAACTCGGGCTTGAAGTGGTTCTTCAGTTCTTCCATCACCTTGCCCTTCATCATGTCGTAGGTTGCCGCCTCGTTGCCCTCGACCTGGAAGCCGACGGGGCCACCGGCGATACCCTTCGAACCGAGGTTCGTGGTCATAATGATGACGGTGTTCTTGAAGTCGACTACGCGGCCCTGACCGTCGGTGAGGCGACCCTCTTCAAGAATCTGCAACAGCGAGTTGAAGATATCGGGGTGAGCCTTCTCGATCTCGTCAAAGAGCACGACCGAGAATGGCTTGCGGCGCACGCGCTCGGTGAGCTGGCCGCCCTCTTCGAAGCCGACGAACCCGGGAGGGGCACCGAACAGGCGCGAAACGGTGTGCTTCTCGCCGTACTCTGACATGTCGAGCGAGATGAGCGCATCTTCGTCGTCAAACAGGAACTCAGTGAGTGCCTTCGCAAGCTCGGTCTTACCAACGCCCGTGGGCCCGGCGAAGATGAACGAGCCCGAGGGGCGCTTCGGATCTTTGAGTCCAGCACGCTGGCGGCGGATCGACTTCGACAGCGCCGAGATCGCCTCATTCTGGCCGATGACGCGCTGGTGCAGCGCTTCTTCCATGAAGCGAAGACGCGCGGTCTCCTCTTCGGTCAGCTTGAACACGGGAATGCCGGTCGCGTTTGCGAGCACCTCGGCGATGAGGCCCGAGTCGACGATGCCGCCGGTCTCGACCTCACCCTTGCGCCACTCTTTCTCACGGCGCAGGCGCTCGTTGATAAGCTTCTTCTCTTCGTCGCGCAGCTCGGCTGCCTTCTGGAAGTCCTGCGTTTCGATTGCCTTCTCTTTGTCGGCACGAACGACCGCGATGCGCTCGTCGAACTCGCGCAGCTCGGGCGGGCTCGACAGAATCGAGAGACGCAGGCGGGCGCCTGCCTCGTCGATCAGGTCGATAGCCTTGTCTGGCAAGAAGCGATCTTGCACGTACCGGTCAGCGAGCGTTACCGCCGCCTCGAGCGCGTCGTCAGCGATCGAAACCTTGTGGTGTGCCTCGTAACGGTCACGCAGGCCCTTGAGAATGTTGATCGAGTGCGGAATCGAGGGCTCGTTGACCTGAATCGGCTGGAAGCGTCGCTCAAGCGCGGCATCCTTCTCGAAGTGCTTGCGGAACTCGTCAAGCGTCGTCGCACCAATGGTCTGCAGCTCACCACGCGCGAGCATGGGCTTCAGGATGTTGGCTGCGTCAATCGCGCCCTCGGCTGCACCCGCACCGACGAGCGTGTGAATCTCGTCAATGAAGATGATGATGTCGCCGCGGTCACGAATTTCCTTCATAACCTTCTTGAGGCGCTCCTCGAAGTCACCGCGGTACCGTGAGCCGGCGATGAGCGAGCCGAGGTCAAGCACGTAGAGCTGCTTGTCTTTCAGCGTCTCGGGAACCTCGCCGCGCACGATGGCCTGCGCAAGGCCCTCAACGACGGCAGTCTTACCAACGCCGGGCTCACCGATCAGGATCGGGTTGTTCTTCGTGCGGCGCGAGAGAATCTGCATGACTCGCTCGACCTCTTTTTCGCGGCCGATGACCGGGTCGAGCTTGCCGTCTCGGGCTGCCTGGGTGAGGTTGCGCCCGAAGTTGTCGAGCACCTTCGAGCCCTTCTCCTGGGTGGGCGTCTCGGTCGCGCCGACCGAGACCGTCTCTTTGTTGCCCGCCTGGTAGCCCGAGAGCATCTGAATCACGGTCTGGCGGGTACGGTTGAGATCGGCGCCAAGCTTAATGAGCACCTGGGCAGCAACGCCCTCGCCCTCGCGCAGCAGGCCGAGCAGCATATGCTCGGTGCCAATGTAGTTGTGGCCGAGCTGCAGAGCCTCGCGCAGCGAGTACTCGAGCACCTTGCGGGCGCGCGGTGTGAACGGAATGTGGCCGGCCGGCGGCTGCTGCCCCTGGCCGATGATGTCAATGACCTGCTCGCGCACAGCGTCGAGCGAGATGCCGAGTTCACCGAGCGCCTTCGCGGCGACGCCATCGCCCTCCTGAATGAGTCCCAGAAGAATGTGCTCGGTGCCAATGTAGTTGTGGTTGAGCGACTTCGCTTCTTCTTGCGCGAGCACGACAACGCGGCGTGCGCGGTCGGTAAATCTCTCGAACATGTGTTTCTCCTCGTCGCGACGTGCAACGTACACGTCTCCCAATGCCACCAGCGTACGGGCTAGACCTGCTTCGTGGGCAAATGTTCGCCGTCGGCGTGATCGGGGCTTTCGGTGCTTGGCGCTTGGCGCTTGGCGCTTTCGACTTCGGGCTTGGGCAGGCTGGCCGCGCTGCTGCCACAACCGACGCTGAGCGCAGACGCCCTGTGGCGCAGGCCGCCTTGCGCTGTCGCGCCCGCTGTAATTCTGCCGCGGCCGCTAACACCCTCCAGCGCCCGCTGACCCTCTGCAGTGCGCAATGGCATGGTGTTGCAACCCGTGACGCTCTGTTGCGCCGCACGGCATGCCTTCAACGAGCCGTGGCACTCTTTTGCGCCTCGCGGCACCTCTGCTCACCTTTTCGCCGTTTACTTGACGAAAAGCAGGGTGTTTTCGAGCGCACACCCTGCTTTTCGTCAAACAAATCAGACTTTATGGGGCAGCACGTAGCTTTCGGCGAGCACAACCCATTCCCCGGCAATACATCGCTTCGAATAAGAGAAACCTTTCCAAAAGGGCGTCAGATATTACCGATACTCACTTCGCAAGAATGCGCAAAAGCAAGGATCTGTAAAAGGGTGAGCAATATCCTTTGCGATGCCCCCCACCCCAAAAACTTGCAAGACATTCACCGTTCACAGCACCATAAGTACCGCTGAGTTTGTTAATAAGCGAACCCACACCAACGGTTACGGCATCGTAGGAACCACGATGAACCGACGTGCTCCTTTCCCTCATTTCGACGCAGACGCGCTGCGAGTCTCTGAGGTGATCTCGCGAGGTGCAACGAAAGGCCGCGTTCAGAGTAAAGATATGCCGCGAGCTTCCCATGGCATTGTCGTGAATCCATCACTTATGCCGTTGCACTCACTCGAACTGCGCTGCCGAGCGCTGTTGCCAGTACTGAGGCCGGCAGATGCGTTTTCCCGCTTCACTGCTGCCGAACTCTACGGGCTTCCCCTGCCGCAAACACGAGAACGGAGCGCACGCAACCCGCCGCCCATCGATATCGTTACCGAGCTTCCAGCCCGTGCATTGCGTCGGGTGGGAGTCGCAGGCCACTCGGTCCGGCCTGAAACTATTGAGGTTTATCGAGTTGCGGGGCTTCCGGTAACCTCACCGGCCGATACGTGGTGCATGCTCGCGGGCAGGGTCAGTCATGAGCGACTCGTTGCTCTCGGCGATGCTCTGCTTACAGGGCAGCGTATGGACAGAGGCGGCGGCCAACGTTCCCCACCTCTGGCGACGCTCGCCGATCTCTATGGCGCTTCCGCACAGCATCAAAGATCGGTCGGCTCGGTTGCCCGAGCCGCGGCTCTTCCCTTACTTCGTTGGCCCGTCGATTCTCCGGCGGAAAGCGCACTGCGTCTACGTATTCGTGAAGCGGGGCTGCCGGAGCCTCAAGTCAACTGCACCATTGAGGTTGAAGGCCTCACCTTGCACGCAGATCTTGGCTACCCGACGTTCCGGGTAGCGATCGAATACGAGGGCCAGTATCACTTCAGCGGTGGCGAGGAGCAAGCGCGTTTCGACGTCGAGCGGCACGAGCTGATGATCGCAGCTGGCTGGAGGGTGTTGCGTGCGACCGCTCGTGACCTTCGAGCTCCACAGGGGTTTATTCGTAGGCTCACCACTGCCCTTCCGTAACTGACGGCAAGAACCGAGCCGCCCGAACTCGAGCAAGTCCAGTTCGCGCAAGTCGAACCCGAGCAAGTCGAACCCGCGCAAGTCCTTACCAGTACCCTGTCGCGCCTCTGTGCCTGCTATTTCAGACGCTGCTTGACGTAAAAGCAGGGTGTGCAGCCGAAAACACCCTGCCTTTCGTCAAGTAGATCTTCAAAACCCGAGCACAAAAACGTCAACGTGCTACCAGCCCCAGCAAGCACGTCGGCAACAAGCAACAAGCAACAAGCAACAAGCAACAAGCAACAAGCAACAATAAGCCCACCAATAAACGAAGGAGGCGCGACAACATTCGGGGTTGACAGGACGGCCAGCGATCCGCCAACATATCGATTAACGTTATTATCGAATATCGATATGGAGATAACATGCGGCAGCACAGACAGGACGCCGAAACGAAGGCGACGGTCGCGGCAGAAGTAACCCACCATCTCGGCGCGGCCGACCGGGTCTCGCTGTGGGCGTTTCTCGGGCTTGGCGTGCTCGGGGCGGCTGCGGGGGTTGCTGTGAGCGTCGCCCGCATCGTCGAGATTGTCGGCACGGGTGAGGTAGCGGTGAAAACCGAGGTGCTCGGGGCCAGCCCGCAAACGCTCAGCTCCGGGGTCACCGCCACGGTCGAAAGCATCTCACTCACCGTCAGCGACCTGCCCGCATCGGCCTTGGCACCCGCGATCGCAGGACCGGCACTCTTGATCGTCGGCATCATCGGCATCGCGGTGGGCCTCGGCTTCGTCGCACGAAATGTGCTGCGCGGCAGCGTGTTCAGCCGAGGTACCGCTGTGGCAATCGGCGCGACGTGGATCATTGCCCTCATGACCTTTATCGCACAACCCATGCTCACCTTCATGACGGCGGTCGAAACCGTCGCGGGAACCGTCGCGGGAACCGGCACGGGAATCGGCACGGGAATCGGAGCGGGAATCGGTACGGGAGTCGGGTCAGGAGCCGGAGGTTTCGACAGCGGGCACGGATGGGCAGGGCTCAGCGAACTCACGCAGGCAGTCTCATTCTCGGTTCTGCCGTGGATCTTCTTTGCCATCGTGGGTGCCATTACCGCTCACGCATTCGCCGTCGGCGCAAAGCTTCACCGAGAAACCGAAGGACTCATCTAATGTCACACAATACGAAGTCAGAGTTCCAACAGCAGCGTAGGCTCCGGCCCGATGTTTTCACGATTCTCGTCATGGGCGTACTCGCCGCTGTGAGCGTCATCACTATCACCGTCACAACATTTCGCAGCTTCTTCACACCGGACGGGATCATGTGGCGACTGCCCGTCAACGACGCCGCAGTAACCGCGGAGGGCCTCACCGCTTTCGGTTCCGAAGGAGCGATCTCAACCGAACCGGTCTCGGGAACGCTCACGACGATCAACGTACTCGTCACGCAGCTGAATCCGCTCTCGACCATTGCGCTCGGTGCCACAATCATCGTCGCGTGCCTGACGGGTCTGTGCGGCATCGTCTGCACGGGCGGTATCGCCTGGACATTCCTGCGCGGATCCTTCTTCTCTCGGGCGACAAGCAGGCTCGTGCGAACCCTCACCCTCGGGCTCGCAATCGGGGCGGCTACCGCCTACGCCTGCTGGCACCTCGCCGCAAACGGCGTCGAAGCAGCCCTCGACGTTCGCTCACAAACCCCTGCCGGCGCCATATGGTGGGCATGGTACGCAATTATTCTCTTTATCGTGTGTTCGCTCGGCCTGCTCGATATCGCGCTCGCCAGGGCCCTGCGCATGCAAGAAGAAGTCGAAGGACTCGTCTAATGATCATCCAGAAATCACTCGCGACCGTACTCATCACCGCGGCAAGCATTGTAGGGTTCATCGCCCTGCTCTACGCACTGCTCGTCACCTCTTGGAGCGTCACAAGCCCGGTCGACGGATCATTCTCATTCACAGCCGCCATTGCCATGCCCGAAACGAACGAGGTTGCCGGACTCAGTGGTATCGGGGGCAGTCGCGTCTCCCACGACGATGCGCTCGTCGAGGGGTTCGAGCCCCTCATTCTGCCCCGCGTGCTGACCGGTGTCGCAACCGCGATTCCCTTTGCGACCGTCATCGCCGGGTGCCTAGGAGTCATCGCCCTCACGCGTCGCCTCGTCGGCCAGCGCCCCTTTGCTCGCACAGGGCAGGTGTTTCTCGCGGTCATTTCTGGTCTCAGCCTCGTGGGCTCAGTCGTCATTCCGTGGTTCACCGCGCTCGCCTCAGAGGTCGCGCTCACAGAGCTCGGCCTGCCGAGCAGCGGCGAGGCCCCTTCAGCGGCCGGGTCGTGGCTGGTGGCAGGCCATTATTCCCCTTTGCAAGACACCGACTGGCCGATGCTCGCGCTCGGCGTGGTACTCGGGCTCGTCGCGATGCTTTGGGCCCGGGGTGTGCGGTTACAGCGCGACAGTGAGGGGCTCATCTAGTGCCACCCGAAGAGACTCACGCGATTCGCTGCCACCTCGATGAGCTGCTTGAGGCACGAGGGATGACACTCACCGAGCTCAGCGAACTCGTCGGGGTGAGCGTTGTGAATCTTTCGGTGCTCAAAAACGATCGGGCCAAGGCGATTCGTTTTACGACACTCACGGCCATCTGCCGGGCCTTGAACTGCGACGTTGGCGATCTGCTGAGCCAAGCTCCGCAGGCATAGCCTCGCGCCGGCACGAGTACGCAATCGGCGAGCCGCGACCCGCGATCCGCAACGGGCTACTGTAGCGCCGACGTGAGGCGAGCCAGGTTGTCGAAGAGCTGCGAACGCAGGGGCTGCTGCGACCACTCCTCGGCGAGCAGTTCGCGCGAGTTCTCACGGTAGTAGTCATTAACCTCGTCGAGGTCGCTCACGAACTCGGTGCCGTGCACGATCATCGAGACCTCCATGTTGAGGCCGAACGAGCGCTGATCCATGTTCGAAGAGCCCACGACGGCGACCTCGGTGTCGATCGTGAAGTGTTTCGCGTGCAGAATGAACGGCGGCTTGTACATGAAGATTCGCACGCCAGCACGCAGCAGCTCCTCGTAGTACGAGCGCTGAGCGTGATACACGAGCGGCTGGTCGCCGATCTCTGACACGAACAGCTCAACCTCGACGCCACGCGCGGTCGCGGCCCGAAGCGCGTTCATGATCGATCCGTCAGGCACGAAGTACGGGCTCGTGATGCTGATACGGTGCTGGGCCGTGTAGAGCAGCGCAACGAAGACCTGCAGGTTATTTTCGTTCGCGTAGCCGGGGCCACTCGGCAAGATCTGGCAGTCGAGATCACCCGGTTGCTTTGTCTCGTCGTCAACGAAGGTTTCAAACGGCGAAAGATGCTCGAGAAACTCGCCGGTCTCGATGTACCAATCGCCCTGGAAGACCGCTTCGAGGCCGAGCACGACGGGGCCCTCGAGCCGAACCATAAGATCGCGCCAGAGGAGCCCACGGCGCAGGTTCTTTTTGAGGTTGTACGAGGCATCGATGATGTTGAGCGAGCCCATAAACCCGACCTTGCCGTCGATGATCGCGAGCTTGCGGTGGTTGCGCAGGTCAGGGCGCTGGTACTCTCCGCGCCACGGGCGAACCGGAAGCATGTACGACCACTGCGCGTTCATGTCGTCGAGCTCTTCGCGAGTCTCTTTGCCGTACATGTTGCGCACCGACGCGATGTGGTCGAGCAGCACACGCACCTCTACCCCGCGCTCGATTGCGCGACGCATCGCGTCGAAGAGCACCCGAGTGGTGTCATCGAGGGCGAGAATGTAAAACTCAATGTGCACAAAGGTCTCGGCCTCGTCGATCGCCTTCGCGATGTCGAGCAGCGACTGCTCATAGTTGATGCTCATCGATGCCGCGTTGCCCGAGAGCATCGGCTGGGCCCCGAGCCTCGTACCAAGCTTGACCGCCGGCACGAGTGCGGCGGGAAGGTCATCGTGATTCGAGACGAGCTTGTTGTTCTCGCGTTCGGCGATGCCGGTCACGAGGCCATTAATCGTCTCCTGTTTCTCGGTGCGGTGCTTCGGCAGGCGGTTGCTACCGATCACGAGAAAGAGCAGGAAGCCGGGGATCGGCAGCCAGAAGATCGCCATGAGCCAGGCCATGCCCGAGGTTGGTCTGCGGTTGCGCGGCACAACGAAGAGCGCGGTGATGCGAAGCAGGTTGTCGACCACCGTAAGTGTGATGGTCCAGGCAAGCGCGAATGAGCTCAGCCCCTGCATATCAAAAGGTATCACCGTGTAGCGTCTCCTCGCCCAGTTCGTGGGCAACCGACGCCCCTATGTCCATGCACCATAGTAACCTAGGCCGCGACGCCGTGAGCGCCCAATTTCGCTCGTAAACGCGCAAACGCCGCCGCAACCAGCGTCCCGCGGTGAGGCGGTGCTTGGCTGCGACGGCGTTGAGACGGTGAAGCGCTACTGTTTCGGCGGCAAGCCGGCCTTCGCGCGCTCTTCGTTCTCAATGTCTTGAAACACGCGGCGTTCGCTCCGGTCGGCACGCAAGATCAGACGCAAGACCCATGCGAAGAAGAGACCAATGAGCAGGGTCGGCGTGATCGCCCACACTCCATCTAAAAAGACATCCATAGTGGTGACTGTACCTGGCTTTCCTGAAAAGAACGGTGGCGATTGCCTTGCGGCGCTACTTCACGAGCGGGAACAGAATCGTTTCGCGAATGCCGAGGCCCGTGAGTGACATGAGTAGTCGGTCCATGCCCATTCCCATGCCGCCAGCGGGTGGCATGCCGTGCTCGAGTGCGCGCAAGAACTCTTCGTCGATCGGGTGTGCTTCGTCGTCGCCCTGGGCCGCGAGAGCAGCCTGCTCGACGAAGCGCTCCCGCTGAATCACGGGGTCGGCGAGCTCTGAGTAGCCGGTCGCGAGTTCAAAGCCGTTGATGTATAGATCCCACTTCTCGACGACGCCCTCGATGTCGCGGTGCTGGCGCACGAGCGGGCTCGTCTCGACGGGAAAGTCCATGACGAAGGTCGGGCGCGTGAGCCCGCCCTTAACGAAGTGCTCCCAGAGCTCTTCGACGAGCTTGCCGTGGTTGGCGTGGGGCACCTGAACGCCCTCGGTGTCGGCGATCTGCTGCAGTTCGTCAACGGGGGTCGCGGGGGTGATCTCGCGGCCGAGCGCCTCTGAGAGCGTGCCGTACATCGAGATGCGATCCCAGTTACCGCCAAGATCGAAGAGCGTTCCGTCAGCCCACAGCACCTCGTGCGAACCCTCGCGCTCGGTTCCCTCGTTCACCGCGAGCGCAGCGTTCTGAATCAGCGTTTGCGTGAGGTCTGCGATCGAGTTGTAGTCGCCGTACGCCTCGTACGACTCGAGCATCGCGAACTCTGGGCTGTGGGTCGAGTCTGAGCCCTCGTTCCTAAAGTTTCGGTTGATCTCGAACACGCGCTCGATGCCGCCGACGAGGGCACGCTTGAGGTACAGCTCGGGAGCAATGCGCAGGAAGAGTTCGGTGTCGAACGCGTTCGAATGAGTCACGAACGGGCGTGCAGCGGCGCCGCCGTGCATGACCTGCAGCATCGGGGTTTCGACCTCGAGAAAGTCGCGCTCGGCGAACGTTTTACGCAGGCTCGCCATGGTGCGTGCACGCGTCACGACATTCACGCGGGCCTGCTCGCGAACGATGAGGTCGAGGTAGCGCTGGCGCACCCGCGTCTCTTCGTTCAGTTCTTTGTATACGTTGGGAAGGGGCGCGATCGCCTTCGAAGCGATCTGCCACTCGGTCACCATGATTGAGAGCTCGCCACGACGACTCGAGATGACCTCGCCCTGGACGAAGAGGTGGTCGCCCAGATCAACGAGCTCTTTGAAGCTTGCGAGTGACTCTTCGCCCACCTCAGCGAGGCTCACCATCGCCTGGATGCGGGTGCCGTCACCCGACTGCAGCGCGGCAAAGCAGAGTTTGCCAGTGTTGCGCTGAAACACAACACGGCCAGCAACGCCGACGGTCACGCCAGAGCGCGAATCGGCCTCTTCCTCGAGCTTGCCGAACTCAGCGCGCACCGCAGGAATCGTGTGCGTGATGGGCAATGCAACGGGGTATGCCCCGCCGCCAAGGCCGCCCTGGGCGTTGAGTTTGTCACGCTTAGCCATACGTACGGCTTTCTGTTCGAACACTTCCTGTTCGAACTCGCTCGCATTCAGTTCTTCTGGCTGAGTCGTGTCAGTCACTGGCATCCTTTGAGGTCGGGCGTAACGCCTTGGGTATCAGACCTGACCAGTCTAGCTGTTCTTACAGCCCCTCATCGCGTGGGGCTTCAAGCAAGACTTCGTCGAGCGCCGCGCGCGCGATGCTCGCGACGGTTCGCGACGACATCTCGATCCCGAGGTCGGTGAGCGTCGCAACGGTTTGCCTCGCAAGCGAGGCGGTGAGCTCGCCGAGTGCCGTGGTCGCGTCGGCGTACTCTGCACGGGCCTCTTCGGCCACGACCACGGGCTCGGCACCGATCTCAACGGCGAGTGCCTGCGCGATGGGCAGAACCGGCGCGGGGGCCGTGACCGCGACGGTGGCCTCGTGCAGCCTGGCCAGGTCGAGGCTCGTGCCGCTGAACACCATCGCGGGGTGAAACGCGAGCGGGATCACTCCGCTCTGCATCGCTGGCGCAAACACCCCGTACCCGAACGCTGCCGCGGTGTGCATGACGAGTTGCCCCGGCTGCCACGCCCCGGTTTCGGTGAGCCCGTGCACGAGCGCTTCGAGTTCACCCGCGGGTATCGCGAAGATCACGAGCTGCGAGTCACGCACGATTTCATCGGGGGTGCGGATCGGAACGCCCGGCAAGAGTGCCTCTGCACGCTCGCGATTTTCGTCGCTCACCGCGCTGATCGCAAGAATCTCGTGCCCGGCGCCCGCGAGTGCACGGCCGAGCACGGGACCCACAGGCCCCGCGCCGATGATGCCTATGCCGAGGCGCCCGGCAGCGCCCGTCACTGTTCGGGCTCCTCCACGGCCGCGTGCCTGGGCGCGCGCCTCGGGGCCTCGTCGCCGCGCTGAACCCTCACTGCGGTGTTCGCGAGATAGTTCCACCATTGCTGAGCATCACTGCGGGCGAGTCCTCGCACCTGGGCGCTCACGGGCCCCATGACGGTGTGCAGCACAATGGTCGCGAGGCCGAGCCAAGTATGCACCATCGGCCGGTGCAGCATGATCGACTGCGCGCGTGCGATCGGCAACATGACGAGATGCCTCGTGAAGGCACCCCGACGAATGCGCACGGTGGCGTTCAACGTGTCACCGTGGGCAATCGAGATGCCGGCCCGGCGACGCCCAAAGAGTAGGAGCAAGGCAGAGCGCGGACCGGCCTTC
The DNA here is from genome assembly GCF_019049105.1 of Leucobacter chinensis. Classification (GTDB taxonomy): domain Bacteria; phylum Actinomycetota; class Actinomycetes; order Actinomycetales; family Microbacteriaceae; genus Leucobacter_A; species Leucobacter_A chinensis. Next base: position 17,686 of record NZ_JAHQZR010000017.1, read on the forward strand.
GTGAAGCCGGTTCCGGGCCCGTCGAGCGCGTCAAGCACCCAGTGCTGTTCGCCAGGATCGCTCAGGTGCGGCGAGATGAGCGTGGCAATCGCGAGAACGTCTTCGCGTTTGCCCACCGGCAAGACGACGTTTTCGAGCACTCCCTGGTTGCTATTGCCCGCGCTCGCGGCGGTACTGCCAGCGGTCGTGAGGCGAATGCGCCACCATCCGAAGGGGCGCCACCAGAGCGGCTGAGAGATGTCGATCGCGTGAATACGGTGCCTGGGAATCGTGTCGGTCGAGGTCGAGGTGAGACCCGATCCCGTGCGAATACCGTTGCCCGACTGCGAGATCGTGAAGTTGAAGCCCTTATTGAAGCGGCTAATCAAGATGCCAGCGAAGGCGATCACGATGGGAATCAGTGCAGTGAGCACGTACCAGCTGAGCGATGCCGCGAGGAACGGTAGCAGGATCACGGCGAGGTATAGGAATATCGCCTCGTGGCTGAGCACGATCGAGCCGACAAGGCGGCCGGCTGGCACCTGTACGAGTGAGACCGCGTTCTCATCGTCGTAATCAATGTCGTCGTCGACGAACTCTTGCGCGCGGCGGTCAAGCTCCTCGGCGAGGGCACTGCCCGAGGATTCCTTCGCGGCTTCTGTTCCGGGCGCTGGCTTGCCCGCTGAAACGGCGGCCGCCGTGCGCAGGATCTGCTGCCGCACGTCTTTGGCGACCCCGTGCGACAGGAATGCGAGGGCAACCTCGCCGTCTGATCCGCCGGTCTGCACCTGAATTTTGGTGAGGCCGAAGAGCCTCGCGATGAGCGGACGCTGCAGGTTCACCGACTGAATACGGTCGAGCGGAGCCCTGCGGTGCTTGCGAAAGAGAATGCCCTTACGCATCTCGACCGCGCTGCTGTTGATCTGGTACGAGTGGAAGAACCAGCTGAGCCAGGCGAAGCCGAGCACGATGATGATGAGGCCGAGCACGCTGAGCGCTACGACGAGAATGATGTTGCTCTCAAACCAGCTTGGCTCGCCCCATTCACCATCTGACGTGTATTCGTTACTCCACGTGCTGCCGACGAAACGGTTGATGAATGCGTCGCGCATATTGGCGATGATGACGCCGATAACGATGAGAAGCACGAGGCCGCCATCGATGATCGGTGTGAGCGGGTGCAGTCTTTGCCAGGTGTCTGGCTCGACCGCAACCTGGGCGGCTGCCGGTTCGGGAGCCTCAGAGTGAGCGTCGTGGGTCACAGGCCTGACCGCCTCGTCTCAGCGAGTGCCACGAGCTGGTCGCGCAGCCGCTCGGCGTCTTTCGTTTTCAAGCCGGGAAGCTGCACACCGGTTGCGGGCGCTGCCGTCACAAACTTGAGCGAGGCGAGCCCGAGCATGCGCAGGAGTGGGCCGCGGGTGACGTCAACGAGCTGAAGGCGGCCGTAGGGCACCGCAATGATGCGCTCGAACATAATGCCGCGGCGGAAGATGAGGTCGTCTTCGCGCAGCATGTAGCCGATGGCCTTCACGCGGCGAAACGCGAGCGCCGACGAGATGAGCACGATAATCGTGACCGCGGCAACCGCGAGGGTGTACCAGATGAGCCATTCATCGGCTGCGACCGCGAACACAAACACGAGAACGCCGATGACGATGCCCCCGGTGATGAGGTTGACGAGCAGATCTGCTACGGCGTACTTCGGCGAAACGCGTTGCCACTCACGGGCGTCTGACTGAAATTGAGGTTCAAGAGTTTGCACGTGGCTTAGTTTAGTCTTTTGGCCGTTCGTATGCTTGCGCAGTTCCGTGTTCTGGGCCTTCCGTGCGCTCATCTGACGCGCTCTTCTCGGCCCCGTCATCAGGCGGTATTCGGCAGACCCGTTCGGCGAACACCCCCGCGATGAGCAGCACCAGAGCGGTGAGGGTTGTGAGCCCCATGGGCAGCCACACCCCGGCAGCGAGCTGCGTCACTCGGCCCGCAATCATCACGAAGAGGCCGAGCCCAAAGCCCGCGAAGAGCGCTCCCGTAAACTGCGATGCCCATGCGGCAGCCAGCAGCCGCACTGCGTGAAAGGGGTTCACCGTGGTCGTGCGCGTGTCGACAATCGCGCGCTTGAGCCGAAAAGCGAGCACGATGAGCAAGACCGCGATAACGAGGAGTGAAGCGGGCAACGAAAGGGGCGGCGCAAAAGGCGCAACCCCTACGCCCGAGCGATACGTTTGCAGGAGCAGGCCGATACCTGCGCCCACGATGCCAAAGACCACGAGGGTAAGGGGGTTCAGCTTGCGCGCCTCGGGGTTCATGCCGAAGCCCCTTCGTAGGGATTCGTGGTGTCTCCTGCTGCTTCAAGGAGGTCTCTCACGCGCCCGTGCCCCATGAGCACAGCGTGGGGGTCAAGGTCATTCCACGGCGAGAGCACAAAGTCGCGCTCGTGTGCACGCGGGTGCGGAACCCGGAGCCGTTCATCAGCGATGGCCTTGCCGCCGAAGACGATGATGTCAATGTCGAGGGTTCGATCACCCCAGATGACTTCCCGGGTGCGACCGTGGTGCTGCTCGACGCTCTGCACGAGATCGAGCAGTTCGTGCGCGCCAAGGGTCGTCGTAAGGGTCGCAACGCCGTTCAAATACTTGGGCGCCTCGGGATCGGGGCCTTCAATTCTGTACGCGATCGTCTCGCGCAGCGGAGAGGCTTTGAACTCGCTCACGCCTGCCGCGTTCTCGATCATCATTTGAGCTTCGCGGATCGTCGCTTCACGGTCGCCGAGATTCGCGCCGAACGCAAGCAATACCGTGGTCAGCTGTTTCATGGGGGTGGCGCTCATCGTGCACGCTCCCTCGTGACCGTAATGGAAACGTCGTGGAAGGGCACCGTGATGGGTGCCTCTGGTTTGTGCACCGTAACGGTGGTGCGCCGCACCCCGGCGAACGAGAGGGCGACTCCCGCGAGACGTTCTGCAACGGTCTCGATGAGGTCGACCGGGTCACGCTCGACCGAGGCAACGATTGCCTCGGCGAGTTCACCATAGTGCACTGTGCGGCTGAGGTCGTCGGCGGTGTCTGCGAGATCAACCTCGACCTCGGCGTCAATAACGAACTTCTGGCCGTTTGCCCGCTCAAAGTCGAATACCCCGTGGTGCGCGAAAGCTTCGAGCCCCGTGAGTCGAATCGTGCTAAGCGCACTTCTCGTGACGGGTGTCGGGTCTGCGCGAGGCACGTCATGAGTCGGTGAGGTGCCTGCACTCCCCCAGGCCTCGGTCACCGCGAGCGCCTGGACTGTCGCTGCGACGTCGTGCACCCTAACGCCCCAGGCTCCGGCCCTGGCGCTCAAAGCGCTCACGACGCTCGTGGCGAGGTCGCGTTCGGTGGCGGGTTTATCGGCACCTGCGATCTCAGCGAGCATTCGCTTGCGCGATGCTCCGATGAGCACCGGGTAGCCGAGGGCCGTGATCTCGTCGAGCCGGCGCAAGATCTCCCAGCACTGTTCTGCCGTCTTATCGAAACCGAGGCCGGGATCAAGCACGATGTTCTCGCGCGCGACACCCGCCTCGAGGGCCCGCTGTGCGTTTGCGTTCAGCGTCGCAGCAACCTCGGCTACAACATCGTCGTAATTCGAGCGGTCATGCTCTGGGTCAGGAATACCCCGCCAGTGCCCGATGATGTAGTGAACCCCGTCGATGTTAGCCGAGAGCCTCGCGATCGTGTCGACCATGGCCGGGTCGTACTCGCCGCCAGAGACATCGTTAACGTAGCGTGCGCCAGCGAGCACGGCGGCTTCGGCAGTACTCGCGCGCAAGGTGTCGACCGAGAGGCAGATACCCTCGCGGGCGAGGTCGCGAACGACCGGAAGCACCCGACGCTGCTCTTCAGCGGCACCGATCATCGTTGCCCCCGGCCGCGTCGACTCACCGCCAACATCGACGATCGAAGCGCCAAGTGACGCGAGCTCGATGCCGCGCTTCACGGCGGCCTCGTGCTCGGCAAACCGGTTCGCATCGCTAAACGAGTCTGGCGTAACGTTGAGCACGCCGAGCACCTTGGTCGCCATGCGAGACCGCTTACCGGCCCGAGTCGGTGTCGGGGTCTTCGACCACACCGAGGTTCTTCGGCACAGCCCCACCACTGCTCGCAGCGGGTGGGTTTTCGCTCTGCGGGTGAGCCTCAGGCTGCTCACCTGCGGGAGCTTCACCCGAGGCAGTCGAAGCCTGCTGCTCGGCCACACCCTTCGGTGCCTGCGGCTTGCTCGAGGTATCGGTGTCGAGGTTTGCAATCGTCACGGCTTCACCATCGGTGCGAACCGCTTCAGGCACCTCAACGGGAGGGCGCTGCGAGACAGGCCGGTCTTCGTTCGAGAGCCACACCTCACGCTTTGGCAGCTTCTGCACGTCGGCAAAAATCTCAGCGATCTGGTTGTGATCGAGAGTCTCTTTTTCGAGTAGTTCGAGTGCGAGACGATCGAGTACGTCACGGTTGAGGTTGAGCGCTTCATATGCCTCGTTGTGCGCTTGCTCGAGGAAGGCGCGAATTTCAGAGTCAACCTGAACGGCAATGCCCTCTGAGTAGTCTCGGCTTGAGCCGAACTCGCCAAGGTATGAGGGGCTTTGAGCCTGGCCGAGTTTGACCGGTCCAAGCGTCGCCGACATACCGTAATCGGTCACCATCTGGCGAGCCGTTGAGGTCGCTTTCTCGATGTCATTGCCCGCGCCCGTGGTCGGGTCGTGGAACACGATCTCTTCAGCAACTCGACCACCAAGTGCGTATGCGATGCGGTCTTGCAGCTCGTTGCGGCTCACCGAGTACTTGTCGTCAAGCGGCATGACCATGGTGTAGCCAAGTGCCCTGCCCCTCGGCAGAATCGTGATCTTCGTGACCGGGTCGGTGTAGTTCAGCGCGGCCGCGACGAGCGCGTGACCGCCCTCGTGGTAGGCAGTGACCAGCTTCTCTTGATCATTCATCATGCGCGTGCGTCGCTGGGGCCCTGCAACAAGGCGGTCGATTGCCTCGTCGAGTGCACGGTTGTCAATGAGTTGTGCGTGGGAGCGAGCGGTCAGCAGCGCCGCCTCGTTGAGCACGTTCGCGAGATCGGCACCGGTGAAGCCTGGGGTCTTTCGGGCGACGACCTCAAGGTCAACGTTCTTCGAGAGCGGTTTGCCCTTTGCGTGCACCTCGAGAATTTGTAGGCGGCCCTTCATATCGGGCGCGTCAACGCCGACCTGGCGGTCGAAACGGCCTGGGCGCAGAAGTGCAGGGTCAAGCATGTCTGGGCGGTTCGTCGCGGCGATCATGATGATGTTGATGCCTGGTTCGAAGCCGTCCATCTCAACGAGCAGCTGGTTTAGCGTCTGCTCGCGCTCGTCGTGACCGCCGCCCATGCCCTGGCCGCGGCGCTGGCCGACCGCGTCGATTTCGTCGACAAAGATAATGGCCGGGGCATTCTGCTTCGCCTCTTTAAACAGGTCACGCACACGGCTCGCACCAACGCCGACGAACATCTCGACGAAGTCTGAGCCCGAAATTGCGTAGAAAGGCACGCCAGCCTCGCCAGCGACCGCCCTCGCGAGCAGCGTCTTACCCGTGCCGGGAGGGCCGTAGAGCAGCACACCCTTCGGAATCTTGGCGCCGACTGCTTCGTACCGGGTCGGATTTTGCAAAAAGTCTTTGATCTCGTGCAGCTCGTCGACGGCCTCGTCGGCCCCGGCAACATCAGCAAAAGTTACCTGCGGCGTCTCTTTGGCAATGAGCTTCGCCTTCGACTTGCCGAACTGCATGACCTTGTTGCCGCCCTGCATCGATGAAAGCATCCACCAGAAGAAGAGACCAATGAGCAACAGCGGGAAGAGGAACCCGAGCATCGAGAGCCACGGATTCGGCTTCGGCACTTCGTCGGTGTAGCCGTCTTTAAGTTTGGCGTCGGTAACCGCCTCAACGACGGTGTCTCCTCGCTGCGAAACGTAGTAGAAGAAGACCTCTTTGCCGTCTTTTTTGTCGGCCTTCGTGAGTTCAACGTTCACTCGCTGGTCACCATCGATCATGGTGACCTTCTTGGCTTTGCCGTCGGTGATGTAGGCAAGACCGTCCTGGGTCGAGACCTCTTTCATGCCTCCGCCGGCCAGCAGCGACCATCCGAGCAGCACAATGAGGGGCGCAAGGATGAAATAAATGAGCGGCCCTTTAAAGAGCTGCTTGCCTTTGCCCTGTGTTGTTTCGGCCAAGATGAGCGCCTTTCGTCAACGAATATGCCCGGCGGGTAATAGTTTCGAGATTACCCCGCCGGGCATGGAAATCTGCTGGAGTTCTGCCGTAGGCGAACCGAACGTTACTTTTTCTCGTACATATGCGGTGCCAATACCGCAACGTCACGCAAGTTTCGGTAGTCCTCGGCATAGTCGAGCCCGTACCCGACCACGAAATCTGGCGGAATATCGTAGCCAACATAATCAACCGTGATTTCAACCTTTGCGAGCTCGGGTTTGCGAAGCATCGTCACGATCTTGACCGAGCGTGCCCCGCGGCTCAAGAAGTTTTCTTTGAGCCATGAAAGCGTGAGCCCCGACTCAACAATGTCTTCGACAATGAGCACGTCACGATCAGTAATGTCAGCGTCGAGGTCTTTCAAGATGCGCACAACGCCGCTCGACTTCGTTCCTGCCCCGTACGACGAGACAACCATCCAGTCCATCTGAGCGTGAAAGCGCAGCTCGCGTGAGAGGTCAGCCATAACCATGATCGCGCCCTTGAGCACCCCAACGAGCAGCGGTGGCTCACCCGGGTAGTCGGCTTCAATCTCACGGGCCAGCTCTTCGAGCCGTGCCTTAAGCTGGGCCTCGGTATACAGAATTGTCGCGAGTTCGCCCGACAGTTGCTCTGAATCCATGCGTTCCTTCTTCCTAGAGGATCGTTCCCGGGTGGTCTTCTGCCCCGGGCGCCGCGCTCATCACGATGTATGCGCCCTCGCGCTTCACGCGAATGCCGGGCAGGTGCAACGCACCCTGGCCTTTATAGTCGGTCACGAGCTTAGCAACCTCAAGTGTGTGCTGTCGGGTGAGCTGCACACCAAACTCGGCTTTGGCAACGTAGCGAATGATGCGGTTGCGCAGCGCTGCGGGGTTCGCAAAGAGCGCGCCAGAGTGCACCGCAATGCCCGCTTCAGCTGGCTCAACAATCTCTTCGATGATCTCACTGATCATCTCGTCGAACGCCTCACTGTCTTCGCGCGCAAGTTCGGCGGTGCGAGCGAGCGCATCGACGATGCCGGGCCCAAGCTCTGCCTCAAGCACGGGAATCACGCGGTGGCGCACCCGTGACCTGGTGTACGCCGGATCTTCGTTGTGCGGATCTTGCCAGGGGTCAATGCCCGCGTCTTCACACGCCTGAGCGGTGGTCTGGCTTGAGACGCCGAGGATCGGGCGAACAAACAGCCCGCGCTTTGGGGGAATGCCGGCGAGCGAACGCGAGCCTGATCCGCGTGCAAGGGCAAGGAGTACCTGCTCTGCCTGGTCATCTCTCGTGTGCCCGAGAAAAATGCGCACCGCTCCCGTTTCACGGGCTGCGTTGCGAAACGCCGTGTACCTCGCAGAGCGGGCGGCTGATTCAGGCCCATCACTGTGGTCAGTTACCTCTACGCGGGTCACGATGACCGGGTCAAGGCCAAGGTTTCGTGCGAGCGTCGCGGTCTTCTCTGCGACCTCAGCCGACTCAGCCTGGAGCCCGTGGTCGACGATCACGGCGCCAACGCGCAGGCCAGCTTTTTCACCCTCGAAGACCGAGGCAGCGGCCAAAGCAAACGAGTCTGGGCCGCCCGAAAGGGCCACCAAGACGAGTGATTGAGCGGGCAAGGCGGCCTCGTCGAGGGCCTCTCGAACCGCGAGACGGGTCTCGGCAACCGCCGGTGTCAGCCTGGGAAGTCGATCATTTGGAGCAGTACTCATGCATCTAAGGTACCGCTATCGGCTACTCTTATGGTGTTTGTTCACGATTCGAGAGGAGCCAGCATGGCTGAATTCGATGCGGTAGTAGAGATTCCTAAGGGAAGCCGCAACAAGTACGAGATCGACCACGAGACCGGGCGCGTATACCTTGACCGCGTTCTGTACACCGGCTTCGTATACCCGGCAGACTACGGCTTCTTCGAGAACAGCCTGGGCGAAGACGGCGATCCGCTCGACGTTCTCGTGCTGCTCGACTACCCCGTCTTTCCCGGTGTTGGCATCAAGGTACGCCCCGTAGGCGTGCTGCGCATGAGCGACGAAGCTGGGGGCGACGACAAGGTCATCGCCGTGCAGCACAAAGATCCTCGCTGGACCCACATTCAAGATGTGAACGACATTCCCGAGTACACCCGCAAAGAAATCGAGCACTTCTTCGAGCGTTACAAAGACCTCGAGCCCGGCAAGTGGGTCAAGGTCGATGCTTGGGGCACTGCGGCTGACGCAGAGCAGCTTATTCTTGAGGCGATCGAGCGCGCCAAGACGGCGTAACAGGCTTTACCGCGGGCAACCAGCGCTCATGCGCACGGTTTGCCCGAGACATACGCACAGCGCCCCGGTTCTTCGTGAACCGGGGCGCTGTGCGTATGTCTCGGGTGTTAGCCGTCTCAAGCGGCGCCTCTAGAACCAGATTCCACGATCGCTCATAAAGTAGCGCGGGTTGGTGTAGATCCCATTGACCATGGTCTCGTAGTGCAGGTGGTTACCGGTTGAGTTACCGGTCGTGCCAACATAGCCAATGATCTGGCCTGCGCCTACGTTCTCGCCCACCCAGACCGCAGGCGACTGCACCATGTGGCAATAACTCGTTGTCACGTTTCCGTGTGAGATGCGCACCGCGTTACCGCAGCCGTACCACCAGCCCGAGAGCACCACGGTTCCGCTCGCGGCGGCATAAATCGGCGTCCATGCCGGAGTTGCCAGGTCGATACCGGTGTGGCCGTAGTAGCCCATCCACTCGGTCGAGACTCGGTAGCCAGCTCCGCCAAGAGGGTGCACCCAGCCACTGCTGCCGGTGTTACCACCGCCAGTGTTGCCGCCACCGGTGTTGCCGCCGCCAGTATTGCCGCCACCCCCGGTGTTTCCACCGCCAGTGTTGCCGCCACCGGTGTTCCCGCCACCGCCACCGCCGCCACCATTTTGAGCGGCCTGCTCCGCAGCCTTACGCGCGGCTTCTTGCTCGGCAAGACGTCGTGCTTCAGCTGCTTTTCGTGCCGCTTCTTCAGCGGCACGACGACGTTCCTCTTCAACGCGCAGACGTTCCTGGTAACCATCAACTGTTTTTGTCTCGGTATCTTTGAGAGCAGCAAGCTGTGCTTTCAGCACTTTCTCCTGCTCCTCCTGTTTCGAGAGGTTCTGGCGCTCGACTTCGACCGCTTGAGCAGCCTGCATCGCCTCTTTCTCGGCAACGTCGTGCAAACGCTCACGCTCTTTTTGCGCGTCTTCAGCCTGTTCGCCAAGCTGCTTTGCGTTGTTCATGGCATGCTCGGCTTCTTGCGAAATCGAGGTGTTTCGTTCGGTTGCTTTCGACATCATCGCGAGTCGATCAAGCAAAGCATCGGCAGTATCGCCGTCGGTTTCGAGAAAGAGCTCAACGTTGCGGTCAATGCCGCCAGAGCGATACATCTGCGAGACGAGTGCCGCAGCTTGCTCGGCTGCTTCCTCTGCTTTCTTCTGGCTTTCAGATGCTTGCTTCTCAAGCTCCTCAGCCTGAGCGTGCGCACGCTCATACTCTTGCTGGGCTTCGACCGCTATCTGAGAAGCATCTGCTGAACGCATCCGCGCTTCTTCAACCCGGTTCTCAACCTCTTTGATGAGACTTTCGATCTCGCCAATCTTTTTCTTGCCCGCCGAAGTGTCGTCTTTTGCCTTCTGCACGTCAGCCCAAGTGGGCAGGTCGAGATCATCGTTCGCAGCGTATGCAGGTGTTTCTATGTGAGGAATAGCAATGGTGGTTGCCATCACCGAGAAGATCGCTATCGCCCCGAGGCGGCGTTTCCAGGCGCCTCGACGAGAGGTCTTCAGCGTAGTGTTTGACATAGTCTCCCCGAACTTGAGTCACAAGAATTCACGGCCACACTATCACCCTGCCCTGAAACGCAAGGAAACACTTACCGCACAGAAGGTGCGCCTTTTCGAGTGGCGCCCGGTGTTGCACGAGTCACTTCCCAGCCAAATCCATCTAGGCTATGGAGTGCAAGATCGTGCAGGAACGAACCGTCTGCACTCCCTTATCAGAAAGGTTCACCGTGACCATTCAGGTGTTTCAGTCGCTAGCCGAGCTCGGCAAATCTGCGGGTGCGCAGATCGTGGCCGTCATCGAGGGCAAGCCTGACCCTGTCATCGGTCTCGCGACAGGCTCATCACCGATTCCGGTCTATCAAGGGTGGGCAGCCGTTGCCAAAGAACGCGGCATCGCGATGGATCACGTCGTCTGTTTCGCTCTCGACGAGTACAGCGGCCTCGAGACTGAGCATCCCGAGAGCTACCATAGCGTCATCGCACGCGATGCCACCGAGGTTATTGGGCTCAACCCGAGCCTCGTGCGAGTGCCCTGTGGCCTGGGCGATGTTGCTGCCAATGCACTCGAATATGACGAGGCTATTCAAGCTGCCAGTGGCATTGACCTGCAGATTCTTGGCATTGGGCGCAATGGGCACTTAGGCTTCAACGAACCAGGCTCTCCCTTCGACTCGCGCACGCGCGAAATCGACCTCATGCCTGAAACAATTGCCGACAACGCTCGCTTCTTCGACAGCATCACTCAGGTGCCCACGAAGGCCATTACACAGGGTCTCGGCACCATTCTCGAGGCCCGTGAACTCATCGTTGTCGCGACCGGCGAGGCGAAGGCTCCCGCTGTTGCCGCAGCTTTGAAAGGGCCTGAATCGGTTGATCTGCCCGGCAGCGTTCTGCGCCGCCACTCAAACGTGACCTGGTACCTTGACGAGGCAGCCGCCTCACTCCTGTAGCAGAAAGGCACGACCGTGCGACACCCGAAGCAGGTTCAACGCAGAGCGCTTGAAATCGTAACCTTTGTGCTCGCGACGGCCCTCATCGTTGTGGTGCTGTGGCTCGATATTCGCACAACGTTTTGGCAAGAACTCGTTATTGTGGGTGGCATCGTCGCGGGGTTTGTGACGTTCTTGTTCACGGTGCTCGTGATCGATAAGGTGCTCGCACGCTCAAATGCGAGGCGTTGGGCCCCTGTAACCCGGCTCGCTCTCACCGAACTGCTGCACGGCATCGCTGATGAGAGCGAGAGCGAGATCAGCCGTGGCCACATCGTTGCATTCCACTTGCGCGTCGATGCTGGGGCGCAAGATCTCGCCTCCGAGTTGCACGCGCTGCGCGTTGACGTGCTCCATGAGCGCCGCAAGCTCTCTGCGGCGCTCGGCACGTGGACGACGTTCCTGGCTTCCAGCGATGATCACCAAGATTTGCTGCTACACAGCGCCGATGCGGCGGCTCACCTCGATGAAATTCGTGATCTGTCGCTCGAGGTTGAACGAGACCCCTCTGACACATCGATCGCCCAGCTCGCTGCCCTGCTCGAGCGCCGCAACAGAGGCCTTGACGCCCTCGTTGCCGAACTCGGCGATCGTCTCGGAGCCCTCCAAACATAACGAAGGAGTCGCCCAATGTTCAGTCAATTGCATGCATCCTGGTGGCAGAGACTCGGAGCAGACGTTCCCATCATCAATGCCCCAATGGGAGGGGTTGCAGGTGGAAGGCTCGCTGCGGCAGTGTCGAGAGCTGGTGCGCTTGGCACGCTCGGGATGGGCAGCTCTGGCTCGTTCGAGGCGCTCACCCGTGAGCTCGCTCTCTACCGTGGTGCAGGAGGCGACGGCCGTTTTGGCATTGGCCTCGTTGACTGGGGCATCGCTAAAGACCCATCCATGCTCGACCGTGCCCTCGACGCACGACCTACGCTGCTCTCGGTGAGCTTCGGTGATTTTTCAGCTGGCGCCGAGGCTCCCGAGTGGATCGCACGCGCCAATCACCTTGGCATCGCTACAGTAACGCAGGTCGCCACTGCAGCAGAGGCCGAACAGGCGGTCCTGAGTGGCATTGACGCGGTCGTGGCGCGCGGCCTCGAAGCTGGCGGTCACGGAGCCCCTGAGCATGACCGTGACTCGCTCCTCACTTCCGTGCTCGACAGGGTTGCGGGCCGAGTACCGGTACTCGCGGCTGGAGCGATCTCAACCCGAGACGACCTAGCCGCCGCGATGAGCCAGGGCGCGGCAGGAGGCTGGATAGGCACCGCATTCACCGCATGTCCCGAGTCGCTCACGAACGACACGAACCGCGCTACGCTGCTCGCAGCTGGCGAGGGTGACACTCACATCACGCGGGAGTTCGACATCGCGCTGGGGTTGCCATGGCCCGAACGCTTTCCAGAGCGGGTCATTCGCGAGAGCCCGGTCAACGCTGGCATGGGCATTGGCGCGCTCACCGAAGTGCGTACCGCTGCCCAGGTCGTCGACTCGTTTCGCCTGTAACGGCCCTTACTCGACAGACAATGCCTCGAGGCCTTCGCCAGAGAAGAACGTGCGGTCTCGGTAGATGAGCGGTGTCGCAGGCTCGCCCTGATACGTGTCGAGCACGTTTGCCAGAATGAGCACCGATGGGCCCACGGGAAGGGTCTCTCGAATCGTGCACCGAAGCGCCATCGAGGCGCTCGGCAGGTACGGCTCGCCGGTCGGCAGTGTCTGCCACCCCTGCTCTTCGGTGAACCGTGGTGAACCCGTGCGCGCAAAGTTCATCGCGAGCTGGGCTTGCTCGTCAGTCAAGAAGTGCACCACGAAGGTGCCAGCAGAGAGAATGCCTCCCGCACTTCCCGTCGAGCGCGTCACTGAGAACGAGAGCACGGGCGGATCAGCGCTGACCGAAGCAATACTCGAGAGCGTCAGCCCGACCAAACCTTCAGCGGTGTTGCCCGCTACGAGCGCGACGCCCGCTGGGTGCAATCGGAACGCGTCTTTAAACCGCTGAATATCGTCTGGTGTTGCCGGATAGCTCACGTTGACCCACTCTCCCCTTGAACGGCTGGGCGCCCAGCGCCACTCATGTACCCGTACAACTGTACCCTCGGGGGCTCACTGCCCGCTGGCAGTGTTGACGGCAAGAACGAGTAGCAGCAAACGGTGTGCTGTGCGCTAGAAAAGTGTCAGAGGCACCCCGTACGATGCTCCCATGACCAAAGCCCCCATCGCCCCTCGGCTCACGCCACTCAACCTGCACACCCTCGCCTCAGGTACCGAGAGCGAGTTGCACGACCGCGGGAGCTACGAGGCGCTCAGTTTCGACGGGTGCGACCTTGAAGCGTTCAACCTCGCCGGCTCATCGTTTGAGCTCTGCGAATTTCTCCGCTGTAACGCACACAACACCGATGTTCGGTATGCGCGATTTATCGAGACCCGCTTCGAGCTCCTCAGCGCCCCTGTGCTCAGCGCGCGCTCGACGACCTGGCGCAACTGTGAGGTACATAGCTCCCGCCTAGGCGTCGTCGAGATGTTTGACGCCGAGATCTCAGAGCTTGCCATTGAGGGGTCAAAGCTTGGTTTGCTCAATCTTCATTCATCAAGCATCAGCGATCTCTCGATTCGCGATTGCCATATTGAAGAGCTCGTGCTCGACAACGCCACACTCACAAGGGTCTCGTTCTCAGGCGTCACGGCCGACAAGCTTTCCCTTCGCGGGGCAACCTCACGTGACGTTGACCTGCGGGGGCTCGATTTTGCTGGCATTGAAGGCATCGAGTCACTGAAAGGGGTGACGGTTTCGTCGTTGCAAGCGACCGAGATGGCGCACCTGTTTGCGCGCCACCTCGGTATCAGCGTTCTGGGCTAGCGGCCCGAACCGCGGCGCTGGTTACCCTGGCGCTGCGAGCCCTGGGGTCGGCTACCATTCCGGCCGCCGGCAGGTCCGCTGCCGCCCTGTCCCTGACCGCCACGCCCGCCGCGGCCGCGGCCTTGGCCGCCACCGTTACCACCCTGGCCACCACCGTTGCCACCAGCCGCGCCCTGGCCACCACGGCGCTGGCGCTTGCGCTGAGCATTCGCACCCTGTGACTTGCCCTGGCCCGCACCGTTCTGGCCCATCGCTTTCTGCCTTCGTGCTTCAACCTCGCGAGGATCGACCCGCTCGGCGACCTCTCCGATAAGCTCGATGACCTCGGGGTCCTGAGGCGTAACCTTGCGGGGTGTCGCCTGAATCTTTGCAGCTCGCATGAGCTGCGCCATCTCTTTGCGCTGCTCAGGAAGACAGATCGTTACGACGTCGCCCTCTGAACCTGCACGAGCCGTGCGGCCCGAGCGGTGCAGGTACGCCTTGTGCTCGACCGGCGGGTCAATGTGCACGACAAGCTCAACGCCGTCGACGTGAATGCCGCGAGCAGCGACGTCGGTCGCCACGAGTACCTTCGCTTCGCCGGTTGCAAATTCCTTCAGGTTTCGCTCGCGTGCGTTCTGCGAGAGATTGCCCTGCAGCTCGACCGCTGGGATACCTGCCTTCGTAAGTTTCTGCGCAAGGCGCTTTGCCTGGTGCTTCATGCGGGTGAAGAGAATGCGTTTGCCAGTTCCCGAGGCAAGCGCCTCGATGAGATCCTCTTTCTCATCTTTACCAGCAACGTCGAACACGTGGTGGGTCATCTGAGCGACCGGCGACTCGGCGGGGTCGACCGAGTGCATGACCGGGTCAGTGAGGAAACGCTTCACGAGCTTGTCGACACCATTATCGAGCGTTGCCGAGAACAGAAGCCTCTGACCATTTCGCGGGGTCTTCTGCAGAATGCGCGTGACCACGGGTAAGAACCCCATGTCGGCCATATGATCGGCCTCATCGAGCACGGTGATTTCAACGCCGTCGAGGGTCAGAACTCCCTGCTTCATAAGATCATCAAGTCGACCCGGCGCAGCAACGACAATATCGACACCCTGCGCGAGAGCGTCCTCTTGCCTGCGTTGTGAAACGCCGCCAAAAATCGTGGTGACCCGTACCCGAGCAGGCTTTGCGAGCAGTGAGATCGTATCGGCAATCTGAGTGACGAGTTCGCGCGTAGGAGCCAGCACGAGGCCTCTCGGGCGGTTCGGCTGACGAAGCTCAGCGGCGTTAACGGCGAGACGCGCCACAAGGGGAATACCGAACGCGATCGTCTTACCCGAGCCCGTACGCCCACGGCCAAGAACGTCACGCCCCGCAAGCGTGTCTGGCAGCGTGTCGCGCTGAATCGGGAACGCCTCGGTTTTGCCGTCGGCTGCGAGCGCCGCGGCCATAGATTCGGGCACGCCAAGATCAATAAAAGTAGGGTTCGTCACACGGACCTTTCACGGGGTATGCATCGTGAGGGTAATCTTCGTGACCCCTCTGCCCTGAAAGTCTAGCGCGCCGCCCCAGTCTTCCGCTCTGTTCGTGCTGTACCAAGCCCGAACAGCGCCTGAATACGGAGACCCTTTGTTCATGCGGGGTTCGCACATTCGACAGCGATACTTCACTGAGTTACCACTGACGCGAAACGTTCATGACTCACCCTGAGAAGAGACGAGAAAGGTGCACACCATGAATACGATCTATGCAGAGGGTACCTATAACGTGCGCGGTATCGGCTCACCCGAACATCCCTGGCTGGTACGTTCGGCTTCGCTCGACGGCCTCACGCCGCGAGGCGAGATGACGTTGAAGGCCCACGGTGTTAGCCTGGCCATCGATCTTCGTGAACCGAGTGAACGAGGCCCTAAAACGCACACCATCCCGGTACGAGAAATCGGCCTGTATCAGGGTGAACTTCCTGGCGAAGGAACGCTCGAGGGGGTTTACCGAGACCTCATTGTCAACCGTGGGACTCGTATCACCGAAGCTGTTGTCAGCGTGCTCGAACACCCCGGTGTCGCCGTCGTGCAGTGCACCGCGGGTAAGGATCGTACTGGGCTTGTCGTGGCGATACTCCGCGCACTCCTGGGTGATGCGAGGGACGAGATCATCGCCGACTACGTTCTTTCAAGTGCCGAGGTACGCACCGAACGTGCCGCCGCGGTCGCGCGCATGATCACCACACTCGACCTCGAAGGAAAAAGCAGAGCTGAGACTGAGCAGTTGCATCTTGAAAGCCCCGCCTGGGCTATTGAAGATGCTCTCGATCTCGTCGACGAGTTCGGCGGCCCTGCAGCGTACCTGTTGCGCCACGGTGCGAGGGTCGATCAGCTTCCTCTTGTCTCGGGTGCCGCCTAACCCATTATTCCTGGGCGAGCACCTCAAGCACTTGGGCACCGTAGCGCTCGAGCTTGACCTCGCCAATGCCCGAGATCGCGAGCAGCTGTTCGTCGTTCTCGGGCTGGTGTAACGCGAGCGCCGATAGTGTCGCGTCGTTAAACACCACATAACCGGGTACCTGCTGCTCCTTCGCAACGGCCGCTCGCCACTCACGCAACCGTTCGAAGATCGCGATTTGATCTTCATCGAGGTCTTTTGCAGCGGCCGAACGTTTTGCAGGCCCCGAACTTCGCGAGACGCTTTTATCTGCCCGTGAGATGACTTCTTCTCGCATCATGACCGCTTGCTCACCGCGCAGCACGGGCTTGGCGGTCTCGCTCGGCCAAAGAACGCCCCACTCGCCCTGGGCTTCGAGCAGCCCCACAGCAACAAGATGCCGCACGACGCCCCGCCACTGGGCCTGCGACCACTCTGCTCCAATGTTCCAGGTCGAAAGCTCATCGAGGCGCATCTCGGTCACCCTCGGAGAACTCACCCCGCGCAAAACATCGATGTGCTGGCCAGCGGCATACTGTCTGCCGCGCTCCTGCTGGGTACGAATCACGGTTGAGAGCAGCATTTGCGCTGGAATCGTCGCATCCCAGAGCTTTGGCGGATCGAGGCAAACGTCACAGTTGCCGCACGCATCAGGAACGTTCTGCTCTCCGAAATACTGCAGGAGGTACTGACGTCGGCAGGTCACACTCTCGCAGAGCGCAAGCATGTGATCAAGATGCTGGCCCTGGTTGCGTTTCGTCTGTGCGTCGCCATCGCCCGACTCGATGAACTGTCTCTGCTGCACCACGTCGGCGAGCCCGTAAGCCATCCACGCTTCAGACGGCAGACCGTCTCGCCCCGCACGCCCGGTCTCCTGGTAGTAACCCTCGACCGACTTGGGTAGATCGATGTGCGCGACGAAGCGCACGTCAGGTTTATCGATGCCCATGCCGAAGGCGATCGTCGCCACGACGACAACACCATCTTCGCTCAAGAATCGTTGCTGTGCGCTCATGCGCTGCTCTGCTGGAAGCCCCGCATGGTATGCCACCGCATCGATGCCGGCATCGCGAAGCGCTGCGGTTGTCTGTTCAACACGTTTGCGGCTGAGCGCATACACGATGCCAGCCTCGCCCGAGTGCTCACGCTGAATGAACGAAATGAGTTGCGCCCGAGCATTCACCTTTGGAACAATGCGGTACCGAATGTTCTCGCGGTCAAAGCTTGAGACAAAGTGCTCGGCGCCCTCGAGGTGAAGGCGTTCGGTAATCTCGGCGTGGGTCGCGGGCGTCGCGGTCGCCGTGAGAGCAATGCGCGGAACGTCTGGCCAGCGCTCTGCGAGCTCCCCCAGACGAAGGTAGTCGGGGCGAAAGTCATGGCCCCACTGCGACACACAGTGAGCCTCGTCGATCGCAAACAGGGCGATACGACCCCGTGAAAGAAAGTCAACCGTGTTCCCGCTGCCAAGACGCTCGGGAGCGAGGTAGAGCACCTCGAGTTGCCCCGTGAGATAGGCCTCTTCAACCGCCTCCCGTTCTTCCAGCGGCATGGCCGAGTTCAGTGCGGCTGCACGCACGCCTACCTGCCGCAGGGCGATGACCTGGTCATGCATGAGCGCGACGAGCGGAGAGAGCACGATACCGGTGCCCTCCCTCACGAGTGAGGGAATTTGATAGCACAGCGATTTACCGCCGCCCGTTGGCATGAGCACAACGGCGTCACCGCCAGCGATGACGTGACCGACGATCGACTCCTGCGATCCGCGAAAATCTGGGTACCCAAAGATCGTCTCGAGCGCGCCGCGTGCGGCTGCGTGCTCGGTTGCGGTGGGCGTGAGCGTCACGATGGTTCCTCCTGCTGAAACGGCTGCCGTGCCAGCTTAGCGAGGGTTGCTTAGCGCGCGCCGCCCTCGTCACCGGCAAGCGAACGGTGGCTCGCCTCAGTGAGCTCGATCATTGAGGCGTGCAGTTGCTGCAGTTTCTCAGGGCTCATGCCAAGCCGCTCGGCCATCGCAATCGGCACGCTTTGCGCCTGTGAACGGAGATCGCGGCCCTGCTTCGTCAGGGTGATCTCAAGCTTGCGTTCATCGGCGGCGCTTCGTTGACGGGTGACGAGCCCCTGCGCTTCGAGCCGTTTAATGATTGGTGAAAGCGTCGAGGGGTCTTGCTTGAGTTCAACCCCCAGGTCAGACAGCGCCTGCGGCTCGTTGCCCCAGAGCGCGAGCATCACGAGATACTGCGGGTGCGTAATACCGAGCGGATCGAGCACCGGCTTGTAGGCCGCAACGATGCTGCGCGAGGCGACCGTGAGCGCAAAGCAGACCTGTCGTTCTAAAGACAGTGGATCGCTGGTGCTCATTGCTCAATTATCTCGCGTCTTAAAAAATAATGTACCATTACATAACGCATGAATAGTTTGTGCATCAATCATTAACGCAAGGATCATCATGTCGCCTCAGCCAGACAACACCAAAACCTCCGAGAGCCGCACCGCATCAGCATCATTCGCAACCCCCGAACAGCCGCGAGCAAGCATCGCCTCAGTGCTGCTCTTTATCATGTCGAGCGTGCTGGTCTTTGGCGGCTTCTGGGTCATGAGCCTTGCATTTTCGCACCCCGACACCGCCGTCTGGCTCTTCAGCGGCGGCATCGTGCTCGACGCAGTCGGGCTCTGGATGGCCTTCGGGCTGGCGCCGCGTTTCGCAAAACGCTAGCGCATCACGTCACTCAGCCTTCTCGGCAGCCTTCTGCTCAGCCTCGGCGATCTGCCTGCGCACGTCATCCATATCGAGCTTCTTCGCACCCTCAATGAGCTCATCGAGCTGCGCAGCAGGAAGCGCGCCGGCCTGTGAGTACAGCAGGATGCCGTCGCGAAAGAGCATGAGCGTCGGAATCGACGTGATATTCAACCCCGCAGAAAGCTCCTGCTCCGCTTCGGTATCAACCTTGGCAAAGACGATGTCTGGGTTCGCTTCAGAGGCCTTCTCGAAGGTCGGCCCGAAAGCGCGGCAAGGGCCACACCAGGCCGCCCAGAAATCAACGAGCACCATGCCCTCGGCCTGAACAACCTCAGCAAAATCGTGTTGGCCAATGTTTCGCGTCGCCATGATCGCACTTCCCTTTCGCTCCCCCGTGAAGGCAGACTCCTCCATTCGGGATACCCCTGGGGGTATCTGGGGTCAAGGGTACTACAGCGCCAGGACCGACTGCAAGCAACCGAAAGCTTCAGCCTGGGAGCCACCGGTCGATACCCTAGTTCGTGACCTCGCAGTGCTTACCGTCGACCACAAGGCCGAGCGTTAATGACTCAGCCGAGAGTTCACCGCCCACCGAGCAGACACCTGCCGCATCAATCGTGATCCACCCGAAGGGAATGTCTTCAAAGCTCATCGAAACACCCTCGGTGAGCGTTTCGGCGTGTAACTTCTTGTCATCGGGCCCAACAACCGTAACGATCACCTCGTCAAACCCGAGGTCTTTCGAGAGTGCACGCAGCTGCACCGAGACCGTTCCCGTCGTGGGTTCTGGGGCGCAGCCCGTCAGCAGCGAAATCGAGGCGGTTGCCGCGAGGGCGAGCGCCACAGTGTTCTTCTTCATACCGCTTATTATTCCACGGCACCAACCCGCCAATCAGACGCACTCATCTGCCTGCGCCAGAATTCTGCAAACCTTCCGTCGGCTTCGATGAGCGCCTCAATGCTGCCATCTTCGACAATGCGACCGCCCTCGAGAAAGAGCACGCGATCAGCCGCGCGAATGCTCGCGAGGCGGTGTGCGACGATCACTCTGGTGCGCGGGGTTTCGTCGCCCGTGAGCGCCTCGGCGACCGCGGCCTCGTTCTCGGTGTCGAGCGCGCTCGTGGCCTCGTCGATGAGCAGGATGGAAGCGGGCTTCGCCAGGGCACGGGCGATTGATACGCGTTGGCGTTCGCCGCCGGAAAGCCGCGATCCGCCTTCGCCAACGGCAAGCGCAACGCCATCAGGGTGAGCGTTCGTAACCTCGGTGAGCCTTGCGAGCGAGAGCGCGCGGCCGAGTTCTTCATCACTCGCAGCTGGATTGCCCACGGCGACGTTGGCGGCAAGCGTTCCGTCGAAGAGGTAGGGCTCCTGAAACACCATGCTCACGAGCCGCTCGCGTGCGTCAGCTGTGAGCGCGTCAAGCGGGGTCTCGTTCACCTTGATCGTTCCAGCGGTGGGTTCGTACAGGCCTGCAAGCAGCCCGAGAACGGTACTCTTGCCCGAGCCTGAAGGCCCCACGATCGCGGTGGTTGAGCCCGGCTCAAGACGAACACTGAACTTGTCGAGCACAGGGGTTGCGGCATCGTACGCAAAGCTCACGTCGTGAAAAACGACCTCGACGGCACCGGCGGCGGGCTCCTCGCTCTCGCCGTGCTGCACGGCCGGTGCTTCAAGTACCGCGCGAATGTCCCTGAGCATTCCGCTGGCCCCCTCGAGCGCTCCGCTGAGCTCAGCGAGCGCGGTAAACGGCTCGAGATAGCGCACGATCACGACGATCAGGGCGATCGCCTCAGGCACCTGCAGGTTGCCCGAAACGGTTTGCCACACCACGGTCGCGGCGAGCGCGATGAGGGCGATCTGGCTTGCGATGCTGAAAAGAATCTCGCCGGGAATCTGCATGAGAATGAGCTTGGTCATTGAGCGGTGCTGCGCTTCAAGCGCTTCGCCCGCATGACTCTGCCCCGGCGCAACCCGCCTCGAAGCTCTAAGCGCCTGCTGCGTGCGCGCAAACTCGACGAGACGCTCGGTAAAGGCACTGTTCGCAGCCGCGGCCTCGCGGTCGGCCGCACGGGTGAGCCGGCCGGCCAGCCAGAAGGTGCCGAGCAAGACGGGAACAAGCGCAAGGGCCACGAAGCCGGTTACCATCGAAATGGGCAGCAGGGCAATGCCAATAACGATTGGCAGCAGCACCGAAGTGACCAGAGGGGTGATGAGATAGGTGACAAGTCCGACCATGTCGGGACCCGTTGCCGCGATCGCCTGACGCGACCTCGCAGTGTTCTCGTGATTCAGCCACCCAAGCTTCACCCGAGTGAGCCGGTCAGCGAGCTGCTGCTGGCCCGTTTCGAGCAGGGTGAAGCCGATTGCAAAGCCAAGCTTCGCGACGGTCCAGTCAATGACCCACCCAAGGAGGGTGACCGCTGCAAGCAGCCCTACCCACGGCCAAGCCTTTGCCGGTTCGGCCGAGAAAAGCGCTGCGACGAGCGGAACGAGAAGCACCGCGCCCAACGCGCGCGCGATGACGCTCACTACGGTAAGCGCCGTGTGCGCCCGAACGGTGCGACGCAAGCCTGCGGGAACGAGCGAGAGAAAAGTGCGAATCATCGTGCAGCCTCCGGGTTTGCAGCGGGCTCGGTCGTTGGTGAGCTTTGCCCAGCCCGCCAGAGAGCCTCGTAGACTCCCCCGCGCGACAAGAGCGTCTCGTGATTACCCATCTCGGCAATCTGCCCCTTCGAGAGCACGGCAATCTGATCGGCCTCGGTGATCGTGTGTAACCGGTGCGCGATCACGAGCACGGTACGCCCGCGGGTGAGCCGGCTGAGGGCCTGCTGCACAAGGTATTCAGACTCTGGGTCGGCAAAAGCGGTCGCCTCGTCAAGCACAACGACCGGAGTGTCAGCGAGCAGCGCCCTCGCAATCGTGAGCCGTTGCTTCTCGCCTCCAGAGAGCGTGGCACTCGCTCCAACAAGCGTGTCGTAACCGTTCGGCATTCGTTCGATTCTGTCGTGGATCTGTGCTGCCGTTGCCACACGAATAATCTCTTCGCGCGAAGCATCCGGCCGAGCAAGCGCAATATTCTCGGCGACCGTGCCCTGCACAAGCTGGCTGTCTTGGAACACAAAACTCACGAGGCGGTAGAGCTCGTCTGGCTGCATCGATCTGAGATCGCGGCCTTCGATCGTGATGCTGCCCGCACTCACGTCGTAAAACCTTGCGAGCAGCGACGCAAGTGTCGATTTGCCGGAGCCAGACGGGCCAACGAGCGCCGTGATCGTTCCGGGCTCGAGCGTCAGCGAAATATCGTGCAGTACCGGCACCCCGGCGCGGTATTCAAACATCACCCGGTCAAAGCACACGCGCCCGGTATTGGCCTGGCGGCCTTGCTCTGAGCTCCGCGCCGCAGGGAGCTTCACCCCTGGAGCCGTCTCAAGCTCTGGCTCGTCGAGCGCGACCTGCAGCCGCCGGGCAGCGAGCAGCCCCGAGCGAAGACCCGACAACCCGAAACCGATGCCGATGAGGCGACCACCGAAGGTCGTGCCAAGGAGCAGGAACGGGAGCAGGTTCACGGGCTGCATCGATCCGCCGGTCACGAGGGCCGTACCCATGAGCACGATGATGAGCACAAAGGTGCCGGGCCTCGTCGCGAGATCCATGATCGTCTTCTGGGCGATGAACGGGCGTTGCCAGTCGTTCAAGAAGGCAATGTACTCGCTCAGGCGTGCTTTGAAGGTTGATGCGGCCGATCCGCCAAAGATTCGAATCACGGGCTGTCCCTCGAGATAACCGCCCGCTTCGCTGTTCATGCGCTCGACCCACTTCGACGCCTGGCTCGTCTTTTCACCCGACTGCATGATCATGATGTACACCGAAACGATGTAGACGAGCACCGGGACAAAGAGCACGAGGGCTACCCGCCAGTCGACCACAAAGAGGTAGCCGAGTACCGCGATGGGAGCCACGACAGCAGCAACGGCGTCGGGTACCGCGTGCGTGACGAGGTAGTGCAGGGCGAGGGTGTCATCTTGCACGAGTTGCTTCACCTGACCCGCGGTACGGTGCTCGAACCAGCCGAGCGGCAGCCGCCCAAGTTTGCCGAGCAACCGGGCACGCAGGTCTCGCTCAAAGCGCGCATCGACGGCGTGTAGCCACAGGAGCAGCGCCGAGGCCAGCAGGGCACCCGCAGCCATGAGTGCGGCCGCCCAGATGCCGAGCGTCCAGAGCCGCTGCGCCTCTGCACCAGAGATGAGTAGTCTCGCGAGTTCAACGAGCAAGAAGTACGGGGCGAGCTGCAGCACCGTGACGATGCCCTGCACGACCCCGGCCACGATGAAGATCGGCTTGAGCGGTGCGAGCAGGGTGCCGGCCGCATTCGCTCGCCAGGTGCCGCGCTTTGCGGGAGTTGCAGGTTCTGGGGCCGCCTCGGTCGGCGCGGCCACGGCGGCCTCGGCTGCGACACCCCCGCTCAAGGCAACGTCGGCCACGGCGGCCTCGTCTGCGCCTGCCTCACTCAAGGCGGTAGTCGTGGTCATCTCAGCCGCAGCCGCCTGCTCGACCTGCTCGACCTGCGGCATAAGATCGGCAACGCTCACCGCTTCGCGCTTCTTACCCATCGCGCGACCCTCAATCCAGTACGCGATCTGATAGCTCTCGCTCTTCGGGAAGCCAAAGTCGTCACGAAGCCGCGTGCGCAGTCGCTTGAGCGATCCTGATTCGTGGGCCGCCCACGACGACCAGTTCGACCAGTCACGCGCCTCGATTGCCTCGGCCATTGATTCAGGCGAGTCCCGGTGTACCCAGTGCACGGTGAGCCTCGGGTGCGAATGCAGCGGAATAAGGCGATCGTCAGGGTGGTGCTCTTCGAGGTATAACTCGACCGGAACCTCAGCGGGAATCGTGGCGAGAATCTGACTGATTCCAGGCATCGAGGCCGAGTCACCCACGAGCAGGTACCCCTCGGGCAACTGCTCAGGGAGTTCAAACTTCGTCGACCCGAGCGGGGTGACGGTGAGGGTCATGCCGGGCTCGGCAGTGAGCGCCCAGAGCGAGGCAGGGCCAGCCGGATCGTGCAAGACAAAGTCTGCGGTGAAGGTGCCTGCCTCGGGGTCGGCGGTGCTGATCGTATACCCACGTTGGTACTCGATATCACCATCATCGGGGTCGGGAAACCAAAAGCGCAGCCACGAGGTGGGTGCGATCTCAATCTCGTCAAGAAGCGTGGGTGTCGTGAAGTGCACCCGCAAGAACCGCGGCGCGAGAAGCTCGGTCGCAGTCACGGTCACCTCGTAGTCGCGCGCTCCCAGACCGCGCAACACGGCCCCCTGTATTCCTCGCTTTGCCATGCTTCTTCCTCGCGCCGCAGTAACCGTCGATGCCCGGGTCCAAGAGACTCCAGGCTTTACTTAGGTCAGCCTAAGTTAGATCGGCTTTTCGCGCAAGAAAAAAGCGGTCACTCGCTCCACCGAGTGACCGCCCTGACCCGGGCCGAAGCCCGAGCACGTTACGCCGTCACGAGGTGAGCTCGCACTGGCGTCGGGTTTGCGAAGAGATCTTGCACTGGGCAGTGCGCTTCGACGGCGGCTTGCAGCTCGGCGTAACGCTCAGCGCTTTCTGGTCCTGTGACCTTGACCGTGACATCAATGCCCTGAAAACCGGGGCGCACGGCATCGTCGACCCCGAAGAACCCTCTCGTGTCGAGGTTGCCCTCGGCAGTCACCTCAAGGTGCTCAACCGAGATGCCGAGATTCTCAGCCCACAAGCGGTAGGTGACGACCTGGCACGCGATGAGCGCCGTGAGCGCGTACTCAACCGGGTTCGCGGCCAGATCATCACCACCGAGTGTTGGCGGTTCGTCGACGGTCAATGAATGCTGCCTCGCACGCAACGAAGTCGCGACCGCACCAGCGCTCTCGCCTGAGACGCTCACCGCGAGACCGGCGTTGCCGGGCTTTTCGGCGAGCCCCTTCGACCAACTCAGCACGCCGCCGAGGCGCTCCGATCGCTCTTCGCTCGTGACCGGCAGAATGGTCGTTTCAGTGGTGAGGGTGCTCGTGGTCATTGGTCTTCCTTACTGCTCATCGTTGCTGTGGTGTTCAGTGTGCAGAAGAACAGCCCTCTTCATCAAGCCTCCGCGTAACACACGGTTATAGAGCGTCACACTCCGTCACACAACGGGACTTCATCACGTGCTTCGAGCCCTGCTACAGTACCTGCGAGGGGCCGCCATCGCAGCCCTAGCAAGCCAGCCAACGATGCAGAGTGCGAGGAAGACATGATTGCCGCCTTTTCAGTAGCCCCTTCAGGAACCGGACGCAGTGATGGCTCGGTACACGATGCCGTGGCAGCCGCGGTCAAGGTGGTTCGCGATTCAGGGCTCCCGAACAAAACCTCGTCGATGTTCACCGAGATCGAGGGTGAGTGGGACGAGGTCTTCGATGTCATCAAGCGCGCCACAGAGGCCGTTGCCCCGTTTGGCTCACGAATCTCACTCGTCATCAAGGCCGACATTCGCCCGGGGTACGAGGGCGAGCTCGAGGGCAAACTCGTGCGCCTCGAAAGCGCCGTGCACGACCTCGAGAGCTAGGCACTCGGTCTCACCCTCACAGCATCACCTGTCACACTAGACCTATGGCTGATACTGAGCAGGGACGCGTTGCGGTTTATCTCGATTTCGATAACATCATCATCTCTTGGTACGACCGAGTGCACGGGCGCAATGCCTTCAGCCGAGACCGGCAGAGCATTGCGCAAAACCCGAACGACCCCGAGATCGCTGAGCGTCTGAGCGCGGCAAGAGTCGATGTTGGTGCCCTCATCGACTACGCTTCATCGTTTGGCACGCTCGTGCTCACGAGGGCCTACGCCGACTGGTCGTCACCCATGAATGCCGAGTACCGCAATCAGCTGGTCGCTCGCGCCGTCGATCTCGTGCAGCTCTTTCCAGCCGCCGCATACGCAAAGAATGGGGCCGACATTCGTCTCGCGGTCGACGCGGTTGAAGACATGTTTCGGCTCGATGACCTCAGCCACATGGTCATTGTCGCCGGCGACTCAGACTATGTACCGCTCGCGCAGCGCTGCAAGCGCCTCGGCCGTTACGTCGTGGGCATCGGAGTCGCTGGCTCGACCGCGAAGTCGCTCGCTGCGGCCGTTGACGAGTTTGCGACCTACGAGTCGTTACCCGGCATCGAGCTTCCCCAGCCAGTAAGCCACACCGGGCGCAACAAGGGGGCCAAGGGTGGGGCCGAGGCACGCGCCAGGTCAGAGGCCGCGACCGAAACCGCAGCGGATCCCAGCGCTGGCACGCAGAAGAAGCGATCGCAGAACGCGAGCGAGCCTGCGGCCCAGAAAGACCCCTCGCCTCGGCACGAGGGCGACACCGACTTCCACGACGAAGACGATGATGAGCAGCGCGATACCGCCGTCACGGGGCTGCTCATACGGGCACTCTGGCTCGGCCTCGAGAAGGAAGACTCGGGTTGGCTGCACAGCTCGGCAGTGAAGCAACAGATGCGCCGCATGGACCCATCATTTAATGAGAAGGCGCTCGGCTTTCGCTCGTTCTCAGACTTCCTCAAGTCAAGATCTCAGGTCGTCGAGCTTGAAGAGAGCGGCCACGAACGGCTCGTTCGCTTCAAAGAACAGGCTTAGTGCAGGCCTGCGCGGTCACGGAAGCACCGCGCTGCGCACCTCTTCGAGCATCGCAAGCCCAAGCACGGCAGTTCCCGCTACCGCGACGTACATCACACCGAGAAAGACCGCGTAAGTGAGCGTGAACGCGGCACCCGCCCTGAGGTTTGCGGGCTCTCGAAAGTGACCCCACACCTTTGCGGCGAGGCGTTTCGGGCTGCGAATGTCCCAGCTATTGAGCCGCAGATACCTCCCGAGGTACATGCCGAAGCCGAGTAGCAGGAGCACGAGCCCAACAAAGCCAAGCGCGTCTGGCTTCAGGAGCGATGAAGCCGCGTCTCCATGAAGCCTCGCCGCGTACATGAGGTGCGCAAGAAAGACATTCATAATCGTATTCAGCACGCCCGACATCGCGAGCGAAATAACCAGGATGATGTCGTACCAGAGCGGTACCGGATCGTTCTCTCGTCGGTGCGAGAAGTTCAGCTCGGTGATGAGGTAGCTCGCGTTCGGCAAGAGAAGCAACCATGCGATGCCGAACAACACTGTGCTGAGCACCCCGAGGGACGTGCTCACACCCAGCAGGAGCAGCGAGACGAGGCCGCCAATACCCATGACGAGAATCGGGGTAATCGAGAGCCACACGTTCCACAGCATGGGTCGATAGAGCTTTGTGTGAAAGCCGACCGCCCGAAAAACAACAAGCAGCACCGCATACACGTTGAGCGCGGCCGCCCCAATCAGCATGCCACCGATCATTCGCGCTTCCTCTCCACTCGCTCACCGATACCGGCGAGTACCGGGGTCGCACGCCCCGCGACGCTAACCGGCCTCGCCAAGTTTAATCGCACCCGTGATGTGCTGGTAGCTCGATATACTCAAATCCAAATGCCCTACCCCGAGGTTCAGGAAGGCACGAGTCATGGCACAAAAGGCACCGGCTATGAGCCCGTCAGATGCCCCAGTCGAACCAGTTCTTGACCGGGCGACCGGTAAACGCCGGGCCGAGGTCGATGAAATCGTCACGCTCATGCGCAACCTTACTGGCCATGACCCCATCGTTTGGGCCGGCCGCATCATAGGCTTTGGCGAGATGACGTACCAGACCGAGGGCGGCCGTAGCGGCATCGCACCGTTGCTCGCTTTCGCTCCCGGCCCCTCGAACCACACGTTTTACCTCACTGCCGGCTTCGCTGACCGGTGGCCCGAGCTGCTCGACCGACTTGGCAAGCACCGCGCAAGCAAGGCTTGCCTGTATCTCACAAGCCTCGCCGCGATCGACCGTTCAGCGCTGACCAAGCTCCTGAGCAACACCCTCGCCGAGGCACGCGCGGCAGACGTCGCAACCAAGAACCTCAGCCCTGCGAATGGCTAATCAACACACGTGATAGGCGTACTCAGCGCTCCCCGCTGGCACGAGATCTCTGTCACGCACGATCGTCATGTCGGGGCGGTCAGGGTCGGCACAGGTCGCCTCGAGCGACCCCTTAAGGTCGTCAAAGTATTCAATGTCAATCACGCGTTTGCCGTACACCTCGGTGTAGGCGTCGCACTCAGCGAAACGAACACACTCCTCAGCAACAGCGAAGTCAAAGCCCGCCTGATCGCGGCCGTTCTCACCGAGTTGCGGGGTGTTCTTTTGCCCAGCCTGAAGCCCAAGTTCGTGTGAAGCGTTGACGAGCAAGGTTGCGAGCGCCAGGTTACCCGCTTCGGTCACCAGGCCGTCGAAGCGAGAGAACGTGTCGAGGTTATCGAATTCAACCGCATCGAACCCCTTTTCTGCGCACTCGGTTAATACCGGTTCGAGCTGAGCCACGATCGCCTCACGCTTCACCTCGGTCGAGGTGTCAAGAATCATCTCGTCTGGCCATGCCGGATCAAAGACCGGATTCCCGGTATCGTCGCGCAGAACAACGCTCGATGAAAGCTCAAGCCAGGCTTCGCCCTCGGCAGGCTGGGTTTGAAAGCCATTGACATAACAAATGTTGTACCGCCCAGGCGCCGGATCGTCAGCACTATCGCGTTCCACAATCGTCACTGTCTCTGGCGGGTCGTACGCGCCGCCGAGCTGGTAATCGGCAACCCCTCGTTCAGGAAAGCCGCTGGCCGCTGCTATGGGCCGTGCATCGGCATGGGTGCACGACGTCAGCGCTAGCAGCAACACAGCTGCTGCGAGCGCTGAGCGTGTGAGTGTTGCGGGGCGTTTCACCGTGTCATTATTGCACGCGAACATTGCCGTACCGTTCGCACGGCGCCTTGCACGTTCCAGCAGCCTCAGCCGATGGCGTGCTCGCCGATCTCGGTGTGCAGAGACTCACCGTGCAACTCGAGGTAGAGCTGCCCCTCGGTGCGTGAAACCGACACGGTGTTACGCCTGGAAAGGTTGGCAGCAACCGCGTCAATGAAGCCGGGCTCCAGGCTATACATTCGAATTGTTTCAGCCTGGTGAATCTTCTTCCCAGCGAGCGAAGCAAGAAGCTTTTCTGGATCTCGGTGGGTATAGACGGCAACGTTCTCGGCCGCCTTGCTCGCACTGTGCAGACGTTCGGGACTTGGAACGCCAACTTCGATCCACGTCACAATCGCGCCCGTCAGATCGCGCACGAGTACCGCGGGCTCGTCGGTCGACGAAACTCCGCCTGAGCCAAAGGCGATGCCCTCACCGTACTCGAGGCAGTACGCGATGATCCGCGTCACCATGAACGCGTCGGTCTCAGAAGGGTGCTTCGCAACGCGCAGGGCAAAGTCTTCGTACACACCACGATCGACATCTGCCAGCTGCACGTCGAAGGTATACATCGTCGCGCCAATAGCCATGCACCGAGTGTAGCAAGGGGCCGCTGCCCAAGAATTCTCGAGCAGCGGCCCCTCGTCGGAAGCAAAGGCGCGACGCTAGCCGATACCCTCCATCATCTCGGTGTGGGTGTTACCGATGCGTCCCTTCATCTCGGGGTCGCGCTTGGATGCATAGCCGAAGCGCACAAATCCGAGCACCATGGTGATGAGGAAGAGGTACGGGATAACGTTCATCGGGAACGCTGGAACCGGCCAGATATTGGCATAGAACACGTACGCCATCGCGGCAACCGAGACGGTGGCAAAGATGGGTACGAGACGGTTTTTGATGCCCTGCTTACGCAGGTAGACAACGCCAGCGATCGCAACCAGTGAATACGAGAGCATATAGCCGTACGTTCCATAGGTATCGATCCACACCAGCATGTCCATCGGCTCGTTCTTGAAGAGGATGAGCACAACATCGACGGCGATCGTGAGGCCGCCGGCGACGAGCAGACCGCGGTGAGGCGTGAGGTGCTTTTCGTGCGTGCGACCGAAGCTTCCGGGCAGCACGCCCTCTTTACCCATGACGTAGATGATGCGGCCCACGACGTTCAGAGGTGCGACAACGACGGCAAAGAACGAAGCTGCAACACCGAACACGAGCAGCGGGCCGAACCAGACGGGCATACCGATCTTCTCGTTGATCGCTTCGAGCGGGCTGGCAACAGTCGCGAGGTCATCGCCCAAAACGACGATCTGTGTGTATGCCGAGAAGATGTAGAGAATGCCAACGCCAAGAGCACTCCACATGATGGCGCGCGGAATCGCGACCTTCGGGTTCTTCGCCTCGCGACCGAGAGCATCGGCCGACGAGAAGCCGACAAAGCCGAGAATTGCGAGCACCATACCGGCGCCAACGCCCTCGAACGGCGTCTCAGAGAGCTTGAAGTGCGACGGATTCCAGCCTGCCTTGACCGCCCAGAACAGGCCGGCGATGAGCAACACGAGAATGATGACGATCGAGATGATCTCGAGCACAAACGAGACGCGAGCCGAGGCCCTGATGCCCTGAATCGTGAAGAACACCGCGGTGCCACCGATAAGAATCGTGAGTGCCACGGTCCAGCCGGTTCCCTGCACTCCGTCGAAGCCGAGCAAGCGCAGGGTGTCCATGAAGAACGAGACCGAGCCGTTAAGCGAGCCAGTGGCGATGCCCCACGAACCGATCATGAGGGCAGCGCCAGCGGTGAAGGCGCCAACCGGGCCGAGGCCCTTGGCAACGTACGTGTAGAGCGAGCCTGCCGATGGGAAGAGCTTCGCAAACATCGAGACGATGTAGCCGACGCACAAGATCACGATGGTCGCGAGGGCGAACGCGTAGAGCGTTCCGGTGCCCGCGCCCATGAAAATCTCGGCGGCGGTAAAGGCGATCACGGCGCTCGGGGCAATGCTCGCGATGGCCTGGGCTGCGAGCTCAGGGCCCGACATGACCCCCTCGCGCAGGCCCGAATCAACCTGAGGTTTCGTCGTTGACATGTATGGCGCCCCTTATGCTTCCGGAATGAGCAGGGTGCGAAGCGCGCTACCGGCCTGCAGTTCTTCGAGGGCCTGTGCTGCCTGCGAGAGGGGCACGCGTCCCGAGATGAGCGGATCGAGAATCAGCTGGCCGTCCATGTAGCGATCGACGAGCGCAGGAATATCGATTGATGGGCGCACCGACCCATAGTTCGAGCCAAGGATGCGCTGGTCTGCTTCGGCGAGCACGAGCGGCTCGAAGCTTGCCTTTGCCCCTGTGGGAGGCAAGCCAACGATCACCGATGCGCCACCGAGGCTGAGCATCTGAATCGACTGCTCGGTCGTCTCAACACGACCGATCGCGTCGAAGGCGTAGTCAACACCATCGGGCAGGAGTTCTTTGAGCTGTTCAACAACGTCGCCATCTGAAGCGTTGATGCGGTCGGTCGCCCCAAACTGCACTGCCATCTCGGTTTTCTCTTCGCGAAGATCGATCGCCACGATGCGCTCGGCGCCCGCGAGGCGTGCACCCTGGACAACGTTGAGGCCGACGCCGCCGCAACCGATCACGGCGACGGTTGAGCCCGGCTCGACACCCGCGGTGTTCGTGACGGCGCCAACGCCGGTTGCAACAGCGCAGCCCACGAGTGCGAGCACATCGAGCGGTGCGTCATCGCGCACCTTGATTGCGCCTGAAGCAGGAACGATGACCTCTTCTGAGAATGACGAGACGCCGAGGTAGTGCTGAATGGTCTCATCGCCGATGCTCATGCGCGAGGTGCCGTCGAAGAGCACCCCCTGGGGTGCAACAAGGTCGGCAACGAGCTGGCAGCGGGCCTCGTAGCCCGACTTGCAGAAGCGGCACTCGCCGCACGGTGGCACCCAGCTGAGCACAACATGGTCACCCTCAGAGAGAGACGTGACGCCCTCGCCGAGCTCAGTGACGATGCCCGAGCCCTCGTGACCCATAACGAGCGGTGCTGCTACCTCCCACTCGCCACGCTTGACGTGCAAGTCTGAGTGGCACACTCCGGCTGCCACGATCTTGACCCGCACCTCACCCCGCTTCGGGGCTGCGAGTTCAACATCGGTGTACTCGATGGCGTGTTCTGGCCCTCGGAAGACGACTGCTTTCATGACTGTAACCTCTCTGTTGGAGCGTGAAGACACCTGAGCTTATAAAGCAATGCCCCGAAGGCACAATGCACATAATGATGATTCTGCAAAGCATCCATCATCATCTTGTACACTCTGTTGCATGGCACTGACCCTGAGACAACTCATCACCCGCTTCAGTCCAGAATCAATTCACGGGCTGCACGATCTCGACGAAACCGTGGCCGAAGTGGTGCGGTTTGACGAGCTCATCGTGAAGGGCTCTGAGGTACATCACACCCTCGTCACCTGCTCAGCCGAGCAGATCGAAACGCTGCTTGAAACCCCCGACAGCGAACAGTGCGACCTCCTGCGCCGATGTATTCTCGCCTCTTCAGAGCACAGCCCAGAGCTCGAAACCGCTGTTGCCGAGACTGGATTTGCCGCCATGCTCGGCGCGAAGGTTCCCCCGTCCGATCTCTTCACCTCGCTCGAAACAGTGCTCACGAACTACCTCGCGGCTGACGACCGCATGCTCACAACCGCGGCACGGGTGCTCACCAAGGTTGCGAGCGTGGGTGGCGTTGAGGGTGTACTCAACCAGCTCTCATCGCTCATCGACGGCTGGGCAGTGCTCCTCGACGCGCACGGCCAGGTGCTCACAAGCGTTGCTGCGGGTCGCCTGCACATCGACGACGCAATCTCAGTGGTACTCAATCGCCCAGTGAAGGTGCGTTACCCCGGCCTACAGGTGCACGTCATCGAGTCGAGCGGGCGCACGAGCGCCCGACTCGTCATCGCATCTCGCGGATCGAGCTCGTACAGGGCCAGGTCTATCGCGGCACTGGCAGCAAACATCATCGCGCTCATGCTTCGCACAACCGACCCGTCAGAAACCGAGCGTCTCGGCCGCAAAGCTATCGTAGACACGCTCGTGCGCGGCGGGGCCGATGCGAGCGAGCTGCTCTCAGATTGGACCATCACCGATTCGCATCTCGCCGCCTTTGTATTTTCGTCAAAGACGAAATACACTGACGTCGAAAACATGGTGGCGAGATGGCTTACGCAGAGCGGCTTTCCGCACCTCTTTTATGGAACGGGGTCAGAAGTTTTTGGTTTTGCCACCGAGGCTGTACTTGCCTCACTCGAAGAAAAGACCCGTGAGTTTCGGGCTTATCGAGACGAAAGGCTACATCTGGGAATTGGCTCGCTTCTACCGCAAGCCGAACTCGAAGCGAGTCTGCAGCAAGCTCGTCAAGCACTCTCGGCAACGAGCACCGAGGACCAACACGTTCTGCACTTTCACGAGCTCAGCTCGATGCGCCACGCCCTCACGCACTTCACTGCATCGCAGCAAACATTGCTTGCTTCGGTACTCGATCCTCTGATTCACGCGGGCCCTCAGGCCGAAACACTCCTCGAGACGCTCACTGTCTTCGTGCAGTACCACGGTTCATGGAGCGATGCTTCTCGTCAGCTCGGGATACACCGCCAAACTCTCGCAAAACGTATCGACCTTGCTGAGCAGCTCCTTGGCCTCTCGCTCCAGTCGGCCGACGACCGCGCAACCATCTGGCTCGCGTTACGGAGCTTGCAGCAGGCCCGGTAGCGTTTGCGGTCAGCCCTCGACGCCATCGGTTTCGGGAAGGGCAGCTGCGACAGGATCCGCGGCTTTTTTAGGGCCTCTCGCTGACCAAACCAGGTAGGCAGCACCAAGCAGAATAGCGCCGCCGTACCCTACAGCCCACCAGGCAAACCCCGGCAACCCGCTCGGCCTGCCAGCAGCATCAAGATCAGTCTGGGGGGTCGGCGATACGCGCTCACCGGTCACGAGAATTCGGTGCGTGTTCACGCCGAGCGGCGTACAGGTAATGAGGGTGACAAGGTCTTCACCAGGCTCTTGGTGCAGCGTCTCGGTCTGATCCGGCTCAACGACAACTACGTCTCGAACACGGTAGGTGAGCACCTCGCCAAACGTCTCGAGAGTAAACGTATCGCCCTCTGTGACCTGGTCAAGATCGGTGAACATTCGGGCGCTTGCGAGCCCCCGGTGGCCAGTAATAACCGACCGCGTACTCTCGCCGCCAACGGGCAGTGACGTGCCCTCGAGGTGCCCAAGCCCCTTGAGCAACGTATCTTCGTCGGTGCCGTGGTAAATCGGCAGGTCAACCTTAATTGAGGGAATACGCAACCTCGACATGACCCCGCTCCGGGTTGCAAGCTGGTCGCTGTAGCGAAGCTCGTTATCGCGCAGCTCGCCGGAGCCAACGGCAACGTTTGCGCCGGCTTCGAGCAACGCCCCTGATGAAAGCTCCTCGTTGTACCGCTGTGCCTGATGAATTTGGGTGGCGATATCAGGCTTTACGTTCGCTAACTCTTCGTCGTAAACACCAACGAGCGATGACTGGTTCACCTGCGATAGCCACGCCGAGGCAGAGGGATACAAGAGCACCCCAACCCCGAGCACCCAGCATACGAAGGTCACCCAAGCACCAAAGGGAGGCTTACGGCGTCGCTCGGCACGTCGTTTTGCAGCACGACCGTTAGGCGAGTAAGCGGTTTGGGCTTCGCCCTGCTCAGCGTTGTGCCCGGCCTGGGCTGTCGCTGTACTAGCGTGGCGGCTCATGCTGTCTCCTCAAACACAAGTATTGACGTTTCCATAGGGTTTGCCGGTCTGACGAAGCGGGGGGGGATTACTTCGTCAGACCGGCTGCTTAGAAGAAGCGTACCGCGCGGGCACCCTTCACACTCAACGAGTCGCTGTGACTACGCGGCCGTGTTTTTGCGGCGTGTGATCATCACCGAACCAGCAGCAACCACCACCAACGCAAGACCACCAACAACCAACAACACCTGACCAGCACCACCAGTCATCGGCAACTCAGGCACCTCCTGCTGAACGTTCTTCACCTTCGCAGAAAACTCCGTCACCGCACCAGGCTTCACAACAACCTCGGTACGAGCCCCATCAGCATCAGGCAACACAAACCCGGCAGGAGCCTTCGTCTCAACAAGCACGTAGCAACGCTCCTTCAAACCATTCGTCATCGTGCCACCCTGAAGCTCGTCATCACCAATCCACAACCCAGGAACCGTGATCGTGCCATCAGCACCAGAAACCAGCTTCAGTTCCTTCCCATCAGCACCAGTCACCGCAGGCAGGCTCTTATCAGCAACACACCCCGAAGCAACCTCACTGATCAGAAGCTTAAACTCAGCCCCTTCAAGACCCTTACCAGCCTTACCAGCATCAATCTTCTGCAACTTCAGACCACCCCAACGAGTCCACACCTCATCAGTCGGAGTACCCGGCTTCCCGTCACCATCAAGATCAAGATCATTCACATTCACAAACGCCTGGTTCGCGATCTCACCATCACCCAACGACTCCACAACCGCAACAAAATCAACCGTCACCGTGTCACCCGTTTTCAGCCCGGCAAGACCCGCCTCATCAAACGAGACCGTCAACACTGACCGGCCCTCACCATCAACCGTCCACGCAGCCGTGTACCCAGTCGTCACCGTTACCCCGTTCACCTGCACTACCGGGATACCCTCACCCTTCAAACGGGCATCAAGCGTATCGGTCACCACAAGCTTCGTGTACTGATCATCAGTCACCGCGGGAAGTACCTGCGACACCCGGTAATCAACATCAGCACCCACCACGAACCCGTTCTCGGGCTGATTCTGAATCGTCTTCGAAGGCTTATCGCCCACATCGTTCTTCGGGTACACATTCACGTCATACACCCACGACGCACCATCACCCTTCTCACCCGTCGCGGGCGTCGGGATCGTCACGATAAACGGTTCTGACTTCTTCGTCACCTTTTCAGGAACCTTCGTCTCACGAACCAGGTACGCACCCAAATCAATGGCACCACTTGACGCAACACCATCAACCGTCGCGGGAAGCTCATGGCACTCACCCAACGAGTACGAACCCAGCGTCTGCCCCGAACGGGCACCCTTCAACGCGTCAGCATTCTTCCCCAGAACCGTTAACGCATCCCAGCCCTCGTTCGTGCCATCAAACAAATCAACACTCTCGATCGGGCAGTACTCAAACACCACCCCATCAATCGGGTTCGACGAAGGCTTCGTACCCGAACCATCAGGATGCATCTCACCCTGACCCGGGTTCTCATACTTATGCACCGTCAACGAACCCTGCAAATCAGGTTTAATCTCGACCGCCTGCGCAGCCGAAGCCCCCGCAAACAACCCAGCCGCACCAACCGCAGCAACCGCAGTCACCGCCAAACCACGACGCAAACCGCGCCCCACACCCATACCAGCCATCAATCCATTCCTTTCTCAACCACCAACACCTCGGTGACCTTGGTTTTCGGGGCAAAGAAATCCCCCAAGTTTGCTCAAACAGAGAGCACGATTCGAGGTTCTCGACGTGCCCAAACGGTTGAGAAAAGAACGTGAGATGCCACGGCATGTTTCCTGGTATTCCCAGCAGCCAATACAGCCCCCACTGCTCTCCCCTTTTCCATCTCAGAGCTTCTTGAGCAAAGCCCTTCGACAATTAAGAGAGCGGGGTGAAACAAATGTGACGCGGTTCGGAAAAAATATTTTTTCGAACCGCGTCACGAGTGTTCAAAATTACTTCTCTCGGCGTTTTACGCCGAGTTCTTTCGCTGCCTCTTCGTCACGAAAACGCCACCCGCGGAAACAAGCAACAAGCCACAAGCGAGCGTGATCCACAGCCCCGTACTTCCGGTCATCGACAAGAAGCCGGGCTTGGCAACGTTGGTAATCGTTTTCGGTGCACCTCCGGTTTCGGCCGAAGTTTGTCCAATGATCATCTCAGTTCGCGCTGAATTGCCTTCAGGAAGCTGATAGCCCTTCGGCGCGATAACCTCTTCGAGCACATAGCAGCGCTGCGACAGACCGTTCGAGTAGGTACCACCATTGAGTTCGTCGTCACCAACCCATAACCCCGGTACCTCAATCAGACCGTTCTTATCGGAGCGAACACGATATTCCGAGCCACCGTCGATCGTTACCAGGGTGAGGTCGTCGTCGAGCCGACAGTCGACAGTTTTTTCGCTGGAGAGCACTCGAAATTCGGCCCCTTCCAAGCCCTTACCGGGGTGTTCGGCATCGACTTTGAGAAAGCTCGCCGACCCCCAACGGGTTCGCACCTCATTCGTTTCGGCACCCGGCTTACCGTTGCCATCGAGATCGAGGTCGTTCACGTTGACCTCGGCCTGGTTCGTGAACTCTGTGTAGCCAAAGGGTGTTTCTAGCACCTGATCCTGGCCCGTCGATCCGCCCGTATTTGGTTGCCGCTCGACTGTCTGGCCCGGAGTCGTTGACTCGCCGTTCTCAGGTGCAGAAGCTCCGGGTTCCCCGCTGCCCTGATCTTCGTCACCTCCGGGCCGCTGCTCACCAGCACCGGTGTGACGGTCAGTCGAGCCCTGTTTAGCTTCACCAGCCGAAGGTTTGTCAGGGGTCTCGGCCACCGACACAGGTTTCTTCGGCTCGATCACTGTGTCTCCGCCGAGCGGCCCCACCACTCCGGCGACGACAGCGACGGCACCGGCGACGGTCACGGTCACCGCGATCGCCGACGCAATTGCTGCCTTGCGTCGCCCGGCTTTGTCGAGGGTCAACACACCCGCACTCACCATGCCAATGATGCTTGCCTGTTCGGCAAAGCTCTTCCAACGCGTGTTGCACTTGGTGCAACTGTGGAGGTGCATCTCGGCTTCGGCGCGACGCTTGCTCTTCTTGCGCCCCCATCGAATCTCGTTGAAGTCGGCCACGCACGCTGCGCAATCGGCGTCGAGACCGCGTGGCGGGTGCATCTTCGTGAGCCACGACTTCTTGAGCCCTTCCCTGGCCCGCTTCAGCAGAACCGAGGTCGAGTTCGGTGACATATCGAGGTCAAGAGCGACCTCTTGCACCGGCCTTCCGGCAACATCAACTTCGAGAATCACTCGCTTCCAACGCAGCGGCAAGTCTTCGAGCGCCGCGAGCGCCGCACTACGCTGCTCGGCTTCTGAAAGCTGCTCATCACCAGCGACAAGAAGCGGATCGAAGCGTTCTTCGTCGTGCGGAGCGCCTTCTCGTTTACCTGTTTCCCAGTAACGCCCGAGCTGCGAGTTGATCGTCTTGTATAAGTACCCTCCAAACGAATCGGTGGGCCCTTTGCCTTGCAGGAGACTCTGATAAACCGCGTCAAAGGCATCAGCTACAGCATCTTCGGCGTGAACTGGATCTTTACGGCGCGCCCAAGAGAGAGCCATGCCGTGGTATCTCTGCCAGAGTGTGGCGAG
This sequence comes from Leucobacter chinensis, assembly GCF_019049105.1. Classification (GTDB taxonomy): domain Bacteria; phylum Actinomycetota; class Actinomycetes; order Actinomycetales; family Microbacteriaceae; genus Leucobacter_A; species Leucobacter_A chinensis. The sequence continues at coordinate 55,952 of NZ_JAHQZR010000017.1, forward strand.
TGGCCACGCTTCTCCGCGACGAATAGTGTCGCAAAGCTCTTGGTCTGAGATAGGCTGCTCTTCCAATTCCCCTTGGTCTCCCATCACATCGCACATACTAGCAGCGAGTTTCCCACTTTTTTCTCGGAAACAGGGTGCTCAAGAGTCTCTATTCAAGCCAAATTGCGACTATATGAGAGTAATACACTCACAGGTATTTATCAGATTGAACGACGAACGTAGCAAAGCTTGCGCCCTGTTTTCTCCCAGAGACGCTAGTCGACAGGCGCAATAACGAGTCTTGGCTGCGCATACTGCAACGATTGGTGCGCATCGCGCGGCGTTGAGAATGTGAACGAGAAGTGATCACGCCGATACAAGGAACGAACCGAGACAACCGCGAGACCGAGTTGATCGCGCACGCACCCGCTCATTGCGAAGGCTGCACTGTGCTGCGTCTCACCAAGCAGCGACGCTTGAAGCTCGTCTAAATCGGCGATATCAAGTGAGAATTCACCCAGTGAAAGCTGCACCCCAAACACCGCTTCGAGCGTGTCATAGATCGACCGGTCCTCGAGATTGAGGTCTCGCAAACCAGCAAATCTTGGGAACGGCAAGAGGAGGTGTTCGAGGGCAATGGGCTCACCGTCAGCCTGCCTCACTCGAGTGATTGAGAGTAGCTGCTGCACGAGGTCACCGAAAACGGTGCCGTGCCCTTGCTCACTCGCGTCAACCACCTCGACCGCGATAACCCGCGAACTCGGTACCCTTCCACTTGCACGAATCTGTGCCGAGAAGCCAAGAAGTTCCCGAGCTGCGTATACGAGCCGCTTTGAAGACACGAAGGTGCCTCTGCCCGCGGTACGTTCAACGAGCCCCTCAGCCGAGAGTCGCGCGATCGCTTGACGAACAGTGCCCCGGCTCACGCCATACTGGCTCGCGAGTTCAAGCTCTGGGGGCAGCTGTTCGCCCTCCGCAAACCGCCCGCTCGTGATCTGTTCGCTGAGTTGCGTGTAGAGATGCTCGTGGAGCGGGGTTCGCTTGAGGCCGGGTACTGCGTGGCTCATTGCTGAGCCCCTGCCACGGTGATGTTTGTAACCTCGTCGAGCGCCTCAAGAAACCGGGTGGTCTCGCGTTCGGTTCCCGCAGTGACCCTCAGGTGACCGCCCAGCCCGACATCGCGAATCAGCACGCCGCGCTCGAGCAACTGCTGCCATACCGCCTGGCCGTCACCCCCTGGAGCTCGAAAGAGCACGAAGTTTGCGTCGCTGTCGGCGACCTGCACTCCTCGTTCCCGCAGGGTTTGAACGATGCGATCGCGCTGCACCTTGACGGCTTCAACGCCAGCAAGGAGCGAAGCACGGTGTTCAAGCGCGGCAAGTGCAACCGCCTGGGTTATTGACGAGAGGTGGTACGGAAGCCTCGTGAGCAACACTGCCTCGATAACCCTGGGGTCAGCTGCAAGGTAACCGACCCGTGCCCCAGCCAACCCGAATGCCTTCGACATAGTGCGCGACACCACGAGGCGCGGTCGCGACTCGATGAGCGGCAGGAGCGATGGTGTGTGCGAAAACTCAACATAGGCCTCATCGAGCACGATGAGCGCATCTGTCGCGTCATGAATCGCAAGCACCATCTCAGGTTCGAGAGACCCACCGGTGGGGTTATTCGGTGTGCACAAGAAGATAACCGAGGGCTTCACGCGTTCAATCGCGGTGAATGCATCACCCAGTGAGATATCAAATTCAGGGCCGCGGTCGATGGCCTCATACCGGGCACCAGTTGCTTCAACGAGTGTTCGGTGCATTGAATAGCTCGGCTCAAAACCGAGCACAGTGCGGCCGGGGCCGGCAAAGGCCATAAGCAACTGTTGCAACACCTCGTTCGAACCGTTCGCCGCCCAGAGGCTCGATACAGGCAGAGACACTCCCGTCGTTTCGGCAAGGTAACCCGCAAGACGTTCACGCAAGAGCGTTGCGTCGCGATCGGGGTAGCGGTTTGCACCGCGTGCGGCCGACGCAACGGCTGTCGCAATATCGGCGACGAGTGCGTCGCTGAGCTCAAAGGGGCTCTCGTTCGTATTGAGCCTCACAGGAACATCAATTTGCGGGGCACCATACGGTTCTTTGCCCTGCAGTCGCTCCTGAAGGGGAGGCAATACCTGACTCATACTGCCCCTCCTTCGAGTCGCACCTGTACCGCAGCCACGTGTGCATGCAGCTTCTCGGCACCACCAATGGCCGCAATGTGGTCGGCAACCTCTGTGAGGGCTCGCTGATCGTAGTTCACCACATGAATGCCCTTCACAAAGCTCTGCACTGAAAGCCCTGAGCTATGCCGAGCCGTGCCTCCGGTAGGCAAGACGTGATTTGACCCGGCGAGGTAATCGCCGAGACTCACGGGTGAGTACGGGCCAATGAAAATAGCGCCTGCGTTCCGTACCCGCGCTGCGTCACGCTCTGCGTTACGCGTAATGACTTCGAGGTGCTCAGGCGCCCAGTGGTTCACCGCGGCGAGCCCCTCTTCAATCGAGTCGACGAGCACGAGTGCTGACTGATCGCGCAGGGCGACAACGATGCGGTCACGGTTTTCGGCCGTTTGCGCTTGGCGAACCATTTCATGCGCAACCGCTTCAGCGAGCTCTTCAGAGTCGGTCACAAGCAACGCAGCAGCCCGCGGATCATGCTCTGCCTGCGACAGCAGGTCTGCCGCGACGTGTTCTGCATTGGCTGATGCGTCGGCAAGCACGGCAATCTCGGTTGGCCCTGCCTCTGAGTCGATGCCAATAACACCCTTCAAGAGACGTTTGGCGGCCGCGACATAAACGTTGCCGGGGCCGGTCACAAGGTCAACCGGATCGATCTCGTCGGTTCCGTAGGCGAAGGCTGCAATAGCCTGGGCTCCGCCAACAGCATGAACCTCGTCGATGCCGAGCAATGCGCACGCTGCAAGAACGACGGGATGCGGCAGCCCCGTATCGTGTTGCGGTGGTGAGGCGACGGTGAGCGAGCGCACCCCCGCAACCTGCGCGGGTATCACGTTCATGACGACACTGCTGGGGTATGCGGTGAGGCCCCCCGGCACGTAGAGCCCGACGCGGTCAACCGCGACCCAACGTTCGGTCACGGTGGCCCCGTCGGCAACTTGCACCGTCACGTCGGTGCGCCGCTGTGCCTCGTGCACAACCCTGGCACGCCGCACTGCCTCGGCTAACGCTTCACGTACCGCAGGCTCAAGGGTTTCAAGCGCCTCGGCGAGCGCCGCGGCTGGCACCCTCGTTCGAGGCACGTCAACCCCATCGAAGCGTTTGGTGATTTCACGAACCGCGCTACCGCCGCGCTCGCGCACATCGTCGCACACCGGGCGCACAGCCTCTGCAGCGTCTTCAACGCTCAGTTCTGCTCTTGGGAGTGTCGAAAAATCAGGCCGCAGCTGCCCCCGGTAGTCAATGCGTCGTATGTCGTCGTAGTGCAAAGCGTTCATCGTCTCTCCCGTAGCGCGGTATCTGCCAATGCGACAGTAACACCCATTGTCTGAAAAGTATAGACAATTCAAACATTTACGAAAAAGCTATGTTTGACGTACTACTTCTGACATAGTATGTTTGCAGTAGCATGATGCAAAGAAAGGAGTACCCATGATCAGCGCAGATGCCATTCGCGGCTACGTCGACCTCATGGTTCTCTCGCTCCTCCGCTCAGGCCCTTCGTACGCATACGAGTTAGCCCAGCGCATCACTGCGATGAGCGGCGAGATGTACACCATCAAACAAACCACGCTCTATTCAGCGGTGAAACGACTCGAAACGTCTGGCTTCGTAAGCTCGTCGCCAGGCCTCTCACCGAGCGGAAAACCACGCACCTATTACCAGCTCACCGAGTCGGGCCTCTCGCACTATGCGCTCAAGGTCGCCGAGTGGCAAAGCACCAAAATCGTCGTCGACACATTCATTGAAGGAGCCCCACAGTGAACGTCATCATTGCTTATCTCGAGACCATGTTTAGCGCCTACCCGCAGACCCCGCGGCTCCTCGAGGCTAAGCTCGAACTCCGCGCCATGATGGAAGATGCCTACACAGGCTTCATCGGTCAAGGACATTCTGAGAACGAGGCCGTCGGCCAGGTCATTCGTGACTTTGGCAACCTCGAAGAGCTTGCCCCAGTACTTGGCATCACCACTGACATCGGAGCGAGCGTTAGCCCGAGCGCGCCTAGCTCGAACACTCAAGACCAAGCAACGCACCCCGCCGCCCCACGCAACACGCCAATCACCCTCGACGAAGCAAAGGGGTATGCGCAGGCTCAGAAAGCCATCCGCTTTCGGGTGAGTGCAGCTATCGCGTTCTTCGTGCTCTCGCCAATTGCCATCATCACACTCCCCGTGGCCTCCGAAACCAACATGATTACGGGGCTCTCACCCAGCACGGCCACCTTCGTCGGCATCCTCATACTCCTTGCGCTCGTCGCAATTGGCGTGATCACCCTCGTCACGACCTCACGCGAGACCGAACCCTACCGGCGCGTCAGAGAGCATGCTTTCGCACCCAACCATGAGGTGGCGGCCTGGGCCCAGAGCCTCGCCAAAGAGCACGAGAACGGGCGCATCAGAGCCCTCCAGATCGCGATTTCACTGTGGATCCTCTCGCCAACTCCCGTCATTGCCGCAGCCCTACTCATCGAGGAATCACCTGAGAAGAGCTTCTGGGTCATTCTCGCCGTCGCAGCACTGCTCTGTTTCGTCGCTGCAGGGCTGGCCGTGCTCCTTCCTGCCGCGTGGGCCCACACCGTCGCCGAGACCCTCAGTCGCGGAACCGAGTATGCGCGTACGTCCGATCTCGAAGAAGCAGAGCACAGCATCACCGGGGTCATCGCGTCGTTCTACTGGCCACTCCTTACCGCCATTTTTCTCGCGTGGGGTTTCATCGGCCACGCCTGGCATATCGCCTGGGTCATTTGGCCCATCGGCGCAGTGCTCTTCGGAGCCATCGCTGCCGGTACCGGCGCAATCGACGGCTACCGCAAATCACGTCGCTAAGCGATCACCCTTGTGGGGCGCACGCCACCCTTCGCTGGCGCACGCCCCACGGCAGGCTCTATCGCCCGGTCACGAGCATCTCAGCAAAGCCGTCTGCTCGTAGGCGCAGGTTTTCGATGCGCAGTTCACGAGCCGCGACAACGTCATACCCCTCATATGCGGGAGGCGGATCATTGCGTACGTTTTTCGAGCACTGAAAATCGCGGCAGATGAGGGTTCCGACGGTGTTTCCCCTGCGCCCGGCGTCGCCAACACGCTTCGCGGCCCAGAACACCACCTCGTTGGGCAGCCGCACGTCCTGACACCAGTTGCACATGGCGCGTGACCGTGGCGAAGCCTCGGCCTGTTTGAGCATGACCCCGATCGGCGGCTCCCCCGCATCAATCCTCGGCACGACAACGTATGCTCTGCGAGCAAACTTCGGGTCGCGCCAACCAAGGTAGTCGAGTTGTTGCCAGTCGGTGTCGCTGAGCGTCTCGAAGGATGGGCTCAGCGAGACGTCTTTGACTTCTTTGCGCGAGGCGTTCACAAACGATGAACGAATGAGTGTTTCTGTGAGTGGTTGCATGAGAAACTTTCTGGGGCCCGAACGTCCGTTGCGAAACGCACGCCAAGTAAGCCCCCGGTTGTACTGCGTGAGGGTTCGATTCGGTGGCCGCCCTCAAGCATCTCGCTTGATGCGGCCTCGTTGTCGCGCTAATCGCCGTCGGCTAGTGCTTCGCCGACGACCTCCTGACGCTGTGCGTACAGCTCTCGATAATTCACGCGACTAACCTAGCACTCGTTCCTGATCACTCGCAGGGTTTCGTGGCCCTCTTGCAATGTCTGTCACAGAGGAGAAGAGCCGCTGACGACCTCGTAGAATATTTACGTGACAGAGACCAGTGAAATCATCTTCGAAGCCCTGTGGATCTTCGGCATTCTTGCGTTCGCCATATCTGGCGGCCTCGTTGGCGTGCGCCGAAATCTCGACCTACTCGGAATTCTCGTGGTGGGTACCGCGACCGGTATCGGCGGCGGCATCATTCGTGACCTCATCATTGGCGTACACCCACCGGTTGCGTTTATACACTGGCCTTACTGGGGCACCGCGATTGCCGGCTCGCTGTTCGTGTTCTTCTTTCACCCAGGGCTCGCGCGCATCCGCCGCGCAGAGATCATCTCTGACGCATTCGGCCTCGGCGTCTTCGCAGCCTACGGCGCCGCCGTTGGGGTCTCGGAAGGCTTCGATCCACTCACGAGCGTCTTTATCGGCACCGTTGCCGCGATCGGTGGCGGCGTCATTCGCGACGTACTCGTCAACGATATTCCTGGAGTGCTCACGCGTGAGCTCTACGCCGTATCGGCGATTCTCGGCGCAACTGTGGCAATGACCATCGCGTGGTTTACCGGCTACCTCGTGATGGCCTCGGTGGTAGGCGGCGTCTTGGCAACTGGGCTGCGCCTCACCTCATACAAGATGGGCTGGCACCTGCCGAAGCCCAAAATGAAGTAGCACTCGACGAGAAGCCACGCTGCTTTGGCGCACGGAGTGACGTTCGCTTCTGCAGAAGGTACTCGCGGGCCGCGTCTACGGCCTCCCAAGACGTAATGTAATCCTTCGTCTGGAATTTCGCTTGTTTCACCAAAATCTACTATTTGAACACGCTGTTCATTTGTGAGATCCCTTACCCTTTCGCAACAACCGGGTAACAAAAAACACTCACCGCGGGATGTATGTTTGGGTGAATTTACGAGCACTTTTGCAGGTCTCGGCTTACCCAGCCGCTCCTCTTTTGTGCACACTCGCCAGCACCCACCGGCGAGCGATCATGCAACGACGCTGACCCAAGAGGAACAGATTGACCAGGTATCTCCTCCGTAGATTTTTCGGATGGCTCGCCCTTATTTTCGTGGCAACCAACCTCACCTATTTTCTTGCCTGGGGCTTTCTTGACCCTCGCAACAACTTCATCGGGCGCCGCCCTCCCGCGACCGAAGAACAGATCGTCAACCAGCTGTTGCCACGTAACCTGAGTGACACCGTGCCGCTGTGGGAGCGGTGGTGGAACTGGCTCGTGGGAATCGTCACACGCTGGGACTGGGGCGTGAGCCCAGTCGGGCAGTCCGTCAATGAAGAGGTTTCGTACCGCATCTGGGTGAGCGCCGAACTCGTGCTTGGCGCAACGATTCTCGCGACGCTCATCGGCATCGGTCTGGGTGTGTTCACTGCATCTCGCCAGTACAAGTTCGCCGACCGCCTCGGCCAGGCAGTTTCGATCATCGCCATGAACGTGCCCATCGTCGTCGCGGCCTTCGCCGTCGTGATGCTCGGCATCGGCATCAACGACGCGGCAGGCACACGCATCTTCTTCGTAACGGGATCGTCAAGTACGGGGGTAACGGGCTTCTTCCCCATACTCATAGACACCCTGCAGCACCTCGCGCTACCAACGATCGCTCTCGTGCTCGTGCAGTACGCCTCGATCCACTTCTTACAGCGCTCGCTGCTGCTCGACAACATCAGTGCTGATTACGTGCGCACCGCCAGAGCGAAGGGCCTCACGAAGCCGCAGGCTATCCGCCGCCACGCGCTTCGCACCTCACTCATCCCGGTGGCGACGCAGGTTGCTTTCACAATTCCCACGGTGTTCACGGGCGCTGTGATTAGCGAGAAGATCTTCGGCTGGAACGGCATGGGCAGCTACTTTCTCGACACCATTGCTAACAACGATATTCACGGCACGGTTGCAATCGCCGCCTTCGGCGCGTTACTCACCGCGATTGGCGCCCTGCTCGCCGACATCGCCGTCGTCATCCTAGATCCGAGAGTGCGGGTGAGCTAACCATGATGACTCCAATGACCAAAGCCAACGTCGCGTCGCCTGACGTGCCGAGAGGCCGTACCTCGAACCTGCGCCTCTATACCCGCCGTTTCGCACGCAATAAGCCAGCCATCGCGGGGCTCGGCGTGTTCGTACTCATCGTGCTCTTCGCGATCGCGGGTCCACTCATCAGCCCATACAGCCACACCGACATGGATTTTCTCGCGCTCACCTCACCACCGAGCGCCAACCACTGGTTCGGCACGAGCGTTGGCGGGCACGACACCTTCGCCCAGGTCGCAACGGGGCTCCAGCGTTCACTCATGATCGCGCTCTCGGTCTCGATCGGCACAACCGTTCTCTCAGCATTTGTCGGCACGATTGCGGCCTACTTCGGTGGGGTCATCGAACGAACCACGCTGCTCGTGATCCACTTCCTCATGGTGATTCCCACCTTCTTGTTGCTGTCGATTCTCTCGAACGCTTCTGGCGGCGACTGGCGAGTCATCTCGCTCATCATGATTCTCGTAGGCTGGTACCTCCCGGCGCGCATCATCTGGACCATGTCTCTCTCACTCCGTGAACGCGAGTACGTACGTGCGGCCAGGTACATGGGCGTTGGCGGCGTTCGTGTCGTCGTGCGGCACTTGTTACCCAACATCGGCTCGTTGCTCGTTGTGAACTTCACCCTCGGCGTCGTCAGTGCCGTCATGACCGAGACCGGACTCTCGTTCATCGGCTTCGGCGTGAAGCTCCCCGATGTCTCGCTCGGCTCGCTCATTGGCGACGGTGCAGGCAGCATCACGAATGCGCCCTGGCTCTTTGCCTTCCCAGCCTTAGCCCTCACCCTTCTCACTGTGTCAATGGCCCTGATCGCCGACGGGCTTCGCGACGCGTTTGACCCAACCTCTGCCGCAGGAGGCCGCGCATGACCGCCCCAACCCTTTCAGTCCAGAACCTCACGGTTTCGTTCCCCTCTGAGGCAGGTCGTGTCGACGCCGTACGCGGTGTCAGTTTCGACCTCGAAGCCGGCAAAACTCTCAGTATTGTTGGCGAGTCAGGCTCGGGTAAATCAGTCACCGCACTCGCAATCATGGGACTGCTCGACGAGAACGCGAGCGTGAGCGGATCGGTCATGTTCGAGGGCCGCGAGTTGCTCTCGCTGAGCGACAAACAGCTCTCGATCGTGCGCGGTAACGGTATCTCGATGGTCTTTCAAGACCCGCTCACCTCACTCACCCCGGTCTACACGATCGGAGACCAACTCATCGAGGCCCTCACGACGCATCAGCGTCTTGGTAAGCGCGAGGCCGTACGCCGAGCAGAAGAGCTGCTGCGGCTCGTGGGCATCACTGACCCGCAGAGTCGCATGAAAGCGTTTCCGCACGAGTTCTCCGGTGGTATGCGCCAACGCGTCGTCATCGCGATCGCCATGGCCAACAACCCGAAGCTCATCATCGCTGACGAACCGACGACCGCCCTCGATGTGACCATTCAGGCGCAAATTCTCGACCTCATGCAAACGGCGCAGGAGACGACCGGCGCGGCCCTCATCATGATCACGCACGACATGGGCGTGGTCGCAAGAACCGCCGACGATGTGCTCGTCATGTACGCGGGACGCCCCGTCGAGCATGCGCCGGTCGATGAGCTGTTCTCGCGCCCCAAGATGCCGTACACGATCGGCCTCCTCGGCGCGATTCCCCGCGTCGATCAGTCCTCTGACCAGCCGCTCGTGCCGATCAAGGGCAACCCACCCATTCTCATTAATCTGCCACCCGGCTGCCCCTTCGCCGACCGCTGCCCCATCGCTCAGGCCGCCTGCCGTGTCGAGGAGCCCCCGCTCGTTCCGGTCGCGAGCGAAACGCACCTCGCCGCATGTCTGCGCTCCGACGAGATCAGCGGTACAGGAACGATCGACGGCGCCCCCGTCTACCCCGTTCCAGAGCCCCTCGACAACCCCGTCGAGGCGCTCCCCCGCGACCAACGTCCCAAGACGCTTGAGGTACGCGGGCTCTGCAAAACCTTTCCGATGCTCAAGGGGGCGCTCGTCAAACGCAAGGTCGGCGAGGTGCACGCGGTCAAGAACGTGAGCTTCGACGTGCACGAGGGCGAAACTGTCGCGATCGTCGGCGAGTCAGGCTCGGGCAAAACGACGACACTTCTCGAGGTGATGGATTTCGCACCACAGGAGCCAGGCGAGGTCATCATCGCGGGCACCAACGTCGCCGACGTGCGAAGCCGTGCCGCAGAGCGCAAACTCAGGAGAGACATTCAGATCGTCTTCCAAGACCCGATGGGCTCGCTCGATCCGCGCATGACCATCGCCGACGTCATTGCCGAGCCCTTGGTCGCCAACGGGATGAGCAAAGACGATGCCCACGTTCGGGTCAGCGAGCTCATGGAGCTCGTCGGGCTCAACCCAGCGCACATCGACCGTTTTCCAGCCGCATTCTCGGGCGGGCAACGCCAGCGCATCGGTATCGCCCGCGCACTGTCAACCGAGCCTCGCATCATCGTGCTTGACGAACCTGTCTCGGCCCTCGACGTGTCGATTCAGGCCGGCGTGCTGAACCTCCTCAACGAGCTCAAAGCAAAACTAGGGCTCTCGTATCTCTTCGTTGCACACGACCTTTCAGTCGTGCGTCACATCGCCGACAGGGTCGCGGTCATGTACCACGGCGAGTTCGTCGAGCAGGGCGAGGTCGACGATGTATTCGACCGACCCCAACACCCTTACACCAAGTCACTGCTCGCAGCGATTCCTATTCCCGATCCCAAGGTCGAACGGGAGCGACGCCTTGCAAGAGCAGCAGCTGCCACGACGCTCGCCCCGTAACCGGGAGCGAAACAGAGTTCCACCGACGAAGCAGAGCGCCCAGCTCGAACCGTCACCAACCCACAAGGAGCATCATGAGAAAGAAACAACCACTCATCGGCGCCCTCGCGCTCACCGCTGCAGCGGCGCTTGCGCTCTCGGCGTGCGCGTCGGGAGACGATAAGCCCGGTGACAAGCCGGCGACCGAGGTGAAAGAGGCCGACTACAACCCCCAGCCCCGTGAGAACCTGCAGGAGGGCGGCGAGGTTCGATTCCCGCTCGCCACCCTGCCCACGCAGATGAACGATGCAAACAGCGATGCAAACGCCTACACGGCTCGTCTCGCAGCATGGTTTCGCCCGCAGGTGATTCTCATGGAGCCAGACGGCACCCCCTACAAGAACGACGCCTACCTTGACGTCTGGGAGCACGAGGTCGTCGACGGCAACACACAAATCACGTTCACCTTCACCGACGAAGCGCACTGGAACGACGGCACCGACATGGATTGGACGGCCATCGAGGCAACGTGGAAGACACAGCGCTCGTACGACGAGGGCTTCAACCCGAACGCGATTGACGGCTACCAGGGCATCAAATCGGTCGAGCAGGGTGACACCCCGAAGACCGCGATCGTCACTTACGACGGTGAGTTCGCTTGGCCAGAGATGCCGTTCATGTCGATCATTCACCCGAAAGTCTCGACGCCCGATGATTTCAATGAGAGCTTCATCAACGACCCCCGTCCCGAGCTCGGCGCGGGCCCATACAAGATCGAGACCTTCGACACGAAGTCAGGCCTCGTTGAGTTCGTACCGAACGAAGAGTGGTGGGGCGATAAGCCGTTACTCGACAAGGTGACCTTTCGCCAGCTCGAGTCAAGCGCCGCAATCAACGCGTTTAAGAACGGTGAGATCGATCAAGTAGCCGCGAACGCTCAGAACGAGCTCTCACAGGTTGAGAACGTCGAGGGAACCGTGACCTACCGAGCCCAGCAGACAGCGAACACCCTGCTGCAGCTCAACGCTGAGCGCCCTCAGTTCGAAGACGTCAAGGTACGCGAGGCATTCTTCAAGTCGGTCAACCGCGACCAGCAGAAGGAAATCGCTTGGCAGGGTCTCGGCTACTCCGAGCCCGACGCCGGCTCGTTCACTCTTTACAGTTTCCAGCCCGGGTACAAAGATGCGCTCGCTGAAGCAGGCTACTCGTACGACCCCGAGGCCGCGAAGAAGCTGCTCGATGAGGCTGGCTGGGAGCCGGGTTCTGACGGTATTCGCGAGAAAGACGGCGTTCGCCTCGAAGCGGTCTACCCTATCTGGTCAGACTCGAGCACACTGGCGAGCCTCGCGCAGGCTATGCAGGCCACTCTGAAAGAGGTCGGCTTCGACCTCAAAGTCGACGTTCGACCCTCACAGGCATTCGGAGATGACATCACCTCGAAGAACTGGGACGTTTCGTCGCTGCGATTCACCTCGGGAGACCCCTTTGGTGCAGCCTGGTTCTGCCAGATCTACTGCTCTGACTCGGGCCTGAACCTCTCGAGCACGGGCACCGCCGAGATCGACGAGCGCATCGCCAAGGAGGTCGCTTCAGTGACCGACGCCGAAGAGCAGACCGCAGCGGCTATGGATCTCGAATCTGAGATCATGAAAGAGACCTGGGGCATCATCCCCCTCTACAACGGCCCTGAAATCGCGGTTGTAAAAGAGGGTCTTGCAAACCTCACACCTGAGCCTTACACGGGCCTCGACCTCTTCGGGGTAACCCCCGTCGAGAACGTGGGTTGGGAGAAGTAAGCTCTCTCGCCCCGGCAGTGTGCCCGAAACGGTTCTTCTCCTACCGTTTCGGGCACACGCATGTCTGGCGCGGGTTACGCTCGCCGTATGCGGTCGCGCACCTCGCGAATTTCTTCGAGATTGATGGGTGAGGTCGCAGGCGGTTCACCGTGCATCTGCACGTGCAGGCTCTGCATGCGGGTGTCGAGCTCTGCAGCGATCTCAGCAGCATTTTTCAGTTCGGCGAGTAACTGGCCAGGCACCTGTCGCTGGTATTTGTAATAAATTTTGTGCTCAAGGCTCGCCCAGAAGTCCATCGCGATCGTACGAAACTGCACCTCTACCGGAACGTCAACGCGCCCACTCGAGAGGTACACGGGCACTGACAGGATCGCGTGCAGGCTCTTGTAGCCGTTCTCTTTGGGCTGCGCGATGTAGTCTTCGACCTCGACCACGGTGATGTCGTCTTGCTTCGTGAGCAGGTCATAGAGCCGGTAGACGTCGCGAATGAACGAGCAGGTGACCCGTACCCCGGCAATATCTTGAATTTCTTGGCGGATCGCTTCGCGGGTCGGCGCCACTCCCCGCCGTTCAACCTTCGAGATGAGGCTCTCCGGGCTCTTCAAGCGGCTCGATACATGCTCGATCGGGTTGTACTCGTGCATGTGCACGAATTCTTCGCGCAAGATCGCAAGTTTTGTCTCTATCTCTTGCATCGCGAAGCGGTATTCAAGCATGAAACGTTGCAGTTCATCACCTACGAGACGAAGCTCGTTCGGGGTAATCGTGACCTCATCATCAAGCGACAGTGGTCGGCGTGAAACCGGTGCTGGTGTGCTCATACTGTGAGAGTAACCCCGCACCTTATGAATCTGCTGTGCTGTACCGGAGACGCAGTTGAGGGACGGGCGCCGAAACACCCGTCCCTCATCTAGACCGTTCCTGTCGCTATTACACGGCTCAGTTCTCGGTCATGCTTCGACGTCGCGCGATCACGACGGCCACGCCAGCCCCAAGCGCGATAACCGCGGCGATCGCGACCATCACCATGCCCTCAGAACCGGTATTCGGCAGCGGATCTTTCCCGCCATCACCGTTACCATCGGCGTCGGTGTTGCTGTCGGTATCACTCGCCGCACCGCTGTCGGTATCTGAGCCTGAATCTGAACCGCTGCTGTCGCTATCGCCGTTCGTCGCGGCGTCGCTATCACCACCGGCATCAACGTTGGCATCAGTGGCATTGTCAGTGTCACCAGCATCAGTGTCAGTGCCGGCATCAGTGTCACCAGCATCAGTGTCACCGGCATCAGTGTCAGTATCAGTGTCACCGGCATCAGTGTCAGCGTCCGTCTCACCGGCATCACTGTCAGCGTCCGTCTCACCGGCATCACTGTCAGCGTCCGTCTCACCGGCATCAGTGTCCGTGTCAGCGTCCGTCTCACCGGCATCACTGTCGCCGTCGGTCTCACCGGCATCGCTGTCGGTCTCACCAGCATCAGTGTCAGCGTCAGCGTCCGTCTCACCGGCGTCACTGTCAGTCTCACCAGCATCACTGTCGCCATCGCCGTCACTATCCTCGGCAACCACAGTGATCGTGCCCTCCTGCGATGCCGAGCCAAACACATCAGTCACCTTCACAGTAAAGGTAAAAGTACCCGCCTCGGTCGCGGTTCCACTCAACACCCCAGTCTCAGCATCGACCGAAAGCCCTGCGGGCAACCCCTCAACCGACCAGACATAGCCTGGCTGCGCAGTAGCCGTCACGGTCACCGGATCAAGCGACTCACCAACCTTCGCCTTCACCTCAAGCGGCGCAGACGTAATCACCGGCTGCACACCAACAATGCGCACTACATCTGTAGCACCCGTCTGGCCCCAGAACTCATCGGTATAACTCATGCGATACTGCAAAGCCACCGCCTCAGCATCAGCAGTCAGCTGCAGCGTCGTCGTATGCTCCTCAAGATCATTCCACGTCTCACCGTCAGCCGAAGACTGCCACGTCACACCGCTATCGAGATCGGCTTTCACACCGTTCAGGCTCGCTTCAAATTGCACGCTCTCGCCGAGAGTCGAGATCTCAGCGTCAACCGGCTGCGAGGTCACTTCAGGGGCAAGTAACACAGAAATACTCGATTCCGGCGTGTTGCCCCCGCCGTTTGACACCACGAGATCACCGTTCACCGTCTGCTGCATTGCATAGGGACCGCCTAGAACTTCACGGTAGCTTGCTGAACGAACGCCCTTCTCAAAGTCAGCAACGACCACCAAGTCTTCCCGGCTTGAAGCTGCCCACGCACGATCACGGTCTGGTACCGGCAAGAGGCTTGCGAGCCCGTTGCCAACGGTAATGCGACTCAGGTTTTGGCCATCGCCTTGGCTCAACTTCGCAACGGTTCTCGTGTACGCCGTGGTGTAGAGGGAGGTTCCGGCGCTGTCAAACGTCATTTGCTCAAACTGCCAAATTTTGTCATTCGTGTAGGGTCCAGCAGTCGTCTGAAGTGTCTCGGTATCAACAAGTGTGAGGTTGCCGTTTGCGTTGTCACCGCCAAGCCCCACGGCGATGGTCGAACCATCTGGGCTGATAGCGAGGGCACCATTCGGCAAATACGGGAATTCTGGACCCTCGGTAATCTCACCGGTGCGCAGATCGATCTTGCGGAGCGTTGATATTTTGCTAGCGTAATCGAGCATAAAGAACGATTTGCCGTCATCACTGATTTCAACACGGTGTCCGTAGCTTCCAGGCAGAGTGTGTCGGGCTATCTCAGCATTGGTTTTCGTGTCGAGTACGATGACCTCATAGACACCAGCCGGCGATCCATCGATATATGCGAGCACATCGGCATGCTTCGCAGCCCTCAGCTGACCGCCCGAGTACGAGTCAATAGGCGCCTCACGCGTCTCAACGTGCATGCTCTTCTCGAGGTCGAAAATGAAAATATCGTGGGTTCTCAGCCCATTTCGACTGCTGTACGCAAATTTACCATCTGCGCTCACCGCGATTTCAAGCGGTGTGACGTCAGTGCGCTCGGGGCTGTCTGGGTTTCCCGGCTCGACGAGCAACGGAATGCGAACTGATAATTCATCACTCACTGCCTCACGAAGAGGGTCAGCGGCTCTCAGATCAACCAGCGTTTCAGTGTCTTCCTCGGCAGCATGTCCTTCAACGCCGGGAGCGCCCTGAACTGCTTGGGCCGAGAACGCCGCTCCTCCGAGCAAGAGACCGGTCAGCGCGATGCCAAGACCTGCCCGCATAGCCAAACGGCGATCGCCGCCAAGTCGTCTAGATATTGTCTTCACGTATTCCCCTCAATGTCGCCTGCAAAACGCATGCCGTGATGCCGGCTATGTCACAGTCATGGGAGTATCCCCCAGCCGACAGTCTACCTTTAGAATGCGGTCCCAGGTTTCCCGATAACCAAGTTGCTACAAACTTTGCCCCTCACGACAGGCGTGATTAGCTTCTACCCGCCCCCCCCCCCACCGCCATGTCCGATTCCCGCGAGCGTCACACATCTCGTCGTGGCAAGCTAAACCCATGACCCAGGCACCGACCACCTTCGATGAGCGCTATAACGCCGTCGCCTCGCGCGATCGTCGTTTCGATGGTCAGTTCATTACCGCGGTACGTTCAACCGGAATCTACTGCCGCCCCTCATGCCCGGCTCGCACCCCGAAACCTTCAAACGTCACGTTCTATCTCACCAGCGCCGCTGCCCACGAGGCCGGTTACCGTGCGTGTAAGCGCTGCCTGCCAGAGGCCGCACCCGGCTCCCCCGAGTGGAACCTTCGCAGCGACACCGCGAGGCGCGCCATGCGACTCATTGCCGATGGTGTCGTTGAACGCGAGGGCGTGCAGGCGCTCGCAGCGCAACTCGGCTATTCCTCCCGCCACCTCAACCGACTCCTCACCGCAGAACTCGGTGCTGGGCCGCTGGCTCTTGCCCGCTCGCACAGAGCGCACACCGCGAGACTCCTTCTCACAGGCACCCAGCTCACTGTCGCAGAGATCGCCTTTTCGTCGGGCTTCGGTAGCATTCGACAGTGCAACGACACGATTCAAGAGGTCTTTGGCATGACCCCGACCGAGCTTCGGCACCATCGCCGCGGCCCAGCCACCGCCGCGGGGGCCATCGACCTCGTGCTCCCCGCACGCGAACCCTTTGACCTTCGTGGCATCTTTGACTGGATGGCAGCCCGCGCTGTTCCGGGCATGGAGGCAGCAGACGAAACCTCGTTCTCCCGCGCCCTCACGCTCCCCGGGGGCCCGGCCTGGTTCGAGCTTCGCGAAGACCCGAAACGGGGCGACCGAGTGCGCCTACGCGCACAGGTCACCGAGCTTTCTAACCTCGGCCTCCTCGTGGCGCGGGTGCGCCGTCTCTTCGACCTCGACGCCGACCCCAACGCGATCGACACCATGCTTTCGCGCCACGAAGCGCTCGCACCGCTCGTGGCGCGCACACCGGGCATCCGTGTTCCCGGTGCCGCAGACGCGCACGAGATGCTCATCAGAGCGATGGTCGGTCAGCAAATCACGGTTGTCTCGGCCCGAACGATGCTCACCTCGCTCGTGACCGCTCTCGGGCAGCCGGTCGAGGGCGCAACGAGCGAGCAGCGCCTCCTCTTTCCCAGCATGGCAACCATCGCCGAGCATGGGCACGAGGTGCTCCGCGGCCCGAAGGCTCGCATTCAAGCCATCACGGCTACCGCCGCGGCCCTCGCCGATGGCTCTCTTAGCCTCACCTCGGCCGACGATGCGACCGAACAACGACGCACCCTGCTCGAACGCCCCGGCATCGGCCCGTGGACAGCCGATTACGTGCGCATGCGCACGATCGGCGATCCAGATGTCTTCTTGCCTGGCGACAGCGCACTCCGAGCCGGGGCAAAACGTGCGGGGCTCGCAAGCGAGGCCAAGCCACTCGCCGAGTGGGCAACGCGCTTTGCTCCCTGGCGCAGCTACCTGAGCGCACACCTCTGGCGAGCAGCGCTCACCCCCACCGTCTCCCCCACCCCGAAAGAACGCTCATGACCACACACACCAAAGCCATCGCCCACACTATTGCAACCCCCGACGGTCCCTTCACGATCATTGCAACCGAGAACGCCCAGGTGCTCGCCTCGGGATGGACGAGCGACGCGGCTGGGCTTGCCGAGAGAATCAATCGGCGGATCCGCCCCGATTCTCTCGTCACGAGCGCGACCCCCGCGGCTGAAGCCGTCGTCGCCTACTACGACGGCGAGCCTTCACGGCTCGCGTCGGTCGAGGTCTTGCAGCACGGAACCGAACTGCAGCACCTCGGGTGGAGCACGCTGCGCCAGGTCGGGCCAGGTCAGCCCGTGAGCTACGCCGAGTTTGCCGAACTGCTCGAGCGCCCGAGCGCAGTTCGGGCCGCCGCAGCGATCTGCGCGCGCAACGCTGCCGGGCTCTTTGTTCCCTGCCACCGCGTGCTGCGCACCGACGGATCACTCGGTGGCTTCGCCTGGGGCACCCACATCAAGCAATCCCTGCTCGACCGCGAGAGCGGCGGCGAGCGCGGCCTCGACAATACTGCCTTCTTCACCATCTAAGGAGCCATCATGACCACAACACACGACTACGCCATTGCCGTTCACTGGACCGGCAACACCGGCGGGGGAACAAAGACCATTCGCGGCTACTCCCGCAACCACAACATTGATGCTGCGGGGCTGCCCACCATTGCAGCGTCGTCAGACCCTGCGTTCAGGGGTGACCCGACACGGTGGAACCCCGAGCAGTTGTTCATCGCGTCGATCGCACAGTGCCACATGCTCTGGTACCTCGGGCTCGCAGCGAATGCGGGCGTGACCGTCACTGCATATGAAGATCAGCCAACAGGCGTCATGCTCGAAGAGGCAACGGGGGCAGGCCAGTTCGAGAGCGTCACGCTGCACCCCGTCGTGACCATCACGAGCGACAGTGACCCTGCTCTCGCCGAGCAACTGCATAGTCGTGTCGCCGACTACTGCTTCATCGCACGCTCGGTGAACACGCCTATTCACCACGAGGTGCGGGTCTTGATCGCCGAATAGGTGCTGTTCAGGCGCCGACATAATGAGGCCAAGTTCTCGCTCCTGTCCCATATTCGGTTACAGTCGTCATGAACAAACCGTGCAGAAGTCCTTTCTGCACCGACCGCAGAAAGGACAGGGATGCGCCGCCCATTCGTCACCGCTTTCGGCTTCATCGCCGCCGCGACCCTCCTGCTCACCGGCTGCCAAGCGAACGAGGCCGCCCCCGTTGTTGAGTCTGAACCAGAGCAGGCCCACGGGCCGGTGCAGGGTAACCCGGTCGTCGAGATCAGGCAGCAGTGGGTGCAGTACGAGGGGCGCGACCGCGACGGCGAGCGCTTCACACTCGAGGTGACTCTTGAGCGCCCCGAACTCAATGGAACAACAGACGCTATCTCTGACGCGTTGAAGGAGCAGGTCGATGACGTGCTCGAAGGCTACTTTGCCGACCTCAGAACCTGGGCAAGCGCCTATAGCGTCGAAGAGTTGAACTGTGAAGATTCGACCGCCTGCGCCCTTCCCGTCAGCATCACGACCCCTGACCACGGCACCTACGAAACGTATGCGGGCGCCACCATGCACTTCACCGCAGAGATCGTCGAATCGTTGCCGTCTCACGAGGTGTTCTCGGTCGTCGTCGCAACCGACGGGAGCGAGAAAACCCCCGAGCTCGCAGACATCGTGAACCTCCGCGACAGAGTGCCTCACAAGAAGGTGCTTCACGAGTTGCAAGCCGCCGATAACTGGCAGGCCTGTGCCGAACTCGAACCAGACTTCGACGAATGGGTCGCCGCGTGGACCCCGACCGAAAAAGGCCTCGCGCTCACCTGGAGCGAGACCGCGAGCCGCATCAGCAAGGAGTGCGGTGTGATCAGCGTCGTCATGCCGTGGGGCGACGAGGCCCCCACCGATTCCGCCGACCCCGCGATCGAAGAGTCGTCTGGCACCTGGTGCAGCGGCGAGGGCGACTGCCTCGCGATCGATTACCCCACGCTCACGCACGAGGGCACCACCTTCACCATGAAGGTCTCAGGCAAAAACGGGCTCTTCCTCGGCTGCTTCGATATCGGCCTGCACGATGAGAAACACGCTCCCGCGGGCTATGCCGCCTACTGCCCCGCGATCGCTCCCACCTTCGAAGACTCGCTCTCGGGCGCCTCCTACGAAACGGGCGCCGAACGCCTCATGCTCGGCGACGACGACGCCGGCGTCTTCTACTCACGCTCTCAATAACCTCCCTAATACAGGGGTAACGCCGGTCGTAGGCTGAGGCCATGTCTCGAAGCTCCTCGTTCTCTGGCTGGGCGACCTTTCTGGGTCGCACACCACAGAACTCTGGGGAGTGCTCATTCTCGTCACCGCGTAACGCTGAGGCTGGGAGAAAGCGTAGGCGCCGCGGCTGAGGCCAAGTCAATACCACTGGCAGATGCACATAGAGGGTCTGTCTCCCAAGTCCGGTAGGCTCCGTTACCAACCAGATATCCGCGAAGGAGTTCTTCACGGTACCTGCGAGCGTTTCGGATATCAACCGGATCAGGTTAAGACGCGGCTCTCCGTCGGCAAGTTCGCTGGCGGTGGTCATGAGGAACGTATCAGGGCTTGAGCAGCAACCCAGCACATCGGTGGACGTGCTCTGCAGGTGTTCTGCGGGCCAGAAGTCGTCACAACGGTGAGGGAAGTTGCCCGAAGCAAACAGTATCGCGACAGCCATGTTCTAGCGACGCTTAAAGTCCTTGAAGCAACGGGAGCACTGAAATCAGCGTAATTGCGTGATGTTTTGTTCACAGGAGCCCTGTGCAGGTGTGCCACGTCACCGTGTGGTCAAAAAGTGTCGAAATCCCCAGGCAAATCGACACTTTTTGACCACACGCGCTCGGTGTCAACTTGTTGTGAGTCACTCACCCCGGCATACCGTCAGGGTCTTGTCACTGTTTGGGAAGGTTAAT
>NZ_JAHQZR010000018.1 GCF_019049105.1 Leucobacter chinensis
GATTAACCTTCCCAAACAGTGACAAGACCCTGACGGTATGCCGGGGTGAGTGACTCACAACAAGTTGACACCGAGCGAAATCGACACTTTTTGACCACTCGATGACACACGGGCTCGATCGGCGCAGGCATGGGTGTGGTCGGCGCGGGGCTTGAAGAGTAGGAGCGTGCGCGGGTGGGGAAGAAGCGGACACAGTCACCGCTCGCTCTGAGCACACACCTCAAGCCTTTGGTTTGAGCGCGGTCGTGCAAGCCCCGAGATAATCGTGTAAGTTCCGGGAAAGTCGTGTAAGTTCCGGGAAAGTCGTGCAAGGCCGGGGCGGGCAGAGGCGTTCCGCGAACGCGAAAGAGGAGTGCCTCCCGGCCGACAGGGTCGGTTGGGAGGCACTCCTAACGAAGAGAGGTGGGAGCGCTCGCGCTACTCCTCTTCCTCTTCTTCGTCGTTATATTTGTCTGCGTACTCAGCCCACATGTCTTCTTCAGATTGCGACTTCTGTGACGCACCGAGCTCACGTTCGAGTTGCGATAGGTCAGTATCTGGACTGAAGTATTTAAGCTCGCGAGCAACTTTTGTGTGCTTCGCCTTTTGACGGCCGCGCCCCATGCGAGACCCCCCTACACAATTCAGGCCCCGGAGCGTTTGGCTGCGAGGCAAACAACACGTATTCAACAACTAGTATGTGAGGGGTAGTTTAGCACGTTGTTCGATGAACAAATAATGGGTCTCGCGCGTTACCATGGAGATGTGGCTAAGCGTAAACGAAATCTCCTGATAATTCTGGGTGCTGCGGTCGTGATTTTACTCGTCGCGGTGGCAATGATTGTCGTGCCAATTCTCACGCATAAGAGCGGTGGAAGCTCGGGTCAGACTGCCCCTGATGACTTCGTTACCGAGGTGACCGCGACCGGTGACGACGGCCGCACTCGTACGCTGCGAGCCACTGATCTCGCGGGAAAGCCCGTCGATATGGGCAATTTACGGCCAGGAGATACGCTGCGCGTCGAGGGTGAAGGCTTTGATGCATCGAATGGCATATACGTAAGTTTTTGTAAGGTTCCCACTGACCCTACGGTCAAGCCAGGACCGTGCCTCGGGGGCATTCCTGAGAATGCGCAGGAAGAAAAAGATGAGAGAGACAGGGCTGATCCGCTCGAGAGCGCGTGGATCACGAATAACTGGGCCTGGCGTTCGTTCGCGTCGCATCAGTATCTCGATGTGAAGGCGGGAACGTTCCGGGTAGAGCTTGTCGTTCCGCCGGCCTCAAGCGAGGGGGTCGACTGCTCGGTTGACGCATGCGGGCTGTTTACCCGTGCCGATCACACGGCCCCGGGCGATCGGGTGCAAGATGTGTTTTTGCCGATCCGCGTTGAATGAAGTGGTGAACGGCGAAGCGTGACTCAGCCGACCAGCGTGTGAATGAGCGTCGCGATCGTGTAGATGGTGACGCCAGCGATTGAGCCAACGACCGTTCCGTTGATGCGAATGAACTGGAGGTCTTTGCCTACCTGCAGCTCGATCTTCTCGGCGGCCTCGCTCGAATCCCAGCGATAGACGGTTTCGGTGACGACCTTGGCGAGATCGTGGCGGTAGGTGTGTACGAGATGCTCGACCGCGGTCATGACCCACACGTCGATCTTGTACTGCAACGTTGGGTCGTCGAGCAGCCTGCCGCCGAAATCGGTGACGGCGCGGGTCATGCGCGCGCGAAGTTCGCTGTGCTCATCTTCGAGCATGGCCGTGAGCGATGCTCGGGCGCTGTTCCACGTTGACTCGACGATCGTGCGAATGCGGGGGCTGTCGAAAATCTCTTCCTTGAACTGCTCGACCTGCTCCTGTAACTGTGGTTTTGACTGCAGATCATGGGTGAGGTCGTGGAGAAAACGATTGGCGGCCTCACGAAACGGGTGTTGCCCGTTATCGCGCACGGCACGAACGAACTTGACGACCTCTTTGTGTGCGCGGTCGTCAATGAATCGGTTCGCAATCGACGGAACCCACGATGGCATTCGTGATGAGACGAGCGCATTGAACGACTCGGGGTGCGAGACGAGCCACTGCTCGGCGTGATCGGCGACGATGTCGATGAGCGCGTGGTGATGGCCGGCCTCGAGCAGTTGCTCGGTCACGCGACCAATCGTTGAAGACCATGGCGGATCGATGACGTGCTCTCGAATGAGCGATTCGAGAAGGTCTTGAACGTCTGCATCTGAGAGAACGGTGAGGCCTGCAATGCCAGCCTGTGCTGCGAAACCAGTGACTTTTTTGGCGTTCACAGGGTCTTGCAGCCAAC
Organism: Leucobacter chinensis; assembly: GCF_019049105.1. Taxonomy (GTDB): domain Bacteria; phylum Actinomycetota; class Actinomycetes; order Actinomycetales; family Microbacteriaceae; genus Leucobacter_A; species Leucobacter_A chinensis. The sequence goes on from NZ_JAHQZR010000018.1 coordinate 2,291, forward strand.
TGCCACTGATGCGGGCACCACTGATGGTCGAGAGACGTTCGTGTACGACCTCGTCGGCAAGGAAGTTCTCTTCGATAAAAGAGCCGAGACCCTCACCGATCTCGTCTTTCTTGCCTGCAATGAGATTAGTGTGCGGGATAGGGAGGCCGAGGGGCCTGCGAAAGAGGGCAGTGACGGCAAACCAGTCGGCGATGGCGCCGACCATGCCGCCCTCGCTTGCCGCTCGCACGTACCCGGCCCAGGCAAAACGGCTCTGCAAGCCGAATGACACGGCAAACACCACCGCCATTGCCACGAGCAGCCAGAGCGCGATCGCTTGCATGCGACGAAGTTGCTCAAGCTTCACAAAATCTTCCGGCGTGACGGCGCCGAGCGTTCGTTTCGACCTCACTGTTTTCATTACATTCATTATCTACCCTGTCACATGCAGATTGTGCACTTATTCAGCGGGATCGGCGACGCATGTGCAAAGCTACTTTTTATGCACCTTCTCGCGAAAGTCAGCCTGAAAAACCGCGCCCTCATCGCCCTTGTGACGATTGTGGCTTGTCTCTTTGGTGTGATCAGCATGTCTGGGCTGAAGCAGGAGCTCATGCCGCAGGTGCAGTTTCCGGCTATCGCGGTGGTGACGAGCTATCCCGGTGCTTCGCCCGAGGTGGTGAACAACGACGTTTCGGTTCCCATCGAAGAGGCCGTGAGCGGGGTTGCCGCACTCGAACGCTCATCATCAACTTCGTCGACGAGCGCATCGATGGTGCTGCTCGAGTTCACCTATGGCACCGATATTGCGGCAACCGAACAGAAGGTCGAGCGAGCGATCTCGCGTATCTCGCAGTCGCTCCCGCAAGACGTTGAACCGCAGGTTGTTTCGGGGTCGATCGATGATTTCCCGGTGATTCAGATCGCGGTCGGTGCAGCCGACGGTCAAGATATTGAGTCGCTCACGAACTCGCTCGAGACGGTTGCGGTGCCAGAGCTTGAAGACGTCGACGGCATTCGACAGGTGCGCCTTGGCGGCGTGACCGGCCAGCGCGTTACGATCACCCCCGACGAGGCGAAGCTTGCTGAGAAGGGTTACACGAACGAGTCGATTCAGAACGCTCTGAAACAGAACGATGTCTTGCTGCCCGCAGGGCAGATCACCGAGGGCGAGAACACGCTTTCGGTGCAGGTCGGTGGTGATGTCGATACCGTCGACGCGCTCGCCGCCTTGCCACTCGTGCCAACTCCGGAGCAGTTCATGCCGCAGCAGCCTGAGGTAGACGCTGCTGGTGCTGGCGAACTCGATGCGGCCGCGCTTGACGCCTCGCAGCTCGACGCAGCTGCGGCAGCCGAGCAGGCCGCACCACCGGTGCCCACCGCCCCCGAGTACGTGACGATTGGCGACGTCGCCGAGGTCACCCTCGAATCAAACCCGGTCTCGAGCATCTCGCGCATCAACGGTGAGCCGGCGGTCTCGATCTCAATCACGAAGCTTGCCGCCGCAAACACCGTTGAGGTGTCGCACGCGGTACAAGATCTTCTGCCGAAGATCGAGAAAGCGCTCGACGGGGCAGAGCTCACGGTTGTTTTCGACCAGGCTCCATACATTGAGCAGTCGGTCGAGACGCTCGCCGTTGAGGGCATGCTCGGCCTCGTTTTTGCGATTCTCGTCATTCTTGTCTTCCTGCTTTCTGTGCGGGCGACGTTGGTAACCGCGGTCTCGATTCCCACCTCGCTTCTGCTCACGTTTATCGGTCTGAACTTCGCTGATTACACGTTGAACATGCTCACTCTCGGCGCACTGACCATCTCGATTGGTCGCGTCGTTGACGACTCAATCGTGGTGATTGAAAACATCAAGCGGCACCTGCGCGAGGGTGAGCCTCGGGCGAGCGCGATTGTGTTTGCCGTGCGCGAGGTGGCGGGCGCCATCACCGCCTCAACCGTGACCACCATCGCGGTGTTCTTGCCCATGGCCTTCGTGTCGGGCATGGTCGGCGAGATGTTCAGGCCCTTCGCCTTCACCATGACGTTCGCGCTCGCGGCCTCGTTGCTCGTCTCGCTCACGATCGTGCCGGTGCTTGCGTACTGGTTCTTGAAGGCAGAACCTCAGGCAGCACCTGAGGGCGAGGCTCTAGAACAGCCCGTGCTTGAGTTGCACCCAGAGCTTGAGGCGCAGCCAGAGCTCTCAGCGTTGCAAGAGGCTGTTCTTGCAGGCCCCTCGAACGAAGCTACCGAAAGCCCCAAGGGCAAGCGAAGGCCATCACGACTGGGCGACGGAACCGCCGTCACGAAACTGCAGCGCGTGTACCTTCCGGTCATCGACTGGACGCTCAAGAAGCCAGTGATCACGCTGCTCGCTGCCGTAGTGGTGTTCGCGGGAACCCTCGCGACGTACCCGCTCATGAAGCAGAACTTCATGGGCGACGATGAGCAGAACGCTGTATCGCTCACGCAAACGCTCGCGCCGGGTGTGAGCCTCGATCAGCAGCTCGTGCACGTTGAAGAGGTTGAGGGCGTGCTCGAAGAGGTCCCAGAGATTGAGACGGTGCAGGTCACTGTCGGCTCGAGCGACCCTGCCATGGCAATGTTTGGCGGTGGCGGCGACGGCTCTGTGAGCTACTCACTCACGATCGATCCAGACGCACAGCAGCAAGCCGTGCACACGAAGATTCGTGAGAAGCTCGACACGCTTGAAGACGCCGGCGAGTTCTCATTGAGCTCGGCGTCGGGCGGCATGGGGTCGGTCTCGACCGTCGATATTACGGTCACCGCTCCTGCTCAGGACCAGCTGAACGATGGCGTCACTGAGGTCGTCGACAGGCTGCGCGCTAATGAAGCGTTTGTGCAGGTCGAATCGAACCTTGGCACCTCGAGGCCCATGATTCAGGTGACGGTTGACCGAGAAGTTGCGGCACAGGCTGGCCTTAGCGAGGTCGCAGTCGCCTCGATCGTTTCGTCGGCGATGCAACCCACGGCTGTGGGCCAGGTGGTACTCGATGACTCGAGCGTGCAAGTCTATCTCGCACCGGGTGAGACTCCCGCAACAAGCGATGAGATTGAGGCGCTCAAGGTGCCAACCGTGCTCGGCGAAAAGACGCTTGGTGACCTCGCCGCGGTTGAGCACGTTGACGGCCCAGTTTCAATCTCGACCGAAAAGGGTGTGCGTTCGGCGACAATTTCGGCGACGCCAGAGAGCGATGACCTCACGGTTGCCGCCCAGGCCGTTCATGAAGAGCTCGATGCGATTGAACTCCCGGGCGGGGTGACTGCCTCGGTGGGTGGCGTTCTCGCAGAGCAAGAGAAGGCGTTCGAGCAGCTGGGCCTTGCGCTTCTCGCCGCGATCCTCATCGTGTATGTGGTCATGGTGGCAACGTTCAAGAGCCTGCTGCAGCCGTTGCTGCTGCTCATCTCTGTGCCGTTCGCGGCCACGGGTGCGATTCTGCTGCTCGTTGCGACCGGCATACCGCTTGGCGTTGCCTCGCTCATTGGCGTGCTCATGCTCGTGGGTATTGTCGTGACGAACGCGATCGTGCTCATCGACCTCGTGAATCAGCTGAGGGAGAGAGGCATGGCGTTGAGGGATGCCGTGCGCACCGGCGCCGCGCATCGTTTCAGGCCCATTGTTATGACGGCGCTCGCGACGATCCTGGCGCTTACCCCGATGGGGATTGGGCTCACCGGCAAGGGAGGCTTCATCTCACAGCCGCTCGCGGTCGTGGTGATCGGTGGTCTGCTCTCGTCGACCGTGCTTACGCTCGTCGTGCTGCCAACGCTGTACTACGTTGTCGAGCGCGCGCGTGAACGTTCGCGGGAGCGCAGGGCTGCGAAGCGAGCGCTGAAAGCACACGCTGTGAAGACGCCGAATGAGGTCGCATAAGTTTTCCGCTAGTATTGTGCGGTCGGCTTGGAGCGAATCCGCATTGATATTGCTTGTTGTAGCGCTCCCTGGGCCGAGTCAGCGGGGAAGACCCCGAAAGTGAAGTGATCGGCCCGGGTGGATCCGGGGAGAGCCAGCGTGCACATTTGAGTGCATTTTGCGTGCTCGCGTTCACGTGATGAAACATAGGTGAAACCTAGCCAATGGCAAACAAGCGAAACAGCGGGGGCTTCAAAGCCTCAAAGAACTACGACCCGAGCCGCGCCCCCAAGGGCAAGCGTCACCCGGGTTCAGCACACGGAAGTGGCCCGAAGCGCCGCTTCGACGACCGCGATGACCGCGGCTTCCGGGACGATCGCGGCAACCGTGATGACCGGGGATACCGCGACGATCGTGGCGGCTACCGCACTGACCGCCGTGAAGGCGGCCGTGACTTCCGCGATGACCGCGGAGGCTACCGAGGTGATCGCCGAGACGACCGTGGGCGCGAGGGCGGCCGCGGCTTCAAGAATGATCGCAGCAACGAGCGCGGTAGCTACAGCAATGACAGGGGTTACGGCAACGATCGCGGCTTCAAAAACGATCGTGGCTTCAAGAATGACCGTGGCTTCAAGAACGACCGTTTTGATGCAGAGCGTGGCGGGCGTGATGACCGCGGGTTCCGCGATAATCGCGACAACCGTGATTTCCGTGGCAAGCGCGACGACCGCGACTTCCGTGGTAAGCGCGATTTCCGTGATGACCGTGGCCAGCGCGGCGACCAGGGCGGTTTCCGCGATGATCGAGGCCAGCGGAACGATCGTGGCTTCCGTGATGACCGCGGGTTCAAGCAGGATCGTGATTTTGGCGGCAAGCGTGACTTCGGTGGGAAGCGCGATTTCCGTGAAGACCGTGGTGGTTTCCGAGACGATCGTCGCCAGCGTGGCGACCGCGACTTCCGCGGCGAACGCGGCGAACGCGGTGACCGCGGGTTCCGCGAAGATCGCGGCGGGTTCCGCGGTGACCGGGGCGGCTTCCGTGATGACCGCGGGGGGCAGGGAAGGCGCGATGACCGCGACTTCCGCGGCAAGCGTGGCGACCGCGGGTTCGGCGGCAAGCGTGACGACCGAGGCTTTGGCGGGAACAAGCGCGATGACCGTGGCTTCCGTGACGACCACAAGCGTTTTGCGCCCGAAGAAGATGTGGTGCTCGAGCGCATCGAAGCGATGCAGACGAGCGCTGAAGACGTCGCCGAGATGACCTTTGAAGGGCTCGGTCTCGGTGGCAACATCGTCGAGACGCTCGCGAAGCTCGGCGCCGAAAAGCCCTTCCCAATTCAGGGCGCGACGATTCCTGACGTGCTCGCGGGCAACAACGTGCTCGGGCGCGGTCGAACCGGCTCTGGCAAGACCATTGCCTTCGGTGCACCTCTCGTCGAACGCTTGCTACAGATGAAAGCAGAGGGGCGCTTTGCTGGTGATCCGCCAAAGGTTGACCCGAACAACAAGCGTTCAAAGCGTGAGCGTTCACGGGGCCGTAAGCCCAAGGCGCTCATTCTCGCGCCAACTCGTGAGCTCGCGCTGCAGATCGACCGCACGGTGCAGCCCATTGCCCGTTCGGTCGGCCTCTACACGACGCAGGTGTACGGTGGCGTGCCGCAGGCGAAGCAGGTGACCGCGCTCACCATGGGCGTTGACATCGTGATCGGTACGCCTGGGCGCATGGAAGATCTTATTGAGCAGGGACACCTTGACCTCAGCGAGGTCACCATTGCCGTGCTCGACGAGGCTGACCACATGTGCGATCTTGGCTTCCTCGAGCCCGTGCAGCGCCTGCTGAGGCAGACCGCGCACGACTCGCAGAAGCTGCTCTTCTCGGCAACGCTTGATTCGGGCGTCGCATCGCTCGTGAAGGAGTTCTTGCCGGTTCACGTTGCTCACGAGGTCGCGGGCGAAGACCAGGCCTCGGGCACGATCGATCACCGCGTGTTCGTGGTACTGCGCGAAGAAAAACTCGAGATCCTGACGCAGCTCGTGCAGAGCCCCGGCAAGATTCTCGTGTTCACCCGCACCCGCGCCTACGCCGAACAGCTCAGTGAGCTCTTCGAAGACGCGGGCGTGCCAGCGGTCGCCCTGCACGGTGACCTCAACCAAGCCAAGCGCACGCGCAACCTCAAGCAGCTCACCTCGGGCCGTGTAAACGTGCTTGTGGCGACCGATGTTGCCGCGCGCGGAATTCACGTCGATGACGTCGATCTTGTGATCCAGGCTGACGCGCCTGACGACTACAAGACCTACATGCACCGTGCAGGCCGCACGGGGCGTGCGGGCAAGCACGGCACCGTCGTTACGATTATTCCGCGCAATCGCCAGCGTCGCACGACCGAGCTGTTGCAGCGAGCCGAGATTGACGCGACCTTCTTCGGTGACTTCTTCGCCGATGACGAGTTCGTCATCGCGGCGGGCGAGGCCGTCGAGAGCGACTAACCGCTGCCGACCGCACGCGTCTCTTTGCCGTAAGAGATAAATAAAACCCTCGTTTATTGTAATTACCCCACAAGAAGGCTTCGGGCACCCCGGGCCTTCTTGTGGGGTGTTCATTGCGAAGTCGTGAAGCCAGGCCCTGGCCTGTACTCTTGGGTCAGTTTTGGGCCAGGGGCCTCCGAAGCAACTTTGAGGAGCTTTCGCGATATGGGTACGCAGAAACCACAACCACGTTTGAACATTGATCTTGTCTCTGACGCCTTGCTCGGGCGTTGGAAGCAAGAACGGCTTGAGGGGCGTGAGATCGCGGCCGATCCACGTTTTCACACGCCGCAGGGAACGCCGATGAGTGAGCACCGCGAACGGGTGCTTGAGCAGCTCTCGGGTCTCGTTGAGAAGGGCGCCATTCAGCGAGCCTTCCCGGTCGCGCTCGGCGGCGGCCACAACCACGGCGGCAACATTGCGGCCTTTCACGAGCTTGTCTACGCCGACCCGTCACTGCAGATTAAGAGTGGCGTGCAGTGGGGGCTCTTCGGCGGTGCGATCTTGCACCTCGGCACGAGCTACCACCATGAGAAGTACCTGCCCGATGTGATCTCATTGAAGATGCCCGGCGCATTCGCGATGACCGAGATCGGGCACGGCTCTGACGTCGACAAGGTCGCGACCACCGCGACCTACGACGAAGCGACCGAAGAGTTCGTGATTCACACCCCGCACCGCAGTGCGTGGAAGGAATTTCTCGGCAACGCCGCCCTGCACGGTCAGGCCGCTGTGGTCTTCGCACAGCTCATCACAAAGAACGTGAATCACGGCGTGCACGCCTTCTACGTTCCTATTCGAACCCCCGAGGGCGAGCTGCTGCCCGGAGTTGGTAGCGAGGATGACGGCGTCAAGGGTGGCCTCAACGGCATCGACAACGGCCGCCTGCACTTCACCAACGTGCGCATTCCACGCACGAACCTCCTGAACCGCTACGGTGACGTTGCGGCCGACGGAACGTACTCGTCGCCCATCGAAAGCCCGGGCCGCCGCTTCTTCACGATGATCGGCACGCTCGTGCAGGGCCGCGTCTCGCTTGATGGCTCGGCCGTGAACGCGATGAAGGCAGCGCTCGCCATCGCGATTCCCTATGGCTTCGAGCGCCGCCAGTTCAGCGGGCCCAACGGTGAAGAGACGAAGCTCATGGACTACGGGCTGCACCGTCGCAGGCTCATCCCTCGTCTCGCTGAGACGTATGCGATGGCCTTTGCGAGCGAGCAGCTGCTCACGCTCTTTGACACCGTATTCTCGGGCAAGGGTGACACCCCTGAGACCCGCGAAGATCTCGAGACGCTCGCAGCAGCGCTCAAGCCACTCTCGACATGGGCGGCACTCGACACTCTGCAGGAGGCTCGCGAGGCCACCGGCGGGGCAGGGTTCATCGCCAAGAACCGCCTCACGGGCTGGCGCGCCGACCTCGACATCTACGCGACCTTCGAGGGCGACAACAATATTTTGTTGCAGCTCGTCGGCAAGCGCCTGCTCAAGGATTACGCGGCGCAGTTCAAGAACGCCGACGCAGCGACGCTCGCGAAGGCCGCCGTTGGCCAGGTGGGCGAGCGCATGCGTCGCGTCGGCCTGCGTCAGGTCGGGCAGAGCATCGCAGACCTCGGCCAGGTTTCGCGCTCGGTCGACAGCCTGAAAGATGATCAGCACGCCTTGCTTGCGGATCGAGTCGAGACGATGGTCGCCGAGGTCGCGCAGGCCCTGAACGGCGTGCGTAAGGAAAGTCCGAGCGTGCAAAACGCCGAGTTCAATCGCCAGCAGGTGCGCCTCATCGAGGCCGCGCGCGCACATGCCGAACTCTTGCAGTGGGAGGCCTTTACCGAGGCTCTCGACGAGATCACCGACCCCGATACGAAGCAGGTGCTCACGTGGGTTCGCGACCTCTTCGGGCTCGGACTCATCGAGAAGCACCTCGACTGGTACCTCATCACGGGCCGCTTGTCGGGTAAGCGCGCGCAGGCCGTGACCGCGTACGTCGACCGCCTTATCGACCGCGTCACTGATCACTCGCTCGACCTTATTGCAGCGTTCGGGCTCGACAATTCGCTGTTGCGTGCCGACATCGCCTCGGGCATTGAGGCCGAGCGCCAGGAAGAAACTCGCGCCTACATCGCCGAGCAGAAGGCCGCGGGCACCTGGCCTGTTCACGAGAAAGAGCTGCGCAAGCGCAACGGCAAGTAGTTTCACCGAACGAATCGTCAGAGGTTACGGCGTGCGCGGGGTCTCACTAAAGCGCACGCCGTAACGTATCGTTGAGGTATCTGGCAAACGAAGGATTGCGATGACCTTTAACGACAACGCGCGCATCAACACGCAGCGCACGCAAAAGCGTTCGGGCGGCGGCAAGACCGCGGCCGTCGGCGGCGGCAGCCTGGTCGTCGTGCTTGGCCTCTGGGCGCTCTCGGCACTCACCGGGGTGAACCTCATGCCGCTCGCCGGGGTCGCGACCGATGCCACGAGCCAGCTGGGAGGCGGATCGAGCGCGGCTGTCGAGCTTGAAAACTGTGATCGGGGCAGCCAAGCGAATGAGCGGGACGAGTGCCGAATGGCGGCGACCGCCGATGCTGTCGACCAGTTCTGGACTGAGCAGGTCAGTAACTACCGCCCTGCCACGCTCATCTTGTTTGAGGGAGCGACCTCGTCGCAGTGTGGCACCGCGAGTGCTCAGACCGGACCGTTCTACTGCCCGCCCGAGGAGAAGATTTACCTCGACGTCGGTTTCTTTCGTACTCTGAGCAGCCAGTACGGCGCTTCAACCGGCTCGCTCGCACAGATGTACGTGCTTGCTCACGAATGGGGCCACCACATCTCAAAGCTCATTGGCACGATCAACGTCGATCGGGCGAGCGGGCAGGCCTCTGGCTCTGTTCGCCTTGAGCTTCAAGCCGATTGCTTTGCAGGCGCATGGATGCGAAACGCCACGAGTGCGAAAGACCAAGACGGTAATACGTTGCTCGCTCCCATCACCGAAGCCCAGCTCAATGATGCGATGAGCGCAGCAGCAGCGGTTGGCGACGACCACATCATGCAGAGCTCTGGCATGCGTGTCGACCCCGAACGCTTCACCCACGGGACTTCAGAGCAGAGACAACGCTGGCTCATGACCGGGTTCACCGAGGGGCCGACTTCGTGTAACACCTTCGAGGTTCCAGCCGAGAAGCTCTAGCCCCTGCGCGCCAAGCGCCGCGCTAGCGTGAGCTTCGTGCCGTGCGGCCGCGCAGGACACCCATGAGTTCTTGCATCTCGTCGTCGTCCCGCGAGACGTTCCAGGTTGCAAACACCCGCGTGCCATCGATTTCACCCGTGACCTCAATGATGCTGTGTTGTTTCTTAGCGATCACGTGGCGTGCGAGGGGCAGAGGCATGAGTATCGCTCCGATGCCCGTTGCGACGAGCTCGAGCGCCGCGCGGGGGCCTGTGGGGCGCCACGAGGGGTCGTCCCAGGGCTGAGGGGTCGGCCAAGCAGCAGAATGTCCCTCGTAATCGAGCAGGTGCACGAGGTCGAGGTCGCTCACGTCGACCGAAGCCTCGCCCGCGAGATCGTGGTCGATATCAACGACGAGTGCGACGGCTTCTTCGTACAGTTGCACCGCGTGTCTGGTGCGGGGCTCGGTTCGCGCCCCGGCGGGAAACTCTCCGGGCTGGCACCGCACGAGCGTCATGTCGGTTTCGGCGCTCGTCACATCGCCGACCTGCTCGAGCGGCACGAGGTCGAGACGCCTGCGAGAGCGCACCTCGTTCCACCGAGTCTGCCACCGTGAGGGCGCGATGCCGCGCACGAAACCGAGGGTGACGGTGTTCCGGGGCTCTGCCTCGGTGGGCACTGTGCTGTCGGTCATTCGGGGTTCCTCTCGTCGGCGGCGAGGTGTTTGCCGAGGGCCCCCGCGTAGATTTCGTGGTCAAAGGGAAGCCTGGCGAGCGCAAGCTTCAGACGGTACCCGTCGGGTGGCCCGGCCTCGGCGAGCGGAGTGTTCTCTCGCTCGTAGTGTTCGCGGGCGCGTGCCGCGTGGCCGTGTGGCGGCTTACCCGAGACCGGGACCACTCGCCACCAGGGCACCGCGTGCCCGTGGTGCGCGAGCACCTGACCGACCATGCGGGCGGCACGTGAGCCCAGCGCAAAGGCCACGTCACCGTATGTCATGACGTGGCCAGCCGGTATGCGCTCGACGATGTCGAGAACCGACTCGGTAAAAGCTTCGCGATCCACCTCATAAGCGTAGCGTGCCTAACCTATCGCAGAGACCCCGAGGAACATGCCGATCGTGTAGGTCGCGGCAACGGCCAAGCCGCCGAAGAGGAGCTGACGCAGTGCGCCGCCAACCCAGTTCTTGCGGGTGAAGATTGCGGCGGTTCCGCCTGCAGCGAGCAGGCCAACAGCACCGAAGAGCAGGCCCATCGGCAGCGAGCCGAAGCCGAAGATGAACGGCAGAATGGGCACGATCGCACCGAGTGAGAAGAACACGAATGACGAGATGGCGGCGACCCACGGCGACGGGCGATCTTCAATGCTGAGGCCCAGCTCGTGGGTGAGGTGCACGCGCAGTGCCCGCTCGGCGTCGGCGTGAATCTCGTTCGCCGCCCTCTCGGCAGTGTCTTCAGACATACCGAGCTCTTCGAAGAGCACCGAAAGCTCGGCCTCTTCACCGCTGGGGTTGCGGTTGAGCGCCTGACGCTCGGTCTCGACCTCTGAGTCAAGCTGCTCGTTTTGCGTGCGAACCGAGGCGTACTCGCCGAGCGCCATCGAGATCGCTCCGGCGATGAGGCCCGAGATACCCGTGATCATGACGATCTCGTTCTTGGCGCCCGCGGCCGCGATACCGGCGATGAGGCCGATGTTTGACACGAGGCCATCCATGGCGCCGAACACCGAGGCGCGCAACCAACCAGAGCCCACCGACTGGTGGGTGTGATCGTAGTCGTGTGGGCTCACGTAGGCATTGTTGTGCGTCATGAATGACAGTTAACCCCATTCGGTGCGCCGAAATACTGGGTCGTTCGGCACCGAAGCACGACACGACGCACCCGCGGCACCGGGTGTTCACCGACGCGACACCGCTGGGTAAACGCTGCGTCACACTCGCCTGTTTGGGTGGTCAACGGTCGTGCCTTTGCCGACCAACGCTTTTGGAAGGAAACATTCATGCCCTCTCATGATCGTGTAGCGAAACGGCGGAGCCGAGTGCTCGCCGGGGCGGTGCTGACGGCACTCGCTGGCGGGATCTTCACCGTTCCCGCGGCGTTGCCCGCTGCCGCAGCTGAGCCCGAGGTGCCCGGCGATCCGGTGATCTCGTCAGACACGGTGTGGCGCTACCTCGACGACGGGGTTGACCCGATCGCCGCTGGTGAGCCCGTGCGCGGGTGGGTCGCGCCAGAATACGACGACTCGACGTGGAAGAGCGCTGAAGGCTCGTTTGGCGCCAAGAAAGGCAAGCTGGCGCTCGTCGGCCCGCATATGCCTAAAACGCTGCTCACGCACTACCAGGAAGACGGCACGACCGCGATTCCCACCTACCTCTTTCGCACCGACTTCACCCTCGAAGAGGGCGTCGCTGAGGAGGTCTCGTACCTCAGCTCGAAGGTCACCTACGACGATGCACTCGTGGTGTGGATCAACGGGACGCAGGTCGCCGATTTCGAGGCCGGCCGGGTCACCGGAGAAACGAACATGGAGTACGCGGGGAACAGCAACGGAGACCCGCTTACGAACCTCTTTACGGCCGACGGTTCGCTGCTCAAAGATGGCAAGAACACCGTCGCGGTTGCTCTCTATCAGGATCGCGCGAGTAGCTCGGACATTTTCTTTGACATGAGCGAGATGGTGCTCGAAGCCGCCGGTGAGGTGCCAGTTGAGGCGGCTCCGAGCCGCGTCGTGCTCACCCCGACCGAGACCCCCGAAACCTCGCAGGCCATCTCGTGGCTCGCGGGCCACGACTCGCACAAGAGCGGGGCGGTCGAGATCGGTCTTGCTTCAGGCGGCGACACCCGTCTTGTTGAAGCTATCGACGAGGGCATGGTGAATGCCAACGTGAAGCACCACTTCTCAGCGATCGTGACGGGGCTTGAGCCCGCCACCGCCTACCGCTACCGAGTCGGCACCGACGGCGGCTGGAGCGATTGGCGCGAGTTCTCAACCGCAGACCCGAACGCGAGCGAGTTTCAGTTCATCTACTACGGCGACGCACAGATCGGCCTCGATACGACCTGGCCGAGCGTTGTGAAGCAGGCCGAAGAGCGCGCAACCGCGTCAATCGGTTCGGTTCACGCTGGCGACCTCATCGACAAAGCGAACAACGAGACCCAGTGGGAAAACTGGTTCCTGGGCATGCTCGACAGCGGCGCGACCACGAACGTGATGGCTGCTCCCGGCAACCACGAGTACAGCGGCGACAAGCTCATGACGGCCTGGAAGGCGAATTTTGAGTACCCCCGTAACAACCCGAAACTCGACAACATCGGCGATATGAAGCAGCTCGCCGAGGGCGATAGCGCCGTGGCAAAGCAGTACCGCGCCTACTTCGAACATTGGAGCAAGTTCGCTGAAGAGACCGTGTACTTCACCGACTACCAGGGCGTACGCTTTATCACGCTGAACGCGACCCGCGACAGCACCTTCCTGAAGCCAGACGTGCTGCCCACCTGCATCAGCCTCGACTGCCCGTCGCTGAAGGTTGACAAGCTCTGGACTGACTTCCAGGCAGCATGGCTCGACAACGTGCTCAAAGAGAGCCCCTCGAAATGGAACGTGGTGACCTTCCACCAGCCAGTGTTCTCGGCCTCATCGGGCCGCGACGAGCCGATTCTTCGTGCCGCTTGGCTGCCAGTGTTCGAAGAGAACGACATTGATCTCGTGCTCATGGGCCACGACCACGTGTACGCCCGCGGTTACCTGAACTCGAACGCGACCGACACTGATGGCCTGCGCAAGGGCCCCGCATACGTGGTCTCAAACTCAGGCGCGAAGCACTACGATCTCGCACCCGCCGATGACAACGTCTGGACGCAGAATGGTGCAACCCAGGTGAAGCGCGATGCCGGCGTGACGACCTACCAGGTCATCGACGTCGAGGCCGACCGCCTTGTGTATCGTTCGTACCTCGCCGAGACTTCAGACAAAGCGACGACCGAGGTGAAGGTTGGCGAGCTGTACGACGAATTCACCGTCACGAAGTACGACGACGGTGAGAAGTGGGTCACCGAGCCCGGCGTTGAGGCGCCTGCACAGCAGCTGCCAGCGAGCGTGACGCTCGACGTTGACAGCGTTGAGGCAGGTAAGACCCTCACCCTCACCGGCGCACACTTTGCCGCTGGCGAGAAGCTCGCGGTAACGCTTGGTGAGAAGGCGATTGACCTCGCGTCGATCGTTGCTGATGCCGCTGGCGTCGTGTCGACGAGCCTCACGATTCCGGCTGATACCGAGGCCGGTACCTACACCCTCACGGTGAGCCGTGAGCAGGGCGAGCCGCTCACCGCAACGATCGAGGTCACCGCCGCTGCGGTCGACCCTGGCACGGAGGAGCCGGGCACTGAGGAGCCTGGCACGGAAGAACCCGGCACCGAGGAACCGGGCACGGAAGAACCCGGCACGGAAGAACCGGGTGCCGAGGAGCCAGGTACCGAGAACCCAGGAACTGAGGAGCCGGGTACTGAGAACCCGGGCACTGAGGAGCCGGGAACCGAGAACCCTGGTGCCGAAGAGCCTGGCACCAAGCAGCCCGGTACTGAAAAGCCGAGCGCAGGTGAAAAAACACCCGCCGACGACCTCGCCAACACGGGCGGTCAGGCAACATTCGCGACCGTAGCGGCGATCGTGTTGCTCGCGATCGGTGGCAGCGTCATGATGTTGCGCCGTAAGGTGAGCAACGCCGAGGTGGCTGGCGAGTAGCCACGATTCGGGTGTGGTGGCCTGAGCGCTGCCACACCCGAATGCTCAGCCTATGATGCTTGATGCCGCAGTAGCGGTGATGCCCGATATGGTCGCATCGCTACTGCGGCCTTTTGCGTGTGCATGCGGCAAGCCACGCCCCGAAGTGTCTCGCAAGGAGGCTCGTGCTTGTGCGGCCCGCTACGAAGCGTTCGGTGCCCGCCCTGGCTCGGCGAGCGCGTGCTTTGAACAGAGCTTCACTGAGTCTCCCGTGAGGTCGAGAAAGGTCTCGGCCGCCGCAAAGAGATCGTCGATGGCCTCGGGATGCTGCAGCGAGTAGATCGAGGCGCGCCCCTCAGGCCTCGAGACGACGAGCCCGGTTTCTTTGAGACTCGCGAGGTGCTTCGAGACGGTGCTCTGCGAGAGCCCGAGGTGCTCGGTGAGGTCGATGACGCGGTGCTCGCCAAGCTGCAGATGCCTCAAAATGACCAGCCGCGACGGATCACTAAAGCTATGAAACAAGCACGATGCCGCCCTCATCGCCGAGACCTCCTCGGCCCAGGTCGCAGCATCACGGGGTGTTTCCTTCATCGCCATGTGACGATGATACCCCAGAACCGGCTTGTATTTTCTGGACACGCCTGGAGCGAGGTGAGTGGGGTGCGGATCGCGCGATCCGCACCCATCGCTCGCTAGTCGCGCGGCGGTGCGAGCTCGGCCTCGAGATCACGGTGCATCGATCCCTCGTGCTCGAGGTGGCCCTTCTCTTCGAGCTGGAAAGTGCAGTGCTCGATGCCGAAGTGCTCGCGCATGCTCTCGGTGAGAGCGTCGAGCAACTTCGCGTTCAGGCCGTTCTTCTCGGCATTATCGTCGAGCACGACGTGAGCCGACATGATCGTGACACCGCTCGTGAGGCCCCACACGTGCAGGCTGTGCACGTCGGCCACACCATCGGCGCTCACGATCTCATCGTGCACTTCTTCGAGGTCGATGCCCGCAGGAACCCCCTGCATGATGAGGTTCACGGCTTGCTTGAGCAGCATGAACGCGCGCGGCAAAATGATGATGCCGATGGCGGCGGCGGCGATGGCGTCACCGCGGTTCCACCCGAGGGTCACGTTGAGAATGCCCGAAATGATGATCGCGGCAGCGCCGATCCCGTCGCTCATGACCTCGAGAAACGCGGCCTTCACGTTCAGGCTCTCCTTGGCGCCGCGGCTCAACAGGATGAGTGAGATCGAGGCGCCGATGAGCCCGACGACCGCGAAGACGATGACCCCGCCGCCCTCGACCTCGGTGGGGTTGAACCAGCGCTCAACCGCTTCAAAGAGAATGAACCCACCCAGCCCGAACAGCAGCAGGCAGTTGAGCAGTACCGCGATGATCTCGGCGCGCATCATGCCGTAGGTACGCTTCTCGGTGGCCTGCCTCGTCGCGAGGAACGTCGCAACGAGCGCGATCAGGATTCCGCTTGCGTCGACCGCCATGTGCATCGCCTCTGCGGTGAGTGCGAGGCTGTTCGTGATGGCCGCGCCGATGAGCTGCGCGACGATGATGGCGAGGTAGATGCCGAGCACCACCATGAGCTTGCGGCGGTGTGCCCCCGTTGCGGTCTGGGGTGCGCCTGCGCTCACGCCGTGGTCGTGATTGTGGCCGATTCCCATCTCGGTACCCTCTTCCTGCCTGTTCGATCTGTGCGTGGCGGGGTTTCGATGCTGCCTTCGTGAGGCGGATCGCTCCCGCGTTCCCCTCGGGAAGCATCGGCACCCCTCTAGCATCGTTACAAAGCGATGCTATCGCATTCGGGCGGTGTTGTCGATAGCGTGCGATGCTGAGGGTTGGTGATCTGTGGGCTCCTGCTGCGGGGCTGGGGGAGATGCCGCCGATTGGGGTGATGCCGCGTTTGGGGGCGGTTTCGGCTTTCGCCTCGGCGATTTCCGGTCTACTTGACGAAAAGCAGGGTGTTCGCGCGAAAACACCCTGCTTTTCGTCAAGTAGATCCAGATTCCGCGCGCAAGGCTCCCGTTTCAGGCCCCGCCACGCTCACTCACTCGCGTACACTGCGCCGCCGCGTGAGTGTCCCGTCAGGCTCGAGCCCGATAACCGTCTCGACGCCGACGCGCTCAAGAAAGCTCGGGTCGTGGCTCACGATGAGCAGTGCCCCGCGGTAGGCATCGAGCGCCTCGGCGAGCTGTTCGACGCTCTCGATATCGAGGTTGTTCGTCGGCTCGTCGAGAATGAGCAGCTGCGACGGTGGGTCGGCAAACAGCAGTCTCGCGAGCGCCACCCGAAAGCGCTCACCGCCCGAGAGCGTGCTGACGGGGCGGTCGACCGCGGCGCCGCGCAGCAATAACCGAGCGAGATGGTTGCGGATCGTGCCCGTGGGCACCCCCGTCGCAACCGCACGCACGTTGTCGATCGCGCTCGCCGAATCGTCCAGTGAGTCGAGCCGCTGGGGCAGAAACCCGAC
The DNA here is from genome assembly GCF_019049105.1 of Leucobacter chinensis. Lineage (GTDB taxonomy): Bacteria > Actinomycetota > Actinomycetes > Actinomycetales > Microbacteriaceae > Leucobacter_A > Leucobacter_A chinensis. The sequence continues at coordinate 18,994 of NZ_JAHQZR010000018.1, forward strand.
GTGCTCGGTGAGTAGCCGGCCGGTCGCCCGCGGCGGTGTGCCAGAACCAGCCAATGTGCCGGTGCTCTCGCCCGCGTCTGGCTGAACGCCTTCGCCGCGCAGCATGCGCTCGATGAGCGTCGACTTGCCAGAGCCGTTCGGCCCGACGAGGGCGACCCGCTCGGGGCCCTGCACGATGATGCGATCGTCGCCAGAGAGGAACTCCATGATGCGGCGGCCCTTCGCGACGCCCGGGCTCGGCAGCTCGAGGTGAATGTGCTCTTCGTCGCGCACTCTGGCGTCAGCGGCATCGACCGCGGCCTGAGCCGCCTGGATCTTGCCATCGTGAGTCGAGCGCAGCGAGCCTGCTGAGACCTCGGCCCGGTTGGCTCGCATACCGGCAATGATTTTGGGGAGGCCGCTCTGCTCGGCCTTCTGCGCCGTTCGGGCACGGCGAGCGAGCTTCGTCTCGGCTTCGATGCGTTGCCGCTTCTCGACCTTCAACGCTTGCTGCGCCGAGCGTGCGGCCTGCTGCGCAGCGGTCTGCTCCTGTTCCTGCTGCGCGCGCCAGGAACTGTACGGGCCCCCGAACGTCGTGAGCGAACCGTGAAAGAGCTCGGCCGTGTGATCCATGCGTTCGAGCAGCTCGAGGTCGTGGCTCACGATCACGAGCGTGCCGGGCCAGTCGTCGACGAAGCGCGCGAGCTTCGCGCGGGTCTCTCGGTCGAGGTTGTTCGTTGGCTCGTCGAGCAACGTGATCGGGGTGCGCCTGACCCTGAGCCCCGTGATCGCGATGAGCATCGCCTCGCCACCCGAGACCTCGGCGACCCGACGGTCGAGGTCTGCGGCCGAGAAGCCGATCTGGTGCAGCGCCTGGTCGGCTCGAGACTCGATGTCCCAGTCGTCGCCGATCGTGTCGAAGAGCGACTGGTCAACGTTGCCGTGCTCGATTTCGCGCATCGCTTCGAGCACGGGGTGAATGCCGAGCAACTCGGCGATTGTCGTGTCATGGCTGAGCGTGAGGCTTTGCGTGAGGTATCCGACTTCGCCGGCCACGTCGATCCGGCCGCTGGTGGGGGTCAGCTCTCCCGCGATGAGCTTCAAGAGTGTTGATTTGCCCGAGCCGTTGCGGCCGATGAGTCCGGTCTTGCCGGGGGTGAACGATCCGTTGATGCCAGACAGCGCGGGTGAGCCGTCGGGCCACTCGAAACTGACATTTTGCAGGGTGATTGATGAGGCGGCAGATACTGGTGCCGAAGTGTTCATAGACATGAGGCATCACTTCTTTCGTCTCGCGCTGCGACGAAGCGCTTCGCGAGGGGTGCATGCGACCCGGCGTGAGACGTCCGGGAAAAAATGAGTGTTCTGGGGCCTGGCTGCGCGCACACACGGCGGATCGCGCTCAGCGATCGCTACCCAACGCTGTATCGCGCGGCGTGCGTTCCGTGCGGGGCAGGTTCTGGGCGGGCGCTTGCGAGGGTCCGCGAGATAAGGGCGACGAGTCTGAGCGTCGCGTAAGCAACGCTCAGCGGTGCCTGCTCTGTGCGGCGGGCGGGGCCAGGAAGCGGCGCAGAGAGTGCGCTACCGAAACAACAGCTCGAGGTGTTGTCGTCGTGCCGACGGTGAGCCAGCCACGACGGGTGCCATTGCAGAAGCGATGGCGGCTACTTATCTACTTCAATCATCTCCATGCTTTAAGGCTAACAAAGATGGCGTGATCGTGCGAGAGTGAGCGCAGTTTTGCTCTGCGCAGTCTTGCCTGGCCCCGTATCGTTCTCGTCATCGAGACGGGGCCAGCGAAGTGCGTTAGGCTGACGCCTTGTCGTTCAGAACGTCGTAGGTGACGCGCACGAGGCCGTCGGGCGTGACATGCGACCCTCGCACGATGAACGAGGCGTTGCTATCGGCGCAGAAGAGCTTTGACCCGCCGCCTACGGTTACCGGAACCCACGAGATCGTGAGCTCGTCGAGAAGGCCCTGGTCGAGGAAGACCTGCACGGTCACGCCGCCATCGACGTAGACCTCGCGTGCTCCCTCGCGGTTCAGGAGTTCGACGGCTTCGGGCAGCGACCGGACGACGTGCACGCGGGGCAGGTCGAGCGGCAGAGTCGAGCTCAGGACGACGACGCGCGTGTCTCCGTAGGGCCACTCGTCAAATGAGGTGACTGTCTCGTAGGTGACTCTGCCCATGACGATGGTGTCGATTGAAGGAAAGAACGTCTCCCACTCGAATGCCGGAACGGTTTGCGGGGTCGCCCGGTGCTGGCCCTCGCCGTGGCTCGCCTCGAGGAACGAGAGGTCGCCGCCCGGGCCAGCGATGTAGCCGTCGAGACTCGAGCCGAGGAAGGCGCGGCCGCGCCAGGTGCGTGAGAGAGGCATTATTGAACTCCTATGGAGGTGTTGCTTGGCGAAAGACGTGTGGTTCGTTGTGGAAGAAGCGTCAGGTGCGCGGCGCGAATCGAGCGGTAGGCCCAGAGGGCTGACGGGCTATGCCTCGAGTTTACCGAGGGCGGCGTCGAGCACGATCGCCGCGTGACTCCAGAGCAGAGCCCCGCCGGCGTCGTCGAAGACGGCGCGCGAAGCGCCCGGGATGCGGCCCGTGAGGGTCGCGCCGTGGTCAGGGGAGTGGGTCTGATCGTTTACCCCGAAGAGCACGTGCACAGGGCACCCGATAGCGTTGAGGTCGATGTTCCAGCGTTGCATCGCGATGAGCGTATCGGTCACGTAGCCCGATCTCTCGTTGGCGAAGCCCTCGGCGAGAGCAGCTCGATACTGCTCGATGAAGGGACTGCGCTGATACCAGGAGACATCGTCAGGGTGCGAGCCGGCCATGACCATCTGCTCCATGTCGATTGCCGAGAAGCCACGCAACACGGCAGCTGCCTCGTCGGGTGACGAGTTTGCGAGATCAGACAGCATGGTTGCCTCGGGTGGGAGCATGTCGTGAACGGCAGGAAAGGCGATCTCGTCGGCGGGCGAGGCAAGGACCAGGCGGCTGAGTGCTCCCTGGGCGGCGAGCTCGAGCCCAAACACCGAGCCCTGTGAGTTCGCTACCGCGGCGAAGGGCTCGGTGCTGCCGGTAACGGCGGCAACGAATGAGCGGTAATCGTTTGCAGTCGTCGCCGCCGTGCGGCCTTCGCAGACCGAGGATTCACCGATACCAGGACGGTCCATCGTGATGAGTCTCAAGCCGCGCTCGGCAAGAAACTCATCACCGAAGGTCATGCGCTTGCCGGTTGCCGCGCCGGCGATAAACAGCAGCGGGATACCACTGGCGGGACCCACCGTCGTACCGGTCAGGGTTCGGCCATCGTTCGTTTGTACCGAGTGCAGCTGTATATCGTTCATGGTGACAGTGTAAAAGGGACCACTGACATTCGTTCGAGAACGGGAAAGGCGATGGGTGATCGGCTGCGATCCGCGGCGAGGGTATCTAGCCCCTCGTGACGCGGTACTCTCTCGTGATGCCCGCCGTCGCGAGGCCCCACTCGCTCTCGGCGACGCGGTGCTGGTGGGCTGCGAAAGCCTCTTCGCTAGAAAATTGCTCGGCAACATGCCAAACGAGTGGATCATCGGTAGCGGTCACGTCGAACGAAATACAGCCCGGTTCGGCGCGGCTCAAGGCCTCGTGCGCCGGGAGGTGAGCGCGCACGGTCTCGGCTTCTTTCGGGGTGCGGCAGATGAGCCTGCCGCGGAGGGCGACGTAACCGTTCGGCAGTGTTTTATCTGTCATCGTTTTGCCAGCGAACGAGTCATCACGACGCTCTCATAGGTCTTGCCAGGCCACTGCACCCGCTCGATCGTTTCGAACCCCCAGCCGCTATAAAGCTCGATGAGGTGTGTTGCCGGTAACGCGGTATCGAGCCCGAGAGAAGTGGCGCCCTGTTCACGACACCACGCAAAACCGATGTCGCGTAGTTCGCGGGCGAGGCCCTTGCGCCGATGTTCAGGGTCGACGGCTAACTGGTTCAGCCATGCTCTTTTGGGAACATTCGCTTCTCTCGAAATCGACCTCAGTGATGCTTCGGCAGGCCAAGAAATCGCGAGCGCGGCACAGAGCGTGGCATCGGTTTCGTAAACCCACGTTTGCCCGCCGAGCGCTCGCCGGAGCGTTGTCTGAACGTCTTGATCGACCGCCGTGAAGTTGAGCCCGGCGGCGCCAAGCTCAGCATAAGCGCGGTGCAGCATAGTTGTGAGCGCTGACGCGTCACTTGGAGCGAAGGGGCGAATGCTCATGGGCTCAGGACCTCTCTAGGCGCGGGTTAGCGCTGAACCTCTGCGAGCGGAACCAGCGTGCTCGGCATCGGCCACGGCAGACGGTGCGAGGGCAGTGGAACCCCGCCGATCGCGTCACCATAATCATCTTCTTGCACGGTGATGCCGTCGGGTGAAACCTCGACGATCTTCACGCGCGACCACTGATCAGGAGCGGTGAAGAAGGCGTAGCGGTCAGCGAGGTAGCCGATGCCGAGGTCTTCGAGGTATTCCTCGGCGGCGAGCCAGTCGACGGGTTCGCCGCGGCGGCCGAGCAGGTCGATGGTCGCGAAATCTTCGCCCTCGGGCACGATCCACCCGATGAGTTCGTTGTCGCCACGGCGGTGCTCGATCCAGTCACTGTGAACGGTCATGGTGACATCGTAGCGCGGTGGTCGGCGGCCGTAGCTACCGTCAGCCGCTCAAATTGTTTGCACTTTTCGCCCGTTTGAGACCGAAAATCGCCTAAAAGTGCAAACAATTTCGCGAGTCAGCGAGTCAGCGAGTCAGCCAGCCTTCCAAAGCATGCCTCAGAGGTAACCGGTCTCAGGGTCGATCGCCGTGAGAAAATCGCGAATCGCGGCCTCGTGCATTTCCCGTGTGACTGGCTGATCGCCGCAGGAAGAACTGAAACCATAGCCCTCGTTGGGCCCCGAGAACCACGCATAATGGTGGGAACCGTCGCTGTCGCGTTTGCGCACCGTGAAGGTTTCGCCGTCTACCCTGAAGTCTCCGAGAGAAGAGTACGATTCCGTTTCGCCGTCGTACGGACCATAGGTGAAGTCTGAGTTCTTCTCTGGCTCGGCGCTGCTGTGATCCATGCCAATGACAATACAGAGCCGGGCACTTTCTGGATAGCGATTGTCGTTGCCTGAGAAGCCAGCGTCGAACGCAGCGAACGCGAACGGCTCGAGAACCTCGCTTCTTGGCATTTCTGGGGTCTCAAAACCCGAGAGCGATTACTAGAGTGTTCACTATGGTTACGAGCGATGCGGTGCGTGCATATTCTCAGAGGGCAGCTGAATACGCAGATGCACTGGGGCGGATCGAACACGCCGTTCCCGACGATCGCGAGTTTGTTCGAAGCTGGGCTGGTACTGTCGTCGGGCCAATCATCGATGTTGGTTGTGGTCCAGGCCAATGGACCGACTTTCTTCGCACGCATGGTGCAGAGATTGAAGGCCTTGACCCAGTCGCCGCCTTCATCGAGAGCGCTCAGTCGCATTACCCCTCTTCACGGTATCGAGTGGGCCGTGCGCAGGGACTTGAAGTGAAAGATGGCAGCTTGGGCGGAATTCTTGCCTGGTACTCATTGATCCACGTGGATCCCAGCTCGATCGATGAATCTTTTGCAGAGTTTGCTCGCGCCTTGAAACCTGGGGGAAGTTTGCTACTCGGATTCTTTGATGGTGAGTCGGGTGAACCCTTTGAACATGCCGTGGTTACTGCCTACTTCTGGTCACCGCAAACGCTGGCTGAAAGGTTGAAATTACACGGTTTCAACGTCGTGAAAACTGTCAGGCGTGAGGCTCAGGGCGCTCGCCCTCATGCAGCAATCGTGGCCGTGAAAACGCGCGAGACTTACTCCTCAGCCCGCTCGGTGTCAACTTGTTGTGAGTCACTCACCCCGGCATACCGTCAGGGTCTTGTCACTGTTTGGGAAGGTTAAT
>NZ_JAHQZR010000002.1 GCF_019049105.1 Leucobacter chinensis
GGCGTTGTTGGTCACGTCGGCCTTGTCGGCTTGGTCGCTCTCGGTAGTCGCGTCGGTTTTGGTGACCGCGTTGGCCTCGCGCTCGGCGAGTGAGACGAGCACGATGGTCGCAATGAGTGCTGCGACCGAACTGACGACGCCAAGCGCGATTGCGATGATGGCTGCCCAACCTGAAACGAGCGCCAAGGCAAGCCACGGAGCGAACACCCCGAGGGATGCTCCAATCGAGGCGATGCGCACCCGGTCATCTGAGGAGCGGGTGAGGTTTCTGTCGCGAGCGTACAGCGCGATGAAGGCTCCCACCGTGGCGCACACCCACAGCACGACAGATGCGAAGAAAGCGGTCGTTACGACCGCAACCCAGCCGTTGCTCTCGAGGACCACTAGGTCGGCGAGACAGAGTTGGATGATGAGGCCGAGGGGAAGGGCAATGGTCAATCCCGCGATAGCGGTTTTCCAGTATCTCGCCCAGAGCTTCATGGCTCTGACCCTAGCAGCGGTGGGTGGGGTAGCGGGAGCCCTCGGGGCGGGACATGACGCGAATGACACTGGTGCAAGTGTGTGGCGAACCTTGGCGTTGCGGGAGGGTTTGCCCCAGAAACAGAAACGGCCCATGATCCGAAGACCAGGGGCCGTTCACTCGCGTGCGCGAAGGGGGACTTGAACCCCCACGCCCGATATATGGGCACTAGCACCTCAAGCTAGCGCGTCTACCAATTCCGCCACCCGCGCGAGTAATGTGTGCTGCCAGATCATCCGGGCAACAGGTATTTATCTTACACGTAAATGGCCTGCGAAAAAACAACACACCGTGTCGCGCGAAAAGAAAGTGTTCGTGTTGGGTGCCGCGCCCCCTTGGTTTTCGGGTACGGCGCCCGTTCGGGCCCGCGTCCCATACCAACTCGCCCGGTCACCCGGGATTGTCACCCGGGATCGTCACCCGGGATCGTCACCCGGGATCGTCACCCGGGATCGTCACCCGGGATCGTCGAAAGGTCAAAAAGTGTCGATTTTGCCGGAAATTTCGACACTTTTTGACCTTTCGACGATGGGAGGGGGCGCTGGGAGGGGGGCGCGGTCGGAGGACACGGGGTTGCCCAAGAAGGGGGCCGAGGGCGGCACAAATAAAATAACCCCCGGTCCGAAGACCGAGGGCTATTTACTCACGTGCGCGAAGGGGGACTTGAACCCCCACGCCCGATATATGGGCACTAGCACCTCAAGCTAGCGCGTCTACCAATTCCGCCACCCGCGCGAGTAATGTTCGCTGCCTGGCCGTTCAGGCAACAGAGAATAACTTAACACAGATTTCAGTGACGCGCTAATCGAGAAGCACATCGATTTCAGCTAGCCTGGTTTTATGACTGAAACGCTCACCGATGTGCCCCTCGAATCGCTCTCTGAAACGGTGCGTATCGCCCGTGATCTCATCATGATTGACACTTCAAATAGGGGCGGGGGAGACGCTGAGCCTGAGGCCCCAGCAGCCGAATACGTCAGCCACTATCTGCGTGATCTGGGGCTCGATCCCGTGACGATCGAATCGGCACCAGGGCGTGCGAGCGTTGTGGCACGCGTCGAGGGCGAGAACCCTGAGCTGCCAGCGCTCGTGCTGCACGGTCACCTCGACGTGGTTCCAGCCGACCCAGCGAACTGGAGCGTTGATCCTTTCGCGGGAGTTATTCGCGACGGCATGCTGTGGGGGCGTGGCGCGGTCGATATGAAGAACATGGACGCGATGATCATGACCGCGATCGCCGAGCTCTTGCGGGCTGGCGAGCGGCCACGCCGCACCGTCATTCTGGCGTTCTTCGCTGACGAAGAGAACGGTGGCATTTTTGGCGCGCACTACCTCGTCGCGAAACACCCCGAGCTCTTCGTAGGAGCGGGCACCGCGATTAGCGAGGTCGGCGGCTATTCGGTGCACTTCGGCGACACCCGCGCGTACCTCGTGCAAACGGGCGAAAAATCACTCGACTGGATCAAGCTGCGCGCCCGTGGGCTGGCACAGCACGGCTCGAGCATTCCGGCCGATAACCCCCTCACCAAACTTGCCGAGGGGCTCGTTCGTCTCGGCCGACACGAGTGGCCGATCGCGCTCTGCGACACGACGAGCGATCTGCTTGAGCGCATCGCAGACCTCGTGGGCGCGCCAGCCGACACCGATCCGCGTGAGCTCGTGGCCCGGGCCGGGCTCGGTTCGGGCTTCCTGCGTTCGAGCATCACGACGACCGCGAACGCAACGGTGCTCGACGCCGGCTACAAGCACAACGTCATTCCTGACACGGCCGAGGCGCTCGTTGATGTGCGCTCACTGCCGAAGGATCAGCCGACGATTCTCGCGAAGATTCAGGAGATCATCGGGCCCGACATCGAGATCGAAACGGTGCACAGCGATGTTGGCCTCGAGGTTCCGTTCGAGGGCGAGCTCGTTGACGCGATGATCGCGAGCCTGAAAAAGTATGACCCCGAGGCGCGCGTGCTCCCGTACCTGCTCTCTGGCGGCACCGACAATAAGGCGCTCAGCAGGCTCGGCATTCGCGGCTTTGGATTTGCGCCGCTCAAGCTGCCCGCTGACCTCGATTTTCCCGGCATGTTCCACGGCGTCGACGAGCGTGTACCGCTCGAAGCCATCGACTTCGGGCACAGCGTGCTCGTCGATTTGCTCAAGACTTATTAAGCAGTGCCTGCGGTAGGGTAAAGGTTTGCCGCCCGCGCCTCCGCGGGCTTACGTGTGTGAAGGGAAGCTAGGACGAAATGAGAACGTGGACGCCCCCCGAGATTCCAGAGGTAGAGGGCAACGCCCCGACCCTGAAACTGTTCAACACGGCCACGAATAAACAACAGTTCGTCTCGGTCGAAGAGGGAGTCGCGACGCTGTATGTGTGCGGCATCACCCCGTACGACGCGACGCACATTGGTCATGCTTTCACCTACCTCGCGTTCGATCTCATGCAGCGCGCATGGCTCGACGGCGGAGTGCGTACCGAGTACGCGCAAAACATTACCGACGTCGATGATCCGCTGCTTGAGCGTGCGAACGCGACCGGGGTCGACTGGCGCGACCTCGCCGCAAACCAGATTGCGCTGTACCGCTCTGACATGCATCGTCTCGGCATGATTCCGCCCGAGCACTTCGTCGCGGTGACCGAGCGCATCGACGAGATTGCCGAAGCCGTGCACAAGCTGCACCAGCTCGGCTTCGCATACAAGGTGCCCTCGCCCGACGGCGCGGCCGACATCTACTTCGACACGCAAAAGGCCTCGGGCTCGTCTGAATGGCAGCTCGGCGATATCTCGCAGTACGACCGTGACCTCATGCTCTTGCTCTCGAAGGAGCGAGGCGGCGATCCAGAGCGCGCGGGCAAGCGCGATCCGCTCGATCCGCTGCTCTGGCGCGGCAAGCGCGAGGGAGAGCCGAGCTGGGAGACCGTCGTTGGTGAGGGGCGCCCCGGTTGGCACATCGAGTGCTCTGAGATCGCGGTTTCGGCGCTCGGTTCGGCGTTCACCGTGCAGGGTGGTGGCGAAGACCTGAGGTTCCCGCACCACGAGTTCAGCGCCGCTCACGCGACCGCGCTCACGAACATGCCCATGGCGCACCACTACTGTCATGTCGCTCTCGTCTCGTACCAGGGCCACAAGATGTCGAAGTCGCGTGGCAACCTCGTCTTCGTCTCTGAGCTGCTCGACTCGGGAGTCGCACCCGGCGTGCTCCGCCTTGCGTTGCTTGCCCACCACTACCGAACCGAGTGGGAGTGGTTTGACGCCGATCTCGACCTTGCGAAGCGACGCATCGCTGCGTGGCAGACGGGCTTCAGCAGGCAGAGCGACGATCCGCTTTCGGCGAAGACCGTCGTGAATCAGTTGCGTCAGGAGATCGCGAACGATCTCAACACGCCAGTCATGCTCGCGACGCTCGACGCTGCGTGGGATCGCGGTGTCGATGACCCGCAGCTGCTCGCCGACGCGACCGAGGCTCTGCTCGGGGTCACGGTGCGCCCGCTCGAAGCGGGGCAGAACCGCTAGCGGTCTGAATCGTCGCCTTCGCTGCCCTCGTCGGGCTTGTCGCGGTGATCGGCTGATTGCTGATCATCGCCTGGCTCGTCGTGGGGCAGCTGCAAGAATTTTTCGAACTCGTGCGCGATCGCCTCGCCGGTCGATCCTGGCCCTTCGACGCTGTCACGCGCCTCTTCGAGTCGCTCGATGTACCGGGTCATCTCATCGTCTTGACTCGCGAGATGGTTAATGCTGTCTTCCCACGTGCTGGCCTCGTCGAGGAGTTCGCCACGGGGCACGACGATGTCGAGCAGCTCTTCGCAGCGGTCGATGATCGCGAGCGTGGCCTTGGGCGAAGGCGCACTGTGCACGTAGTGCGGCACCTGCGCCCAGAGCGAAACGCTCGGAATGTCTGCCGCTGTGAGGTGGTGATTGAGCACCCCGGTAATGCCGATGGGGCCCTCGTAGTTGTTGTCTTCTGCCTCAAATTCTGAGCGGATCTCTGGGTCTTCGCTGGTCACGCGAACCTGAATCGGGCGCGTGTGCGGTGCATCAGAGAACATCGACCCGAGGAAGACGACGAGGTCGATTTGCCACACGTCGATGAGCTCGAGCACCTCGTCGGCGTAGCTGAGCCAGTGGTGGGCGGGTTCGGTCGCGTCGAGCAGGAAGATGTTGTTGACGGGAACGCCCTGCAGGTTCGTGACGGTCGCTGGTGCGGGGTTTGCGTCGTCGGCCTCGGCTGGAGAGAGAGACTCGGCTGGAGAGAGAGACTCGGCTGGAGATAGCGGCTCGGCTGGAGAAATGGCCTCGGCCCCCTCGGGGAACGGCGCAGACTCAGCCGCGTGATCCGCAAGCCGTATCTCGGTTTCGGGCAGCTGCGGGTTCTTTTCTGGCTGTACGAGCGGCGCATAAAGTTGCGCGTCGGGCCACTCGATCATGCGCTCGCCCGTGGGAAGCTTCGTGACGGTGGGGCGGTACATTTGCAGGTCGATGTAGCCCTCGGCACTGATCGTGTGCACGGGCTCGAGTTTGAGATACGACTGGAGATGCTTCAGCGCGTGAGTCGCTGCGTTGCCAGCATCGCTCCACCCGTTGAACGCGACGACGAGAATGCGAGGGTCGTCGCTTGCCGAGTTCTCAGAAATGTCCATCATTCAAGACTACCCCCTCGGTTGGCGGTATCATCTGAGCAATGACTCTTGACGCACCCGCCGCGATTCTTTGGGATATGGACGGCACGATAGTGAACACCGAGCCCGCCTGGGTTCGTGCCGAGCACGAACTCCTGAACGCTTGGGGTGCGAAGAAGCATCCGAGCGATGACGACGACTGGGTAGGCATTGGGCTCTGGAGACTGGCCGCGATCTTTCAAGAGCGCGGGGTCGACCTCGATGCTGACACGATCGTGCGCACGCTCACCGCGTCGGTGAATGCCGAACTCTTCGCCGGTGAACTTGACTGGATGCCTGGCGCCCGCGAGCTTGCCGCTGACGCCGCGCGTGTGGGCATCCCGAACGTGCTCGTCACCATGGCGACGCGCGAGCAAGCGACCCAGGTGATTGCTCGGCTGCCAGAGGGTACGTTCTCGGGCATCATCGCGGGCGATGACGTCTCCGAGCCGAAGCCTCACCCCGAGCCCTACGAACGGGGCGCGGCGCTTCTGGGGCTTGAGCCTTCGCAGTGCGTTGCGATCGAAGACTCGGTCACGGGAGCAACCTCAGCGAGTAGGGCAGGGGCTTTCGTTATTGGCGTGCCAAATCTTGTTGACCTCAGCGAAGCGCCGGTTCACCACACCGTGAAATCGCTCGAAGCGCTCGATGCCCGCAAGATCGTTACACTGTTTCAGACGAAGGGAACGAATTGACTGAGCAGGCGACGAACGCAATGCCGCAGATGAGCGGTCCATTTACCGAGGGTGACAGAGTGCAGCTCACAGGCCCAAAGGGGCGCATGAACACCGTGACGCTCGAGGCGGGCGGTGCGTTTCATAGCCACCACGGTATGCTGAGCCACGACGAGATCATCGGCCTGCCAGACGGATCGGTCATCACGAACTCTGCCGGCGAGGAGTATCTCGCGTTGCGCCCACTGCTGAGCGACTTTGTCATGTCGATGCCGCGTGGCGCCGCGATCGTCTACCCGAAAGACGCGGCCCAAATCGTTTCTCTCTGCGATATCTTTCCCGGCGCAACCGTCGTTGAGGCCGGCGTTGGTTCTGGCGCGCTGTCACTGCATCTCTTGCGTGCGATTGGCGACGAAGGGTCGTTGTTCTCGTTCGAGCGGCGTGAGGAGTTCGCCGACATCGCGACCGCGAACGTGGCGGCCTTTCACGGTAAAGACCCCGAGAACTGGACCGTCACGGTGGGCGACTTGCAAGAGGCGCTGCCCGCGACCTGTGCCCCAGGAAGCGTCGATCGCGTCGTGCTCGACATGCTTGCCCCCTGGGAATGCATCGATATGGCTGCCGACGCGCTGAAGCCTGGCGGGGTCATCATTTGCTACGTGGCAACCGTGACACAGCTCTCACGCGTCGTTGAAGAGACTCGTGCGACGGGCCGCTTCACGCACCCGAAGCCATCAGAAACCCTCGTGCGAGGCTGGCACGTCGAGGGGCTCGCGGTGCGCCCTGACCACCGGATGGTCGGTCATACCGGTTTTCTGGTCACCGCGCGGCGCCTCGCAGACGGCGCGGTTTTGCCAGACCTCAAGCGCCGCGCCTCGAAGAGTGACTTCAGTGATGAAGACGTTGAGGCTTGGACCCCAGGTCACATTGGGCAGCGCGAGAAGAGCGATAAGATTCTTCGCAAAAAGGCCCGCGAGGCGGGTCGCATTCGCGATGCCAAGCTCAGCAATCTACCTGACTGAGTGACATAGAATATGAAGCGGTTCACCACTGACGCGCGAGTCGCGGCTCGAAAGGATTTCATGCGTACCACCAAGGCTCAGATCGCCCTCGCAGGGGCCGCACTTCTCGGGGCTGGTTTGCTTACCGGCTGCTCGCAGCAGGCCTCGGCCGCCGAAACCTGTGAGGCTCCGTACGCATCGGGAGCACTCTCAAAGAATGTTTCGGTGCTTGGCGATTTCGGCTCTGACCCCGTGGTGAACGTACCCGAGGGCTTCACCTATAGCTCGGCTCAGTCGTACACGGTGCATAAGGCCAAGAACCGTGAGAACGCAGTCACCGAACCTTCGTTCGTTTCGCTGAACTATGCGGTGTTTGAAGCGGGCAATCCTGAGCCGCTCATGAAGAGCCAGTCGTTCACCGATGACCGCGGCTACGAGCTGATGGCGGTTGTGCCCGATGCCGAGCAGGCGGTTCTGCCAGGCGGACTCATCTGCGCGGCCCCAGGTGACCGTGTCGTCCTGACGCTCTCACCAGAAGAGGCCGAGATGCTTTCGGGCGGTCAGACTGGTCAGGCGGGCAACCCCGATGCGGCGTACGCTGTGCTCGTTGACGTGCATGACGTTCAGCCCATCGCGCTCGATGGCAAAGCAAAAGACCTGCCCGCAGGGTTCCCCGGAGTCGTCTCGAACGCTGACGGTCAGCCCGGTGTCATCGCAACGCCTGCAGAAGCGCCTACCGAGGTGCGCAAGGCGACTCGCATCGAGGGTGACGGTGAAGAGATCACCGCAGAAACCTCGGCTGTCGTCAACATGATGCAGGTGACGTGGGACGGTTGGCGTGATGAGGGCGGATCGCGAACTCGTACCCCGCTCGTCAATACCTTCGCCGAGCAGGGACCGGTTGAGATCGGTTCTGAAGCACAGAACCAGGAGCCCGTTCGTGCGGCATTGACCGGAGCGAAGGTCGGCTCACAGGTCGTCGTTATCGTTCCCGATGACGAGTACGGCGCAACCATTTACGTCGTCGATATTCTTTCAGGGGTTTAGTCAAGGAGGGCGTTTTCGTGGCTGAGGCAAGCGCTGAGCAGCGTGTGTTGAGTCTGATTCTCGCTCTCTTAACCACGGGCGATCGCGGGTCGACAAAGCAGGCGCTGCTCTCGACGGTGTACGGCTACGCCGAGAGCTACCGACGGGGCGGCGATAACGCCTCGCTTGAACGAAAGTTCGAACGAGATAAAGATCAGCTTCGCGATCTCGGGATTCCACTCGAGACGTTCACACCCTACGATTCGAGCGGTAACAACCAAGAAACGCACTACCGCATTCGCAAGCAGGTGCTTCAGATTCCTGACACCCTGACCTTTAGTGACGACGAGCTGCGCATGCTCAACGCTGCGGCCCTCGTGTGGCAAGAGGGCAGCCTGAGCGTTGAATCGCGCAGGGCGATCATGAAGCTGGGCTCGCTCTCGGGCCCGCTCGTGAACGAGCCAGTGACGGTTGGGCCGGTGTTGACGATCGCCGAGCCCTCGGTTGCGGGCGTTCGCGAGGCGATGGTCGCCGGGCGAGACATCGCGTTCATGTACCGCAAGCCCGGCGAAGCGGGGAAGCAGCGAACGGTGGCGCCGCTGAGGCTGCACCGCGCCGACCGGCGATGGCACCTCATCGCCTATGACCACGATCGTGATGACTACCGAACCTTCCTGCTTTCACGGATCGTGGGCGAGGTCACCATACTGCCGAACTCCTTTGACGAGGCGCTCGGCGAGGGCGCTTCAGCCGTTGAGCGCGAACTCGCAGAGCTCGAGGCGTCACGAGAAGCAACGCTCGTCGTGACGCCAGGATCACGGGCCGACCACGCACTAAGCGCCCGTGCCGTACGTCGCGACGAGGCCACCGGCTCGCTCACGCTCAACACCCTCGATTACGTTGCCCTTGCCGAAGAACTCATTGGGTATGGAGCCGACGTGAGTGTGGTCGAACCGAGCGATCTTATCGAGCATGTGCAACGGCTGGCATCGGCGGTCGCTACGCTTCACGGGGGGAACGCATCGTGACGAACACCGCATGGACCACCCCAGAGAAGGTTTCGCTGCTGCTGAACCTCATCGCGTATCTCAGGGCGAACGGCCCGACCGAGCTCAGCGACCTCGCGCAGCACTTCGGTGTGCCTGAGAAGCAGGTGCGGAGGCTCGTCGAGTTCATCGGCACCGCGGGAGTGCCCGGTGAATCGGCGACCTACCAGCACCAGGATCTCTACGACCTTGATTGGGACGCTCTTGAACTCGACGGCATTGTGCACCTGAAACACGTCGTAGGCGTTGATGGAACGCCACGATTCACCTCGACGCAGGCATCTGCGATTTTGGCAGGCCTGCACTCGATGAAGGCGCTGCTCACGCCAGAGCAGCGTACCGTTGCCAGTTCTGCGGAGGCAAAACTGCGGCTCGCGACCACCGCCGAGCCGACGACGCTCTCGGTGAGCACCGGCGATGATCCGCTTGCTGATCGGCTCGCGGTCGCCGACGAAGCGATCGCGGCTGGCAAACAGCTCACGTTTTCGTACCGTGGCGCAAATGATATTGCATCTGAACGCGTTGTCGACGTACATCGACTGTTCCAACTGCAGGGCGCATGGTGTTTCGAGGGCTGGTGCCACGACCGTGAGGCAATGCGCACATTTCGCGTCGATCTTGCGAGGGGGCTTGCTGTGCTCGAGGCCGCGCAGACGCACCCGGCCGAGCACGAAAATCTCAACCGTGAGGCGAGTGAGACTGGCATCGATGCAGAGGCACTCGTTGACGAGACGGTGATGTATCGCTTGGGTCCGTGGGATCCCGAGGTGCTCGGCACCGAAGCCGACGGTAGGGCCCGCGTGCGGGTCGCGCTCATGCACGAGGCGAGGGCGATCACGCTCGTGAGCCTCGCCCCTGGCCTCATCGAACTCACGCAGCCCCCGCACCTGCGCAGACTTGTCGCTGACTGGGCCGCCCAGGCCGCTCGTGCCGCCAACGGAGCGTGGCCTCAGGCTGGCACTGCAAAAGATTCGGTACACTAAACCGGTGGCCAAAACGAAACGAAAAAGGGGGCGCGGGGAAGCCCGCATGAGCCTTGCCGAGCACTTTTTAGAGCTTCGCAAACGGCTGCTCATTTCGGCGATCGCGATCATGGTGGGCCTGGTCGCTGGGTGGTTCCTCAAGATGTATGTCTGGGACGTGCTGCGCCGGCCGATCAAAGATATCGAGGAATCGACCGGAAGGCTCGCCGCGATCAACTACGGTGACGTGACGAGCGCCTTCGACCTACAGGTGCAGATCGCGCTTTTCATCGCGGTCATCATTGCCTCACCGGTGTGGCTCTATCAGATCTGGGCGTTCTTCGCGCCAGGTCTCACCAAACGTGAGAAGCTCTACACCGTGGGCTTCTTCGGCTCGGCCATTCCGCTCTTTCTCGCTGGCATTTACGCGGGCTGGCTCGTGTTCCCGAACATTGTGCGCCTGCTCATCAGCTTTGCGCCCGCCGAAGATCCCGCGCTGTTGACGGCGCGATCGTACCTTGACCTTGCTTTCAAGCTCATGCTCGCGGTGGGTATTGGTTTCGTCATGCCCGTGTTCATCGTGCTCCTGAACTTCATTGGCGTGTTTTCGGCCAAGTCGATCATTAAGTCGTGGCGAGTCGCGATTCTCGCGATCATTCTCTTCGCCGGTATCACGACGCCGGCCGCCGACCTCGTGAGCATGTTCTTGCTCGCTGTTCCCATGATCTTGCTGTACTTTATCGCTGCGTTGATCGCGTACATTCACGATCGAAGGCACGAGAAGCGCATGACCGAAGAGTTTGCCGAGTACGACCTATGACTGAACCATTGAGCCAAGACCTCACCGAGTTCCAAGAACGACTGAAGTACCCGCTCGATGCCTTCCAGCTCGCCGCTTGCGAGTCGCTCGACCGCGGCAAGAGCGTGCTCGTCGCGGCGCCGACCGGTGCCGGTAAAACGACCATCGCCGAGTTCGCGATCTGGCTTGCTCGGGGCAGGGAACAGGGGCGCGTGTTCTATACCGCCCCGATTAAGGCGCTGTCGAACCAGAAATTCCATGAGCTTCGTGCCGAGTACGGCGACGACGAGGTAGGCCTGCTCACGGGCGACACGAATCTGCGCGGCAACGCGCCCATTACGGTCATGACGACCGAGGTGCTGCGCAACATGATCTATGAGGGATCGAAAGACCTCGACGATCTCGCATACGTGATTCTCGATGAGGTGCACTACCTCGCCGACCGTTTTCGTGGCGCGGTATGGGAAGAGGTCATTTTGCACCTGCCCTCGCACGTGAAGCTGGTCTCGCTCTCGGCGACGGTTTCGAACGCCGAAGAGTTTGGCGACTGGTTGCACACCGTGCGCGGTAACACCGAGGTCATCGTGTCTGAACACCGGCCCGTTCCGCTCTTTCAGCACGTCATGGTCAAAGACACGATGTACCCGCTCTTTGTCGACCGCGACGGCGAGCTCGCCCAACGTGGAAAGCTCAACCGTGAGCTCGTGCGCATGGAACGTGGCAGCGAAAGCGATCGTCGTGGGGGAGGCCGGGGCGGTTTCACGAGGCGCAACCGTATTCAGCACGGCAGGCTCGCCCACATGCTCGATGAGGCAAAACTCTTGCCGGGCATCGTCTTCATCTTCAGCCGCAAAGGCTGCGACATGGCGGTCATGCGCTGTCTACAAGACGGCGTGAGGCTCACGACGAAGGAGGAGCGCGACGCGATCCGCCGCATCGTCAAGCACGAGCTGCGTGGCTTCTCGCGCGACGATCTCGCGGTGCTCGGATACAACGCTTGGCTCTCTGGCCTTGAGCGTGGCGTCGCAGCGCACCACGCGGGGCTCATTCCGCAATTTAAGTCGATCGTTGAAACACTTTTCCAGTCGCGGCTCGTAAAGCTCGTCTTTGCGACCGAGACCCTCGCGCTCGGTATCAATATGCCGGCGAAGAGCGTCACGATCGAGCAGCTCGACAAGTTCAACGGCGAGACGCGCGTTCCACTCACACCGGGTGAGTACACGCAGCTCACGGGGCGTGCAGGCCGACGCGGCATCGACACCGAGGGCCACGCGATCATCTCGTGGGAGAGCAGGCAAGACCTCGACGTGATCGCGGGTCTCGCTTCGAAGCGCCTCTACCCACTGAAGTCGAGCTTTCGGCCCACCTACAACATGGCGGTCAACCTGCTCGAACGCGACACGGTCGAACAGGTGCGCGAGACACTGGAGCGCTCGTTCGCGCAGTTCCAGGCCGACAAAGATATGGTGACCCTCGCGCAAGCGGCGCAGGACCAGCAGAAGTCGCTCGCGGGCTACGAGCGGGCGATGCAGCGGGCCAAGGGTGCCGACCGAGAACGGTGGAAGCGCCGTTATGCGAAACTCAAGCGTGAGACCGACCGCAAGGTGCGCCAGGTGAGCCGCCGAACGAGCACGATTGCACGGGTGTTCGACCGTGTGACCCTCGTGCTCGAGAGCCTCGGCTATCTCGCCGACACGGGCGAAACACTGAAGCCGACGCAGCACGGCGAGCTGTTACGTCGCCTCTATGGCGAGCGCGACCTGCTCGTTGCCGAGTGCCTGCGCTATGGCGTGTGGAACGCGCTCACGCCGCCGCAGCTCGCCTCACTCGCCGCAGGCGTCGTGTACGAGCCGCGCCGCGAAGACGAGGGATGGGAGCCGCGCATTCCTGGTGAGGCCCTGCGCAACGCCTATGCTGACACGCTCGATCACTGGGCGAGGCTCGACGGCCTCGAAGAGCAGCATCACTTGCCGCTGAAAGAGCGACCGCACCCTGGCCTCATGCAGGCCATGCATGTCTGGGCCTCGGGTCGCACGATGGAAGAGACGCTCGAGCGCACCCACCTGATCCCTGGTGACATGGTTCGCGTGACGAAACAGACCATCGACCTGCTCGATCAGATTGCCGGCCTCGATCACCCGCTCGCAGAGCGCGCACGCGAAGCCAGAAACCTCATCGACCGGGGCATCATCGCCTCGTCAAAGGCCACGGCGTGACCGAAAAGCCCACCCTTCGCCGGGTACCGCTCATCTTTGCCGCGCCACTCGCGGCCCTGGGCGGGCTGCTCGTCATGCTCGCTTACCCTGGCCAATCGTTGTGGATCAGCGCCTTCGCAGGCGTACTCGCGATTCTCACCGCCCTCTGGAATCAGAAGGGTCGCCACGGGCTGTGGCTCGGCCTCATCGCCGGAGCAGCCCTGTGGCTGCCGCTCATCGATTGGCTCACACTGTACCTGGGGCTTATTCCCTGGGCGGCGCTGAGCGGTGCGATGGTGCTCTGGTTCGTGCTCATGGGAGGAGCGATCTCGCGGGTCACGAGCAGTCTTTCGCAACGCGGCTTTAGCGTGCTCATTACGGTGACGCTGCAGGTGGTGAGCGTTGCCGGTCTCTGGGTCGCTCGCGAAGGTGTGCAGTCGACCTTTCCGTACGGCGGCTTCGCGTGGGGCCGCCTCGCGCACACGCAAGCAGAGGGGCCGTTGCTCTCGCTCGTCTCGTATCTCGGCTTTGCCGGGCTCACCGGGCTTATCGTCATGCTCATGGCGGTTCCCGTAGCGGTGTTCTTCGCGAAGCCCCGCGTTTTCCATGCTCCCGTGTCTCTCGTGGCCGTGGCGGCCACCATTGGTGTGGCATCGTTCGTGCCGCTAGCCGCGCTTGAGGTGACCGACACGGCGCGCATCGTGGGCATTCAGGGCAATTCCCGCTCAGGCGTGTTCGACGACCGTGAGAACGGCGACGTCATCGCCGATCACATTCGTGAGACGCAGCGTTGGCTTGACGGCTCGAACGAGCCGGTTGACGCGGTGGTGTGGCCCGAGAACAGCGCTGAATACGGACTCATCGACAACCCCCGAAACCTGCAGCGCGTTCGCGCTCTTGCACGCCTCGCTGATGCACCGATTGTCACTGGAACGATTCTCGGTGAGGGGCCAGAGGGTGAGCGTACCTACACGAACTCGTCGCTCGTCGTTGAACCTGACTCGCGAGCCATGCCACGGTTCGACAAACGTCACCCCGTACCCTTCGCCGAATACATGCCGAACCGGGCGTTTTATCACGCGATCGTTCCCGACCTCGTCGATATGGTGCAGCTCGAATATCAGCATGGTGCAACCGAAACGGTGTTGCCCGTGGGGCAGCTGCAGGCAGGCATCGCGATCTGTTTTGACATTGTCTTTGACGACATGGCACGAATGATGGTGGGCGAGGGAGCCCAGGTCATCTTCGCGCAAACGAACAACGCTGACTTCGGCACGACCGACCAGAGCGAGCAGCAGGTGTTTATTGCACGCCTGCGTGCCGTTGAGACGGGACGCGCCATCGTGAACATCTCGACCGTCGCGACGAGCGAGATCATCGCGCCCGACGGCAGCGTCTTGGCATCGGTCGAGCCCTGGCAGCCCGGTGCGATGGAGGCCGAGGTCCCGCTTGTAACCGGCACGACCCCCGCCGTGCGCTTCGGCACACCCATCGCCGGCCTGCTCATCGCCCTTGGCATGCTCTCGCTGGCATGCACGCTGGTACGATTGAAGAATTCGAAATAACCTCAGGAGACAACTGTGACTAACCCTCTCGCGCCTGGCCAGCTCGCCGGTAAAAACGTTCTTGTAACCGGTTCATCGCGTGGCATCGGCGCCGACACGACCACCTACTTTGCCGAGGCCGGCGCGAACGTGGTCATAAACTACCGCAACAAAGCAGCCCGCGCAGAGAAGCTCGCAACGGGCCTTCGCGAGAAGGGCGTCGAGGCGCTCGTCATTGGTGCCGATCTCACTGACCCCGAGTCGGTTGGCGGCATGATGGCCGAGGTTAAGGCTCAGTACGGTCAGCTTGACGTGCTCGTGCTCAACGCATCAGGCGGCATGGAGGGCGGCATGGCTGAAGACTATGCACTGAAGCTCAACCGCGACGCACAGCTCGCAATGCTCGACGCGGCACTGCCGCTCATGCAAGAGGGTTCACGTGTCGTGTTCGTGACGAGCCACCAGGCACACTTCATTCACACGACTCCGACGATGCCCGAGTACGAGCCCGTCGCGCTCTCGAAGCGTGCCGGCGAAGACGCGCTGCGCGAGCGCATTCCCGGTCTCACCGAGCGCGGCATCGAGTTCGTTGTTGTCTCAGGCGACATGATCGAGGGTACGATCACCGCGACCCTGCTCGAGCGTTCAAACCCGGGTGCGATCTCTGAGCGCCGCGAGTCGGCTGGCAAGCTCTACAACGTTGCCGAGTTCGCCGCCGAGGTCGCTCTCGCGGCCGTTGAGCCCATCGCCGAGAACAACACCCGCTACGTCGGCGACATCTCGGGCTTCGCTCCCGTCGCGAAGTAGCCTCGTGCAGCCCGCAGCGCTGAACCGTCTTCGCGAAGACCTTCTGCGGTCTTCGTACACGACAGAGCAGTTCGAAGCGTTTGTCGCTGCCGACGCTCGCGAAGCGTTGCGCAGGGGAGTCGTTTTTCCTGCGCAGCGCGAACTCGCAGATCGCGAGCGTGCGGGTCAGATCGATGCCGCGACGCTCACACTCATGCGTTTATTCGCGCTTGGGCTCGACGTACCGCGCACTGAAGCTTCACAGGCTTTCGCTTCACTCGGGCTTGAGGGAGCTGAGAGGCTCGGGCTTGTGAGCACCGGTCACAACGACTCAACCGTACGTGCTGCCCTGAGCCTGACCCCCTTCGAATCATGGTTTATTCTTTCCGATCTTGACGACCATCTGCGACAGGCCGAAGCTCGTTCCGACCACGTCATGGGTGTTGGGGGCGCGACTCGCTCGCTCATTGAAGCCATCCCGCAAAATCCCGTTGCCCGGGCGCTTGAGATCGGCACCGGTTGCGGAGTTGTGGCCCTCATGGTGGCTCAGTACGCAGACCACGTCGTCGCAACCGACGTCTCAGAGCGTGCCATTATGTTTGCTCGCGCTAATGCGGTGCTCAATGAGGTCGAAAACATCGAGCTACGCCTCGGCGATCTCTTCGTCCCGGTCACGGGCGAAACCTTCGATCTCGTGGTCACCAACCCGCCATTCGTGATCTCGCCACAACACGAAGATGCGGCGAAACAGTTTGTCTACCGCTCGTCAAACGAACCGGGTGATCGGCTGCTCAGGCGGCTGCTCGCTGAGGTTCCTGCCGTGCTCAACGAAGGTGCATACCTCGTCACCCTCGCGAACTGGGAGTTCGTGTGGGGCGGCGAAGACGGTGAGCAGGCGCTCGCCTCGCTCGTTCCTGAGGCGGGTGACACCTGCTCGGCATGGCTCATCGAGCGCGGCAGGCAGACCCCGCTCGAGTACGCCTCGCTGTGGTTGCGCGACGGCGGGCTGCGCGAGCACGAGACTCGATACCACACCCGTTTATCAGAGTGGATCGCCGATCTCGCCAGCCGTAACGTTTCACGAGTGTGCTTTGGTTACGTGATGTTGCGCATGGTGGCAAGCGGCGAACGCGCGTTCGTGCACGCTGAGCGCGTCGCGGGGCAGCTGGGCGGCGAGACGCATTTTGGTTCGGCTTGGTCTGCAGCCTTCGCTGAGCACGCAGCCGCGACGCAACTGAGCGACGACGCACTGCTCGATAAGCACTACTCGCTTTGCGATGGTGTTGAAGAGGTGCGCACGCTTGTGCCTGGCACCGAAGAAATCACGAGCATCTCATTTGTGTTGCGTGACGGTATCGAACGCTTCGAGTCGGTCGACACCTTCACGAGCGCAATGCTGGGAGCCTGCGATGGCGACCTCACGCTCGGTGAAATTGCCGGTGCTCTCGCCGAGTTACTCGGTGTCGCGACCGATGACGCACGTCTCGAAGCGGCAAGAGTAGCGCGAGACTTCATTGCGCGGGGTCTCCTCGAAGCCTCGGCCCCTCAGCACCAGCTAGAATTGACGTAACGAGAGAGGTCGCTCATGGGGTAGGGTGTTCGCATTCGTGAGACGGTACCCTCTGCGTGAGCGCCGACCTCGGTGAAGTCGT
The DNA here is from genome assembly GCF_019049105.1 of Leucobacter chinensis. Lineage (GTDB taxonomy): Bacteria > Actinomycetota > Actinomycetes > Actinomycetales > Microbacteriaceae > Leucobacter_A > Leucobacter_A chinensis. Next base: position 16,854 of record NZ_JAHQZR010000002.1, read on the forward strand.
ACCCTGAAACCCAAGGAGCACCCTGTGCACTGTCCGTTCTGTCGCAACTCAGACTCGCGCGTTATCGATTCACGCACCTCTGATGATGGCGCTTCGATTCGTCGCCGTAGGCAGTGCCCGAAGTGCGGCGGGCGGTTCAACACGCTCGAGTCGGCCAGCCTCATGGTGATTAAGCGCAGTGGGGTCATTGAGGCCTTCAGCCGCGACAAGGTCGTAACGGGCGTGCGTAAGGCGTGTCAGGGAAGGCCCGTCACCGACACCGACCTCGCAAAGCTCGCGCAAAACGTTGAAGAAAACCTGCGACAGAGCGGAAGCTCACAGTTCGACGCCAACGATATCGGTCTCGCAGTACTGCCACACTTGCGTACCCTTGACGAAGTCGCGTATCTCCGCTTCGCGAGTGTCTACCAGGGTTTTGATTCGCTCGATGACTTCGAGGCAGCGATCGCCGACCTTCGTCAAACCACCTCAGAAAGCTAAGCCATGCGCCTGTACCCGACACTGTTCAAGCACGTCTTCTGCCGTATGGACCCTGAGACGGCGCACCACCTCGCATTCGCGGCGATTAAGGTGTTCGGCGTCTTCCGTTCGCCCGTGCGTTGGCTCTGCAAGCCTGACTCGAGCCTCAAGGTCGAAACCCTCGGCCTCACCTTTGAGAGTCCATTCGGTATCGCTGCCGGCTTCGATAAAAACGCCGAGGGCATTGACGGCCTTGGTGCCATCGGCTTCGGACACGTTGAGATCGGCACGGTGACCCCGGTGGGGCAGCCTGGAAACCCAAAGCCGCGCCTCTTCAGGCTCGTCGATGACCGAGGCGTCGTCAACCGGATGGGCTTCAATAATAAAGGCTCGTGGCTTGCCGAAACGCGCATCTCGCAGGCAGTCAAACGCACCAAGCGCCCAATCATCGGTGCAAACATTGGCAAGAACCGCTCAACTCCGGTCGAACAGGCGACTGACGACTACGTCATCAGCACACAGCGTCTCGCTCCCGTGGCCGACTACCTAGCAGTCAACGTGAGTTCGCCAAACACACCAGGACTCCGTGGTCTGCAAGAGCTCGAGTCTCTCGAACCATTGCTCGCAAGCGTTCTTGAACAGGCCGCGGGCACCCCGGTGCTCGTGAAAATTGCTCCCGACATGGGCGATGAACAGATTGACGCGATCGTTGACCTCATCGTCAAGCTCGGTCTCGACGGCATTATTGCGACGAACACAACCATCGCAAGGGAAGGACTCAAGGCCGCTCCGCAGGAGCTTACGCGAATCGGCGATGGCGGGCTCTCAGGAGAACCACTCGCAGAACGTGCCCTCGAGGTACTGAAGCGCATTCGCTCCCGAGCACCCGAAGAGCTCTGCGTCATCTCTGTCGGCGGCATCACCACCGCAGACGATGTCATCGAGCGGCTCGACGCGGGAGCAACCCTTGTGCAGGGATTCACCGCGTTCCTTTATGAGGGGCCGCTCTGGGCTCGAAACATTAACCGTGGTCTTCGCAAACGAGGCTGGCGGCAGCCAAGCACCAAGCGCTAGCGCAAACAACTCGGCCCCCTCGTCTCAGTGAGAGAGGGGGCCGAGTTGTTATTTGCTGAGTACGTTTACTGGAGCTTGTGGCCGCGCTTAACCTGGGCCTTTGGCATGCGCAACATGCGCATCTGCAGTGAACGCATGGCAGCGTACATCTTGGTTCCAGACTGGACCCGATCCGCACCAAATCGCTCTGCGACGAGCTTGTAGGCCTTGCGGCCGCACAACCACGCGTCAATGACCGAGAGAGCAACGTAGCCCCAGATGGCGCTCAGGAAGATGAGCTGCAGGCCGTCGTTCGGAATGAGTGTGAGCAGCAACACGACAACCATGAGCGGAATCATCCACTCACCAAAGTTCAGTCGCGAGTCGACGAAATCGCGCACCAGCTTGCGCTGCGGGCCTTGATCGCGCGCGGGGAGGTACTTCTCGTCACCCATCATCGCGCCGACACGGGCCTTCTCGCGGGCCTCGCGCTCGGCGAGCTTTGCTTGGCGCTGGGCGTCTTTGTCCATCTTGCCTGGCACCAACGGCCTTGCGTTCGCTGCCTGAGCAGCCTTTCGCGATGGGGTGGGGCGCCCCTTCGGCGCGGTCTGCTTCGACTCGCGCTGTTCTTTCTGGGTGCTTTCGCCCTTGTCAGCGGGTTCTGCCACTGTTCCTGCCTCACATATTCATTACAGAGTCGTCAAGAAATTAGTACCCGGTAAGCCTACCAAGTCTGGCATGAGCTTAAAGGTGGAGTACACTGGAAGGTGATTGCGTTTGCCAAAAACGCGTGTGAGGAGTGTGCAGCATTATGTCTGTCGAACAAGCAGTGGCAGAGGCCACGAACACCCCGGCTCACGGGGTCACTCTGAGCGACGAAGCACAGCAGAAGGTCAAAGCCTTGCTACGCCAAGAGGGCCGAGATGATTTGCGGCTTCGCATCGCGGTTCAGCCGGGTGGGTGCTCAGGTCTCATTTACCAGCTCTTTTTTGATGAGCGTGAACTCGAGAATGATGCGATTGTCGATTTCGATGGTGTAGACGTCGTGGTTGACAACATGAGTGTTCCGTATCTCAACGGAGCATCGATCGACTTCTCAGACACCATTGAGAAGCAGGGGTTCACGATCGACAATCCGAATGCCGCCGGAAGCTGCGCCTGCGGCGATAGCTTCAGCTAATCCTTCAAAAACCGTTAAATAAGCATCAAATCGTCATGATTACCCTAAAAGCACGGCGTGTGTCACGAGCATCAGCAGATTCACGCTAAGCTATCAGGGAGTAATCAGCTTTACGACATTACAAATAATTCACTTTCGAAAGGTATGCGGTGCGTTCCAATCGTCGAATGAAGTGGGTAGCAGCCCCGGTAGCTCTGGCTTCCGTGCTGGTGCTCTCTGCCTGCACACAAGAGCAAAAACAGGGGTTTCTCCCTGGAGAGTCGGGTGTCACGAACCACTGGGATGGCATTGCCGGTCTCTGGGTGACCTCATGGATCGTCTTGCTCCTGGTTGGCGCGATTACATGGGGGCTCATTATCTGGGCAACCATCGCGTACCGTCGCCGTAAGGGGCAGACGGGTGTTCCAGCCCAAATCCGTTACAACATGCCAATTGAGACGTTCTTCACTGCGGTTCCAGTGATGCTCGTACTAGGGTTCTTCGCCTTCACCGCACAGGAGCAGGCCAAGATTGAAGCCCGCTACGATGCGCCTGAAACCAGGATCGAGGTCGTTGGCAAGCGTTGGGCGTGGGACTTTAACTACCTCGATGAGGGAGTCCACTTCTCAGGTGTGCAGGTGCAGACCGATGAGAATGGCTCGGCCCTCCCCGAGACCATGCCAGTGCTCTACTTGCCAGTCGGCAAGACCACTGAGATCAAGCTTGAGTCACGCGACGTGATTCACTCGTTCTGGGTTGTTGAGTACCTCTACAAGAAGGACATGATCCCTGGCAAGAGCAACTACATGAGCTTCACTCCAGAGAAGACTGGCACCTACATGGGTAAGTGTGCCGAGCTCTGTGGCGAGTACCACTCGATGATGCTCTTCGAACTGCGTGTTGTTGAGCAAGACGAGTACGACGCGTACATCGCCGACCTCAAGAAGGATCCAGATAACCACGGCTTCTTGGGCGTCGATTACAACCCGAACCAGAACCTGCCTGGCGCTGGCGTGCCAGCTGACGAAGTGAGCCAAGAAGGTTAAGGCGAGAGATATCTATGTCTAAAAAAGGTAATATGGTCGTTTCGTGGATCACCTCCACCGACCACAAGGTGATTGGGTACATGTACCTGATCAGCTCGTTTGCGTGGTTCTTGATCGGTGGCCTCATGGCCCTGATCATCCGCGCACAGCTGTTCCAGCCTGGCCTCGAAATCGTCGCCACGCGTGAGCAGTACAACCAGCTCTTTACGATGCACGGCACGATCATGCTGCTGATGTTTGCGACGCCACTCTTCGCAGGCTTCGCGAACGTCCTGATGCCACTGCAGATCGGTGCTCCTGACGTTGCGTTCCCGCGCCTCAATGCGTTCGCATTCTGGCTCTACACCTTCGGCTCAACCATTGCGGTTGCAGGCTTCCTCACCCCGCAGGGTGCAGCATCGTTTGGCTGGTTCGCTTACACGCCACTTTCTGACCAGACCTTCTCGCCCGGTGTTGGCGGTAACCTCTGGGTACTCGGTCTCGGTATCGGTGGCTTCGGCACGATTCTTGGTGGCGTAAACTTCATCACCACGATCCTGACGATGCGTGCTCCTGGCATGACCATGTGGCGCATGTCGATCTTCACCTGGAACACCCTGATCACCTCGATCATCGTGATCCTGATCTTCCCGATCCTCGCAGCGGCCTTCTTTGGCCTCGCAGCAGACCGTATCTTTGGTGCGCACGTCTACGGGGTTGAAACAGGTGGTCCGATTCTCTGGCAGCACCTCTTCTGGTTCTTCGGACACCCAGAGGTGTACGTCATCGCGCTTCCGTTCTTCGGCATCGTTTCAGAGATCTTCCCAGTGTTCAGCCGTAAGCCGATCTTCGGGTACAAGACGCTCGTTATCGCAACGATTTCGATTGCTGCACTCTCGATGACGGTGTGGGCTCACCACATGTACGTCACCGGTTCAGTGCTGTTGCCGTTCTTCGCCCTCATGACGATGCTCATCGCCGTGCCCACTGGCGTGAAGATCTACAACTGGCTCGGTACGATGTGGCGCGGTTCTATCACCTTTGAAACCCCGATGCTCTGGTCACTCGGCTTCCTCGTGACCTTCGTCTTCGGTGGCCTCACCGGCGTAATCCTTGCTTCACCGGCACTCGACTTCCACATCTCAGACACGTACTTCGTGATCGCGCACTTCCACTACGTTGTGTTCGGTACCGTGGTGTTCGCCATGTTCGCAGGCTTCTACTTCTGGTGGCCGAAGTGGACTGGCAAGATGCTCAACGAGAGCCTCGGCAAGATCCACTTCTGGACGCTGTTCATCGGTTTCCACATGACCTTCCTCATCCAGCACTGGATCGGTGTTGTCGCGATGCCACGTCGTTACCACACCTACCTGCCCGAGGATGGCATCACCTGGATGAACCAGATCTCGACCGTTGGTTCGATGATTCTCGGTGCTTCGATGCTTCCGTTCCTGCTGAACGTATACCTGACGCACCGCAACGCGCCGAAGGTTACGGTCAACGACCCGTGGGGCTTCAGCCGCTCACTCGAGTGGGCAACGAGCTGCCCGCCGCCACGTCACAACTTCACCTCGATTCCTCGCATTCGCTCGGAATCTCCCGCCTTCGACCTCAACCACCCCGAGGTCACCGGCGTGAAGCAGGTCGAATACCCCGTCAAAGAACAGCATGAACTTGCTGGCGATAGTAAGTAGGGAAGGGCTCACACATGAAGAGTAATATCATCATCTTCTGGTCGCTCGCGACTTACTGCTGGGTGCTCGCAGTCGTGTACTCGGTCTGGAACTTCATTGACCACGACAGCCTCGAGTGGGTCGGTACCACCGCCCTCATTCTCTCGGGTGCGCTCTCGGCAATGATTGCGTTCTACCTCGGTCTGGTTGTAAAAAACCAGGGCGGCACCTTGCACGAAGATCTCGACGATGCTGACATCGACGACGGCGACCCAGAGATTGGTCACTTTGCTCCTTGGAGCTGGTGGCCCATCGTCTTCGCCTTCGGTGGCTCGGCAGTTGTGTTCGGCTTCGCGCTCAACGGTAACTTCTTCGTCATCTTCTTCGCAGCGCCAATTCTTGTAGTCGGCGCTATCGGGTGGGTGTACGAACACTACCGTGGATTGCACGCTCGCTAAGCATGATTATTCACACCAGACGTGCCGAGCGCGAAGATGCTTACGAGCTCTTCGCGCTCGCGCGTCAGTACACGACCGGAAGAACAGCCATCAGCAAAGACGATTTCATCGTTACGCTCGATAACGTTCTCAAGTACCGCGACCAAGAGACGAACGTTCTTTTTGTGGCGTATTCAGATGAGAAGGTAACGGTTCGTTCACTCGACGGCTTGGTGGAGAAGAGCGACGAACCTGATGTGCGTAACAAAGTTGTCGGGTACACCTTGATGACGGTTTCGCGGCTCTTGCACGCCTCGGGCCTTACCGCTCACATTCAAGAGATCGTCGTTGACGAGAGTGTTCGCGGACAGGGTGTCGGTGAGCGTCTGATGCAGGTGAACGAGCGGTACTGTAATGTGCGTGGAGTTCAACAGATCTCTGCGTCGACCGCACGCATTGGTTCGTTCTTTAATCACATCGGCTACGAGCCAGTTGGCGAGCATTACCGAAAGGTACTTGGCCACGGCTAGTGCTCCGTGTTTTTTCGGTGGGCCCTCTCGAATGAGAGGGCCCACCACTGTTTATACGCCTTAGCCTCCCCATAGCTGTCCCTGTCGAGGCCTAACACGCTCGGTGTTCCGTTGCAACGGGATGGCGCGATTTGCATGGTAATTCGCACAAATCAGCAATTGTCTGGCAATATAGCTTTGTGAATAGTTCAGAAAATAACCCACTGAGCATCTTTGATGAGCTCGAGGTGGCTGAAGAAGCGCCCGGACCCGTTAAGAAGAAACGCCGGTGGCTGCGCAACACCATCATCATCATTCTCGTGGTACTGGTTGCGTTAGCAGGGGTTGTTGGCTGGTACCTGCTGAAGCTCAACAAATCGTTCAATCAGATAGAGCTCATCGATAATCCGTTCCCTACGAGCGAGAACCGTGTCGCTGATGTCGAAGGGCCACGCAATATTCTGTTACTCGGCTCCGACACCCGTGGTGAAATTGGCGATGACATCGACGACATCTCAGGGCAGCGTTCTGACACGATCATGGTGGCCCATATTCCGGCAAATTCAAAGTCGGTGCAGATTATGTCGATCATGCGAGACAACTGGGTTGAACTGCCAAATGGCCAAGAAGCAAAAATTAACGCGGCACTCGCTGTCGGCGGTGTCCCCATGCTTGTTGAAAGCGTCGAAGGTCTCATTCAAGACCAGATTGACCACGTGGTCGTCATCGACTTTACTGGCTTCGAAGGACTCACTGACGCTCTCGGGGGAGTGACGCTCAATAACCCCATCGCTTTCTCTGACCGCGGCGCCGACTTTGCCGAAGGCAAGATCACGCTGAACGGTGAAGACGCGTTGAAGTTTGTGCGTGCACGGTATGCGTTCTCCGATGGCGATTACTCACGCGTTCGCAACCAGCAGCTATACATGAAGGCCGTTCTTAACGAACTCATGAGCAAAGAAACACTCACGAATCCAATGCGTCTCCAAGACGCAGTAAGCGCACTCGCGCCGTTTGTGACAGCAGATGCCGGATTCACTTCGAGTTACCTGGCAGGGGAAGCACTTGAGCTGCGGGATGTTCGGGGCAAAGACGTGACGTTCTTCACTTCTCCGACGAACGGAACCGGCACTTCTGCCGACGGTCAGTCAATCGTTGTTCCTGATTGGGAGGCGTGGGAGAGGCTCGCAGAGCGTTTTAAGAACGACACCGTGCGTGATTGGAATCCAGACACGCGGATGTAACAGACTTGGGTGCCACACGCGCTAACCGTTGCGTGTAGAATAATGCAGGGGGAATTGGAGAAGGGAACTAGGGTTTGGCAGGGGTGCCTGGTTGGCAGCTGCGCTATTCGCGCAAGCTCTTTTATACCGATACTCTGATCATCGTTCTCTCGCTCGGTATTTCGGAGTGGATCAGGCTGAGTCACCGCTTCAGTGATCTCGCTTGGAATGAGCCACAGCAATTCGCACTCATTCGTGACTACACGCTGATTTCGTTATTGCTTGCATATGGCTGGGCTGTTTCGCTGGTCGTTTTTGACACTCGCGACGTGCGGGTGTTCGCTACCGGTCCTGACGAGTATAAACGTGTCATCAATGCGACGCTCACGACATTCGGCATTTTCTCTATCATCATGTTTGCCATGAATTTCTCGACTGGTCGAGGGCACCTCTTCATTGCTTTTCCCTGTGGGCTTTTTCTGTTGCTGTGCGGCCGTTGGGCCTGGCGTAAACGCCTGCAACAGCAGCGCAAACGGGGAAGAAATGTTTACCGTACCTTGATCGCGGGGGAGGCCGAGAAGTGCGACCACACCGTGCGTCAGCTTCAGGTCAACAAGATTGCCGGTTTTCACGTCGTTGGTGCAATCACAACCAAGGACAAGGAGCTGAAGGCTACCGAGAGGCTCGGTAACCTCGATGACATCGAAACGGTCATTGATGAGCACCTGCCTGACGCTGTGATCTTGACAGGTTCTGACCAACTCACCCCGCAACGCATTCGTGAGATCGGCTGGTACCTTGAGGGAAGCAATACTGACCTGATCGTGGCTACCTCACTCACTGACATCACCGGCCCCCGGCTACACATGAGACCGGTTTCGGGCTTTCCGCTCTTGCACGTCGAGTACCCCGAGTTCAACGGCAAACGGTATCTTACGAAGCGTCTATTTGACGTCATCGTCTCGGGCTTCGCTCTGTTGTTGCTAAGCCCGGTTTTTCTCGTGACATATATTCTTGTTCGTTGCGACAGCAAAGGTCCAGGTTTCTTCGCGCAAGAACGTAATGGTCTGAACGGCTCGATCTTTACGATGTACAAGTTCCGCACCATGCTCGAGGGCTCACCTAATCAGCAGCTTGGTCTTCTTGACCGCACTGACGGCTTCGGCCCACTCTTTAAACTCAAGAATGATCCACGGGTAACACGCGTCGGGCGTTTTCTGCGCCGGCACAGCATCGATGAGCTGCCTCAACTGTGGAACGTCTTTCGAGGCGATATGTCGCTCGTGGGCCCACGGCCTCCGTTGCCCAACGAGGTGCAGCAATACACCGAGTGGGTGCACAGGCGTATGCTTGTCAAACCCGGCATTAGTGGTCTCTGGCAAATTAATGGCCGCAGCGATCTTCCTTGGGAAGAGAGCGTGAGGCTTGATCTTTTTTACGTCGAGAATTGGTCATTTATTGGTGACTTGCTGATCATGTGGCGCACCATCAGGGTTGTCGTCAAGGGTGTGGGGGCATATTGAGTAGCGAAACGATCTCACGACGAGACCGTCGTAGGCTGGCTTCAGAAGAGCGGATCACGCCCATCGAAGATCCCGAGTTTACGACACCAGGTGAGAGCCGGTGGATCCTCGATGTGTTCACACATCGAGAGCTTTTTCGACTGCTCTTGAAGAAGAGTACGGCCACGCGGTACTACGGCTCGGTACTCGGCTGGCTGTGGTCGTACATTCGACCTGCAATGCAGTTCTTTATGTACTTCTTTGTGATCGGCATTGTGCTCGGTGTGAACCGTGGCATCGAGCTCTTCCCAATTTATCTGTTCAGCGGCCTTATTGTGATCAACCTCTTTCGAGAGGCGCTGCAAAGCACGACCGTTTCGATTACTTCAAACGGCGAGCTCATCAAGAAAGTCTTCTTGCCTCGTGAGCTCTTTCCGGTGACAGCAGTCTTTTCGTCGCTCATTCACTTTGGGCCGCAGGTTTTGGTGCTCTTGATCGTGCTGGTTATTGTGGGCTGGAAGTTTACGTTTGCAGCCCTTGGACTCTTCGTGCTCGGGCTTCTCATCGTGCTCACCTTTGTCACGGGCCTGGGGCTCATCTTTAGCGCTATCAACGTGACTTTTCGCGATGCTAAGAGCATTGTCGATGTGTTCCTCATGTTTGCTGTCTGGTCGTCGCCAGTCTTGTATTCATGGGAGATGATTCGCGGGGTACTCCCTTCGTGGCTCTATAACGTCTACCTGATCAACCCGGTGACGACTGCGGTAGAACTCTTTCACGCTGCTTTCTGGGTACCGCTCATTGACGGTGCCACGGTTCCCGATCACCTCTTAATGTTTACCTTCGCGAGTTCTTGCATCGCGATTGGCACGCTCATTGTTGGTCAGGTTATTTTCCGTTCCAAGGAGGCAGACTTTGCGCAGTATGTCTAACTCGATCGAAAAGCCTCGCATCGGGCTGTATAACGTGACGAAGCACTTCAAAATTCAGCATGGGCGTTCGCTCAAGCAAGTTGCAGTTGACCTTGTAAAACGAAGGAAAGCCACGACTAACTTCACGGCGCTTCACAACGTGACCTTCGAGGTGTATGAAGGCGAAGCGGTCGCGGTTATGGGACGAAACGGCTCGGGCAAATCGACCACGCTCAAACTACTCACTGGTGTCTTGCGCCCTGATAGCGGGCACGTGCGCATTAGAGGCAAAGTCGGTGGCCTTCTCGAAGTGGGCGCTGGTTTCGACCCTAACCTCACCGGCAAGCAAAACATTTACCTCAACGGTTCGATTTTAGGTATGTCGCAGGCACAAATCAACGAGCGTTACGACTCAATTGTCGAGTTTGCCGAACTCGGTGATTTTCTTGATACTGAGATCAAACGATATTCCTCTGGTATGCGCGCGAGGCTAGGGTTCGCAGTAGCGGTTCACACCGACCTTGACGTTCTCCTCGTCGACGAGGCACTGTCAGTTGGCGATGCCCAGTTCAGAAAGAAATGCCATAAACGCATCAACGAGATGAAAGCCCAAGGCAAAACGATGTTTATCGTGACGCACAACGCTTCACAGGTGAAACAGCTCTGCGAGCGCGGCATCGTCCTTGAACGAGGAAAAGTGATTTTTGATGGCCCTTCTGAAAAGGCGCTTCAGGTACTCAGCAAAGGGTTGGGTGCTATAGCTGAGCCGAAGAACCCAGCGGCAGCGAGAGCAGTAAACAGTTGATGGGTATGCGCATGAATGGCACGTCAAGTAATAAACGCATCTTCGAAAAGCGTATTCGGGTTGCTCTGGCAGCCTTGGGCTCAGCACTGCTCATCGTCGGTTTCATGACCCCACAAATCGTCCAGGGCATCGAGTTCGATTCACGCGGCGATTACGTTGCACAGATGGCAACGAACGCACGCGAACTGTCAACTCTCGAGTACGAAAATAGTGCCCTTACGGTGCACTTGGGCTTGCAAGCGCTCGAATTGCAGCGTCTGGCGCAAGAACTGAAACAACTGAGCGCCGTTGTTGCGACGAGCGAAGAAATTCCCGCTGAGGCTAAACAAAGTCTTGAGGCAGTCGTCACCAAGGTCAATGCTTCGGTCACCACATATGAGGAGTATGTTTCGACTCCTGAGCTGCGCGAGGCCAAGAAAATCGTAGAGCGCGCCATCAGAGAGAAGAAAACCGATGCTCAGCATGAGGTCTTAACGGTGCGCTCTGCATCTTGGTTCCTGGCCCCAACCGATCAGATCGCCTACCTTTTTGACGTCAAACAGGGTGAACAGCTGAAAGTCGCAACGAATGTAGACAAAATGACCAATGCGGAGTTTGCAGAGCTCAAAGAAGAGATTGCTGACAGCGAGCAGCAACTGCGCAAACTTTCCAAACGGCACACCGAACTGCTTGACGACTTCTCTGCAATGCAGACGGTCGGGAGTGAGAGCTTCATGAAAGATTTGGAGCCTTTCCTCAAAGCGCTCCCTGAACTTTCTGAAGAGTTTATTGCTCAGGCAGAGTACTACGAACTCGATGTTGAACCTTTGCAAACCATGGCTGCGAAATTAGCTGACAGCCAAACTGCAGAGATGTTTACCCGTTCCAAAGACGGCAAGCTCTCTCCGGTGGCCGCAGGCTCTGCTTCAAAAGAGGGTGACACGGCAATGCCTATTGGTGAGACACGCCGACTCATGGTCGTTTCTTATGAGGCACGCAGTTTTCTGAAAGCTTGGGCTGACATCTCTGGAACAGTGCTTGAGCATGAAGAGGAGGCTGCGGCTGCTGCTGAGCAGCGAAGGCTTCTTGCTGAACAGCAAGAGCGTGAAGCAGCAGAGCAAGCTGAACGGGAACGCCAACAGCAAGAAGAGACTGAGCAGCCAGCTACGCCGACTCCAACGCCAACGCCGCCTCCGGTTGAAGAACCGCAACCAGAACCTGATCCCGAGCCACAGCCTCCAGTAACAGAGACACCACCGGCCGAGACAGACTCAGTCAGCGATTAAAGCGCCTGTCTGAAGTGATTATCGTGGCTTGCGATTCAGGCAATCAGTGAGCCCTATCGACATAACCGGGGAAGTGTCTCAGCAGCATGGCTTACTCCTGGTCCTTGCAGGTTAGGCTTCGCGGTCACTGAGCCGTTTCAGGTCTCCGCCTCGTGTTCACTGCGGTAAGCATACGGAGTTACTCAAGCGGAGGATACTTGGTTGTTACTCAGACTCAGCGATGAGTGGTTCGCGGTCGGTATGAAACGTTATATCTTTTCTCTGTGCTGAGGGTAACCTTGCTTCTGCCGTACATGTCCTGCAAATGTATAATAATTACCAACGCACGATATTGTTATTCACCGGCCTATCTGACGGTCGTTCACCAGAAAAAGAAAAGTTATTCCTTTGGGGCAGCTCTTTTCGCGGTGGAACTAGTGGTTGCTGACGTCTTTGTGTTATGTAAAATCTGCGAGTGAGCGTTGAAAGGCTTAAGCAATGTCAACTAATTTAGATGATGCCATGATGCACCTTAGGCATCTTGGATTCCATAAAATGGTTTACTCTAATTTAGTCTTGGTCCAGGAAGCCCTAGACCGGGGGATAACTGTTCAGAAGTCTGCCACGGGCAGGTCCATTACGTTGAAAAACGGAAACAGAAAGCACTGGTGGAGGGGTGGAAACTGCTCCCTGAACACGAACCTGATGAAGCGGGTCTCACTCTACAAGAGCGCAACAAATGCACTACTTCGTGCACAAGGAATCAACACGGCCAACAGCCAGCTGTTTGAATCGGATGACCTCGCTGTTGCATGGCTGTGGGCGCAAAAGTACGGTTCAGTCGTTCTTAAACCCGACGCGGGGCAGGGCGGCAGCGATGTTTTCGTTGGCGTCAGCGAAGAAAAAGATTTCGCTCAAAAATTTGAGTACATCGCTGCGCGTTACGGCGGTAAAGTCATCATCGAGCCCTACTTTGCCGGTGACCAGTACCGGTGTCTTGCAGTGAACGGTAAAGTTGTGGCCGTTTCTTGGATGCGGCCGGCAAGCGTCGTCGGTGACGGAAAATCGAAAATCTCTAAGCTCGTTCGCATGAAGAACAAAGAGCGCAAAAATCATGAGTCGCACGAACCATTACTGCTCACCGATATTGAAGAAAGCTTTCTTGCGACGCAGGGCCTTTCAAAAGCATCAATTCCAGCAGAGGGCGAACGGGTATTCATTTCTAATATTTCAAACCTTCAACGCGGCGGTGATTCAATCGATGCGACCGGAACCCTGAGCGAAGAACAGCAAGAGCGTGTACAAGAAGTCATTTCTGCACTACCCGGGATGAAGCTCGGTGGCATTGACCTCATGTTCAATGTTGAGGGCCAGCCCAGTCAAACCGTCGTGCTCGAGGTGAACACCAGCCCACAACTCTCCATTCACCATTTTCCGTGGGAAGGCGAAGCACGCAACGTTGCAGCAAATGTTGTTGACACGTTCTTTCCAGAAACAGCGAAGGTAGCGGCTGAGTAAAGCGGGCTAGACTTTTTCTTCTGTACAGTGTTGAAGGCGGGCGCCTAAAGGTGCCCGCCTTCAACACTGTATGCGAGGCCTTCTCCTGCTCGTGTTGCAAGAGAAGCCATGGTCACGCGAAGCAACGAATCTAAGAAGAGACCCGCCTGCAACAAGCAGGCTGGGGGTGAGCGCAAAAGCCCCGCATCACCGAAGTGATGCGGGGCTTAAGACTGAGTGGGGAAGACTAGTGGTCTTCGGCCGACTCGATTTCCTTCTGCGTCGGAGGAACAACGCGGTCTTCGTAGAACCAGCGGCTGAAACCAGCACGCAGGCGCTTCGAGAACGGGATGCGCCCATCGGCATCGGGGCGCAGCATGAGCGGCGCGTAATCGTGGTAGCTCACGAGGTTCCAGAGCTCGTACTCGTCGACGGGCTTGTGTACCTCGACGAACTCGCCGCCCTGGAGGCGGACGATGCGACCTGTCTCGTAGCCGTGCAGTGCGATCGACTTGTCCTTCTTCTGAAGAGCAATCGCGATGCGCTTCGTCACGTTGTAAGCAACGATCGGAGCAACGATGAGGCAGAACTGCAGTGCGTGAATCACGCCTTCCATCGAGAGCTGGAAGTGGGTTGCCATGAGGTCAGAGCTTGCGCCTGCCCACATGACCGCGTAGAACGTCACACCAGCAGCACCGATAGCGGTACGAGTAGGAGCGTTACGTGGGCGGTCAAGGATGTGGTGTTCGCGCTTGTCGCCGGTCACCCAAGCTTCAATGAAGGGGTAGATCGCAACGAGAACGAGGAAGCCACCCATGATGATCACGGGAACAAGCATGTTCCACGACCAGGTGTAGCCAAACCATTCGGTCTCCCAACCCGGTGGGATGAGGCGCAGCATGCCGTCGGCGAAGCCGATGTACCAGTCAGGCTGGGTACCAGCAGAAACCGGTGAGGGATCGTACGGGCCGTATGCCCAGACGCCGTTAATACCGACGAATGAAGCGATGAGCATGATGACACCGAAGACGATGAAGAAGAAACCGCCGGCCTTCGCTGCGTACACAGGAAGGATGGGGTAGCCAACAACGTTCTGCTGAGTGCGGCCTGCACCGGGGAACTGTGCGTGCTTGTGCACGACGACGAATACGAGGTGCAGCGCGACGAACAGAATTACGAGTGCTGGCAGAACCATGATGTGCAGCATGTAGAGGCGACCGACAATGTCTGTGCCCGGGAACTCGCCACCGAAGAACAACCATGAGGTATACGTGCCCACAACAGGGAACGACTTCATGAGGCCGTCGATAATGCGAAGGCCGTTGCCCGAGAGAACATCGTCAGGAAGTGAGTAACCGGTGAAGCCCTCGGCCATCGCGAGGATGAAGAGGAGGAAGCCGATAACCCAGTTGAGCTCGCGAGGCTTGCGGAACGCACCGGTGAAGAAGATGCGAAGCATGTGCAGACCGATTGAGGCAACGAAGAGCAGGGCAGCCCAGTGGTGCACGTGGCGCATGAGCAGGCCGCCGCGAACCGAGAACGAGATGTCCATTGTCGAGGCCATAGCCGCCGACATTTCGATGCCCTTCATCGGCACGTACGGGCCGTCGTAGATAACCTCTGCCATTGACGCCTGGAAGAACAGGGTCAGGAAGGTACCTGAGAGCAGGATGACGACGAAGCTGTACAGAGCAACTTCGCCGAGGAGGAATGACCAGTGGTCGGGGAAGACCTTACGGCCGAATTCCTTGACGACGACGCCTACCTTGGTACGGTCGTCGAGGTACGTGGCTGCACGCGACGTGAAGGTGCTTGCGCCGGCAGCTGAGGTAGTTTCTTGGCTTACCTTTGTACTCACTTGAGACGCTCCCAGTAGCTCGGTCCAACAGGTTCAGTAAAGTCGCTCTGCGCGATGAGGTAGCCCTCATCATCGACCGTAATCGGAAGCTGCGGCAGCGGGCGCTTAGCGGGGCCGAAGACAACCTTCGCTCCATCAGAAACGTCGAACTGCGACTGGTGGCAGGGGCAGAGGAGGTGGTGCGTGTGCTGCTCGTAGAGAGCAACGGGGCAACCAACGTGGGTGCAGACCTTCGAGTAAGCGACGATGCCGTCGTATGACCACGACTTGCGGTGCTCTTCTTCGATGAGCTCCTTGGGATCAAGGCGCATGAGAAGAACAATAGCCTTCGCTTTTTCGTTGAGGTGGTTCTCAGCCTCATGGAGGTTCTCGGGAATCACGTGGAAAACCGAGCCGATCTGAACGTCAGTGGCCTTGATCGCAACGCCGGATGGGTCGCGAGCAAGACGCGTGCCCTTCTCCCACATCGTGTGGCCGAAGACCTCAACCGGATCAACGTCCTGGGGGCCGAGACCGCGCAGCAAGACAATGCCGGGCAGCGGGAATGCTACGAGCGCACCAATGAGGCTGTTGCGCACGAGCGTACGACGGCTGAAGCCTGACTCTTCGTCAGCGATCTCGAAGATCTCAGCTGCGTCCTGACGCACCTCTGGGCTGCTTGGAATCGGGTGGCGCACGTCAATCGACTCGTGGTCTGACATGAGGGCCTTGCCCCAGTGAACCGCTCCGATGCCGAGTGACAGCAGTGCGAGGGCCATCGCAGCACCCACGAACATGGTGTGCAGACGAATGTCCATTGCATCGCCAGACTCGATGGGGAAGTACATGTAGGCAAGCACGGCAGCGAGGCTTCCGGCGAGCGACACGTAGAAGAGTGAGTAGACAACTCGCTCAGCAGACTTGTTTTTCTTCTCGTCGAGGTCTGTGACTCGACGACCATGAGGTGGTAACCCAGGGTTTTGCACTGCGTCAGGCGCAATGACGGCTGTGCCGACGAGCTCCGACGATTGCTGGCCCTGAGCTGCGATAACGGCATTATCGTTGCCGCTGTTCGCTTCCTTCGCCATGTTTCTCCTTGATTAATGACTGATGTCGTCTAAGTGAGCAGACCGAGTTAGTTTGACTTCGCGGTCACCCAAACGGTGAGCGCGATGATGCTGCCAAGACCAATGATCCAGATGAAGAGACCCTCTGAAACCGGGCCAATTGAGCCGAGTGAAAGACCGCCGACAGCGGGCTCGTTCTCAATGAGCTTCAGGTACGTGATGATGTCAGCTTTGTCCTGAGGGGTGAGGTTCGCATCGTTGAAGACGGGCATGTTCTGAGGGCCCGTGACCATTGCTGAGTAAATGTGCGTCTCGGGCACGCCACCGAGTGGGGGAGCGTACTTGCCCTGCGTCAGCGCGCCACCGGCTGCTGAAACGTTGTGGCACATTGCGCAGTTAATGCGGAAGAGAACGCCACCGTTTGCTGCGTCACCGTCGGCCTGAAGGTACTTCTGGTCTGGCAGTGCGGGCCCGGGGGCCAGCGATGCAACGAAGGCAGCAAGCTGCAGCGTTTGCTCCTCGGTGAACTGCTTCGGCTTCACGATGCCCTGGGGGCCCTGGAAGGCGAGCGGCATACGGCCGGTACCAACCTGGAAGTGAACCGAGGCGGCACCAGCACCGATGAGTGAAGGGCCGCTCATTTTGCCAGATGATTCCTGGATGCCCTCGGCGTTCATACCGTGGCATGTTGCACAGTTTGCTGCAAAGAGCTTCTGACCCTCATCGATCGCCTCTTGCGAGTCAAGCGAGACCTCTGCGGTTGCAGCGGTTGAGGTGAAACCCGTGTAGGCAGCACCGGTGATCAACAAACCGGTGATCACCAGAGCGGCTGTTGCAAGTGGGTGCCTACGCCCTGATTTGCGTACGTTTTTATTGGCGCGAGCCATAATCAATATCTCCTGAGCTACTTCAAGATGTAAATGACAAAGAACAGGCCGACCCACACGACGTCGACGAAGTGCCAGTAGTACGAGACTGCCATGGCGCTGGTCGCTTCTTTGTGGGTGAAGTTCTTCACGGCGTACATGCGGCCAATAACGAACAAGAATGCTACGAGACCGAGGGCAACGTGAATGCCGTGGAACCCTGTGGTCATGTAGAAGGCTGCACCGTATGCGTCGGCAGGAAGGGTGATGCCGTGCTCAACGAACTGTGCGTACTCCCAGGTCTGCCCGGCCACGAAGATCGCGCCGAGTGCAAAGGTGAGGTAAAACCATTCGATGGCACCCCAGTCCTTCAGAGCCCAGCTCGTGCGTCGTGGCTGCATCCGCTCTGCGGCAAACACACCTGCCTGGCAGGTGAATGAAGACAGAACGAGGATGGCCGTAATGGTCAGCGAGAACGGGAAGTTGTGCTTCGCGGTCTGGTACTCCCACAACTCTGGCGCCATGGCGCGGAGGGTGAAGTAAATGGCAAAAAGACCCGCGAAGAACATCACCTCGCTGCCAAGCCACACGATGGTGCCTACGGCAACGGTATTAGGCCTCTTCACGGAAGCCGCTGCTGTTTTGGTATTCATAGTGCTCTTCGTCACTCCTCCATTATGGCTGAAAATTTGGTGTGTGTTTTCCAACTGCTCTCGGCGTGGCACAAATTTGACCAATATCTCCTCCACTTTACCTCACTTTTTGAATCCTGATGACAAGCTGTGAGCGCGCGCCGTATTTGGCGTTTTTCACGGCGTGTTGTTTGTCAAAAACCGCGAAGACTAGACTTGAGGTCATGGAAATTACGCACACCTGGCCGAATGTCCTTGATCAACTGCTCGGAGCCGAAGAGCTCAGCATGGCGCAGGCGGCGTGGGCGATGAACGAAATCATCACTGGCAACGCATCTGACGCGCAGATTGGTGGCTTTTTGACGCTGCTCGCGGCTAAGGGTGTTTCGGTCAACGAGATCGTTGGCTTTCGCGACGCGATTCTCGACACGGCAATGCCGGTTGGCCTCGGCCCCGACTGCGTCGACATTGTCGGCACCGGCGGTGATCGTTTCGGTACCTTCAACGTCTCGACGACCGCGTCGATTATTACCGCCGCAACCGGGGTGCCCGTCGTCAAGCACGGAAACAGGGCGGTGAGCTCAAAATCAGGAGCGTCTGATGTACTCACCGAACTGGGCGTCGATCTCGACTACCAGTCAGACCACATCACCTCAGTATTTGAGCAAACGAATATTTCGTTCGTCTGGGCGGCCAAGTTCTTGAGCGGTTTCAGGCACGTTGCGAAGGCGAGGGCCGATCTCGGCATTCCCACGGTCTTCAATTTCCTCGGCCCCCTCTGCAACCCGGTGCGCCCCGAGGCCAACGCCGTCGGTGTCGCCGATCTTCGCCAGGCACCGCTGCTCGCTGGCGTCTTCCAGTTCAGGGGCGCTTCGGCACTCGTCTTTCGAGGCGATGACGGGCTCGACGAACTCTCGACGACCGGCCACTCACACATCTGGGAGGTGAGCCGTGGCTCAATCACCGAGCACGACATCGACCCCCGTGATGTAGGGCTTCCGGTGGCAAAGATCGCCGATCTTATCGGGGGAACGCCGGCTGAGAACGCGGTGACGATCCGCCGCATTCTCGAGGGGGAGCAAGGGCCAGCTCGCGATATCGCGCTGCTCAATGCCGCAGCGGGCATGGTCGCCTATGACCTCTACAAGGACCCGGCGACGGCTGAACTCGGCATGCACCAGCGCCTGCAGTCAAAGATCGAGATTGCAGCAGACGCTGTCGACTCCGGCCGGGCACTCGATCAGCTCGCACGCTGGTCGAAGGCGACGCACCCGGCCGGAGCATAGGCGGGGCAGGGTGGCCAAGAAGAAGGCGAAGGTCGTCACGACGCCCGCGACGCAGGCACTCGACGCCGCGGGGGTGGAGTACACGCTGCACGAGTACGACCACGACCCGCGCAATACTGACTTTGGGCGGGAGTGTGCCGAGCAGCTCGGGGTTGATGAGGCACGCGTGTTCAAAACACTCGTGGTGCAGGTCGATGGCGAGTTTGCCGTCGTGATTATTCCGGTCTCGCACAAAGCCGTCTTCAAGAAGGTCGCCGCTGCGCTAGGCGCGAAGAAGGCGGATCTCGCAGCGGCCGCTGATGCCGAACGTCGAAGCGGGTACGTGCTCGGCGGCGTAAGCCCCTTCGGGCATCGCCAACCGATGCGGGTCGTCGTTGACGAGACCGCAAACGACTGGTCGACCGTTTTTGTCTCGGCAGGCAGGAGAGGCCTCGACCTCGAGATTGCTCCCGGTGCGCTCAGCGAAGCCGCCGGGGCAGTGAGCGCTCCTCTCACGAGTTGAAACCGGGGAGCAAAGCCCCTCGGGGGTGAGCGTCAGTTCTCTAGGGTGACCGCTCGCTGTGCTGGTTCGACCGTAATGGGTGCCGTTACTGAGCGTGCGATGAAACAGTACTTGCCAACCTCGTCGTGCAGCGCGATGATCGTTGCTTCATCGTGCAGGCAGGTTTCTTCGTGCAGCCCGGCCTCTTCGCGAGCCCGGAAGGTCACAACGGGGAAGAGGCTGATCCCGGCGAACTCACCGCCCACACCATCGGCATCGAGCGCGAGTGTGCCCTCAGCGCGGCATCGATAGTCGAGAATCTCGAGCCCTTCGCGTTTCGCGAGAAACAAGAAGGTCATCATGTGGCACTCGGCCACGGCCGAGATGAGCAACAACTCAGGGTTCCAGCGATCAGCATCGCCGTGAAACACCCGCGCAGCTGAAGCCTCGATGGGGTGCAGCCCCTCGGCCTCGATGACGTGTTTGCGAGAGAATCGCCGTTCAGAAGCTTGCATTGGGGAGCCCTGCCAACGAACTTCGGTCGTGAATGAGTGCTGCTGTGCGATCACGTTGGCCCTTCTCAAAGGTGACGGTAACGGCCATTCTGCCGCTTATTCGACACCATACTCGCACGGCTTCGCGCCCGCCGCGTGATTCACGCGACGCGCCAATGACCGAAAAGAGAAATTGTGAGTGGTGCACAACTGTGGAACAATTTGTCTGAGGACCAACGAAGATCCACAAAAGAAACCCATTTCAACGGAGATCACTATGATGAAAAACACCCTTCGCACGGTCGCTCTGGCTTCAGCCGCAGCGCTCGTGCTTTCTGGTTGCAGCAGCTCAAACGACACGGCCGGCTCAGGCGAACTCGTTGGAAGCGGCAGTGGAGACCAGTGCACGATTGAATCTCCCGTGACCCTTGGCGCAGCACTCAGCCTCACCGGCGGAGCAGCGAGCTACGGCGAGTCGCAGAAGAAGGGCATCGAACTCGCCCTCGAAGAGCTCACCGAGCAGGGTGGCATCGATTACAAGCTTGAAATTGAAGACGATGCGAGCGAACCGCGCCAGGCGATTAGCGTCATGGAAGATCTCGTCAAGAAGGGCGCCAGCGGCGTTCTCGGCCCAACCCTCTCGAACACGGCCTTCCAGGCGATGCCGGTAGCTCAGGACGCCGGCATGCCGGTTATGGGTATCTCGACCACCGCCTCGGGCGTGACCGACATGGGTGAGTACGTGTTCCGTGACTCGCTCACCGAGGCACAGGTTATTCCACAGACCATCGAGGCTGCGGTTGCCGAGAACGACATCAAGAAGGTCGTTGTCATGTACAGCAACGACGATGCCTTCACTGAGTCGGGTTACAAGGTCATGGCAGAGGCGCTCGAAGACCAGGGCATTGAGGTGCTCGACACCCTCACGTTCTCGGCAAACGACACCGACTTCAGGAGCCTGCTCACCGCTGCTCAGAGCGAGAAGCCCGACGCGCTCATCGTTTCAGCCCTCATTGAGGCTGCGATTCCGCTCGTCACCCAGGCACGCGAGGCTGGTATCGACGCTCCGATCGTTGGCGGCAACGGCTTCAACAACCCGCTGCTCATGCAAGACGGCGGCGACGCTGCCGAGGGTGTTATTGTTGGTGCGGCTTGGAACTCGGCTTCAGACACCCCTGAAAACCAAGAGTTTCTCGCAGCGTTCGAAGCAAAGTTTGGCCACCAGCCAGACCAGTTTGCGGCACAGGCATACACCGGCCTGAAGCTCTACGACGCTGCAATTCGTAGCGAGTGCTCGGCCGAGCGCGACACTCTTCAGCAGAGCCTCGGCGCACTCAAGAACGTTTCAACCCCTCTCGGTGAGGTGAGCTTCAACGCGAATCGCGATGCAGAGCACCCGGCCGTCGTGCAGATCGTCAAAGACGGCACGTTTGCGGTGTTGAACTAACCCTTCACTACCTAGGAATCTACTTCTCATGCAGCAGCTGTTAAACGGTGTGTTTATCGGCTCGATCTATGCGCTCTTTGCCATCGGGTTTACCCTGGTGTTTGGCATCCTGGATCGACTGAACCTGGCACACCCAGCCGTCTTTGCCGCCTCGGCATTTGTGGGCATCGGTATCGCCGAAAAGCTTGAACTCTCAATTTGGGTAATCATGCTTATCGTGTTCGTGTTCGGCGCCATTCTCGGCCTCATCATTGAACGCTTCGCGTTTCGACCGCTCAAAAACCGAGCCGACGCCCACTTCGCTGGCCTCATCGCTTCTATCGCCATGAGCGGCATGATCGTCGCACTGCTGCAGGCCGTGTTCGGCCCAAACACCCGGCGCTTTCCTCAGGGCACTGTTCCTGAGGGCAGCATCGAGGTGTTTGGGGCGAACGCGACCTACCTTCAGATCGCGATCCTTGCGATCTCGATTGGTCTGGTGATCGCGCTCACGATTCTCGTGCAGCGTTCATCGCTCGGGCGTTCAATGCGCGCGGTCGCCGAGAACCCGACCGCGGCACGCGTGCTCGGCATCAGCGTTGACCGCGTCACCGCAACCACCTTCGCCATTTCATCGGCGCTCGGTGCGGTTGCGGGTGTGCTTTTCGCCCTCAACGTCAACAGTGCTCAGCTGTCGATGGGCAGCTCGATCGAGCTCAAAGGCCTCGCCGTTATCATTCTCGGAGGCATGGGCTCGCTGCCCGGCGCACTCGCCGGTGGCCTCATTCTCGGCATCGCCGAGGTGTTTGCAATTCAGTACTTCGGCTCGAGCTGGCGGGATCTCATTGCGTTCGCGCTGCTCTTCATTATTCTTCTCCTGCGCCCGCAGGGGCTCTTCGGCAAGAAGAAGGTGCGTGAAGTCTAATGATTAGCGAATCAGTTCTCGTTTTCATCGCGCTCAACGCGATCTTTGCCTTTTCTTTCTATGCCGTACTCGTTGCAGGCCAGCTGAGTCTCGGCCAGGCGGGCTTCGCGGGCATCGCCGCCTTCACTGCGGCCGCGATTACCCCGGCTCCCACAGCTTGGGGGACCATCCCGACGCTGCTCTTTGCCATCGCCGTGGGCATGGTGGTCGGCGCACTCGCGGCGACGATTCTCGGTCTTCCCACGATGCACTTGCGCGGGGTCTTCCTCGCGATCGCGACGCTCGGCTTTGCCGAGGCCATTCGCATCTTCATCCTCAACCAGGAGTGGACGGGTGGGGCACAGGGCATTCAGGTGCCCAAGATTCTTACCCCGACCATTGCGTGGGTTATTCTCGCGCTCGTCGCATACTGGTTCTGGCGCCAGGGGCGCTCACGCTACGGTCGTGCGCTTGAGGCGATTCGCGAAGACGAACTCGCTGCCCGTGCCATCGGCATCGACGTTGGCCGTCACCGCCTCTCAGCGTTCATCGCTGCAGGCGCCATCGCTGGCCTGTATGGCGTACTCTGGGCCTTCTACATGCGACTCGTCGCACCAGAAGACTTCGGTTTTAGCACGGCCATCGACGGCCTCGTAACCGCGGTCGTTGGCGGCACCACAAACTTCTTCGGTCCGCTGCTCGGCAGCGGTTTCCAGACGATGCTGCCAGAGGTGCAGCGCATGATCGGCATCGATGCTGGGTGGATCAGGCCGTTTATCTCGGGCTTGCTCCTGCTCATCGTCATTTTGTACCTGCCCGGCGGCATCGCGAGTCTCGTACCCCGCCGCAAGCAGAAGATCGACGTCGAGGCGCTCAAGAACATCAACGCCGAAGGCCTCGCATTGCGCGAGCACCCGAAAGCTGGCGAGACCGTTATCGAGCTCAAGGGGCTCGCCAAGGAGTACGGCGGCGTGCACGCTGTGCAAGGTGTTGATCTCACGGTACGAAGTGGCGACGTCGTAGGCCTTATCGGGCCGAACGGTGCCGGCAAGACGACACTCGTGAACATGATCTCGGGCCTCATTCCGCCGACCTCGGGTACGGCCACGGTGCTCGGTGTCGATATCTCGAAGACCCCGGTTCACAAAGTTGCCGCCGCTGGCCTCACACGCACGTTCCAGCATTCGAAGCTCTTCAACCGGCTGAGTGCTCTCGAGAACGTGCTCATTGGCACACACCTGATCGCCAAACCTACCTTCCTGCGCCGCCTCATCTGGCTGCCGTCGGCGAAGCGCGACGAGCAGATTGCGCTCGCTCACGCAGCTCGCTGCCTCGACAAGGTTGGGTTGCTCGATAAGGCCAATGTTGAGGCCGGAGCCCTCTCGTACGGCGATCAGCGCCGCCTCGAGATCGCCAGGGCTCTCGCGGCCGATCCATCGGTGCTCATTCTTGACGAGCCCGCCGCAGGCATGAACCACGTTGAGGCTGAGGGACTCTCGGCGCTCATCACGCAGCTTGCGGCCGACGGTCTCACGGTCATCTTCATCGAGCACAACGTGGGCATGGTGCTCGGCACCTGTAACCACATCGCCGTGCTCAACTTCGGCAAGATGCTCGCGAGCGGTACTCCAGAAGAGATCGCCGCCGACGAGCGTGTGATCGAGGCTTACCTCGGCGCAGCAACCGAAGACGATGACGCTAAGCAGGAAAGTGGGGAGGCGGTCTCAGAATGAGCGAACCGATTCTCAGTGTGAAAGACCTCGCCGTTTCGTACGGCAAGGTGCAGGCCGTACGCGGCGTTTCGTTCGACGTAACCGAGGGCACCCTCGTGACGCTCGTTGGTGCCAACGGCGCCGGCAAGTCGTCAATCATTAACGCCATCACCGGCATGCTGAAGCCCTCGGGTGGCAGCATCACCTTCGAGGGGCGCAACATCACTCGCACCTCGGCCCACAAGCTCGTGAAGCAGGGGCTCGTGCAGGTACCAGAGGGTCGTCAGATTCTCAGCACCCTCACGATCGAAGAGAACATGCAGCTTGGCGCGAAGAACCACCGCAAGGGGTCTGCTCAGGCCATCGCAGAGATGTACGAGCGCTTCCCGGTGCTCGGCGAACGCCGTCACCTCGCTGCCGGTTCGCTCTCGGGCGGCGAGCAGCAGATGCTCGCGATCGCGCGCGCCATGCTCACGAAACCGCACCTCATTCTCATGGACGAGCCCTCGATGGGCCTCGCCCCAAAGATCGTCGACGAGGTGTTCAAGGTCATCGAAGAGATTCGCGCGTCGGGCTCGACCGTGGTGCTCGTCGAGCAGAACGCCCGCAGGGCGCTGCAGGCAGCAAACGACGGCCACATTTTGCAAAACGGCGAGGTCGTTCGTTCGGGCTCGGCCCGTGACCTGCTCGCCGACGACAGCATCATTCAGGCATATCTCGGTACGGGAGGTACCACCGCATCATGACTGGCAGCCAGTCTCCACGCAACATTCGCCGAAGCGTTCCCAAGTGGAGCGACATCTCGTCGTATCTCGAGTTCAAGAAGCCGAAGTTCAACGCGACCGAGCGTCGCCTGAGCCAGGCGCTCACGGTCAAAGACCTCGCAAAAATTGCCCGCCGTCGCACGCCGCGCTCAGTATTCGATTACGTGCACGGCGCTGCCGAGGGCGAGGTCAGTATTGCTCGCGCCCGATCCACGTTTCAAAAAGTCGAGTTTATGCCGCGGGTGCTGCACGACGTCTCTGACGTGAGCACCGAGACGACCATTCTCGGCAAGCCTGCCGCGTTCCCGCTCCTTCTCGCACCGACCGGGTTCACCCGCATGATGCAGCACGAGGGAGAGGTCGCGGTCGCTCGGTCGGCGGCCAGGGCAGGGGTTCCGTACTCGCTCTCGACGATGGGCACGACCTCACCGGCCGAGCTCGTCACCGAGGTGCCCGACGGCAACAATTGGTTCCAGCTCTACCTCTGGAAAGATCGCGACGCGTCGCGCCAGCTCATCGACGAGGTGCGAAAGGCGGGCTACGACACACTCGTGCTCACCGTCGATACCCCCGTCGCCGGCAACCGCCTGCGTGACGAGCGTAACGGCCTCACGATTCCGCCGACGCTCAGCCTCAAGACGATGATCGACTTCGCGCTCTACCCGCAGTGGTGGGGTAACGTGCTCACAACCGAACCGATTGAGTTTGCTTCGTTCCGTTCATTCGACGGCACCGTCGCTGAGCTCGTGGGGCAGATGTTCGACCCCGCGCTCAGCATGAACGACGTTCAGTGGCTACGTGACGAGTGGGAGGGCAAGCTCGTCATCAAGGGCATCCAGTCGGTCGAAGACGCACGTCGCGTTCTCGACCTAGGTGTTGACGGCATGGTTGTCTCGAACCATGGCGGGCGCCAGCTCGACCGCGCACCAACACCGCTCGAGTTGCTGCCACACGTCGCAGAGGCGGTCAACGAACGTGCTGAGATCTACATCGACACCGGCATTCTTTCTGGCGCCGACGTGCTTGCAGCGGTGGGCCTTGGGGCAACCGCCGCGATGGTCGGTCGTGCCTACCTCTACGGGCTCATGGCCGGGGGAGAGCGCGGGGTCGACAAGATGTTCGACATCATGCGCGCAGAGGCGGTTCGCACCATGCAGCTCATGGGCGCCCAAAACGTCTCAGAACTGCGCGGCAGGGTCACGCTGCCGTAAACGATGTACCGAGGAAGCCCCGGCTTGTTTCACCGAGTGTGAGCAGCCGGGGCTTTTTCGATGTTACGGGCGGTTTCGAGAAAGGCGCGGGCGGCAAAGCCCGGTGGCTGCGAACCCTGCTTCCAGATCGCGCCGAGCTGTCGCCGAAAGCTCACCCGATCGACACGCACCCGTACGAGCCGGCCTTTCTCAAGGTACCCAACCGTGGTGCAAGTGCTGATGACCGCAGGCGCAACGTTCGCCGCTGCCGACTCGAGCACCGCGGTATTGCTCGCGAGTTCGAGGGCTGGCCGCACGAGGGGTGGAGCTACCTCTTCGTTCCCGTGCTGCTCGGTGCCGTTGTCTTGAGCGCCTGTGGTCTCGCATATCGCTTCATCGTGAAGCGTTGCCAGCAACCGCGCGCCTCAGAGAGCACCGTAAAATAGCAGAATGACCCTCACGGCCCGCGATCGCGACCTGACCTCGTGGGTATTGCTGTCACTCACGTGCCTCACACTCGCCCTCGCGGGCCTTGGCGAAGTCACGCATGCGTTGCTGTGGCAGGACCAGAGCGGGGCGCCGCTGCTCTCGTTGAGTGTCGTGTTGCTTGCGCTCTCGAGTGCGTCCTTGCTCGCCATGGCGCTCGTCACGCTCGGCCGCCGCGACGCGTACAACTGGTCGAACCAGGGGCACCGAATACCGCAACGCCTCGTGCGATGGCCACTCACCGCAGGCTGGGGCATCGCCGTGGGGGTTTCTATTCGTCATGAATCTCTGGCTCATCATGAGCCCGGGGTCAACGGGCATGGCAGCGACCGCCAACACTCGCTTCACCATGGGGGCCCTCGCGCTCGTAGGCTCCTTTGCCACGTTTCTGACCGCTCCGGTCATCGCACCATGGGCCTTCGCGGCATTTCAGGCACTCTGGGGCCTCGTTGTCATCGTGGTCACCGTGAGAGGCATCATTTCGTTGGCAACGAGACGATCCACTCGCTAGTCGGCGGGAGTTGCACGCCACGCAAACGCCATGAACCCGTTACTTTCCCGTAACCGCGTCGACAGTTTCAGCGGTCAGGCTCGTCTCATGACGATCTTCGACAGAGCTCTGTGGCACAGTGAGGGCGATTACCCTGACGACCTCGCACCCGAGCGCGCGGCTACGCACATCGGCATGTATCTCGCGTGGTGCGCAGAGCACGGGCTCAGCAAGCCGCTGGCGGGGGAGACAGCCCGCGATCTTGCCGAGCGTCGTCTCACTCCGGCGGCATTTGCCGAAAACGCCGGCAACGAAGCGGTTGAGACGGCGGTGCTCACCGCCGAGGGTGCGGCGTTCACCCTGTCGTACTACGACAACGATGGTGACGAGACCCGGCCTTCATACCTCGATGACTACATCGATGTGTTCTGGGACGACGGTGAGACGATCTACCACGTCGCCGACACCTGGCAGAATTACGCCCGCATCACGCCGCTGCTCACGCGCCGGCTCGGTGAGTGGCGGGCACAGCACAGCAGCATTCAGGCGCCGTGTACGTAGCAGGTCTCTGATTTCTCGCGTGACCAGCTGACTTCAACACGCATGCCGGGCGAAAGCGCCAAACCGAGCTGCGTCGCGACGAGCAGAAAACGTTCGCTGCCAGCCTCGACCTCAATGAGGGCGCGTTGCTGCGCGTCTTCACCGAGCACAACACCGGCACGATCGGTCATGAGCACCGTACCGAGCCCGCGGTAGCGGCCACCCCGATCGAGTGAACCGCGAAGCCGAGAAACAAGGAAGGCGCTCGCAACTCCGAGCACGACGGGCACCATGAGCGACGCGAGCCACACACTGCCAGAATCGGTGTTGCGCAGCCACAGGAATGCGGCGACCGTGCAGCCAACGATCGTGAGTGCGACATATGGCGCGAAGCCGCTTTTGGGCCGCGGGAACGCTGGGCTTGATTGCTTGTGCAGATACTGCACATCGTTCGTGGGCTGCGACACGCCAGCTGGTGCCGCGGCAGCTTCGCGGGCCGCGTTACGGGCCGTGTCGCCAGGAACCACGCCGGGAGGCGTTTGCCGTTCGGTCGCTGCCTGCAGGCCGAGTTGAATTGCTGCTTCCATGGGGCACACGGTACAGGGGCAACGTTTCGGGTTGGTGAACAACGGGACAAGACGGGTGCGGATCGGCGGGCCGGTGCCGCGGGGCGGGCTGGCCGATCCGCTCAAGCTGACATAATATATATTATCAACGAATATGGCGATTGAGGGCTACACCCACATCCACCAGTTAACCGCGCTACTCGGCCCGGCGACTTTGCGCGATCACCAGGACAGTCAATGCCATTGCGATAACACCGTACGCGGCCACGAGCGATACCGTATGACTCGACGGAATTCCGCTGAGCAGCGCAAAAGCGGTACCGGCCGCAACCGCGACGCTCGTGAGCGCAACCAGAACCATTTGAAGGCTGGAAGCAAGTTTCGTTGACACCCAAGACATGACGCTGCCACAGATCCAACCGAGCCCGAGCGACAATGCTCCGATGCCCGAAAGCATGAACGCGACCCAGACAATAAAGCCGCTCGGTTCAGTGATCCAGACGATTCCCGTGATGACGAGGCCGGTCATGAGACCCGCGGCGATGTAGAGTGCGCACGTTTTGAGCGTGGCGAAGTGACGGCGTACAGCAACTGGCATCGGTGTTCCTTTGTGAGCTGGTGCTCGTGTCTTCGCGGTGATGCCGTGATGGTGGCGGCTTCCCCGTTCTGGTCAGTAGCGTTATGTCACACTAGCGTTACGAGCATAAACCCACACCTCAAGTTTGTACAGATCGGGTTCACCATCACCGCTTTGTGAGCAGTGGTGCCCGTAAACTCGTCACTATGACTCAGCATCTTGCGCCACGCACCATCATCATCACCGGCGGCACCCGAGGCATTGGCCGTGCCGTTGCATTGCGCGTCGCAGAACCCGGCAGAACCCTCGTTCTCGGTTATGCCGGTGACGACGAGGCTGCAGCGGCAACGAAACGCGAGGTCGAAGCGCTTGGCGCAGCGTGTGTGACGGTGAGCGCTGACGTCACGAGCGACGCCGGTATCGAGACACTCTTTACGGCGGCCGAAACGGCTGGCGCAGCGAGCGGCAACCCCATCGACGCCGTCGTGAGTAATGCTGGTGCAACGCTGCACATTGGCCCGCTCGCCGGCACCCCGGCCGACGTGATTCGACGGGTTGTTGACCTCAATCTGACGTCGGCATTGCTCGTCGCGAAACGTGCAGCCCAGGTGCTCACCCAGGGCGGCGTGCTCGTGAACCTTTCATCGGCAGCCGCGGGCAGCGGCGCCCCGAGCGAATACGTGCACTACGCCGCGGCAAAGGCCGGCGTTGATGCCCTCACCAAAGGCCTCGCCGCAGAGCTTGCACCCCACGGCGTGCGTGTTGTCGGCGTCTCGCCCGGAACCGTCAACACTCGCATTCACGCAGATGCCGGCGACCCGGGACGCCTTGAACGTGCAGCCGGACGACACCCGATGGGTCGGGTTGGCGAGCCCGATGAGGTCGCGGCCGCCGTCGCATTCGCGCTCTCCCCCGGCGCGAGTTTTGTGAGCGGCACGACGATCGGTGTGACCGGCGGCAGGTAATTGGGCGGTCGACCTGCCCGCCGATCCGCTATGGATCTACTCTGCAACTTGGCCGATCCACTCCGGCATCCACTCTGCAACTTGGCCGATCCACTCCGGCATCCACTCTGCAACTTGTCTGAGAAGTGCGCGTTGCTGCACTTCTCGCGCCCATTTCGGTGATTAAATAGGTGGCATGCCTGCATACCGCTCATTTACCGTTACCCATGGCCGCAATATGGCTGGCGCCCGCGCACTGCTGCGCGCCGCCGGTGTTCCCGGCGCCGACATCGGCCGCAAGCCGATCATCGCCGTCGCCAACTCGTTCACCGAGTTCGTGCCCGGCCACACCCACCTGGCCCCCGTCGGCCGCATCGTCTCTGACGCGATCACGAAGGCTGGCGGTATTCCCCGCGAGTTCAACACGATCGCGGTCGACGACGGCATCGCAATGGGTCACGGCGGCATGCTGTACTCACTGCCCTCACGCGATATCATTGCCGATTCGGTCGAATACATGGTTAACGCGCACTGCGCCGACGCAATCGTGTGCATCTCAAACTGCGACAAGATCACGCCGGGCATGCTGCTCGCGGCGTTGCGCCTCAACATTCCCGTGGTGTTCGTCTCGGGCGGCCCCATGGAGTCGGGCCGTGCAACGCTCGCAAACGGCATGGTGCGCACCCTCGACCTCGTCGACGCGATCTCAGACGCGGTCAACGACAACATCTCTGACGAAGATCTCTTGCGCATCGAAGAGTCGGCCTGCCCCACGTGCGGCTCATGCTCTGGCATGTTCACCGCGAACTCGATGAACTGCCTCGTTGAGGCGATCGGTCTCGCGCTGCCCGGCAACGGCTCGGTGCTCGCGACCCACACGGCCCGCCGCGCCCTCTACGAGAAGGCCGGCGAGCTCATCGTCGACATCACGCGCCGCCACTATGATGACGACGACTACTCACTCCTTCCCCGTAACATCGCGACGCAGGAGGCCTTCGAGAACGCGATGGCCCTCGACATAGCCATGGGCGGATCAACGAACACCATTCTGCACCTGCTCGCAGCGGCGCACGAGGCCGGGGTTCCCTTCGGTCTCGACGAGATCGATGCTGTCTCGCGGCGCGTTCCCTGCCTCGCGAAGGTCGCCCCGAACGTTGCCAACGGTCGCACCTACTACATGGAAGACGTGCACCGTGCGGGAGGCATTCCCGCACTGCTTGGTGAGTTGCGTCGCGGAGGCCTGCTCAACGAGGGCGTGCACACGATCCACTCAAAAACACTCGGTGAGTGGCTTGACGAGTGGGATGTGCGTGGTGGCACGGCCTCAGAAGAAGCCATCGACCTCTGGCACGCCGCTCCCGGCGGCATTCGCTCATCGACCGCATTCTCGCAGTCTGAGCGCTGGGAGACCCTCGACACCGATGTCGCAGGCGGCTGCATTCACGACGTCGAGCACGCCTACTCGAAAGACGGCGGCCTCGCCGTGCTGCGCGGCAACATCGCCGTCGACGGTGCGGTCGTGAAGACCGCCGGCGTCGACGAATCGATCTGGAACTTCTCTGGCCCGGCTGTCGTGTGTGACTCGCAGGAAGAGGCGGTCGAGAAGATCCTCAACAAGCAGGTCGGCGAGGGCGACGTCGTCGTCATTCGCTACGAGGGTCCCAAGGGCGGCCCCGGCATGCAAGAGATGCTGCACCCGACCTCGTTCCTCAAGGGCCGCGGCCTCGGAAAGAAGTGCGCGCTCATCACCGACGGACGCTTCTCGGGCGGAACCTCAGGGCTCTCGATCGGGCACATCTCGCCCGAGGCTGCGGCTGGCGGACTCATCGCGCTTGTGCAGGACGGCGATACCGTCTCGATCGACATTCCGACCCGCTCGCTCACGCTCGACGTCGATGACGCTGAGCTCGAGCGCCGCCGCGCCGAGCTCGAAGCCTCGGGTGGGTACAAGCCCGCGAACCGCCAGCGTCCCGTCACCGACGCGCTCCGCGCCTACGCGCACTTCGCGCAGTCGGCCGACAAGGGTGCGGTGCGCATCGTTCCCTAGGCGGGTGTGCTGCGGCCGGTTCCCAGCCGTTGCCGTCTGTGCCCGGTCGCTGCTGCCGGTTCCCCGCCGTTGTTCGTGAATTTCAGCTCTACTTGACGAAAAGCAGGGTGTTTTCGTTCCAGCACCCTGCTTTTCGTCAAGTGAACGCCGGAAAAGCAGACACGAACGTCGACGAAGCCCAAAACGTCGGTCAAGTAGCAAGCGAACGCCGGCGAAGCCCCAAGAAGGCGCCGAAGCGGCGACCCTTACAGCGCCCGGGGCTCGCCATCCTCGCCACTCTCGCCGCCAGACGCCGAGCGAACCGCCCACAGCGTGATCGCGGCCGCCGTCGCAACGTTCAGCGAATCGACACCATGATCCATCGGAATCGTTACGACGCTCTCTGACGCGCCAAGCGCCTGGCGGCTGAGCCCGGGCCCTTCGGCGCCGAACACGAGCGCAAGCTTCTCAGGCCGATCCTGGCAAAAGTCTTTGAGGTCGACGGCATCGTTGTTGAGCCCAAGCGCCGCGATGTGAAAGCCCGCCTCGCGCAGCATCGGGCCCGCCTCCTGCCAGCGCGGCAGCCGCGCCCACGGAACCTGCAGCACGGCCCCCATGCTCACGCGCACGGCGCGGCGATACAGCGGATCGGCGCACGACGGCGAGAGCAGCACCGCGTCGGCACCGAGCGATGCACACGAGCGAAAAATCGCTCCGACGTTCGTGTGGTCAGCGAGGCCGTCGAGCACGACGACCGTGCGGGCATCGCGCATGACCTCGAGCGGATCGCGCGGCACCGGTCGATGCATCGAGACCATCGCGCCGCGGTGCAAATGGAACCCGGTGAGCGTCTCGATCGTTGCCTCGTTCGCCAGGTATACGGGCACGTCAGGAAATAAGGCGATCTCGTCGGAAAGCGTGTCGATCCACGCCTCGGTCACGAGAAATGAGCGGGGCCGATGGCCCGCCGCGATCGCGCGCCGAATCACCTTGGGCGACTCGGCCAGGTAGAGTCCCTCGTCAGCCTCGCGCGACTTGCGCAGCTCGACATCGGTGAGCGAGGTGTAGTCGTTGAGCCGCTCATCGCTCGCGTCGTCAATGTGAATGAGCATGTTATGCCGCCTCCCCCGCGACGAAGCGCGACACGAGGTCGGCGGTTTCTTGCGTCGCCTCGTAGTGCACAAGGTGCCCACTTCTGGCGATGACGTGGAACTCGCGTGCCCCAACCGAGTTCGCGAGTCGCAACTGCTCTTCGAGTGGCGTGATGTCGTCGATCTCGCCCGCAATGATTTGGGTCGGCATGGTAAAAGCGGCGCTCATTGCGGTCACGGTGTTGCTCACCGAGGCCGTGAACGACTCGAGCAGCGAGTCGCGATCGGTGTAGGTGCTGAAGTAGCGGGCGTGCTGGTCGTGGATCCACGCTCGCAGCTCGCGATCGCGAGTCTTCGCCATAGCCTCGCTCATAACCCGAACAATGATGGGGTTGCGCAGGAGCTGGTCGGCGATGGGTGCCGGCAGTTTTGCCCCCGCCTTGTAGTAGAAAATCGCAAGCTTCGTGAGAACGCCTCGCGGCCCCTCGAGCGCTGGCGCACTAATCGGGTTCACGAGGGTGAGCGTTTGGGGGTCGAGCCCGTCAGATACGGCACGGGAAACGACGAGTGAGCCGAACGAGTGGCCGAGCAACGCGAATGGGCCTGGCAGTACCTCGCGCTGAAACTCACGCAGCCAGAGCGAGTAGCCAGCAAGGTCGTGTTCGACGGGGAGTCGCTCGCTCTCGCCGAAGCCAGGAAGGTCGGGCACGATAACCCGGGCCCCGGTGATCGCCTTGGCGATGCCCTCGAGCCCGTGGTGGTCGCCACGAAAGCCGTGCACGAGCAGAAGCGGCACGCCGTCGGGATCGCCGTACTCCCAGTAGGCGGTGGTGCGAGGGTCACTCGCAACCCCCCGCAGAGTCACGTCGTGTCGCACACCAGAAAGCATGCTCATTATTGTACAAGCCGCGCACGAACCACACCCGTGAGCGCTGTCTGTCACCCGTTGCTTGTACCATCGTTAGAGACACACTCATGAAAGGCTGCCATGCGCGACTCCCTGCCCCTCTGGGCCGAACAGATTGCCGTTTTCGACACCGAGACGACTGGCGTTTCTACCCAGCACTCGCGCATCGTCACCGCGAGCATCGGGCTTCTGAACGGCGATGACGTCGTCGAGCGCTACGACTGGATGCTTGACCCTGGTGTCGAGATTCCCGACCCGGCGTTTCAGGTGCACGGCATCTCGACCGAGATGGCGCGCGAAAGCGGCACGCAGGCCGACGTTGGCGTGCGCCAGATCATTGAGCAGCTCCAGGCGATGCTCTCACGCGGCATTCCGCTCGTCATTTTCAACGCACCCTACGATCTGACGTTGCTCTCGTACGAGGCAGAGCGCTACGGCATCGCGTTTCCCGAGGCGATCACTCCCGTACTCGATCCGCTCATTCTCGATAAGCAACTCGACCGCTACCGAAAGGGCAAGCGCACGCTTATCGCCACAAGCGAGCACTATGGCGTTGATCTCTCGCAGGCCCACGATGCCGGCGCCGACGCGATCGCGGCGGGCAAAGTGCTGCAGGCTATCGCGTCGAAGTACGCCTCTTCCCTGCCCGACGATCTCGACACGCTGCACCAGAATCAGGTTTCGTGGGCAGCCGCGCAGGCCGAGAACTTCGAGCAGTTCATGCGTTCAAAGCGCGACCCAAGCTTTACCGCCGACCGCCGCTGGCCGCTTCAGCGATAGCCAGAGACCGGCTCGAGAGTAGACGAAAGGGGCCCGATCCGCAATGGATCGGGCCCCTTTCGTATCGCAGAGGGCGTGACTTACGCGCCGAAGCCCTTGAAGCGCTTGTTGAACTTCTCGACGCGGCCAGCCGAGTCGAGAATGCGCTGCTTGCCCGTGTAGAACGGGTGTGACTCGCTCGAGATCTCAACGTCGATGACCGGGTAGGTTGCGCCGTCAAGCTCGATGGTCTTGTCGCTCGACAGGGTTGAGCGGGTCAGAAAGGTCGTGCCTGACGCGAGGTCGCGGAACACGATTGCCTTGTACTCTGGGTGGATTTCGGTCTTCATTTTGATCCTCAATAGTTGGTCACTGCTGAGCGCAGAAAGTCTCTTGCGATTTCGCCAAAAACCTACTCTAGCAGATTTCTTGCATTAATGCGGCTTTGCCACGGCGTGGTATCGACCGTGGAGCTCGGCAAGCAGGAATGGCATGCCGAAAGTGGCCTCGAGATTCTCGGCCGTGAGCGTTTCGGCGATCGGCCCCTGGGCCGTCACCTTGCCCTCGTTGAGCATGAGCACGTGTGTAAAGCCGGGCGGAACCTCTTCGACGTGGTGCGTCACCATGATCATCGCGGGCGACACGGGCGACTGCGCGTAGCCCGAGAGCATCGAGATGAGATTCTCGCGTGAACCAAGGTCGAGGCTCGCGCTCGGCTCGTCAAGCAGCAGGAGCTCCGGGTCGGTCATGGTTGCACGAGCGATGAGTACGCGCTTACGCTCACCGTCACTCAGCGTGCCGAAGGTGCGGTCGGCGAGGTGGTCGAGATTCCACTCGCCGAGCACGCGACGTGCCTGACGCACGTCGAGGTCGTCGTACTCCTCGTTCCAGCGTCCCTCGACCGCGTAGGCGGCCGTGAGCACCGTGTTGAGCACCGTCTCGCCAGCAGGAATGCGCCTGGCCTGAGCTGAGGCGGCGAAGCCAATACGAGTGCGAAGCTCGAAGACATCGACGCGACCGAGCCGCTGATCGAGAATGTCGACGGTTCCCTTCGTGGGGTATTCGTGGCCGGTTGCGAGCTTCAGTGCCGTCGTTTTGCCCGCACCATTCGAGCCGAGCACGACCCAGCGCTCAGAGTCATCAACCTTCCAGTTGACCTCGTCGAGAATCGGGCGACCGTCTCGAACAAACGATACGTTGTCAAACTGCAGCACTGTACTCATGACTTCAAGACTACCCCCTCTCTCGGGCTCTGCACGCTCGACATTCATGGCGTGGCGCAGAAGCGCTCGCCCGAGAAGTAGGCTTATGGCATGAACGTTTCTTCAGAGGGCTTTTCTACGCCCGCCGCCACGATGCTCGTTGTACTCGACTGCGATTCGACGCTCATTCAAGACGAGGTTATTGAGCTCATCGCCGACGCGGCTGGCACGCGTGACGAGGTTGCCGCGGTGACCGAGCGAGCGATGCGTGGAGAGCTGGACTTTGCCGAGAGCCTCACACACCGCGTTGCTACGTTGCGTGGCGTTGACGAGAGCATTTTCGCGAGGGTGCTCGACCAGGTGCGGCTCACCCCCGGCGTCGAGCAGCTCATCGCTCATGTGCACGAGCAGGGTGGCATGGTCGGTGTCGTTTCCGGCGGCTTTCACGAGGTGCTCGACGGGCTTGCCGAACGTCTCGGCCTCGACGAGTGGCGCGCGAATCGCCTCGTCGTTGAAGATGGCGTGCTCACGGGTGAAACCAAGGATGAAATCATCGACGGCAACGCGAAGGCCGCCTACCTCACCCGGTGGGCCGAGGCGCACGGTGTGGCGCTCGAAAACACCGTCGCAATCGGCGATGGCGCAAACGATATTCCTATGATGGGCGTCGCGGGCCTCTCGGTCGCTTTTAACGCCAAGCCGAAGGTCCGTGAGTTTGCCGATATCGAGATCGACGATGATCTCTCGAAGGTTATTGAACGTTTGCCTCGCGTGTAACCGAGCACACAACGCATGAGGCGTCCCGCATCGTAGACAGATGCGGGACGCCTCATGCGTTTGGGTCGCGACGGGTTAGTGCCCCATGCCAAGGCCACCATCGACGGGAATGACGGCGCCCGAGATGTAGCCGGCGTCATCGCCAGCGAGCCATGCGGCAACGCCCGCGATCTCTTCAACCTGGCCAAAGCGCGCTGCGGGAATCGATGAGAGGTACTGTTTCTGCTGTGCCTCTGGGAGAGCGGCGGTCATGTCGGTCTCGATGAAGCCCGGAGCAATGACGTTCGCCGTGATGCCCCTGCCCCCGAGTTCACGGGTGAGTGAGCGGGCAAAGCCCACGAGAGCCGCCTTCGACGACGAATAGTTGATCTGCCCAGCAGAGCCGTACAGGCCGACGACGCTCGAGAGCAGAATGACGCGCCCGAAGCGCTGCTTTAGGAGCCCCTTCGAGGCGCGCTTCACGACACGGAACGTACCCGTCAAGTTCGTATCGATCACGCTCGTGAATTCTTCTTCTGACATGCGCAGCAGGAGCGTGTCTTTCGTGATGCCGGCGTTAGCGACGACAACCTCAACCGGGCCGTACTCGGCCTCAACCTTCGTGAAGGCGGCGTCGATCGAATCGGCATCGCCCATGTCGGCTGTCACGGTCAGTGCGCCTGCTGGGCCTTCGCCGCTGCGCACGGTGACGGCGACACGGTGTCCCTCGGCGAGCATGCGCTCAGCGATGGCGTAGCCGATACCTCGGTTGCCTCCCGTAACAAGAACGGTGCGGGGTGTAGTCATAGGGCTTTTACTCCTTGGTGGTGTGGTCATAAGCGCACGCCCAGCCTATCGGCGTAGAGTTGAGAGAGGAATGTTTATCCCCTTACTTCTCTGCTCTGAAAGGCGGCCCTGGTGCGCGATTTTGACGTAACGTCAGCCGGGGTCTCTGCTGAGCAAGATCGAAACCATCGAATGAAGGTCTACTTCATTATGATGGCGATTCGTCTCGCGTGCGTGCTCTCGCTCATCTGGGTGCGCGGTTGGTGGGTTCTGCTCGTCGCCGTCGGTGCCATTTTCTTGCCCTACTTTGCCGTGCTCATCGCGAATGAAGCCGCGAACACTCGCGGTAAGCAGCCAGAGCAGCCCGACCAGCTACAGCTCACCGGGCAAGAAGAGCCCGATGAGCCCGTGATCCCCCGGCTCATCGTCGTTGATCAGCCAGCGGATCGTCGCGGCCACTCGACCCCTCCAGAACATTCCGCGCAAAGCGATACCGAAGGCGCATTGGCCGACCAGGGCGATGAAACAACCGACCAGGAGGTCGGCACTGCTGACGATCACGCACGGGACTCTGTGAACGACGAACCTCGCACCGACGAGGAGCACGAGTCGTGATTCTCTCGATGCTCGGCGATCCCGAGGCGACCGTTCAGTGTTCACGAGCTGGCTGCACGTTACCGGCAGAGACCCGCATCATGTGGCGCAACCCCAAGATTCACGATGAAACCCGAACGAAGGTGTGGCTCGCCTGCGCCGAGCACGAGGGCTACCTTGCTGAGTTTCTCCGAGCAAGAAATTTTCCCGTTGCAACCGAACCGTTCACGGGAGCCTGAGGAGCACGGTGACCCAGAAGATGAACCCTGAGTTAGAACCAGCAGGCTGGTCGTTTCTGACCTCCCGACGCTGGCTCGGCTACTACGCACTCATCATTGCCTTTTCGATTGCCTGCGTTTTGCTCGGGAACTGGCAGTTCGACCGAAGGGACCAGGCGCGCGCCGAGATTAACCGCATCGACACGAACTACGACGCCGCACCGGTCATGCTCACCGAGGCGCTCGATGACCTCGACGCATTCGACATTGACGACAACAAGTGGCAGCAGGTCACGATGTCTGGCGAGTACCTTGGTGAACCCTACCTCGCGCGCAACCGCGCAGGCTCAGACGGTGTTGGCTCGCTTCTCGTGCACCCGTTCAAACTCGACGACGGTACCCTCTTCTTTGTCGACCGCGGGTGGATCCCGGTGAACGCGAGCGAGGGCATCCCTGAGGTGCTCCCGTTGCCCCACGAAGGCCACGTCGAGGTGACGGTTCGGCTCAGGCAAAGCGAAACACAACTCGAGAACCGCAGCAACGAAGGTCGCACCCTCGGGTCGCTCGACCTTGGTGAACTCGCGAAAGAGTTCTCTGAGCCCGCCTATACCGGCGCATACGGTCAGGTGGTGAGCGAAAGCCCCGCAGGAG
Organism: Leucobacter chinensis; assembly: GCF_019049105.1. GTDB lineage: Bacteria > Actinomycetota > Actinomycetes > Actinomycetales > Microbacteriaceae > Leucobacter_A > Leucobacter_A chinensis. The sequence continues at coordinate 55,603 of NZ_JAHQZR010000002.1, forward strand.
AAACCGGCGAGCTGCCCACCCGCCCCGAGCGCGACGAAGGCCCTCACCTCTCGTACGCCCTGCAGTGGTACGTCTTTATCCTCATTGCGATTTGTGGCGCGTGGTATGCCGCGACCCTCGAGCATCGCTCGCTCAACCCCGAAACGCACGAGCAGCGGTACGCACAGCGCAAGCCAAACCCGCGCAAAGAAACCAAGGGGTCAAAAAAGCCCGGCAAGCTCACCGACGCCGAAGAAGAAGACGCGTTGCTCGACGCTTAAGGTACGCCTTCCTTCCCCGCTCGCCGAGGGCTTCTGCGTGTGATACTCTTCGTCTCGTAGTCGACATTTGATGACGAAAGAGCGAGCACCCATGAGCGATGCCCCACCCCCTTTGCGCGACGAACAGCAAGACGTTGCGGCGCCCTTTGGGGTGCAACCGCCATCGCGTCGAACCCGCGTCATCACGCTCACCGTCGCAACTCTTGCAACCGTTGGCGTGGTTATCGCCGGAGCATCGGTTGCTCTTGATCTTGCCGACCGCTCGACGCGCGTCGAGTCGCGAAGCGAAACCCTTGCAGTCGAGGCCGCCGCACCCGCTGACCCGTATGCAGACGCGATCGTGGTCGGCGAGATCGAACGCCCTGAGAGGCCTTCGCACTCCAATCCGATCGACTGGAAAGTGCCGGTCGATGCCCCGTTCGAGACCTTCCCAACGAATTTCATTCAGCCTGAAAGCTCTGAATCGGTCTGGCTTGAGTGCAGCGACGAACAGTTCGCCTGGCTGAAAGAACACGCCGAGCCCTTTGACTCGATGTCAGATAGCAACGCGTTCAACCTCTCTCTCCGCAATTCGGCAAATACCGGCGGATCACTGCCCCTTGGCAACCTACGCTTCGAGGGCACCGAAGCCGAGAGCGTGGCATGGGTTGCGTTGGAGTGCTCGATTGGAGGACGCGGTGCTGCGGGTGGCGCGCAACCGATGTACATTGACATTGATGGAAGCGAGGCTGTGTACGGTGAGGTGCTCTCATCGTACGCTGAAGATGCGCAACCGGAAGGCTCTCCCGTCACGGTTAACCTCGCACCGGGTGAGATCACAGAACTCGTTTTGACTCGCGACCGAAACGTCAATACTCAACGCACCTATACAGGGCGTTTTCTTGCTGACGTGCTCGACGGGAGCGATGACACCGTCATTCTCGCGAACGATGTCGTGTTCCAACGGCAAAGGGTTTTGGGCTACAAGATTCACTACATCGGTGTCGATTATGCCCCCGAAGGCGAAGCCGGCTCGATGCTTTGCATACGCCCCGTTGGCGAGCCGAATGAACAGGGTTTCTTCGATGAGAGCGACCGAAGCGCTTGCAGCACAGCCGAGGTGGCAGAAATGCTCGCCGAGGCGGCAGCGATCGCCGAGCAGGAGGCCTTGTGACGCATAACGACCCAGACGAGCAGGGCGGCATCGCTCTACCAGATGCAGAAGCTAACCCAGGGCTCCCCCAGCCCGGAACACCTCGCCAAGAGCCGAAGAAGAAAGCTAGGCGTGGGTGGAGTACCACCAACAAGGTGCTTGGCGCGGTGATCGCCGTTGTTGGCGCGATCACCGGCACCATCACGGCTGTTGAGATAGTAACCCGCGACAGTACAAACTTCTCGCACCTCGAGATGTCGTTTGAACCCGTCACCGATGAGACCAGCGAGTGGGCTGTTACGGCAGCTCAGCTGAGCGAGCATGCGTTTCCCGCCGGCGCGAGGTGCACAGGCGATCAGCTCGACTGGCTGGAAGCCAACGCGATAGCGCTCAACCGCCACTACATGCTCTCTCTCCGAAACACCGCGTCGAGCGGGGCCATGCTTGCGATCAACGACATCCGTTCCACGGCGCCCGAGGCGCCCGAACGGGGTGAGCTTTTCATGCGTGTGGTCTGCGACCCGACGGGCTTTCCCGCACGTGATCTCTTCTACGGCAAGCTCGTGGCAGACCGCCCCGACCTCGTCGCAACGAACGTCAACGTGAAGGGCGACGCTGCGGCGCAGCGCAACCCCGAGGTTCCGGTGAGCTTCAACCTCGGCCCTGGTGAGAGCGGTAAGATCCCGCTCGACCTCTTCGGTAAGTACCCTGCTAACGGCGAAGTCGAGCTTACTGTCTACAGCGTAGATGAGCAGCGGGTTGAGCGGGTAGCAGGAAGCGACTTCACGATGCCGGCTCTGCTCTTTGGCGGAGACTGGTTTCTCGTCACAACCGATTCGGGCGTCGAATGCCGCCGCATCGAAGCAGGCGCGATCGAAACGTGCACGCTTGACGAGGCTCTGCACGAGATCGAGATTGCACGCCCCTAAGCTGCCAGTGCTTGATTGCTCAGCGTGGGGTCAGGGCAACGCGCCCTGACCCCACAACGTCAATGGCCGAGAACGTGAGATTACGCCAGCTCAATCAGCTCGAGGTACTCCTTCGACCAGTGGTCTTCGGTACCCTCGGGCATGATGAGCACACGCTCAGGGTTGAGCGCTTCGACGGCACCGGGGTCGTGAGAAACAAGCACAACGGCACCTGAGAAGTGCGCGAGCGCGTCAAGAATCTCTTCACGGCTCGCAGGGTCGAGGTTGTTTGTCGGCTCATCGAGCAGCAGCACGTTTGCGCTCGAGACGACGAGCTTCGCGAGCGCGAGACGGGTCTTCTCGCCGCCCGAGAGCACGCCAGCCGGCTTATAGACATCATCGCCCGTGAAGAGGAACGAGCCGAGAATTTTCCTAGCCTCAGTTTCAGTGAGGTGCTGCGATACCGAAACCATGTTTTGCAACACACTGGCCTTGACGTCCAGCGTCTCGTGCTCCTGGGCATAGTACCCGACCTTCAGGCCATGCCCCTTGATGAGGTGACCAGCATCGGGCTCGTCGACGCCAGCGAGAAGCCGCAGGAGCGTCGTCTTACCTGCACCGTTGAGGCCCAGAACGACCACCTTTGATCCGCGATCAATGGCCAGATCAACGCCCGCAAAGATCTCGAGTGAGCCGAACGATTTCGAGAGCCCCTCGGCCATGAGTGGAGTCTTGCCGCACGGCGATGGATCTGGGAAACGCAGCTTTGCGACCCGGTCGACTTGACGTACCTCTTCGAGCCCCGAGAGCATCTTGTCGGCACGGGCGACCATCTGGTGGGCAGCCGCGGCCTTCGTGGCCTTCGCGCCAAAGCGAGCGGCCTGCTCCTTCAACTGCGAGGCCTTCTTTTCAACGTTTGTGCGTTCCTTGCGGCGGCGCTCCTCGTCTGCGGCGCGCTGCCTGAGGTACAGTTTCCAGCCCATGTTATAGACATCGATGACCTGGCGGTTTGCATCGAGGTAAAAGACCTTGTTTACAGTCTCGCCCACGAGGTCGATATCGTGCGAGATGACGATGAGCCCGCCCTTATACGTCTTCAGGAACTCTCGAAGCCAAGTGATTGAATCGGCATCGAGGTGGTTCGTTGGCTCATCGAGAATCATGGTCTCGGCATCAGAGAAGAGAATGCGTGCGAGCTCGATGCGACGACGCTGACCGCCAGAGAGCGTTTTGAGCGGCTGGTCAAGAATGCGGTCGGGCAACCCGAGGTTGTGCGCAATTGAAGCGGCCTCGGCCTCGGCCGCGTAGCCACCGAGCGTCTGAAAGCGGTCGCTCAAGTTGGCAAACTTCTTCATGGCACGTTCGGCGCGCTTGGGGTCGTCTGACGACATTTCTTCACTCGCGCGCTCAATGTTCTTCGTGAGCGTGCCAAGATCTCTCGCATCGAGAATGCGGTGCCTTGCGAGCTGCTCGGGGTCGCCGGTTCGCGGATCCTGCGGCAGGAACCCGAGTTCGCCTCGCACCGTGATGTTGCCCTCTGCCGGCTGAAGCTCGCCAGAGAGCGTGCGGGTGAGCGTGGTTTTTCCAGCGCCATTTCGCCCGACAAGGCCGATCTTGTCGCCGGCTGAGACCTGAAAGGTCACACCCTCCATGAGTCTGCGCGCGCCGACGTCAATGGCGAGGTCTTGCACGGTGATCATGTGGATTCTCCTGAATATGTATCGATCGCGTTCTAGGCAACCTCACTAGTCTAGTCGCTCGCCCGCAAACAAAGGTGCAGAGGCCGTGTAAACGCAAGGAGAGCGGGTGGACGATGCCACCCGCTCTCCTGTGAGGCGGTCACGCTTCCCTTCAAGGATTTACATGACCAGAACGCGGTTGTGATCCGAATATTTCGGCTCGAACCTTAGATGCTGAACCCGAGGGCGCGCATCATGTCACGACCATCGTCGGTAATGCGCTCCGGGGTCCACGGCGGCATCCACACCCAGTTGATGCGGAACGCCGTCACCAAACCGTCAAGCGATTCGGCGATGTCGTTCTCGATCACGTCGGTGAGTGGGCAGCCGGCGCTCGTGAGGGTCATGCTGATCACGAGCGCATCGTTTTCTTCATCAAAGCCAAGGTCATAAATGAGTCCGAGGTCGTAGATGTTGACCCCGAGCTCGGGGTCACTGACGTTCTTCAGCGCTTCAATAGCTTGGTCGCGAAAATCGGGTTCAAGCGAAGTGATGTTCGTACTCATAGTTCTAACCTACCTGATGACTAGGCGTTAACGAAGCGATCGTAGCCTTCTGCTTCGAGCTGGTTCGCGAGTTCTGGGCCACCCTGCTCTGCAACGCGGCCATTCACGAACACGTGCACGAAGTCTGGCTTGATGTACTGCAGAATGCGCGTGTAGTGGGTGATGAGCATGATGCCAACACCCGTGTTTGCCTTTGCGCGGTTGACACCCTCTGAAACAATTTTCAGTGCGTCAACGTCGAGGCCCGAGTCGGTCTCGTCAAGAACGGCGAACTTCGGCTTCAGAAGTTCCATCTGCAGAACCTCGTTGCGCTTCTTCTCGCCGCCCGAGAAGCCTTCGTTAACGTTACGCTGCGCGAACGAGGGGTCCATGCGCAGGTTCTCCATCGCGCCCTGAACCTCTTTCATCCAGGTGCGGATCGAGGGTGCTTCGCCGTCAATGGCGGTCTTCGCGGTGCGCAGGAAGTTGGCGTTGGTCACGCCAGGAATCTCGATGGGGTACTGCATCGCGAGGAACAGGCCAGCCTGTGCGCGCTCGTCGACGTCCATCTCGAGAACCTCTTCGCCGTCGAGAAGAACCGATCCGCCTTCAATGTTGTAGCGTGGGTGACCCGCGATTGCGTACGCGAGGGTCGACTTGCCCGAACCGTTGGGGCCCATGATTGCGTGAGTCTCACCCTGCTTGAGCGTGAGGTCTACACCCTTGAGAATCTGCTTGGTGCCCTGCTCGGTATCTACGCTGACGCGCAGATCTTTGATTTCAAGAACTGAACTCATTACTTCACTACTTTCGTAACTGTGGGGTCAATGTATACGTTGCCGTCTTCGATCTCTACGACGAAAACTGGCACCGGCTCGAACGCCGGAAGGTTTTCTGGAATACCGGTCTTCAGGGAGAAGGCTGAGCCGTGTGCCCAGCATTCAAGGGTGTCACCCTCTACAAATCCCTCTGCCAGGCTGACCGCGCCGTGACTGCAGGTGTCGCCGATAGCGTGGATCTCTCCCTGCCCGTCTTTGACGATGGCTACCGGTACGCCGTCGAGTACGACGCGCACCGCTTGATCTTGCTGTAGCTCATCTACTGCAATGGCAAATTCGCGAGCCATTACGCAAGCACACTCTGCTCAAGCTCGGCATCAATCGCCTGCTGCAGGCGAGCCTCGACCTGCTCGTTGCCGATACGCTGGATAACCTCAAAGAGGAACCCGCGTACAACGAGCTTGCGTGCCTCGTCTTCAGAGATGCCACGGCTCTGCAGGTAGAAGATGTGCTCTTCGTCAAAACGGCCGGTGGTTGATGCGTGGCCAGCGCCGGCGATGTCACCGGTCTGGATTTCCAGGTTAGGGATCGAGTCGGCACGGGTGCCCTCGGTCAACGTGAGGTTACGGTTCTCTTCGTAGCTGTCGGTTCCACTTGCAACGCGACGAATGAGCACGTCGCCGATCCATACGGCGTGTGCGCCCTCGCCCTGCAGCGCGCCCTTGTAGGCAACGCGGCTGCGAGTGTTCGGAGCATTGTGGTCCATGTAGACCTGGTGCTCGAGGTGCTGACCCGCATCGGCGAAGTATGCGCCGTAGCTCTCGCCGTTTGCGCCCTGATTGTCGAGGTGAATCGAAGGGTTCACGCGAACGACCTTGCCGCCGAGCGAAACAACGATGTGCTGCAGCTCAGCGTCGCGGCCGACCGTCGCGTGGTGGCTTGCGAGGTGAATTGCCTCGTCGTCCCACTCCTGAATCGACACGACAGTGAGGTTTGCTGCATCACCGACGACGATCTCAACGCTCTCGCTGAGGTTCGCGGCACCGGTGTTCTCGAGAATCACGAGGCCACGTGCGTGCGGTGCTGCCTCAATGACAACGTGCGCCGCGGTCGGGGTGTTGGTGAGCGCCGAGCGCTTCACCGTGACCGTCTGGTGCTCCTCGCTCGTGAGCAGCAGGTGGTGCGCGACCTTCGCCGAGCCCCACGCGTTCGCTGCAGCGCGATCCTCAGGAATACCTGCGCGCCCGACGAGCTCTGATTCCATCGGGATCCACTCGGTGCGAAGGCCCTCGGCCTCTGAGACCTCGACGGCGAACTCTCCACCGGTGAGCTCACCGGTGAGCAGCTCGCTAATGGTGTCGATCGGCGTGAACTTCCAGTTGACCTCGCGGCCCTTTACCTCGGGAAAGTCAGCAACGTTGGTCGACTTAAAACGGTCTGAACGAGTCTGAACCGGTACGGCATGATCCCAGTCCCCGTCGCTGTGCGCGCGAAAACCGTGCTGTTCTGTTTCAAGCTGTGACATGTTTAACCGACTGATCCTTCCATGCTCATCTCGATGAGCTTATTGAGTTCAAGCGCGTATTCCATGGGGAGCTCGCGCGCGATCGGCTCAATGAAGCCACGCACGATCATCGCCATCGATTCCTCTTCTGAAAGACCGCGGCTCATGAGGTAGAAGAGCTGGTCTTCGCTCACGCGGGTCACCGTCGCCTCGTGGGCGAGCGTCGCATCATCGGTACGAATATCGATGGCCGGGTACGTATCGCTTCGCGAAATGGTGTCAACGAGCAGCGCGTCACACACGACCGAGTTGGCCGCGTGGTGGGCGTTCGATTCAACACGAACCTCGCCACGGTAACCGGTACGGCCACCGCCACGGGCAATCGACTTCGAGAGAATCGAAGAGGTGGTGTGAGGAGCGAGGTGAATCATCTTCGCGCCAGCATCCTGGTGCTGGCCGGGGCCTGCAAACGCAACCGAGAGCGTCTCACCCTTGGCGTGCTCGCCCGTCAGGAAGATTGATGGGTACTTCATGGTGACCTTTGAACCGATGTTGCCATCGACCCACTCCATGAGGGCGCCTTCTTCGGCAATCGCGCGCTTGGTCACGAGGTTGTACACGTTGTTTGACCAGTTCTGAATCGTCGTGTAGCGAACGCGAGCGTTCTTCTTCACGATGATCTCGACAACCGCCGAGTGCAGCGAGTCAGACTTGTAGATCGGAGCCGTGCAGCCCTCGATGTAGTGCACGTACGAACCCTCGTCAGCGATGATGAGCGTGCGCTCGAACTGACCCATGTTCTCGGTGTTGATACGGAAGTATGCCTGCAGCGGAATCTCAACGTGCACGCCCTTGGGCACGTACACGAATGAGCCACCCGACCATACGGCGGTGTTCAGCGCGGCAAACTTGTTGTCACCCGACGGGATAACCGTGCCGAAGTACTCCTTGAAGATTTCAGGGTGTTCTTTCAGCGCGGTATCGGTGTCGAGAAACAGAACGCCTTGCGCCTCGAGGTCTTCACGAATCTGGTGGTACACGACCTCTGACTCGTACTGCGCGGCAACACCCGCGACGAGACGCTGACGCTCAGCCTCGGGAATGCCGAGGCGCTCGTAGGTCTCTTTAATCTCTTCTGGCAGCTCTTCCCAGCTCGTCGCCTGCTTCTCGGTCGAGCGAACGAAGTACTTGATGTTGTCGAAGTCGATTCCCGAGAGGTCAGCACCCCAGGTCGGCATCTGTTTTCGATCAAAAATCTTGAGGGCTTTCAATCGGCGCTCAAGCATCCACTCGGGTTCGTCTTTCAACGCCGAAATATTGCGCACGACCGCTTCGCTCAGCCCGCGTTCTGCGGTTTCGCCGGCGGGGTCGTTATCGTGCCAGCCAAATTCGTATTGACCCAAACCCTCGAGCTCAGGTCGGTCGATTAACACTTCTGACATCTCTCTCAACTCCTCAAAATTTGTACTGTCTACAGGCTGCCCCGCGCGCTCATCATTCGTTGCGCGGGCGCTGTGTACCCCACTCAGCCAGCTTCACAGAGTTCCCTGAGACAGTGCAGTAAAGTTGGACTCAGGCAGTCACCGGGTCGATTGCACACGAACCCGGCGCCCCTTCGCCGCCAACGAGATCTAGTCTACAAGGTCTCCCGGTAAAATGGGAGGGCGCGTGTTACGGGACACACCCCTTGTTTGAGAGGATCATTTTGTCTTCACAGCCCAGCTCTCAGAGCCGTACGACCTCGCCACTTCCCCGGTTTCTTATACCGGCCGCGTGGATCTCGTTTGTGCTCAACGTTCTCATCATCGCAACCGGTGGCGCTGTACGCCTGACGGGCTCTGGCCTCGGCTGTAGCGAGTGGCCCCTGTGCACCCCAGACTCGTTCGTGCCGACCGAAGAGCTCGGCATTCACGGCATCATCGAGTTCGGCAACCGCACGATCAGCGGCCCCCTGCTCATCGCGGCCCTCATCGTGCTCATTCTGAGCATCAAAATTCGCAAAGAGCGTAAAGACCTCTTTGTGCTGTCGATCGTCATCACCGCACTGATCCTCTTGCAGGCCGTCGTCGGCGGCTTCGTCGTGTGGGAAGGCCTGAAGGCCGTTCTCGTCGGCTTCCACTACACCGTCTCACTCATCATCGTCTGCATCGCGGCTGCCTATCTCGTGCGCGCCTACAACGGCCCCGGCCCCTACGTTCGCGACGTACCCAAGGGCTTCGCCATCACCTCACACGTCATGACCCTCTTCATGGCCATCGTGATCGTCATGGGCGTCATCACCACGGGCAACGGGCCTCACTCGGGCGATGAAAACGTCATTCGCGACGGCTTCGACGCGACGCTGCTCAGCCACCTGCACGCATGGCCCGGCTACATCACGCTTGCATTGCTCGTCGTGCTCATCGCCTGGGCGTTCCAGCGCGACCTGCGCCCCCTCAAGTGGCTACTGACCCTGCTGATCGTGATGGTCGTGCAGATCTTGGTCGGCGTCTTCCAGGCGCGCTCTGGGCTCCCCCCGGTCGCCGTCGGCGTGCACATGGTGCTTGCCTCACTCACCGCGGCCACCATGACGGTCACGATCATGAAGCTGAAGAAGCCGGTCGCGCTCGACGCCGCGGCCGCGGCTCCCAAGACTCGCTAGCGGATCCGCGCCTTCGCCTCGACTCGCGCCCGTCTCACGACTCGCGTGCGCGGGTCGCGGCGCTGACGCTCTCACGTAAACGCCCGCTGTGCGGGGCTCGAGGCTTCTCGCCTCGTGGCCCGGCGCGGCGGGCGTTCGCGCTTGTTGGCGCTTGCTCGTGCTTGCGTTGTGCTTGCGTGTGCTTGCGTTGCGTTTGTTTGTGCTTGTTTGCGTTTTTGGCCGCAGTTTGACGAAAAGCAGGGTGTTGGTCGACCACACACCCTGCTTTTCGTCAAGTAAACGCGAAATCACCAGGCAAACGCAGGAAAGCGGCGCGAAAGGGCCTCAAGCACAGGCCGGAAGCATAGAAGACAGCGTATGGGCCAGAAAATCACGAAAGCAGCGCACCCCGAAACCACAAGCACACCCCGACCGACCCAACCAACAGAACAGCCCAAGCCCGCCATAAGGTGAGCCCGGGCTGCAGCAGCGTCGGGGCGAGGAAGCGCTAGGCGCCGAACGCCTCGAGGTCGACAGCCTCGAACTCGAGCAGCTCTGAGCCGGTTGCGACGGGCTTCTTGGCGGGCGCGCCATCGCCAGCGCCGTGAGTACCAGCGGCAGCGCCGTGAGCACCAGCGGGGCGGCCGTGGCCATGCGCGTCTGCCCCCGAGGCGCGACGCTCCTGCCACGCGGTGAAGTCTTCGCGGGTCTCCCACGTCGTCACGACGAAGTAGCGTGATTCGCCAGCGGTTGGACGCAGCAGCTGGAAGCCAACGTAGCCAGGCTCAGCGTCGAATGAGTGTTTGCGGGCGGCAAAGCGTGCTTCGAGTTCTGCTCCCTGGCCCTCGGGAACGCTGAGGGCGTTGATCACGACGTACGACATGGGTACTCCTTGGGTGTTGATTATTAGAACGGCAAGAGCGGATCAACAGCGATCGCGACGAAAAGCACCGAGAGGTACGTGATCGATCCGGTGAAGAGCTTCATGGGCTTGCCCTCCTGGCCGCGAATCGCGCTGCCGTAGAGGCGGTGAGCCTCGATGATGAACATGGCTCCGGCGACTACCGCGACGACCGAGTAGACCCAGCCCATGCCCGCAACCGGGATGAGCAGCAGCGTTGAGGCGACGGTTGCCCAGGTGTACAGAATGATCTGCAGGCCAACCGTGATGCGACCACGAACGACGCCGAGCATCGGCACACCGGCGGCTGCGTAGTCGTCGCGGTACTTCATCGAGAGCGGCCAGTAGTGCGGCGGGGTCCAGAGGAAGATGATGAGGAAGAGCACCATGGGAGCCCACGAGACGCTCTCGGTCACCGCTGCCCAGCCGATGAGCACCGGGAAGCAGCCGGCGATGCCGCCCCAGATAATGTTCTGCTCGCTGTAGCGCTTGAGCAGCAGGGTGTAGACCACGACGTAGAAGAAGATTGCGAGGGCCGAGAAGAGGGCCGCGAGCCAGTTCGTCGTGAAGTAGAGCCAAGCGATCGAGACGAGACCGAGCACCCACGAAAAGATAAGGGCGTTGCGGTCGCTGATCTCGCCGGTGACCAAGGGGCGATTCTTCGTGCGGTTCATCTTGCGATCCATGTCGCGATCGATGTAGCAGTTGAAGGCACCAGCTGAGCCGGCGCTCATCGCGCCGCCGATGAGCGTTGCAAGTACGAGCCAGAAGCTCGGCAGTGCCCTCTCTGCGAGAATCATGGCTGGCACGGTAACAACGAGCAAAAGCTCAACCACCCGGGGCTTCGTCAGCGAGACGTAGGCCTTGAGGGTGCGCGAAAAACTCTTCGGGGCCCCGAGCGGCTGTCCCGATGACTGAGCATAGGCTGAAGCATTCATCACTTAAGGATCCTACGCGAAAGTCGCTGTGCTCGATGTGAGCGAAATCTCAGGCGATGCTGCACACTCTTCGCCGCCGTTCATCAAGCCCTCGGTGTGAAGCCGCACAGAGATTACTGAAACCCCGCTGCGGCGCGAAAAGCAGCCGAGCAAACCCGGTAGAGTTGGTGACGGATTATGGCGTTCAAGCCCACGACACTTCAGCATCTGAGAGGCCCCCTGTGACGAACAACCTTGAGTGGAACGACATTGACGATCTCGCGGTCAACACCGCGCGCGTACTCGCAGCAGACGCTGTCGAGAAAGTTGGTAACGGCCACCCTGGCACAGCGATCAGCCTCGCCCCCGTTTCGTACCTGCTGCACCAGAAGGTGTTTCGCCACGATCCGAGCGATTGCAACTGGGTTGGCCGCGACCGCTTCGTGCTCTCGATCGGTCACTCATCACTGACGCAGTACGTGCAGCTCTACCTCGGCGGCTACGGTCTCGAGCTTGACGATCTTAAGGCGCTGCGCACCTGGGGCTCGCTCACCCCCGGCCACCCCGAGTACGGTCACACCGACGGTGTCGAGATCACGACCGGCCCGCTTGGCCAAGGTCTCGCCTCGGCCGTCGGCATGGCATACGCCGCGCGCTACGAGCGTGGCCTCTTTGACCCCGAGGCAGCGCCAGGCACGAGCGTGTTCGACCATCACATCTACGTGCTGGCCGGCGATGGCGACCTGCAAGAGGGCGTCACCGCCGAGGCCTCGTCACTCGCGGGCCACCAGAAGCTTGGCAACCTCATCGCCATCTACGACAGCAACAAGATCTCCATCGAAGACGATACCGACATCTCGTTCACCGAAGATGTCGCAAAGCGCTACGAGTCTTACGGTTGGCAGGTGCTCGAGGTTGACTGGAACGAGAGCGGCGCCTACGTCGAAGACGTGCCTGCCCTCTTCTCGGCGATCGAGGCTGGCAAGGCCGAGACCGGCCGCCCGACCCTCATCATTCTCAAGACGATCATCGGTTGGCCCTCACCCGGCAAACAGAACACCGGCGGCATCCACGGTTCGAAGCTTGGCGGCGAGGAGCTCGCTGGGCTGAAGACCGCGCTCGGCTTCGACCCCGAGGCATCGTTCGAGGTCGCACCCGAGGTTATCGAGCACACCCGTAAGGCTCTTTCGAGGGGTGCGGATCGACGCAGCGAGTGGAACGCGGCTTTCGACGAGTGGGCGGCTGCAAATCCCGAGAAAAAGGCGCTCTTCGATCGCCTGCAGAGCGACGAGCTGCCAGAGGGCATTGAAGCGGTTCTGCCGACCTTCGAGGGCGGCACCTCGGTCTCGACGCGTTCGGCGAGCGGCAAGACCATTGCGGCTCTGGCCGAGAAGATGCCAGAACTCTGGGGCGGCTCGGCAGACCTCGCCGATTCAAACAACACCACGATCCCCGGCGCAGCATCGTTTATTCCCGCCGAGTGGTCGACCCGTGCTTACCAGGGCAACGACTACGGTCGTGTACTGCACTTCGGTATTCGTGAGCACGCCATGGGCTCGATCTTGAACGGCATCCAGTTGCACGGCAAGACCCGCTCATACGGCGGCACCTTCCTCATCTTCAGCGACTACATGCGCCCGGCGGTGCGACTCGCTGCACTCATGAATGTGCCAAGCATTTTCGTCTGGACCCACGACTCGATTGCGCTCGGCGAAGACGGCCCGACGCACCAACCCATCGAACAGCTCGCGACCCTGCGCGCGATTCCCCAGCTCTCGGTTGTGCGCCCCGCCGACGCCAACGAGGTTGCGATCGCCTGGCATGAGACGCTTTCACGCCACGAGGGCCCCACAGGCCTCGCGCTCACACGCCAGAACGTGCCCGTCTTCGAACGCGGCACTGCAGAAGCAAACGGCCAGACCCTCGCGTCGGCTGAGGGCGTGCGAAAGGGTGCATACGTGCTCGCTGAGACCACGACCGACTCGCTCGATCTCATTCTCATCGCGACCGGCTCAGAGGTGCAGCTGGCACTCGAAGCTCGTGAAACGTTGAGCGCCGAGGGCATCGGCGTGCGCGTCGTCTCGGCTCCGTGCCTTGAGTGGTTCGCCGAGCAGAGCGAAGAGTACCGCGCTTCGGTTCTCCCGAAAGAGGTTCGTGCCCGCGTAAGCGTCGAGGCGGCCCTCTCACTCGGCTGGCGCGAGTACGTCGGCGACGCTGGCCGCTCAGTCTCGATCGAACACTTCGGCGCGTCGGCCGATTACCAGACCCTCTTCACGAAGTTTGGCATCACGACCGAGGCCGTGGTCGCTGCGGCACGCGAGAGCCTCGCAGAGGTGAGCGCATGACTCACGCAACCGAGGCCCTCCGCAGCGCAGGCGTGAGCATCTGGCTCGATGACCTCTCACGAGAGCGTCTCAACTCGGGCAACCTCGCCTCGCTCATCGAGAGCCACAGCGTCGTCGGCGTGACGACAAACCCCGCCATTTTCTCGGCCGCGATCCGCAATGATCACAGCTACGGCGAGGCCCTCGCGGCCTGCGCGAGCGAGGGTCTCTCGCCGGCCGACACGCTCACGCGGCTCACGACAGACGACGTGCGCCAGGCGTGCGACCTCTTTGCGCCGGTGTACGAGCGTAGCGGTGGAGTCGACGGCAGGGTCTCAATCGAGGTCGAGCCAGAACTCGCACACGATGCCGAGCGCACGGTCGAACGGGCCGAACAGCTCTGGGCGATCGTCGATCGTCCGAACGCGATGATCAAGATTCCCGCGACGACCGAGGGGCTGCCCGCGATCACTGCGACGCTCGCCAAGGGCATCAGTGTGAACGTCACGCTCATCTTCAGCCTCAGCCGCTATCGCGAGGTGCTCAACGCCTACTTCACAGGAATTGAGCAGGCGCGCGCCAACGGCCATGACATCGCCCGCATTCAGTCGGTTGCCTCGTTCTTCATTTCGCGTTTTGACACGGCGGTTGATCCAGCACTCGACGCAAGCAACGACGCCTCGGTGCAAGCCCTCAGCGGTTCGCTTGCGATCGCCAACGCGAGCGTCGCGTACGAGATCTTCGAAGAGCAGTCGAGCACCGAGCGTGCACAGTTTCTCACTTCGGTCGGTATGCAACCGCAGCGCTTGCTCTGGGCCTCGACAGGGGTCAAAGATCCGCGCCTCGCAGCAACGCACTACGTCACCGAGCTCGTCGCGGCAAACACCGTGAACACGATGCCAGAGGCGACGCTGCAGGCCGCAAGCGAGCTCGACGAGATCGTGCCAGACCGTCTCGCAACGCACCTCCGAGAAGCCGCCCTCAACATCGCGAAGCTGCCAGCCGTTGGCCTCGACTACAGCGCGGTGAGCGAAACCCTTGAGCGCGAGGGCCTCGAAAAGTTTGACGACGCCTGGAACGAACTCGTCGCAAATGTTACCGAGCAGTTGGGGGCCGCACGATGAGTTCTTTCATCAAGGCTGATATTGACGATGCCGCACTCGCCGAGGCCTCGATTGACTACCTCGTCGCGTCAAAGGCTGCATCTCGCCTTCGCGAAGGCGACGCAACGCTGTGGGGCAAAGCCGCAGCAGCAGAAGCCAGTGAACGACTCGGCTGGGTCTCGGCCGCAAGCGACATCGTCGACGTGATTGCACAGGGTGAGGAGCTCTGCACAAAGCTCAGCACCATCGACTACTCACGAGTGCTGCTGTGCGGTATGGGCGGTTCAAGCCTCGCCCCGCAGGTCATGACGAACGACTCCCCCATTCCTCTCATCGCCATCGATTCGATTCACCCCGACTTCATCGATGCCACTATGAGCCCAGAGTCGCTCGCGCAATCGGTCGTGATCGTAAGCTCGAAATCAGGTGGTACGAGCGAAACGAGAACGCAGCTCGCGATTTGCGAAGACCGCATGAGCAAGGCCGGCATCAACGCTGCTGAACGCATCATCGTCATTACCGACCCCGACTCTGAGCTCGAAGAGCACGCGCGTTTGCGCGGCTACAAGACCATTCTTGGACACCCCCACGTGGGCGGGCGTTACTCAGCGCTCACCGTCTTCGGCATGATTCCCGCCATGGTTGCCGGTGCCAAGCTCGACGAGGTGGCCCCGAGCGTCTTTCAGACCGTTCGCGCGCTCTCACGTGATAGCGCCGATAACCCCGCGATCCGCGTCGCAAGCGCACTGAAGATCGCTGTCGAGCGCTCTGGAACAGCCCAGTTCTTCTCACCCGAGCTTCCAGGGCTTCCCGCGTGGATCGAGCAGCTCGTCGCCGAGTCAACCGGCAAAGACGGGCGTGGGCTGCTGCCCATCGCGCGCACGAGCAAGACCGTCACGCAGACGGGCGGCATGGTCGTGCATCTTCGTGAGCACGAGACCTCGGCTTCTGGCCTTGATGCCGACGCCGACGCCGAGATGACCGTTACCGGACCCCTTGGAGTGCACTTTTACTTCTGGGAGGTTGTGACCTCGCTCCTGTGCATGCTGCTTGAGGTGAACCCCTTTGACCAGCCAGACGTCGAACGCACCAAGCGTGCAGCACGTGGCATGAAGCCAGGCGATCTGCTCTCAGCAAATGTCACCGAGCCATGCGAAGGGCTCGAAGTGACAGTCGGGCTCAGTAAAGCAAAGCCTGAAACGCTTGATGCCCTACTCACCGAGTTCATCGGTGCGGCCAATGGTGCAGCGTATGTCGTCATTCAAGCGTTCTTGCCCGAGCGGAGCGAAGCGCTCGAGACGCTCGCGAAGACCGTCGAATTGCGAAGCGGTACCCCCGCCACCGTGAGTTACGGCCCGAGCTACCTGCACTCGACCGGCCAGCTACACAAGGGTGGCCAGCCCGGTGGGCTCTTCTTGAGCGTGTACCAGAAGGCCGCTCACGATGTTCGGGTTCCCGGCACCATTACGAGTCTCGGCTGGCTCTGCGAGACCGCAGCAATGGCTGATCAGAAGGTGCTGCGTGGGCTCGACCGTCAGCTCATGGCGTTGCGGGTAGCAAACACAAAGGTGCTGAGCCTTTTGGCCCAGCACCTGTAAGTGTTGTTTCGTGTCGCTTACCGCTTATGCGGTGCCGCGACGCTTGCGGAGCTTCTGGAGTGCCTGCTCCAAAAGCTCTTCTGCTTCTTCGGGCGTGCGACGTTCTTTGACGTACGCGAGGTGCGTCTTGTACGGTTCAGGCTTTTCGAGAACCGGTGGGTTGTTCTTGTCACGACCGGCAGGAAGACCCGACTGAGGCGAGTCAATCTGCTCGGGAATATCGTCTTCTGAAACGTCAGAGGCAAAGTAACGAATCGTTTCGTTGCCCATCGCGTCCCAGTACGAGATTGCCGTGCGCTCTGCACGAATACCGTAGTCTTTTTCGCCCATTGGGCCCGAGCCTACTCGAGCCCCGCGAATGGCGTTGTTTCCAATTGCCATGGTTCCATCACTCCTTAAATGAGCGCGAATCGGGTCAAGAGACCCAATGCAATAATGCTCAAGAACCAAACGATCGAAACGACGACCGTGATTCTGTTGAGGTTTCGTTCTGCAACCCCAGAAGAACCGAGGCTTGACGTCACCCCACCACCAAACATGTCAGAGAGACCGCCACCGCGGCCCTTATGCAGGAGGATAAAGAGCGTCAGGAGCAGACTCGTGATCACGAGGATTACGAGCAAAATCACCTGGACAACAATCACAGTGAACGTCCCTTCCGACGATTTGAGCACATGAGTACTTTTTTAGTATACCCGCACTTCAGGGTCAGCCCGCGATAACGTGCTTCCTGAACTGCGCAATCTTAGAGAATTCAGTCGCGTCAAGACTCGCTCCGCCAACGAGCACCCCATCGATGTCGGGCTGCGCCATGAAGTGTGCGACGTTAGCGCTCGCGACCGATCCGCCGTACAGAATTCTCGTCTGGGCTGCGGCTTCGGCGCCCCACTCCTCGCGAATGAGCTCGCGAAGCGCACCGATGACGGCTTGCGCATCTGCCGGGCTCGCGGCCTGACCACTGCCAATTGCCCAGACCGGCTCGTAGGCAACGACGATCTCAGACCCGGCTGTCAGTGCGCGCAGCGCTTCACGCAACTGTTCGCGCGGCACCTCTGCTTCGGCGCGTGTTTCGCGCTCCTCGGCCGTTTCGCCGACGCAAATGATGGGAACGAGTTCGTGTTTGACCGCCGCTTTGGCCTTTTGCCCCACGATCTCGTTCGTCTCAGCATGCATTGCACGGCGCTCAGAGTGCCCGACGATCACGTAGCTGACCTCGAGCTTCTGCAAAAACTGACCCGAAATGTCACCAGTGTAGGCGCCTGAGTCGTGCTGAGAAAGATCTTGGGCGCCGAGCTTCAGCTCCATCTTGTCTGCGACAAGGAGGGTCTGCACCGAACGCAGGTCGGTGAACGGAGGAAAAACAGCAACCTCGGTCTCGGCGTAGGAGTGCTTCACGTCTTCGAGCGCCCACGACAGCTTTTGCACGTTGGCAATCGCGTGAAGGTGGTCAAGGTTCATTTTCCAGTTGCCCGCGATAAGCGGGGTGCGGGTGTTGAGGCTCACTTGAGCACCTCCAGACCGGGCAATGACTTGCCCTCAAGGTATTCGAGGCTTGCACCGCCGCCGGTCGAAATATGGCCGAATGATGAGTCTGCAAAACCGAGCGCCCGAACCGCGGCCGCAGAGTCGCCGCCGCCAACGACCGTAAAGGCCTCAGAGTCGACAAGTGCTTGCGCGACCTCGCGGGTGCCCTGGGCAAAGGCCTGCATCTCGAACACACCCATCGGCCCGTTCCAGAAGACGGTTTTCGCCTGAGCAATCTCGGCGGCAAAGAGCTTCGCACTCTCTGGCCCAATATCGAGGCCCATGCCACTCTCGCCGAACGCCGTGTTGGCGATATCGGCGACCCCGACCGTTTCATGCGCCGCATCGGCGGCAAAGCGCTCGGCAACAATCGCATCAACCGGCAGCACGAGTTTTACGCCGAGCTCTTCGGCCTTCTTCATATACCCGCGTACGGTATCGAGCTGATCAACCTCGAGCAGGCTCGCGGCAACGTCGTGCCCCTGAGCCTTGAGGAAGGTGAACATCATGCCGCCACCAATGAGAATCGTGTCGACTCGCTCGAGTAGGTGAGCGATAACGCCGAGCTTGTCTGAGACCTTCGAACCGCCAAGCACGACGACCGACGGGCGCTCTGGCCGCTCGGTGAGGCGCTCGAGCACCTCTGATTCGGCCGCGATCAGCAGACCGGCGGCGCTCGGCAAGAGGGCGGCGAGCTCGGTGACGCTCGCCTGCTGGCGGTGCACCACACCGAAGCCGTCTGAAACGAAGGCGTCAGCGCCCTGGGCAAGCTGCTCTGCAAAGGCCTGACGCTCTGCCGCGTCTTTTGAAGTCTCAGCCGCGTTGAAGCGTAGGTTTTCGAGCACAACGACGTCTCCGTCGGCCATGGCTTCACGAACGGCCGAAGCCTTCGCACCTACGGTCTCGTCGACGAAGGTTACGTCAGTTTCAAGCAGTTCACCGAGGCGTGAGGCAACCGGCCGCAACGACAGCTCGGGCTTCACCTCTCCCCCTGGCCGGCCAAGGTGGCTCACGACGATCACCCGTGCGCCCTGCGCGCTGAGGGTGCGGATCGTCGGTAGCGAGGCAACGATGCGTCCCTCGTCTGAAACCGTTCCGTCATTGAGCGGAACGTTAAGGTCAGCGCGCACCAAAACGGTGCGCGACGTGAGATCGCCGAGTGATTCAATCGTGCGCAAGAGTGTAGGCCTTTCGAGAAGGGACAAGGTCGGTGAACACAGCTGTGGGGCGAAGCACCGAAGTGCCCCGCCCCACAAGAGTCATTTAGATGAGCCCCGTTGTCTGGGTGCGTGCGCGCTCAAGGCGTGCGGCCACATCTTCCCAGTTCACAAGGTTCCAGAACGCGTCGACGTAATTGGCACGCACGTTCAGGTAGTCGAGGTAGTAGGCGTGCTCCCATACGTCAAGCATGAGCAGCGGAACGGTGCCAGCGGGAAGGTTGCCCTGCTGGTCGAAGAACTGCTGAACGTTGGCGCGCTGGCCGAGTGTGTCCCACGCGAGAACCGACCAGCCTGAGCCCTGAACGCCCATGGCTGCGGCGTTGAACTGCTTCTTGAAGCCGTCAAAGCTACCGAAGTACTCGGTGATCGCTGCCGCAATTTCGCCTTCTGGTTCGCCACCGCCGTTGGGTGACAGGTTCTTCCAGAAGATGCTGTGGTTCACGTGACCACCGAGGTTGAACGCGAGATCTTTCTCAAGTTTGTTCACGTTCGCGAGATCGCCTGACTCGCGAGCCGCGGCAAGCGCTTCAACCGCGCCGTTTGCGCCGGTTACGTATGCCTGGTGATGCTTCGAGTGGTGCAGCTCCATGATCTTGCCGCTGATGTGCGGCTCGAGAGCACCATAGTCGTAATCAAGTTCGGGAAGTGTGTACGTCATCATTCACCTTTCGTTACGTGTTTATCCAGTGTAGACCGTGACCCTTGACGATCACAGTGTGTCCTCGGGCAGCGTAATATCGGTGCCTGGGATGCCACGATCCTCTGCCTCTTTGTCGGCCATCGCGAGAAGCCTACGAATGCGGCCAGCGACCGCGTCTTTCGTAAGCACCGGGTCAGCTTTCGAACCGAGCTCGTTAAGGCTGGCCTCACGGTGTGCCAGGCGAAGCTCGCCCGCATACCTCAGGTGTTCGGGAACTTCGTCACCGAGAATCTCGAGTGCGCGCTGCACTCTTGCGCACGCGTGTACCGATGCCTGTGCACTGCGGCGCAGGTTTGCGTCATCAAAGTTCACGAGCCTGTTGGCGTTGGCACGGTTCTCGCGCTGGGTGCGCACGTTGTTCCACTCCTCGAGAGCCTTTGGAGCCCCCATAAGGAGTAACATCTCGCCGATTGCCTCTTCGTCTTTGATCATGACCTTGACCTGCGAACGAATCTCGCGGGCCTTAGCAGCGATACCGAGGCGACCAGCCGCGCCAACGAGAGCCATCGCGGCCTCGTTCCCGGGGGCAACCACCTCGAGACTCATCGAACGGCCGTGCGTAATAAGTGCTCCGCGAGCCAGGAAGGCTCCACGCCATGCGGCTGCAAGCTCCTCGCGACGGCCGGTCGTGACATTGTTGGGCAAACCGCGAATCTGACGACGTTGCGCGTCGAGCAACCCGAGCTGGCGGGCGAGCGTTTCACCGTTCAGCACACGAACCAAGAACTCGGGGGCACTCCCCCGGTTACTTGAGGGGCGCATCTGCTTTGCTTCAGCACGCACACCGTAAATCTCATGCAGATCGCGGCGCACGCGTTGCACGATGTGAGCGGTGTGCAGCTCAGCTTCTAAAGCAATTCGACCTGAAATGACGTGCAGCCCTCCTGCAAAACGCAGAATGGTCGTCACTTCAGCAATTCGCTCGCGTGTGGCCTGTGGGCGCACAGTCACGAGCTCATTTTTAATGTCGGCAGTCGACGCCAATGATTCTCCTTGTCGTAACGAGGTAAGTAATCCCGAGATGCAACGCGACGTGGCGTTGCTTATTCGCGGCCCAGGTCGCGGTTCGTAACACTCACGCTGACACCGGGCAGAGCCGCTAGTCTATCGGCAAGTTCGCGTGCCATTGCGACGCTGCGATGTTTTCCTCCCGTACAACCGACGGCAAGCGACGCGTGTCGCTTATTTTCCCTCTGGAATCCGGCCGTTACCGGGGCGAGTGCAGCAACATAGTGATCGAGGAATTCAGCGACCCCCTCCTGCTCAAGAACGTATTCTTGAACCGCTGGATCTTGCCCCGTGAGCGGGCGCAGCTCAGGGTCCCAGAAGGGGTTGGGAATGAATCGCATATCGACAATGAGGTCGGCATCGGTTGGTGCCCCATATTTAAAACCAAAAGATTGAACCGTGAGTTTCAACCCGGGTGTGTCTTCATCTGAGAAGAGCTCGCGGGTCTGGTTTGAAAGATCGTGTACGTTGTACCGCGAGGTGTCGATCACGACATCACTCGTTGCGCGCAGTTCGAGGAGGTGCTCACGCTCACGTTTAATGCCCTCGCTCAGCGAGGCATCGCGCTGCAGCGGGTGAGGCCGGCGAACGGCCTCGTAGCGACGCACGAGCACGTCGTCGGCGGCGTCAAGAAACACGACGCGCACCTTCGTCGATTCGCTCAGCTCAGTGATGGTCGCCTGAATCTCTTCATAGACCATGTTGCCTCGAATATCGATGACCGCCGCGATCTTCGGCAAGGCACCCGATTTACCTGCCATGTCGGCGAGGGTCGGCAGCATGGCGAGGGGCAGATTATCAACCACGTACCACCCGAGGTCTTCGAGGGCGTTGGCAACCGTACTGCGGCCGGCCCCACTCATGCCGGTGACGATCAAGAATTCTTGGTCTGGCGAGTGTACGGTCATACGATCACTTCTCTTCCGCTCCTGGGGTGTTATTGGCTGCATTCAGAATACCGCTTTCGGCCGGGTTGTGAACGTCGCCAAGATGCTCAGAAATTGCCCGGGCCAGCGTCTCACTAAAGCCGGGGATCGTCGCGATTTCTTCCGCTCCCGCAGCCCGTAGACGCTTCACCGAGCCGAAGTGGCTGAGCAACTGTTTCGTGCGTTTGGGGCCGAGTCCTGGCACCTCTGAGAGCTGCGTATGAATGTCACGCTTGCGTTTGGCACGCTGGTACGTAATCGCAACCCGGTGTGCTTCATCGCGCAGGCGCTGCAACAAGAACAGCGCCTCGCTCGAACGAGGCAAGATGACCGGGAATGGGTCGTCGGGCAACCACAGCTCCTCCATACGTTTTGCGAGCCCGCACACGCCAACTGAGGTGAGACCTTCTTCGGTGAGTGCTCGGTACGCAGCGTTCACCTGTGGCTGTCCGCCATCGACAACGATGAGCTGGGGCACCTGTCGGCGGGCCTGGGCTCCCTCGATACCGTCGCTCTCAAGATACTCGACGATACGTTTTGCACGCCGTTTGACCACCTGATAGATCGAGTCGGTGTCATCGGTCGTCTCTTCAATGGAGTACTTCCGGTATTCATTTTTCGCGGGCATTCCGTCTTCAAACACGACGAGGGATGCGACCACGTTTGTGCCCTGCAGGTGCGAGACGTCAATACATTCGATGCGAAGGGGTGCCTCCGCGAGGCCGAGCGCCGCTTGTATCTCACCGAGAGCATCGGTTCTCGTCACAATGTCGGCAGCCCTACGCATGTTGTAGCGAATGAGCTGTTCACCGGCGTTCAAGTTCGCCCTGTCAAGCAGTTGCTTCTTCTCACCTCGTTCTGGCACAAGAACGTTCACCTTGCCCCCGCGCGGGCGATGATCACTGAGCGCGGTAACGAGTTCTTTCGCGCTCTCGGGAATTGCGGGAACGAGAATCGTCGGCGGAACCGACTCAAGGTCGTAAGCCGATTGCAGGGCGAACTCTGCGAGACGGCCCATGGTGTTATCAAGTTCGACATCGACCACCCAAGCGTGCTCGCCGCGAATGCGACCGTCACGCACAATGAACATGTGCACCGCCGCCGAGAGATCGTCCATCGCAAAGCCGAACACGTCAAGGTCTTCGCCCTCGCCGAGCACCATCACGTTTTGCTCGAGCGCGAGTTTTGCTCCTTCGATCTGGTCGCGCACTTCGGCGGCACGCTCGTACTCTTGTTCAAGCGCCGCGGTGCGCATTTCATCTTCGAGCCGGCGTATGAAGCCCTTGTCCTGGCCGTTCAAGAACGCCACGAGCTGGTTGATGCGCACACGATGCTCTTCGACCGTGACGAGCTTTGAGCACGGGCCGAAACACCGGCCGATCTGCCCGCCGAGGCAGGGACGCCCAGAACGCATCGCTCGGTTGTAGTCGGCATCGTTGCAGGTGCGAATTGGGAACGCCTGCTGCAGGGCCGACATCAGCTGTTTAATGGCCCACACTTTGGGATATGGTCCGTAGTACTTCGCGCCCTTGTACCGACGGTTGCGCGTCATAACGAGCCTTGGTGCTTCGTCACCGAGTGTTACTGCGAGATACGGGTAGCTCTTGTCGTCGCGAAATTGAACATTGAAGGGCGGCGAGAACTCGTTGATCCACGTGTGCTCGAGAATGAGCGACTCGGTATCGGTTCCCACCACCGTCCAGTCGACCCCGCGCGCCAGCTGCAGCATGCGCTGTGTTCGCGGAGCGAGGCGATCCATCTGCCCGAAATAATTGAGCAGCCTATTGCGCAACGACTTCGCCTTGCCGATGTACAGCACGCGGCCCTGGGCGTCAGAGAAACGATAGACGCCGGGTTGTGTGGGTATCTCGGAGTTCTTTGGCCTCCACTCGGCCCGAGTGTCAGTGAACCCCGCCATCACGCCCGCTCTTTCTTCTCCTTAGCAAAGATCTCGGCAAGAAACTGACCCGTATGGCTCTCGGCAACCTTGGCTACCTGCTCGGGGGTTCCCTGCGCGACGAGCGTACCACCGCCCGATCCGCCCTCTGGCCCGAGATCGATGACCCAGTCGGCCGCGCGAATCATGTCGAGGTTGTGCTCGATGATGATGACGGTGTTGCCTTTGTCGGCCAAGCGATTCAGCACGTCGAGCAGTCGACGAACGTCTTCGAAGTGAAGGCCCGTCGTGGGCTCGTCGAGCACGTAGGCCGTACGTCCGTTAGAGCGCTTCTGCAGCTCGGTCGCAAGCTTGACACGCTGCGCCTCACCACCCGAGAGCGTCGTGGCGCTCTGCCCCAGTCGCACATAACCGAGGCCGACATCTACGAGCGTTTTCAGGTAGCGGTGGATCGACGAAATGGGCTCAAAGAACTCCTCGGCCTCGGCGATCGGCATGTCGAGCACCTCGGCGATATTTTTGCCCTTGTAGCGAATCTGCAGCGTCTCGCGGTTGTAGCGCTGCCCGTGGCACACCTCGCAATCAACGTAAACGTCTGGCAAGAAGTTCATCTCAATCTTGAGCGTGCCGTCGCCTGAGCAGGCTTCGCAGCGCCCGCCCTTGACATTGAAGCTGAAGCGGCCCGGCAGGTAGCCGCGCACCTTCGCTTCTTGCGTCTCGGCGAAGAGCGTGCGCACCTTGTCAAAGACGCCAGTGTACGTCGCGGGGTTCGACCGTGGCGTACGCCCGATCGGGGCCTGGTCAACGTGCACGACCTTGTCGAGCTCTTCAAGCCCCTGCACGCGGGTGTGCTTGCCGGGAACGAGCCTCGCTCCGTTGAGCTTGTTGGCCATGACTCGGTAGAGAATATCGTTGACGAGTGTCGACTTGCCCGAGCCACTAACCCCGGTCACCGCGGTCATGATACCGACCGGAACGTTGACGTCGATGTTCTGCAGGTTGTTTGATCGGGCCCCCTGAATTTTCAGTTGCCGCTTCGCGTCACGCTTGCGGCGCTTCTTGGGAGTCTCAATCGCGCGTCTGCCTGCGAGGTAATCACCGGTGAGCGAATCAGTGTTGGCAAGCAACGCTTCGTAGCCACCCGAGTGCACGACTTTACCGCCCTCGACACCGGCACCCGGGCCGATATCGACGATCCAGTCGGCCGCCTGAATGGTCTCTTCGTCGTGCTCAACTACGATGAGCGTATTGCCCAGGTTTCGCAGCTTCACGAGCGTTTCGATGAGCCGCCGGTTGTCACGCTGGTGCAGGCCGATGCTCGGCTCGTCGAGTACGTACAGCACACCCGTGAGCCCAGAACCAATCTGGGTCGCGAGGCGAATGCGCTGTGCCTCACCGCCCGAGAGCGAACCCGCTGAACGCGCGAGTGTCAGGTAACCGAGGCCCACCTCAGTCAAGAACTCGAAGCGAAGGCGAATCTCACGGAGCACCTGCGCCGCGATTTGCTGCTGGCGCTCGGTCAGCTCGACGCCCTCGAAGAAGGCGCGCGCGTCGGTAAGGCTCAGCTCGGTAGCGTCAGCAATCGATGAATCGTTAATCGTGATGGCGAGCACCTCGGGTTTGAGTCGCTTGCCACCGCAGGCCGAGCACGGCACTTCGCGCAAAAACTCTGAGAGCCGGTCGCGGCGTGAATCTGATTCGACCTCTTGAAACTGGCGCTCGACCCACGGAACAACGCCCTCGAAACCGGTCGTGTACTTCACCTCACGGCCAAAGCGGTTGCGCCACTTGACCCCCACATTGAAGTTGTTGCCGTAGAGAACGGCCTCTTGCACCTCTTCGGGAAGCTTCTTCCACGGTGTTTTCAGTGAGAAGTCAAGCTCTTTCGCGAGAGCCACGAGCGTGCGCTCAAAGTAGTTGTAAAGGGTTTTGCCCTGGCTCGTCCAGGGGATAAGAATGCCCTCGTTGATCGAGAGCTCAGGGTCACCGAGCACGAGATCGAGATCAACCGATTGCGAGGTTCCAATACCGTGACAGGTCGAACACGCTCCAAAGGGCGCGTTAAACGAAAACGTTCTCGGCTCAATTTCGGTGAGCGTCACGGGGTGCTGGTTGGGGCACGAAATCTTCTCACTGAACGTCGCCCTGCGGTCGTCGGCCTTGGCGTCACGATCGACGAAGTCGACCTCGACGATGCCGCCGGCGAGGCGTAGCGCCGTTTCAAGCGAGTCAGTCAGACGTCCAAGCCCGTCTGGCTTCGCAACGAGCCGGTCAATAACGACGTGAATCGTGTGTTTCACCTGCTTTTTGAGCTTTGGCGGATCGGCGAGCTGCACGACCTCACCATCGACAACCGCGCGAGAGAAACCTTGCGAGTGGAGATCTTGAAAGAGGTCGACAAACTCGCCCTTCTTCTGCACGACGACTGGCGCGAGGAGCTGGTAGCGCGTTCCCTCGGGAAGAGCCATGAGCTGGTCAGCGATTTGCTGCACCGTCTGCGCCTGAATCGTTGCGCCGCACACCGCACAGTGCGGCGTGCCAATGCGTGCCCAGAGCAATCGCATGTAGTCGTAAATCTCAGTGATCGTGCCGACGGTCGAGCGCGGGTTGCGGTTTGTTGACTTCTGATCAATAGAGACCGCGGGGCTGAGCCCCTCAATCAGGTCGACATCAGGTCGATCGACTTGCCCGAGAAACTGCCTAGCGTAGGCGCTCAATGACTCGACGTAGCGTCGTTGCCCCTCGGCGAAGATCGTGTCGAACGCGAGGCTCGACTTGCCCGAGCCAGAAAGTCCCGTAAAGACGACCATCGAGTCACGAGGAATCTCGATGTCAACATTGTCGAGGTTGTTTTCGCGTGCCCCCTTCACGCTCAGTGTTGCGTGGGCGGCCGATGAACGCAATGGGGTCGATTCTTCTCTTTGCACCCCTCTATTGTAGGCCCTAAAGCTGGGAATATTCGAACCTATGTACGAATCGATGCTGCCCACATTCCCCTTGCTCTCGGCGCTCTTTACGCTTACTATTGACGTAAGCAACCGTAAGGAGATGGTCATGTCAGCCCAGGCACACGAAACAGCGCCGGTTCGTGATCGCGTTCTTGCCCTGGTCACAAGCTTTGACCCGAGGCAGCTTGCAACCGCCGAAGAACTCCTTGAACGCCTCGCCGAGACCAGTGCGCCAAGCACGCACAACCTCACCGTCGCTGAGGTCTCAGCGCTCGAGCGCTTCGGTGTCACGACGAACATGGCAGAGCAGCAGAGCCACCTGAGCACGACTGCTCAGTCGTTGCTCACAGAGCGCCGAGTCGATACCATCTCACTCAGCGCAACCGAAGTCGCTTCCCTGCTCCACGTGAGTACCGCGCGGGTGCGGCAACGCGCCGCCGACCATACGCTCCTCGCAAGACGCCACAGCGACGGCTGGCACTTTCCCGCGTTCCAGTTTTTTGATGGCGGCGAGCTACCCGGCTGGAGCACGGTTGCCAAAGAGATTCCTCCGACCACCCCACTCACGCTCGTAGAGCGCGCGCTCACCTGGCCCTCCTCCCTTCTCACCATCGATAGCGTCGAGCACTCGATCGCTTCGTGGCTTCAAGCAGGAGGCAGCCACGAAACTGCGGCTCAGATCATGCAGGGCGAACTCAGCAGGGCCCTCTAACGGCCATGAGTGAAGAGGCCCCTACTCCGAACCCGGCACAGTTCCCCGACCTTCCGGGCGATCACTCATGGTGCAGCACGATTGCCGCAGGCACCATGTTTGCGCGGGTCTTCAACACCGCGGGTCCGTACCCCAGCGATTGGAACGCATACCGGTCATACGGGCCCGTCGACGCACGCTTCGATCCGCACCCAAACCCGCCACAGGAGCACGCTGGGTACGGAGTCATGTACGCGGTCCCAGAACTCAGCGCCCAGCCCGCAGGGCAGGCGAAGCCCGTTGGTGAGGCATTCGAAGGCGATGCGGCGATGTCTACGCTTGCAACGTGCCTCATCGAGTGCTTTCAGCGCAAACGGGTTATCACGAGAGGCCTCAACACCCCCGCGCTCGCGTTTTTCAGCGTGACCCGAGAGCTGACGCTGCTGAACCTCAGCGACAGCGACTGGCTCACCGTTGCCGGCGGCAATGCAGCGGTCATGTCTGGCTCGCGTGAGCGCTCACGGGAGTGGTCACGGGCCATAGCCCGCCGCTACCCCGAGGTCGACGGGGTGCTCTCGGCGTCGTCACTCATGCCTCACACGAGAATCAGCGCCCTCTGGCTTCGCAGCCAAGACGCACTCCCGGCGCACCCCGATGCGCTCCTCACGCTCGATCGGCCAGAACTCACCGGTATCATCGAGGCGACCGCATCCCGCTACGGCTACTCGGTGCTCTAGCAGCCAAACAAATGGCGACCACCATCAGGGCCTAAGCGTGGCCAGCCGAAGCCATCCCGCGAAGCTCGCGCTTCAGTTCGCCGATCTCGTCACGCAGGCGCGCGGCAAGCTCAAACTTGAGCTCTTCGGCGGCAGCCAGCATCTGGTCAGTGAGTTCGACGATCAGCTGCTCGAGTTCGGTGCCGCCTGATTCGGCGCCCGAGCGCTTCGCAGCCGCGCCCGAACCGGTACGCTTCTTGCCCGCGGCCGAGGACTCGATGAGTTCGGTCGTATCGGCAGCCTCACGGTTCAGCATCTCGGTAATGTCAGCGATCTTCTTGCGAAGCGGCTGTGGGTCGATACCGTGTTCGGTGTTGTATGCCACCTGAATCTCACGGCGACGCTGCGTCTCGTCAATGGCCTCCTGCATCGACCGAGTAATACGGTCTGCATACATGTGCACCTCGCCCGACACGTTACGCGCGGCACGACCAATCGTCTGAATAAGTGAGGTTGAAGAGCGCAAGAAGCCCTCTTTATCGGCGTCGAGAATCGCGACGAGCGACACCTCGGGAAGGTCAAGGCCCTCACGCAGCAGGTTGATGCCAACGAGCACGTCGTACACGCCGGCGCGAAGCTCGGTCAGCAGCTCGACGCGCCGCAGTGTGTCGACGTCTGAGTGCAGGTAGCGTACCCGCACCCCAGACTCTTCGAGAAACGCCGTGAGCTGTTCGGCCATCTTCTTCGTGAGCGTCGTGACGAGCACGCGCTCATCTTTCTCGGCGCGAATCTTGATCTGCTCGAGCAGGTCATCAATTTGCCCCTGCGTTGGCTTGACGACGATCTCTGGGTCGATGAGGCCCGTGGGGCGAATGATCTGCTCGACCACACCGTCGGCCAGCTCCATCTCGTACTTGCCGGGGGTCGCTGAGAGGTATACCGTCTGGCCAACACGGTCTTTGAACTCATTGAACGTGAGCGGGCGGTTATCGAGGGCAGACGGCAGCCTGAAGCCGTGATCAACGAGCGTGCGCTTACGCGAGGAGTCCCCCTCGTACATCGCACCAATTTGCGGCACCGTGACGTGTGACTCATCGATCACGACGAGAAAGTCATCGGGAAAATAGTCGAGGAGGCAGTGCGGGGCCTCGCCCTGCTGGCGCCCATCAATGTGCCTCGAGTAGTTCTCGATACCAGAGCAAAAACCGATCTGCTCCATCATCTCGAGGTCAAACGTCGTGCGCATTTTGAGCCGCTGCTCTTCAACGAGCTTGTTCTGAGCGTGCAACTCATTCAGCCGCGCGTCGAGCTCGTCGGCAATGTCGCCCATGGCCCGCTGCATGACGTCGTGGCTTGCGACATAGTGCGAACCTGGAAAGACCGAAACCGTCTCGACCTCTTTGATGGTCTCGCCCGTGACCGGGTGCAGGTAGTAGAGCGCGTCGATCTCGTCACCAAAGAACTCGATGCGAATCGCGAGTTCCTCGTACATCGGGATAATCTCGACCGTGTCGCCCCGAACTCGAAAGTTGCCGCGCACAAACTCGATGTCGTTGCGTTGATACTGCATGTCAACGAAGCGGCGCAGGATAGCGTCACGATCGACCTGATCGCCCACCGCGAGTGGCACCATCGCCTCGTAGTACTCTTCAGGCTTACCCAGGCCGTAAATACACGAGACCGTACTCACCACGACGACGTCGCGCCGGCTGAGCAGCGCGTTCGTCGTCGAGTGGCGCAGGCGTTCGACCTCGTCGTTAATCGACGAGTCCTTCTCAATGAAGGTGTCGGTTTGCGGCACGTAGGCCTCTGGCTGGTAGTAGTCGTAGTACGAGACGAAGTACTCAACCGAGTTGTTCGGCAAGAGCTGCCGAAACTCGGTCGCAAGCTGTGCGGCGAGCGTCTTGTTGTGGGCGAGCACGAGCGTGGGCCGCTGCACCTCTTCGATGAGCCAGGCGGTCGTTGCCGACTTACCAGTACCCGTGGCGCCGAGGAGCACGATATCGGTCTCTCCCGCGTTGATGCGGGAGGCCAGCTCGGCGATGGCCTGAGGCTGGTCGCCGTTCGGCTCATACTCACTAATAACCTCAAAGGGGCGCACGCTTCGGGTAGTTTCCATACCCTTAGCGTACGCCCCTAAGCTCAAGATAAGCTTCGAACGGGTGTTCGAATATTATACAAACCAGAGTGCGAGCTCACGCTCTGCACTCAGCGTGCTGTCGCTGCCGTGAACGAGGTTCTGCTGAACACTCGTTCCCCAGTCGCGACCGAGGTCGCCACGGATCGTCCCGGGGGCGGCGCTCGTCGGCTCGGTCGAGCCAGCGAGTGAACGGAATCCTTCGATGACCCTCTCGCCGCGCGCGCGAATGGCAACGACGGGGCCCGACGACATGAACTCTACGAGCGGCTCATAGAAGGGCTTGCCCTCGTGCTCTTCGTAGTGGGCAGCGAGCAGCGCACGTGAGGCGTGCACCATGCGCAGGTCAGCGATTTCATACCCCTTTGCCTCGACCCGGCGCAAGATTTCGCCGACGAGGTTACGCTTGACGCCATCTGGTTTGACGAGGATGAGTGTTTCTTCAACAGCCACAATAATTCCCTTTGGTTGTGATAAACGGTTACTTACAGTCTAGCTTCGCGCATGCGGTCAATTTGAGCGCCTTTCCACATGCAGTAGAGCCACAAGCCAGTGAAGATGAGGCCCACGAACAGAATCGGCACGAGAAAAAAGGCGCCAACGAAATAGAGACCGTGCACGACCCACCCAAGAATGATGCCGACGTTTCCCATTCGCATCAGCCCGAGGGCAACGATAATGAGCAGGCAGGCGACGCCACCGATCACGAGCCCAACCCAGGCTGGGTCGAAGACGCCGAGCCCGAAGAGCGTGAGCCCAATAAGAAACACGACGAACAGCTCGAAGCCGAGCGCGATCGACGCGAGTGACTTTTGCGTCGAGGTTTTCTTCGTTCCGCTCGCGCGAAGCGCTAGGTTGTGGGCCCGCTGCTCACTCGGCGAGAGCACGAGGTCGTCGGCGTCCTGGCCAGCGTTGTGCGTCATACTTCAGCTCCCCAATCTGCCTGGCGGGCGAGCGAGATAGCCTCGCCCGCAAGAAAAACTGAACCTGCGATGAGCACGCCGCGGCCGTCAGCCTCTTCGGCCCAGCCACGAGCCTCTTCGACGGCTTCTTCAAGCTCGTCGAAGAGCTGCAGGTTGACGTCCGGTCGAACCTCGAGGGCAAGCCTCGCGAGCTCTTCAGGGTCACGGGACCGTTCTGACTGGATCCCTACCACGTACACGTTTGGCGTGAGTGGCAGCAGCGCCTCAAGAATGCCCCGTGCATCTTTATCGGCGAACGTGCCGACGATGAGCATGAGATCTGAGAAGCTGAACGATTCGCTCATCGCGGTCGCAAGTGTCTTTGCGCCGTGCGGGTTGTGCGCCGCGTCAACAAGCACGAGTGGCTGCACGCCAATCGGCTGCAGCCTTCCGGGCGAGGTGAGGCTGCCGAGGCCCTGCTCAAGCGCATCCTCTGGGAGCGGGCGTTCGGCCCCGAGAAACGCCTCGACGGCGGCAACCGCGAGCGTCACGTTCTCGGCCTGATGTGGCCCGTAGAGCGGAATGAACAGCCCTTCGTACTCGGTTCCAGCGATACCCGTGATCTCGACGATGCGCCCGCCCACGCCACTCACGTCTGCGCGCAGCGAGAAATCTCGCTCGGCGACAAGCATGCGCGATCCGACAGTCTCGGCCCGCGCCTCGAGCTCAGCGAGCGCCGAGGGCTCCTGCGCCGCGGTCACGAGCGTCTTCCCTTCTTTCACGATGAAGGCCTTCGTGCGCGCGATCTCAGCAACGGTATCGCCGAGAATGTGCACGTGGTCGAGGCCGATCGGCGTGATCACTGAGACCTCAGCATCGGTAATGTTCGTCGCGTCCCACTCACCACCAATGCCGATCTCGACAACGGCGACCTCGACGGGCGCGTCGGCAAAGGCGGTGTATGCGAGCGCGGCAAGCGCCTCGAAGTACGTAATCGGCAGCTCGCCCTTCGCCGCGAGTTCAGTATCGACGATCTCGAGCGCAGGCTGCATTTCTTCCCACGCGGCGACGAGCGCCGCCTCACTGATCTGCTCGCCCTCAAGCTGAATGCGCTCGGTGAAGTCAACGAGGTGCGGGCTCGTGAAAAGCCCCGTCTTCAGCCCGTAGGCCCTCAGCAACGACTCGATAACTCGGGCCGTCGTCGTCTTCCCGTTCGTGCCGCCCACGTGAATGACCGGAAACAGGTTTTGCGGCTGGCCGAGCAGGTCGGTGAGCCTGCGAACCGGGTCAAGCCTGGGTCGCGGCTGCGCCTCGCCAGTTCGCGAGAGCAGCTCTGCGTACACCTCTGCGGTGCTCGATGCGCCCACTAGTCCTCCTTCGCGGCGCGTGCCGCGGTTGCGTTGATCGTGATGATGAGGGGTTCTTTCGCCGCGCCGAGTGCGCTCGCGCGTGAAACGACCCCTGCGGCACCGGCGGCTGGCTCGTTCTCAAGAGCCGCGGCTTCGAGTGATTCGACGGCGAGCCCGGTTGAGAGGGTTTCGCTCGCGATGAACTCGGCGTGGGCGTTCAGCGCGGCTGCGTTCTCTGGCGAAGCACCGAGCGTCAGCTCAATGCGGTCACTCACGTCGAGGCCGGCGTTCTTGCGGGCTTCTTGTACACCGCGAATCGCGTCACGAGCGACACCCTCGGCTTCGAGTTCGGGGGTCGTCACGGTGCTGAGCAGCACGAAGCCGCCACCCGCGATGAGACCAACCGCCTGACCCTCGGTTGCAGCATCGCTCACGGTGAGCGTGAGATCGTACTCGCCGGGTTCCAGCGCAAAGCCGCCCGCCGTCACGACGCCGTTTTCTTCAGACCAATCACCGGTCTTCGCGCCCTTGATGGCAAACTGCACGTCTTTGCCGAGCCTCGGGCCAGCCGCACGGGCGTTCACCGACAGTGAGTGCACAATGCCGTGCTCAGCCGCGCTGTTCTCGTCCTGGGCCACGAGCGAGACGTGCTTCACGTTGAGCTCGTCGCGCAGAATCGCACTGAACGGAGCAATCGCGTCTGGGCGGCTCGTGACAACCGTGAGGTCGGCGAGAGGCAGGCGCACACGAAGGCGCTCGGCCTTGCGCAGCGCGAGTGACTGAGAGGTGATCTGACGCACCTCGTCCATCGCCGCGACGAGCTCGTTGTCGACGGGGAACGCGCTCGCGTCGGGCCAATCGGTGAGGTGCACCGAGCGGCCACCGGTGAGCCCACGCCAGATTTCCTCGGTCACGAGCGGCGCCATGGGAGCCGCCACCCGGGTGAGCGTTTCAAGCACGGTGAACAACGTGTTGAATGCCTGAGCGTTTTCAGGCTTGCCGTTCGCCCCGTTGACGCCCTCCCAGAAGCGGTCGCGAGAGCGGCGCACGAACCAGTTCGTGAGCAGCTCGGCGTAGTCGCGCAGCGCCTCGGCAGCGGTGGTCGTGTCGAGATCGCCAAGGTGCTGCTCGACGTCGCGCACAAGCTGTCCCGTTTTCGCGAGAATGTAGCGATCAAGCGGATCGGTCGAGTCGGTACTCCAGCTCGCCTCGAAGCCGTCGGCGTTCGCGTAGAGGCTGAAGAAGTACCAGGTGTTCCAGAGCGGCAGAATGAACTGGCGCACGCCCTCACGAATGCCCTCTTCGGTGACGATAAGGTTGCCACCTCGCACGACGGGTGATGCCATGAGGAACCAGCGCATCGCGTCTGAACCGTCACGGTCAAACACCTCGTTAACGTCGGGGTAGTTTTGCAGCGACTTCGACATCTTGTTGCCGTCTGATCCGAGCACGATGCCGTGGCTGATGACGTTCTTGAACGCTGGGCGGTCGAAGAGCGCGGTTGCGAGCACGTGCTGCACGTAGAACCAGCCGCGCGTTTGCCCGATGTACTCGACGATGAAGTCGGCGGGTTGCTGTTCTTCGAACCACTCCTGGTTCTCGAACGGGTAGTGGGCCTGGGCAAACGGCATCGAGCCCGAGTCGAACCACACGTCAAAGACGTCTTCGATGCGGCGCATCGTCGATTTGCCGGTCGGATCGTCTGGGTTCGGCCGCGTGAGATCGTCGACGTACGGGCGGTGCAGGTCGACCTCGCCCGCTTCGTTGCGCGATACGCGACCGAAGTCACGTTCAATCTCTTCGATCGAGCCGTAGACGTCGACGCGCGGGTACTCAGGGTCGTCGCTCTTCCACACCGGGATCGGGCTGCCCCAGTAGCGGTTGCGGCTCACCGACCAGTCACGCGCACCCTCGAGCCACTTGCCGAACTGGCCGTGCTTCACGTTCGCGGGCACCCAGTTGATGGCCTCGTTGACCTCGAGCAGGCGATCCTTGATCTTCGTGACGCTCACGAACCAGCTCGAGACGGCCTTGTAGATGAGAGGGTTGCGGCAGCGCCAGCAATGCGGGTACGAGTGTTCGTAGCTCTGCTCACGCAAGAGGCGACCCGATTCGCGCAAGAGGCGGATCAGTGGCCGGTTCGCCTCAAACCAGAGTTCGCCTGCCACGTCACCCACGGCCTTGATAAAGCGGCCGCCCTCGTCGAGACTCACGATCGTCGGCATGCCAGCGGCATTGGTGATGCGCATATCGTCTTCGCCATACGCTGGCGACTGATGAACGACGCCGGTGCCGTCAGAGGCCCCAACGTAATCGTCGACGAGCACGCGCCAGTAGTTCTCGGTGCCCCACACCTCGGCGTCGGCAAAGTAATCGAACACGGGCTCGTACTGCACGTCGGCGAGCTCCGCACCCTTGAGCGTGCGTTCGACAGCCTCGATCGCCGCTTCCCCGCTCTCGTAGCCGAGATCTTTCGCGTGGTTCGCGACGAGCTCACGGGCGAGCAGGTATCGGGCCTCGCCCGATGATCCGCCATCGCTCGCGCCAAGCGGGCCGGCCGCGACGACGGCGTATTCGATTTCTGGGCCAACCGCGAGAGCTGCGTTCGTGGGCAGCGTCCAGGGGGTCGTCGTCCAAGCAAGCGCGCGAACGCCCTCGATGCCGAGCTCAGCAGCCTTCGCACCCGTGAATGGGAAAGCGACCGTGACCGACGGGTCCTGACGCATCTGGTACACGTCATCGTCCATACGAAGCTCGTGGTTCGACAGCGGGGTCTCGTCACGCCAGCAGTACGGCAGCACGCGGTGCCCCTCGTACGCAAGGCCCTTATCGTAGAGCTGCTTGAATGCCCAGAGCACGCTCTCCATGAACTCGACGTTGAGCGTTCGGTAGTCGTTCTCGAAGTCGACCCAACGGGCCTGACGCGTGACGTACTCTTCCCACTCACGGGTGTACATGAGCACCGATTCACGGGCCTTCGCGTTGAATGTCGCGATGCCCATCTCTTCGATCTCGCTCTTCTCGGTGATGCCGAGCTGCTTCATGACCTCAAGCTCTGCCGGCAAGCCGTGGGTGTCCCAGCCGAAGCGGCGCTCAACCTTCTTGCCCATCATGGTCTGGAAGCGCGGAAAAACGTCTTTGGCGTAGCCGGTCAGCAAGTGGCCGTAGTGCGGCAGTCCGTTCGCGAAGGGAGGGCCGTCGTTGAAGACCCACTGATCGCAACCCTCGCGCTGGCGAATCGACTCGCGAAAGGTGTCGTCTTCGGCCCAAAACTTGAGCACCTGCGTCTCAATCTCGGGAAAACGCGGCGACGGGGTTACTCCAAATGATGCGCCTGCTGCGGCGCTACTGTGTGACTGCTTGGGGTACGACATGGGGTCCTTCGGCTTCCGGGCAATACATTCTTTGCCGGGACGAGGATCGCTGTGGGAGCGTTCCCCGCGGTACCACCCGCTTTACGTATCAGGATCACTGACGCGTCACTTCATTCGGTGATAACGGGCCGTAACCGTTCGGTTCTACTGAGCACGCGTTGCCGCGCGCCGTTCTTCCAAAAACTCCCCGGTGATTGCCGGTTCAAAGTCGTTGCACAACAGCGTAGCGCAAGACGGCTTCCGATATGCTCTATATCGCGCAATTTGCAGCGTAAACCGTTCATCCACAAGCCACTATGTGGCACAGGTTCACCTGCTAGAGTTGACGATATGGCGCACGTATGGGTGCAGCCAGCGCATGCCGCGCTCCACTCCCTACCGAAGTGAGGTGAGAAGTCCCGATGTCTTCAGACAGTTCTAGTCCGAGGCCGGAGATCCGCCTCCATGGTTTCACCCGGTAATCGAAGCGCGACGCGCTTCATGGTTCGGGCTTTCGATCTCCGGCGCTTTGCGGGCCCACACGTGGCCCAACGATTCATCGTTCCTTGGCGGTGCATGTGCACCGTGCCCAACACCAAAGTGAGATCGCTATGACCCCAGAAGTAGCAGACGTTAACATCAACGACATCGTTGACACCGTGGTTCAGCAAGTAACCGACCGCGACCTTGTCGCCGTGTCGCACACCCTGACCCCGCTCTCGGTCGACGAAATCGTGCTCGTGCTCGAGCGCTTGAGCGAGCAGCACCGCGCTGTTCTGTACCGTCTGCTCCAAAAAGATCGCGCCCTCGCCGTCTTCGAACTACTCGATCCCGCACTGCAGGGCGACCTCTTGCACGGGCTGCAAGACTCAGAGGTTGCCGAGATCTTCACCGGGCTTGACCCAGACGATCGGGTCTGGCTGCTCGACGAGCTGCCGTCAAAGGTTGCCCCGCGGCTCCTGAAAGGCTTGTCTGCCGAAGAACGCCAGGTAACCTCTGCGCTCATGGGCTACCCGCTCGGCTCGATCGGCCGCCGCATGAGCCCCGAGCTCATCTCGACGAAAGAGAGCTACACCGTCGAGACGACGATGGAGCGCGTGAAGCGGGATCTCAACGAGGCCGAGACTATTTATCTCATTCCGGTCATCGATGAGAGCCGCCACGTCATTGGCGTGGTGAGCCTCAGGCAGGTGCTCGGCGCCGAGCCTGGAACGCTCATTGGAACGCTCATGCAAGACCCCTACACCGCGGTCGTAACCGAGAAAGCCGAGGTCGTCGCCCGCCGCATGGCCGACCTCACCGTGAATGCGATGCCGATCGTCGACCGTGAACGTCGCCTCGTCGGCATCTTCACGATTGACGACGCGGTGCGCATTCTTGAACTCGAAGATTCAGAAGACGCGGCGCGCCAGGGTGGTGTTGAGCCGCTGCGTCGGCCATATCTCTCGACCCCAATCTCGACGCTCGTTAACTCGCGCATCGTCTGGCTGCTCGTACTGGCCATTGGTGCGACACTGACGGTGCAGGTGCTTTCAGTGTTCGAAGACACCCTCGCCGAGGTGACCGTACTCGCGCTCTTCGTGCCGTTGCTCATCGGCACCGGAGGTAATACCGGCAACCAGGCAGCGACAACCGTGACCCGCGCCCTCGCGCTCGACGATGTGCGTACCGAAGACATCTTGAAGGTGATCGGCCGAGAGGTACGCGTCGGCTTCTTACTCGGCTGCATGCTGGGGCTTATCGGGTTCACCATCACCGGCTTCATCTACGACTTCAAAATCGGTGCCGTCATCGGCCTCACCCTCATCGCGGTGTGCACCGTGGCAGCGACCATCGGCGGCGCAATGCCAATCGCGGCAAAGGCCATCAAGGTTGACCCAGCGGTCTTCTCGAACCCGTTCATCACGACGTTCGTCGACGCGACCGGCCTCGTGCTCTACTTCTTGATCGCCCGAGCGATTCTGCAAATCTAACCACCATTCCCGCCCTTCTCACGCAAGCATCGCGGGCAGCAGCCACGCTGAGCAGACCCGCTAGAATGATCCAGTGAGCCACGATGTGCCACCGTGTTTTTCACGGTGGCACACCCATTACTACGATCCAGGAGCGTCATGACTGCCATTCCCGACAAGCCAAAGCTTGAAGGTCTCGAAGAGAAGTGGGGTGAAACCTGGGAAGCGCAGGGCACCTACGCCTTCAACCGAGAGGGCGCTACTCGTGAGTGCGTCTACAGCATCGACACTCCCCCGCCAACCGCTTCAGGTTCGCTGCACGTCGGCCACGTCTTTAGCTACACGCACACCGATGTCGTAGCCCGCTTCCAGCGGATGAATGGCAAGCGCGTCTTCTACCCCATGGGCTGGGACGACAATGGGCTGCCAACCGAGCGTCGCGTGCAAAACTACTACGGCGTTCGCTGCGACCCATCACTTCCCTACGTCGAGAATTACGAACCCCCTCACCAGGGCACCGACGGCAAGAACATCAAGCCTGCAGACCAGCAGCCCGTGTCGCGCCGCAACTTCATCGAGCTCTGCGAGCAGCTGACCCTCGAAGACGAGAAGCTCTTCGAAGACCTCTGGCGCACCCTGGGTCTCTCGGTCGACTGGAAACAGAGCTACCGTACGATCGGCCCCGAGTCACTCCGCGCTTCGCAGCTCGCATTTATTCGCAATATTGAGCGTGGCGAGGCTTACCAGGCACAAGCACCGACGCTGTGGGACATCACCTTCCGAACCGCCGTTGCCCAGGCAGAACTTGAAGACCGCGATCAGCCAAGTGCTTATCACGCCCTCGCGTTCCACCCGACCGACGGCAGCGACGATATCGTCATCGACACAACACGGCCAGAGCTGCTTGCCGCCTGTGTTGCGCTCGTGGCTCACCCCGACGATGAGCGCTACAAAGACCGCTTCGGCACG
This sequence comes from Leucobacter chinensis, assembly GCF_019049105.1. Classification (GTDB taxonomy): domain Bacteria; phylum Actinomycetota; class Actinomycetes; order Actinomycetales; family Microbacteriaceae; genus Leucobacter_A; species Leucobacter_A chinensis. The sequence continues at coordinate 94,165 of NZ_JAHQZR010000002.1, forward strand.
ACCGTGCGCACGCCGCTCTTCGACGTCGAGGTTCCCATCGTTGCCCACCACCTTGCTCAGCAGGATAAGGGCACGGGCATCGCGATGGTCTGTACCTTCGGCGACGTGACTGACGTGGTGTGGTGGCGCGAGCTCCACCTGCCAAACCGAGCGATTCTCGGATTCGACGGCCGCGTGCTCTCAGAAGCTCCCGAGGCCATCACGAGCGAGGCTGGCCGCGAGCACTACGCGAGCATCGCCGGCAAGACCGTTTTCAGTGCAAAGAAGATCGTCGTTGAGGCGCTTCAGGCTTCGGGCGAGCTCATTGGCGAGATCCGCAATATCACCCACCCCGTAAAGTTCTTCGAAAAGGGCGACAAGCCACTCGAGATCGTCTCGACGAGGCAGTGGTACATCAAGAACGGCGCCCACGACGAAGCCCTGCGTGAGCGCCTCCTTGCTCACGGGAAGGCACTTTCGTGGCACCCCGACTTCATGCGCGTTCGCTACGAGAACTGGGTTGAAGGGCTCTCGGGAGACTGGCTCATTTCACGTCAGCGCTTCTTCGGTGTACCGATTCCTGTGTGGTACCCGCTCAACGACGCTGGCGAGCCAAACTTTGATGCACCGATCGTACCGAGCGAAGCGCAGCTTCCTGTCGACCCATCGAGCGATGCACCTTCTGGTTACACCGAGCAGCAGCGTGGCGAACCAGGCGGCTTCATCGGCGAGGTCGACGTCATGGACACTTGGGCTACCTCATCGATCACTCCGCAGCTTGCTGGCGGCTGGGAACGCGATGCCGAGCTCTTCGACCTCGTGTACCCCTACGATCTTCGCCCCCAGGGTCAGGACATCATTCGCACCTGGCTCTTCTCGACGCTCCTGCGCTCCGAGCTCGAGGCCTCGACGCTCCCCTGGAAGAACGCGGGCATTTCAGGGTGGATCCTCGACCCCGATCGCAAAAAGATGTCGAAATCGAAGGGTAACGTCGTCACCCCAGCGAGCATGCTCGACCAGCACGGCTCTGACGCCGTACGCTACTGGGCAGCGTCAGCGAAGCTCGGTACCGACGCCTCATTCGACCCGCAGAACCCCAAGCAAATCAAGATCGGCCGACGCCTTGCGATCAAGGTTCTCAACGCATCGAAGTTCACCCTCGGGTTCGAGGCGACGCCTGGTGCGACGCTCAGTGAGCTGCTCGATCAGAGCATGCTGAAGACCCTCGCGGGCGTCGTCCGTGACGCGACCGCCGCGTTCGAGTCGTACGATCACGCCCGTGCGCTCGAGATCACCGAGTCGAGCTTCTGGACCTTCTGCGACGACTATCTTGAACTCGTCAAAGACCGCGCTCATGGTGAGATCGGCCAGGCTCAGGCCTCAGCAGTTGCCGCCCTGCGCATTGCACTCTCGGTATACGCCAGGCTCTTCGCCCCGTTCATTCCCTTTGCAACCGAAGAGGTATGGTCGTGGTTCAACGAAGGCTCGGTGCACCAGGCCGCCTGGCCGGTCGCCGAAGAACTTACTGAGCACTCGGGTGCGGCAACGTCGGCAACGCTCGACGCTGTAAGCCAGGCACTCATCGGCATTCGTGGCGCAAAGTCAACGGCCAAGGTCTCGCAAAAGACGGTCGCGACCCGCGTTGAGGTTGGCGGCCCGCAGCCGCTGCTCGAGCAGCTTCGTGCCGCCGAGGGCGACCTCACCTCGGTGGGCCACATTGAAGAGCTTGTGTACACCGTTACTGAAGCGGCTCACATCGAGATTCTCGCTGTTGACCTACAGCTCGAGGAACGCTAGTTCATGCGCATCGGAGTCCGTTGGGGTGCAGGCACTCGCCCGCACCCCACGGTCCCGGTCGAGTTGCACGAAGCCATCGAAGCGCTCGATGCCGACGGTCTCGAGGGCAGCTGGACGCTAACATGGCTCGAAGGGCTTCCCGTCTGTACCCGCTCTGACGATGCAGTCATTACGCTCGATAGAAACGGCTCAGTCGTGACCGGTACTATGGAGAGCACCGTGAGTGATGCTGTTGACGGTGATGACGACGACGATTGGCTGAGTGAGTAGATGACACTTACGAAGAAGATCCTTCTGGGCGCTGCTGTATCAACCCTCGTCGTTGCGCTGAGCGGCTGTGCCGGGAACGATGTTGCACCCGGTTCTCTCTTGAAGCCTGGCCAGATCGGCAATCTCTCTTCCGCTGCCTCAGGTGCCGATAGTGTCCCTCCCCGTCCCGGTTCAAAGATTCCTGGCGAGCAAGAAGACGGCGGCGCCTCACTCGGGGTTGATGATCCCAGTACGCTCACCGATATCGAGGGGCGTAAGCCCACTCCCGTTGAGAAGAGCGCGACGCTACCGTCAAGCCTGCCGCTCGACGTGTTCCCGTTCTCTCAGGAGGGCGTTGATGATGCGGGTGAACGATCGGTCGCCTCGTGGTTTATCGTTGTCAAAGCCTCTGACAAGGACGCCGCGAGTTCGCTCTTGAAGCAGTTTGCGGGCGACGGCGGCTTTACTCAGGTCAGCGAAGAGACCTCTGGCGATGAAATCGCACAAACGCTGACGAGCGACCGTGGGCTCTGCGAAGTGCTGGCGTTTACTGACGGCGAGGCTGCGGATGCCGCCATGCTCGTGAACTTCGAATGCTCCCTGAACGCTGGCTAGCGATAGACCGGCGATGCCACCGCTGGTGGTGCAGTTCAGCGGAGCCTAAGCCTAGGCCGACTGTTCTTCTGCGGCTGCAGCCGGGCGCGTGCCGAGCATGCGTGGCGGCGCCTCGCCCCGAATAAGTTCTGCGGTGATGATCACCTTCGAGACTGCTTCGTCGCTCGGAATATCGAACATGATGGGTTGCAACACCGATTCGAGAATCGCACGCAGACCACGAGCACCTGTTTTTCGCTCGGTTGCGAGCTTGGCAATCTCAGTGATTGCACCGGACTCAAACTCGAGGTCGACCTCGTCGAGTTCGAACATTCGCTGGTACTGCTTCACGAGCGCGTTCTTTGGCTCGGTAAGCACCCGCTCAAGCGACTCGATATCGAGTTGTTTGACGGTGGCAATAACCGGAAGCCTGCCAATGAACTCTGGAATGAGCCCAAACTTGTGGAGGTCTTCAGGGAGGGCCCGTGCGAAGAGATCGTCTTGATCTTGCTTTGTGCTGAGCGGTGAGCCAAACCCTACCCCGCCCTTGCCCGTTCGGGCAGCAATAATTTCTTCGAGGCCAGCAAATGCGCCGGCCACGATAAAGAGAATATTGGTGGTGTCGAGATGAATCATCTCGGTATTGGGGTGCTTGCGCCCGCCCTGGGGCGGAATCGAGGCTTCGGTGCCCTCAAGAATTTTCAGGAGCGCCTGCTGCACGCCCTCACCCGAAACATCGCGGGTAATCGAGGGGTTCTCAGACTTCCGCGCGATCTTATCAATCTCGTCAATGTAGATAATGCCGGTCTCGGCGCGTTTCACGTCGTAGTCAGCGGCTTGCACGAGCTTGAGTAAAATGTTCTCGACGTCTTCGCCAACGTAGCCAGCCTCGGTCAGGGCGGTCGCGTCGGCAACGGCAAAGGGAACATTCAGTTGGCGCGCGAGTGACTGGGCAAGGTACGTTTTACCGCAACCGGTTGGCCCCATGAGCAGAATGTTTGATTTTTGAATCTCAACATCTTCTGAAGCAGCTTCAGCCGGCGATAGTCGTTGAAGAGCCTTCACTCGTTTGTAGTGGTTGTACACGGCGACGGCCAGTGACTGCTTCGCCTCTTTCTGAGCGATCACGTATTCATCAAGAAAAGCAGCTATCTCTTTGGGCTTCGAGAGCGAGAACGCTTCTTCTTCGACGGCGTCGGCTTCTTGTGTGCGCTCTTCAATGATCTCATTGCAGAGGTTCACACACTCGTCACAAATATAGATTTGCGGGCCAGCGATGAGTTGGGCGACCTGCTTCTGCGATTTACCGCAGAAGGAACACTTCAGTAAATCGCCGGTTTCACCGATCTTCGCCATGAATGTTCCTTCCGATTGGTCGTGAAGTTTCTTACTGCTTCGAGCCTAGTATGTACCACTGACAAAGCTGATCGACGCGCCGCGGGGCTGCCGTGGCGCGTCGATCATACGTTGCTTAGAGTGGGTTCTTACGGCTCGTCAGCACCTGGTCTACGAGACCGTACTCGAGCGCCTCCTGAGCGCCGAGAATCTTGTCTCGGTCGATATCGCGGTGCACCTCTTCAATTGACTTGTTCGTGTGCTTCGAGAGCGTCTCTTCGAGCCACTCACGCATGCGCAGAATCTCTTTCGCCTGAATCTCGATATCAGAGGCCTGACCTTGCCCGCCCTGGCCCGATGAAGGCTGGTGAATCAGAATGCGTGCGTTCGGAAGCGCGAGGCGTTTGCCCGGGGTTCCTCCTGCGAGCAGAACCGCTGCGGCCGAGGCTGCCTGGCCGAGGCAGACGGTCTGGATGTGCGGCTTAATGTACTGCATCGTGTCATAGATAGCGGTCATCGCGGTGAATGATCCGCCGGGCGAGTTGATGTACATCGTAATGTCGCGCTCGGTGTCCTGGCTCTCGAGCACGAGCAGCTGGGCCATAACATCGTCGGCTGAGGCATCATCGACCTGCACACCGAGAAAGATGATGCGGTCTTCGAAAAGCTTGGTGTATGGGTTGGTGTTCTTGAAGCCGTACGCTGTGCGCTCTTCGAATGAGGGAAGAATGTACCGTGATTCGGGCATTTGCAGTTGTGACATGTCTGGTTCTCCGTTACTCAGTGCTTACGCGTGCGTTCCGCCGCCGCCAACGACCTCGCTCGCCGACTCACGAATGAAGTCGACAAAGCCGTACTCAAGTGCTTCTTCAGCGGTGAACCAACGGTCACGATCGCCATCTTCGTTGACCTGCTCGACCGTCTTACCGGTCTGAGCCGCGGTAATCGCCGCGAGACGGTTCTTCATCGAGACGATGAGCGCAGCCTGGGTCTGAATGTCACTCGCGGTGCCGCCAAAGCCACCGTGGGGCTGGTGCAAGAGTACGCGAGCGTTCGGGGTGATGTAGCGCTTGCCCTTGGTGCCTGCGGTGAGCAAGAACTGCCCCATCGATGCCGCCATACCGATACCGACGGTCACGATGTCATTGGGCACGAACTGCATCGTGTCATAGATGGCCATGCCAGCGGTGATTGATCCACCAGGCGAGTTGATGTACAGGTAAATATCTGCCTCTGGATCTTCTGCCGCGAGCAGAAGCATCTTTGCACAAATCTCATTAGCGTTCTCGTCTCGCACCTCAGAGCCGAGCCAGATAATCCGGTCCTTCAGGAGGCGATCAAAAACACTGTCGGGGCGCATTGCCGTTTCAACCATGTGTAGCTCCATTCAACGTATCTACTGGGATCGAGACTACCGAAGAATTCTCGTAAACATCGCGGTGTTCGCCCTCGGCACACAAAAGGGCAGGGCCCCGGGAAACCCCGAAGCCCTGCCCTGAGTGAAAGCGGTGAGAAACTACTCAGCCGCCTCTTCGCTCGCGTCTTTTTCGTCAGCTTTGTCTTCGCCCTTGTCGACAGCGGTGTACTCGCTGAGATCGACGGCATCGCCTGACTTCGTCACAACCTTGACCTTCGACAGAGCAACCGCGAGGGCCTTGTTGCGGGTAACCTCACCGAGCACCTGCTGCAGCTGGCCGCCCTGTGAGAGCGCCTGGATGAACTGCTGTGGCTCCATGCCGTACTGCGAAGCCGAGTTGAAGATGTACTGCGAGAACTCTTCCTGAGTCGGCTCAACCTTTTCCTGCTCAACGATCGCGTCGAGCAGGAGCTGCATCTGGAGCTGCTTCGAGGTCTGCTCTTCAACCTCTGCGCGGTGCTCATCGTCTTCGAGGCGATCCTCAGCCTCGAGGTGACGGTGAACCTCTTCGTTTACGAGCTCTTCTGAAACGGGAATAGCGGCCTTTTCAAGGAGCTTTTCGATGAGCAGGTCGCGTGCCTGTGCACCCTGCGTGAAGACGGCGCTCTTCGCAACCTCTTCGGCGAGGCTGGTGCGCAGCTCTGCGATCGTGTCGTACTCGCTCGCGGTCTTCGCGAACTCGTCGTCAGCCTCGGGAAGCTCACGTACCTTAACGGCAGTAATCGTGACCTCGATCTCGGCGTCCTGGCCCTCGTACTCGCCACCGAGCAGCTGTGAGGTGAAGGTCGTCGACTCACCAGCGGTGAGGGTCTCAACGGCCTCGTCCATACCCTCGAGCAGGTTGCCTGCACCGATCTCGTACGAGACACCGGTTGCCTGGTCAACGTCGTTGCCATCGATACGGGCAACGAGGTCGAGCTCGACGAAGTCGCCCTTCTCAGCGGCACGCTCAACGGCCACGAGGGTGCCAAAGCTCTCGCGCAGGCGATCGAGCTCAGCGTCAATCGCAGCCTCGTCAACCTCGGCGTCGTCGACGGTGATCTTCATCTGGCCGTACTTCGGAACCTTGAACTCGGGGCGAACCTCAACCTCGAAGACGAGCGTCATGGTGCTCTCGGGATCTTTCGCGTCGAGCCACTGCTCAACGTCAGCCGAGGGACGACCCATTGGGACGATGTCGTTGCCCTCGAGCGCCTCGCGGAAGAAGTGATCGAGTGAGTTGTTCACTGCCTGCTCGATGACCGCTTCACGGCCGACGCGCTGATCGATGATTGGAGCCGGGACCTTGCCCTTACGGAACCCAGGAACAGAAACCTGCTCTGAGATGGTCTTGTATGCACCCTCGAGGTGCGGCTCGAGATCGGCGTGCGTTACCGTGACGGTAAGCTTTGCGCGAGTCGGGGTGAGCTTTTCAACGGTCGTTTCTGACAAAGTGTTTCCCTCACATAATGGTGTGTGTTGGTCATTCGGTGCCTTCGGCTTAACGCCGAGTCGGGGTGACAGGATTCGAACCTGCGGCCTCCCGCTCCCAAAGCGGGCGCTCTAGCCAAGCTGAGCTACACCCCGGTTTTGCACCGAGATCACCCTACCCCATGTTGTCGCAAGCAACCACATTGGGCGGGCTGGGTTTGATTCACAGAGAACCAAGGATCAACACTACCTCATGTGAGCCTGAAAGCGCACGTTGGTAGGTGCCGGAGTCTTCGCCGCAATATTGCGGGCTACGACGCTGAAGGCACAACGATGATTCTACACACTTTTTCGTCGCCTGAATTCCGCAACCCGAGAACTCCCCTACGAAGCCAGGGTTCACAGGCCATCAGGCCACGGAAGATGCCACCGCGCACCCGCGAGTCGTAATTGTGGCGGATCGGCGTGTCGTCACCTGTTCGCAGCGCAGCGTCGAACGACGTTGCCTCAAGGAGTCAGCCCACCCGGCTCACCAAATAACGAATGCGTCACAAAAACTGTGGGCCGCTAAAACTATGCCATGATCCGAGACATGACCGACTCCTCCTCAAAAGAGGGCGCGACCACAACAGTGCGTGCCCGACTACGCAATCTTCTGAACGCCGCTTTCTCCCGAACCAAAACGGCACAGCAAGAAGCACCCGCACCCGACGACGGGAAGAAACGCCGAACGGCGCCTCTCTGGGGTACCGTCACTACCGGCACTGTGGCACTACTCCTGGGCGTGTCGATCGGCGCAGGCAGCTCCAGTAACGCAATCGACCCTCAAGAGCATGATGACCTCAAGCAACAGCTTGAGAGTACGGCCAGTGAGCTGAAAGAGCAGAAAGAAGCCCACGAGGAAGCGGTCGCGAAGCTCGCCGAAGACCGTGACGAGATCGCAGAGCAACTTGCCACCAGCAAAAAAGAACTCGCCACCACCAAAAAAGAAGTCGCCAAAGCGGTAGACGAAAAAACTCAGGCAGTGGCGGCCCAGCTCGAAGCCGTTGACCTCAAAGAGGCAGCAGAGCAACGCGAAGCCGAAGCCACAGCGCGCGCCACCGCAGCCGAAGCGGTCGCTAACAGCGCCCCACAGCAGTTCGCGTCAACGCCTGAGCCAGCAGCAACAACCCCGACCTACTTCCAGAACTGCACGGCAGCTCGGGCAGCTGGTGCCGCCCCTGTCTACCGCGGCGATCCGGGATACGGCCCACACCTCGACCGTGATGGCGACGGGATCGGCTGCGAGTAGCATTCTCCAGCGAGAATGGCTCGTTGCCGCGTGCGCGGCAGGCGCGCGAGATGGCCGTGAAGCTGCGCGATCCGCCAGCCTTTCGTGATCGCACTGCTCAGCCAAGAAATGGGCTGCCATGCCACTACACTGTACTTCTATGAGCACTCTACGACGCATGACCTTTACCGTGGTGACCGCAAGCAGCCTCGCGGCAGCGCTTTCAGGGTGCAGCCTCCTGCCGACACCGTCAGTGAGCGACTGGCCAAGGCACGTGAAAACCAACTTCATGAACGCCTGCAAGCAAACCTCAAACGGCCAGGGCGGCTATTGCAAGTGTGCGCTCGACACGCTCGAGAAGACCTACGATATCGACGGTTACACCGCTCTCGAGAACAAGCTCGAAGACAGCGAAGAAGCGGTCAACGAATTTATGTCGGTCATCCAGCCGTGCCTCGACTCGATTGGCTAACACCCCGCTTTAGCGGGCTTAACCACACCTGAACGGCCCCTGACGATCGTCTGAACGACCCTTTGCTAGCCAGACCACAGCTTCTACACTGGCGGTACGGCTCATAAGGAGGTCGCTATGAAAGACAACGAAACAGCCGAAAAGAAAACCGCAGAGACGCTTGACGAACCGGTCATGGAGGGCGCCAACGACGAAGTTCGCGGCGATGAAGACCCACGTAAGGGGCTCGCTGACCCGGCTCTCATTCGGCACCCCGACACCGAGAAAAAGTCGGCAAATCCCTTCGGATAGCACTCGATGAGAGCGTGTTCGTTCTTCGTCACCCCCGCAAGGAGGCATTCATGAAGCAATCACGAAACACTACAGAGACCACGAACACACCGTGGCCAGGGCGAGATCTCGGCGCAGCTGAGTCGGCAGACGCCCTGCAACCACCAGAAGATGCCGAAACCGCTGACGAGAACCAGCGCGATGACCTTCAAGACGAAGACATCATCACACTCGACGGCACAGACTAGGCGCAAGGGGCCGGGAGACGCACTCATCTCCCGGCCCCTTGCATGCCGCCCTTCGCTGTTGCCTGGTGCAGTCGTAGCGTCTGCGCTTCTAGGCAGCCCGGCGCTTTTTCGACACCTTACCGTTGCGCTTCAACCGGTAGGTGATGACCTGTCCGCGTGGTGCAAAAGCACCCAGGATGAGCAGGATGATCGGCACAACGAATGCCGTCAGCACGCCGATACCGAAGAGGAACGCGAGGCCGAGACAGCCCCAGGTGTTCTTGCGGTCGGCGATCACCTGCGTCTCGTCGACGTAGCGGATCTCGTAACCGCGTGAGAGCGCGTCATCGAAGCAACGGGCGAGTCTAGGGTTTTCGGGCCTTGCCATCATGATTCCACCCTAGCCGCTCGGTGCCTACCGCGGAGTACCCATGTTTTTGCTCGTGGCCTCATGCTTCCTGCTGGTCCTCCCACGCTTCTTGCCAGCGGCCTCGCGCTTCTTCTTGGCGGTCTCATGCTTCTTGCCGGTCGAGTCATGTACGGTCGGTACTGACGTATCATGCGGCGGTTCAAACGCCGCACTCGCGGCTGACAGGAGCATGACAGTGTCCATAAACGCAGAACAATTGCGTCTTCTCGAAGAGGCAGCAGTGCAATCGCGAGAGGCTTCAAAGCTTCTCTCACAGGCGGCCGAAGCGCTCTCGATTGAGACCCCGAGCACCGAGGTGCTCAAGGCGATGATCGCGCTCACGCTCAACAGCGTCGTGAAGACCAACCAAGGCCTCGCGAAGGCGCTCGAGGCAGTTGCTGGAGCAGAGCACGCAAACGTTGTGCGTGAAGCCCTCAACGGCGAAGCAGCCTAGCGTGACACTGAAGGTCATTGCCCAAGACTTTATTCGGCACGACGCAATCGAAACCGTCATGCCGCTCTACGAGGAACTCGTAAGGCTCACTCGCTTAGAGCCGCTGAACATCTCGTATGAGCTCTGCATCGACCGTGAAGACCCTGGGCACTTCATCTTCCTCGAAGAATGGCCCGACCGTGCGGCCCTCGACGCCCACTGTGCCACCGAGCACTTTCGCCGGATCGTGCCTCAAATCGATGCTTTCCAGCGCAGCGCCGACACGTATATCCAGATGTCCCCGGCGTTTACCGATCTCTGACCGGGTTGTTTCGCTTCCTCGTGTTCTTCCCCACGCTGTTTCCTGCGCCGTTCCCGCGCCGAGTGGTCAAAAAGTGTCGAAACTGGTCACGATTTTCGACACTTTTTGACCACTCGAAGCTCGACAGTGACCACACGATGAGCGCGGATCGACGCACGTCGTTCTCAAGCCCGCCAATTCCCGCGCCCCTACAGAAAACAAAAGGCCCCCACTCCGAAGAGTGAGGGCCGTTCGCTCCCCCGGTTGGATTCGAACCAACAACCTGCCGATTTGCTGCCTTCAAACGTAACCGCAATCGTTTTTCAAAACACTCATCTCAAATCTGCACGTTCCAACGACGCAGTGATCATCCCACTATTCGCTTAGCACAATTTGAATCTTTGACTACCCTTTATAGCTTGGGGGCCAGCTACGAAAGGACCCGCAACATTGCTGCGCGATTTCCAGGTGCACATGACAGCCGCTTCACGATCACCGAAAACAATTAAAAAGCGGCTTTATGATCTTGATCGTTTAGCAAGAGTAGTCCCGTTAACCGAAGCGACTCGCGATGATTTAGAGCGGTTGCTCGCTACAAACAGTCATCTTTCGGACGAAACACGAAGAGGTGTTTTAGCGTCTTGGAGGGTTTTTTATGACTGGGCACAAGAAACAGGCAGAATTCCCCATAACCCTACAACTGGGATGGCCACTGTCAGAGTCCCGTACAAGTATCCTCGCATTGCTCAAGATGACGACGTGCTTGCCGCATTACGGTCAGCCCCATTAGAAGTACAGGCGATGATTCTTCTTGCCCGCTACGCCTGCTTACGCCTAACCGAGCTTACCGAGCTACCTCAAAGCGCCCGCCAGAATGACTTCATACGTGTAGTTGGCAAAGGCAATAAAGAACGACTGGTCGCCTTACACCCAAAGCTCCAAAGGGCACTCGTGCGGCTTGAAGAGATACGACCAGGTGTTTACTACTTTCCTGGACGTTTCACAGGTGCAATGCATCCAATGAGCGTGAACAAAATAATCACGCGGCATACAGGTTGGAACCCGCATTCCCTTAGACATGCTGGCGCAACAGCGGCATACCGCTCAACGAGAGATTTGAGGTCAGTCCAAGCGATGCTTGGCCACTCATCTCTCGCTACTACCCAGCGTTACTTGCATATTGATGAAAGCGGTCTCCGGGCCGCTGCTCTAGGTACCGAGATGCAAACTACTAAGTTCAGCTTCGCAGCATAAAAGTCTTTGCCGGAAAGCCTGCGGCATTCTACGGGCTCCGCGACTCCGCACAACCACTTTCGCGGCATATCCTCACTCGCTGCGCTCGCTCCGGTATTCCACGGTTAGTTGCACTCCATCACTACACCCTCCGAGGCACAAAGTGCCTTTCCGGCAAAAACATGGAGAGGGAGTGCGCACAAAGCGTATTCAAGAGACTGGAGGACTAAATGCAAACCGTAACGATCTACACCACACCCGGATGTGCACAATGCGACATGACCAAACTCGCATTAACTAAACGCGGTATCGAATTTGAAACTGTAGAACTCGCACAAGATGCTGAAGCCCTGGAGAAAGTTAGAAGCCTCGGATATTCAGCTGCCCCTGTCGTTCTAACTAACACAGATCATTGGTCAGGGTTTCAGCCAGACAAAATCGCGGGTATCCCGAATTATTGATCTGATCGAACGACGACCACCCCACTACCCTCTGTTGTCTACGACATCCCAGAGGCAGTACCCTCCGAGGAGCTTTTCCCCTGCCGTGGGGTGCTGCTTTTCATTATGATTTGGGAAGAATGGCTTCAACCGACCATCCATCATTCGTTACAGTCACTTTGAATTCACCCCCAAGGAGCTGAACCCGCTCTTCCATTCGACGAAGTCCATATCCCGACGAGTTGGAAGCAACACCTGATTTTTCTGTGACTGTTGCATTCCACACCCCGAGCCTCACCTCAAAGTCCAGGGCTTCTAACTCAATTCGGACTGCCTCAGTCCCCGGAGCATGCTTCATGACGTTGGTCACACATTCGTTAAATACATGACCAAGAGTGGACTCCACAATTCGCGACAGTCTTACTTCGCCCAAACTCTTAGTTTCCACTTGAACTCCTGCAATACGGAAATCTTCAGAAATCTTTTCAATACGCTCTTGAATTCTAAAAGAATTGGGAATTATCGTTTGTGCAATGTCCTGACTACTGTCCATAACACGCATCATACGTTTCACATCAGTCATAGCTTGAACAGCTGCTTCTGTGATCGCTCGTACGGAGATGTCTCGGTCGTTCTCATTGCCTGGGAGGGTAAGCACTCGTGTATGCATGAGAAGAACGGTTATGTCGTGCGCGACTACATCGTGTAATTCGTCAGAAATTCTCTCGCGTTCGTTTGCAACCGCTTGTTCAAGTTCACGCTGCAGCCTATCGACATCAGCATTCAGAACAGAAACTCTGTTTCTCTGCAGACGTAACACCCAACCGATAAGTCCTGAAGTCACACCAATTGCAAACAAACCGAGAGAAGCGCCAGGAGTAATTCCTTGTTCAAGTACCTCTGCAATGACCATAAACCCAATGGTCAATGAGCTGTAAACGGTAGCCACCCAGCGCCTGCAGCAAAAGAAAACAAGTCCAGTTGCAAGTGCTAGAACAAAAACGTAGGGACCCCCTACGTTAAGCACGAGAGCAGCTGAAGCGAGAAGACTTAGAGAAACTGCAGCGCTTAGCGGATGCCAGGCAAAGAGCAAAATTGCCACAAACACGAGAACGTCCAACTGGCCTGTTGGTGAAGGCTCACCGTCTGAAAATAGGAAAAGAACCAAATTCGCTAGGAAAGCAATAATCACTACAACGACCAAAATGGCGCGCGCCGAACTCGACATCCTGTCATCAGCCACCACGTTAGACAGTCCCATCTTTCTGTGCAGGGAAAACCTCCCCGCTCAAGGCTATTGATGTTTCTCTGTCTATTATGCTCTGGGCCTTACAAAAACAGATTTGTCACGCGCTGAGTAAGTGGTTCAGGAACAAATTCCAAACATTTGGCAGAGCCACTCGAAGAACGAAAGTTGCAGTGGAGCAATAATTTTAGTGCCAGAGAACATAGAGCAGCGATCCGATCGTCAAAAATGAGGTTGTCACCCCTCATGTTCCAGGTAGAGTCACCAAAAGAGTAGATACCTAAGTCTCTATGATTGATGACCTTTCGTGCCTGTGCGCAATTTGCCGACCAGGTTAAACTCTTCAAGATGGACGCTATTCGGGTACTGATCGTAGACGATGAAGCATTAGTTAGACATGCTCTGCGCATTTTTGTAGAAGCCGATCCAAGGACTACCCTCGTCGGTGAGGCTCATGATGGCCTGACCGCCTTAGGGATTATGCAGTCTGCTAATCCCGATGTTATTCTCATGGATATTCAAATGCCAGGCACAAACGGTGTCGAGGCGACAGAAGAGATCGTTTCAAAGTATCCGGGGACAATAGTCCTGGCCCTAACGACATTTTCTTCCGAGCGTCACGTTGTTTCGATGTTGCGCGCGGGGGCTGCTGGCTATCTTGTAAAAGATACGGAGCCACAAGCGATGATCCAAGCCATCGTAGACGTACATAGTGGCCGGTCGGCACTCTCACCCCAGATATCGAGAGCTCTCGTTTCTGCTGTGCAGAACCCAGAGAACCGGCAATTAGTGAAGGGACAGGGGCTTACGAAGCGGGAGCTCTCAATCGTACGATTGTTAGCGAAAGGTATGTCTAACCTTGAAATTGGGGACGAGCTCAACCTGGCAGAGACAACTGTTAAGGCAAACTTTGGTCGAATTATGGCCAAATGGCATGTTCGCGACAGAGTTCAGGTACTGATCTACGCTACGCGGATCGGAGCTATCTCACTCGCAGAGATCTTTGACGAAACAAAACCAAGTACCTAAGTTTCTACCGCGGCATGTTGTGTGCATTAAGACTAGGGAGGCCGGCCACTCCGGTTCCGGCGCTTTTCCAGTTGAGATCACTGTTTTGATCTCTTCACATTACTCCGAGGAGAGTGAGAACGATGAGCGTTTTGGCTCTAAGTGAAGACAAAAAAGTAAAGGCGTTTTCTGGTTTGAAAGCCCTAATCGCCGCAGTCGTGACGATAGTCATGGCGCTGGCTTTAGCAATGATGCCTCAGAGCGGTGCCCAGGCAGCAAGTCCGCAGATTAAACAAGCGGAAGACTTCTACGGTGTCCAAGTAGAAGAATTCGAAGACGGCTCATTTGCAATGACTGTGGAGGGTAGTACCACCACAGTGACGATCGACGACGAAACGCAGTTGATGACCGTGACTACTGAGAGTGGGGTAACCGAGACAGTTGACCTCGCTGAGATCGCTAGCGGTGGATCCGCTCTTGAGGTTGACGGACAGGCAGTAGCCGCAGCTGACAGCAACATTGTGTGTTCAGTGATTCTTTATGCAGTGAGCTTGCTGCGTACATACGGACTTGGAGCGATGATTGCCGCTTTGATAGCAGCTGGTGCAGCCGGAGCGGTGGCTCTGGCTGTTGTGTACGCTGTGGGCACAGAAGGGTTCCTGATTTGGGTCGGGACTAAGTGCTAAGTCAGTTGTAGGCGAAATGAGTGGAAGGGTATGCGTCCTATGCGAAACATAAAGAGCAACGCGTCACGGTCGAACCGGGGACTAAAAATCTCGATGGTGACGGTATCTAGCATTGCCATTCTATGTAGCCTTCTATTTGCTCTTCTAGATCAGCCTCTGACTATTGCGTTCGTCTGCGGAAGTGCTCTTCCCGTCCTCGGCGTACTCGCAATTCTGCTGTCAAGGAACACAAATACGACGTTCGCAGATGACACCGCGTGTAAGAGAAGAAAGGCAGGTATTTCAGTTATTTACACGGGCGCTATCTGCGCTATCGCAGGCCTGATCACCTTAATTCTTGATCTAGGTGTCTTGCCTCAACTCCTTCTGTTGATGGGTATTGGCGCTATCGGTGGCGGGGCTCTAGTCTTCAACCAGGCGAAAGACGAGCTTCAGGATTTCAACACAAAATCCAAAGATGGATAATCTACTCATGCACGATTTTCCGATACGGCTAGGTGTCTGACAAAATCGACACTACAATTTATTCCCCAGCAGCACCCCCGACATAGCACTGCGCTACTGCCGGGGGTGCTGCTTTTCACAAAAATCATAATCGTCATATCAGCGCCCTGCCTCATGACCTTTCACCACCACACGATTCACGTAACGCTTATCCCTCGGGATCACCTTATTGCCCCCATAACACCTCCCAGAATTCAGCCAGGAGTGTTATCGCATCAAACATACTTACGAGGAATCGCCATGTTCGTTACAGAAATCAGCCAACCCAAAATCTTAAAGCTGTACGCCGCTTGCAGACTTCACAATCTGGGGAGTAATAACCCGATGCCTTCATCGTCCATGAATATCCGAGCACAGCAAGCCATACGGTAGACCACGACTCCAGAACGGCAGCAGATCATTCTCGACGACATTCAAGAGCTCGAAGCAATGCTCGAACGCGGCGATATTGAAAAGCACGCCTATTTCATCAAGAAACGGGCACTCATCAAACTGCTGTGAGCAGTTCGGGCCCGTCGCCTTTCAAAGGCGCGACCTCATGCTCAACCAGAAGCTCCCCCACGCTGCGTGCCGTCTCGGCGACCATCTCAAACAGCTCCGGCACGCCTTCAACCGCGGGTGAAAGCCAGTCAGCCTGCATCTCGGGCGTCATGAACACAGGAATGCGATGGTGAATGGGCTGCATCGGCCCGTAGGAATCCATCGTGAGAATCGTTGTCGTGAGATGCCAGCCCTCATCATTCCCCGCATCTGGCTCATGCCACCACGAATGAAGTCCAGCAAAGAGAATGGGTTCCTCGGCCAGGTGAATGAAATGAGGCTTACGGGCTGTCTTTTCACCAGTCCATTCGTAATACCCAGTCGCCGGAATCAGGCAGCGGCGCGACTTCGCTGACGCCTTGAAACTCGGCTTCTCAAGCACCGTCTCAACCCGAGCATTAAACAGCGGCGTTTTGGTTGCTAGGGTTTTCGACCAGACCGGGGTGAGCGCCCACCGCGCAGCTTCAGCACGGAAATGCCCCGGCTCTTTGTGATCCTCTAAAAAGACAGTGACGTCCTGCGTGGGCTTGATATTCCAAGAAGGCATCGGCAACTCCGGCGCGAACGAATAAAGCTTGAAGTGCTCTTCTGCTTCTTCGTAGCTCATTCCCATCACAAACCGGCCGCACATGTCTATCCTTTCAAAACGATTGATACATCTATACGAACGGGAATATTGTTGTTCACTTATTCCTCATTACCACGCAAAATACCAAGCCAGGACAAATCTTCAATCTCCACTTTTTTAGCAGAAGTTGTGGAGTTGAGGGAGAGCACACCCAAATACATCACATAAGCTTCTTGCAAATCGTCCATGGTTGAAAAACGATAATGAGCAAGTACTTGTTCAAATAGAGCCTCCTCAATATGGAATGCGTCACTTGGGAAGTGCGAAACGTTGAGGTAATAATTACCGTGGCTCTCTCTGACTTGTTTTATTTTTCCCCAATAAAGCCGGGTTCTGTGAAGGTGGTTTCCCTCAGCTTCGTTCAAAGGCACTACTAAGTGACGAATGCTACCTTTCTTCCCATCTGGAAGACGAAGTGTCACATCAGCTACTTCTTCGAACCTATAAACAACTCCGTTCAGAAGTGAGTTCATATTCCTCTGAGGCACACTTGACTTTTCTCCGTCCAGAACGTGCCGGCGCACTCGTGAAGACCGATTATTCAACCCGTCTTTTATTCCACCAACCTCAGCATTCACCTGGCCCTTCTGCTGGACTGGCACCAACCTGAACTCATTGAACAACGCATTGATTGACGACGTTTCCTCTTCTCCAGGCAGCAGAAGAGTTTCTGCACGTTCAGTCTTGTTGTCACAGCCTTCTTCGTGGCGCGCTGCAAAACAGGGTGCCCGACCATTCCTAGATGCCTTCACGAACCACGCAAAGGCGCCGCAGAGCTCACACTGAAGCGAGGAGCTGAGACTCATCCTCTGTTCGGGGTCAAGATTTTGGAATGCGGCAGCACCGAATGATCTGTTCTCGTTTTCACACCACACTGTGATCATGCAGCGAGCATATATCAGTTCCCAATTAATTCGTAGATTCGCTCGGCAACATCTGGAGAGTCAAGCAAGACCAAGCAGTACCGTACGTATTGGCTAAAGTCTTCTCGGAGTTCTAACCTGCCCCCGTCCGAGAACGGCTGCATACCGGCTATAAAGTCCCAGGCATATGTATCAGTAGGCAAAGGCTCACTGGTTAGGAACTGCAATCCAGCCTTCATCAGCACTTCGCTTTCATCAGACACTTTCCAGAAGAAGAGCTTCCATGAGTGGAGGCCTCCCGGCTTGATTTGTTCGCGCTCAGCCTCAACTCGCCATGAGTAGGTAGGAACCCATTCTTCGAAAACCGTTTGCCATTGTTCATCCATCTTTTCGTCTCCGATTGAATAACTAAACAACTTTGTTGCTTGGTGAATAAAAAGGGGAGCAGCTTCGAATGCCGCTCCCCTTTCACAGGTCTTTCGTTTACAGTTCTATCTCTGGTTTGCGGCCTCGCGCGAGCAAGAGGCCACCCGCCCCTAGAGCGGCGATAGCCGCCGCCACGACTCCGGTTAGGCCAGCTCCACCAGTGAACGCGAGTTGGTCGCCTGTACCGGCATAGCGTGGACTGCTGTAGGCCACAGGTGCAGCCACGCCCCAATCGCCCGAATAGATGGGTTGAGGTGCAGGCGCAGGTGAAGGTGCGGGTGCAGGAGCTACTGGGCCAGGCGTGGGGCTTGGGGCTGGAGCCGGTGCAACAGGGGGCACTGGTTGAACGGGTTCCACGGGCTTAATAGGTTCTACCGGTTCTACCGGTTCTACCGGCTCTACCGGCTCTACAGGGGCGACCGGGTCGACGGGCTCCAAAGGTTCCACAGGTTCCACTGGCTCGACAGGGTCGGTAGGTTCGTCCATCATCAATGCTTGCAGAAACACAGGCTCTTGCACTTTGAGGAGATCATCGATGAGTTCTGGGTTTCCTTCTGCTGCTTCGGTAAGTTCGGTGCCGTCATTAAACTCGACAATTCCGTCGTCAGTCTCGAGCGTGATGCCATCAGCGTCTGCGAGCTCGCAAAGCGCGACGAACGCTTTTTCAAGGTCGATTTCGGGAGTTTGCTCTGCAGCGTTTGCCATAGCCCCACCACCGAACGTTAACCCGAGGGTGACTGCTCCACTGACTGCGATCTTTTTGAACATTACGTTCCTTTCGTTTTTGCAATTGCGCCATCAGAAGTGAGCTACAGCGCAGTTCAACTCAGGTCTCGATATGGCAGCGTCTCTAAGGCTTGGAGTTGGCTACCCTTTTCGATGAGATACAGACCGTTTGCGAATTGTCCAAGAACCTGGGTCACGTCTCCGCTTAGCACTGAGGCGCCACTGGGTGAGAACGTCAAAATTTCGGTTTCTGTAGTGTGTCCGCTGAAGCTTTTCTTGAGAGCAACTGGGTCAGCAATCGCTGATGTCAGCAACGACATTTCGCCCTTATTGGTGTCGATGAGGACGCCAGCAAAGTATGCGAGCGATCGGTCAGCACTGAGCCGCCAGGTTTGCTCGGCCGCATCAACGACTTCGGTCACAGCATGCACTGCCCCAGTTTTAACGTCATGGATTGCAAGAAGCTCCACTTCCCCGGCTTCCCACACGACATATGCAAATGCGTCAGTTGCGGCGAGGCGACGAAGCACCCCTGTCGCGTCAGTGGGAGCTTCGAGTTTTGTCTCTGAGACTGTCTCGCTTCCCCGCTGCGTAATGATCGAGTTGTCGCCAGCGGTCACCCACATGATCGTGTCGCCTACCGCGGTCAACGGTACGGCTCCTTCTTTGGGTGGCGCTACTTCGGTGAGTGTCGCGTCATGCTCTACGACGTTGATTTTTGTTCTGTCGTCACTGATGGTGAACGCGGTGTCGCCTAAGACTCTGACGTGAGTTCCTGTGGGGATGTCGCGCTTTGTGAACTTTGTCGCCTCACGTGTCCACGTCCATATAGCGTCATCGGTGAAGACAATGACGCCACCGTTGAACGCTGTCGCCGCTGACGCGTCACGAGCGTCTTCGAGTGTCGCGACTTGTGTCGCGTCGCTGCTTGATAGGAGCGTCACGGTGTCGCCAGTGACGACGACGAGCGCGTCAGGGGTCACGAGATGTCGCGCCTCAGGTGTCGCGTCAATCGACCAGGTGGTGTCGTTGACGATGTGGGGCTTTACTGTTTCAGGTGTCGCCTCTTTGTCACCACCAGGTAAAGCTCGCATCAACACCACGACTGCTATGACTGCGACCACCAGAGCGATCAGGGCACCCCCCATGATGAAGAGAATGCTTTTCGTTCTGGATTCTTTGGTGAGCTGTTCTTTGGATTGCTCAACGATTTCAGTATTCATCAGAACGGGTTCTCACTGACTGCATCATCTTCATTGCCGAGAGCTTCCGCGATGAGCTCGGGAATTGCCGCTGCGTCTTCTTCGCGGTGATCGATCCACCATTTCGCTGAAGTGATGAGTCGTGCGGGCTCAACAAATCGTGTCTCAAATGCGTCTTCAGACGCTCCTTCGTTTTCGACGGCTTCTTCATAGGCTGCTCGCAGTTTTTCGAACCTGATCCGTTTCGCCCACGGAACCTGTTTTTCTGAACCACCAAGCTCTGGGAGCCGTTGCTCTTGAATGTCGGCTTCGATCACTTTGTTCTGTTCACGAATCCATTCACGCTTCGATTGAGCCTGGAGTCTTCCCTTGTTGGCTTCGTAATAGCAGGTGCCGCAGTCTTGCCCAGAAAGCCATTTCGCGAAGCTCTTGCGGTCTTCTGGTGCTTTGTTCGAGAGGTCTCGGTCTTCGGTATGTCCGCACGCGAAGGTGATCGCCTTCATCTCTGTCATTTCTTCGTTTCTTTCTGTGTAGGGGTGAGAGCGATAACACCCTCAGGAGTGTTCAGAATTAAGCCCCTGTTGCTGATCGTCGTCACGGCCGCGCCTTTCGGGATCGTGATCGTTTCAACGATCTGTTTCTTTGGGTGCAAGATTGTTGCTCTGGTTTCAGTCGCTGTCACGAACCCTTCCCCGGCTGCTATCGTCATCGGTTGTCCGTTCGGGACTGGGGTGATGGCACCTGCCAGTGCGTCTATGGTGACGTTTTCATAGGCATGGAACGTTTCACCGTGGGTAGAGAGGAAAGGGTGTTCGTCATCGCCCAGCGTCACTGGGCTGCTATCGACGAGGTCACCGGTCGTAATGTCGTGACTGGAAAGTGACGCGGTGTCGCCTTGTCGCCAAAGCCCGTACACATGTTTCTCGTCAGCACCGACGACACGGTCGAGCTTCATGTCGCTGTCACTAGCGAGCGGCACGTCGCGTCCACCTGGTGCCGCGTCACCGCGTGCGGTCACGGTGACGCGACGTTTTTCTTCCCACACGACATGGGTTGGCGTCACAGTGATGAGTGTCGCGTCGTTCCCAGGTCGCGTCACGCTCGTCAGTGTCGCGTCGTCTTTGACGAGCGAGTATTCCTTCTCCGGGGACACGGCGACAGCAATGCCGCCTCGCGACAGCAGTGTCGCTTTCGCGTCGATGTCGCCATGTCGCCACCCGATGTCGTCACTCCATACGGACAAGGTGTCGTGTCGCTTCACCACGAACCCGGTCGATGTCGCGACAGCCGCGACCTGGGCCGTGTCGCCAGGCGACATCGCGTACCGGTCACGCATGTCGCCTGTCTCTACGTAGTACACTGTCGCGTCATTTGGCGTCACCAAGAGCAGCACGTCGCCGGTGTCGCTCGCAATAACCTGTGTCGCTTCCCCGGCGATAGCCCATGCGGGTGTCGCGTCATATCCTTCAACGTCGACGGTCATGTGTCGCGCGTTTGCTTGCGCTAAAGAGATTCGGGTCACAGGTGTAGCTGTCGCGACAGACGGGGCCGGTGTCGCTTTGATGAAATTGGTGACGCCGACGCCAGCGAGTGTGACGCAAGTCAGTGTCGCGACAGCAACACCTGCCTTGATGAGAGCTCGGCGGCGAGCATCGCTTCTACCCGCCCCGTCAATTTCTGATTTTTCGTTTGGCTCGTCAGGGGTTTGCAATGTGCGGCGTGGCGAGTCCGGGCCACTGTTACTCGTGTCGAGGCCACAGTTTCGGCATAGCACCCCTTCAGCTTCATCTGGGGCGAAGGTTGTCTCATCGCAAAAGGAGCAGTAATAGCCGCGTTCAACGACTCTCAGTTTTGTTGTTTCCACACCAGTGAGATGTGGATAGCTGCGCAAGAGAGGAGGACGAATAGCCTGCCTCGGTCGTCAGCCACCTTCAACCAGCGGTCTCATCCAACCGCCACGCCACTCACCAAATCCCATACACCGACTATTCCTTCCTATGCCCGATCTCTCCACCAGCTTTCTTTCTCAATCGGCATCTTTCGCTGCCTCTCTTCCGTCTCATTCTTCGCCGGAACTTCTCCCTACACGACTGGCACTCGTGGAAAGCGCGTTCGCGCTCGCGTCCCAATGACTGCGCACCGTCACAACTCTTGTAGGCAAGACGATGAAGAAAACAGAAGCACCCGAGTCGCATACCCGGCCAGGTAGAGCGACAAAACTCAATCAGCACTCGCGTGGACAGGTGTTGTATTTCAAGAGCGGGCACTGGGTTAAGCGGTGTCCTCAATGCAGGAAGGAATTCTCGACAAGGACAAAACAAGCTCTGTACTGCTCAGGAAATTGCCGACGAAAAAGTGAAGCTTCCGCTAAAGCCGTGAGTACCTGGATAAGCCAACAACTCATCACGCGGTGCGGCAACGAGAAGTGTAGGCGTCAGTTCGTCCCGGTCAATCATGCTCACAGATTCTGCTCACCCAAATGCCGGTCATCGGCCTGGCGACACCAAGGTGATCTTCAAGCACCTACGCCCTGCGCATGGTGCGGTACAGCGTTCTCTCCAGTGCGCGTCTCCCACCGATATTGCACGACTCACTGCAGGAAGACTGCACACCGAGCCTTAACCAACTCACAGAAGGAAAGAAACTCATGATGACCATGACTCGAATTGGGGCAAGCCGTGACGCATGGGGGTATCTTCTCAACACTGTCGTCGATGCTCAAGGCGAAGAGAGAGCACAGTCGAAAAGCTCGTACTACACGGGCGACGGAACTCCGCCTGGCCGGTGGATCGGCCAAGGCGCGACCGCTCTCGGTCTCACTGCTGCCGATCAAGCAGCCGAAGGCGAGCTGAAAGCCCTGTTCGGAGACGGGGTTCACCCGGTGACGAAAGCGCCGCTCGGTCGAGGGTTCGAAACCGCAGCCCCTCTAGAAGAGCGTGTCCAAGCACGGCTATTAGAAGTCCTCAACGAAAACAAAGGCGACCTCACCGACCTCGACGTCGATGCGCTCGCTGAATCATTAACCAATGAGGAACTCGCAAAACCCCAGAAGGAGTCCGTAGCCGGGTTCGAGTTCGTCTTTTCCCCACCAAAAAGCGTTTCATCGTGGTGGGCCATCGCCGACCCGGAACTGAAATCAAAGATTCAAGAAGCACACAGTGCAGCTATCGCGTCAGCCGTAGCCATGCTCGAAACAGACGTGATCCGCACCCGCACCGGAATGCAAGGCATCGCCCAAGTTGAAACCGGTGGGATTACCGCTGCCCTCTTTGACCACTGGGATTCCCGTGAGGGAGACCCTCAGCTCCACACCCACATGCTCGTCTCGAACAAAGTGCAAGCAGCCGATGGGAAATGGCGCACCATCGACTCCCGGGCACTCTATCCCGCGGTCTCCACCGCAGGTGCACACTATGACACGGTACTCATGGATGAACTCTCCGCGAGGCTCGGCGCAGACTGGACTACCCAAGATGTGCTCGAACACCCGAGTGAGTATCAGGCTTGGCTTGCACGTGAGCAGCGAGTCGATTCTCCAGCAGGCCGTTTCCAATTTTCACTCGACCGGGGAACGAAACGGGGCTCGATTAAGTGGCAGCTTGCCGGTATCCCGCACGAGCTCAATGCTGAATTCTCGCAGCGTTCCGAAGCGATTAAAGAAGCAAAAGAACGACGCATTGCCGAATACGTTCAGAAGTACGGCCACGCACCCTCGGCACAGCAAATCATTAAGTTCAGGCAACAGGCAACGCTCAGCACCAGGCGGGCAAAGATCATCCATTCGTTGAAAGACCTCACGCACAGTTGGCGAGAACGAGCAAAACCTCACGTCGGTGACTCATTCCTGGCCGCAGACAGGCTAATGCAGGCAGGAGCAAAACGGCTCGAAGAGTATCCGCTCTGGTCTTTCAGGCATGACGATATTTCTGCAAATGATGAGTTGCAGGCGGCCACATTCGCGCTCAGTGTGCTGGCAGAGGAGCGTTCAACATGGCGGCGAACGAACGCAGAAAAAGCCGTCTATGATGCGACAGCGCATTGGCGATTCAGATCCGACCAAGACCGGCGTGAAACCGTGAAGCGTATCACCAACCAGGTACTCGCCAACGCCATTGCGTTAACGCCTAAGAGCAAGCTGCGAACACCGACAAGATTCCAGACCAAAGACGGCGCCACTCACTTTCAACCAACCGCCCACGACCTTTACACCACAGCCGAAGTTTGGGATGCAGAAGAACGATTATTAAATGCCGGCAGACGAACTGACTGGGTCACCATTGACGAAGACGTCCTCGCGAGTCTCATCAATCAGCCAACCGGTGAGGAGCAGCTCATCCTTTCTGAGGATCAAGCTGAAGCAGTTACGAACATCTCCCGCTCTGGAAGACTCGTCGACGTGCTCGTAGGGCCAGCAGGTGCAGGCAAAACCACAAGCCTTGAAAAGTTTCGCGAGGTTTGGGAGACCCAACATGGGCCAGGGAGCGTGCGCGGTCTTGCGCCCACCGCTCGTGCCGCAGAGGTACTCGCCGAGTCTCTCGGCATTCAAACCGAGAACACAGCGAAATGGCTTTACGAAACAGGGCAAGGCACGAGCGAGCGCGACGGGTTTAACTATGCGCTTTCGGCTGGCGATCTCCTTATCGTGGACGAAGCCTCAATTGCAGGAACCGTTGCTCTTGACGCGCTGCGGGCCCAAGCCGAAGAAGCCGGCGCAAAGCTGCTCCTTGTCGGCGACTGGGCACAACTCGCAGCCATCGACGCGGGCGGCGCGTTCGGGCTCCTTACCGCAGACCGGCCAGACGTCGCAGAGCTTTCATCGATCCACAGGTTCACAGCAGATTGGGAAGCAGACGCGTCAAAGCTTCTACGACTCGGCAGAAGCGACGGCCTCGAAGCATACATTAAGAATGAACGCATCGAATGGGGACTCGACGAAACCATCATCACTGCCGCCGTTGACGCTTGGAAGCAAGACGAGACCACATTAAAGGGCGACAGTGACGCGACACTCACGTCGCTTCTCATCGCGCCAACCAACGACATGGTTGAAAAACTCAACGACATCGCACGACAATGGCGCGTCAAGATCGGCGCAGTTGACGCGTCACAAACCGCTGACATTGTGTCGGGTGTCGCGTCACCAGGCGACAGGATCGTAACCAGGCAAAACGCGAGACATCTCAAAACCGACCATGACCGTTGGGTCAAGAACAACGACGAGTGGCTTGTTGAGTCGGTCGACCAACACACTGGCGACATCACTGTGTCGTCAGGCGAAGAGACAGTGACACTCCCCGCGTCCTATTGCCGCGACCACGTCCAACTGGCATATGCGACAACGGCACACCGTTCGCAAGGCCGCACCGTAGACACCGCGCACACCATCGTGGACAGTACCGCGTCACGCGAAACGTTCTACGTCTCAATGACCCGAGGCAAGTCACTCAACAAAGCGTATGTGATCGTTGACGAAGACGGTGCTCTTGGCGACAAACAGAACACTGGCGTGGTCAAAACCTGGCGCGAAGTACTTGACGGTGTCTTGCAGCAGCGAGGCGGTGACCTCGCCGCACACGACACCCAAAAGCTTGAAGCAGAACGGCTCGGTTCAATCACACAGCTGTACGCCGAGTACCAGACGCTCATGAGTCATGCGTTTGCTGACGAGTGGTTCGATGTGCTGAAGCAACTCGATATTGTCACCGATGAGTCGATCGATCTTCCATCACTCGGGCCGCTCATGGCCAATATGAGCCGTATCGAGAAACTCGGTTTTGACGTGCCCGAAACTTTGCAACAGTTATTGAGGGAGCGTGAAACCGACTCTAGCCAAGACCTGCTTTCGGTGCTGCATTGGCGCACCAAGCAATTCGTCGCAGATACGGCCGAGAACACCACACACGAGCAACGATACGCACCGTTGCTCGAACAGTTCGATATCCATTTCGATGCAGACGCAACACAGATGCAGCAGCGTCGCTTCTACAGGTCACTTGAATCGCTCGAAAACACTGGCCGCAACGTTGAGGAAGAACTCCGCGAAATTCTCCTTTCCACCGACCGTACCAACATCAAGAACTTGCCCGGATATCTGAGCACCCGTATCAACAGGCTCGGGAACATGAGCAGTCATGAACCGGTCACCCCAGCCCGGACAGTTTCTCCAGAACAACGAAAGGTTGCAGGGCTCGTAGATGTTGCACCATACGTGAGCGACCCCGAATTTGCTGCAGCGCTGCAGGACAGGGAGACCGCGATCCAGCTCCGGGCAGAACTCATACTCGATGCTGCACTCGCTGAAGGTCACCCCTGGGTCAAAGCGCTCGGCACCCCAACGCCAGGTGCAGAAGCACAGTGGAGAAAAGACGCTGTAAGGGTTGCTTGTTATCGGGATCTCTACGGTATCGACGGTAACCACCCGGTGGGAGCACCGGAACCACAAAACCGGCTACGCACAGAACACAGGGATGAAGCGTTATCACCTTTCCGGGAGTGGCTCCAAGCCGCTCAGAAGCAACATTATCCGGTTACAAATACAGCAGCCGAGGCAACACAATCGCCCCAGTTACGGTATTAGCCGATCAACCTGGCTCTGACTTACTCTGTCGCCAACCAAAGTGTAAGTTTTTGAGTGCGTGCAGAAGCACAATTCAGCTCCTGGTCCGTGCTGCGGAAACAGGAATTTTTTCATGATTGAATTCTCAGTCAGCAGGTCCGTCGAGGCACCTAAAATCTTTAGCCCGGTGATACCTCATAACCGCTTTGAATTGCTATCCGGTTCCACGCATTCATCAGGATTGAGATCCACGCCACTGCTGAGAGCTGTTCCGCTGTAAGCACGTTTGGGTCCATCGTCTGTGATGTTTTGGGAAGTTGAGTAACTTGCTCTGCAAGATATAGTGCAGCTTTCTCTTTTTCTGTAAAGTACTGTGACTCCCACCATGCGGGAAGCACAGCTAACCTGTCATTGGTTTCACCATTGCGTAGCGCGTCACGTGTGTGCAGTCGTAAACAAAAGGCGCATCCGTTGATTTGTGAGATTCTGATTTTAACGAGCTCAATGAGGCTGGCTTCCAAGCCGCAATCTTTTGCGGCTTCACTAACCTGCCCATTTAAAACTCCAAGCTGTTTATAGAGCTCAGGGTGAACTTTTCCAAGATTCACTGTTTTCATTTCAAATCTCCTTCGCACTTAACCAGGTGCAGTCGTCGAACAGTGTTTGTAGTTCTGTAATGAACCTGCCGACGTGGAAACCATCAGCCGCTGCATGGTGAACCTGGAATGCAAGCGGCATACAAAGCTGCGTACTTTTCTCTACGTGACGCCCTAAGGTGACGATCGGGCTTAGATGGTCCCACGTATTTACATTCAAGTTAAAGGCTGAAAAGTTGGTCCATGGCAGGCTAGAAACGTTAAACACGTTTGCAGGAGGGTCTCCCATCGGGAACATTTGAGTTTCAGATCTTTCACTGTTCATCCGCGTGAGCGCTGCTTCGTGGAATGTCGAAAAATCATGATTGTACTCTGCCCAAATGTTTGCGAATGTTTCGGTTCTTTTATTGAACACGGTAAAAGAGGGGTGCACCGTTTCCCACACACGAGGTTCACTGTTCTCTCCGAGAAACATTTTGAATTCATCATGCTCGTTCACGATTGTGCTCAGAGCCCAAATTTGCGCTATATATAGGCGAACACCGGTCTGCCGCACGGCTTCAACCATACGAGTAACATCCAGTTCAACTGTTACTGAGTAGGTGCAGGGCAAGGAATCTCGGTAAAAGGCGAAATGCTCAGAGCGCGCCCATGAATCAAGGTCGATCTTTCTCGATCGGGGAACGGGCATCATCCTGTCTCTGGTTGTCACACCATAAGCTTATCTGGACCACCGAGTTTCAGAGACAAACGTCCAGAAAGCACCTGCACGATGAAGGTTTCCTTCGTGCAAGCGGGCCCCCAAAAGGGTGCAATACAAAAATAGCCCGCCGGTCTTTGCTTTTCTTAGACAATGCACACCACTGTCCCAACAGTCCCGTCACACGCCCAATCCTCAGGTGCGGCGGCTAACTGCGCGTCATCACTCAAATCCAACGTGAGCTCTGATTGTTTCCGGGTTTCTTCGTCCACTGAAAAGTTGACGTCGTAATCACCGGCCCCAGACTCTGTCACCTGAAAGCTCGCATTCGGTTCAGCCCTGGATCGGTCACCATTTTAAGAGCGCTGTTTTCGAGACCCCGATACCTTGCAAGTATGTGTCTGGGGGACCTGGCTGGCGAATGCGACGGTGTCCTTTCTGAACTCTTCCAAGTTTTTAGCCATGTTCCTTATCTTCCATGCCAGTCCCTCATAACTGGCGGAAAGGAGTCGAGCAAAGTTTCAGTAGACCCTATAGATTCCTCCTGGTCAGTGGCTTTCCCCTAGCCCACCGGTAAGCCGAGCATGGAACACAGTCGTGTAGTCGTTCATGCCGAGAAACTCGACCCGTTTGCCGTAGTGCTCATACTTGGCCTCTATCGCGTCGAGCGCGGCGACGGTCGACGCATCCCAGACATGCGACTTCGAGAGATCGATGACCACCCGGTCGGGGTCAGCGCCGTACTCGAACATCGTGGTCAGATCATTGCTCGAGGCAAACAGCAGCTGCCCCTCGACGGTGTAGTGCGCGACCTGAGCGCCGTCGCGTTCGGTGACCTCGCGGGTGACGTCGACGAGGTGCGCGACGCGGCGCACGAACATGATCGCAGCGACGAACACGCCGACGATCACGCCGATCGCGAGGTTGTGGGTCGCGACGACCACGGCGACGGTGATGACCATGACGGCGGTCTCGCTCTTCGGCATCCGCTTGAGGGTAGACAGCTTGATGGAGTGCCAGTCGAAGGTGCCGACGGAGACTGTGATCATGACCGCGACCAGAGCGGCCATCGGGATGATCGCGACCACGTCGCCGAGGACCACGATGAGGATCAGCAGGAACACGCCTGCCAGGAACGTCGAGATGCGGGAGCGCGCCCCGGACACCTTCACATTGATCATGGTCTGGCCGATCATCGCGCATCCGCCCATGCCGCCAAACAGGCCCGACGCGATGTTCGCGACTCCCTGCCCCCAGGACTCGCGGGTCTTATTCGAGTGAGTGTCGGTGACATCGTCCACGAGCTTCGCGGTCATAAGCGATTCCATGAGCCCGACGAGTGCCATTGCCAGAGCGCAGGGGGCGATGATCGTCAGCGTCTCCCAGGTGAGCGGTACGTTCGGGATGAACAGCTCCGGCAGGCTGCGCGGCAGTTCGCCTTGGTCACCGACGGTCGGCACGTTGATCGCGAACACGACCACCGCGGCTGTCACGATGACGATCGACACCAGCGGTGCCGGGACCACCTTGGTGACCTTCGGCATGAACACCATGATCACCAGTCCGACCGCGACGAGCGGGTACACCATCCAGGGAACGCCGAGCAGCTGAGGCAGCTGCGCCGTGAAGATCAGGATCGCCAAGGCATTGACGAAGCCGACCATGACGCTGCGCGGGATAAACCGCATGAGCTTCGCGACGCCGAGCACCGCGAGCACGATCTGCAGGACCCCGGCGAGCAGCACGGTAATCCATGCCGTACTCGCGTGCCACGGGGGCAATAACCAGCGCGATCGCACCGGTCGCCGCCGTGATCATGGCGGGGCGACCGCCGACGAACGCGATCGTCACCGCCATGACGAACGACGAGAACAGCCCGACCCTCGGATCGACCCCAGCGATGATCGAGAAGGAGATCGCCTCCGGAATCAGCGCCAGCGCCACCACGAGACCGGCCAGGACCTCGCGCGTGAAGATCCGCGGACTCTTCAGCGCAGTGAGCACCGAGGGCTCTGGCCGGTACCGGCCCCGGCCGTCGTCGGTCGTGGTCACTGTTCTCATGGGCAGGCCTCCAGAAAGAGAATGGGTCCGATATGACATCATCGAAAGAGTGAGTGCGCGTCGAAGCGCGCCTGACAGCACCCCGCTAGGGGCCGGAAGTCGTGATGAAACCCGCCAGAACATGCAGGCACGAAACCAACCCTAACGTAACGTGAGTGTTGCAGGCAAACCGAAAGGAGCTGCGCTATACCTGGAGTTGGAATGATACAGATCGGCGAATTGGCTGAGCGAACCGAGCTGTCATTGAGGACGCTGCGCCACTACGACGAGATCGGCCTTTTGGAGCCTTCAGGGCGCTCCGAAGGGGGTTTTCGCCTCTACACCGAGGACGACTACGAACGGCTCATGCTCATTCGCAGGATGAAACCGCTCGGCTATTCCCTGGAACAGATGCGTGACCTGCTGCGCGCACTGGACGCGACCCGAGCCGAGAACACTGTCGGCGTTGAAGCTGTACAACTACTCGCTGAATTCCTGACCGACGCCGAGCAGCGACGAGCAAGGCTCGAGAAGCAGCTCTCCGCTGCGGACGAGTTTATTGGCCTGCTGGGTGAGCACATCAGGCCCTGATCCCGCCCGAAAGCGATACCACACGGTCAAGGTGATACTCAGAATTACTTTGTCGCGCACAGAGAAAAGGTGGGGGTCCCAACGGGTGACCCCCACCTTGAGTGCTCTGGCACTACCGCGCGTAAGACTGCGCGATTGGCTGCTGCCCCGAAACAGTCATGTTCTCAGGGCTGTGAAGCTTTTCAGCGTCACGCCAAGAAAGGGCGGGCCCATCACCCACACCTTCACCCATGACACTTGTCAGGTACAGGTATTCCGTCATGGGAAGCCTCGCCTGCATCACCGCTGCATTAACTGATATTTGAGCTTCTTCCGGCGTGGCCGCATCAGCGAAAGCAGCCAGGATTACAGCCTCGGTCTGCTCGCTCATTCGCTGTGCTTCAACGAGTTCACCAAGTCGATGCTCCAGTTTCTGGGAGGCTCTACGATATTTTGAGATATCTGCCTCCGCAGCAGTTTCTTTTCGCGGTTGTTCCCCTACGCTTCGCTGGTTGGTTTGCTCGGCAGTTTGCGTGCGTGTGTTCGCCTTCGTTTGATGGGGTGTGCGATCAATCTGGGCTTTCACTCTGGTTCCGTCGAACCCGAAAGAATCTACCCAGAAAGAGGTAGAAGTAACGACTCGGCCGTCAGCCAGTTCTTTCTGGGTTTCTTTCCCCAGCTGTCCAACGACGATGATGGGGTCTCCCGCCTGAAACGTCTCGTTGAACCGTACAGCGTTACTGCCTCGAACCATCACATCATTGTGCCAAATCGTTTCAGGCTCAGCCCACACTGGCTTGCCCTGCATATCGTACGTAGGTGGCGCGAACTTCTTCTCTGCCAGGGAAATGATCGCGAGTGCATCTTTCCCATTTTCCTGATCCTGAGGGAAGAATTTGATTTCTTTACCGATATTGCCTTTGATTGCTTCCATGGTGTCCTCTCCGAGCCCGGCTTTGGGTCTCACTGAGAAGAGTCATAATTGTGCGCAGTCCTCGCTTTGGTTTTTATTACTGTGGTCGATAATGAACGCACGTATCATCATGAAGGTTTCAGCCATCATGACGCGTGAATGGCAAATCCCCTCTTGCGGCAATGCTTCACTGACACGGAACTGCTCTCGCCATGCACAATTGTTGGCCTTAGCTAATTCGTCTAAGGCAGCGATTTGCATCGGTTGCAGCTCCAGATCAGTGTGCTCCTCGAACTTGCTCATCGGGTCTGGGAGTTTTCCTGATGCTGGGCTTCGTACTGGCTCCGATTCTCCCACCGTAACGTTCTCATTCCTTGTCGTTGCGCGGTTGCCCGGGGCATACGGAGGTAGGTGGCCGATTCCACGATCTCATGCAACCGGTAATGGCACTCAGCACACATACCCGCAAGATCAACGTGTGCTTCATTGCCTAAGCGGTCATAAGAAATATGGTGTACGTGATCGTTCAAAGACCATTCCTTACCGCACCCACCAAAACAGAAAATCGTGGTAATTCCGGTGCGCTGTTTCTCGTCCTGTTCCCACTGTGCTCTGCGCGCAAACCAGGCCGCTGATTCAATGTATTTCGCGTACTTCGCGCGGCGATAGCTCCTCTTCACCGAGCGCTCTGTCCCTCGCCTCATTTCACGCATTCCGGTACTCCATAATCTGGTCAGCGAACTGCGACGTCGATGCAACCTGTTTACTCAAACGAGCAGCACTCGCCTCGCATGACTTGTAGCGGGGGTGCTTATTGAAGGGCCGCATTTCGGGGATCACTGCTGGCAGGTTTTTGTAAAACAAGAGACAGTACTTGTTCTTGAGCTCTCGAATTTCCTTACCAGTGAGGATCGCTTGTTTTTCCCGACTGACCGAGACCGAGTTGTGGCCCTGGCCCCAGCTGTGGGAGTCCCGCTGCACCCACAGCTCACCAATGAGCTGTTCCACGTCTCGCAGGTCGTCAGCTTTTGACCCGCCTGGGAGAATGATTTTCGCAACCGCTGCATCCCACAACGTTTCCGCGTTTTCAGCCCCCCACTGGGCGAGCTGACCTTTTGACTGAAACACCGCAACAACGACACGGCCACGGCCACCGCCAGCCGTAATCAGCTCATACAGGCCCTGATATTCAAAGTTTCCGGCCTCATCAAGGAGGTACGTGACTGGCGGATCAAGTCTGGTGCCAGGCATCGCGTCAGCGATGCCTTTCGTGACGTAATCCATTTCTGCGAGCAGCCCGTCGATGATGCGAACGTAACCGCCGGTGGTTTGTTTGTCGCCCACAAGGTAGAGGGTTTCTTTCTCGAATACGAACCGTACCGGGTCAAAGCGTTCATCTTGTTCGCCAGGTTTCATCCACGAGCGTGCAGACCGTGATTCCAGAAACGCGAGCACCGTACTGAGCGTGCCCCAAGAGCTCACACGCTGCTCCGGTGGCTGCGTAATGATTTGCTCGAGGTGTGCAGCATGTTCATCAAGTCCTTGCTCATGTTCACGGATCAGTTTCACCGCGTTCATAGCTTCTTGCGGATTCGACACCCATTCCCAAATATCGTCAACGGTTTTGTTCCCGAGAGCGGCAGCATGGAACAAGTGAGCGGCAAGCTGCTGACCGAGCGTATCCCAGTGGCCGCCGTTGCTGGTTGATCCAGAGAACGAGTCTGAGGGGATCAACGCTTTAATACGGCGAATGAGGGTCTCTTCATTCTCACACCCCTCAATCGGGTTCCACCGCAACACATGCCCGAGGCTGTCGCCTCCAGCTACACCTGGCGCGAAAACCCATACACGACGGCCGCCACGCTGACGCTCTTCAATCGTCATCGTGGCGTTATCCATTTTCGATGATGTCGTGATCACCGCGCCTGGCGCATCGACGAGCCAGTTCAACACAATATGCCAGCCTTTACCTGACCGAGAAGGCCCAATAACGATGATCGGGTCTTCAATCTTCATCCACACGTCAATGCCTTGGAACACCCCGAGCCGGTACCCAACATCGGTTGCTTTCATGACCGCCGGGTCGACGGCTGGACGGAATCGTGCGCCTTCTTTCAGGAGGTTTTTCACACCGAGCTGCTTATTCACTTCTCGGGGTTTCGCGAGCCCTTCAGTGAGCTGTGGGTTTTTCTTCCTCCTGAAATGTAGAACGGTAAGGAACGTTCCGAACCCGGTAACGCCAGCAATAAATCCAAGCACAGCAAGCCAGTGGCCCACGTCAGAGGCCCCACCAGTAATCTGGGTCGGTGTCGATGTGCCCCAAAGCTTCACCAGCACCAGTATCGAAGGTTTATCTGCCTGCCTGAAAAAGGACGGGTTGGTCACGCCGATCGCGAAAAGCTGTGGCATGAACAAAACGCTCAGCACAGTGGCAAGAACCATCGCTACCGCGAGGCCTGCCGGGAGCGTCGACCAGGTGTATTTCGGTTTCATGCAAGCCCCTGATGGGTGAAGATCTTCAGCTCGTGGCCGACGCACTCGCTCATAAGGGCGGCCGACTTCGCCACAACAAATAACGCATACTTCACCGGGAGCGCAGCGCGGCCGCGTTGCTTCACCGCGTACTCGCTGAACGCATCGGCGATGCCGGCATTGAGTGCGAGATAGGTTTTCAGCTCTTCAAGCTCCGTGCTGTGTTCCAGGTAGTTCCCGAATGTGCGTAATCCCCGTACCGCTGCAGCAGGAACGGTTACCGGCATCCCATCGGCCATGCTTGCGACCCGATGATGCCGCTCAAGCTGCAGACGTACTTCGTTAGCGGCTTCGAGGTGCTGCCCGAGCTCTGCATCAAGCAGCCGATACCCCACCATATGGAGCACTCCAGTGTGCACTTCCCATGCTTGCGCGAAACTCAGATCGGTCGGGGTTGGTGGTAGCTCCATGCCTTGGGCAAACGAAGAATAGATTTCATTGACGCTATTCATGCAGCATCTTCCTCCTGCAGAACCATCTGCTTATCAGTATTGAACACTTCCCGTTCCCACGGCGTCGTCGTTGGTGTACCGTCCACAACATATGAACGGTTACGCATCTTGATGAGGAATTGGCCACGCTGCAGCCCACCAATCGCAGTCGCTTCAGCATCCGTGTACGTACCGTCTTTCACAGCATTGTTGAGAGCCGACTGTGGCTGGTTGAAGCACACCCTGTTGGCGTATCCACGGAGCAGCGATTTCGCGAGCTCACGCTCTTTTGACCCTTCCGCACCAACCGCATCGAAGTCTCCACCTTCATGAACGATGAGCACCATCGAGATGCCGTATTCACCCGAAAGTTTCAACTGTTCTTGGTGAGCTTCGAGCGCGGCAACGCTTTTCATGTCACGCCAGCCTTCTTCACGAATCACGAAATATCGGCGCCCTGATGATTTATTTGAGATCGTGTTTTGCACCCACGCATTCGAGACAGCTTGCGCCACTGAAAGCGCTCCTGCACCTCGTTGACTGATCGCTGAAGTATCAATGACTGTGTAAGGGCAGTCCGGCCGTAGCGACACCGAAGAATGAGTATCAAACATTTCCCCGAGGTCTCCTTCAACGAGCCGACGCAGCCCATCCCACAAATCATCTGCGTCTCGCTTCTCGTAATGGTTGCCGCCTTGAGCACGCACAATGTTTTCTGGGCTTAGTTCTTGCCACACGTCCCGAATTGTTGGACGGTCATTCGTCTTGCGAATAGCCTC
This sequence comes from Leucobacter chinensis, assembly GCF_019049105.1. Classification (GTDB taxonomy): domain Bacteria; phylum Actinomycetota; class Actinomycetes; order Actinomycetales; family Microbacteriaceae; genus Leucobacter_A; species Leucobacter_A chinensis. Next base: position 128,947 of record NZ_JAHQZR010000002.1, read on the forward strand.
ATCAGTTGCCCAGTCCAACAATGAAGCCTCACGGGCGGTGACAGCTCTCTCGCCAGGGTTCAGTAACGTCGCGATCTGCTGCAGCACAGCGTTTCGACCTGCCCTCACACGCGACTGATACGCGATCACGCTCTCACCCAAGCGTTGCTCAGGCCGTTCAAGCGGGTTAATCCGTATCTCACTCCCGTAAGCGCCCAGTTCGAAAACGTCACCGCCAAGCGCGTGCGCGGCCACGCCGTGCTCGCCCTTCGAATCAGACGTGTTGATCGCGTAGTGGCCTATCTCGACAAGGAGCGAAACGAGTCTTTTGATCCAGAAACTTTTCCCTTGACGCAATGAACCCTCGATCAAGAGATTCGGTGAGCTCACAAGCCCAGACGCATACAGCGTCCAAGGGTCAAACGTGAACGCGCCACCGCCTGACATCATCTCGATCCCAATAATCGGCCCAGCAGGGTCATGAATATCCGCGGCAGCATAGGGGTTCGCTGCTGCGATCTGAAACCCAGTCGCTCGATGGAACGGCCGTCTAATCCGAAACGTCCAAAAGTCTGAAAGCGCAGGGAATTTCTTCCGGATCATCGGCAACGGGTCAACGATTATTGAGGCAGGATTATCATTCCCAGTCTGATTCTCAGAGAGCTCCCGCAAATACTTTTCGAGCTCCTTCCGCTCCTTTTTTGTCAGACCAGCAGGAGCAAGGGTAATCGTTTGCTTCGCCATACTTACTTCATTCCTTCCCCACAGGGATACGCAATATTCAACAGCGCTTCACCCTGCTGCCAAGGCACTAACCGGGGCTCGAGCCCAGTTGCAGCACACGCGCTCACAATTGATGCAACTTCGCGTTCAAGAGATTCCTCATCGGTGGCCGTAACCGTAATAAACGCCGAGAACCGCAACTCACCCTGGCCTTCCACGAGGTCACGTTCGTGCGCCGCAATCGCATGCCAATCAGCTTCATCAGCCGCTGACTCTGGTTTCCCTGCTTTATGCCTAAGGTTTTGGTTCGTAATCCAGGTACGTTTCTCATCTTCGAGACGCTTCATTGCCTTCCCAATCGGTACCGGCGAAGCTGCAAGCATGAGCGTGTGACGAACTGGTTTACCATTCTGTGGCCTGTTCATCACAAGCCGAGACATAAACCCCGGATACGTGTCATACCTCGGCCACTCATGCACCCAAAGCGTTCGATGCCAGGCAGAGTCAGTTTCAACAAAGTTCCGGTGTTCCTCGAACACCATTGGAGTAGCGGCGTGGGGCGCTACACCTTCATGTTCCGTGCCTAGCCGTACATCGACAGCCTCTTGAGATGCAGGGTCAATAATGCTGCGCCCCCACGCTCCCCACTCACGTCCGGTAATCCACGCCACACGACTGAATCCTGCTTGCATGAGCGCCTCGTGCACGGTCTCCATTTCGAGCTCGGCAAGCTTCAACATGCCACGTTTACCGCCCCCGTAACCCTTCACGAGCTCATTCACATGCCCCTTAAGACGCAAAGTGATCGCCAACTGCGTACGATGCAGCACCACCTGTTCACGAGCAAGCTCAAGCGCTTCTAAATACGAAGCCTGCGCAGCAGTACCCTGTTTATTCCGTTCATCGAAATACCTCTGCTCGGCCGCGACCGTTCCCGGCCTGGTTTGCTCAAGCGTCGTTACCCGAACAATGTGCTCTTTTTGCGTGAAAGAACCCAACACCTTCGCCCACTCAAAAATAAGCCAATCGCGTTCGCCCTCTGAAAGCGTCGAAGGCACCCCCACCTGCGGAAGCCCCATTCCAGCAGTCGCAACAACACAGGTGATCGTCGCCGTCTGTTTCAGCGCATCCCACACCACACACGCACCAGTTTCAGTCTCATACACAAAAAGCCGGCCTTTCCGACCTGGTATATCGAGAGCCGCTTCTGGCTCAACCTTTTTCGATTCTGGTCTTGCCCGATATTTCGTGGCACCCAACATCTTCCTCATATTGCCTCCAACTTCACGACCGACATGAGAAAGCAACGGTTCCCCATACATTTTCAACAGTGATAACGCCGCCAACCCGCCTGTGAACGGCACGAATAGCAGCGCCACGAGAAGGCCCTTGGCAATGACCATGATCCCTGTCAAAACAGCAGCGATTGCCAGCCCAACAAAACCGACACCGCTAATGCCGTACACCAAACCTTGTGAGGGCAGACGGCTAAAGCTCATTGGCTGTGACACGTAATTTTCTGTCACTGGTTACCCCCAGACTGTTTTGGGTTCGCAGGAGGTGTCCATCTAGGCTGCTCCGGTGCAGATCGAGGTGTTGGCGGAGTACTCGGCGGAGTTTGAGGCCGTTGGGGTGGAGTCTTTGGTGCGGACCCGCCTTTCGGCTGCTCTGGCACCCTGTGATTACTCCCTGGCCCACCTTGACTCTGAGGCGGCTGGACTGCACCTTTATTACCTTTGCCCCCACCTGCGCTACCACCAGGTTGAGGCTTGTCTTTCTTCCCTTGACCTGAGTCAGGAGCAGAAGAACTGCCCTTTCCAGGCTTACTGCCGCTTGGCGCACCGCCACCCGCACCCGAGCTAGAGGGGCCAGGTTTCGGCGAACCACCACCAGAGTTACCACCACTACTGCCGCCGCCACTGCCGCGGAACCTTCCAGGCACCATGTGGGGTACCCGCTGCACCTGTTGTTTCGCGCCTTGCGCCGCACGGCTGCCAACCTGGTCACCCGAGTCGCTACCCCCAACAAAGTTGAAGAATGTGAACAGCATAAGCGGCATAAACGAAACAATGACCAAACCGATCGCGAGGCTCATCCCTTGTGGCGACCAGAGCGAGTCAACGTTCCCAAAACCCCGGATGACAAGTTTCAAAGTTCCGAGAATTAATGGTTTCGCGAGCACCATTGCAATGACCGCAGATGCCCACCGTTTCAACCAAACATCACCATTTTTGAGCGGCAACACGACAAAAGCGAGCGGCGCGAATGCGATAAGGAGGAGCAGAACAAAGTCTCGGAACGCGAGTGCCACAAACACAAAGATCAGTCCAATAGCAAGCATGATCATCAGAAGGAGCATCCGAAAGATTGGGTTCGATACTGGCGCGAGGGTCGAAACAATCCCGTTCGTCCAGTTCGCTTCGCCATCGAACATTTGGAAGAGTGAACCGATACTTCCGTCCCCTTCTTCCCCGGTCAAAGCATCAGTGAAATGACTCGCGAATTCATCGACGACAGCGAGAGCTTGATACACCAGCCACCAGGCGAACATGGTTGCCGGAAAGGTACCGAACCCCCCGAAAATTGCTCGCAGAATGAGGTCTTTGCGCTGCTTCACTAAAGCAACAGAGAGCCCAATAATGAGCACCGCCAGAGACAACATGAGGGACAACCCAAGCCATACGCCCGCCTCGCTCATCGCGGTCTCCCACAAGCCGCCTTCTTGGTCGAGGGCTGAGGGGACAAGAACGATCTCAGCAAGCCAATTGATCATGTCTGCTAGACCATTGCCGGTCTTCTCCATCGTCTTGCACCACAGGTCAGCAAACCCGCAATCAAAGTTGACCGCTAGCCCGTCTTGTTCCTCAGCCCTCAACATTTACAGCCCCAGATCCAGGCCGATAATGAAGTCGTACAGCAACGTGACACTGCCGAGGCAGACGAGCCCGATGAACACCCAAAGGATGATGCCACTCGCTTTTTGCTGGATACCCTGGTTGCCAAAACCCTTGAACACGATCAGAAGCAGCAACACAATAAGTGCGAGAAAACCGAGCAGGAGACCACCGCCCAACGTCCATGACACAACCTGGTTAAGAAGGGTGGAACCGGGGAAACCGAAATCTGGCGTAATTTCGGGCATCTCATCAGCCGGCAAAAGGCTAAATGCGCGTGAAGATAAGAGAACAAGGGTGTCCATAGTGAACCTTTCTTTCAGTGAGTGAGTTCACCGAAAGAAAGGCAACACCGCGCAGCACGGGTATCTTTCCAAACCCAAAGAGGGGGTGTCACCTTTGCAGGTGACACCCCCTCTCATCGTGCATCATTTACACATCGGGTTGGCCAGCGATTCTCCATACAACCGCTCGGAATCCTGGCGGCGGGGTGAGTCTCTGGTTCTTTCTGATACCGACAAGTCCAGATGCGAATGGAACATTCGACTCGATAATGTCGTGCGTTCCATCATCGTGCACAGCAAGCACCATATAGGTATGCACACCCCACGGATATCCATTCGGGAATGCATAGCTCTCGTACTGCACCACATCGCCTGGGCGAAGAGACCCATCAGACACTTCCAGAAGCCCCGCTGTCAGACGCCCCTCGCGAGCACCACAACATCCAAAGTTGCCGCCTGCAGCGCCTACCCAACGGCGAACACTCACGATGCATTCACCAGGCATATTATGTCCTGTTGGCCTTGAAGTACCGACCTCGCTCAGTGCCACCTCAAGCATCCGTTTCACGCTGACATGTGATTGTGGCCCATCAGCGCCAGCACAATCCGGTGCACACGAACCAATGACTGCTGGCCCAGAAACATTCACTACCTGTTCCTGTTCTTTTTCTTGCGAAGACGTTTCAGCTGCGAAAACGCTCGTAATCACAAGTCCCAGCAAAATGACCGGCACAAGGAGAATCACCGCGATAATGCCAAGTATCGCCTTCCAATGTTTAGCTACCGTCGAGGCGGCAGCAACCGCTACCGGCGCAGCCATTCTGGTGGGAAGTCAGTGACGATAGAGTACGCGACACCGCACACTCCCCCGTCTTCCGGGGCATCACAGTAGATCGCGAAATGAGCGGGATACTGGTACCGAGGTGCCGCGCTTTCCCCCTGGATACCATCGACCTCAAGCAGCACCCACCACTGCGACAATGTCGCGCCAGGAGTATCCGGGGTCATGTCGGTCTCATCTTTTATCTTCGGCACAGCCTTTGGATACAGTTCGAGCATCTCTTCTTCGCTCAGAACCTCGAGAGGCTTCGCCGTGATTTGCAGATCGGGAATCCACGCGAGGTTCTCGTACACAGTCGAGTTCGAAAGAATCCACCACCATGCTTCAGGGTCGTCTTGCAGACCGGCGCCCTTCACGAACTCGTGAAGCACCTTCTCCGGCGCCCAGTAGTACCGTTGCGTCTTTTCAAAAGGTTGAGCAACCACCATCGTATGTACCTCGCCCTCGGCTCCCTTATATTCAGGAGTAGGGTGCGTCATACGCTGGATCACCTCGTCAAAGAACTCCGTACGGGTGTTCTTCGCAAGATTCACCGTGAACGCGAGCTGTGCCGCAGCGACCGCAGCCTCAGCAGGGTCTTTGGTAACTGGCATCACCCCCAGACCACGATCATCGACCTCGATACCGAACCCATCAACTTTTTGGGCTTCCGGTTCTGCGTCCTCTTCTGGAGCAGGTTCACCTTCTTTAGCGTCACCAGCAGTTGATTCTTCTGAGGTAGTTACTCCTTGATCAGCTTTCGGCTTCTCACCGGCACCAATCTTCATGCCAAGACCAATCAGACCAGCAACCACAACCATGACCACCAAAACCATGGCTACAACGAGCAAACGTTTATTCCCTTGAGACAAGGACTGCCACTTATCTTGAACGCTCATAGAGCTTCTTCTCCTTCGATTTCAGCCCCCACACCATCATCACCCACGCCTCCGACATTCGTGAATTCAGGTGTAAAGAAATGACTTTGGAAGTCGGCAAGCCACGCAGCGACATCAGTGCTGCCCGGAACCATCCAGCTCGGATATATTTCGTGATCCGGCTTGTGCTTCGCAGCATTACACCCGACCACTTGCACAAAAGACCTCAACCGCGGCCGCACCATCGAATGCAAGTTATAGTGAAAATCGTTGGGGCCTTGCGGTGACGCGACCGGGTCAAACTGTTGCTCTCGATACTGCTTCACCGCCAGCAGCTCCTGAACCATCGTCTGGTGCAAATACCAGCACCTCGGAATTTCAGCCTCAGGAATCAAAAACTGCTCGACCAGTGTCAACACGAAGGGTACGAGCCGCTGCAGCTCGGCCTGACGTTCCTCAACCGTGAGCTCCCACCAATCAATCGGCGCAGGCGATACGGGCGGCCCGTCTTCAAACGTTGGTTCACTCGGCCGTGCCCCCCGCTCACGAATCACGGCAGCCCTACTATCACTCGCAAATGCCACGAAATCCTCGCAAGCTCAGAAGGAGGCAGCTCAATACCTGCAAGCCCGACCGCGTTAGCAAGATCAACAGCAGCGAGAAACCGTGACGGTGAATCATAGATTCTGTCTTGCGCAGTCAAAAGTCCCAAAGCGTTCGCCATCAGCTTTGAAATTTCCGACACTGGAATTGAAACAGCGTCTTCAAGGAAAAACTCGAACCGCTCCAACACGCTACTAGAGAAACGATCGTTTCTACTCAGAACTGCACTACGAAGCTCACCAACAACGTCGAGGTCATTCAGCTGAGTTGATAACTCACGTCTTGCACGCTTGCGCTGCAAATAACTCCGAGACCACCATCTGCACTTCATACTCTGTCCTCTCGATAGGTAACTACCGAAAAGAACAAGAGAACAGCGCAACACGCTCGCTACGTAAACACCGTCACATTTAATGGTTTGCGGTGAACTCTCCCGTTGAGTAATTGATGCCATACCCATTCGCGGTATTGAGCACGGTCACACCCATATCGACAGCACCATCACATGAACGCATATCTACCCGTACAGACCTGGGCACAAGTTCCTCCCCCACGTATTCAGGAGTAGCCGCATAGTACAGCGGGCATGAATCATCTTGCTGCTGATCAAGCCATTCCCGTGCAATCGTCTCGGTAAAGGCCATCCCGCCCGTTTGCGTGGAACCCACTTTTTGCATTCTGGTTCCCGTTACGAGATTTTCTGGGCCAGCTGAACCACCCAAAGAGTCAGCGATCAGATGGGACCGGTTCCAAAACCAGCCACGGTAATCGCGAGAGCCGTCAACGTCTTCTAGACCAGGAATCACGACCTCACGGTTACCTTGCCACCCGGGAGGGTCACCCACGATAGGAAGCCGCTCTCTCGACCGCGCAGTTTCCCTTAGTGAAGAAGTAAGCTCGGCATAAGCGCAAACTGGCCGCGAAAGCGAATCAAGGGGACAGTACTCAACGACTCCATCTTTTACAGGCTCATAATGCCGTTCCGATGCTCGTAAATCGGTCACATAATCTTCCTTCAGATCGCTATTTTTGGCGACGGAACCACTCTCGCCAGGCACGCGCGCCGCCTCTTCCAAGAAGAATTCAGGATTCGATAAAGATGCCAAAGCGGCAGCAAAAAAGACACCGATGGCAAGAATGGTTTGAACTTGTTTACGCGTTGACGAACCCTTCACTTTAGCCATCGGCTGTTCCTACGATCCATTCAGCAGTCAATACTTGAACGCTCTTTCTTCTTTTCATAATTTGAGCCGGTACGCCATAAAGATCCTGCAAGGAGCGCAAAGAAGAACACACCATAATGAGTGGCCGATGGCCACACTATTCTTCGTCGGCAGACCGCCGACGCTTTTTACCGTGAAGCCTGCGGCATTCTACGGGCTCCGCGACTCCGCGCAACCACTTTCGCGGCATATCCTCACTCGCTGCGCTCGCTCCGGTATTCCACGGTTAGTTGCACTCCATCACTACACCCTCCGAGGCACAAAGTGCCTTCACGGCAAAAACGTGAAGGGGAGTTTTTGAAGGAGACAGAATGTTCAAGCAGATCGTATTCGTAGAAGCCGAAACCAACGAAGAAGGCGAACTCACCCGAGTAATCGCGCACCAAGCAGACTGCCATGAAGCAGATGACCCTGTAGCACAAGGCTGCTACGAAGAAGCGCCCTGCCCATGTGACGGCATCTATCAAAACGCCTACGAAGCAACCTCACACTTCAACCGCAACCTCGACCCAGGCTGGGACAAATGGGTAACCGTAGAGTTCGCCACATGCACCGACTGGGAAACACCAGCACTCGTGAAGTACCGCAGCAGAGAATGCCAGTTCTGCCACCTCGTCTCAACATTCAATATCCCAGTTGAGGCTGAAGCAGCACTCAAAAATGCGGCACCGATCCACGAAGTCTTCCCCACAATGGAGACCACCGAGCGCGAACACATCAGCCAAGGAATCCACCCATCATGCTGGGAAGAAAACCTGGGCATGTTCATCGGCGACATGACAAACCACAAGTAAACAGAAGAAGCCCTGGCGTAGCGCCAGGGCTTCTTCTGTTCTCCTATGAATCAACACGGCTCATCATTATGAGAGTGTCGCCGTTCAGGGGCTTTCCCGCAGCTCCGATCGAGCACGACGCCTAAACGTTCTGCTTCTCCTATGAGTCGTTCATAGTAGGTCCTTATCTCCTCGAAATCACCACGCCTGTGTGCTGCTCTCAAGTGGATGCTTAATTTAACGATTCTGTCGAACACTTTCACCAATTCCTCGTTCAGATGCAAAGAACCCCCGACAGCTTGTTTAGTAACTGACGGGGGTTCTTCGCTAGGGGTTCAGGAGTTGGTATTTATTCTGTGATTTCAGCGAGTCCTTTCTTCTTCCGAAGAAGCGATGCCGCCACAGCCCCGATACCGCTCAGAAGAAGCGTGATGCCCGAACCGATAAGTAGAGGGCTCTGAGCACCACCCGTGAACGCAAGAGCGGGCTCCTCAGCCTGTACCGGTTCAGCAGGCTTCACTGGTTTTGGCGCCTCTTTCACCTCAGTGGTGACGGTGCCTGGTACCGGATCAATGCCAGGAACGGAGAGGGTCGCCACGTTCACAACCTCAGAGGCCTTCAAATCCTCTTCAGTAACCGTGTACTCAAACGGGCCAACACAATCCGCTGAAGCGCCAGGCTCGAGCACTGTCCCTTCTGCGAGACATTCCTGATCCTCGATACCGAGAAGCTCGTCAGTTACAAGGATCGACGACTCGGCAATGTTCCCGATGTTCTTTGCGTTAATCGTGTAAACGATCACGTCACCCGGGTCGCCTTCCACACCGTTGCCGTTTTCGTCACGAATTTCAGCAACAGTTTTCGTGGTTTCAAGACCTGGGAGAGCTACAGCAAGCGATGCCTTCGAAGAACAGATCGAGCCCGTATCGTCACCCTTGAAGCAAGTGTTCTCGCCCTTGTTCGTAGCAACGTTCGTGATCTCAGCGGCGGCCGCATCAGTGACCTTAGTCACCACCGTGTAGGTGCGTGACTTACCGGCGGCAAGATCCTTCGCCGGCCAAGAAACGACCCCGTTCACGAGCTTTCCGCTGCCTGATGCTGAAACGAATTCGAGCCCTTCAGGTAGCTTGTCGCTAGTCTTCACGGCGTAGGCTGTTCGGAACTCTTCGACGTTGCTCGTTTTGATCTCGTAAGTTACTTCATCGCCTACCATCAGCCGATCAGTGCTAGATACAACGGTTTTCTCAGTCGAGATTTTTGCAGGGCGCAGCTGCCCGTCGCCAACACCTTCAAGCTGACCCGAAACAACAGAACGCTCACCCTCGGCAACTGTTCCATTCGCCTCGATCTTGTAACCGAACGTGTACTCAGTGCCAGGACGGTCGACTACGTACGACCCGATGGCACGAACACCAACCATGCCCTCTGGAACAGTGACGCCAGGGGCAAGCTTCATGACCAGGTTTTGCCCTTCGCAAGAACCGACGACAGCGGCAGCATCCGACTCTTTCACGTTCCCGTCGACACCAATCCATTGAAGATTGAACTTTGCCCCATCAGCAGCATTACATACAGGCACAGCCCCCTTAGTGAGAGGCGTGACTGTAAGTTTCACGCTCTTGGGGTCGAGGTTCCCTTCAACCTGAGGTGAGTAAACCGGTTTCGTCTGAATGCCAAGCTCATTCCCCACGTTGTTCGGGCTCAGCTGCAACCCAGTCACGTTTGGAGCATCTGGACGAACCGAATAAGTATCTTTCGGGCCGAGAACAGTGCCGTCGGGGGCGACAAGGTTAATCGTCACCTTCCGGACGTTTCCGGCGCCCTTGTCTGCTTGAGGCCGCAATGTGACTTCAAACGAAGCTGACGTTTCTTGCAACGTTTCAACACCTTCTGCAAACGTAAACGTCATCTTGGATGCGGTAGCTGAGACTGTCGCCAGGAGTTCTCCCCCGTTAGTGCGAAGCTCCAGCCCTTCAAACGCACGATAGCTCTGGTACTCACCGAGTGTGAGCGTCAACGTATCGCCCGCTACTGCTTCAGAAGGAATATTGAGCTTGCCTTTAACGACGACGATGCCCTGAATATTATCGAGAGCCCCATAGTAATCGCTGTCTTTGTTCTCGACATAGTTGCGCCCCTCGGAGGTGAGATCAGTGATGATCTCACCAAATGAGCCTTTCTCGATGGCAGCGAAAGGGACAGCAGTCCCTTCAGCCACGTTCGCAAAAGCCGGGGACGCAGTAAAGGCTGAAACGCTCAAAGCGAGCGCGCAGAGCCCCACCCCCATCTTTCTTGTTTTGTTCTTCAAAGTGTTCCTTTCTCAGTACTGAAGAGATCCACGTTGGTGCTATCTCCACCGCAAAGAAGCCCCCGTTAGCGCAGCGTGCGCCCCGTTCTCGATCTGCGAAGCGGAAAGGAAAACATGAAAATGAAAAAACCCATGACTACATCAGTCACTTTTCTTGCTGTGCTCGGCTGCATATTGGCCCCTGCTCATGCAGCGATCGCGACACCTACAGACCAGGTGAACCCACCAACCCAAAACGAGTCTGCAGAAGAAGAGATGTTTGCCGGTGAAGGACTCATTGAACCCCTCGCAGCAAAAGCTCCGGCAGCACCGGTAAGTCTCGCAGCAAAACCCAACTACTCATCAGTGAAGAATCTTGCCTTGTCCTTGTCTTACCCACTGTTTGAGGCAGGTCAAAAACCCCACCCCGCGTCATATACAGGCGGTGGTCCCGTTGATCGTGACTTGGCAGCACCAGCGTTCTACGCTGCGAAAGAACGCGCAAGAAGTGAGGCTAGCAAAGCAGGAAATAGTAGCCTCCCGTACAGCAAGTCTGCATTTGCAAACTGCTCAGCATTCACCGCTACGGTCATCGTAAACACCGTCGACGCCTCGTTTCCAGGGAACCTTGTAAGCAATCAAGTCGCCTATGTCGAAAATCCGTCTAATGGGTGGAAGAAAATAGCAACCTCGGAAACATACAACCCTAAAGATCTGAAACCTGGCGATCTGTTCTTACACAAGTACTCCCCCGATAACCCTTCAACGTCAACTGGGCACACTTGGATGTGGATCGGCGATTATGGCGGCGTAAAGGATGTCGTAGCTGAGGCAAGCTACGGAAAACCAGGTTCAAGTTCCGCTCGCCTGCCAGCACTGCGTATCGATCCAATACAAACCTCAGGAAAACCGGGGAAAGACAGAATCGGCAGAGTTTACGATGTTTGGCGGTTCCAGGGGAAACCTAAACCTGCGAAGCCAACGGTCACTGTCGGTAAGGAGTCAGGCATAGGCGTCACCGATTTTAACCGTGATGGTCTTCCAGACCTCTTTGCCGTGAAGAAAGGTAGCGGCGAACTTTTCCTGTACAAAGGCAAGCCACAGAAAACACCAGGCCTTGCTGGTAAAAAACAAATCGGTAACGGCTGGCAGAACATGCGGATTATCACTGCCGGAGATTTTAACGGTGATGGCAACGCTGACTTGGTAGCAACAAACGCGAAGACGGGTGAGCTTTGGTTATACCCAGGAACCAGCAAAGGCACGTTCTCGGCCAGGAAAAGCATTGGGAAAGGGTTCACGACTATCCGAGACATCATGAGCCCTGGCGACTTCAACGGGGACGGCAGAACAGACCTGGTCGGTGTCCACAAAAAGACAAAGAAACTCATCATGTGGCCTGGAAATGGTAAGGGAGGCTTTCTCACAAAAAAAGAAATCGGTCACGGCTGGCAAAACATGAGCATTGCCTCGGGTGCCGATCTCAACGGTGACGGAAGAGCTGACATCCTCGCAAGGAACGATAAGACTGGAGAGCTATTCCTGTACCCCGGAGACGGTAAAGGCGGTTTCAAAACCAGAGTCAAAATCGGTAATGGTTGGAAAGGCTATGAATTCCTCAGCATTGGTGATCTCACCGGGTCAGGAAATTCAGACATTATCGCCCGAGAAAACGCAACCGGAAAATTATGGTTGTACGAGGTAACAAAGGGCCTGAAAGTCGGTGCCCGTATACAAATCGGTTATGGCTGGAACACTCTCCAACAGATCCAATAACTTCTTGAACAAATGATTGAGCAGTGGGTGTAAGAATCTTCTACACCCACTGCTCTTTTCGTCTCACCCCGCTCTGAGGGCTGTCCCTCAACGCTGCCGCGAAACTCTTCGAGTTCCTTGCCCTCAAGATCGTTCAAGACTGTTTCTACGGTTAATTTGCCCTAGCGTTAAGTGTCACAAGTCCCTCTCCCCGCTTACCGAAGAAGACTGGCTCAATAAGCATCACATTAAGCATGACTTCCGATAAGCTCCGCACCCTCGGTGAGTGCATTATTCTGTTCCATCTTCTGCATAAAACGTTGGCCAGTTTTTGCCGATTTACCGCCTAACCATTCCCCAACCACTTTCCCTGTGGGACGAGTCCCATATTCAATGATGAAGTCAAGAATAAGAGTCTCAACTTCTGCGTCTGAGTGAGCTACTGGCTCCTCAACTGGGCGCAGAACAGCAACAGGAAAATGGTCTGCTACGTCGCTTGATTGCTCTTCGGGTATGGTCTCGCGATTTTGCGGAGCAGTATCCGATGCAATAACCGGCCTAGGCGTCGCAACGTTCTTCACTGCGGGTTGCTGCTTCTCCCTGATCGTGGCGAGCCTTTGTCTCTCTTTTTCATCGGGGATGAGTTTCATTACCAGATGGGTAATAACGAGCAGCGTTGCCGAGGGAACTGCACCAATGAGCGATGCTGCCCAAGGGGTTGTTAACGCCATGTCTGCGGTCTGCTGTGCATGGTTCGCATTCGCGAGAACCGATACAAGCGACAGCACAATGAAGGCGAGGTAAGCGAGCCACCTCCCGTCGATAGCTTTAAGCCTGAACTGGGCCGCCACGATCATTGAAGCGATCATGCCAACATCGACCACGACTGGGAACACTTCAGGGAATGGGAGCCCGTTCACACGTGCAACGTCGATGAGCGTAGCGAAGGTGATCATCATGGCAGCAAGACCCACAATAAGCAGTGGCAGACCAAGCGTTAAAAGCGTCGCCCAAGTACGTACTGGTTTCTTCATTCTTCGCCCTCCTCTGTCGGCTCGTGCACCGGAAGGATTCCGGCAATCGTGACGGTGACTACGATCAGCGACAGCAGTAATGGAATGACAGCGAGAACAGTCATCTCTACTGGGTACAGTTCGAAGTCGTTCATGCTGCCTGCCCCTTGTTCAAGCTTCGTGATCCATCGGTTCGGGCGGCGATTTCTTTTTGGTAGTAACGCAGCGCCCGGTAGTGCGTGGGTGAGTCTTCTGGTTTGAATTCTTCATCGAGCAGGAACTGCCCCATAAGACTGGTGTCTGCACGGTTTGGCCTTCCTCCCCATGTGATGTTCATCACTGCCGAGATCTGATCTTCTGTGAAACTTGGGCAGTATTTTGCTGCGGCTTGACGTTCGAAGTGCTCATACGAAAGGCGTTGTGGTGGGTTTACTGCGAGGAAGGCCACGAGCTCTCCAAGCTGGTCTTGCAGCATTTTCGGAGTGCGGGGCAAAAGCACTGCGAGGCACAGCTCAACGACCTCAGAAATATCAGTGAGCCCTGAATCGTATTCGGCTTGCGCATACGCTTCACTGTCCGGCAACAGTTCAGGAACTTCGAGTTGATTCCCACGCACACCGAACTCTTTGGGAAGCCAAGAGCGGAAAGCACATCGGCCAAGGTAAGCAAACGGGTGCTCTGATTCTGCCACGTAGTCTGACACGAACCGACCAGTATCGATTTCTTCGAGGAGGTTCACGATGAGCATGTTCACCGCTTCCTCGGGTTCGAACGAATAGCCCCAACGCCTGGCGCGCTTGACGAGACCTTCGGCATGGTTCACATGGAGCTGTTCCAAGAAGGCCACGAACTCCGGCGATGCACGGAACTCAGGTTGCGGCAACAGGGCGAATGCTTCTCTCTGTCTTGCGATAGTCCAAGTTTCTACCGTTTCAAGCATCATCATCACCAGCCAGAAGTCGCAGGCTCTCTTCCGCAAGCACCCTCGATACTTCACTCCCGAGCCTTTTCAGGCTTTCTCCGGGGTTACCTGGCGTGTGCTTCACTTCGATCACCATGAGCTGCATTAAGGCTTGTGTGAGTGCTTTACGGCTCGCACGAAGGTCTTCCAATGCGAGCTGCGACCCTGAAGCAGCCTCAGCAATCTCGCTCCCCCAGTCTCCCTGTAGCTTGATTGAGAGACCCGTTGTCTGCTCGACAAGAGCAGAGAGCCGTTTATCGAGAAACTGTTCCCGTGCTTCTTCCGGGCTCATCGAGGAAGCTTTAATTCTCGATTGAAGCGATAAAAGCTTCTGGTGAACGGGGTTTACCGCTGCGCCCGGACGGTTGAGCTTTTTCAGACCGTTGAGCGCTGCTTCGCGGAGCTCTTCGTTTTCTGACTGAGCGGCTTCTTTGATGTCCTTGATTTTGTTGAGCGTGTCAATCGACAACCCAACTGACTCTTTGGCCGCTTTTTCCTTTGAAACGGGGCGCTCCGAATCCTTATAGGAATTTCCTATAAGGTTCTGCTCTAAGCCGTTGGCCAGGCCAAGTTCTCGAGCACCCTCAGCCTTCCGAACCGTCGCTTTTCGTTCGTGCTCTGGTTCGTAGAATGACTGCCATGCATCGTGGAGTTCAAGCATCGTGAATTCGAGGCGTAGCCGATTTGCTTCGACCTCGATCACTCGACGGTCTTGCTCGGTCACACCCTCAATAACGTTTGCTGAGACGTGGCTCCAGCCCGATCGTTTTGCGGCTTCAAGACGGTGGGCACCATCAGCGAGGCGGTAGTCCTGGTCAACCACGATGGGTTGTAGCTGGAGCTGCCCGCCAAGGTCTGCGAACGATCGCATGATCGCCGTAACGTGATCCTCGTTCAGGTCACGAAGTCGATGCTCGACGATCACGCTGTCGATGGGCAGCAGCTGCCATCCCTGTTTGATGTCTTGGCTGATGATACTCATGAGAACACTCCAATTCGGTCTAATTCTTTAGCGACCAT
Source organism: Leucobacter chinensis (assembly GCF_019049105.1). Lineage (GTDB taxonomy): Bacteria > Actinomycetota > Actinomycetes > Actinomycetales > Microbacteriaceae > Leucobacter_A > Leucobacter_A chinensis. Next base: position 144,160 of record NZ_JAHQZR010000002.1, read on the forward strand.
TGCGGGCGTGTCCCCCCGAACCCACAAGGCTGCTGATGCTTCTTCGCTGTGCTCAACACAGGTGTGCTGATAGTTTTTGTTGGTGCGGCAAGTACATTGAAACGCTCGTGCCGCGTGCTCTGGGCAGTAGGCCCGAAGCTGGTTGAGTAAGACGAGCGCCCAGCCTTTGTCAACGAGCTTGACGAGGTCGGTGAGCTGTTCTTCCCAGGTGGTGTTGGTGTGCTGCGGGATGGTGTGCACTCGCTGTCTGCAACTGCGTACCTCGCACCGGTAGCCGATCATTTTCTTTTCGATGATGCGTCCCATTTAGACGTTCACCCCCGATGCGTCGTGCTTGTCTTGGAACCGTGCAAACGCTTTGTCGACGCTGCGTCTTGGCGTGTTGCAGTTTCCACGGACGCACCAGGCACGGTCATGTTCGGCCCAGCTGGTTGGCCCCCAGTCATGCCTGCCTGCTTCGCATTCTTCGCGCTGTCGCGCAGACTCCTGCACGGCAGAAATCGTTTGCGGTGCTGCTGTTTGGCGAGGCTGGTACGTTCCGGGGAGCTTCTGCCCCACGACCCATTTGTGCGGGTTCTTCGCAATCGATGAAGCGACGTAATCCGCTGGGCGAGATACAGGGCTCTTCGATTTGAGAAGCGTGTCACGAACCGCGGCCACGACATCGATCGTTTCGAGATCAACCCGGCCATTGAGCGCTGAAGCGATCACTTCAAAAGTGAGCCCGAGACCTGGCAGGAGCTGCTCCAGCTCGGCGTTGATCGCGTCCGATTCGGTGCTCGCGCGCTGGTTAGGTTGGTTGGTTTGGTTATTTAATAAACCATTACCTAACCTAACCTGGTTTTCTCTTCCTATTAAGGACTCTTGATTTTCAAGAGTGGCTCCGACCCAGTCTTGATTTTCACGACTGGCTCTGACCTGGGGTTTTCCGACCCAGTCTTGATTTTCAAGAGTGGCTTTTTGACCCACTCTTGATTTTCGAGAGTGGCTCTCACCAGTGATCATTTCGACGATTTCAGGGTGCTCGTCAGCGTCGATAATTGCGTCTGCAACGTCGATAAAGGTGTCGGGTTGTGGGTCTTGGAGAACGAGCCTGAACCGCTTCTGTCCCTTACGCTGCCCATGTGTGTAACGGTCGCGTATCTCGATCAAGAAGCCAGCTTCCATAAGCTTATGCTTCGCGGTGCGCCAGGCCGACTCACCGAGCCCGAGAACTGCCTGTGCTTCAGTTTGGGTAATGCGATGGTTCTGGTCATGCGAGAGCAAGTACAGAAGGATACTCAAGGGGTTTCCAGTAAGGCGTGCGTCTCGCACCCACCAATTACGGTGCGTGCCGAATTCCTGCTCAAAATGGAGCCTAGGCCGAATGATGGGCATCTCCATATTCATAGGTACAGCACCCAATCGATAAACTTACCGCTCAATAAAGTCGCTAAGCCAACGATCAGAAACAAGGCAGCGGGGCGGTACAAATTATCGGTCGATTTCTTTTCGGCCCAGGGCTTCTGATTAGAAATACTTCGCTGCAACCCAGCAGCTAAAAGGACAGCGCCTAGTGCTGAAGACAACAACCCAAAAATTGTCCAGCCCATCCTCCACCAGTCCCAAATCTCTCTGAATGTCGAAGACAGGTATTCAATGAATGATTGGTCGGTCACAGTGCGCCACCTACTTCCACGTAGGTTAGAGCGAGGTCACGCAGCTGCACTGTGGCATACGCTGCAACAAACACGATCCCGAGCAGCGTAAAGAACACCGTTCCACCAGCAAGCTGCTTCGTGCCTAAAGGAGCAAGTGAAGCAACCTTGCCAGCTAGCGCTAAAGACGCCACTACGGCAATGACAAGGAGCACAACCCCGAACTGTGTAGCAATACTCACTGCCGCTTCGACAATGGAGTGTGGGAGAATTGAGGCCTCGGGCGTAGCTACAACTGCGCGCGAGAATATGTCTATGGATTGAGACATTCAATATCCTTTCTTGGATAGGACCCCTGGAGCTGCAACTCCAGGGGTTTTTCTTTTGTTCAGAGAGTTCCGGTGAGGGCTCGGTAGATCAATCCGAAGTCGTCGATGTGCATGCGAGTGTCCCCGTTGAAGCGCCTTCGAACCCATTGGAAGCTTTTCCCAATTTTCCGAGCAACCCATGCGCAATCGCGCTCTTCTCGATCCAGTAGCTCCTGCAAGAACCGCCTGGCTTCATCGTTTGTAAGTGGCATACCCAAACACTAACACGATAATCCCAATTTTGGGAATCTCGAAAAGGAGAGGTTTTAAACCCAATAGGTACTCTTATCGAGTATTGTTAGGACCATGGGTGAGATTCAGAATTTTTCTACGCTTTACGATCACATGTCCGTGCGAGTAAACCATTTGCGTTTCATCAACTCGATGCTGCAGAAAGAACTTGCATTAAGAATGGGCCAAAGCACCTCCACTCTCAACAACAAGATGAGAGGCAATGGCAAGTGGAGCATCGAGGACCTCTTTGCTCTATCAGAGATCTTTGCAGTCAGCGTCGATTACTTGGTGGGCAACGAGCCTCTCGAATCAGCTACTCCAATAACAGAAACGGCCCCCACTCCGAAGAGTGAGGGCCGTTCGCTCCCCCGGTTGGATTCGAACCAACAACCTGCCGGTTAACAGCCGGCTGCTCTGCCGTTGAGCTACAGGGGAATGTGCCTTGGCAACGGGAATAACAATATCAACGATTTGCACCCGAGAGCAAATCGACACCGGTTCAGCCACGAACATTTGAGACGCCAAGCCGAGACGCGCCGCAGCACATGCTGGCCTGCCGGGAGACGGGCCATGCTCGCCCTAGCTAAACACTAAGCAGAACTCGAACACTAGCCCGACCACGAACACTAGCCCGAACGGGAACACGAAAGCCAGTCCGACCGCGAACGGGAACGCGAACATGGACACGAACGTGAACGACCACTTGTATGAGCACAGGGCAGACAAGACAGACAAGCTTCGTCTAGAGACCAAGCTTGACAGAAGAACGACCGCCAAAGACGCCGATACCGCTTAAGAAAGGGAAAGATTTGGAGCGGGTGACGAGAATCGAACTCGCACAACCAGTTTGGAAGACTGGGGCTCTACCATTGAGCTACACCCGCGGGCACCTCAAAATACTACTGCATATTGGGCTCGCACAAAAATCAACACGCCAACCGGCCATGTGACCAAGCCCTGCGGCCCGGCACCCGGCGGCCCGCCAGCCACCCCAGTCGCCAGTAAACCGCCCCAAGCTGCCCCCAAACCGTCCTAGTCGCCCGCAAACTGCTCTAGTCGCCCCAAACCCGGCACGCCGCCCCTAGTCGCCCGCGATCTCGTCGTAGGCATTAGCACGCAGCGCCTCCGCCAGCTTGACCACGTACTCGTGCGAGGCATGCCTGAAGATCGTGTCGATGCTTCCGAGCCCCACGGCGCTACCGCCCTTGAGAATGAGCACGTCGTGAATGAGCGCCTCGAGCAGCCCGATATCGTGGCTGATGATGAGCATGGTCGGGTTCGTGCGCTCGCGGTACCACTGAATGAGGTTGACGATTTTCGGCCGGTTGTTGGCATCGACTCCGAGCGTCGGCTCGTCGGCGATATACACGCTTGGCGAGTGGATCAGCGACTGCAAGACCGCGACGCGTTGGCGTTGGCCCTTTGAGAGCTCGTAGGGGTACTTTTGCAGGTAGGTGAGCGGCAGCGAGACGATGTCGAACATCTCAGCGATCTGTTCACCGAGCTGAGAGCGGTCAAAGCCTTTAATGCGCTCCTCAATGGGCAGGAAGATGATGTCGCCGACCGTGTATTCAGGCGGCAGTTTCGCGCCCGCGTCTTGCTGCAGGTAGCCGACGTGCGCCGTGAGGTTGCGCGTCGCCTTCTTCGAAAGCTTCGTGAGTGAGGTTCCGAGCACGCGCCCCTCACCCGAGATGCGCTGAATGCGGTCGGTTTTGCTCACGACATCGGTGGCGCGCGCTGCGAGGTATTTCGCGAGGGTCGACTTGCCCGATCCGCTCTCGCCGAGGAGCGCGAGCGACGAACCACGAGCAACTTCGACCGAGACACCCTCGACGGCCTGAAACGCTCTTCCGGGCCGCTCTTGATAGCCGAGCGAGAGGTCTGATGCGAACAGAGCCGGATCGGCCTGCGTATCGATGTCTCTCATGCGTTCTTCCTATCTGTCGACATGGCTCGGGGCATTCGTCCCGATACCAGCGTACCGGTCGCGGCTATTCAGGTCGTAGTGAACGTCGAGCCTGCTCGAGCATGCGTATCTGTTCTTGCAGTTGGCGAAACATCGCGTCTTGCGGGTCTTCGATGCGCTGCAGCCGTGACAGCATCTCCTGCTTGAGGAGGAGCAGGTCGCGTTCAATGAGCGAGCTCACGATCGCGGTCACGTAGTGAGCGATGCCCTCGGCCTTGCGCTGCGGGATCGGTGCGAGAGCGAGCTCGCGCGCGACGCTCTGCATGTTCTCGGGCACCCCGGTGATCACGCGGTCGAGCCAGCCCGGCTGGTCAAGGCTCGTGAGCTGCTGCGCAATCGATTGCGCGACGACGCCGAAGGTCGGCTCGTGAAACTGCACCGCGACGGCCTGCGCGAGCATCTCGACGCCCACCGTCTCGGGGTACTGCAGCATCGCCATGAGGGCGTCACGCTCGGCGCGCACGGGCGGCGTGTTGGGCAGCATGCGCAGCGTGATCTGGCGTTCAACAGCGGTCTCTTCGGGCGGTGGCATCCACGCGGGGGGCTCTTCGATGACCGTCTGCTGGTTCGCATGGGCAGATCGCATGGCCTGCTGCACGTCGGCGAGGTCGGCACCCAGCATGAGTGACAGCTCCCGAGCGTAGCCCTTGCGCACGCCCTCATCGCGAATATCGGCGACAATCGGTGCCGCGGCTCGCAGCGCCGAAGAGCGACCCTCAACGGTGTTGAGGTCGAAACGACCGATGGCCTGGCGCAGCGCAAACTCGAAGAGCGGCTTCTTCGCCTCGAACATCGCAGTGAGGGCCTCGTCGCCACGGTGCTGCCTGAGGTCAGAGGGGTCGAGCCCGTCGGGCGCAACCGCCATGTATGTCTGGGCGCTGAACTGTTTCTCGTCGGCGAAGGCTTTGAGTGCCGCCTTCTGCCCCGCTTCGTCGGGGTCAAAGGTGAAGATCACCTCGGCCGACACGTCGTCGCCCATCACCCGTCGCAGAAGCGAAATGTGCTCTTTGCCAAATGCCGTGCCACAGGTCGCAACGGCTTCGGTGATGCCCGCGAGGTGGCATGCCATGACGTCTGTGTACCCCTCGACGACAATGACGCGTTTGTTCTGCGAGATCGCCCGCTTGCCGAGGTCGAGACCGTACAGCACCTTCGATTTGTGGTAGATCGGCGTTTCAGGCGTGTTCAGGTATTTGGGCCCGTTGTCGTCTTCACGCAGCTTACGTGCACCGAAGCCGAGGGTTTGCCCACTTGTGTCGCGGATTGGCCACACGAGGCGGCCACGAAAACGGTCATAGGTGCCGCGCTGGCCCTGCGAGAGCAGGCCCGCGAGCGACATCTCTTCCTCGGTGAACCCCAGCTTGCCGAGGTGCTGCTTGAGGCTCTCCCACGAGTTGCGCGCGTAACCGACGCCAAACCTCGCCCACGAGGCCTCGTCGAAGCCCCTCGAGAGCAGCAGGTCTCGGCCGATCGCCGCTTCGTCACTCGCGAGCTGCTCGGCAAAGAACCTTGCCGCCGCGTCGTTGGCGGCGAACAGTCTCGTGCGGTTCGGGCCGGAGCGCTGCGGCGCTCCCCCCTCTTCGTAGGTGAGGGTATACCCGACCTTTGCGGCGAGACGCTCAACGGTCTCGGCGAACGAGAGGTGATCCATGTTCTGAATGAACGAGATCGCGTCACCCGATTCGCCGCACCCGAAGCAGTGGTAGTAGCCGAGCGCTGGCCGCACGTGAAAGCTCGGGCTGCGTTCGTCATGAAAGGGGCACAGCCCCTTCATCGAATCGACACCGCCTGGTTTCAACGCGACATAGTCGCTCACCACGTCAGCGATATTGACGCGAGCTTTGACCTCGTCAATATCTTGTGCCCGAATACGCCCTGCCATGCAGAATACTTTAGCCCTATACCAAGGGAGCGACACACAGGCGCTGATGCCAGGCGATCGCTCCTTGGTCGGTCAACGAGGCGACCTGGTCGACGACGACGCGCCTCGCGGCACTCTCGCTCTCGGCCGCGATGAGTTCGTGCTGAAAGGGCACCTCGAGGTGCTGCGGCCCACTCTCCCAGAGCACTGTGAGCAGCTCTTCGAGCAGATCCCGCTGGCGCCGGTACGTTGGCTGTCGTCGCCCCGAAGCCATAACGTAGGCTGCAACGATGCCCTTGAGCACCGCGATCTCCTCTTCAACGTGGCGTGGCACGACGATGTTTGCCCCGTAGCGGGCGATATTTGCCGATCCCGCGGCTTCTTGCGTGAGATCGATCGAGGCGCGCGCGAAGCGGCCGATGAGATCACTCGTAAAGTTTTTGAGTTGCGCGTGGTCCTGGTTCGATCCGCGCCAAGAGGTGAGCCACGAATCAATCGCGGCGATGCGGTCAAACGCGAGTGCGAGCTGCTCGTTCGTGAAGTCTTCGCCGGCCCACTCTCGCACCTGCTCGATGAGGCTTTCGTGTCCAGAGCGACTGTTCAACAGTTCGGGGTCGATGAAGCCACTCACGACGGCGTCTTCGAAGTCGTGCACCGAGTAGGCAATGTCATCTGACAGGTCCATGACCTGAGCTTCAGCGCACTTCGTCCTGGGGGTCGCACCCTCGCGCATCCACTCGTACACCGGCAGGTCGTCGGCGTAGTAGCCGAACTTTGGCGAGTGATCGAGCGGCACCGCAAGCCTTGCGACGGCCTCGTCGAGACTCCACGGGTACTTGCAACTCGCGTCGAGCGTCGCACGGGTGAGGTTCAGGCCAACGCTCTTGCCGTCAGCGGTGAACCGCTTGGGCTCGAGCCTGGCGAGAATGCGCAGCGTCTGGGCGTTGCCCTCGAAGCCGCCGTAGCCCGTCATCCACTGGTCGAGGGCGCGCTCACCGTTGTGACCAAAGGGCGGGTGCCCGAGGTCGTGGGCGAGGCAGGCGGTATCGACGATGTCTTCGTCGAGGCCGAGCGAGGTCGCGAGTTCGCGGCCGATCTGTGCGACCTCGAGCGAGTGCGTGAGCCGGTTGCGCGCGAAGTCGATGCCGGCGGTCGGGCTCAGCACCTGCGTCTTCGCGGCGAGCCTGCGCCACCCACCCGAGTGGATCACGCGGGCCCGATCGCGCACAAACGGGCTGCGCGAGCTCGCGTGCGACTCGTCGAGATACCGCTCGGCGTCGTGCGCCGTGTACTGAGCTTTAGCCACCCGAGTCGTCCCTCTCAGCTTCTTCAAGCTCGGTGAAATCGACCGAGGCTGTCTCACGCGAGTCGAGCCAGCCGTCGGGTAACGCGGTGCGCTTGGGCCTGCCGGCCCTGCCTCGCGGCCCCTCGGCAGCTTCTTCAGGGTAGGGAATCTCGCGATCCATCGTCTCGAAAATCTCGTCCATGTGCTCGAGCGTCTCAACGCCCGCGAGCGAACGGCGCACGTCGCCGCCAACCCCGTACCCCTTGAGGTACCAGGCAATGTGCTTGCGAATGTCGCGGCAGGCCCGCAGCTCTTCGCCATCAAAAAACTCGATGAGTAGTTCGGTGTGGCGACGAATCGTGTCCATGACGCCGCCGAGCAGTGGCTTCACCTGAGCGGCGCTCGCCTCTTCTGGCGAGATGATGCCGGCACGCTCCTGGAACGCCGCGTTCAGGTCGGCAAACAGCCACGGGCGCCCCTGGCAGCCGCGCCCGACAACGACGCCGTCGCAGCCGGTCTCTTCGACCATGCGCACCGCGTCGGCTCCCGACCAGATGTCGCCGTTGCCGAGAATCGGCACGCTCGTGATCGCCTCTTTGAGGGTGCGGATCGACTCCCAGTCAGCCTCTCCCGAGTAGTGCTGATTGGCGGTGCGGCCGTGCAACGCGATCGCCGCGACGCCAGCGTCTTCGGCGGCCTTAGCCGCGTCGAGGAACGTCAGGTGGTCGTCGTCAATGCCCTTGCGCATCTTCACGGTGACAGGAATATCGCCGGCCTCGCGCACCGCTGCCTTCACGATGCTCGTAAAGAGGTCGTGCTTCCATGGCAGCGCGGCTCCCCCGCCCTTTCGGGTCACCTTCGGCACGGGGCAACCAAAGTTCATGTCTATGTGGTCGGCGAGGTCGTTCTCGACGAGGTATCGCACGGCCTCGCCCATGTAGTGCGGATCGACGCCGTACAACTGAATCGAGCGAGGCGTCTCACTCTCGTGATGCTTGATGAGCCTAAGCGAGGTGTCGGTCTGCTCGACGAGCGCGCGCGAGGTGATCATTTCGCTCACGTAGAGGCCCTCGCCATACTCGCGGCAGAGCCTCCTGAACGCCGTGTTCGTGATGCCTGCCATCGGTGCCAGCACGATGGGCGAGCCGATCGTGAGGTTGCCGATGCGCAACGGTTCTAGGGTTCCAGTCTCTTTCACTCGTCTATTGTCTCAGACGTTGCGCCATAACTCTGAGGGGCACGGCTCGGGGCGCGGTTTGGGGCGCCGTCAATCGCCCCACCGAAACGACGATCGCGTGAGTGGAACGTATCGATCGCTTCCCAGAGATGGTGCCTTCGAAAGTCTGGCCAAAGCGTGTCAAGAAAGACCATCTCGGCGTACGACGACTGCCAGATGAGAAAGTTACTGAGGCGTTGCTCACCCGAGCTACGAATAAACAGGTCGACGCCGGGAACCTCTGGCACGTAGAGGTGGCGTTCGATCGTTCGCTCGGTGATACCCTTCGACGTGAGCCGCCCCTCTTCAACCTCGGCCGCGATCGCGCGCACGGCATCGACGAGTTCGTTGCGCCCGCCATAGTTGACGCACATCGTGAGTGTGAGCCCGGTGTTGTTCGCGGTGACACGCTCGGTGTGCTTGAGCTCGTTGATGACTGAGCGCCAGAGCTTCGGGCGTCGGCCAGACCAGCGCACGCGCACGTTCCAGCTATGTAGCTGCTCGCGGCGGCGCCGCATCACGTCACGGTTGAAGCCCATAAGAAAACGCACCTCGTCGGGCGATCGGCGCCAGTTCTCGGTCGAAAAGGCATACACGCTGAGGTGCTTGACCCCCGCTTGAATGGCGCCCGCCACCACGTCGAGCAACGCCTGCTCGCCGACCTTATGGCCTTCGACCCTCGGCAGGCCCCGCTGGTTTGCCCACCTCCCATTGCCATCCATAACGATGGCAATGTGCTTGGGAGCCGGCCCACGAAACGTCGGGGCGCTCTGCCCCGTCCAATCGAGGGGAACGATGCCGCTCGGTGCGACTGAAGTGACTGGATCTGTCATGCGCGAAAGGGGTTCCTACCATTGTGAGTGCGAAGCGATCCGCATTGATTTGAGGCCGCGTTCAAGATGCCATTGAGTATACGACGCTGCAAAGCTTGCCGCCTCTTTTCTCGCTCGATCGCCCGCCGCGATCGCGGTCGGCCAGTCTCCCGAGAAGAGTGCCGCGAGCAGCTCGGGGGTTTCTTGCGTGACCCGCATGATGCCGGCTTCGCCGCAGCGTTCACACAGCACCCCGCCGTGCTGCACCGAGAGCCGCTGGTGCGGGCCGGGCGCCTCGCACACGACGCAGTCGACGAAGCCAGCGGCCCAGCCCGAGAGCGCAATCGCGCGAATAAGATAGGCGTCGCGCACGAGCTCCGGGTCAATCTCACCCTCAGCGAGCGTGCGCAGGGCGCCGAGCAGCAGGTTAAAATGGGCCCGCCCTCCCCCGTCTTCGGCGAGCTTTTCGCTCGTCTCAACGAGAATGCTGCCGATGCTGTAGCGGTCGTAGTCGTGCGCCAGCGCCTGCGTGTAGGCCTGCAGCGTCACCGCCTGCGTGATCGTGTCGAGCGAGCGCCCCTCATACGCCTGAATGTCGACGAGCATGAAGGGTTCGAGCCGCCCGCCAAACTTTGACGAGGTTTTGCGCACCCCCTTCGCAACGAGCCGCGTAACCCCGCGCTCACGCAAAAACATCGTGATGATGCGATCGGCCTCGCCGAGCTTGTGCGTTCTCAGCACGATTCCCTGATCGCGGTAAACTGCCATACGAAAAGTATCTCTCATTCGGTTGGTAAAGCGCCGAACCCAAGCGCCCGAAAGAAGGCCCCTGTGCAAGCTTTTGCCGCGGTCGACGCATTCCAGCTCCCGCTCTCGCTCGACCTCTCGGCGGTCACGCTCGGCAGCATTCAGGGCGCCATGTTTGCCGCGGGCTTCAAACGCATTGACTTGCTCGGCGTGTCGATCATCGGCACCGTCGCCGGTCTCGGCGGAGGCCTCCTGCGCGACATCATGCTCGGCGTCACCCCGGCGGCCCTCCAATCGAACTGGTACCTGCTCGTTGCCGTGCTCGGATCCTTCATCGGCATGCTGCTCAACCAGCTCCTCATGCGCGTCGACGGGCTCATCACCTTGCTCGACGCACTCTCGATCGGCATGTACGCGGCCCTCGGAACCACCAAAGCCCTCGCAGCGGGCCTTCCCGTCGTGCCCTCCCTCTTCGTCGGAACCCTCGCTGCCGTCGGAGGAGGCGTACTGCGCGACCTCTTACTCAACATTCCGATCTCGGTCTTACAGGTCGGCTCGCTCTACGCCATAGCCGCGCTCGCGGGCAGCGTGAGTGTCATCGTCTCGCTTCTATTGGGCGCCTCCGTCGCCATCGCCGGCATCGTCTGCGTCGTCGTCACGACCCTCGTGCGCCTGCTCGCGGTGCGCTTCGGCTGGAGCCTTCCTGAACAACGCGCCATCAAACAGCGCCGCCAGCGCCAGATGCGCGAGGTCACCGAGACCATCGAGGCCCTTCGCACCGGCGTCATCGACATCGACGAGCTGAGTCGCCTCGCTCTCGCCGACGATGGCGAGCAGCCCGAAACCGCAGCGGATCGCGCCGCGAATCCCCGCCCCAGTTCCAGCAGCGCCCGCGCCCGCGCCCGATCTCGATCCCGGCAACCGCGTGGCCGTTCGCGCTGGGGCCGCCGCCGGTCGCGGTAGTCGGTGCCGGTCGCGGTAGTCGGTGCCGGTCGCGGCAGCGCGGCGCAGCTCACGGTAGCACGGCGTTCTCGTGGTGCCGGCGCACGGGAGAAACCGTTGCGGGGTTTCGGACCCCGGTGCTGCTCGACTTTCAAACGCCAGCACTGCTCGACTTTCGAACGCCAGTGCTGCTCGAGTTCAGAATCGCGTTTTCCGTCTACTTGACGAAAAGCAGGGTTGTGGCGCGAAAACACCCTGCTTTTCGTCAAGTCGATTGAAAACAAGCGCACGAGAACTGCGCCGTCCTCCGAAGCCGGTCAAAGGTAGCGCTTTGCGGAACGCGCGAAAGCCCGCCACTTGACAGAAAGCAGGGTTATTACACGGAAACACCCTGCTTTTCGTCACGTGGATTGCGCGAGGCGCACGAGCCCCGCTAGCGGCGCTTCGCTGCGCGCTCGGCCGCGAGCCACGCTTCCTGCGCGGGAGTCGTGGCCGATCCGCTGTGTGGGCCGGTCGCGGCAGCGGCCCCAGCCGCGATTGCCGAGCCGAGCGGGGTCGTCTTGCGTCCGGCATACGGGGTCGAGAGGGCGTGGGTGATCGCGAGGGCCAGGGCGTCGGCGGCATCGGCCGGTTTCGGAGGAGTCTTGAGGCCGAGGTGCTTCATGACCATGTTGGTGACCTGGCTCTTATCGGCGGCGCCGTAGCCGGTCACGCGCGACTTCACCTCGTTTGGAGTGTAGAGCGTCACCGGAACGCCAGCCCGCTCGGCGAGAAACATGACGATGCCCGAGATTTGGGCGACCCCCATGACGCTCGGCAGGTTTTGCTGGGCGAAAACTCGCTCGAGTGACACGGCGTCGACATCGCCACGCGTGATGATTGCCTCGAGCCCCGTGCCGAGCAACGCGAGGCGGCTTGGCAGGGGCGCGTCAGGCGCAGAACGCAGCACCTCGACGTGTTCGAACGAGAGCTGGCGGCGCGCTGAAACGTGAATGATCCCGACCCCACACCTGGTGAGGCCGGGATCAATGCCCAGAATGCGCACGGTAAAGAGTGCTTACTCTTCGTTCGCGAGCTGCTCTTGCACCTCAGCTGAGAGGTCAAAGTTGGCGTAGACGTTCTGCACATCGTCGCTGTCTTCGAGCGCGTCGATGAGCTGGAACATCTTCTTCGCGACCTCGAGGTCAATATCGACCTTGAGGTTCGGCACGAACTGCGACTCTGCCGAGTCGTATTCGATGCCCGAGTCGACGAGCGCGGTGCGTGCCGCGTTCAGCTGTGCGGTGTCAACGATGACCTCGAAGAACTCGCCGTTGGGAGCCGGGGTTACCTCTTCGGCGCCCGCGTCGAGCACTGCCATGAGAATGTCGTCTTCGTTGGTGCCCTCGGCGGGAACCTCGATGACGCCCTTGCGCTCGAAGTTGTAGGCGACACTGCCCGGGTCGGCCATGGTGCCGTGGTTGCGAGTCATCGCGGTGCGCACCTCGGTTGCCGAGCGGTTCTTGTTGTCGGTGAGGCACTCGACGAGAATCGCGACGCCCCCGGGGCCGTAGCCCTCGTACATGATGGTCTGGTATTCAACCGAGTCACCGGTAAGGCCAGCGCCGCGCTTGATGGCGCGCTGGATGTTATCGCCGGGAACCGAGTTTTTCTTCGCCTTGTGCACGACCTCGGCGAGAGCTGGGTTGCCTGATTCGTCTGGCCCGCCGATGCGGGCAGCGACCTCGATCGCCTTAATGTGCTTGGCGAAGGCCTTCGCGCGCTTGGCGTCGATGATGGCCTTTTTATGCTTCGTTGTCGCCCATTTTGAGTGACCTGCCACGGTACGTCCTCTTTCTCGAGATGTACGGATGTATTAACTAGGGTAGCTCAGGCCACGCTTCGGCGATTTCTCGCCGCGTGTCGCCGAGCAGTTTTGGCAGCGCTTTCGTCTGCGCAATGATCGGGAAGAAGTTGGCGTCTTGCGCCCACCGAGGCACGATGTGCTGGTGCAGGTGTGCCGCGATTCCAGCGCCCGCGACCACCCCCTGATTCATTCCGATGTTGAAGCCGTCATTGTGCGAGACCTGCTTCACGACCCGCATCGCCGTTTGCGTGAGCGAGGCGATCTCGGCGACCTCTTCGCGTGTCGCAAGATCGTAGGTCGAGATATGCCGGTACGGGCACACCAACAGGTGCCCTGTGTTGTACGGGAAGAGGTTGAGCAACACGTAGGCGTGCTCTCCCCTCGCCACGATAAGAGCGTCTTCATCGCTCATCTCGGGCGCCTTGCAAAAAGGGCAGGTATCTTCCTCAGGCTGCGTCGTGTCTTGCACGTACACAAGCCGGTGCGGGGTCCAGAGACGCTGGAACGAATCGGGAACCCCGGCGAGGTGCGCCGCGCTTTCGACGCCGCTCATACCGTCTACTCCTGCCATGCGGTATTCACCTGCTCCTTGTCACGAATCGTGACGCGAATGCGCTCGACCGCCTCGGCTACGGGTACGCCGTTGAGCTGTGAACCATCACGGAAACGGAAGCTCACGGTACCAGCACCGCGATCCTGCTCACCGGCGATGAGCTGAATCGGAGTCTTCGCCTTCGTGTGATTGCGAATCTTCTTCTGCATGCGGTCGTCACTGTGATCGACCTCGGCACGCACGCCCTCGGCACGCAGCTGCTCGATGACGCCGTCGAGGTACTCACCGTACTCTTCAGCCACGGGAATGCCGACGACCTGGGTTGGTGAGAGCCACACCGGGAACGCCCCCGCGTAGTGCTCAAGCAGAATCGCGAAGAAGCGCTCGATCGAGCCGAGCAGGGCGCGGTGGATCATGACCGGTTGCTTGCGCGTTCCGTCTGCCGCAGCGTATTCCAGCTCAAACAGTGCGGGCTGGTTGAAGTCGAGCTGCACGGTCGAGAGCTGCCAGGTGCGGCCGATGGCGTCGCGCGCCTGGACCGAGATCTTCGGGCCGTAGAATGCGGCGCCTGCAGGATCGTCGACAAGTTCGAGGCCCGATTCGTTGCCGACCTCGCGCAGCGTCTGCTCAGCCTCTGCCCACTGCTCATCGGTGCCGACCGATTTCTCGGGGTCACGCGTTGAGAGCTCGAGATAGAAGTCGTCAAGGCCGTAGGCACGAAGCGTCGCAAAGACGAACTCAAGCTGGCGCTTGATCTCGTCTTTCACCTGCTCGTCTGTCACGTAGATGTGCGCGTCGTCCTGCGTGAGGCCACGCACGCGGGTGAGCCCGGCGAGCGTGCCACTCTTCTCGTAGCGGTACACGGTCCCGAACTCCGCGAGTCGCAGCGGCAACTCACGGTACGAGCGCGAACGAGCGCGGAAGATGAGGTTGTGGAACGGGCAGTTCATTGGCTTCAGGTAGTAGTCCTGGCCAGGCTTGACGATGTTACCCTCATCGTCTTCGACGTGATCGAGGTGCATCGCCGGGAACATACCGTCTTTGTACCAGTTGAGGTGCTGGCTGGTCTCGAAGAGCGTTCCCTTGGTGATGTGCGGGCTGTTGACGACCTCATAGCCGTTCTTCAGCAGCTCATCGCGCATGAAGTTTTCAATCTCGTGGCGAATGATGCCGCCCTTGGGGTGAAAGACCGCGAGCCCTGATCCAATTTCATCGGGGAACGAGAAGAGATCGAGTTCAGCGCCCAGCTTACGGTGGTCGCGCTTCGCGGCCTCCTCGAGCCGGGTCTGGTACTCACGCAGCTCGTCTTTCGTTGGCCAAGCGGTGCCGTAGATGCGCTGCAGCATCGGGTTTGCTTCGCTACCACGCCAGTACGCACCGGCCACGCGCATGAGCGCCCAGCCGTTGCCGATCATACGGGTGTTGGGAAGGTGCGGCCCACGGCACAGGTCTTTCCAGCAGACCTCACCGGTTTTCGGGTCGACGTTGTCGTAGATCGTGAGCTCTGCCCCGCCGACCTCGACGTTCTCGTTATCGTCTCCGCCCCCCTTGAGCCCGATGAGCTCGAGCTTGTACGGCTCGTTCGCAAGCTCGGCACGGGCCTCATCTTCACTCACGACGCGACGCACGAAGCGCTGGCCCTGCTTGATGATCTTTTGCATCTCTTTCGAGATCTCTTTGAGATCTTCGGGGGTAAATGCCTCGGCGGGGTCAAAATCGTAGTAGAAGCCGTCGGTGATGGGAGGCCCGATGCCGAGTTCGGTTTCGGGATTAATGCGCTGCACCGCCTGCGCGAGCACGTGCGCCGCGGAGTGGCGCAGAATGTCGAGCCCGTCGGGTGAATCGATTGTGACGGGCGTGGCCGTCTGCCCCTCTTCGACCGTTGCGGCGAGATCTTTCAGCTCGCCGTCGACGCGCATAGCGACGACGGAACGGTCGGTGAACAGCGAAAAGCCATCTGCCACGGTGTGCGCTCCTTGTTTGAACTGCGGGTATATCAGCAACAACTTTACTCGCAGTCGGGCGCGTTCGGGCGCAGAAGCCCTGAAAGTGCCGAAATGTGCTCTGAGCGCTACTTCGCGAAAGCCTCCCGCAGGTCTCGTTTCATGATCTTGCCGCTCGGATTTTTGGGCAGCGCCTCGTAAAACCTCACAACCGTCGGTACTTTATAGGTCGCGAGCCGCTCACGAGCAAACGCCTGCAGCTCTTCCCCGGTCACCTCGTGACCCTCACGAACAACGACGGCGGCTGCGACGGTCTCGATCCACTTCTCATGAGGTGTCGCGAAAACCGCGACCTCGGCGACCGCAGGGTGCGCGTAGAGCGTCTCTTCGACCTCTCGACTGGCGACGTTCTCGCCCCCAGTCTTAATCATGTCTTTGACGCGATCAACGACGGTGAGTCTGCCCTCTGCGTCGAAGACGCCAAGGTCGCCCGAGTGAAACCAGCCGTATTTGAAAGCCTCGGCCGTGAGCTCATCACGGTTCCAGTAGCCGAGGGCGATCTGTGGGCCGCGGTGTACGATCTCGCCGACTTCACCACGCGGCAAGATGGTGCCGTCTTCGGCCATGATCGCCGTTTCAACGTTCAGCACAGGGCGGCCAGCCGAGCCAGCGTGCGAGACCTGCTCATGAGGCGGCAGAATCGTCGCGACAGGGGCCAGCTCCGTTTGCCCGTAGAAGTTCCAGAAATCAAGGTCTGGCAGCTCTGCGAGCAGTTTCTTGAGCACCTCGACCGGCATCGGCGAGGCACCGTAGTAGCCCTTCTTCATCGACGAAAGGTCGGCGGTCGCAAAACTCTGCGAGTTCAGCAGCGCGATCCACACCGTTGGCGGGGCAAAGTATTTGGTGACCTTATAGCGCTCAATAGTTGCGAGCACCCGCGCTGGGTCTGGGCCGGGCAAGATAATGCTTGTCGCACCAAGGTACACGTCGGGGCCAATGAAACAGTCGAGCTGGGCGCAGTGGTAGAACGGCAGGCTGTGCAGATCGATGTCGTCATGCGACATGCCACCGTCGATAATCGAGCTCACGTACTCTGCGATGAGCGAACGGCTCGAATGCAGCAGGCCCTTCGGCTTTGATTCGGTGCCGCTCGTGTACATGAGGCGCAGCGCATCGTCATCGGCAATCATGACTGTTGGCTCAGCAGACGAGGCAGCGGTCGAAAAGACGTCGAACGGTTGCCACTCGGGTGAAGCGGCCTGGCCCACCGTGATCTCGATGCGCACCGCGGGTGCGATGCCGCTCTGCCCGAGTGCTTGCTGCATCGTCTCGGTGAACCCTGTTTGCGCGATGCAGGCCGCAGGCCGCGAGTCTTCGAGTAGGTAGCTCACCTCATCAACCTTCAGCATGAAGTTAATGGGTGTAAAGATCGCCCCGATCTTCGCGGTCGCGTACGAGGCCACGAGAAATTGCCAGCAGTTCTTGCTGAGCATCGTTACCCGGTCACCCTTGACGATGCCGCGCTGTGTGAGCGCGTTCGCTAGCTGGTTTACGCGGGTATTGAACTCTTCATAGGTAAGACTCGTATCGCCATCGATGAGGGCGACCTTTGCGGGGTACCGCGCTGCGGTTCGACGAAGGGTATCGCCGAGGGTGAGCGATCGAGCGGCAGCAACCTCAGTCGCCATTGACTGTGCAAGCATGAAATTCCTTTCAACGTTCTTACTTGCGAAGCCTAAGAGAAGCACGCCTCAAAGTACAGAGCTTGCGCCTGTGACCTTGCAGATTCGCCCGCCTGACCCTTTGAGCGAGGGCAGAAATGCAAAAAGCCAGGTTTTTCAACCTGGCTTTTTGTCTGAACTGGTGGGCGATACTGGACTCGAACCAGCGACCTCTTCCGTGTCGGGGAAGCGCGCTAACCAACTGCGCCAATCGCCCATCGTGTGCTTTTCAGCGAGGTGGCGACGGGATTCGAACCCGTGTACACGGCTTTGCAGGCCGTTGCCTCGCCTCTCGGCCACGCCACCGGTACGGGATTTCGCCCGCGTGTATCAGACGAACTGATCCACCAGAGCGGATGACGAGACTCGAACTCGCGACCCTCACCTTGGCAAGGTGATGCGCTACCAACTGCGCTACATCCGCATTTCGTACCTGCTTGGTACTTGTAATACTTTAGTGAACGATATTGCGAATGCAAAATCGACATACAAAAACGAGACAAACAGAGGCCTCTACGGCGTGTCGAAGGGAACATTTCGGCCGCGTAACGTTTCAGGATTTTCCCCCTTTCGCCCCGAGAGATTCGCAATACTAGGGAGTATGGAATCACGGGGGCCACGCATTATCAGGCGCGTCATCTGGTCGATCGTCGTTCTCATCTTTGCTGCCGGCGCCTTTGTCGCTTGCCAGGAGCGCCAGACCATTCGTGATTACTTCGACGGTCGGGAGTTCAAGCCCACAGCAGAAATGCAAACGGTCATCACCAACATTGAGCTCACCGATTCCGGGCGACGCATATTCCTCGCTACCCACCCCGCAATCGAATCTGCCGACGAGTTCAATGACCGCTGCCGCAATGCCGAGACCGAACATAGCGGTCACCTTCTCGGCTGCTACGCGAACGGGAAGATCCACCTCTTCTCGGTTACTGACGAACGCCTTGAAAGCGTTGTCGAGGTGACGGCCGCCCACGAACTGATGCACGCGGCATACGCGAGGCTCTCAACCGCCGAGCGCGATGCCCTCGCAACAAAACTCAATCGGTACTACAGCGAGCGTATTAAGACCGACCCCGACTTCGAGAAGCGCATGGAGGTCTACGCGAGCCTTTCGGCGTCGCAGTTCGCCAACGAGTTGCATTCGATTTTCGCGACCGAGGTGCGGGATCTTCCTGACTGGCTCGAAGAGCATTACTCGGCATGGCTTGCCGACCGCGATGCCGTCGTCACGTTTTATGACACCTATCAGGGGGTCTTTACGACGGTTGAGCAGGAGGCCAAAGCGCTTAAAGAGCGGCTCGATACCATGCACGAGAGCCTCGAGGGCGAGTCGGCCTCGTACACGAGCGATGTTGAGGCCTTCAACGCCGATTGGAAGAGCTTTGTCGCCCGAAACGACGCATACGAGTTCTCTGACAACGAGGCAGAGTTTAACCGTCTGAAGCGTGACTTTGATGACCGGCGCGGAAACCTCGAGCACTGGAAGAACACCCTGCAAGAGAGCATTCATGAGTACGAACGCCTCAGCAGTGAGCTCGCATCGCTCGGCGAGTTGTCGCTCGAGCTCAACAACCAGATCGACAGCACCGTTCCCACCGCCGAGTAACGGCTCCGTTTTCTCGCACCCGAAAAGGTGTGTACACTTGATTGAGTCGAAAGACATGCACGGGCGTTTGGCGCAGTTGGTTAGCGCGCTTCCTTCACACGGAAGAGGTCGTGGGTTCGAGTCCCGCATCGCCCACTCGAGTTATTGAGACAGCTCGTGGAAGGGCTTCGCCAGCACTGCTGCGAAGCCCTTCTTTTTACTCTTTTTTCGGGGTGTGCCACTGAGCAATCGCCTCGGTCATCACCCGATAGCGTTGCCGGTCAAGAACCGCACCCTCGCGCCGCATCGCGTCGTGAGGAACCCTGAGCACGCGCTCTGGGTTGAGGTAGCTCGGCCTTCCCTGCCCGTCCCAGGGCCCGGCTCCGAGCTCGAGAAAACCGCGGTGCTCCTTCGTCGAAAGGTAGCACCCGGCAACCGTTCTCGAGTCGATACGCGCGATGATGAGCACTGGACGATCCTTGCCCCGCCCGTCGTGCTCTGCGTACGGCACCCAGGCCCAGACGACCTCACCGGGGTCTGGCGCACCGTCTTTCGATGGAGCGTAAGTGAAGCTGAGCGCCCCCACCTCAGCTGGGCTCAGATCGCGCGGGCTCGCATGGTCGGTTCGGAGCGTCGGCTGCGCCCCGCGAGCCCCGCGCCCCTTACTCCCCCGACGAGTTTTACCGCCCTTGCGGCCGAGCAACACCCCGGCCACAACGATAACCCCGAGAACGAGGGTTTGCGCCCACTGCGGCAGCTCCTGTAAGAGCGACTGGAGCTCGTTCATATGCTTACATCACGCCAGAGGTCAGCGCGTTGAGTCGCGACATGCAACGCAGGTACTTCTTGCGGTAACCGCCGTCGAGCATGCCGCCGCCGAACACCTCGGTAAACGGAATGCCGGTTGAGCGAATCGGAATCTGCGCGTCGTACACCCGGTCAATGAATGCGACGAGCCTGAGCGCTTCGGTCTGGTCGGTGAGCTGCGTCACCTCTCGCACACCGATAATGTTCACGCCCGCAACGAGACGAGAGTAGGTCGCGGGGTGAACGGTGGCCAGGTGCGCAATGAGCGCGTCGAAGCTGTCGTCGGTCACGCGGTCGCCCGAGTTAATCCCGTCGGCGAGCATGAAGCGGTAGGCCTCGTCGCTCAGGACGACTGCTTCGCCCTCGAGATCGCGCTGGCGATAGTCATTACCATCGATGCGGATCGTCACGAAGCGATCGCTCATCGCCTGAATCTCGCGCATGAAGTCCTGCGCCGCAAACCGTCCTTCACCGAGCGCGTTGGGCGGCGTGTTCGAGGTGGCGATGAACTTCGTACCGGTCGCCGTGAGCTCACCAATGAGTCGTGTCATGATCATGGTGTCGCCCGGATCATCAAGTTCGAACTCATCGATGCAGATGAGTTGCGCACCCTTAAGCGTCTCGACGGTTTGCGCGTAACCGAGTGCGCCAACGAGCGAGGTGTACTCGATGAAGGTGCCAAAATACTTGCGCCCGTGAGCTGCGTGCCATGCCGAGGCCAACAGGTGGGTCTTGCCCACACCAAACCCACCGTCGAGGTACACACCCTGATGGGTGATGCGGGCTGGCTGTGGCTCTACGGGAGTCTTTTTCTTGCCGAACGAGAAGAATCCTCCCCGCTGCTGAGCTTTCGGTGGGGTCACAAACGTTTGCAGCAGTTCCTTCGCCTCGCCCTGTGAGGGGTGGTCGGGGTCTGCTCGATACGAGTCAAAGCTCGCTTCGGCGAACTGCGGTGGTGGCACCAGCGTCGCTACAATCTCTGCCCCTGAAATAGTGGGCGTTCGGTTGACCAGGTGGGCTGGGGTTCTTTGTGCATCGTCAGACATCACGATCATTCTATCCCTGGCCTGCCACCCCTGAGCCACCGGGCTGGCTGCCGACACCATTTGTCACATTTGTCACGCAATTCATAATTGAGGCTAATAATAGTGATAAGGTCTGCTTTGGCATAACGCATTGCACACATCGCCAGCAGAAAGGAACACCGTGTCTTCTTCACAAGCCACAGCCTCAGCTGAGGCTCCGACCACAGAAACGGCCCGCCCCCGGTGGTACACCTCGTTCGGCACACAGATTCTCATCGCGCTCGTCTTAGGCCTCGTGCTCGGCGGCGTCGCGCTCAGCATCGGTAGCGGCCCAAACGACGAACCCAACTGGCTTCACGCAACCCTCCAAACCATCGGGCAAAGCTACGTGAAGATCTTGCGGGCGGCGGTTGTTCCGCTCATCTTTACCGCCATCGTCTCGAGCATCGTGGGCCTGCAACAGGTCACGAACGCGGCACGCCTCGCGGGTCAAACCCTGCTCTGGTTTGCTATCACCGCCCTCATCGCGGTCACGATCGGCATCGGTCTGGGCGTCGCACTGCAGCCGGGCGCAACCGCTTCGCACGCTGAGCTCACCCCGTCAGAGCCCTATCGGGTTGGCAGCTGGGTCGACTTTTTGACCGGCATCATCCCGGCAAACTTCCTTGGTCTCACCGTGAGTGGATCTGCCGACCTCGAAACGGGCAGTCTCGATGTTGCGCCCGGGTTCAACATCTTGCAGGTCATCGTCGTCTCGGCCGTCGTCGGTATCGCGGCCCTCAAACTCGGCCAGAAGTCGGCGCCGTTTATCGCGTTCACCCAGTCGGCGCTCGGCATCATCCAAACAATTTTGTGGTGGATCATTCGCATCGCCCCCATCGGCACCCTCGGTCTCATCGGCTTTGCGGTGGTCGAGTACGGCTGGAGCACGATGAGTTCGCTCACCTGGTTCGTCGCAGTTCTGTATATCGGTCTCGCGGCCGTACTCTTTGTCGTCTACCCGGTTCTTATCAAGGCACACGGGCTCTCGGTGAAGCAGTACTTCTCTGGCGTCTGGCCTGCGGTGCAACTCGGCTTCGTGAGCCGCTCATCGATCGGCACGCTGCCACTTACGCAGCGCGTCACCGAGCGCAACCTCGGCGTGCCGAGCGGCTATGCTTCGTTCGCGGTTCCCCTCGGCGCCACCACCAAGATGGATGGTTGCGCCGCAATCTACCCGGCAGTGGCGGCGATCTTCGTGGCTCAGTTCTTCGGTATCGAGCTCACCCTCATTCAGTACCTGCTCATCGCGTTCGTCTCGGTCGTCGGATCAGCCGCAACCGCCGGCACGACGGGCGCAACGGTCATGCTCACGCTGACGCTCACGACCCTCGGCCTGCCGCTCGAGGGGGTCGGCCTCTTGATCGCGGTCGATCCGATCATCGACATGGGCCGCACCGCGGTCAACGTCGCCGGCCAGGCGCTCGTGCCCACCATCGTCGCAAAACGCGAGGGTATTCTCGATCACGAACTCTACAACGCGCCGCGCAAGGGTCTCGCCTTCGACAATACCGACGCGAGTGCCGTATCGCTGGCGGCGGAACCGTCAGTTACCAGCGACTCTCAGCCAAGCGTTGAAGAGCAGCAGGCGAACGTCGTCGCTGAGCCCACGGCTGCTCGCTAGCGAGGAGCCTGCTGCATCAGCAGCGTGCCCCGGTCATCGTTCACACACGATGACCGGGGCACGCTGTATATATAGAGCACCCATATATAGACCACCCATAATAGAGCGCCCCGCATATGGGCGCTTCATCACGAACAGGCTTAGCCTCGCGATCCATCATCCAGGCTCTGCCGCCCAAATCCGTATAGCGCCGCCTCCCAGACGCCGCGATCATGATTCCAAAGTTTCACGTGTTCGGCGCCAGGCACCTCGACGGTGCGCACAAGCTCGGGGCGCAGCTCAGCGAGACGCAGAGCACCGGCCGCGGGAACAAAGGTGTCTTCCCTGCTCACGAGCTGCAGCACCGGCACACGCAGCTCACTGGCGAAACGCTCTGGCGTAAGCCTCGAAACCGGTACGGGGCCGAGCACTCCGGTGGCACGCGATCCGCGTTCAAGCAGACGAGCACCGAGCCTCGCGGCTGCCGCGGGAACGCGTGAGCGGCGTGCCTGGTGGCGCAAAATGCCGGGCCAATCGATTCCGGGCGATTCGAGCACGATACCAGCGACGAGTCCCTGCGCAGCGCGCTCTGCGGCGATCAGCACCGCTGCGGCCCCCATCGACCAGCCCACGAGCAGCACCGTCTCGGCGCCGTGGGCTACGGCATAGGCGATCGCGGCCAACACGTCTTCGCTCTCGGTAGCCCCAAGCCCGTACTTCGCATCGGGCGCCGCCGGGGCTCCCGGGTCGTTGCGATAGCTGAGCACGAGGTGCGAGAAACCAGCCCTCATGAGCGGATCGACCCCACGCAGCGTCTCCTCCCGACGTGCGCCGCGGCCGTGCACGTGGATCGCCCACGCACGACTTCCCTGCCCGGCCTCACCAATGCGCCACGCTGGCAAGTCACCGAGCGGTCCGGGAACCGTGACTTCGCTCCAGTCATCGCTCACGTCACCAGGGCCCGTAAACCACCAGCCAGTGATGCGACCCGTCGCACCGGCAGCGAGTCTGCCCCGCTCAATCGAAAGCAACTCGCGCTCGACCGTGCCGCACTGTTCCCGCACGACTGCACCAACCCTTGCGTGGCCGTTACCCTCGCTAAAGATAAAGGACTGATCACCCGCGAGTGCAGCGTCTTCGCCCTGCGTGAGCACGATGGTGTCTCCATTTGCAGAGCGCCGCACCTCGCGCACCGTAAGCGGCGCCGCTGGCACCCGGGCTGGCGTCACGACTGCGCGCCCAAACGCAACGGCGAGCCCGTAGCCTCCAGCGGCGATGCTGGCAATAATCGCCGTAGCCGAGGCAATGAACCCCCAGGTCTTGCGTGCAGGGCTCATTTTCGATCCCTCCTGCGGCGTGGCTCCGGAGTAACCCGCCGCTGGCTCTCTACTGTGTAAGTTGTGGCGACCATACATGAATCATTCCACGACGAGTTTGACCTCGCATGTGAGTCGATCCGTGGTGCGAAGATTCGCCCAGAACTCGACTGGCAAGAGATCCCCTCACCCGAGCGCACCGTCGAGCATTCGCTCGCCCTCGCGGCCGGAGTCAAGCAGGGCTCAGACGCCACCTCATCGATCGATTCGCCATCGGGTGCCGGCCGCTTCATGCTGCTCTACGACCCCGCGTCGTTTGACGAATGGGGCTCCCCGTTTCGAGTGGTGTGCTTCGTGCAAGCACCCCTCGAACTCGAGATCGGACTCGACCCCTTCATTGCCGAGGTCGCATGGGCCTGGCTTCGCGACGCCCTCACCCTGCGCGGCGCCGAGTACGAGCACCTCGCGGGCACCGCAACCAAGATCATCTCAGAAGGCTTCGGCCAGTTAAGCAGCCACGGCAAAGGCTCACAGCTCGAGCTCCGCGCCTCGTGGAGCCCCAAAGATACAAACTTCGCGGCTCACGCCGAAGCCTGGGCTGAGGTACTCTGCTCTATAGCGGGTTTCCCGCATCAGGAAGGCGCCGTGTCACTCGACGCCTTCAGAAATGCGCACAAGCGATAACCATTTAGGAGCATTTGCCACCGTGACTCAACCGCAGCTGTCACACGAAGAGTGGACCCTCGTCGAAAGCCCCGAAGCGCTCCTTCAGGCAGCCGATCAGCTAGCGAATGGCCTCGGGCCCGTCGGCGTCGACGCCGAGCGCGCGTCGGGGTACACCTACTTTTCACAGGCCTACCTCGTGCAGATGTCTCGCCGGGGAGCGGGAACGTTCGTGTTCGATCCAACGCTCATCGACGACTTCGATCCGCTCGCTCAGGCTATCGACGATGACGAATGGATCTTGCACTCGGCCATCGCCGATCTCGACTGCCTCCAAGAAATCGGCCTCACGCCCCCGAGCCTCTTCGATACTGAGCTCTCGGCGAGGCTGCTCGGCATGGAGCGGGTCGGTCTCGGTGCCGTCGTGAACGAACTACTGGGCGTCGAACTCGCGAAGGCGCACTCGGCATCAGACTGGTCGAAGCGCCCCCTGCCCCATGACTGGCTCGAGTACGCGGCGCTCGACGTGAGCTACCTGCCCGACCTGCGTGACGCCATGCACGAAAAACTCGTTGATGCCGAGAAGCTCGACATCGCCTCGCAAGAATTCGAGGCGGTGTTGCATGCGCCGCCCAAGGAGAAACCACTCGAGCCGTGGCGCAAGATCTCGGGCCTCGGCCGGGTCAAAAACCGCGTGGGCCTCTCGATCGCCAGAGAACTGTGGATCGCACGCGACCAGTTCGCCCAATCAGTTGACACGGCGCCTGGCCGTCTCCTACCCGACTCGGCAATCGTCGCGGCGAGCCTGCAACAGCCCCGCTCGATGAGCGAACTCGCCAAAAACAAAGACTTCAAGGGGCGTGCGAGCCACAGCGAGCTACGCCGCTGGTGGCTCGCGATCTTGCGTGGAAAGAAAAGCGATGATTTGCCCTCGCTGCGCACCGCGGAGCGATCCACTTTCCCTCATCACCGCAACTGGGAGCGCAAAAAACCAGAGGCGCACCAGCGTCTCGTCACGGCCAGAGCTGCGCTCGAGGCCGAGTCTGAGCGGCTCAATATTCCCCTCGAAAACCTCCTGAAACCCATCATGCTGCGTGAAATTGCTTGGGCACCACCCGAGGTGATCAGCGACGAAGCCGTCGCGCTGCAACTTGAGAAGCTCGGCGCGAGGCCGTGGCAGCGTGATGCGACCTCACAGATTATTGCCCGCAGTTTTGTAGAGACCCAATAACGTCTCGCGGTTTCACCGGCGGCGATTCACCGGTTATCCAATGCCGAATGTCTAACTCAGGATTGCTTTCATAAAATACAATCACTACCGTCAAATTTCAGCCAAGGAAGGCAGAGTGGCCACAATGAGAGAAGTCGTCTTTGTCGACGGGGTACGAACCCCGTTTGGACGCGCAGGCGAAAAAGGTATGTACTGGGGCACCCGTGCTGACGACCTTGCGGTGAAAGCACTGCAGGGTCTCATCGAGCGCAACCCCAACCTGCCACTGGACCGTGTCGACGATGTGGGTATCGCCGCCACCACACAGCAGGGCGACCAGGGGCTCACCCTCGGCCGCAGCGTTGCAATTCTCGCGGGGCTGCCCGTCACCGTGCCGGGCTTCGCGCTCGACCGCATGTGTGCAGGCGCCCTCACGACGAGCGCTTTTATGGGCGGCGCAATTGGCGCAGGCCAGTACGACATCGCGATCGCCGGTGGCGTCGAGCACATGGGGCGTCACCCCATCGGAATCGGCGCTGACCCAAACCCCCGCTTTGTTTCAGAGCGCATCGTGAGCCCTGACGCATTGAACATGGGCATCACCGCGGAGCGTCTGCACGACCGCTTCCCCGAGCTCACGAAGGAGCGCGCTGACCGCTTCGGCATGCGCAGCCAGGAGCTCGTTCAGGCCGCATACGACCGCGGCGACATTCAGAAAGACCTCGTGCCGATCGCTACGCAGAGCAGCGCCGGCTGGGGCCTCGCAACCGAAGACGAGGGCCGCCGCCCCGGCACGACCATGGAGGCACTCGCTGGGCTCAAGACCCCGTTCCGCCCTCACGGCCGCGTCTCAGCGGGCAACGCTTCGCCCCTCACCGACGGCGCCACCATGGGCTTGCTCGCAGGAGCCGACACTGCAAAGGAGCTCGGGCTCACCACAAAGATGAAGCTCGTCAGCTTCGCTTTCGCTGGCGTCGCGCCAGAGGTTATGGGCCTCGGCCCGGTTCCGTCGACCGAGAAGGCGCTCAAGCGCGCTGGCCTCTCGATCACCGACATTGGCCTCTTCGAGCTCAACGAGGCGTTCGCCGTTCAGGTACTCTCGTTCACCGATCACTTCGGTATCGCTGACGATGATCCACGCGTGAACCCTTGGGGAGGCGCCATTGCGCTCGGCCACCCCCTCGCCGCATCGGGCACCCGCCTCATGCTGCAGCTCGCACGCCACTTCGAAGAGCGCCCTGATGTGCGCTACGGCCTGACCGCAATGTGCGTTGGCCTTGGCCAGGGTGGCACCATCATTTGGGAAAACCCCTATTTCGACGGCAAGAAGGGTAAGTAACGTTGACTGATTACAGCAAGATCGATTTTTCTCCCATCATTGAGGCGTCAGAAGATGAGGTGATCACCGAATCGTTCGTACGCGACGTCGCACTGCCCTCGGGCGGTACGCTCGCGCTCATCACGCTCGACAACGGTCGTGACCACACCCGCCCCAACACCCTCGGCCCCCGCACCCTGCAGGCGCTCGACACCGTGATCGAGGCGCAGAAGGCACGCGCTGCCGCTGGCGAGATCAAGGCCGTTGGTATCACTGGCAAGCAGTTCATCTTTGCCGCGGGCGCTGACCTCTCAAAGGTCTCGACCATGGCGACGAAGGACAACGCACTGCTCATGGCCCAGTACGGCCACCATGTACTCGGCAAGTTCCACAAGCTCGGTGTGCCAACCTTCGCCTTCGTCAACGGGCTCGCGCTCGGCGGCGCAATGGAAATCGCACTGCACTGCGACTACCGCACGGTCGATGCCTCGGCAGCCGCGCTCGCCTTTCCCGAGGTCTTTCTCGGCATCATCCCCGGCTGGGGTGGCGCGACACTCGTACCAAACCTCATCGGCATTGAAAACGCCCTCGAGGTCGTCGTGTCGAACCCCGTCAAGCAGAACCGTATGCTCAAGCCCAAGCAAGCTCACGAGCTCGGCCTCTTCGACGAGATCTACCCCGCGGCACGCTTCCTTGAGCAGTCGATTCGCTGGGCCGACCAGGTACTCACGGGTGCCGTAAAGGTCGAGCGACCCAACGTTCCCGGCAAGATGGAACGCCTCACCAAGTGGCCCATCGCCATCAAGATGGCACGCGAGACGCTGCAGGCGCGCCTCGGCACCGCCGCCCGCTCGCCCTACGCCGCGCTCGAGCTGCTCGCAGCAGCAAAAGACGGCGACCGTGAGGCAGGATACGCACGCGAAGACGAGATGCTCTCAGAGCTCATCGCGAGCGACCAGTTCGCCGCGTCGATCTACGCCTTCGACCTCGTGCAGAAGCGCGCGAAACGCCCCGCTGGCGCCCCTGACAAGGCGCTCGCTCGCCCGGTCAACAAGGTCGGCATTATTGGCGCAGGCCTCATGGCAAGCCAGTTCGCGTTGCTCTTCGCACGCAAGCTCCGCGTTCCCGTGCTCATCACCGACCTCGACCAGGGCCGCGTTGACAAGGGCATCGCGTACATCTACGGCGAGATCGACAAGATGCACGCGAAGGGCCGCCTCTCGGGCGACGACGCAAACCAGATCAAGGCACTCGTCACCGGCACGACCGACAAGTCGCTCTACGCTGACTGCGACTGGGTCATCGAGGCCGTCTTCGAAGAGCTCTCGGTCAAGCAGGCCGTCTTTGCCGAGATCGAGCCAATCATCAGCCCCGAGGCGATCATTGCGACCAACACCTCGTCACTCAGCGTGACCGAGATCGGCGCGAACCTGAAGCACCCGGAGCGCCTCGTCGGCTTCCACTTCTTCAACCCCGTCGCGGTGATGCCGCTCATCGAGGTTGTGAAGATCGACAGCACGAACGATGAGAGCCTCTCAACCGCGATGGTCGTTGCACGCAAGCTCGGCAAGAGCGCCGTCATCACGGCTGACCGCCCGGGCTTCGTCGTCAACCGCCTCCTCGCAAAGGTTATGGGTGAGGCTGCGCGCGCACTCGACGAGGGAACCCCGCTTCCCACCGTCGAGCAGGCTTTCGCGCCCATTGGTTTGCCCATGGGCCCCTTCGAGCTCATCGATCTCGTCGGCTGGAAGGTTGCAGCGCACGTTCAGGACACCATGGTCGGGGCCTTCCCCGAGCGTTTCTACGCTTCTGAGAACCTGCACAAGCTTGCAGACATCGAGGAGCCACTCGTCAAGAACAAGCATGGCAAGGTCGAAGACCTCTCGAAGACCGCGAAGAAGCAGCTGACCTTCGGATCAACCGTCGCTACGAGCGCCGAGCTGCTCGAGCGTGTCGAGAACGAGCTCGCGAGCGAGATCAAGATCATGCTCGACGAGGGCGTTGTCGCCGCGGCCGAGGACATTGACCTCTGCCTCATTCTCGGCGCAGGCTGGCCTTTCCAGGCCGGCGGTGCAACCCCGTACCTCGACCGCGTCGGCGCCAGCGAGCGCGCCTTCGGCGGAGCGTTCCACGAGCCACGGGTCGCGGCCAAGCAGTAGCGCCACCGCGCACCCCGGTGGTGCTCGAGGCCACGCGCCCCGAGCACCGCTACCCCGGAGGGGGCAGGAAGCCATAGCGGCTCCTGCCCCCTCCGGCGTTTCTGCGGTGCTTCAGGCCGCGACTTCGGGCTTCTCCTGCTTCGGGCTTCTGGCTTCTAGCTTCGGGCGTCGAGCTTCGGGCTTCTGCCTCCGGCTTCCGCTTCGGGCTTCGAGCGTCGAGCTTCAGCCTTCGGACTTCTGGCTTCGGGCTTCGGGCTTCGGGCTTCGACGCCATCCCATCTACTTGACGAAAAGCAGGGTGTTTGTCGCGAAACACCCTGCTTTGTGACAAGTGAACGCGGGCGCGGCGATCTCAAAGCACCAGAGGCAGTCCATTTGACGAAAAGCAGGGTGTTTCGCCAGATTTACCCTGCTTTTCGTCAAACCACGGGACTGGCCCATGGTTTGACGCGGCAGCTCGCCCCCAAACACCAAAGGGGGCGGAGCCCGAACGAATTCGGGTTCCGCCCCCTTTCAGGAGCTCACTCGCGCGTGGCGAGCAGCAGCGCGCGTACTAGACGAGCGAGCGCAGCACGTACTGCAGGATGCCACCGTTACGGTAGTAATCGGCCTCACCCGGGGTGTCGATGCGAACAACGCCGTCGAATGAAATCGTCTCGCCGTCGGCCTTCGTCGCGGTCACCTTGACGGTCTTGGGCGTCTTGCCCTCGTTCAGCTCGGTGATACCGGTGATATCGAAGTGCTCAGTTCCGTCGAGCCCGAGCGAATCAGCGCTCTGGCCTTCGGGGAACTGGAGCGGCAGCACGCCCATACCGATGAGGTTTGAGCGGTGAATACGCTCGAAGCTCTCGGTGATGACGGCCTTGACGCCGAGCAGCGAGGTGCCCTTTGCAGCCCAGTCACGTGACGAGCCCGAGCCGTACTCCTTGCCACCGAGCACGATGAGCGGGATGCCCGCGGCCTGGTAGTTCTGCGACGCATCGTAGATGAACGCCTGAGGAGCACCCTCCTGCGTGAAGTCTCGGGTGTAACCGCCTTCAACGTCGGTGAGCAGCTGGTTGCGCAGACGAATGTTCGCGAAAGTACCGCGAATCATGACCTCGTGGTTGCCACGACGTGAGCCGTACGAGTTGAAGTCGCGCGGAGCGATGTTGTGCTCGGTGAGGTACTGACCGGCTGGAGTGTCGGCCTTGATGTTACCTGCGGGGCTGATGTGGTCGGTGGTGACCGAATCGCCGAGCTTCGCGAGCACGCGTGCACCCGTGATATCGCTGACCGGGGTCAGTTCAAGAGTCATGCCGTCGAAGTACGGTGGCTTGCGCACGTAGGTCGACTCGGCATCCCACTCGAAGATGTCGCCATCGGGAGTGTTCAGCGAGGTCCAACGCTCGTCGCCGTCGAAGACGCCCGCGTACTTCTCGATGAACATGTTCGAGTCAATCGAGCTGTCGACGATCTGCTGAACCTCAGTCGGGTCAGGCCAGATGTCGCGCAGGAAGACCTCGTTGCCCTCGGTATCGGTGCCGAGCGACTCGGTATCGAAGTCGAAGTCCATCGAGCCAGCAAGTGCGTACGCGATGACGAGCGGAGGGCTCGCGAGGTAGTTCATCTTGATGTCGGGGTTAATGCGCCCCTCGAAGTTACGGTTACCCGAGAGCACTGCCGAGACAGCAAGGTCGTTCTCGCGTACCGCGGTCGAGACCTCTTCGTTCAGCGGGCCCGAGTTACCGATACAGGTCACGCAGCCGTAACCGACGAGGTAGAAGCCGAGATCTTCAAGGTGTGACTTGAGGCCTGACTGCTCGTAGTAGTCGGTAACAACCTTTGAACCGGGAGCGAGCGTGGTCTTGACCCAGGGCTTCGCCTTGAGGCCGCGAGCGTTCGCGTTCTTCGCGAGCACGCCGGCGGCAAGCATCACGTAGGGGTTCGAGGTGTTGGTGCACGAGGTGATCGAAGCGAGGGTCACCGCGCCGTGATCGATTTCATACTCAGTACCCGAGGGGTCCTTGACCTTGGCCGGGTTTGCAGCCTCGGCGTAGTTCTTGAGGTCGTTCTCGAACTGGGTCTTTGCGTTCGTGAGCTCGATGCGGTCCTGGGGACGCTTCGGGCCGGCGATTGAGGCAACAACGGTTGAGAGGTCGAGCTCGAGGTACTCGCTGAACTCGGGCTCTTCGTCTGGGTTGAGCCACATGCCCTGCTGCTGTGCGTACTCGCGAACGAGATCGATCTGCTCTTCAGGGCGGCCCGTGAGGCGCATGTAGTCGAGCGTGACATCGTCGATCGGGAACATTGCAGCGGTTGAACCGAACTCAGGGCTCATGTTACCGATGGTTGCGCGGTTTGCGAGCGGAACTGAGCTCACGCCCTCGCCGTAGAACTCAACGAACTTGCCGACAACGCCGTGCTGGCGCAGCATCTGCGTGATCGTAAGCACGACGTCGGTCGCGGTCACGCCAGCGGGGATCTCGCCCGAGAGCTTGAAGCCTACGACGCGAGGGATGAGCATCGAGATCGGCTGGCCGAGCATTGCGGCCTCTGCCTCGATACCGCCAACGCCCCAGCCCAGAACGCCGAGGCCGTTCTGCATAGTGGTGTGCGAGTCGGTGCCGACGCAAGTGTCGGGGTATGCCTGCAGCACACCGTTGACCTCGCGGGTGAAGGTGATGCGCGCCAGGTACTCAATGTTCACCTGGTGCACGATGCCGGTCCCGGGAGGAACCACCTTGAAGTCGTCGAAGGCACCCTGGCCCCAACGGAGGAACTGGTAACGCTCGCCGTTGCGCTGGTACTCGATCTCAACGTTCTTCTCGAACGCGGCCGGCGTGCCGTAAACGTCTGAAATGACCGAGTGGTCAATGACGAGCTCGGCCGGAGCAAGCGGGTTGATCTGCGAGGGCTCGCCACCGAGATCACGCACGGCCTCACGCATCGTTGCGAGGTCAACCACACATGGAACGCCGGTGAAATCCTGCATGATCACGCGAGCTGGCGTGAACTGAATCTCGGTGTCGGGCTGGGCATTCGGGTCCCAGTTGCCGAGAGCCGCGATGTGCTCCTTCGTTACGTTCGCGCCGTCTTCGGTGCGAAGCAGGTTCTCGAGAAGGACCTTCAGGCTGTACGGAAGACGGCTGCTTCCAGGAACCTGGTCAATCTTGAACACCTCGTAGGATTTCCCGCCTACCTCGAGAGTGCTTTTCGCACCATAACTATTAACAGCTGTCATGACCAGACTCCTCTTCGTGTCATTATTGCCTTCGTGTGAGACCATTGTGCCTTTTTTGCGAGCCTTCTGCACCTAAGGAGACCCTTAATTGATGCATAATTTATCTCTACATCAAGATAGTTTAGCAGTTATTTTTCAGAGGTCCGTTCAGGCGACGGCATGTTGCGAAACATAAGCCAGGTGGCGAGGATCACGAGGGCAAAAAGGGGTGTTCCCATAACGAGACGAGCGACACCCAGTGCCGCCACGTTTTCGGCGAAGTACAGCGGCAGTTGAACCGCAAGCCGCAAGAGGAACATCGTGAGCCACAGGAGGCTCGCAACGGTTGCGGTGCGCCGAATCTTCGGCACGCGGCGCCAGCCGGTGATGTCACCCTGGAGTGCCCCGACGATAAAGCCGAGAATTGGCCAGCCCACGACGAGTGAGATAACGAGCGCCACCGACCATGCCGTGTTGATCCAGAACCCGGGCAAGAAGAAGTCTTCGCCCTTGCCACTCATGAGAGTTGTAGCAACACAGATGCCAACGCCGAGCAAGCCCGACAGCGAGGTCACGAGTGTCTGCCGCTGAGCCAAACGCCAAACAAAGGCGGCAACGGCGATCGCAGCTGGCGCGATGACGCTCAATCGAGCATCTTGCGTGATGATGAACATCACGAGGTAGAGAAGACCGGGCAGGAGCGCCTCGGTAATGCCGCGCGCTCCCCCGATCGCATCGAGGATCCCTTGCCCGCTCACCTCTTCACCGCTGAGCCCGGCAGAAATACCCTTTGCAAGGCCGCCACGTTGCACCAGCGACGCTGATGGCGCAGCCTGCGACGCTGATGCCAGAGACGGATCGGGTGAAACCTCGGGCGAAGGCGAGGTCGCCTCCCGTTCTTCGTCAGTCACGACCTATGACTTCCCTTGCACGCCCGCGGGAACCTTCATAGGCAGCAGCTCGTTCGGAGGCATTGGGAGGTCGCCGCGCACGACGACGAGCTCGCGGAAGAGCTGCTCGACCTGGGCTGCGGCTTCGGGATCGGCAGCGGCTTTACCCGTGATCGATCCGCGAAGAAGCCAGCGCGGGCCGTCAACGCCAATGAAGCGCACCGGGGTCACTCCGCCGCCGCGCTCCTCAGGAACGCGCACGCTCGTGACGATCTCCTGCCCGAGGAAGCCTTCGCGCTCGGTGAACTGGGCCTTTTGCTTGGTAAGCAGGGCGCCGACCTGGCGGCGTACCTCGTGCCAGAGGCCCGTGCTCTTTGGCGCCGAAAACGCCTGCACCTGCAGGGTCGAGCCCTCGAAGTCGAGCGACACCGCGACGATGCGCTTGGCTTGCTCGTCAACGTCAAGCCGCATCTGCAACCCCTCGCGGGGCGGCACCTTGATGCTGCCGAGGTCAACGTAGGGGCGCATTGCGGGCACCTCGAGAATGTCGAAGGGGCCGTTCTCAGCACGGTCGGCGGGTGCCGACTTTGTCGTGTCGAGCTCTTCTTCGACCTCCTGAGCCTCTACCTCTGGCTCGTTTACTTCAGAACCCTGTTCAGTCATCTCGTTATTTCCTTCCCTCGTCACGAACGCCCGTTGACCCAAAGCCGCCGGTGCCACGGTCACTGCCGGGCAACGTTTCGACGGGCACAAAGGTTGCGCGCGTGACGGGCATGATAATCATCTGTGCAATGCGATCGCCCACCGCGACCTCGAACGCGTTCTCGCGATCGGTGTTGAGCAGCGTGACCTTAATCTCGCCGCGGTATCCGGCGTCGACAGTTCCGGGCGAGTTCACGACCGTGATGCCGTGTTTAGCCGCGAGGCCACTGCGCGGGACGACGAAGGCCGCGAAGCCATCGGGCAGCGCAATCGAGACGCCCGTGCCCACGAGCTTGCGCTCGCCTGGCTGGAGCACCACGGCTTCACTGCTCTTCAGGTCGGCCCCAGCATCGCCAGGGTGTGCATACACGGGAATATCGTCGGCCTTGATGAGCACTTCGCATCGTTCAATCACCTTCCGAGGGTATCGAACTTTACTGTTTCACGCAGGGTGGTGTCGCCAGCACGCAGGATTTTCTTCAGGTGAACAGGCGATAATACGAATATGGCAGAACACACTCCCGGGACATTCGCCGAGCGACTGTACCCGTCGACCTCATTCTTTCTCGCGGTGCTGTTGCTCATTCCAGCGCTCACCGTGCTGTTTACCCCGTACTCGCTCCAGGCCGGCATCATCGCAGGCGTCGTCGCGTACGCGCTCGTGTGCGCTATTTTCATCCTGACGAGCCGCAAGGTCGAGGTTCAAGACGGGGTGTTCAACGCCGGCGGCGTCAAGATCGACGTCAAGCACCTCGGTGAGATCGAAGTGCTCGACTCACAGCAGCTCCGCGTCGCCATCGGTCGCCGCCTCGACGCTCGCGCCTACCTGTGTGTGAGCGGCTGGGTGCACAGCGGGGTGCGCGTCACCATCACTGATCCTGATGACAACACCCCTTACTGGGTGGTCACGAGCCGCAAGCCGAAGCATCTTGCCGCAGCGATCCGCGAGGCTCAGGGAGCATCAACGAACGCGGCATAAGAACCGTTTGAACGCCTGAGCCCCCGCTCTCATATGGTTGAGAGACGGGGGCTCAGGTGTTTCTGTGAACCTTTGTGAAGACTCAAGCAGCGCACTCTCGGCAAATGGGGCCGAGATCGCTCTGGTGATCCACCTGTGAACGGTGGCGCACCAAGAAGCAGTTCATGCAGGTAAATTCGTCATCCTGCTGCGGCAAGACAACAACGTCAAGCTCAACATCAGAGAGGTCTGCGCCCGCGAGCTCAAACCCTGGATTATCGGCATCTTCTGCATCAATCGCTGAACCAGACTGGCTGGGAACGCGCTCCTTCAGCGCCTCAATCGAGTCGGCGCTGTCCTCTTCAGACTTGCGTGGTGCATCGTAATCGGTAGCCATGCTCTCCTGCTCTTGCTTCCTGTGCCTTTCGGCGTCGCATTCTCTGCGGCATTAGTTTGGTCTATGCTGGCGCAAGACGCAAACTGGCAGGCTGTGAATCTGCCGCACGGCTCGCGAAATGCCCAAGAGATTTATGCCACACCCTGGTCAATCTGGCAAAACCATGGCGCTTCGTGCCACACTCTCTAGCAAAGCCGTGAGGAGTGTTTACCCATGCAAGATCTTCGCTTGATTGAGCGGCGCGATCAAACCCTGGTACTTGAGTCGATCGATGGAACCGAGTTCACCCTCGAGGTGACCGAAGAAGTCGTGACCGCCGTGCACGTCATTACCCGGGCCCAGCAGGCCAAGGCGAGCGAGACGAAAGTTAGCCCCCGCGAGGTACAGACGATGCTGCGAGAGGGCAACAGCGTGATCGAGGTTGCCGTGGCCCTCAACATCGAAGAAGAAGACGTTGAACGCTACGCCGAGCCCATCAACGCAGAGTTCCGCTTCATTCTTGATCTTGCCCTCGGGGTTCCCGTGCGCGCCGACGTGGCCGACCAGGACGAGCCGCAGTTCTTCGGCGCCGTCATCGAGGCCCGCCTCGCAAAGCTCGGTGCGACGACGCACGCGTGGCGCACCTGGCGCGATCCCGAAGACGGCTGGATGGTGCTGCTCACCTTCACCTCGCACGACGTTGAGCACGAGGCGCGATGGGCGTTCGAGCACCGCAAGCGCCTGCTCACCCCGATCACTCCCGACGCGATCAACCTCTCGAAGCAGGGCGACGTGGGCGACAAACTTATCCCCACCTTGCGTGCCGTCGACCGACCAGAGGAGCGCGGCAGCTTCAACGCCGTGAACTTCGAGCCCGAGGTGGCCGAAGAACCAGCCGAAACTCACGGGGCCGAGGCGCAAGCCGAGACCGAAGAGCCACTGTCTCCCCACTCCGATTTTGAACGCCGCCAGGCTATCGAGCAGCGCACAATCGCGACCGAGCCAGAGCCGCGCGATCTTGGCCAGACCTCAGACCTGCTTGATGCACTTCGCAAACGCCGCAGCGAACGTGACGCGCAAGACCTCGAACTCGACCTCGATCTGCCCGAAACCCGCACGCAAGAGGTCATTCAGGTGACCCCCGCGGCTTCGCCAGCTGATTCGGCAGATGAGAGTGGATCGACGCCTGACGACGAGCCACAGGCCGAAGTCAAGCCGAACGTCAATATCTGGGCACCGCCGGCAGGACCCTCGGAACCCAAAACCGGAGAGACCGCAGCGGCTTCGAAGCCGGAGGCTGTGAAACCTGAGGCTGCAGCGCCTGCTGAAGCGAGTGAAGCGGAGCCGCACGGCGACGAGAAGCGCTCGAAAAAGGGCCGTCAGAGCATTCCGAGCTGGGACGAGATTCTCTTCGGCACACGAAGCGAAGACGACTAACCTCGATGCGCCTTCGGGCCGCTGCGACCGCGGTGGCCCGCCTAGTGACGCTTTTTACGTGGCTTGCGTACGGCCCCAATCGACCGCGCGTTGCGCTCGACTGCCTCGAGGAACTCCTCACTCGAGATGGCACCTGCCATGAGAAGGGGAACGTCACGTTCAACCTCAGAGATGCTGCCGTGTTGCCCCACCATGCGCCTGCTCGCGGGGGAATCTTCAGCGCCGTAGATTGCGGTCTCTCCCAGAGCCGCGATGACCACATCGCCGATACGCTGCTCGACCTCTGGAGCCACACGGCCAAACCAGCCGGCACGCACCGCCTCCTGCCTCGTGGCAACGCTCGCCCGCTCGCCGAAGAACGCTCTAGCCCGCTCAGCGATCTCTTCCGCTCGCGCATCGTCTTCGAGATACCAATACCTGAGACGCGGCTCTCCCCCGACGGCCGAAACGCCCTCTAGCACCTCGTCACCCGCGGCAATCTCGATGTGCGCTTCGGCGTTCACATCGACCATGCCGTGATCCGCCGTCATCAGAACACCGGTGTTGCCGGGCACGCGACGCAGCAAGCCCGCAACCTGGCTATCGAGCCGTTCAAGCTGTTGCACCCAGGCGTCGCTCGCCGCGCCGCGCTCGTGGCCGGCACGGTCAAGTTCATCGACGTAGAGATAAACGAGGCGAGGGCCCTCGCCAAAGGCCAGCTCAATCGCACGGTCGAATCGGGCCTCCATTGCGTCTTCAGCGACATAGGCTGCGCCGGTCAAGATCGCACTCGTGAGCCCTCCAGACTCGTGCGCGGCGCGGCCAATCACGTGCGCCGCAACACCTGCCTCACGCGCGCGTTCGAAGACGGTTGGCTGCAGCTGCCAGTCGCGCACCTGCTCGATGCCCTGCCACTCGGTAAGCGTCGTGCGAAGGCCGAACTCTGGGTGCATGATGCGGTACCCGACAAGGCCGTGCTGCCCCGGAAGCGTTCCCGTGGTGATCGCGGTGAGGGCCGCGCCCGTGGTACTCGGAAAGACCGTGCTCACGCGCTCGCTCGTGAGCTTCGAAAGAGTTCTCGCATAGCCTGCATTCGCGCGCAGGTTATGCCAGCCGAGGCCGTCGGCGACAATCACGATAACGCAGTCGAGCGCGGCGCCCTCACCCGCCCCGGGTGCTGCCTCGAGCAGCGAGAGCGCTGTTGGCATAATTGCGGCAAGCCTCGCACCGTTTTCTGTTGGAGTCTGTAGCATAAACTCCATCGTATCCGTCACGAGAAAGGCGCACCCGCGAGTGTCAGATTCTTCGCTTGATCTCGAGCAGCACCCCCTTCACGGCGAACGCATCGAAGATGTCGATGTGCTCGCCGAAATGGAGACCTCGTTTCTGGAGTACGCGCTCTCGGTCATCTACTCGCGCGCACTGCCCGATGCCCGCGACGGCTTGAAGCCCGTTCAACGACGCATTCTGTACATGATGACCGACATGGGGCTTCGCCCCGATAAGGGCCACGTGAAGTCGGCCCGTGTCGTCGGTGAGGTCATGGGCAAGCTGCACCCCCACGGCGACTCGTCGATTTATGACGCGCTCGTGCGTCTCGCACAGCCCTTCGCGATGCGCCTGCCCCTCGTCGACGGCCACGGCAACTTCGGCTCGCTCGACGACGGCCCCGCAGCCTCGCGGTACACCGAGGCCCGCCTCGCCGGGGCCGCCCTAGCGATGACGGCCGACCTCGACGAAGACGTGGTCGACTTCGTACCAAACTACGACAACCAGTTCATGCAGCCCGGCGTGCTGCCCTCGGCCGTGCCCAACCTGCTCGTCAACGGCGCGAGCGGTATCGCCGTTGGTATGGCCACGAACCTCGCCCCGCACAACCTCATCGAGGTCGTCGAGGGGGCGAAGCACCTGCTCTACAACCCGCAGGCGACCACCGAAGACCTCATGTCGTTCATTCCCGGCCCAGACCTGCCTGGCGGCGGCATCATCGTCGGCCTTGACGGCATCAAAGAGGCTTACGAGACGGGACGCGGCGCGTTCAAGACTCGCGCTAAGGTCGCCGTCGAAAAGGTGAGCGCACGCCGCACAGGCCTCGTCGTGACCGAGCTTCCCTACCTCGTCGGGCCCGAGCGGGTCATCGAGCGCATCAAAATCGGCGTCGAGAACAAGAAGATCTCGGGCATCGCTGACGTCGTTGATCTCACCGACCGTAAAAACGGCCTGCGCATGCTCATCACGCTGAAGAGCGGATTCTCACCCGAGGGCGTGCTCGAGCAGCTCTATCGCACAACGCCCCTCGAAGACTCGTTCAGCATCAACTCGGTCGCGCTCGTCGACGGCCAACCGCAGACGCTCGGCCTCAAAGAGATGCTGCGGGTTTTTCTCGACCACCGCATCAGCGTCATTACGCGCCGCAGCAACCACCGACTCACGAAGCGCAAAGAGCGGCTGCACCTTGTTGAGGGCATGCTGCTCGCAATCGTCGACATCGATGCGGTCATTCAAATCATTCGTGCGAGCGAAAACACCGAACAGGCAAAAGACCGGCTCAAGACCGCCTACGACTTCTCTGATCTTCAGGCCGAGTACATTCTCGAGCTGCGACTTCGCCGCCTCACCAAGTTTTCGCGAGTCGAGCTCGAGACTGAACAGGCCGCGCTCATCGCCGAGATCGAAGCGTTGCAAGCCATTCTCGCTGATCGTGATCGCCTGTACGGGGTCGTCGCCTCAGAGATGGACGAGGCAGCCGAGCGTTACGGCACTCCGCGTCGCACGCTTCTCACGGGTGCCGTCTTGCGTCCCACCCGAAGCAAAGAGAAGGCCGCGCTCGAGGTACAGGATGCCCCATGCCGCGTGCTGCTCTCTGCCACCGGCCTCGCCCTGCGCATCGACGTGCCTGAGGCAGCCGAGGGGCAGTCAACCCTCACCGCAGCCCTCGAACGCCCGAAACCTCACGGCGCCGTGCACAGCGAGATTCACACGACAACTCGCGCTGAGATTGGGGCTGTGCTCGCCGATGGAACGGTGCACCGCTTCACCCCCGTCGAATTGCCCCACGTGCCCGCAAATAGCATCTCGTTTGAGGCCGGTGTGCCCATCGAACGCTACCTTGGCCTTGATGAGAAGAAGAGCCCCCGCGTGGTCGGTTTCGTTGCGCTCGGCACAGAGACCCCCATCGGCATGTTCACC
Source organism: Leucobacter chinensis (assembly GCF_019049105.1). GTDB lineage: Bacteria > Actinomycetota > Actinomycetes > Actinomycetales > Microbacteriaceae > Leucobacter_A > Leucobacter_A chinensis. Next base: position 183,749 of record NZ_JAHQZR010000002.1, read on the forward strand.
CGCGACGGTGTCGTGAAACGCACGTCGCTCGAAACGCTGCCGAATAAGGACACCTTCGAGATCATCACGCTCAAAGACGCCGACGTGCTCGTGAGCGTGTTCGAGGCCCCCGACAATACCGAGTTCGCCGCGGTGACCTCTGACGCGCAGTTGCTGCGCTTCTCGGCATCGCTCGTGCGGCCTCAGGGGCTCAGCGCTGGCGGCATGAACGGCATGAACGTCAAGGCTGGTGCCTCTGTGCTCTTCGCCGCCGCCCTACCCGAAGAGGCAGAGGCGCAGGTCGTAACCGTGGCGCAGGGGGCTGACTCGCTGCCGGGCGTCGCTTCTTGCAGCACGAAGGTCTCTGACTTCGCGGAGTTCCCCGCCAAAGGCCGCGCAACGGGTGGCGTTCGAGCCCACCGCTTCCTCAAAGGCGAAGATCGCTTGTGTGCGGCGTGGATCGGCGCCGGCGAGCCCCGTGCCCTCGGCGAGAACGGCGAGGTGCGCGATCTCCCCGAAGAACTTGGCCGCCGTGACGGCTCAGGCTACCTGCAACACGACGGTGATATCGCCTATGTCGGGAGTGCACCGACCGCCGAGGCAGAGTAGAGCCCGGCTCCGAGCGCTCCTGTGCGCGCCGTAGCGGCGTCGTAAACACGAAGAGGGGCCCGACAGTGATTCACCACTGTCGGGCCCCTCTTGACGTTGTGGAGGCGCTTACGGGGCGATGCCCGCTCTAGCGCGCTCTACCCGCGACGCACTACTCGGCGTTGCGGTACTGGCGTTTGTGGTCGACGACGCCCGCAAAACGGTAGTCGCCGTTGGTCTGCCGCTCGGTCTCGTAGCTGCCGGTGAGCTCGTCGTAGGCTGCGTGACGGGCACGGTAGTCTGCGTAATCGATGTTCGTGCGCTGGTCGAGCATCTCGGCGTGGTGCGCGACTCGGAGGTGCTTCTCGTAGCCCTCGGGAATGATACCGGTGAAGAACTCGGCGACCGCACCCGAACCATAGCTGAAGAGGCCCACCCGCTTACCAGCGAGGTTCTCGCTGTTATCGAGCAGTGACAGGAGCGCGAAGAAGACCGAGGCGGTGTAGCTGTTGCCGAGCCTGCGGTTGTAGATCATCGTCGGCTCGAGGGTTGCTACCGAGGCATCAACGTCTTCGACCTCACAAATCTCGGTGAGGCGACGGTGCGCCTTCACTGCCATGCGGGTGAAGGGTTGGTGGTAGCAGAAGTAATCGATCTCGTCGAAGCTATTCCCGCCGGCCTGTTGGAAGTCGCTCCACGCCTTGCCAACGCTGTCGAGGTACACCTGCATCGAGTAGTGGCCGTCGACGACCGCTGTTGAGCGATCGTTCGGGCGCCAGAAGTCCATAACGTCGCTCGTCCAGAGACCCGTTGCCGGTTCAATCTCAAAGAGGGCTGGGTCGGCGCTCACAAGCATTGCGACCGCGCCGCCACCCTGTGTTGGCTCGCCGCTTGAGTCGAGCTCGTACCGAGCGATGTCGCTCGCGATAACGAGCACCTTCTCTTCGGGCTTGCGGGCAACCATGGCAACGGCGAACTGCAGCGCGGCCGTTGCCGAGTAGCAGGCTTCTTTGAGCTCGACGACGCGGCAGTTGCCGGGAAGGCCAAGGAGGCCGTGCAGGAAGACACCGGCCGACTTCGACTGGTCAACGCCTGACTCGGTGGCAAAGAGAATCGTGCGAATGTTATCGCTACCGTGACGGTCAAGAATGGGTTTCGCTGCGCGAGCCGCCATCGTCACGATGTCTTCATCAACCGTGTTGATGCTCATCTCGAACTGGCCTATGCCGCGATGAAACTTTGCGAGGTCAGTGCCGGTGTTCGTCGCGATCTCTGCTAAATCGAGAACCAGACTTCCAGTAGCCGCGGCGATGTCGTGGATCCCGATCTTCATTTTGACTCTCTTTCAAATTTCACATGGGCCGCCATAAGTTCGCCCGGGTTCGTCTGGGCTGCCATCAACGATAGCTCGCCACATAACACGGTGGCGGCACACAACACAGCAAGCTTACGTGCATTTTCGCCAGCGTGTGCCTCTTCTCGACATCCCAGTCTCTCAAGGTTTTCTGTAATCAGGCTTAAGCCCTTACCGTTTCCTACAGATCCGACAATGAGATTGGGGATCGTGCATGAGAAATAGAGGTCGCCGTTCCGGTTCTCGGCGTGGGTAATTCCCTGCGACCCCTCAACGATATTTGCGGCATCCTGCCCTGTTGCGAGATAGAAGCCGAGCAGCATATTCGCGTAGTGGGCATTGGCCGAACGGAGGCTTCCCGCGATCGTGCCACCGACAAGGTTCTTGCGAATGTTGAGCTGTTCCATCTCGTGCGCGGTCGTACGCAGACGACGTTCGAGCAGTTCTTTGGGAATGAGAATCTCAGCAACGACGTTCTTGCCGCGACCCCAGATGCCATTGACCGCAGAGGTCTTCTTATCGGTGCACAGGTTGCCCGAAATCGACCCGTAGTGCAGGTGCGGCTGGTCACGCAGAATCGCGTCCATAAGCTTCTCAGAGGCAAGCGTGACCATGTTGTGGCCGGCCGCGTCTCCCGTCGTGAATTCAAAGCGCACGAAGAGCAGGTTGCCCACGATTTCGGTGTTGATACGGATGAGCTTTGCAAAGCGGCTCGTCTCGGTCACAACCTGCGCGAGTTGCTCCTCGCTCGCGGTGATGCGCTGAGCAGCCTCATAAGCGACCGCAGCCGTTCCGCATTCAAAGAGCACCGAACGGGTCATACGCTCGTCAACAAGGGTGCACTGAATGCCGCCCTCAACGAGGGTCGAAACGTGTGCACCGCGCCTCACCGATGGCCACAGGGTGGTTTCATAGGTAGCGAGAGGAACCTCTTGCTCGCCCTGAAACACGTTGCCACCGATACGAATGGGCCCGAGCCACCGAAGTGGCACCGGGGCAAATAACTGCTCTGGTTCATCAACCGTCATGCAAGCTCCTACGTTTGTGCGCGCCACGCTGGGCATAGTGAGTAATATCGATTCCCCTGAGTCGTGCGAACTCCGCAACACCACCGGTGATGAGCAGGTCGCTCCGCAGTAAATCGCTCGGGCGCGCCGCGCCGGTGAGCGCTTGAATCGCACGGAGCTGTGCATTCCAGCGGTGGATCTCTGCAATGAGAGCCGCCTCACCTTCTCGCTGCAAAACATGAAGAAAGCCTCCCGCGACCCCGACGGCGACACTGCCCAGGCTGAGCGCCTTGGCAACGTCGAGTGGGCCGCGTACTCCCCCGGACGCCAAAACCGTGACGCTCTCGCGCTCGGCGGTCTCGGCAACGTCTACGAGGCAGTTTGCGGTGCTCTGCCCCCACGAGAGGAGGGCTGAGTAGTCGTTCTGGTCGCGGCGCGAGTTTTCGATCGCGGCAAAGTTCGTGCCCCCTCGCCCGCTGACGTCGACGTAACGCACACCAAGGGCGGCGAGCTGCGCAACGGTCTCGGCACTCAGACCGAACCCGACCTCTTTGACGACCACGGGAACGCCCACAGCGGTCACGATCGCCGCGATGTTGTCGGTCCAGTGGCCAAAGCATCGGTCGCCCTCGGGCATCACGATCTCTTGAGCGCTGTTGACGTGAATCTGTAGGGCGTTCGCCTCGACCGCGTCGACCACACGACGCGCATCAGCGACGGTTGCGTTTGCGCTGAGGTTCGCGAACACGAAGCCGTTGGGGTTGAGCTTGCGCAGCGAGGTGAAGGTCGAGGCCGAGGTCTCGTCTTTCAAGAGGTGACTCATCGAACCCGAAGCGATTGCGGTTCCGGTCTCGGCGACAACGCGCGCGAGCGACTCGTTGATGCGGCCGGTCGATGCTGATCCGCCCGTCATAGCATTGATGTAAATGGGACTTGCCCATGAGTTGTCGAAGATCTGGGTCTCGGTTGTCACCGAGTCGAAGTCGGCCGCGGCAAGCGCATGATGCATAAACGTGACGTCGTCAAAGTCGCCCGGCTGCTGGCGAGCATCGGCTTGTTCAGTCGCGAGTCGCACGTGATCGTCTTTTCGGGAGGCTGAAGTCGTCACACTTGCGTGATTCATCGGGACTCCTCCTGAAGATAGGCCGAGAGGCTAAGCTCGGTGATGTCTGCTTTGTGCCACTCACTCTTCATTCTATGGAGTTCTCTATGCCTCTCGCACATTACAACGCCGCAGTCACCGCCGCCGGCTCCCGAAGGTTTGGCAATAGCCCCCTCGTTCTCGGCGATTTCACGCAGTTTTCGAAGCTTCATCGTCTCAATACCCCCGCCGCCTCGGGCGTCGTACCCGAGCAGCGCGTCGCGTGAAGCGGCATAGGCTTGAAGAATCGCTTCGGCGTCATCGCGTTCAACCGCTCGGGTGAGATCGTCAACCGCCGCCCGTGACTCGGTGAGAAATTGCTCGCGTGATGCCGCATCATAACGCTGCTCGGCGACGAGGGTGTCGGTGTCAGCCGGGCTGCCGGTCCAGCCAACCACCCACTGCACCGATCGAGGCACGGGCAATCTCGTCAATTCGAGTCCTGACCAGTCTGCCTCGAGCGTTGCCACGAGGCCGCGCTCTGTGAGCATTGTGGCGAGCTCTTCTCGGTCTGGGGCCACATACCGCACCCAGCCTCCGAGCGTGCTCGTTGCAAGATCACCGCCAGACGCGCGAGGCGAAAATCTAAGCGTGATGAGAAGGGCAACGCGGTAGCGCTCTTCATCGCTGAGTTCGAGGCCCCAGGCCTGAGCGAGTGCCTGCACGAGCGCCACGGTAACGGCGCCACTCGATCCGAGCCCGAATTTGGTGCCGTGCGCGTCGACGAGCTCGCTCGCAATGGTGAGGTCAAGCGCTCGGGGAGCGCGGTTCCGTGCCCGCGCGAGCTCTGCGGTGCGCACGAGCGTCTCAGAAACAAGGTCTGGCATTCGCTCGGCTTCGGAATCGGCAAAGTGAATCTCGCCGTCGTCATTCGTGCCCCAGCGAAGCGGATCTGCGTAGTGAGTCGAGTGTACGCTTCCCCACGCTCCGGCTTCTCGCGTGGTCACTTCTGTAACATCGACGTGCATGAGCCGATCGACCGCCATGAGAAGCGCGGGTTGCCCTGGGGTAACCACCGCGTGTTCCCCGGCGAGGTAGAGCTTGCCCGGGGCCGAATAGCGGGTCATGCCACCGCAGCTTCGGTGAGATGGGCGCCAGCCCCAATGCGAGAAGTGAGCGTTGCCGCTTGGGGAAAACGCTCTGACAGCCAAGCGTGAACATCGTCGAGCTCGGCCACCGTCGTGAGTACCTTGATGTTGGGGCCCGCGTCAGCGGTCGCGTAGGCGGTCAGGCCTTCATTTCTCAGTTCAGCCACCGCGTCAAGCACGGTGAAGCTTTCGCCCGTGAGGTAGCGAATCGGCGGCACCGCGCCCAGCATCGAGGCGTGCATGCGCATCGTGCTGAGTTCGGTGAGCTGGCCGAGCTCAGCAAGTTCGCCCTCAGCAACGGCCGCCATGGCCTGTTCGACGAGTCGTTGATTCGAGGTGACCCAGCCTTCGTAAAAGGGTGAGGTCTCGATCGTTCTCGTCATACCCACTCGTGAAGAAATCGCCTTTTGCGCCGCGCTCAGCTGAACGATAACGAGGGCGAGTTCAGGGCCGTTCCAGTCGATTGATTCGGCATACGAGGTGAGGTCGTCGTGCCCCCGATGCCAGCGCACCATGCCTCCGAATACTGATCGTGAGGCTGAGCCCGAGCCGAGTCTCGCGAGACGAGAAATGCCCGTCGCGTCGAGACCGAGCGCATACGCATTGTTGACCGCGGTCGCGAGTGCGGCGAAACCCGCCGCTGAAGAAGCGAGCCCCGCTGCCGTAGCGATCGTGTTGGTCGAGGTGATTGAGGCCGCTCTTCGGTCTCCTGAGAGCTCTCTGGCCCGGTCGAGCACACGGCGCATGCGCATCGTTTCGGCTTCGGTGAGCTGTCGACCGTTGAGCACGATGGTATCGAGTTCGTCATCGCTCAGTTCAACCGTGGTGGTCGTCGGAAAACCGTCGAGCGTCAGTGAAATGCTGTCGGTTGCTGGAAGAATGAGCTCCTCGTCAACCTTGCCCCAGTACTTAATAAGAGCAATGTTTGGCTGCGCGATTGCGGTGCTCATGCTTGCTCCTTGTGCACTGGCCAGACGTTTTTCGCCCCCGCGCTCAGGAGCGCGTTGCTCACCGTGTGCTCGTCTCGTTCTGAACCGACGAGGGCGACCATGCAACCGCCAAGCCCCCCGCCGGTGAGCTTGGCGCCGAGCGCGCCCGCGTCTTTACTCGCGTTCACGAGTGATTCGAGTGGATCAGCGCTCACGCCGAGTTCCCTCAGAATCTCGTGGTTGCGATCCATCTTCGCGCCGAGCCGTTCATGATTGCCCTCTGCAAGATCGGTTCCGGCGTCTTGCGCGAGTTGCGCGGCCTCGGCCAGCAGGGCTTCGACACGAGGTGGGTTCTCATCGCGCAGGGCTCGAACACGGCGCACCGCTTCTGCGGTGTGCCCTACGATGCCGGTGTCGGCGACGAGCAGCCGCGGCTCGCTGAGTACGCGCAAGGGCTTAGCCTCGCCTTTTTCGAACCAGATCGGCCCCGCCTCGGTTGTCGCGTAGGCATCAAGTCCGCTCGGGGTACCATGAGCTACCCGTTCGACCGACTGCACGAGTTCAAAACGTTCGTCACGACTCAGTTCACGTCCGTACGCACGCGAAACCGCCTGGGCGATCGCGCCCGCAACCGCTGCGCTTGACCCGAGACCGCGAGCGGGAGGAATGAGCCCGCTCACTCGCACCTCAATACCGTTCGGAGCTTCTTCAAGAAACTCGAGCGTGTTGCTCAGCGCGATCTCTGAAAGCTTGCGCTCAAGTTCGACGGTTTGAGCCGTCTCGCGGTCGAGCGAGTGAAACGGGGTGATCACCCGGTGCCCTTCTCCCGAGACCGTTACCTTGGCCTCAAGCTCGAGCGAAAGCACCGGAAACGCGATGGCGGGTTTGCCGTAAACAACCGAGTGCTCGCCAAGCACGATGACCTTCGCGTGAGTCTTGCCGCTGCCCGCAGGGGCCGCCTGAATAGTGTGCGTTTGCATGATCCTGCCTACGCGTCGATTCGCTCTTGGTCGAGGTCGTCGGCGTGGTCGATAATAAATTCTTTTCGAGGGGCCACCTCGTTGCCCATGAGGAGCTCAAAAACGCGCGACGCTTGCTGTGCGTCAGCAACGCCAACGCGTCGCAGCGTGCGCTTGTCGCGATCCATGGTCGTCTCGGCCAGCTGATCAGCGTCCATCTCACCGAGACCCTTGTATCGCTGAATTGGCTCCTGGTACTTCTTGCCTCGCTTCTTGAGGTCTTTCAAGAGCACCTCGAGTTCGCGCTCACTGTAGGTGTAAATAAGGTCGTTCGGTTTACGCCCGCTATTTTGCACGACCACCCGGTGAAGCGGCGGAACCGCCGCAAACACACGCCCTGCCTCGAGCATGGGTCGCATGTACCGGAAGAAGAGGGTGAGCAGGAGCGTTCGAATGTGCGCTCCGTCGACGTCGGCGTCGCTCATGAGGATCACTCGCCCGTACCTGGCCGCGTCAAGGTCGAAGTCGCGACCAGAGCCGGCACCGATCACCTTGATGATCGCGCTGCACTCAGCGTTCGACAGCATGTCGGCGAGTGAGGCTTTCTGCACGTTGAGAATCTTGCCGCGAATGGGCAGCAGAGCCTGAAACTCGCTGTCACGAGCGGGGCGCGCCGTACCGAGGGCGCTGTCACCCTCGACGATGAAGAGCTCGGTGCCCTCAACGTCTCGCGAACGGCAGTCAATGAGTTTGGCTGGCAAACTCGAGCTTTCAAGCGACGATTTGCGCCGCTGCGTGTCGCGCTGCGCACGAAGCGAGATGCGCGACTTCATCTCTGAAACCATCTTCTCGAGCAACAGCGCACACTGAGCCTTATCGGTTCGTTTCGCCGATTCGAAGAGTGTTGAGAGATGGTTCGTCAGCTGTTTTTGCACGATCGAACGGATCGCTGCCGTGCCCAAGACCTCTTTCGTCTGCCCTTCGAATTGGGGTTCGGGAAAGCGCACCGTCACTACTGCGGTGAGGCCCGCGAGCAGATCGTCTTTTTCTGGCTTATCGCTGCCGGCTTTCAACCGGCGAGCGTTTTTCTCGATCTCTTTGCGGAAGAATCGCACGAGGCCTTGCTCAAAACCGGCAAGGTGCGTGCCGCCCTTCGGCGTCGCGATAATGTTCACGAAGCTTCGAATTTCGGTCTCGTAGCCAGTACCCCAGCGCAGTGCGATGTCGACCTCGCACTCTCGCTCGACCTCTTGCAGGTCCATGTGGCCCGTCGCTTCGTTGAGCACGGGAATCTTCTCACTGAAGGTATCTGAACCGGTCACGCGCCAGACGTCGGTCACCGGGCCGTCAACGGCGAGGTACTCGACAAACTCAGAGATGCCGCCATCGAACTTGAAGCTGTCAACCACCGGTTCTTCACCGCGCTCGTCAGCGATAATAATCTCGAGCCCCGGCACAAGAAATGCGGTCTGTCGTGCACGCTCTTTGAGCGCGTCAAGCTCGAACTGCGCGGTCGGCAGGAAGATTTCTGGGTCGGCCCAATAGCGAACTCTGGTGCCGGTAACGCCCTTCTTTACCTTGCCCTTCGCAGTGAGCTTTGATGCATCAGTGAAGGGTGAGAAAGCACTCGTCGGCTCGTCACCGGCGAAGGTACCCGGCTCGCCGTGCCGAAACGACATGCCCCAACTCTTACCGTCGCGGTCAACTTCAACGTCGAGCCTTGCGGAAAGTGCGTTCACGACCGAAGCACCGACGCCGTGCAGACCACCCGAACTCGAGTAGCCACCCCCGCCGAATTTGCCTCCGGCGTGCAGCTTGGTGAATACGAGCTCGACGCCAGAGAGCCCCGATTTGGGTTCAATGTCGACGGGAACGCCACGCCCCTCGTCGGTGACGGTCACGCTCCCATCAGCGTGAAGACGCACCTCAATACGATCGCCGTAGCCGCCGAGCGCCTCATCAACCGAGTTATCAATAATTTCCCAGAGGCAGTGCATGAGGCCGCGCGAATCGGTCGACCCGATATACATACCGGGTCGTTTGCGAACCGCTTCGAGCCCCTCGAGCACGGTTAGGTGTCGCGCGGAATAGCTTGATTCAGCCACATTAGTACCTTTCTGAGACTATCCACATAGCGTACTTCACACCCCAGACATCTCTGCACAGGCGAGCGGCGAGTATCGCGCGAAGCAGTACGCTCCCCGCGAAATACACCACGTTATTCTCATATCTATAGGTTTTCTGTGCTTGGATAGGGTCACACACAAGAGGAGGGAGTTCGATCATGACTACAACAGAACAACCCACGATGGAGCACACCGGCGTTGAAACTGCGACCGATGATGCGCAGCTTGCGACGCGCACGCTCAGTGGCCTCGATCGCTGTGACAGCTGCGGGGCGCAGGCTTACGTGCGCGCGATGCTCGGCGGAAGCGAGCTCCTCTTCTGCGGCCATCACGCCAAACAGCATGAAGCAAAGCTCAAATCAATTGCAGACTTCTGGCACGACGAGACGCACAAGCTCGAATCGTAACGAGACGCATCACTCGGTTATCGCCACGGTGCGATGATCAGCAAAAAGGGCCTGGCCGGTAAAACGACCAGGCCCTTTCTCTGTGCCCCGAGTTACTACTCGAGGTAATCTTTCAACTGCTGTGAGCGTGACGGGTGGCGCAGCTTCGCCATCGTCTTCGACTCAATCTGACGAATACGTTCACGGGTCACTCCGAAGGTGTCACCGATCTGGTCGAGCGTTTTCGGCATCCCGTCACCCAGGCCGAAACGCATGCGGATCACGCCCGCCTCACGCTCCGAGAGCGAGTCAAGCAGCGACTCCAGCTGTTGCTGCAACATCGTAAATCCAACCGCGTCGGCTGGAACAACCGCCTCGGTGTCTTCGATGAGGTCGCCGAATTCGCTATCGCCGTCTTCACCAAGCGGAGTGTGCAGCGAAATGGGCTCGCGGCCATATTTCTGCACCTCAATGACCTTTTCAGGGGTCATATCGAGCTCCTGGCTCAACTCTTCAGGGGTTGGTTCACGACCAAGGTCCTGGAGCATCTGGCGCTGTACGCGCGCGAGCTTGTTGATGACCTCAACCATGTGCACAGGAATACGAATCGTGCGGGCCTGGTCAGCCATTGCCCTCGTAATCGCCTGACGAATCCACCAGGTTGCGTAGGTCGAGAACTTAAAGCCCTTGGTGTAGTCAAACTTCTCAACCGCTCGAATGAGGCCGAGGTTTCCCTCTTGAATGAGGTCGAGGAACTGCATACCGCGGCCCGTGTAGCGCTTCGCGAGCGAAACAACGAGTCGCAGGTTGGCACCGAGCAGGTGGCTCTTCGCCTTGCGGCCATCACGAGCAACCCACTTCAGCTCACGCGTGAGCTTCTTCGAAAGATCTGGCTCGGTTGCGAGCTTCTCTTCGGCAAAGAGTCCAGCTTCGATACGCATCGCAAGCTCAACTTCTTCAGCCGCGTTCAGAAGTGCGACCTTACCGATCTGTTTGAGGTAATCCTTCACCGGGTCGGCGGTTGCTCCTGGGATCGCCGTCGTAACGGTGGGAACATCGACCTCATCAGATGCCTTCAGAACAATGGCACCGGTAGGCAGCGGCTCAACCGACTCGGGTTTTGCCTTCTCTTCAGTCTCGGCTTCTTCTTCGTCGCTCGCATCGAGGTCTTCGTCAACCTCGGTGCCTTCGGCGTCATCTTCAAGCTCTTCGAACTCTTCAGCCTCTGCAGCCTTCTTCGACTTAGTAGTCTTCGGCTTCGCTTTCGCGGCAGGAGCCTTCTTTGCGGCGGGTTTCTTCGCTGCAGGCTTCTTCTCTGCCTTCTCTTCGGCTGCCTTTTGTGTTGCGGTGGCTGTTGTTTTCTTTGCCGCGGTCGTCTTCTTTGCCGCGGTCGTGGTGGTCTTCTTAGCCGTGGTCTTCTTGGCGGGGGTCTCTTCAGACACCTTCGCTGAGGTTTCAGTGGCCACGCAGCCGCCTCTCTGTGTTAGTACGTGCCAAGCGCTTCACCGTAGACCAGCGAAACGCGCATAAACTCCTAAAGCCCGTGTCAAGTCTGGTGTTTTTCAACAGCAGTTGGCACAGGTTTCCCTTTCATTATAGCCGAGAAAGCTTGAAGACCCCGTGACGGCTCACAGGGAGCGTGACCGAGTGCTACATTCCTGCGATGCCGGGGCCGTTGCCCTCCTGTGGGTTCTCACCCCAGTATCGTGCCAGATACTCTTCGAGCTGCGTCGCCAATTGGTCTGCGGTTGGCAACTCTTCAGCTTCTCCAAGCGAATCAGGCTCGTCGGTCTCGCTCGCCTCTCGAACACGCTCACGCACGAAGTCGTCGTACCGCTGCTCGAGCGCTTCGACCATCTCAAGTGACTCTTCGTTCTCGCGAATTTGCTCGGTTACCTGACGAGCAAACGCGTCTTCTCTGGCTTCAACTTCTGCCGTTGAAAAGAGCAGCCCTGTCGCATTCATAATGTTCTTGAGGCTCGCGGTGAGGGTGTGCGGATACTGCGTGTTGGCAAGGTAGTGAGGGACGAGTAGCACGAATGCCACAACCTCGTGCCCTGCACGAAAGAGCGCATACTCAATCGCGTGACCCACCGAAGCCGAAAGTTGCGTCGTAGGCTGCCAAATGCTCGTTGCGTCGATGAGCGATTGCTTCGATCCGCTCACGGTTGCGCCAATGGGCCTCGTGTGAGGAACAGGCATCGGAATCGCGTGCACCCAGGTCGTAACGGTTACACGGAACTCTTGCACGATCCAGGAGACCTCACGTACGAACGTCTCCCAGCGAAAATCGGGTTCGTAGCCGGCAAGAAACAGGAACGGCTCACCGATCTCATCTTCGCCAAGATACAGCGAAAGCTTTTTGGGCTGGTAGTCGGCAAGGTGATCCTTGATGAACGTAATCGTCGGGCGCCTCGCTCGATAATCGAGAAAGACATCGTTCGAAAACTCTGCGAGAAGCGTCATCGATTCGTCGCTCAAGATATGGTCCATGAGCTGATCGACCGCGTTGCCCGCGTCGCTAAAACCCTCGAGTGAAATAATCAGCGGTAGGCCTCTGGGCGCGCGCTCGAGCCGCTCGGCATGAACTACTGAGTACAGTGACTTATCCACACCCATATTCTAAAGAGCGCTCCTGAATTCACATGCAGGGATGGATGAGTTTCGCTCATGGCGCATTACCGTGCCCTATCGGACTGCTCAGAGTAGTAGGCTTGTCGAAGGAGTGAAACGTGTTCGACCACAATCCGACACGGACCCACCCGCATCTCGATGCAACTACCACCAGCTAGGGAGAACACACTTGGCCGTTCAAAACTTTGACATTGTTGTTTTAGGTGGCGGAAGCGCCGGTTACGCAACAGCGATCCGCGCTGTTGAACTCGGCATGACCGCTGTCGTTATTGAAAAGGACAAGCTCGGAGGCACTTGCCTTCACCGTGGCTGCGTTCCCACCAAAGCGATGCTGCAGGCTGCAGAGGTCGCCGAGGTTGCACGCGACAGCGCACACTGGGGCGTCGTTTCAGAGTTCAAGGGCGTTGACATTGAAGCCGTTGGTGCGTTTCGCGATGGCATCGTCTCGAAGAAGTTCAAGGGACTGCAGGGCCTCATCAAGGCTCGCAACATCACCGTCGTTGACGGCGAGGGCAAGCTTGTCGCGCCCAACACCGTACAGGTTGGCGACGATCAGTACGTCGGCAAGAACGTCGTTCTCGCCACTGGCTCATACTCACGCTCGCTCCCCGGCCTCGAAATTGGCGGCCGCGTGATCACCAGTGAGCATGCGCTCCAGATGCAAGAGATTCCCGGCAGCGTTGCCATTCTCGGTGGTGGCGTTATCGGCGTCGAGTTCGCGAGCGTTTGGAAGTCATTCGGCGCAGAGGTCACGATCATCGAAGGCCTGCCCAACCTCGTCCCCAATGAAGACGCGACGCTCTCAAAGCAGCTCGAGCGCGCCTTCCGCAAGCGCAAGATCAACTACAAGCTCGGCGTTCGTTTCCAGGGCGTTACGCAAGACGAGAACGGCGTTGTCATCACGCTCGAAGACGGCACGACAATCGAGGCAGATTACCTGCTCGTCGCTGTTGGGCGCGGCCCTGCGACCGCGGGCAACGGTTTCGAAGAAGCCGGTATCACGATGGATCGCGGCTTTGTTCTCACGAACGAGCGCCTGCAAACCAACCTTCCCGGCGTCTGGGCCATCGGCGACATTGTTCCCGGCCTCCAGCTCGCGCACCGCAGCTACCAGCAGGGCATCTTCGTCGCTGAAGAGATCGCCGGACTGAACCCCGTCATCATCGAAGACGTCAACATTCCGAAGATCACCTACTGCGAGCCCGAGGTTGCCTCGGTCGGCCTCAGCCAGGCGAAGGCCGAAGAGCTGTACGGTGCTGAGAACGTTACCGCTTTCGAGTACAACCTCGCGGGTAACGCACGAAGCGAAATCATTGGCACCGGCGGCATCGTCAAGGTCGTGCGCGAGAACGACGGCCCTGTCGTCGGCGTGCACATGATCGGCGGCCGCGTTGGTGAACTCATTGGTGAAGCACAGCTCATTGTGAACTGGGAGGCGACGCCAGAGGACATGGCACCGCTCATTCACGCGCACCCGAGCCAGAACGAAGCCATCGCCGAGGCAATGCTCAACCTTGCAGGCAAGCCCCTGCACACGATGTAAGTCGCCGCACTTTTCTAGGAGAAATTTTTATGAGTGAGAACATTGTTCTTCCCGCACTGGGTGAAAGCGTCACCGAGGGCACCGTTACCCGCTGGCTCAAGCAGGTAGGCGAAGAGGTCGCGGTCGACGAACCGTTGCTCGAGGTCTCAACCGACAAGGTCGACACCGAGATCCCCTCACCCGTCGCAGGCGTTCTTGAGCAGATTCTCGTAGACGAAGACGAGACCGCCGAGGTTGGCGCCGTGCTCGCTGTTGTCGGCGATGGTTCAGGCCAGGGCGCTGCGCCCGCGGCTCCAGCAGCAGAACCTGCTGCAGAGCCAGCGGCTGCGCCCGCTGCAGAGCCAGCGGCTGCGCCCGCTGCAGAGGCTCCAGCCGTGGCGCCCGCCCCCGAGGCGGCTGCCCCCGCGGCTTCGTCAGCACCCGCTGCTGGCGCAGCCGAAGACATCGTTCTTCCCGCACTGGGTGAAAGCGTCACCGAGGGCACCGTTACCCGCTGGCTCAAGCAGGTAGGCGAAGAGGTCGCGGTCGACGAACCGTTGCTCGAGGTCTCAACCGACAAGGTCGACACCGAGATCCCCTCACCCGTCGCGGGCATTCTCGCCCAGATCCTCGTTGGCGAAGACGAGACCGCTGAGGTTGGCGCCGTGCTTGCCCGTGTTGGCAGTGGCCAGGCACCCGCAGCGGCTCCCGCAGCACCAGTGTCAGAGCCCGCCCCTGCAGCAGAGCCAGCACCGGCGGTGCCGGCAGCACCTACCGCTGCACCCGCAGCTCCGGCTGCCCCTGCAGCCCCCGTTGCTACTGCCGTTCCCGCAGCGCCAGTGGCCCCAGCCGCACCTGCTGCTCCAGCCGCACCTGCTCCTGCTGCAGCGCAGGCACCCGCAGGCGCCGCCACGACCGCCGGCTACGTCACCCCGATCGTGCGCAAGCTTGCACGCGAGCTCGGCGTTGACCTTTCAACCGTGAAGGGCACCGGAACCGGCGGCCGCATTCGCAAGGAAGACGTTCAGGCGGCACAGACCTCAGCTCCCGCAGCAGCTGGCGCGTCAGCACCGGCAGCGGCAACCAAGGTCGAGGTTTCAGAGCTTCGTGGCACAACGGCGCGCATGAGCCGTCTTCGCCGCGTGATCTCAGAGCGCGCGGTTGAATCACTCAACACGACCGCTCAGCTGACCACCATGGTTGAGGTCGATGTGACTCGCGTGGCGGCCTTCCGCCAGGCTCACAAAGACGAGTTCCTCGCCAAGACCGGCGCAAAGCTCTCGTTCCTGCCCTTCTTCGCACTGGCTGCGGCAGAGGGCTTGCGCACCTACCCGATCATCAATTCAACGGTAGACGGCACGAACATCGTGTACCCCGAGACTGAGAACCTCAGCATCGCGGTAGACACCGAGCGTGGCCTGCTTACCCCCGTTCTGCGCAACGCGGGTGACAAGAACCTCGCCGAGATCGCGGTTGAGATCGCCGACCTCGCGGCCCGTACCCGCGACAACAAGCTCAGCCCAGATGAGCTTGCGGGCGGCACCTTCACCCTCACGAACACTGGTTCACGCGGCGCGCTCTTCGACACGCCCCTCGTGTTCCTGCCCCAGACCGCCATTCTTGGCACTGGCGCGGTCGTGAAGAAGCCCGCCGTCGTGAGCGGCCCCGAGGGCGACGCTATCGCGATCCGCTCGACCGTGTTCCTCGCGATCTCGTACGACCACCGCATCATCGATGGCGCAGACGCAGCACGGTTCTTGACCCAGCTGAAGAACCGCCTCGAAGAGGGTAACTTCGCAGCAAACCTGGGAATCTAAGACCTCCCGAGTTTCGCTTCACGGAGCCCCGGCAGTTTCGACTGCCGGGGCTCCGCTGTATCGTGAGGTGGGCGGGGCTTAACGACAGCCGCTAGTTCATCGATGATGAGTTTCTCGGCCGCAACCTCAGCATGCACGCTGCGCCATTGCTCAAAGGCAATGATGCGTCCCTCTGCCCCGGTCACCGCATCGTGAACACCACGCACGATGGCCTCTTCAACGAGCAGCCGCCCGTGCACACCATCGCAGGCCTTCGCGAGCCCGAGCAACGTTCGTTGCGAGACGCCCAACACCCCACAGCCAATGTCATGGCTCACGCGTGGCCACAATGCCGCCTCGTGACGCCGTGAAGCGAGCCAATCTCGTGCGGTGTCGAGAGGCGTCGACCGCGCACGGCGAAGCTGCTGACCGGCAACCTCCAGGTGTCGCAACCGCAGGTTGCCAAGGCATTTCCCTTCAGACCGCATCACTGCACCAATATGGAGCACTTCAGTGAGGAGCCAGACGAGATGCGAGAGCCTCTCTACCCTCAAATCTTTGCTGTTCATACCGCCAGCATGTCGGTTCGAGAAGCTCTTGCGGTCACCACTCACAAGCGAAGCCCCACACAGGTTTTTACGTCGGTGGTGAACGGTGAACATACGAGGCCGTGAGAACCGGTATCCTATAAGGTATGGCTAAAGACAAGAAGACGAGCGCGCCGAAAGAACCGGGCCGCATTAAGCAGATGTGGCAGGTCTTTCAGACCACGCGCAAGCACGATAAGCAACTCACCGCTCTCGTACTGCTCTCGTTGATTCTGCCGATTCTCGCTGGTGTTCTCGTCGCGGTCCTGCTCAAGGGCGGTATCGCTTCGATGATCCTCTGGCCGATCACGGGCATTCTCGTGGGCGTTCTGCTCGCGATGATCGTGCTTGGTCGGCGCGCAGAGCGAACCGCATACCGCCAAATCGCTGGGCAAACTGGCGCTGTTGGGGCCGTGATTCAAAACGCCCTCCGTCGCGGCTGGCAGGGCACCGAAATGCCCGTCGCCGTGAACCCGCGCACCCAAGAAGCGATTTATCGTGTGGTTGGCCGCGGTGGCATCGTGCTCATCACCGAGGGTTCAGAGTCACGTATGCAGCGACTGCGGGGTGACGAAGAGCGCAAGGTCAAGCGCATTCTCCCGAACGTGAAGGTCACACACCTCACCGTCGGCGTTGAAGAGGGCCAGGTGCCGCTCGAGCGTCTGTCACGCACGCTCGTGAAGATGCCGAAGACACTCAAGCGAGCTCAGGTCACGCAGATTCAGAACCGACTCATGTCGCTGCAGCAGAACGGCCCCATGGGCATTCCCAAGGGCATCGACCCCATGCGTGCGCGCGCCCAGCGCCCACGCTAACAACCACCCACCCTGCTTGGCTCCCATGGCCGCAGGGCAAAGCGAAAGCCCCGGTCTCACCGTAGAGATCGGGGCTTTCGCTTTGGGTACTCGCGAGGGGGCCACGCTCAGAGCGGTTGTTCGCGGTAATACGATGCGCGCCAACGTGGAACGCGCCAACGTGGCGTGCGGCCACCACTCAGCGGCACCTCGCGATTTAAGCGCGAACGAGCACCGTGCCGGCGATCTTGTCGTGAAAGCCGCGCTGGTCTGAATCCCAGACGATAACCGGCAGAATGAGCATGAGCAGCAGCGTGCGCACGGCGGGCCGCCACACTCCGACCCAGCCGCCACCGAGCTTGATGACGCGCATGCCCATAGCGCGGTGTCCCACCGATCCGCCAATGGTCGGGATGAAGATGATCTGCATGACGGCGAAAATCGCGCCAGTCACAAAGCCCTCGGCTGAGCCCGAGACAGGAATAAGCATCGTGATCATGAGGGCTGCGACCCAGTCAATAATGATCGCTCCGACGCGCCTGCCGACGCGACCGATCGAGAACTGACCCTCGTTGGGAAGCCCAAGTCGTTCACCCGGCCATGCGCTGGGTTCAAGGTCACCGAACTTCTGAGGGGTACGTGGGTTGGCCATGTGCTCGATTCTATCGAACCCGGCGATGCCCACTTGTGAAAGGCGTGCGTGCGTTTCTTTCAGCGCCCGCACGCCTTTCGTGCTTAGAATTATGGCTGTACCGCTGATCCGTACGCGGTCAAACAGTTAAGGAAACTCAATGTTTCACAGCCCAGCCGAAGTTATTCGCTTTATCAAGGAAACCGACGTCAAGTTTCTTGACATCCGCCTCTCAGATTTGCCTGGCGGCCAGCACCACTTTAATGTGCCTGCGCAGACGGTTGATGACGACTTCTTCGACACCGGCCAGATGTTTGACGGGTCATCGTTGCGAGGCTTCGCCGGTATTCACGAGTCAGACATGCAGCTCATTCCCGACGTCACGAGCGCGTACATCGACCCTTTTCGCGTCGCCCGTACCCTCGTTGTCGTGTGCGACATCAGAAACCCCCGCACGGGAGCAATGTATGAGCGTGACCCGCGCCAGGTAGCGAAGCGCGCTGAGTCATACCTCACTAAGACGGGTATCGCCGACACCGCATTTTTCGGCGCTGAGGCCGAGTTTTACATCTTCGATCACGTGCGCCACGAGGTAACGCCCCGCCGCTCGCTGGTCGAGATCGACTCGAACGAGGCCTACTGGAACTCAGGCGCGACCCGTGACGGCCACAACCTCGCCCACACGATCAACGAAAAGGGCGGCTACTTCCCCGTCTCACCACAGGACAAGCAGGCCGACCTGCGCGACGCGATCTCTCTGCACCTTATTGAAGCGGGCATGACGGTAGAGCGCGCGCACCACGAGGTCGGTGCGCCCGGGCAGGCCGAGATCAACTACCGCTTCGGTACCCTCGTGCAGGCAGCCGATGACATGCAAAAGTTCAAGTACATCGTCAAGAACACCGCCGACCAGCACGGCAAAACCGCGACATTCATGCCAAAGCCCGTCTTCGGCGACAATGGTTCGGGCATGCACACCCACATGTCACTCTGGAAGGGTGGCGAGCCGCTCTTCTACGACGCCGAGGGCTACGCAGGGCTCTCTGACACGGCCCGCTGGTTCGTTGGCGGCATTCTGCACCACGCGCCCGCCTTGCTCGCCTTCACGAACCCCACAACGAACAGCTATCGCCGCCTCGTGAAGGGTTTCGAAGCTCCCATTAACCTCGTGTATTCAGAGGGCAACCGCTCGGCAGCGATCCGCGTTCCCATCACGGGCTCAAACCCCAAGGCTAAGCGCATCGAATTTCGCGCGCCAGACGCCTCGGGTAACCCCTACCTCGCGTTCGCCGCACAGCTGATGGCTGGCATCGACGGCATTGAAAACCGCATCGAGCCGCCAGCCCCCGTCGATAAAGATCTGTACTCGCTGAGCGCAGAAGAGGCGCGCGATATTCGTATGCTGCCGGCAAATCTCGAGGAGGCGCTCACCTGTCTCGAGGCCGATCATGAGTTCTTGACGCGGGGCGAGGTGTTCACGCCCGCGCTCATCGAGAGCTGGGTCGAGATGAAGCGCACGCTCGAGCTTGAACCCATGTCGCTACGCCCGCACCCCTACGAGTTCGATCTGTACTACGGGGTGTAACCAGTTGCTCACCGAAGAACACTGCGCTGCGGCCCAGGCGTCACTCGCCTGGGCCGTTGAGGCGCTCACCGAGGCCGATTTGCCAACCGTTCGGGTCGCGCAGTACGTCGCACCAAGAAAACGGTTGCTGCTCACGCAGAAGGCGCGTTTCGAAGACGTTGCGTGGGCCTGGCCGCTGGGTGTTCTTTTGCTGACCCCCGAGCAGACGCTCATGACCATTGGCGAGACGACGCGCGCGGTTGCCCCCGGCTACCCCGGCCACGTCTCAGCCGAGCGCGAGCGACGCCGCGAGCTCACGCGCGTCGCGTCAGAGAGCGGCTTCACGCCGGGCGAAGTCATCTATTTCGATTCTGAGCCGATCACGCTTGAACCCGGCGAAGCATTTGCAGGCGGATCGCTCCTGAGCACCGAGGGCGACACCCTCATGATTCGCTGGAACCCACGCATGGTGGGCGCAAATCTCGTGCCCTTCGACCGCTACCTGCGCGAGCAGGTCTCGCTGCGCATCGAGCACGGCGGCGCCTAGCTTCTGGGCGCCCTCAAGCTCGCGGGCTGGTCGCCATCGGGCAACGTCAGTTCAACGAGCCGGTCCCTCGCCCGCACCAGGTGATCGTCGCTGAAGGTTGACTCGACGAGCCATGCCCCCACGGCGCCCTCAGCGGCGAGGCGAACGATGAGAATGACGTCGTCGTCGAGCCCGTCGGCGGCGAGGTCGGTCTCCCACTGCACCGAGTCGCTCTGAAAGATCTCTTTGGCGCCCTCGTAGCTCTGCAATTGGGTCCACAAGCCCGAGCTTGAGAACGCCCGCATCACGAACTCGCTGCCGCCGCAGAGGGCACGCACGTAGGCGCGCAGCACCTTGCCGGGAACGTTCTCGGCAAGGTCAACGAACTGCATAACCTCTTCGCGAAAGCGTTCGTTCGCGTCGATGAGCGCCGCGTAGAGCAGGTGGTCGCGGTTCTCGAAGTGGTGCAGCAGCCCGCCCTTCGAGACTCCCGCGTCTTGCGCGATGCGCGCGAGCGTGACTCCCGTGCCCTCGGCCGAGAGCAGCCGAACGGTGCTGTCGAGAATGTGGCGTTTTGTGCGCTCGGCGTCTCTGACCTGATTCACCTGGCTCACCCTTGCTCCTCGCTGACGACCTCGACGGGGCCAGTGATGTCATCGACCGACGAGGGAATAAGCTTCCAGGCGATAAAGCCGGCTACGAGGGTGATCACTCCTGCAATGACCGAGGTGAACTGCATCGCGTCGGTGAAGGCGGCGCGCGCCATCTCAAGCAGTGCCTCTGCCCCGCCACCCTGACCGTGCAGTACGCCGTCAGCAGTCGCGAGCGACTCGTTCAGCGCATCAGCGGCACCCTTCGGGGTCCCTTCAGGCACTACAAGGTGGGCACGGTAGAAGACCGTTTGGAGCGAGCCGAGCACCGCGATACCAAGCGCTACGCCAAGCTCGAAGGCGGTTTCAGACACCGACGAGGCCGCACCCGCACGCTCACGCGGCACCGAGCCCACCACCGCGTCGGTCGAGAGCGTCGAGGCAACCCCAACGCCGAGGCCGATCACGACGAGCACGGCAGCCATCCAGACGTAGTCGCTGAGTCCTTCAGCAACAGCCAGGGCAAAGAGCCCGATGCCGCCGAGCCACAGCCCAACGGCGATCGAGCGGCCAAGCCCGAGCGAGCGCATGAAGAACCCGATAAGAAAGACGACGGTGATCGCGGCGATCGTCAGTGGTAGCTCGGCAAGCCCTGCCTGCAAGGGCGAGAAGCCGCGCACGAGCTGCAGGTACTGCGAGAAGAAGAAAAGCAGCCCGCTGAAGGCGAAGATCGCGATCATGTTCGAGAAGATCGCTCCCGAGAACGCGGGAATCTTAAAGAGCGTGATGTCAACGAGCGGCACCGGGAGCCGCTTCTGCCTGCGCACGAAGGCCCAACCGGCGAGCAGCCCGATGAGCAGGAGCGGCACCAGCACGGGGCTGAGCCCCCTGCCAAAGAGCTGCTTCATCACGTAGATGATGGGCACGATCGCGACGATCGAGAGCAGCGAAGAGATGAAGTCGAGCGGCTGCGCGTTCGGGTTCTTCGACTCGGGCAGCAGCCACGCACCAAAGATCACGAGCACGAGCATGACCGGCACGTTGATGAGAAACACCGAGCCCCACCAGAAGTGTTCGAGCAGCGCTCCGCCGACGAGCGGCCCGAGCGCCGAGCCGGCGGTCGCGCCGACTGACCACACCGCGATAGCCCGGGTACGTTCCTTTGGCACGGTAAAAATATTGCGGATCAGCGAGAGCGTCGATGGCATGAGCGTCGCGCCGCTCACGCCGAGCAGCACGCGTGCGGCAATGAGCATCTCTGCGCTTTGCGAGTACGCGGCGAGCACCGAAGCGAGGCCAAAGCCAACACTGCCGATGAGCAGCAGTCGTTTACGGCCGATGAGGTCGGCCACATTGCCCATCGTCACGAGCAGACCCGCGATCACAAAGGAATAGATGTCGCCGATCCACAGAATCTGGGTTGCCGTCGGTTTCAGGTCGGCCGAGAGCGCTGGCACGGCGAGACCGAGTACGGTGCCGTCAATGGCGATCAGCCCGACCGCGAGGGTTAATACGACGAGGGCACCCCACTCGCGGGGGCCCGCATGCTTACGAATGTCTGAACTCACCCGATTAGCCTACCCTGAACCGACCGTTTGGTCGCTTAACAGAACCTGAACATTTGTTCACTCGGCTGTTTGGTCGCAAAAAATGTTCGCCATTCCCGCCGAGGGCTCGCACTGCCAGGGTTTTGCCTGCTACGATTACGGCTATGTTTGCAATCCGTTTCTGGTGGCCCGCCTTCTAGGCGGTGTGTTTGCAAACCCTTCACAGACCGTCGCACGAGACGGTCTTTTTCTTTGCACCAGAGCATGGGCCGTCTCTTCGCCAAGAGAGAGAACATCATGGCCCTTACCCTCACCGAGCTGCTCACCCAGCAACATCCGTATGCGCTTATCAGCCGCGCGCCAGGCTCCATCGAGGTGCTGCAGGGCACGCTTGAAGACGTGGCGACCATCGCAGAGATTCCGCTCAACGCCGCCGACGGTAGCCCGCAAGAGGTCCTGAGCCTCGTGCCATACCGACAGGTGACAGAACGTGGCTTCGAGTGCATCGACGACGGTGCTCCGCTGCGCTGCCTCGTCATCACCGACCGCAGCACCGTCACCACACAAGCATTTCTTGATGCCCACGCACAGATGAAAACCCCAACGATCATCGAGGGCGGCGCCTTCGATCAGAGCGACGAGCAATACGCCGAGACGGTTCGCCGGGTCATCAACGACGAGATCGGCAGCGGCCAAGGCGCGAACTTCGTCATACGCCGCGACTACGTCGGCACGGTACAGGGTGGCGATTTCGCGGCCGCTCGCAACGCTTTCGCATCGCTCATCGCTCAGGAGCGCGGCGCGTACTGGACCTTCATGATCGTCACCCCCGACCTTTTGGCCGTTGGCGCGAGCCCCGAGGCTCATGTGACCGTGCACGACGGAACAGTGACGATGAACCCCATCTCGGGAACGCTGAGGCACGGCATCTCTGGCCCCACGGCACAAGCGCTCACCGCTTTTCTCGACAACACGAAAGAAACCGAAGAGCTCTTCATGGTCGTCGATGAAGAGCTCAAGATGATGGCCGAGGTGTGCTCTTCTGGAGGCCAGGTGACCGGCCCCTCGCTGAAGCGCATGTCGCAGCTCACCCATACCGAGTACCGGCTGCAGGGCACGAGCTCGCTCGAT
Organism: Leucobacter chinensis; assembly: GCF_019049105.1. Lineage (GTDB taxonomy): Bacteria > Actinomycetota > Actinomycetes > Actinomycetales > Microbacteriaceae > Leucobacter_A > Leucobacter_A chinensis. Next base: position 206,628 of record NZ_JAHQZR010000002.1, read on the forward strand.
CCGCGAGACATTGTTCGCGCGACCATGTTTGCCCCGACCGTGACCGGCTCTCCCATGCAGAACGCGTGCTCGATCATTGCCAAGCACGAGGCACGCCCCCGAGGCTACTATTCGGGAATCGCCGCGCTCTTCACGCCCGCGGCAGACGGGAGCGGTCACGACCTTGACGCACCCATTCTCATTCGAACCGCGTACTTCGCTGACGGCACGGTTCGGGTGCCGGTCGGGGCAACGCTCGTGCGGCACTCTGATCCAGCCGGCGAGGTGAGCGAGACACACGGCAAGGCCGCCGGGGTCTTGCGGGCACTCGGGGTGCTCGACGATGCCGGTCGCCATACCGATGGCACGCCCGAAGACCACGGCCAAGCACATGACGACCACGAGCCACGCCTCAGCACTGCTGACGAGCAGGCGCTGCTGCACGCCCGCAACGAGCGACTCACCCCGTTCTGGCTCAACCCGCAGAGCGTCGCCCCAAGCGCACCATACGTGGGCATGACCGCCGTGGTGGTCGACGCCGAAGATCGCTTCACGACGATGCTTGCCCACCAGCTGCGCCACCTCGGTTTCACGGTCACCGTGGTCCCGTGGGTTGACGCAAGCACCGAATCGCTTGGAGCCGATCTCGTGGTTGCGGGGCCTGGGCCCGGCGATCCACTCGATATGACCGACCCACGCATCGCCCGCATGCACGAGATCATCGCTGGGCGAATCAAGGCCGGGCTGCCGCTACTCGCTGTGTGCCTCAGTCACCAGATTCTTGCGCACCTGAACGGCTTCTCACTCGCACGGCTACCCGAGCCGAGGCAGGGTGTGCAGCTCACGGTAGACCTCTTCGGGAAGCCCGCAACGATCGGTTTTTACAACACGTTTACGGCGCGCATCGCGGCAGGAGGAGTACCGCTCGGCGGGCCCGAGGTCGCGAGCGACCCCGCAACTGGCGATGTGCACGCGTTGCGGGGTCCTGGCTTTGCCTCAGTGCAGGGGCACCTCGAGTCGATCCTCTCGCGAGACGGGATCGAGAGCCTCGGGCGGCTCGTGCACAGCGCGCTTAGGGGGTAACGCTCTTGAAGCCGCGCAACCGCAGGCTGTTACCCACGACAAACACGCTTGAGAAGGCCATCGCGGCACCGGCGAGCATGGGGTTCAGCATGCCGAGCGCGGCGACAGGAATCGCTGCGGTGTTGTAGGCGAAGGCCCAAAACAGGTTCGTCTTGATGGTGCTGAGCGTCTTGCGCGAGAGCCGAATCGCGTCAACGGCACCCATGAGATCGCCCCTCACGAGGGTAATGTCAGAGGCTTCGATCGCGACGTCGGTTCCTGTTCCCATCGCCAGGCCCAGATCAGCCTGCGCGAGAGCCGGAGCGTCGTTCACGCCGTCACCCACCATCGCTACGATCTTGCCCTCGGCCTGCAGCCTCGTCACAACGTCGACCTTTTCACCCGGAAGCACCTCAGCGATCACCTCGTCGATGCCCACCTCGTGAGCGATATGACGTGCGACGGCCTCGTTATCGCCCGTGAGCAACATGGGGGTGAGACCGATCTCGCGAAGCTTTGCGATCGCGGCCGCGCTCGTCGGCTTGACAGTGTCAGCGACGACGAGCACACCGCGCGCCGCACCATCCCAGCCAACCGCGACCGCTGTCTTGCCTTCGCTCTCGGCCTTCGCCTTCGCCGCTGCAACCTCGGGGGTGAGGCGCTGCGCCCAGTCTTCGAGCAACGTTTCGCGGCCAACGACAATCGAGTGCCCCGAGACGACACCCTGAACCCCCTTGCCCACGACGTTTGCAAAGTCTTCGGGCACGGGTAGCTCACCGACCTCGGCGGTGGCCGCTACGGCAATCGCCTGCGCAATCGGGTGCTCTGAGGCATGCTCAATGGCACCCGCGAGCAGTAAGAGCTGGGCACGCTCGGTTCCGGGCTCGGTGATGACGTCGACGAGCGACATCTTGCCCGTCGTCACGGTGCCTGTCTTGTCAAGCACAATGGTGTCGACCTTGCGAGTCGACTCGAGCACCTCAGGCCCCTTGATAAGAATGCCCATCTGTGCGCCGCGCCCGGTGCCCACGAGCAGTGCGGTGGGCGTCGCGAGACCCAGCGCACACGGGCAGGCGATGACGAGCACCGCGACCGCCGCGGTGAACGCAGCCGAGACGGGAAAACCTGCCCCGAGCCACGCGCCGAGGGTGACGACCGCAATCACGATCACGATGGGTACGAAGATGCCCGAGATGCGGTCGGCAAGGCGCTGCACCTCAGCCTTGCCCGTTTGCGCGTCTTCGACGAGCTTCGCCATCTGCGCGAGCTGGGTGTCTTCTCCCACGCGCGTTGCGCGCACGACGAGACGCCCCCCGGCGTTCACGGTAGCTCCCGTGACGGTGTCGCCCTCAACGACCTCGACGGGAACTGATTCACCCGTGAGCATTGACTCGTCGACGGCCGAACTGCCCGAAACAACGAGACCATCGGTTGCAATCTTCTCGCCCGGCCGCACGACGAACTCGTCGCCGACCTGCAGCTCGGCGATCGCAATGAGCACTTCTGCCCCGTTGCGGATCACCGCCACCTCTTTCGCCCCCAACTCGAGCAGGGCGCGTAGCGCTGCCCCGGCTTGGCGTTTCGAGCGTTTTTCGAAGTAGCGGCCCGCGAGAATAAACATGGTGACGCCAGCACCAACCTCGAGGTAGATATTCGATGCCCCGTCAGAAGGTGCGATCGTGAACTCGAAGGCGTGCGTCAGCCCGGGCTCACCCGCTGTGCCGAAGAAGAGCGCGTAGAGCGACCAGAGAAACGCGGCACTGGTTCCCATCGAGATGAGCGTGTCCATGGTCGCGGTGCCGTGCTTGAGATTGACCCACGCAGCCTTGTGGAACGGCCAGGCGGCCCACACGATGACTGGCGCAGCGAGCGCGAGTGACGCCCACTGCCAGTAGGTGAACTGCAGCGCGGGAACCATGGCCATCGCGATGACGGGAACCGTCAGCCAGACCGACCCGATCAGCCGATGCCGCAGTGCAGTGAGCTCGCGGTCATCGGTGGTCTCGCCATCATCATCGGCCGAGCTCGCGCCCGGCGTCTCCGGGGGCTTGGGAAGCGCCGCGGTATAGCCGGTTTTTTCAACCTCGGCAACGAGCAACCCCGGGTCATAGCCAGCCGGAACCGTGACCCGAGCCTTTTCGGTTGCATAGTTCACGGTTGCTTCAACGCCGTCGAGCTTGTTGAGCTTACGCTCGATGCGGTTTGCGCACGAAGCGCATGTCATGCCACCGATCTCAAGTTCGATACCGGTGACGCCGGCGGCCTCTGCCGGTGCGGTCATGATGTCTTCCTCTCGGCCCCAACGTCGCTTCTGCAGGTCAGTAGTGAGGCATACAACGGGTGGTGGTGTTAGTGGCGGTCGCCGTGTTCTTCAGTCATGGAGGCTCGCTCGTTCCAGTCATGCACGACCGAGTCAGGCACGAGCACTCCTGCGAGGCCGTATGAGGCCGCAAAGGCGACGACAAGCCCCGCCCCGTACAGGGCGAGCTTCGTGCCGGCCCGCATTAGGCCCTCACCGCTGAGTATCCGGCTTCGGTAACGGCGGCAAAGACCTGCTCGTCGCTCACCTCAGTCGTTGCGTTCACAACCAGCTTGCCGTCGGCGTGACTTACCTGCACACTCTCAACGCCAGCGATCTCTGAAACCTCTTCACGAACTGACATCTCGCAGTGCCCACAGGTCATTCCGGTGACGGTGTACTCGGTCGTTGTCATTGTCTTTATCCTCTCATCAGATACCCCGAGGGGGTATGTTCACCTGTAACGATATACCCATTGGGGGTATTCCCGTCAATGGCAATTTCAAACAATGTGCTTCACAGCACTGCCCCATACCGACAGCCAAAAGCATTCGCACCCCACGCTAGAAATATACCCCGCGGGGGTATATGGTGGGCACATGCAGAGCAATCACCATCATCACGATCCCGAGGCCCATCAGGCAGCGATGGGTGATCACAGCAGCCACGAAGCGCCAACGGGGCTCGATCCGCACGCAAACCATAGCGACCACCACGCGGGCCATACCGAGCACGGCGGCAACGGCGGACACAGCGGGCACGCCGACCATGTCGGCCAGTTCAGGCGACTCTTCTGGGCAATGCTCGTGCTGGCCATTCCCGTCGTGAGTTTCAACGCCATGTTTGCGAGCCTGCTCGGCTACTCACTCCCCAATGCCTCCTGGGTCGCATGGGTCTCGCCAGTCATCGGCACCCTCATGTACGCCCTTGGCGGTTGGCCATTCCTGAGGGGCGCCGCAGGAGAACTCCGGGATCACAAGCCAGGCATGATGCTCCTCATTAGCCTCGCCATCACCGTCGCATTTCTCTCATCATGGGGCGCAAGCCTCGGCCTTTTGAGCCACGAACTCGACTTCTGGTGGGAACTTGCCCTGCTCGTCGTCATCATGTTGCTCGGGCACTGGATTGAGATGCGCTCGCTCGCCCAAACCACCTCGGCACTCGATTCGCTTGCAACATTGCTGCCCGACGAAGCCGAAAAGGTCGTGGGAGACGAGATCATCACCGTCTCCCCATCCGATCTCTTCGTTGGCGACACGGTTGTGGTGCGCCCCGGAGCAGCCGTGCCCGCCGACGGCCGCATCATTGAGGGCACAGCGAGCATGGACGAGTCAATGGTTACGGGCGAGTCTCAGACGGTGCAGCGTGGGGTCGGCCAGCACGTTGTCGCGGGCACGATCGCGACCGACTCAGGCCTTCGGGTCGAGGTGACCGCAACAGGCGCCGACACGGCGCTCGCGGGAATTCAGCAGCTCGTTGCCACCGCTCAGGCTTCGTCTTCTCGTGCCCAACGCATCGCAGACACCGCCGCTGGCTGGCTCTTCTGGTTCGCGCTTACTGCCGCGGTCATCACGGCGATCGCCTGGTCTCTCGTTGGGTTACCCGACGCAGCCGTGGTGCGCACCATCACGGTGCTCGTGATTGCCTGCCCCCACGCCCTCGGTCTCGCGATTCCGCTCGTCGTCTCGATCGCAACCGAACGAGCAGCTCGCGCCGGGGTGCTCGTGAAAGATCGCCTCGCACTCGAGTCGATGCGCCTGGTCGACACCGTGCTCTTTGACAAGACCGGAACGCTCACGAAAGGCGAGCCAACCGTTACCGCGGTCGAGCCTGCCCGGGGCTTCACTGAGGAGCGGATACTTGAGCTCGCCGCGGCGGCAGAGCGCAGCAGCGAGCACCCCTTAGCTCAGGCCATCGTCAGCGTTGCCGAGTCGAAGGGACTCAGCGTTCCCAACGCGAGCGATTTCTCGTCATCGCCCGCAGTCGGAGTTCGCGCAACGGTCGCGGGCAACACGATCGAGGTCGGCGGCCCCTACCTGCTTGAGCAACATTCGACGAACGAGCTTCCCATCGCCGACGAGTGGCGCGCTGAAGGAGCGATCATTCTGCACGTACTGCAAGAGGGGGTCGTCATCGGAGCCCTGCGACTCGCCGATGAAATCAGAGCAGAGTCATTCGATACGGTCAGAGCACTGCACCGTTCAGGCGTGCAGGTCGTTATGATCACGGGCGACGCCCAGGCGGTCGCCGATACCGTCGCCGAAGCGCTCGGTGTCGACCGGGTCTACGCTGGCGTGCGCCCTGAAGACAAGGCCGCGAAGGTCGCCGAACTCCAGGCCGAGGGGCGTCGGGTCGCCATGGTCGGCGACGGCGTCAACGACGCCCCGGCTCTCGCACAGGCCGATGTTGGCATCGCGATTGGCGCCGGAACCGACGTGGCCATTGGATCAGCGGGCGTGATCCTCGCCTCTTCTGACCCGCGATCAATACTGTCGATCATCGAGCTCTCGCGCGCAACGTTCCTCAAGATGACGCAGAACCTCTGGTGGGCCGCAGGCTATAACCTGCTCTCAGTCCCGCTTGCTGCGGGCGTGCTCGCTCCCATAGGGTTCGTTTTGCCAATGAGCGTCGGCGCGATACTCATGTCAGCGTCTACAATTGTGGTCGCCGCCAATGCACAGCTGCTGCGGCGCCTCGACCTCACACCAGAAAAGAGTGTCGCCCGCATTCTCGACGGCCCTGCCTCACAGAACCCGTCGCCCACACCAGCACGATCAGGAGCCGCATCATGACCCTCGAACCCCAGGCAACGCCACCGACAGAGCCCCAGCATGAGCACGCACATCACGGATACATTAGCGACAAAGACCGCTACCTCGCGCGCCTCAAGCGCATCGAGGGACAGGCGCGCGGCGTGCATCGTATGGTTGATGAAGAGGCTTACTGCATCGACATCCTCACGCAAATCAGCGCGATCACCTCGGCCCTCGAAAACGTCGCTTTAGGCCTCCTCAGCGACCATCTCGGGCACTGCGTCGTCGATGCCGCGAAACAGGGAGGCCCTGAGGCTGAGGCCAAACTCAAAGAGGCTTCTGACGCCATCGCGCGGCTTGTGAAGTCGTAGGGTGTCGCGCGGTTGCCTGCGAGCATTCTGCGAGCAACCGCGCGTCTCGAGGTTAGGCCGATGGCAGCGGATCAGCCTCGTACGTCACCCACCTCGCCCGCGTCGCGAGCGTGTCGTAGAGAGCCTGGGCCTGAAGGTTGTCGTCGGCGGTGACCCACTCAACCCCTGAACGCCCCTCGGCTGCGGCCATGGTTTGGAGCCGTTCGATGAGCGCCCGCCCGACACCGCGGCCACGCGCTGCAGGGTCGGTAAAGAGGTCGTCAAGGAAGATGCTCGTAGTTGCCGTGTAGGGCGATGAGAGTCGGCGATGGTGCGCGATGCCTAGGAGTGTGCCCTGCTGCTCGGCGACGAGCGCCTTGCACTCGTGTGTCGGGTCCATCATCCACCCCCAAGCGGTCGAGACGACGGCTTCTGATGGCTCGAGCTCATAGAACTCGCGGTATGCGCGAAAGAGTTCGCGCCAGCGGGCCTCGTCGGCCATGTCAAGAGGGCGTACGGTAAGGGTGTTCTGTTCAGTCATGGGTGTCTTTCGTTTGGTGAGTTCAATTGTGCTCGCCTCTCGGGCGACGCGCCAGTGCGCCGAGTGAGGGCGGGGCGCGGCCCTGAAAGCGCCCCCTCACCGAAGAGCACCCAGTAACGCTCTTGCAAAATAGAGAGTAACGTTATCTAATAGCTTCATGATCCACGATAACAGAGCAGACGCAATCGCCGCGACTCTCGCCAATGAAGTCGCTCGTATGCGTGCTGGTGAGAGACTTCCCGGAGTACGGGAACTCTCAAAGCGGTTTCAGGCGAGCGCGGCGACGGTTTCTGATGCGCTCGCTCGACTCGCCTCCCACGGGCTCGTGCGCACTGAGCCGGGCCGCGGCACCTTCGCGTCAGGTCCCAAACGCACGAGTGAGCCCGACTATTCGTGGCAGTCACAAACGCTCGGACCAGCTCGTGTCGATGCTGAGCGGGCAAGCAGGCTCGGCAGCTACGGTTCGGGCGAGCACCTGCCTCTCTCGTGGGGCTACCTTTCGAGCGATATTCTCCCGCAAGAAGACCTGCAACGCATCACCTCCAGAGCGGCAAAGAACCCTCGTTCGTGGAGTATGACGGCCCCTGCGGGCTCGCCAGAGCTCCGCCGCGTCATCGCTGCACAGTATCGAGCTGACCCCGCCGATGTGCTTGTCGTCTCTGGCGGCCAACAAGGGCTCGTGTTCGCGATGCGCACCCTCGCTGAACCCGGCGCAACGGTCATCACCGAGAGCCCCAGCTACCCCGGCGCGATTCTCGCTGCCCAGAGCGCAGGGCTCTCGATCGCGTCTGTTCCGGCCGACGCCGACGGAATCATCGTCGAGCGACTCGCGGGAGAGCTCGAGCGCACCAAGGCCCGCATTATCTATCTCCAGCCAAGCTTCGCAAACCCGACCGGAGCCGTACTCAGCGCCTCGCGTCGGGCGGCCGTCATTGAGCTCGCGGCGACACACGGCGCATTCATTATCGAAGACGACTGGGCAAGACATCTTGCGTTCGCGCAGCAGCCTCCGCCGCCGCTCTTTGGCGACGATCCGCACGGCCATGTCGTCACGGTGACGACCTTTTCAAAGCCCGCTTCGCCAGGCCTGCGGCTCGGCGCGATCATCGCACGCGGGCCGGCCGGCGAGCGGCTTCGAGCATCGCGCACCGCCGACGACCTATGCGTCTCTCCGCTCACGCAGGAGATCGGTGCGGCACTGCTCACTTCTCAAGCCTGGCCGAGGCACCTGGGGCGCTTGCGCGCTGCGCTCACCGAACGACGCAATGCACTGCTCGCGAGCCTCGAAGCCTCGCTTCCCGAGGCCACGGTCGCCACGAGACCCACTGGCGGTTTGCACCTCTGGGCGAAATTGCCGACTGGCACAAGCACCTCGCAGCTCACCGATGCCGCGTATCGCGCTGGCCTCCTCGTAGGCGACGGCAGGCATTTCTTCGTGAACGAACCCCCGGCACCATTCGTACGGCTCTCGTTCGGCGCGGCAACACCAGCACAAATCGCCGAGGGCGTTCGCGAGCTCGGCGCCGCGCTGAGAGGCCTCACGAGCACAGAGTAGGCTCCGCAACGCGATACAGTGAGGGGTATGCACGTGACGCAGCGAAACGAGACTCAGGCCACCGCTCACCGTTTGCCAAGCCCGGCACCTGATGCTTCAGGCAGGTTTATCGAACGCGGAGCGATCGCCAACCGCTGGATCGCCCTCGCGTACCGGGCCGGGGCGATTATCGCGATCGCGATGGGTATCGCGCGCATCACCGGGCTTCTGAGCGGATCGCCCTCGTGGGACAGCCTGCTCTTTTTCACGGTGCAGAGCAACATCCTGTGCCTGCTGTGGGTCGCAGCCCTTATCGTTGTGACGCTTAGCGATCTCGCTGCTTCTGGCGCACACGGCACCTCGACACCCTCAGCACGCCTGAGCGGCGCCGTGATGATGGCCATCACCGTAACGATGCTCATTTACCTCGTCGTGCTCGTTCCCACGACCTTCGAGCAGGCGGGTGACTACGAGGTGTTCTCACTCACCGACAACCTCGTGCACATCATTACCCCGTGCCTCGTGATCGTTGACTGGCTACTCTTCGTACCGAAGGGGTCGTTTCGCTGGATCGAGCCGCCCCTCTGGGCACTCATTCCCTACGCGTATCTCGTCTTTGCTTTTACTGCGGGCGCTGCCGGGGTCGAGTTTAACCCCGGCCAGACCTACCCCTACCCGTTCATGAACGTCGCCGAACTGGGCGTCGGTGGTGTTGCACTGTGGATCATTGCCCTCAGCGTCGCACTCATTGGTTTCGGCTACGTGTACGTCGTGGTCGACCGGCTGCTCTCGTGGGTCGGCAAGCCCGTTACATAAGCCTGGTCGACTCGATCGCCTCGATGAGCTTCTGGTTGCCCTTCATGAGTGGCCTGCGCAGTACAAGCCCGAGCAGCAGCGTGGGTACGATAAACAGCGCGAGCGAACCAATCGAGATCCAGAAGTCACCCTCGTAGGTGCCGGCAAGCGCTGAACGCAACGCACTCACCGCATGTGTTGCTGGAAGGAATGGGCTGATGTTCTGGAACCACTGCGGTAGGAGCTGCAGTGGGTAGGCACCGCCAGAACTCGAGATCTGAATCACGAGCAAGAGCACCGCGATCGCCTTACCGGCGTTGCCGAAGGCGACAACGAGCGTGTAGATGAGCATGGTGAAGACCGTTGAGATCACCCAGCCTGCAAACACGAGCAGGAATGGGTGCGCGGGCTGTACCTGCACAAAGAGCATGAGCCCCAGGCAGAGAACCGTGCTTTGGAAGAGACCGACGAGGGCAAAGATGCCGTAGCGACCAATATACGTTTGCGTGGGTGTGAGCGGCGTTTCGAGGTTCATGCCGTGGCGCGAAACCCCAACACGAATCGACACGGCGGCAAGCAACGCACCGACCCACAGCGCGAGCACCGTGTAGAGCGGAGCCATCGCCGTACCAAAGCTCGCAACCTCGAACACCGGAATGCGATTGAAGCTGGCCGGTTCTGAGAGCACAGCAGCGAGCATTTCTGGGTTCGCACCGATGACGTCTGAGATAGCCGTGAGATCGCCCGAGTTGAGGCTCTTCTCGAGGGCCTTCGAAAGCTTGTCGAAGCGCTCGGCTACCTCGGTGAGATTCTCGGCGGCCTCGGCCGTCGTCTCTTCGGCACTCGTGAGCGCTTCGACGAGCGAGCCGGCACCAGAGAGTCCGTTGGTGAGACTTGAAAGGTCGGCACCAACGCTCGATACACCCGCCTTCACATCGGTGAGGGTTGAGGCGAGCTGCTGAAGTTTCGGTTCGAGGCTCTTCGAGTACGCATCTGCCGCGTCTTGCACGGCGCCCTTCGCCTCATTGACGAGGGCAAGAATGTCCTGCTTCGTCTGCTGCTGCGAGGCACGCGAGTCGGTGATGCTCTTGGCAGCAGCATGCAGGCGGTCGCTCGCAGCTTGCTGCCGATCGATCGCTCGATCCATGCTCTTGACGACCGCGTCAAAGCCAGGTTTACTGTCGGGCGGCAAGATCGGCCCGACGGTGTTCACGAGCTCGTTGCGCACCGACGTAAAGTTCGCGATGTGCGTGTCGATACTCTTCGCAGCCGCGGTGGTCGTCGATGCGAGGCTACCTGCCTGCTGGTCGGCAGCACCGTAGAGCGTGTTGAGCTTGTCGGCAACCGCGCCGTAACTCTCGGCACTCGATGTAAAGGCTTGGCCGAGCGCTGAAAGCGCCACGTCAACCGTGTTCTTGAGCTCGTTGGCGCCCTGCACGGCCGTGCCAGAAGCATCGGCTACCTCCCGCAACGACGAGCCTGCGGCCTCAGCAATGTCTGCAGCGCTCGTCACGAGCGAGGTACTCGCGCCGATGAGGGTGCTGAACATCTGCGCGGTCTCTGCCCCGGCTTTAAGCTGCGCCGAGATTTCGCCCACGTGCGCTTGCATTTTCGACAGCGCAATTTGCGTGTCGGCGGCGTCGATGTACGACGAGAGCGAGTTGATGACGGTGAGCCCGACCTCGTTCAGAGTCTTCGTAAAGGCCTCGTTGATTTGTCGCGAGACCGTTCCAGCACCCTGCTCGGTGATCTTCGGCGCGAGCGCGTTCTTCTTCTCGTTCGTGTAGTACTCGATCTCGGTTCGTTCGCTGCCATGAGCATAGAACGAGAGCATGCGGGTACTGAAGTCTTTCGGCATCACGATCGCGGCGTAGTACTCGCCCGTTTGTGTGCCCTCAATAGCCTCTTCCTCGGTCGTTACCACCCAGTCGAGGTCATCGTTTGCACGCAGCGCTGAGAGCACCTGCTCACCCACGTTGATGCGCAACGGAAAGAGCTCGCTCTCGTGCCCCTCGTCAGAGTTCGCAACGGCAACGGTGAGCCCCTTCGTGTTCTCAAACGGGTTCCAGCTCGCAATTACGTTGAACCAGGTGAAGAGTGAGGGGATGACGATGAGACCAAACACGACGATCATGGCCGTCATGTTCTGCGAAACACGTCGCATATCTTGCAGAAAAACCTGTGCGATATTTTTCATTCTCGCTCACCCCGGTCTTGATCGTTGCGCTCACGCTCACGTTCTACTCGCTCGTTCTCACGCTCGAGCATCGCTTCAAGCACCGCAAGCCCGTCTGGGTAAGCTTCATCGGTGACGGTGGCCTCTGCGGTATCTTGCTTCGGCAACACCGCTGTTGCGGTCGGCTCAGCGTCTGGCAGCGTGCCACCCCAACCGGCGCCCATGGGGGCCGAGAGGATGAGCTTCTCACGAAGCTCTGCCTCGCTCATGTCACCAAGCTCGCTCGCCGAGCGAAGCGCCTGCCTCAGGTACTCAAGCATGATGAGGCTCGCGATAATGAACAGGCACACGCCAACCCAGAGACCCAGGTAGGTCGCCGCATTTTCGGGGTTCAGCCACGCAGCAAAGCCGAGCAGCACGAGAATCGCGATACCTGCGCTAATGACCACGCGCACAATCATCGGGTAGCGCCGTAAGAAATTGAGGGCTTTGGGAACAACCTCTCGTCGGTAGCCTTCTTGGTTCGAGAGGGCCTGAATCACCCGCCCAAAGCGGTAGCGGCTGCCGACTACCTGCACGTCTTCGCTCACGAGCAGGTGCGTCGCGGCGATATTGCGGTTGAAGAAGAGGGTGAAGTGGCCGAGGTACTGACGCAAGACGAGACCGAGCACCCCAGCAAGCGCGAAGAAGATCGCGAGAATGCCCATGCAGCGCCAGTACTCGCCGCCGTAGAAGCCGCTCACGGTTTCACGAATGGCGTCGATGCCGTAGGTAAACGGCAGGTACGGGTTCAACATCTTGAAGAACTCGGGCATCATCTCAATCGGGTAGAGACCCGCCGCGCCAGGAATCTGCATGATCACGAGAATGATGCAGAGCCCCTTGCCCACGTAGCCAAACGACACCGAGAGGGCGTAGATGATGCTGAAGTAGGCGAGACCGATAAGCACACCCGTCGTTATGAACACGACGGGATTGACCGTTTGCACCCCGAGCATGAGCGTGCCGACGCACAGGAGCACCGCCTGCAGCACGCTCAACACGGCGAGGAACAGCCAGCGACCAACGTACGCTTCGCGCACGGTAATATCGCCGACCTCATCGCGGTCAACCTCGAGCCTGAAAATAACCATGAGCACGAAGGCCCCGATCCACAACGAAAGGTTCATGAAGAGCGGCGCCATAGCGTCGCCGTATGCCTCGACGGGAAAGAGTACGTGCTCGTTGACCTCGACGGGTGATGCCATGAAGTGCGCGATGCGCTCGGCATTCAGCCCGGTGAGGGTTTGCAGCTTATTCCAGGTGTCGGCGCTGCTGAGCGCGAGCACATCAGTGCGAATCGTCTCGAGGCTCTTCTGGGTCGCAGCAAGGTTCTTATCGAGCGCTGCGAGGGCATCATTCGTGCCGCCCAGCTGCGTCTCGAAGTTGTCGAGCAGATTCGAGACCTGCACGAGCTGCGTGCGCTGGCCGTCGATCGTGGCAGAGAAAGCCTCGGCACTCGAACCCAACAGCGAGATTGCACGGTTCAAGTCTGGCACCACCTGCGCGAGACTATCGCGGGTCTTTGCCGATGATGAGGCTGCCTGTTGCACAGCGTCGTTCAGCGAATCGGCCGTCGCCTGTGTCGCGGCCATCGTTGAATCGAGGTCACCGTTCAAGCCTTTCAGGCTCTTCAGCATGTCTTGATGCGCTGCGTTACTCGCCTCGACCGAAGCAATCGCCTTCGAAAGCTTATCGGCGAGGTCTGAGCTGGGGTCGGCATCGTCGAGCATGCTCTGCAGGTCGCGGAGCACCGCCCCGTGGGCCGCCACGCTCGCCTCGACGGTGTCGATCGCCGTCGCGACCTCACCGTTTGCCTGGTGCACACTCGTCGTGAGTTTCACGACCGTGTCGTTCACCTTCGATGACGCGTCGGCAATGCGGCCCGTTGCGGTCACGTAGGCGTTGAGCACCGTGTCGGTGAACTTCACGACCTCACTCTGCAGTTCGACCGAGAGCGTCTGAATTTGCGCGACAGCGCTCTTCAGGTCGCCAAGCGTCGCGTCGATCGAATCGATCGTGCGCTGGGCCGTGGCGATCTTGCCAGAGAAACCGTCCATCGTGCCCTGCAGCGAGGCGATGCGTTCGCGCGTCTCATCGACTTTGTCGGCCGTTTCGCGAAGCGCGTCGCTCGTGCCCTGCTGCGAGCTCGTGAGCTTGTCGGTGAGATCCTCACCGGCACCCTTGAGCGCCTCGGTGACGGCTTTGGCAACCTCAGCGATAAACGCGCTATTCACCTGGGCATCGAGCGTTGATGCGCCGACGTCGGTGATTTTGGGGGCGATCGCGTTTTCTTTTTCGTTGACGTAGTACTGCAGCGTCGGGCGTTCGATCTTGCCATCGGCCAGCCCCGCGAAGTCTTCGCTGAACTCGGCCGGAATGATGATCGCGGCGTACGTGTCGCCCTTGCGCACTGACTCTAGGGCCTCTTTTTCACCGAGAAACTGCCACCCGAGATCGTCATTATCGCGCAGTTGTGTCTCAAGTTCTTCGCCGATATTGATGTCACCCGTCGCCTCTGAGGTTGCCCCCTCATCGAGGTTCACCACGGCGACGGCGATATTTTCAGTGTTTGAGTATGGATCCCAAAACGCGGCGATATTGAACCAGGCGTAGAGCGACGGAGTCACAATTACGCCAACAATAATGATCCACGCTTTGGGTACGCGTGCGACTCTCTTGAAGTCGCGAGTAAAAACTCGCCAAGCGTTACGCATCGCACCCCTTTTCCTAGCATCATCGAGTATATGCGCATGGTGAGAACATACAATTTCACCGCGCCACTGTCGTTGATACCGCTACAAGCGTTCTGGGAGCTGGCGTTAGTGCTGCACGCGGCTCGCCCCTAGCGAAGCGCTACCCCCATTCGTCAGGGAATTAGGCGTTTCTGCGATCTCACGACCAAACTCCAATGTTATCCCTCTTGTGGGGCGCCATACCTGAACATCGCCGTGGGCCACAATCAGCATTGTCGTCTCTGGATGTTTACTGAGAGCGTTCACGACGCGCTGTTCGGTCACCGCATCAAGCGCCGAGGTTGCCTCGTCAAGCACCATGACGGGGGCACCCTTGAGCATGGCGCGGGCGATCGCAACGCGCTGCTTCTCGCCTCCCGAGAGCGTGCTGCCCCGATGCCCGACCCGCTGATGAATTCCCTGCGGATCGCGCCCGAGCACTCCCTCAAGCGCCGCGAGACGCGCAACACGCAAGACGTCTTCGTCGCTCGCAAGCGGATCGCCGAGGCGAATGTTGTCGGCAAGGCTCGTCGAGAAGATGACGGGGTCTTGCGCGACGTATGCGATGCGTGTGGCGAGTTCAGAGTAGCGCAGGTCGGTGAGCGGCACCCCACCGAGCGTCACCGACCCCTCGTCGGGGTCTTCAAACCGCAGGAGAAGCCCGAGTAGTGTGCTCTTGCCGCTTCCGGTGGGGCCTGAAATGACGACGCGCTCCCCCGCGCCGATTGTCGCTTCGAGCGGCCCCAGCACTCCCCGGTGCGACTGCACCGCGATGCCGAGTTCGGCCGACGCCGGAGTGCGAGGCTGTTCCGGCTCAGCGAGCACGGGAGCATGGGTCACCTCACGGAACTGCCCAAGCGAGGTCTTGAGGTCACGCAGCGAAAGTCCCGCGGTCACGAGCGTTTCGAGTGGGGCTGCGGCTCGCATCGTGAGGAGCACGAGGGCGAGCGCCTCGGCGGGGCTACTGTCGGGGCCCCAGACCAGGGTGAGCATCGCGGCCGCGAGCGGCACCACGGTTGCAACGCTTGCGGCTCCGGTCGCGAGCGCCGAGGCACGATTGACTCGGCGCAGGAGCTCCCGCTGATCGTGCTGTGCGGCGTGCAACCGCTCGCTCGCGCGTTCAGGCCCGGCCATCGCGCGAAGGAGTTCTCGGTGCTCAAGCAGCTCTGCGGCGCTCATAGCAACCGCCTCATCGCAGGCCGCTCGCCCCCGGTCGGCCCGAGCCAGTGAGCGCTGTGCCACGTATTGCGCGCCGAGGGCGACAAGGAGCCCCGTACCAACCCAAAGCGCTGCCGACGGTCGCACAGTGAACGCGATGCCTCCGACAAGCAGCAGCGGAACGAGCGGGGCAACGATAAAGGTTTGGAGCGTGTGTGCTGGAACGCTCATCATCGAGGGAATGACCCGCGACGCGACGCCGGTCACGAGCGACCTGTTGCGCTCGGTAAACCAAGAAAGCCTCGTTTCAGCAAGCGCTTCACCGAGCCTCTCGAAGAGATCGCCCGCGAGTTTCGCTCCAGTCAGGTACCCCGACCGCTGCACCAGCACCGTGATCATCAGGGCGATGAGGCTCATCGCAATCACCATGCCCGGCCCCCGACTCTGCACGATGCAGAGCGCGAGAACGGTATAGGCCGCAGCCTCGCTGAGAGCGACGAATACCCACCCGAGTGCGATAACGGTCAATCTGTTACGTGTCTTAGCGAGCATCGTGCGCTCCTTCTGTTGTCTCTAGGCGCGGTGGGTGCGCTCCATGGCTCAGCTCGCGAGTTTCGTCTTCGCTCTTCCCCGCGTCGTCTCCGAGCAGCAGGGTCTCGTGCGCCAAGCGTGCGACTTCGTCATCGTGAGTGACCACGATGAGCGCGATCTCGGCGCGCTCGCACTCAATGAGTAACTCCCGCATGACCTTTTGTGCGGTGTCTCGATCGAGCGCACTCGTTGGTTCATCGCACAGCACCACCCGCGCGTCGCCCACAAAGACCCTCGCGAGGCCAAGCCGTTGCTTCTCACCGCCAGAGAGCACGGCGGCATCGGCGTCAAGTGCAACCTTCAGCTGGGCTCGGTCAAGGGCCTCAAGCATCGAGGCATCACTCGCGTCAGGGTGAGCCACCGCGAGATTCTCACGCACGGTTCCCGCGAGCACGTCAGAGCCCTGCGTGATGAGCATCACCCGCTCGTGAAGTGGGCGCTCACCCGCTGCTCCTCGCGAGCCGCCATGCAGCACGACGGTGCCGCACGTTGGGTCTTCGTGGCCGGCCATGCAGCGAAGAAGCGTTGTTTTGCCCGTTCCTGAGGCGCCGCGAATGACCGTCATCGTTGCCGGGCGAAAGCCGTGGCTGAGGTCGCGCCAGAGCACACGCTGCTCTGCCTGCAACGAGACCTGGTCGAGCGAGATCACCGCGTCGTCGAGACCTTCACCCTGCGAATGTGTTGGGCCCCGCGTCTCGGCCTCCGCCGCAAAGGCGTTCAGCTCGTCGGCGGCGATGCGCCCCGCACGAACATAGTCGAGACCGTGACCGAGCCTGAGCGCGGGGGTAACGACCGCGAGGCTGAACATGAGCAGCACCGAGAGCACTTCAATGCTGCTCCCGTAGCCCACGAGATAGGCAACCGCGTAGGTTGCGGCCGCCTGCAACGCTGCCACCGCAACGCTGCCGAGGGTCGCAACCCGTTTGATCCACGTCACCATGCCACTGGTAAAAGCCCGGCTCTCGCGTTCGTAGTCGGCGCGGGCACCGGCCTCTGCACTGTAGAGCCTGCAGGTCGCGATGCCGCGCGTGTAATCATCGACCGCCGTGACGATGTCGCCCATGACCCGCATGCTCTCGGCCCCGTGCTTTGCCGAGGTTTTGGGTACGACCCAGAGGTAGTAGCACGAGGCAATGAGCCCTGGAATCAGCGCGAGCAACGAGAGCGGGCCAGCAACCGAGACGAGCACAACGATCGAAGCCGCCGGCACGATCACGAGAGCGGCAATCTCTGCGGGTAGGTGCGCGACCATGTGGTGCAGCGCCGTGATGTTATCGGTCACGAGCCTGCGCAGGTCGTTGCCGCTGTAGCGCGCGACGGCACTCTCTGGCAGCCGCATCAGGTGATCGACCACCGATTCGCTCAGCCTGGCCGAGAACCTGGCCTCGGCATGGTGCGCGAGCCAGCTCGCGAGCGAGGCGCTCACCGCGGCCGCGGCCCACAGTGTCGCGACCACAACAACCTGCCGTGTACTTGGCTGAACGATCACGTCGATGAGTGCCCAGAGTGCTGCGAGCGAAAGAAGCCCTGAAAGCGAGGCGCAGAGCACGGCCCCCACGAGCCCAGCACGGCTCGGCCGCAGAGCACGGGCGATCATGCCTCGCCCCGTTCTACCGCGGCATGAGGTTCGTTGTCGTGTCACTGCAGTGCTCCCTCGGTTGTGATGCGTTCGATATTGAGCGGTTGCTCGGTTGCCCGCTGGTGTTTGGCGTCGCGTTCACGGCCTCGCTCACGGCCAAGCGGAACGACCTGCGGGGTGCCCACGGCGGGGTCGGTGGTGATGAGACAGCGAACTCGAAACACCCGCTCAACAAGGTCGACCGTCAGAATCTCGGTAGGCGGGCCTTCGGCTACGATGCACCCCTCGTTCATGACGATGAGGTGCGTCGCATACCGAGCGGCCTGGTTGAGGTCGTGCAGTACCGCGACGAGCGTGTGCCCCTGTTCGTGCAGGTCGGTGCACAGCTCAAGTACCTCGAGCTGATGGGTGAGATCAAGAAAGGTGGTCGGTTCGTCGAGCAACAGGATGTCGGTTTGCTGCGCCAGGGCCATCGCGATCGAGACCCGCTGGCGCTGGCCACCCGAGAGCTCGGCGACGAAGCGGTCAGACAGCTCGGTCACGCCGGTGAGCCGCATTGCCTCCCGCACCGCCCCCTCATCGTCACGCGACCACTGCCGCACGAGCCCCTGATGGGCGAAGCGCCCCCGAGAGACGAGATCGGCGACGCGAATGCCGTCGGGGGTGACCTGGCTCTGTGGCAAGAGCCCGAGCTTCTTCGCCGCTTCTTTGGGTGCGTACTGCCGCAGGGGCTTGTCATCGAGCAACACCTCACCGCGGCTCGGCTTCATGAGCCTCGCGAGTGCGCGCAAAAGCGTCGACTTGCCGCAGCCGTTTGGGCCGACAATGACGGTGAACGAGTTGTCGGGAATCGACACCGAAAGGTTCTCGCTGATGAGCACCCGGTCGTAGCCGATGCTCACGGCTTCAGCGCGCAGTCGCGAGGTCTGACTACTCGCTGCTTCAACACGTGCGCCGTTTACATGCGCGTTGGTCATGAGTGCTTCCTTGTCTCTCGAATGAGCAACCACATGAGGTAGAGGCCGCCAAGGCACACGGTGATGAGGCCAACGGGCACCGTGCGAAAGAAATGGGCGATCGTGAGTGCGAGCAACTGTGCCGCCGCGAGCAGCGCGGCGCCCATGCACGCCGAGGCCCCGAGCGTCACCCCCTCGCTCTTCGTGAGTCGTTTCGCCAGTTGCGGCGCAGAGAGTGCGATGAAAGGAATGGGGCCAGCCGCGGCCGTCACGATCGCCGTGGCGGCAACACCCAAGACGAGCAGCAGCGGTTTCGCGGTCACCGCGCGCACCCCCTGCGAGACCGCCGTGTCGTCGCCCAGCTCAAGCTGCCTGAGGGCTGGCGCGAGTGCGGCGAGCGCCACAAGCAACCCGCAAGCGAGCAGCAGTGCCGGGAAGAGCGCCTGCCAACTGACCCGGCCCAGCGATCCCGCATTCCAGAAGCCAACGCTCATCGCGTCTTCGATGTCGGCCCTCGTAATGAGATACGAGTTGATCGAACCGAGCATTGCTGAAACGCCGATGCCCACGATGATGAGGCGAAAGCTCTGTGTGCCACCCCGATACGACAGCGCATACACGATGAGCGCGGTGGTGAGCCCGCCGACCATTGCGGCGAGCGCCACCGACCAGTAGTTGTTCTTGCCGGCGATGAGCACCACGAGAACGACCGCGGTATACGAGCCCGCGTCAAACCCGATAACGTCGGGTGAGCCCAGTGGGTTTTTGGTGAGCGATTGAAACACCGCTCCCCCGGTTGCGAGCAGTGCACCAAAGAGCACGCTTGCGACCGCTACCGGGAGCCGCCACTCGGTGACGACCATGCGGTGAAAGCTCTCGCCCCCTCCGTTCAGTGTTGCAAGCACCTGCCCCGGGCTCAGCGGGTAGTCGCCAAAGCCAAGCGAGAGAAACGCCATGGTGACGGCGAGTAGCGTGAGCACCGTGCACACGACGATGTTTCTCGTGACAATGCGCAGTGAGAGCGAACCACGCCGCAGCGTAGCCGCCCGGTACCCGAAGCGAACGGGCTGCTGCGTTTCAACAGCCGCGCTCATAGGCCACTCGCTTTCTTCCGGCGCACGAGCGCGATCAACACGGGTGCTCCAACGAGCGCGGTCAAGACACCGGCCTCCATCTCTCCTGGCCGCACGATGATTCTTCCGAGCACGTCTGCGGCGAGAACGAGCACGCCCGCGGCGAGCGCTGTGTAGACGATGATCCACCGCTGATCGGGCCCCGTGAACCAGCGCACGAGGTGAGGCACGGCAAGACCGATGAAGGCGATGCCTCCCGTCAGGGCTGTTCCCGCACCCGCGAGCAGTGTCACCGCGACGATACCGAGCACCCGGGTGCGCATCACGTTCGCTCCGAGCGCTACGGCTTGGTCGTCACCGAGCGCGACGGCGTTGAGCGATGACGCGATCATGAGCGCGATCATGAGCCCCACCACGATGAATGGCACAACGGTGAGTGTCTCAGCAACGGTGGTGCGGGCGACTGACCCCAAGCCCCAGCGGCGAAACGATTGAAAGGTTTGCTCATCGATGAGCGTGAGAAACGTGGTGAAGGCCATGAGCACCGCGGTGAGCGCGATACCGGCGAGCACGAGCGTGACCGGCGATGGTGACGATGAGCCAGCGGCCCCCACGAGGTAAACGATAACGGTGGCGACAACGGCACCGATCATCGCGCACCAGACGTACCCCAAGATGTCGGCCACGCCGAAGAACCCGACCCCGAGCACGACGGCGAACCCTGCGCCCGCGTTCACCCCGAGAATGCCGGGGTCGGCGAGGGGGTTTCTCGTCATCGCTTGAATAAGGGCGCCGGCAACGCCAAAGGCAGCGCCCGAGACTACCGCTACCAGGGTTCGCGGCACCCGCAGGCCCCACACAATTGGCGAGGTCTCAGAGCCATCGGGGCTCGCGATACTGCGCCATACCTCACTCAGGCTGAGCGGGTTGGCACCGACACTCAGGCTCAGCGCGATAGCGAGCGCCAGCAACGCGAGCAGCACGACTGCACCGAGAGCGCGGCGTGCATCGAGACTGCGGCGAGCGCCCCTGCTTTCGAGCGCGCTCACGGTTTGGGGGTGATCGGGCACTTCACCTGGTGAGGTGCCCGCTTGACCGAGTGCGGTCACGGGTTCTCCTTGAATGGGCTTTCGGGCAACCTCTCTGGGCGGGACGACGGCACGAGCGCGGCGCCGCCCCTCCCAGAGCGGGTCATGGGTCTTGTACCGACCTATAGGGTGTCGGCAAGCAACGGCACGAGGTGGTCTGCCGCCCAGGCGTTGCCAATGGGCCCACCACTCGTGATGGCCCAGAGCAGGTCGCCGCCATCGTCGGTTTTTGGCGGTAGCTGAATGAAGCGACCCGAGGTGACCGCCCCGAGGTTTTGGAAGAGGTCGCGCCCCGTGAGCGCTTCGAGTTCGGCATCGCTTGCCGCGGCGCTCTGACCGAGTAGCAGCACATCGGCATCAATCTTGCCAACGAGTTCGTCGCTCACGGTTGTATCGCCCGTGAATGATGCTGCCTCTGGATTCTTCTCGAGGCCGAGGTCGGTGAGAAAGCCCTCTGGTGCTGAACCCTCCTGCGAGAAGTACTGCAAACCGTTCGCGGGGCCGTAGTAAATGGCCCAGGTCGCGGTTTTGCCAGCGAACTCGGGGTGCTCTTCGCGAATCTCGGCGAAGCGCTCATCGTGCTGCTCAATGACCGAGTTGGCAGTGTCGCTCAAGTCGAGCGCCTCACCTATGATCTCGATCGAGTCCTGCCAGCGGATCATGCGTTGGTCTGAGGCCGGGCTCGCGGCAACGGGCGCGATGCTCGTGAGCTGGTCGTAGTAGTCGCCCAGATCGCCGAAGCCTGGCACCCAGCCGACCGCGATGATGACGTCGGGTTCGCTCGCGGCAATCGCCTCGATCGGTATGTCTTCGCCCATCATGTACTCGTAGGTCGTGAGCTCTTCGGCGCCGTGCTCTGCAAGATAGCCGCCCTCGCTTACGAAGTTCGAGCTGAGCACCGGGGTGACGCCGAGCGAGAGCAGCAGTTCGGTGTCGATCGCGTTTGGCACAATCGCTGCCACGCGCTCTGGCCGCTCTTCAAGCACCGTCTCGCCGTAGGGTGTTTCGAGGGTGAGCGGGTATTCAGTGTTTCCTTCAGCGGCGGGCAGGAGTGACTCAGTTGCCTGGTCGCTCGCGGCTGGGGTGTCGGCCCCGTCATCAGCGTTGTTCGAGCAGCCGCTCACGACGAGGGCGAGGCTCAGGGCGACGCCAACTGAGCCCAGGAGTCGTTTGGTTGTGGTGGTCAATGATTACCTTTCGTTTGCGGCATCGGTATCGTGCCGGTGGTGTTTCCAGTAGCCCGTAAAGTCGATGGCCGTTTTCGGCACCCCTTGCGTCTGGTGCACGAACCTTCTGAGCGCCTGCACCTCAGACTGTTCACCCGCGAGCCACACGAAGGGTTCACCCTCGGGCCACTCGGCGACGCGCAAGAGATCGCTCGGCTCGGGCAACGAGCCTTGCTCAGCCACGTGCTCGGCACGGTCGACCCAGTGCACGGTGATCGTGTCGGGATGCGTGAGCTCGATGCGGTGTGCCCGTTCGGCGACCGAGATGACCGCGAGGCCACGCGAACCGGGCTGAAGTTCTTCGAGCAGTCTCGCGATCGCGGGAAGCGCCGTGTCATCGCCGTACATGAGCCACCAGTCTGGGCTTTCGGGCAGGCTTTTCGTCTGTCCTGGGCCAACGATGTGCATCGGTGCGCCCGGCAGCACTGCCTGTGCCCACTGCGAGGCCACACCGTCGTCGCCGTGCAGTACAACGTCGAGATCAATCTCACCAGCCTCGGCATCGTGCTTGCGCACCGTGTATGCCCTGGCAATAGGTCGCCGGCCGGGAGCGAACTGCACTCGCCCGCTCTCGTCAGTTTCAGGCAAGACCGGCAACGTCTCGCCTGGATACGGAAAGAGCATCCGAACGTCATCGTCGAAACCCGTTGAGACAAACGGCGGGAACGCTTCTGCACGCAACGCCTTGCCCGCGAGAGTCACCCGCTTCATGGCGGGGCTCACGTCGCTCACCCGCACCACCTCGAGCTCGCGCACCGCGACATCGATCAGGCTCACTCGTCGACCCGTTTGAGACACCCGTTTCCCACTTCCTGCAACACGCTTCGCTGGCTCCAGGGCGCCAAGCGGCAACCCACCGAGTTAGGCTAGCCTTACCCACAACAGATCAGTTATCCCGGGGTGCACGAGTCGTACCCTGCGAGCAAACGGAGGGCGAGGCTTGGATACGACCATGACGACGGTGCCCGGCACCGAGACCCAATTTGCCGGGCCAACAACCTTCACCAACGCGCACGACACCGCCGCCCTCTGGGCACACTCGGGCACCGCGACCGTTCGCACTGGAACTGAGCGGCACCTGCTCACCACCGGCACCGTTCTGCTCGTACCCCCAGGGGTTCCTTACTCGATCTACCCTGGCCCAGAAAGCACCATCGTGCCCATCGCTTTCACCCCTGAATCGCAGGGTTCGACGCCCTTCGCCCACACGCTGAGCATCACGGTGGGGCCCGAGTGGCACACGGCGCTGCTGCATCAGTTCGCCCTGAGCCTCGGCTATCTGCGCGGGCCCGCCCGCACGAACACCCTGTTCGAGGCTCTCCGAGCCAAGCGGCCCACGAAGCCGCACCCACGAACCGCAGCGGCAGCCGTCAGCTCGCCGAAGCTCCCCTTCTCGCCCGAGGCCCGCTTCATTGCCGCCCACCTCATTGCACACCCTGAGCACGAGGGCGATGTGCGCTCACTTGCCTCGCTCGCAAATCTTTCGTCCCGCGCACTGCAGCAGCAGTTCGCCGACGAGACAGGGCTTGCGATAGGTCAGTGGCACACGGCTACGCGCGTGAGCATTGCGGCCCAGCTCATGACCGAGGGCTTGCTCGTCAAAGACGCTGCGGCGAGGGTCGGCTTCTCAACCCTCGCCGGGTTCACGAAAGCATTTTCGGCCCGTACGGGCATGCTCCCGAGCACCTACCGCTCCCGCCTCGATGAAGCGGCTGAAGCAACGCAGCCCCGCACGCCGAGCGTGACGCTCCACACCCCCGCAGAACAACCGCCGCCCGCACCACACCAGGGCTGTTCAACGTGGAGCCGAATCAACCCCTTTCACGTACTCCTGTGGGCCTACCGGGGCGGGGCTCGCGTTACCGTTGGCAGCCGAGAGCAGCGCCTCACCGAGGGAGAAGCCGTGTGGTTACCGGCTGGCATCGCGAACACGCTTGATCTCGAACCGGGCGCCATCGTACTCCCCCTGGGCTCGCTGCCGGCGGCACAGTGCACCGACATTGAGCCAGGTGCGACGCTCGGCTTTGCGCGTTCCTGCGAGCCCGCGCTGTTGCGCACGATCGTCGCAAACTACACAAGGCTCGCCCCGCGACACCACAGCCGCTCACTCATCGCCAAGCATTTCGCCGATCACGCACGCGAGACGAAGCGCTCCAGGCACGCTCAGCAGCATCCGACACAGCGGGCGATCGACCGCATCATCGCCCACACTCACCAGAATCCCGGTGACGATCGCACGCTCGCTGCCTGGTCTGACGAACTCTGCATTGAGGCCGGAGTGCTCGGAACCACCTTTGCCCTTCGCACTGGGCAGCACTTCGCCGATTGGAGGGTGGGGCTTCGCATGACCCTCGCACGGGAGCACCTTGAGGGCCGCTGGAGCGTCGAAGAAACAGCGCGCAAGCTCGGCTACGCCCACCCGAGCGGCCTCTCAAAAGTGTTTCGCAAAGAGCACGGCATGCCGCCGGGAAGCTACCAGCGATCGGGTTGGCACCATTCTCGAGAAACGTGGATCACGAGATAGCCCTGTTGCCTGAGCCACGGCTCGGCTAATCTCACATCTATGAAGACTCTTCAGCGCCTCGCGATTACCCTCGGGGTGCTCGCGGTGCTCGGCGTACTCCTTGAACTTTGCCTTCGCGCGATTCTGCCGTCTCTCGTCGAGACGGGCGCGAGGCTCGCCCTTCGCGTGCCGAAAGCCGAGACCGTCACGGTTGAGACGCGCGGCTCTCTCCTGCTCAACGCACTCGCCTGGCGCATCAGCAATGTCACGGTGACCGCCACCGGCGTGCCTCTCACCTCCGAGGTCGATGCTACGGTGACCCTCACGGTTGGGCGCATGCCGCTCCTGCCGACCTTCGGTAAGCTGCACGACGGCACGGCAGAGTTCGCCGCCCATGCCGATGATCTCGACGGTATCGTCACGATCGTGAGCCGGGGCCTCGCCGATCACGGCGAGATGCGCGAGGGGCAGCTCGTGACGAGCGGGGTGCTCACCGACGAGCACTTCGATCTGCCCCATAGCCCTCCTTTTGAGATCTCGTACGAGGCGCCCGTTGACCTCGAAGCCGAGAATGGCGATGTGCTCGTCACGCCTCACGACGTGACGGTGCAGGGAGAAGGCCCGGTCGCAAGCTTCTTACAGTCAGCAATGAGCGAGCAGCGCCCCGTGTGCATCGCAGATGCCCTGCCCGCGGGGCTCACGCTCACCGGCGTCGAGGTCGCAGAAAGCGGGGCCGTCACCTTCACGGGCAATCTCGCCGAGCGGCTTATCTCAGACCCAGACATGCGGCGGCGGGGCTCATGCGAGTGAGGCGGGCATGAACACACTCACGCCCGCCTCATCCGAAGAGATTCGGATTCGCGGTTAAGCCGGCTTACTCGTACATGCCGATGTTGATGGGGCCGGTGAGATCAGGAGCCGGGTTCTTCAAGCCGCGCGTCTTCACGAGCAAGTAGATGAAGCCGGCGATGATCCACCCGCCTCCAATCATCATCGAGAGCGAGTCGAGGCTCGCCCAGAGCCCGATATTAATCGCCGCCCCGATTCCGGGCACGATGACAAACAGCAGCAAACTCTTCAGGTCTCGTCGCTGCAAGAACTTGAAGAAGACGAAGATCACCGAGAGGTTCACAAAGGTGAAGGCGATAAACGCTCCAAAGTTAATCATCGAGGCTGCCTGATCAAGGTCAACGAACAGCGCGGTGAGCGCGATCGCGGCAACGATCATGACGTTGCCCACGGGAACGCCAGTGCGTGTGTTGATCGAGCTAAAGACCTTCTTCGGCAGGGCGCCATCGCGTCCCATTGCGTAGAGCAGGCGAGCTGCGCTCATCTGTTGCGTGATGCCGCAGCCGAGCACGGCCATCATGTAGCCGCCAACGAAGATGGCCTGAAACGCGGCACCGCCGATGTACTGGGCAATCTCGGGCGAGGCGCCCACGATGTCACCAAGCTCGGTCACATCGGGAAAGAGCACCTGCATGACGTAGGTGACGGTGATGAAGAAGGCCCCCGCGACCGCGATGATGATGAAGATTGCTCGCGGAATATCTCGGGTCGGCCTCTCGGCTTCTTCGGCGAGGGTCGAAACCGCATCAAACCCTAGGAACGAGAGCGCGAGAATCGCGGCGCCGGCTGCGATTGAGACGACCTGAATATCGCTCGAGAAAAAGGGCTCAATCGTAAAGGCCGCGTCGTTGGCACCGCTCATAATGTTCTTCACGGTGAGCACCACGAAGATCACCGCGACCACGAGTTGAATGCCCACGAGAATCATGTTCATGCTCGCCGCGAGCTTCACCCCGACGAGGTTCATCACCGTACAAATCGCGATCGTCAAGACGACCCACACCCCGAACGGTACATCGGGCATGATCGCCCCCATGTAAATTCCCGAGAGAATCGCGTTGATCATGGGCAAGAGCAGGTAGTCGAGCGTTGCAGCCCACCCCACGAGGAAGCCTAGGTGCGGGTTAATCGCCTCTTTGGCGTAGGTGTAGGCCGAACCCGCGATGGGAAAGAACTTCACCATCTTCGAGTAGCTGTACGCGGTGAAGAGCACCGCGACCATCACCACGAGGTACGCGAGCGGCACATGGCCACCCGTCTCTTCGGCGACGATACCGAACATGTCGAATACCGCGAGCGGAGCCATGTAGGCGAGCCCGATAAAGACGAGGTGCCTCAGCTTGAGCGTGCATTTCAGCCCCTCCTGCCCCTTGCCGCTTGAGGGTGTTGCGCCCTGGCCCGTCGCACTGGGTGCTGATGGCAACGTTGACATCGATGATCACTTCTTTCTGTCTGAGGTTCTCGGCTATGAGGTGTGGTGGTGTGCGCCCTGGGTGACGTCACCGCACGAGCTCTCGCCCGCGCTCCAGTCGCTGGCATTTGCCGCGTGCGGTGCCGCCTTGGGCCCGCCCTGTTCGCCGTGGCTGTCGTGAATGGCTTCACCGCCGACAACCGTGAGGTCGGCCGACTGCTGCAGAATCTCAGCGGGCTCCATCGCGTAGAGATCTCCCGACCACACGACAAGATCGGCGAGGTAGCCGGCGCGCAGCATGCCGAGCTTGCTCTCCTGGTGAAAGGCGAAGGCGCCAGCCTGCGTGTAGGCGTGCAGGGTGCGGTCAAGGTCCAGCCGTTCACCCTGGGTCCACCCGTCACTGCCGTCGAGCCGTGCTCGGGTCATCGCGCTGTAGACCCCAACCAGCGGATCCATCTCGCCGACCTGCCAGTCGCTCGAGAAGGTCACCCTGGCACCCGACTCGATGAGCGAGCGGTACCGCCACGCCCTGTCCCAGCGCTGCTCGCCCACGTTTTCCATCCAGGTACCGGCGACGAGGTCAGGCGACGCGTGGCGGGGCTGCATGGCCGCGACAACACCGAGCTCTGCGAAGCGCGGAAGGTCGTCGGGGGCGAGGCACTCGACGTGCACGATGCCGTGGCGGCTGCGGGTGCCGTTCGCGCGCTGTGCGGCCTCGATCGAGTCAAGCGTGAGGCGAGTGCCCCAGTCGCCGATCGCGTGGGTGTGCACGAGGTAGCCGAGCCGGTCAAGCTCGATGAAGAGCTTCGTGAACTCGGTCGGCTCGAGGCTCGTGTGCCCCCTGTGCCCCGGGCGGTTGGCGTAGTCTTCGAGCATCGCCGCGGTGTGCGGCTCGATCACGTCGTCGGCGTAGAGCTTCACTGGCCCGAGCTTGAAGCGCTCGTGCTGAGGGGTCTCGGCGATCGCCTCAGTGATGCGTGCACGAAAATCACCGTCAGCGCCAACCGGGTGGTAGATCGCGGCGATCGTGCGCGAGGTCAGCTTACCCTCGTCGTTTGCTCTCGCGAACAGATCGAGTTCGGCAAGGGGCACCTGCGGCTCAACGACCGTCGTGATGCCGAAGCGGGCGGCCATGTCGAGACTGTTCGTCACCTTGCGGTAGCGGCGGTCTGGCGAGTATATGGGAATATCCCGCTGCAACTCTGCGAGCCCCGAGATCGTCATGGCGCTCGTGTAAAAGTCGGTGATCCACCCCGTGGGCTCGCCCGTCACGCTGTCGCGCTCGGGCTTGCCCCACGCGATCTCGGCCCCGTTGAGAATGCCGAGCTTCGCGAGTGCTGGCCTGTTGAGCCACACCGAGTGCTGGTCGTAGGTCGTGATGAACACTGGCTTGTCGGTCACGCCCACGAGATCGTCGGCGTTCGGCCGGCGCCCCTCGACGACCGAGTAGAGCGCGTTCTCGGCGCAGATCCACTCGAGTTCGGGGTGCGTTTCAGCGAACTGGGCGATGCGCGAGCGCACAATGTCGAGGCTCTCGACCTGGTCGAGGCTCACCGCGAGGTCGTCGAAACCGAGCAGCAGGTGGTTGTGGGTGTCGGCGACGCCCGGGGTCACGAGGCGGCCCTCAAGCTGCACCGTGTGTCGGGCGGCTGGCGCATCGGCGTTCGGCCCCACGTAGGTGATCGTGTTGCCCGTCACGCCGAGAGCTTCGGCCCACGGTTGTTCGGGATCAAAGGTGCGGATCTTGCCGCCGGTGTACAAGGTATCGAGCATCGTCGCCACTCCTGGTGTTATCGCCCGCGGTCTCGCCGCGAACCGAGAAATCTATGGTGCGCTTTTGGCACCGTACCCACACAAGAATAAGTTATTTTACTCAGATGTCAAAAAACTCTTTTGAGGTTGCCCTCGGGCAGTGAGATACTGTTGGCATGGCACGACCGAGCACCCAGCAGCAGCGCAGACAAGACGTGGTGAACGCGGCGCTCGCCGCCGCCTCAGAGCACGGGCTGCGTGAACTCTCACTCACCGACGTGGCAAACCAGGCCGGGGTCACCCGCGGTGCGCTGCTCTACTACTACCAAGACCTCGAGGCCATTCTCGTCGAGGCGCACGCCGCCGGCATGGAGCGCGTCGTCACCGAACGCGAGGTGCTCGTTCAAGAAAAACAGAGCGCAACCGAGAAGCTCTCCGTCGCAATTCACGCGGGCCTGCCCCACGGGCCAGACGACGCGCTCATGCGCCTGCTCTACGAATTCGACATGCTCGCGGGCAAGTCGCAGCTGCACGACGAGCTCGTGCGCAAGCTCTACGACGCACAGCTGAAGCTCTACCGGGACATTCTCGTCGAGGGTGTTGCCGACGGCAGCTTTACGCTCACAGGGCCGCTCGACACCATCGCGATGAACTTCGTGGCACTCGAAGACGCCTACGGGCTGCACATCGTGGCGGGTGGCAGCGTGACCGTCGCCGAGGCGCTCGGCGCCATCGATCTCTTTGCCGAGCAGGTCGGCGCGCGAGTCAGTCGCTAGCGACCGGAGCCGAAACGTTGCCGCCCTCGGCAGCAGGCGCAGGCCACACCGCTTCGGGCGCATCGAGGGTGCCACTCTCACTCAACTGCGCCACAACGCGGCGAATGTGCACGTCGAGCGCGGCTCCCGCGATCCACGCCGCGTGCAGGGGAATGCGCAGCTCTCGCCCTCGCCACGAGAGTGGCTTACTCGTGAGCCCGAACAGCGCGGGCTCACCGCTGAGCATGCAGAGCCCACCGTGCTTTGCGGCATAAGCCTGGGCCACCTCTGGCAACGAGAACACCCTTCCGAACCGCGGCGCGACACCATCGGCAACACACGCGACCTCAACGGCGCCTCGCACCCCGCGATAGTGTTCGACGGCAACGACTGGCGCCCACTCAAGCACCCTCACGTCGAGGTGCCGGGCCCCAGCTTCGCCGACCCCATGATCAGCGAGAAGGTCGCCGGTTGCCTCGGTAAACTGAGCCGTCAGCGGGATCGTGCCGAGCACCGTGTGCGAGAGCTCCTGCGGTGGCACCGCGGTACCGATCGCGATGTCGCACGCCCCCTCCCGCAGCATCTCAAGCACCTCATCGGCTGGGGCCGTGACGATACGGGCAGTCGCCACCTTGCCCTCAGCGATGAGCGGTGCGATGATGTGCCTCGCGGTCTCTGGAGGGCAGGCAATGACGAGCTGCGACTCAGGGCTCGCGACCTGCGTGCGCACGACCTCTTCGAGCTGCGCGGTCGCGAGCAACACCTTGCGGGTGTGCGGCAAGAAGTCACGCCCGGCCCGCGTGAGCGTGAGGCGGTACCCGCTACGGTCGAAGAGCTCGACCCCGGTCGTTCGTTCAAGCTCTTTGAGCTGGCGCGAGAGGGCCGGCTGCGTCACGTGCAACTCGGCCGAGGCCGCCGATAGCGACCCCAGCCGAGCAACGGCCTCGAAGCAACTGAGCAATTTGATTTGCACCGGGCCCTCCCACCAATGAGACAATACCTGCCTAGATTTTACCCGATGTCTTCCCCGACGACAGCGATGCCAGCGGTCTCGGCACCCGTGCGCAGGTTTCGGGAGCGCGACGAGATCCACACGCTCAGAATCGTCAACGCGATGAGCAGCATATAGAAGCCAACGAGCGGCCAGTATGAACCGTTGCTCGCGTTCCAGAGCGCGAAACCGATCGTCGGCACGAAGCCCGCGACAACGCTCGTGAGGTTGGTCGAGAGCGCAAGGCCGCTGTACTGCAGGCGAGGCGGAAAGAGGTCACTCAAGAGCGCACCTGCGGGAGCGTACATTGTCACCCCGAATATCGGAGCGATCGCGAGCGCGCAGAGCATGAACGCGGGAACCCCGGTGTCGACGAGCATGAACAGCAGCGGCGCATACGCGAGCGTCACAAAGCCACCGATCATCATGACACGCGCCGAACCAAACCGGTCGGCGAGGCGCCCATACCAGGGCGTCACGACGAGCTGAATGGTCGCACCAACAATCGAGCTCCCGATGATGGGAGCGGGGTCCTGCCCCTTCGATGCCACCCAGGCGATCATGAAGGTCGTCATGAAGAAGTAACCTGCCATGCCAAAGAGATAGACTCCGGCGCCGAGCAGCACACGGCCCGGAGCCTCGCGAAAGATCTGCAGCGCTGGGTAGCTCTCAACCTCGGCCTCAACGACGAGCTTTTGAAACTCGGGCGTCTCTTCGATGCGCAGGCGAATCCAGATGCCGATGGCCACAAGTACGAACGCTGCGAGGAACGGCAGCCGCCAGCCCCAAGAGACAAATGATTCGTGCGGCAAAAGCATCACGAGCATGAAAGCGCCCGACGACGCGATTGTGCCAGCGGGCGAGCCAAGCTGCACGATCGACGCATAGAAGCCACGACGGTGCGGCGGCGCGTACTCGATCGCGAGCAGTGTCGCCCCGGTCCACTCACCCGAGGCCGAGAGCCCTTGCCCAATCCTGAAGAGTAGCAGCATGATGGGTGCCGCGATCCCGATTGCGGCGTAGCTCGGCAAGAGCCCGATTCCGCCCGTACACACGCCCATGAGAATGAGGGTGATGAGCAGTGCGGTGCGACGCCCGTAGCGGTCACCGATGTGAGAGAACACGATCGCGCCGAGTGGCCTCGTGAGAAAGCCCGCGGCGAAAGTGAGCAGCGACAGCGTTGTCGCATGAGCGAGGTCATCTCCCGCGTAGAAGACCTGCTGAAACACGGCCGCAGCAGCCGTTCCGTACAAGAAAAAGTCGTACCACTCGAGGGCATTGCCCACGAAGGCGGCCCAGGCGATTCGGCGAACACTCGCCTCTGAAACGGCCCCCGCTGGGGCCTCAGTTGATGCAGACATCGTTGTCCTTTCGTGCAGTGTGAAGTCGTGCTCTGTCACTTCTCGTGGGTGAAGGCGCCGCCGACGATCGTCGCCTCAACCGTCATGTCACCGAACGACTCGGCCGGAGCCGTGAGCGGGTCACGGTCGAGCACGGTGAAATCGGCGACGTATCCCTCGCGAACCCTGCCCTTCCACCCTTCGGTGCCTTCTGCGTACGCACTTCCCTGCGTGTACGACAGCAGCGCCTGCTCAACCGTGACCCGCTCTTCGGGAGCAACCGTACGCTCGTCAGGAGCGACTCTGCGCACCATGTCGGCAATGCCCTTGAGCGGATCGCCGTCGCTGATCGGAGCATCAGAGCTGCCCGCGGGAACCATTCCAAGATCGAGCAGCGAGCGGATCGGAAACACCTGATCGACCCGATGATCGCCGAGACACCTGCGGTAGCCGTGACCAAACTGACCGATGAAGCGACTCTGTGGCACCGGCACGACCCCGAGCGCAGCGGCTCTTGCGACAAGGCCCGGCTCGACGAGCGAGAAGTGCTCGATTCTGGGTCTGAACTGCACGAGGGTGCTGACCGGGGCAAGCTCTTCGAGAATCTTGATGACGAGCTCGGCCGTCGAATCGCCCATCGCGTGAATCGCGAGTTGCCACCCGGCACGATCGGCCTCAAACATCATGTCCCGCAGGTCGTCTGGAAGGTACTGCAAGAGCCCCCGGTTGCCCGGCTCGTGCTCGTAATCTTCGCTCACGAAGGCCGAACGGCCCGACAGCGAGCCGTCGGCAATGATTTTGACTGGGCCAAGCCGAAGCCGCTCGTCGCCAAACCCGGTGCGCGCGCCAAGCCCACCAGCTCTGGCCCACACCCCGGGAGCCTGTTCGACGCGGTTCAGACCATCGATGAGCGGCATCACGGTTGCCCGCACCCGCAGCGCTCCCGCTTCGCGGGCGCGCTGATATGCCAGTAGATCATCGTGACGTGACCCCGGCAGTGCCCCTGGGGCGCAGATGCCCGGCTCCGCGATGCTCGTGAGCCCCATCGCGGCAGCGGCAGCGCTCGCTGCACCGATTGCTGTGGTCTGCTGCTCAAGCGTGGTGGAGGGAAGCGCGCCGGTCACGAGTTCGCGAGCGGTTTCGATGAGAAGCCCCGTCGCCGATCCGCTCCCATCGATCGCAATTTCACCGCCAACGGGCGCTTGTCCGGGGTGCTCTACATCGAGGCCAGCCGCGATAAACGCGGCAGTGTTCGCGACCGCAAGATGGCCACACTGGTGAGAGAGAAAGACCGGCCGGCCGTTTGCCCGGCGATCGAGCTCACGCCGGTCGGGGTGTGCGCCGAGATCGAGCGAGTAGTAGCCGTGGCCGAGAATCCATGAGCCCTCAGGCACCACCCTCGCCCGCTCTTCGATCGCAAGGTAAAGCTCTTCGAGCGACGAGATGCGCCCTGGCCCCAGGTACAGTGACTCGAGCTGGCGACCGTAGTAACTCAGGTGAAAGTGTGCGTCGTTGAGCCCAGGAACCACGTGCGCCCCGCCGAGGTCGACCACCTCGGTTGCGGCGAGCGCCTGGGCTGCCTCGCCGATCGCGACGATACGGCCCCCGCTCACCGCCACCTGGTCTGTCGCAGCGTCTGCCCCAAGCCCCACAAAATGAGCATTTTCAAAGCGAACATCACAGCGCATATCGACCCCTGTTTCTCCATTAAAACGTGATGATTTCACCCTATTGCGGAGCTTCAGAGAGAGATATTGCCGAGTCTTGGGCGACTCGTTGCCGAAACGGCATAGAGCACGCCGGAGCTTTCTTCACACCGGCCGGTGGCGTGTCCGCACTGCCGCCTTACCCCAGCGGGAAGATGAG
This sequence comes from Leucobacter chinensis, assembly GCF_019049105.1. Taxonomy (GTDB): domain Bacteria; phylum Actinomycetota; class Actinomycetes; order Actinomycetales; family Microbacteriaceae; genus Leucobacter_A; species Leucobacter_A chinensis. Next base: position 240,029 of record NZ_JAHQZR010000002.1, read on the forward strand.
CAGGCTACTCGACGCCGTCGCGACGACCTTGCCTTGTTTGTCGAGCACTTCGCCCTCGGCAAAGGCCACGCGCCGTCCCGGCTTCGTCACCCTCCCATTGATGGTAAGGGGCCCGCTCTCTTTCGTCACGGGGCGTAGGTAGTTAATCTTGATCTCGATTGAGGTGTAGCCGACCCCCGCGGGCAGCGTCGTGTGGGCCGCGCAGCCGAGAGCCGAGTCGAGCAGTGTGCAGACAAGGCCACCGTGCACCGCACCAATCGGGTTGTAGTGCGACTCATCGGGCTCGCTCACAAAGGTCACCGTTCCCTCGCCCACCTCGGTGAGCTGCATCGCAGCGTGGGCGGCAATCGGCGCCCCGGGCAGTTCGCCCGCCTGCATCTTGCGCAGGTAGTCGATACCCGAAAGGCGAGGCATCGCTTCGAGGGCCTCGGTGGGGTCTTGCCAGGTAATGGTTTTCTCACGGTGCGTCATCGCAATCCTTCGTTTCAAGGCCGGCTTGCCAGCGGTTGCTGGCTTCATCCCTAGCTGGCTTGTATAATCAAAGTTAGCCAGTTCGGCTACCACGTGTCAACCAAAGGAGCACCATGCAGTGGCTCAACTACGACGCCTCAAACTGCTCGGTCAAGCGAGCACTCGAAATGGTTGGCGAGAAGTGGACGCTGCTCATCTTGCGCGAAGCATTCAACGGCATTCATCGCTTCGATGAAATACGAGACCACCTAGGGGTCTCAGACTCGGTATTGGCTGACCGCCTGCACAAGCTCGTCACCGCCGGCATCCTCCACGCCGTCGAATACCAGGAGCCCGGCATGCGCGCTCGCCGCGAGTACGAGCTCACCCCCAAGGGCAGCGACCTGTTTCCCGTCATCATCGCTCTGCTCACCTGGGGCGACAAGTACTACGCTGACGAGGCTGGCCCCGCGATCACCGTCACGCACCGAGGCTGCGGATCGCCGCTTTCAAGCGCCGTGCAGTGCGAGAACGGCCATACGATCGCCGCCGCTCACGAAGGCAAGGCGGCACCTGGGCCGGGAGCGCTGATATCAGGTAGCGCCGAGACTAGAGCAGCTGATGCTGCCGCCGTTCAATAAGTTCTCGCAACACAATCGAGGTTGAAGTACGAATCACTCCGCGACAATCGAGTATTTTCTGGGTAATGCGGTAAATGTCGTCTGAATCACGGGCGACAACCTCGAGGGCGAGGTCACTGCCACCGGAGACCACGAGGCACTCGATAATCTCGGGAATCTGCTCGAGGTCGGAGATCATATGGTTCAGCAACTCTTGATCGGTCTCGACCGTGATTTTCGCCCGCATCGGCCACCCCAGGGCAGTCGGGTCAATGCGTAGCGAGTGCGCCCGCAGCGTTGCGGCGTTCTGCAACCGCTCGATTCGCGCTTGCACCGTGCCGCGCGCAAGACCGAGGCGCTGTGAGAGTGCTTGAACCGTGGCCCTTGGGTCATGTTCGAGGGCAGCAAGAATACGGCGATCAGTGGCGTCGAGTTCACTCATACTGATCAGAATAGCGCCCCAAACCCCGAATAGATTGATCATTATGATCAATAAGAAGTTGACCTCTTGCACAAAACGTAAAAAGGTACTGAGATCGTCGGTAGGCACACCACCATCAACGAAGAGGAATAGGTCACTATGCAGTCAGTTTTTGCCACGTTCGATCACGAGCAGCTCACGGTCGCGACGGGTACCCGCTCGGGTCTCACCATCGCCGTAGCCCTTCACAGCACGACCCTCGGCCCCGCGCTTGGCGGTTGCAGACTGTGGAGCTACGACAGCCGTGACGATGCCGTGGCCGACGCCCTGCGCCTCGCCGACGGCATGACCTCGAAGAACGCGCTCGCAGGCCTCAGCTCGGGTGGCGGCAAGGCCGTTATCGCTCTCGCGCCAGGGCAGACGCTGAGCCCCGAAGAACGCCACGCAGCATTCCTCGACCTGGGCGACATCATCGAAAAGCTCGGCGGGCTCTACAAAACGGCAGAAGACGTCGGCACCACTGCGGCCGACATGGCAAGCGTCTCTGAGCGCACCAAGCACGTGGTCGGGTTGCCTGCGGGCCAAGGCGGGCTCGGCGACCCCGGCGCATACACGGCTCGTGGCGTTCACGCCGCACTGCAAGAGACACTGCGCCGACTCACTGGCGACGCTTCGGCGAACGGCCGGCGCATCACAATCGTTGGCCTCGGCCACGTCGGCTCGGCACTCGCGACCCAGCTCGCTTCAGAAGGCGCAAGCCTCACACTGTCAGACATCAACACCGCGAAGAAGTCACTCGCCGACGAACTCGGCGCAGAGTGGGTCTCGCCCGATAATGCGCACACCGTCGAGGCTGATGTATTCATGCCCGCGGGCGTTGGCGGAATGCTCACCGCAAAGGTCATCAGCGAGCTCAACGCCCGCGCCGTCGTCGGCCCCGCAAACAACCAGCTCGCAGAGCCTTCAGGCGCCGAGGCGCTCGCAGCGCGCGAAATCCTCTACGCGCCCGACTACCTCGTGAATGCTGGCGGCGTGATTTACCTCGGCGCCGAAGACGCGTCGATCGATGAGAAAATCGAGCGCATCGACGCCATCGGCCAAACACTCTCAGAGGTGTTCGATGAGGCTCAGGCTTCGGGCATCACCACGATCGAGGCCGCTGACCGCCTCGTGCAACAGCGTCTCCAGGCGGTGGTGACGGCGTAGTCAATCACTCCTGAGGCGGCATCGCCAGGCAATGAGTGATCGAGGGTTCCAACGCTCTTCGTGCATAATAATGAGATGGCCCGCGCGCAAGACATTCTCGACACACTCATCGACGCGGCAGAGACCGATGGTTTTCGCGCGAAAGGCATGCACGTGCTCGTGGGCGACGACACTGCATCGCACCTGTGGCACAACGACACACGCCGCGATGTGCAGTCGGTCGCAAAAGCCGTCTGCGTCATCGCCGCCGCAATGGCTGCCGACGAGGGAATCTTCGATGTTGACGGCCCGGTGTCGCAGTACTTCCCGAACGTCACGCTCGGCGAGGGCGTCGAGCACGTCACGGTACGGCACCTGCTCTCGATGACGAGTGGAATCGACCTGCCGTGGTCGCCAACTCTCATGACCGACTGGCCCGACCTCGCACACGAGTTCCTCTCGCGAGCGACGCAGGGCAGAGCCTTTCAGTACTCGAACGCGAGCACGTACACGGCAATGCGAGCCCTCGCAACGGCGGTCGGCGACGTCTCGACGTGGGTGAACTCACGCCTCTTCGAGCCACTTGGCATTCAGGAGCCGCACTGGGATCGCTGCCCGGGCGGCTGGGTGACCGCGGGAGGCGGGCTGCATCTGCGTCTCGAAGAGCTCGCGCGCTTTGCTCGGCTCATTCGCGACGGTGGCACGTGGCAGGGCACTCGCCTTGTTGACGAGAAGTGGATCACGGCGATGCACTCGAACTGGACAGCCTGCGAGGGCCCTCGTGGTTACGAGCGGTACGCGCTCGCGGGTTGGGACGGCCCCGGAGCGGCGTGGCGGCTCCACGGGGCCTATGGCCAGCTCGTGCTCTTCACAGGCGACGCGGTCATCACCGTAACGGCCGACGACCACGAGGGCGCAGACCTTATGTGCGAACGAATCGTGAACGCGGTCAGGCCCGCCGCATGACGACACCCTCCCGCGGGGCGTGGGCTCGCGAGCCCCACACCTTCATCGTCGACGAGGTTGACTCGCCCACGAGCGTCGAGCCCCCTTTCAGCATTGCCGTCGAACGGGCCTTCATTCCGGTACCCCTCGAGTTTGAGCCCCACTCGCACCGACTGCACGAGCTTGTGTGGGTGTGCAACGGAACCATGACCGTGAAGCTGCCCGACCGCGTGGTCACGATTCCCGAGGGCCAAGGGCTGTGGATCCCTGCGCACACCGTGCACTCAGGTCGTGTCACGGCGGGGGCCTCACTCATCGACGCCCTCTTCGAACCAGCCCGATCGCCACTCGATTTTGCCGAGCCGGCTGCGGTGCACATCACTCCCCTGGTTGCGAGCCTGCTCACGCACCTCGAGCAGGCCGATCTCTCGCCCGACGAGAGACAGCGCGCAGAGGCCGTCGTGTTCGACGTTGTCGAGCCTTCACCGCACCAGCTGAGCCTCAGGCTTCCGGGCGAAGGGCATATCACCGTGATCGTCGAGGCGCTCGTGCAAGATCCCACCAATACCCAATCTCTCGCCGAGTGGGCCGAGCAAGTGGGCATCAGTGATCGAACCGTGGCGAGACTCTTTCGCAAGCACACGGGCCTCTCCTTCTTGCAGTGGCGCCAGGTGCTTCGCATACACCACGCCGTCGCACTCCTCAGCGAAGGCTTCTCGGTGAACGAGACTTCAGAGCGGCTCGGTTTCTCTCAGCCGAGCACCTTTATCGCTTCGTTCAAGCGCGTGCTGGGTACGACCCCTGGCTCCTACACTTCAACAGTGTCTGATTCGCCACATTCCATGTCGTGATTACTTGATTGCGCATTGATTTGAGCGCGGCTACTCTTGGTGAAGCAAGGCTGCCCTAATTCACATCAGACTTAACGCATGATGCATTGGGCCCTGTTTCGTGCCAACATTTTGAGCGCAGGAGCCCCTCATCACTACCCCATTTCTTTCTGCCCAGTCAGCGGAGCCATCACCCTCGCTCGGTGGCCCCGGGCGCGCAGCGAGTTCCCTCCTCGCCGAGGGACTCACGATGAGCTTTCGGGATCGCAAAGCCATCGATGACGTTTCGGTTTCGCTGAGGCCAGGCCGCGTCACCGCACTCATCGGCCCAAATGGCTCGGGCAAGTCGACGCTCCTCCGCAGCCTCGCGCGACTGCACACTCCCGCAGCAGGCACGACGGTTCTCGAGCGAGGCGGTGAAGAACAAGCCATCTCAATTCAGAGCATGCCTGCCCGTGCCTTCGCACAAGAGGTCACCCTGTTCGCACAGTCACGTATGGCACCGCAGGGGCTCAGCGTGCGAGAGGTCGTCGCGTTCGGCAGGCACCCCTATCGCCGACGGTTCGCCGGATTCACTGCAGAAGACCGCGGTGCCATCGACGAGGCTCTCCGAGCAACCGGCCTCACCGATATGGCTGACCGAGCAACGGGCGAGCTCTCTGGTGGCGAACTGCAGCGGGTCTGGCTCGCCGCGTGTCTCGCACAGCAGACCGGCGTCGTCCTGCTCGACGAGCCAACAAACCACCTCGACCTGCGGTACCAGACCGAAACGCTCGACCTCATTCGCGACCTTGCCGACGACTACGGTGTCGCGGTCGGCGTCGTACTGCATGACCTCGACCACGCGGCGAGCGTCGCTGACGACCTTGTGCTCCTGCACTCCGGCCGTATCGTCGCAGAGGGCACCCCGCTCGAGGTACTGACCGAGGCGCATATTTTTGCGGCCTACGAGATTCGCGTGTCGGTCACGGTCGACGAGCAAGCGGGCAGGCTGCGCATCGATCCGCTCAGTCGCCATGCCGCTCGCGTGCCGCGCTAGAGCAATCATCGTTACCCACTTCTCTCAGTCGAAAGGACACCATATGAAGACCCCCAGGCGCGTTACCGCCGTCGCTGTCACGGGAATCGTCGCGCTCACGCTCTCAGCGTGCGGCACGACCAACATTGATGCAGCCGAAGAGACCGCTGATAAGGCGGCAATCTCGCAGAGCTGCGCCGCAGACACGACCAAAACCTCGACCGACCCCGTCTCAATGACCGACAGCCACGGTCGCGAGATCAAGCTCGACAAGCCGGCAGAGCGAATCGTCGTGCTCGAGTGGCAGCAAACCGAAGACCTGCTGACGCTCTGCGTTGCCCCGGTCGGCGCGGCCTCGATCGACGGCTTCGCGACCTACATCAACGCCGAGACCCTGCCCGAGTCGGTCGTGAACGTCGGCGAGCGCGGCGAGCCAGATCTCGACGCCATCTACGCGACCGATCCCGACCTCATCATCATCGAGGCCAATAGCCCCGATGATGAACTGCTCAAGAAGCTCGAAAAGGGCGACGTGCCGGTTCTCGCGACCGTGGGCACCGACACGAGCGGTCAGATCGACAACATGAAGAAGGTCTTCTCGCTCATCGCTGAGGCAACCGGACGCACCGAGCGCGCCGAACAGGTCATCGGCGAGTTTGACGAGCACCTCGCGAAGGCGAAGACCGAGGTCTCGACGGCCTCGTTGCCGACCACAGACTTCGTCTTTTTTGACGGGTGGATCGAATCAGGCAACGTCGTCATTCGCCCGTATGGCGAGGGAGCCCTGTTCACCGAACTCGGCGAAGAGCTCGGGCTCACCGGGGCATGGACCGACTCAGTTGACGCCTCTTACGGAAGCGGCGGGGTCGACCCCGCCTACGGCCTCGCGCAGACCGACATCGAGGGCCTCATTGGCGTCGGTGACGTGAACCTCATCTTCGCCAATGACGGAACCCCCGACAGCTATGTGCTCGAGCTCGAAAAGAGCCCGATCTGGAAGTCGCTGCCGGCAGTAAAAGACGAGCGCGCCTTCGAGTTCCCTCCCGGCATCTGGGGAGCCGGCGGTCCACGCTCAAACGAGCAGGCGATCGACGCCTTCGTCGACGTGATCACCGGCAGGTGACAACCACCCTTACCCGCGGCGCTGCCGGCCGGGCTCCTGAACGCAGGGGTCTGGCCGGCGGTTTCGTGCTACTCGCGGGGCTCGTCGTCATCATCGCCGCGGTGGGCATCTGGCACCTGACGCAGGGCACCTCCGGCCTTACCGCGGCCGACCTCTTCAGGGGGCTCCTCGGCGAGCCGGTTCACGTGGGCGGCGTTTCGGTCGATGCCGTGTTTCTCGGCTCACGACTCCCCCGTCTCTTCGCCGGCATTGCCGTCGGCTTCTCGCTCGGCGTCGCTGGCGCGCTCCTGCAGTCGGTGACGAGAAACCCTCTCGCCTCGCCCGACACCCTCGCCATCACCTCTGGCTCGTACTTCGCGTTGGCCGCGGTCGCGGCCTTCAACGTGTCGGTTCCCTTCTGGGCCTCGAGTGGCGTGGCGTTCTTCGGCGGGGTGCTCGCCGCCGCGCTCGTGCTCGGGCTCACCGGCAGCGCTGCAGGCTCGGCAAACACCCGCCTCATTCTCGCGGGTTCGGCGATCTCGATGGCGCTGAGCGCCGGCACGGCCATGCTGCTCATTCTCTTCAAGGAAAGCACGAAGGGGCTTTTCGCCTGGGGCAACGGCTCACTGGCGCAGCTCAACATCGACGCCTCGGTTCGCGCGGCACCGCTCATCGCCGTTGTACTGACCCTCGCGCTCCTCTTTTCCCGCCGGCTCGACGCCCTCGGCCTCGGCGACGACGCCGCCGCCTCGCTCGGGGTCTCGGTGCGATCAACCCGCATGACCGCGGTCATCTGCGCCGTTCTGCTCACGAGCACCTCGGTCACGCTCGCCGGCCCCATCGGCTTTGTCGGCCTCGGTGGCCCCGTGCTCGCCCGGCTCCTCGCAAACCGGGTCGCGGCGCTGCGCAAACACGCCTTCCTCATTCCCGCTTCTGGCCTCCTCGGCGCCCTGCTCATTCTGCTCGCCGATGCGCTCCTGAGGGCCGCACTCACACCGGAGGGCGCCACCACGATTCCCACCGGAATTCCCACCGCATTCATCGGCGGCATCATCATTATTGTCCTGGCCATGCGACTACGCGACGCGGGTTCGGCACGCGTCGCATCGAGTGCGTCGTCGATCCGCATCCATCGCCGCTTCGTCACGGTTCTCGTGATCGTTGCCTCGCTGCTCATCGCTGCGATCGTTGTCGGCATGCTCGCGGGCAACGTGTGGTTGCGACTCGGCGATCTCAGCCTGTGGGCGCAGTCGAGCGCCCCCGACCTCGTTCGCAGGGCCCTCGACGAGCGAGCCGCTCGGGTGGCGGCGGCGCTCGTGGGCGGCGCGGCCCTGGCCCTCGCGGGAACCATCGTGCAGGGCACCACCCGAAACCCGCTGGCAGAGCCCAGCCTGCTCGGCATCTCGGCAGGTGCCGGCGTGGGCGCCGTGTTCGTCGTGACCACAGGGTTTGCGGGCGGTGGGCGACTGCCCCTCGTCGTGATGGCCGTGCTCGCGGCGCTCGCAACCTTCGCGCTCGTGACGCTGCTGTCATGGCGCGGCGGCCTTCTTCCCGATCGCTTTGTGCTCATTGGCATCGGTTGCGGCTTCGCGCTGACCGCCGTGACCACATTCATGCTGCTGAGTTCAGACCCGTGGCAGACCCCGCGCATTCTCACCTGGCTCTCGGGCACGACCTACGGCAGGTCGTTCTGGGATGCGCTGCCCGGCGCTGCCGTGCTCGCCCTCGCGGTGCCCTTCTTCGCCTCGCAGCACCGCGAGCTTGACCTACTCTCGGTCGATGACGACACCCCGAGACTTCTCGGGATCCGCCTCGAACGAACGCGACTGTGGGTACTCACTATCGCCGCGGTTCTCGCAGCGGTCTCGGTTGTCGCGGTCGGCGTCGTTGGCTTCGTGGGACTCGTCGCGCCCCACTTCGCGCGCACCCTCGTTGGTGCCCGCCACGCCCGTGTGATACCCGTCGCGATGCTGCTCGGCGCGCTGCTCGTACTCGTCGCAGATACGCTCGGCAGAACGCTCATCTCGCCGGCACAGCTGCCCGCCGGCCTCATGGTCGCGCTCGTCGGTGCGCCCTATTTCGTCTGGTTGCTGCGCAGGTCGCGCGGGTGAGCCAAACTCGAAAGTACTTATCCGAGTTCGACGAGAATCACGCCCGCGATGACCAGACAGATACCGACAAGCATTCGCTTGGTGAGCGGATCACGCCAAATCGCTCGGGCGAGAACCGCGATCAGGGCGATACCAACGGCCGTCCAGATACCGTAAGCGACGGCAACTGGCATACCCGCGGCAAGGGCAAAACCGAGAGCGGTGAACGCGAGACCATACCCCGCCACAACCGGCACGAGCCAGATTTTGCGACGAAACCCATTCGAAGCGCGCAGGCTCAGCGTTGCCACCACTTCAAACGCAATAGCGGTGCTTAACCACAACCAGCTCACGTCAGCACCTGCTCCGATCCGCCATCTGATCTGGGCTCAGGCCGCGACCCGGCCTCAATCAGGAACACCCCGACAATGATGACCGCGATTCCGATGACCGCTTGAACGCTCAGCATCTCGTCGAACATGATCGCTCCAAGAAGCGCGACCAACGCCACCCCGACGGCACCCCACACTCCATAGGCGACCCCGATCGGCATGCCCGCCCGCAGCGCAAAGCCGAGCAGCATAAACGCTGCCAGGTAGGCGACAGCGGTCAGCACAACCCAGCCAGGGCTCTCAACCGCCGCTCGCAGCGCAAGAGTGCCGGTCACCTCACAGACAATCGATCCCGACAGCAACAACCAGGCCCTCATCGAGTGGGCCTCCCCTCGGCAACCGCAATGAGTTGCAGCGCGTGAGCGCGAACAGGCCCGAGGTCGTCAGCCTGCATGACGCCTGTCGCCTCTGACATCCACGCCCCGTCGGCGCAGAACCGGGCCGCGGTCAGTGGGCCTCGTGCACCCTCAGGTGCCCCCTCAAGCGTGAACCAAGGACCAAGCCACTCTTGCCACGCCCCTGATAGCGAGGGATGGTAGAGCGCGTCAGAAAAGATCCAGTAGTCTGCACGCGACACCTCGGCCGTCGTGGCAACCTCAACGTAGGCTCGATACCGGGCGAACACCGTAAGCTCTGCAGGCTCTGCTCCCGCGTGCTCGCGCAGCATGTCGTGCCACTGCTGGGCCGCAAATTCGACCAGTCCCACCATCAGGGCTTGCTTGTTCGGAAAGTAGTACATTAAGCCAGGCTTCGTAAGCCCGGCGCGTTTCGCAACCGAATCAAGCGAGAGCGCAACGCCCTCGAGCTTCGTGTGCTCGGCCACGATCTCTTTCGCGGCCTGCATGATTCGTACGGGGGTATCAGCGGTCATTTCTCCACTTTACCAACCGGAAGGTAAAGTGTGACACTCGCACGGGTCACACTCACGCCGTCGCGAGGCTGGCAATCCAAGAAATACCGAAGATGCCAATCGCAAAGAACACGAAGATCCAGTTGACGAAGAGCGGAAATGATTTCTTCTTGCGCCCATTCGCCGGCACACCTTGCGCCTCAAGCGGATCGACGACCTCGTCTTCATCACCGCCGCGCAGCGTCGCAATGGTGCCGGTGATGGCCAAGATGACGATCGCCGCACCGGAGGTCACCAGAATAGCGAGCGGCGACAGCACAAGCCAGGCCTCGGCTTCCGCCTCTGGCGCAACCAGCTTCGCTGTTGCACTCGTGGCAGCGATACCGAGAGCGAGCACTGCGAGAAGCCAGCGTTTTCGAAACACTGCCCGGGCGTAGAACGGGAACGAAAAGAGCACGACCAGCAGCACAGGAACAGCCATCAGAACTGCCTGGGGTACCGAAAGCAACACGGGGCTTCTGTCGAACCAAGCACTGCTTGCGAGCGCGAAGGCGAGGAACGCCAAAAGGCCCATTGCCGGCAAGAAGAGCATTCTCAACGCTTGACAACCCGCCCCTCTCGTGGGGAGCTCAAGCGAGGCGGCGTATTCACGGGCCGACCCAAAGGCCTCTTCAGCGCCCTGCCCCGAGTCTGCAATAAACTCCCACACACTGGCGACCGCGTCGCCGATCACCGGGCCGGGAACTCGACGCATGCGCAGCTCGACAATCAACAGATCGATCCAGTCTTGGTCAGTCATCGTTGCGTTCATGAGCGCACTTCTTTCCTCATCTTCGTACTGTCGAGATAGTCGCTGGTGCGCCGAGCGAAGAGCGACCAATCGGCACGCATGCGTTCTAGCTCATTGTGCCCGAGAGGGGTGAGCGAGAAGTACTTGCGCCCGGGGCCAGTTGTTCCTGGCCGCCATTCAACGGCCACGAGTCCCGCCGCTTCATAGCGGGTCAAGAGTGGGTACAGAGTGCCGCCTTTCACCGAGCCCATACCGTTGGCTTCTAAATCGGCGATGATGGCGTACCCGTACGACGGTCCGGGCTCCAACGCTTGGAGCGTCAGTAAGCCAAGAACCGCTCGCATCCAGTCACTCGGCCATTCCGGCGACTGTGCGTCGTCAACGTTGGGCTTTCCGCGCATAACTAGATGGTCTCTCTAACTAGTGATGCTGTCAACCTCTGCAGTACTGCAACACGGCAGCGCTCAAGCAGCTGAAGAAAGCGCGCGGCTACTCCGTCGCTGCAGGCAAACGCACGGGGCGCCCGGCAAACAACCATGCGGCTGGCCCGAAGATCGGCACAAAAATCACGACCAGACCCCAGATCAACGCTTGCCACGAGGTAAGACTTTGGCGATTTCTTCTGATAGAGACAAGTGCAATAGCGATCAGAACGACCACGCAAGCCACGAAAGCGATCCACACAACGTCATATCCAGTGGACATAAGGGGGTTTGGGTTAGCGTCCATTGCCATTCTCCATTGCTCAGGCGGGTAATGCTCTCAAGTGCCAGTATTGCACGGAGCGAGTTGCTGGCAACGTTTTTCTTACTGCCCATTCTGATTGCCCAGTTCGAAACAGCGGCTTCTCAGCAACGGGCCGGGCGGGAGCCCCACCCCTTGAAGACGCATAGACCCTCGAATACACTTGGCTCAACCATACGTAGGTTCCTTGAAAATGTTGAACGCGGGAAGCAGATGTCCAACGCTAGGCACGAATCAGTGGCTAACCACAACAGAACATTTCTTGCAGCCGAGGTGACCACAAAGACCAAAGGACACGTTTGACGTTGATGAAGATCACCGCTGAGGTACTCAAAGGGTTCGTCTACCTAGTAGCGCTGTGTCTCATCGTTTTCGTCTTGCCGCTGCTCCCCCTGCTCAATACCGATGAGGCATACATCGCCGTGATGCCACTCGCTTTCGCACTCTTAGGCGCCGCAACCGTGTCAGCAATAACACTTCACAATGGAAACGGTGACTGGTTCATGTCTGGTGCAACCATCGACGTTCTCGGAAAAATCAGCATCTTTGTTGGGATCCTGTTGCTCCCCTATTGGGTGCACGGTCTTCACAGCATTCAGAGCGTCTATCTCAATACCACCTTGAGCATGTACTGCATTGTGCTGCTCGCTTACCCCCTTGCCTTTGTTTATCGTTCTCCTCAGTTCACAAAGACAACGAAAAGTGTGGCACTTCTCGCGCTCAACATTCTTCCGCTCATAGCCTTCGCTATCATCGCCGTCGTCACGCTGCTGTCGCTTCGTTGAGCATGCTTCGCCTATCGATCCCGCCAGCACGCGGCGTGGCGCCCGAGTCGACCCGCGGGTTGCGCCCAGTGAGTGTGTAGACCAGCTATCGTTCCGGGCATCGCTACCCGCCGTGCACGTCCCCATTCCGTATGGCTCTCTTCCAGGGTGAGCGCTCGAGGTTTGGCAGCTTTCGGCGGGCTCGAGGGCGGGTTCATGCGGTAAAGGAGGTTCGCGGTGCCAATGAGCGACCCTCTGATGTGCGTAGTGGCCGAGGTCATAAGTTGATGGGTCAGTGAGCGGGCAATGGTCGCCCCGAGAAGCCAGCCCGTCGCATGATCAAGCGCTTGTACCGGTAGCGGCATCGGTTCGTCGAGACCGCGAGCAGCCGCACCGTCAGCCGCGATTCCGCAGCTCATCTGCACGAGGCTGTCAAAGCCCTTCCGGCTGCGCCACGGCCCTTCCCAACCATACGCGTTGATGCGGGCGATGATCAGGGCCTGATTGAGCGCGGCAAGCTGCGCATCGTCGTAACCATACTTCGCCAGCGCGTCGGCCCGATACCCAACAACGATAACGTCGGCGAGCTTGACGAGTTGTTCAAACGTGGCACGCCCATCAGGGGTGGCAAGATCAACAGCTGCGGTGCGCTTCCCGACCGTAGTTTCAGGCAACAGAGAAGCTACTTCTTCGAAGCCAGGTGGGTCGACACGCAGCACATCAGCACCGTGCCAGGCAAGAAACTTGGTGCACACCGGCCCCGCGATCACGCGAGTGAGGTCGAGTACCCGTACACCGCTGAACGGCAGATCTGCTTGCGCATCTTTCCAGCCGACCGGCGCGATGCTGCCCTGTTCTTCGATGATCATCACAGGCTCGGCCACGGTGGCTTGCCCCGCAGCTGACGCCAACCACTCGGTTCGGCTGCGCATGACAGCGGCTGCTCCGCCGGCCGCAACGATCGCGCTCTCGATTTCTTCAGCGGATCGGCCTGCAACAGCCGCCCGCACCCCCTCACGATCTTCTGCCGCCAGCACGTCATGCACGACGGCACGGTGGTGAGCATAGTTGGTGTGCAACCTGATCCACCGATCGGCGGCGCGATAGTTGCCGGCAAGTGAATCCCAAAGCGACGGCAGAGCCCACCCGACCGGGGTGAACAGCTTTTCGGCTTCGAACACCGCACAGGCTTCGGCGCTGTCGATCGCAACGGGAGCGAGAACCGTCGAACGCCTCGCAGCGTGCAATTGCGCGGCCGCGAGTGTCGCAGCCGCCACTGCACCCGTTGCGAGCCCCGTCACGTCGAACTCCGAGGGCAGCACCACGCGCGGTCCCGTAAACGTTACTGCGCCTAAAGCCCGATCATCCTCGAAGCCAGGTGACCCGGTCTCACGCCATAAGCGGGCTAACGGCGTCTGCAGGTCTCCATTCATCGAGCGCCTCTTCATTCTCGGTGAAGCACGGCCGGAAGCTTCTCGGCCCACGCGAGAGAGTCCTTTACCCCGTCAGCAATGCTCAACTCGGCGTTCCAAGCGAGAAGTCGTGCCGCCTTCGCCGTCAGCGTCGCGCACCCCACAACATCACCAAGCCGAGGAGCAGCTGTCTGCACCTCCAAGGGTTTGCCTGTCGCGTCACCAAATGCGTTGGCGAGCTCAAACACCGTCGTTCCTGTTCCGGTGCCGAGATTGATGACGTCGAACCCGGCCACCTCAGACTGAGCGATGACCTCATCAAACTTTTGAAGCGCCGCCACGTGGGCACGTGCGAGATCCCACACGTGCACATAGTCACGAAGCGCTGAACCATCTCGCGTGGGCCAAGCAACACCGGTTACCGTGAAGGCACCGCCGCTTCGATACGCCTCGATCATCTTGCCAAGGGCATGGGTAGGCTGCGGGTCTTGAAGACCGCTCCGCATACTCGGGTCTGCCCCAATCGGGTTAAAGTAACGCAACGCAATCGAGTTCATTGCCCCGGTTGCTGCGAAGTCACGGAGCACCCGCTCTAACATCCATTTCGAGGCTGAATACGGACTCTGAGGAGCGACCGCGCCAGACTCATCGACCATATAGTCATCGCCGGCTTCATACATGGAGGCCGTCGAACTCAAGATGAAACGGCGCACCCCAAGCCGTGAAAGCTCACGCAGAAGGGTGATCGATTTGGCAACGTTGTTCTCGTAATAGTCGAGTGGCACCGACACAGATTCGGGCACGACAATCTTCGCTGCACAGTGGATAACCGCGTCGATGTCAGGGTGCTCAGACACGATGCACTGGAGCAGAGAGACATCGGCAATGTCGCCTTCGTAGTTCGCATACGGCTGCGAGAATTCCCTCAGCCCTTTGCTGTAATCGTCAAGGATGACGGGCGTGATATCGCTGTCTGAGCAACAAGCCGCAATGGTTGAACCGATGTACCCTGCTCCACCAGTGATGAGGACCTTCAAACTAGCCTCCAGCCATTATCTGCGTCTGCTGCCTCCACGCAACACCTGTCTTTGTCATGATACAACGGGAGCGGCCGGCATCGACATAGCGCAGCGAGTCGGCCCTGGTTCCCCGGAACGGGATCACGCCGCCATGCACCCGACTCACCTCCTCGACTCAATTCACGAACCGAGCGTACTGGCAACTAAGGCACTGAGTATGCGTTCGTTCAGAAGAGAAAGGGGCGACGACAGCGCGAGAGATTCAGAACAAAGGGAGCGATTGCCCGAATTGACCTACGTCGACTTATTAGACTGAACGTATGCTAGAACTAACACTTCGAGCTGTTCGCTAGGAAGACGTGGGAGAGCTAGCGCGGCTCTTTGAATCAAATGATGGCTACACGAGGCGTGTCAGCGGTCGCTCACACAGGGAGGGCGACGCTGATTCAGCACTTGTCGCGCTTCCGCCGGGGGTCTCCAAGTCTCAGAAGTACGGGCTAGGGCTATGGAACAAACGAGAGCTTGTCGCCTTTGCCGATGTCATTCGCGGCTGGCCAGCACCCGAGGTTGCGCACATCGGGCTGCTCATGACGCACGGCGACCAGCATGGTCAGGGACTCGGTATGCAAATGCACAAAGCTATTCTTGAGGCTTCGAAGAGCTGGCTTGAAATATCAAGCCTCCGCATCAGCATCGTGAACACGAACGCCGAGACCGCAAATGGGTTCTGGACGACGCTTGGGTATGAACCGACCGGAGAGTCAGCCATCTATGAAGGAGACCTCGTGAAAAGCGTGGCACGCGTCTGGGTCCGCAGTCTCACCTAGCCGTTTTATTATGACCGTGGCGGTAATACGTTGGGTATCGCCGGGCTACCCGGCGCGACCTCGGCGGCCAGCCCCCCTGCATCTTGCTCGGGCGACCCAGCCTTGCGCGGTCGAGAGCGGCACGCGGCCCAGCTCCCCCATGCGCGCGGTCGGGTTCGTATCGCCGACCAAGGCCGCTTCCGGGTAGGGCTCGCGAACGTGAACCAGAAGCTCACCGAGCACGATGAGCACCAGCGCGGCTGACGCACGTTCCTGCACGACAGCCTGCGACTCCATCACCAAAGAAGAGGAGCTGCGCTCACAGCTCGCGGAACCGTTCACGAGGATCATCCGCGAGGGCATGCGCACCAATGCCGACAGCCACAACACAAGCAATGACCCTGGAGAAGCCAAAATGGCGTGTTCCTCTCAACTACTTCGCGGGTTGACGGTGAATGTGAGGGCAGGCAAGCCACACCGACAGGCGGGTGCCAAGCACACAGGAAAAGCCCCCGCGCGGCGAAGTCATGCTGCGACCTGCGAGGCTGGCCGCGTGCTTGGCACCCGGTTGATGGCGGGGCTAGGTTGTGAGAACTTTCAAAGCGGGCACGCGAGAAGCGGAAAATGCTCGAAGCTCGATGTTGTCGGTGCGCCCCGCAGTATGCGTCCATTCATGCGTATCGCTTTCGGTGCTTCGTTGATTGGCGGAGCTGCTATCAGTGTAGTCTGTGGTTATGCAAGCTGAGGATGAGCCAGAGAGCTTTGTTGCCGAGCTGTACGAGGAAGATCCCTGGGCGGCTCTCACCCGCTGGGGAATCGTCTGGCGGGTCACGCTCTCGCTCACAGGAGTCGGGATCGCTACCGTGTGCCTCTTATCGCTGCTTGCGATCCTGAATGGGAACTTGCCCACGGGCACGTTCATGCTCGCAATGAGTTACGGTCCTGGGTTCCTACTACTCGGCTTTGTCGTCTCCCTGGTGTTCGGAACGTGGCTAAGGCTCTTCCCTTGGTTCGTACAGGCCTTGCTATTCGGGACGATGCTCGCGGCGGTCATGGTGGTGCTGTTCGCTTTTCTCTGGGCCGTAGGAGCCATCATTGAACCCTGTGAGCCGGGTCAGTATTGCGAAAATGGCCCCGGCATGATCACCGCAGGAGTCTTTGCATTCGCGGTCCCAGCGTTCGTGCAAGCCGCGATCGCCTATAGCTTGGCGATCGTGGCCACCAGGCTCCTCATGCGAAGCTGAACGCTGACAGCTCGGTGTCTAGCCGGATCAGAAGTCTCGCCACTCCTCGATGTAGGCCAACCGAGTCCCGCTTTCACCGCTACCGAGAAACACCTTGCGGATCACGTTTGCGCTCTCCGTAAACGTAGCCACAGAATCCACGAAGGCAAGCCCGGCATCATGAACGTATCCAGGAGCGGTCCCGCCCGTGCTGGTTTCGCGATAGTTGCTATTCAAGGTCAACTCTGAGGTCCCTCGAAGTTCGATAACAGCGTACGCACTTGCAGACTTCAGGGTCTTACTCGAACCGGATCGAAGCACCCGGGCATCATCAGGTAATGAAACCTGGGCTATGTCTTCGATCGCCCCCTGAGTGAGGCTTTTGCATTCTTGAGAGTTGACTGGGAGACAAGAACCGCGTTCAGTCGGCGTGTACACGATGAAGTTCCAGGCGAGGCTCACTGCCCCAAGCAGTGCGAGGATCGCGGCGGCAGAAAGCGTCAAGGCGATCAGCGCCTTCGACCGGTTGAGAGGCCGACGCGCAATCGTCGTCTCTACGAGATGCATGTCCTCACCCATCTCGGTACTATAACAACCTCATATGCGGTGAAGGCTCCCACATGGGAAGCGGGTCGATTCTCGCGGAAAATGCTCGACGGGGAAACCTAGAGCAGATCTTCTGGTTGTTTACCCTATCCAGAGCAGGTCACCTGGGCGGACGTGCAGGACATGCTCACCGCCCGCCGTAACGCGGAACGTTCGCGAGTACATGATCACTATCTCAAGGGCAGCGTGTTCTGCATCGCGTGCGGACGCAGGCTGATCGCACAGAACACGAAATCGAAGAGTGTACGCATCTACCAGCACTTCGTCTGCACCAAACGCCCCTCACGCTTACCCCGAAACGCCGGCAACGCATCCAGGAGGTGGCATTCGCATCCCTGCACCGCGTGCTCGCCCTCCGGGAGGAACAGGTCGAGCAGTTGGAACGCGAAGCGGAAGACATCACCGAGAAGCAGGACAAGCTCATCGGTGTCTACTACGAGAATGTCATCTCGAAGGAACTCTTTGAACGCGAGCAACAACGTCTCTGCATCCTACTCACACAAGTCGAACGAAAACTCGCCGTCGCCATCATCGTCCGAACCTCGGCTACACAGCGTATTCAAGAATCACTTGAGCTTTTGCAGGATGTGCAAGCCACCTACGAGGCAGCAACCTCCAGAAATCAAGAAACAACTCAATCAGGCGATATTCGCAAGAATCTTGCTTGGCTTCGGTGAAATCCGGACCGATGTGAATGAGCCTTATCAAAAGCTGGTCGACGCTCACACAATCGTGGAGACAGAGTAGAAGTAACGTTGCCGTCACGCTATTCCCAACACAATAGCGAGTTCCCACGCGAGGTTAGAGCCTCAAAGAACTTTTGATAAGACTAGTTTGGTGGCACTGTTCTCCTGCAAGACAGAAAAATTACAACACCTAAGCGAGCATCTTTTAGCGATACCCTCAAGCCAGAACGATGAGGTCTCTGGCCAACCTGACCCTTACTATGAGGCATCCGAGCATAAGCGTCAATACCGAGTTGTCACCAAAGGTGAAGCAACAGAGATAATCGCGGCTTACCAAGCTGGTGAATCGACCGGAAGCATCGCGAAGCGGCTCGGACGCAGCCGAAACGGCGTCGGTCTCGTGCTCAAGCGCCACGGGGTAGAAATGAGGACCTTCTCCCCCAGCGAGACCGTAGTGAAGCAGATGGTCGAGATGTATGAGCTCGGCCAATCACTCGCCACCATCGGGAAGCGCTACAGCATCTCACCCACGACAGTGTCGCTGCATCTGCGGAAGCAGGGCGTGAAAATTCGAACCCGTTAGTCGCGAAGCCGATCCATGAACGAATCGATCCGTTTCAGTATGTACGCATCTTCGCCTTCTTCGTCGATCTCACCAGACTCGAGAAGCTCTTCACGTTTGAGGTGATGCGCAAGCAGCAGTGTGGCTCGTGCGAGCTGCTTCATATCTATCTCGGGCCGCATGATCGGTCGCACCGAATGATGACTCATACCTTTGAAGTTGCGTTTAGCTACTGGGGCTTTTGCTTTTGCCTTCGCCTTCTGGTTCGCCGGGCTGGGCCGGATCGCCTTCCTGATCGCTTTCGATAACTTCTGTGCACAGCGATGCAGATCTTTCGGATCATAGTGAATCGAGTACTGAACGCAGCCGCGCTCGAGGGTAGCTAGCAGTTGCTTCCAAGCACGGCCAGCCTGCTGCGTAAGTGGTGAATCGTTACGGTTCACGGTGGTGCGAGTTGAGACTACTTCTGCGTCG
This sequence comes from Leucobacter chinensis, assembly GCF_019049105.1. GTDB lineage: Bacteria > Actinomycetota > Actinomycetes > Actinomycetales > Microbacteriaceae > Leucobacter_A > Leucobacter_A chinensis. The sequence goes on from NZ_JAHQZR010000002.1 coordinate 259,018, forward strand.
TCACCGTAGTTCAATGTTTGGTAATACTGGTGCAGCTGGAGCTGCTCCATGGGCTCAAGTGCACTGAATAGTGACCGCAGGATCTGATCTTCCCAGAGCAGTACAAGGAAGTGATGACGTTTAAGGAAATCCTGATTCGTCAAACGCGGCATGTATGCATATGACTATGAATTAGAAGGCATCAAGCGTCAATAGCAGTTTCTTCGCCCTCAGCTACAGTTTGGGTTTGCGCTTGACCAAGATATTCAGAAACTCGCTTCAGTAAGGGAGCGGCAGGTGAATCTCTATATAGGCCATCCTCAATTACTTCTCGCAGCCAGGCGGCTTTGTTACTCTGACCCACACTTGAATGGAGTCGCTCCAGCTCGCCTTGTTCAAGTACGAAAACGCCTAGGGTCTCGAGCTGCCCGGTCAAGCTAATAAAAGCCTGTGCTGCACCACCCGAAAGCATCGAACGTCCACTATTTTTGAATTCTTTCCAGCCACTCTTCCTCGAGATAATCCCCTGAATCCGACCGACTTCCCCACCGCTGAGAGTGGAAACGTTTTTGCCTTCAAGAATCTCAAGAATCTGCGCTTTTACTGCGGTCCTGCTTGGCGACTCCGATCGTCCGCCGACTGCGTTCACGACGATATTCCTCAACGGCTCAATTACTGACCGGTCGCCACCAACGACCTCAACAAGCCTCCAAAATTCGTTGTCGTTCTGAAGAATGTCGATGTCAAAAATTGCCACAACCGGAACTGCAGTCTGCTTGAACGTCTTAATTGCCTGTGCAATACGAGCCTTCCCACTTGAGTGAGTAAAGTGGGCCTCCTGGATGTAGCCGTACTCATCAGAAGGAAGTTCATCGACAGTAGCTCGATAATAGGTACAGTCCGAATCTGCTTCGCAGAGCACCACTCCAGTGGAGAACAAGCCGTTGAGCATGTCGTAATGCTTCATAAGCGGATCTTCATACAGCTCACGAACTGCACTCGCCGGAAGCTGCGCTACGTGGTTTCGATCCTGATCTCGCGTAAGCCGAGCAATGGAGATGCGAGTATCGCCACTAACCGTAGAGGTTAGACCTGCAATCACGTCTTCACTATGCGTAGCGATAATTACCTGCACACCAGTGCCCTGCTTTGCAAAATCTGCAAGGAATCTTCCAAACATTCGTGCCTGCGGAGGATGCAAGAAGGCTTCCGGCTCATCAATTAGGACCAATGGGGTCTGACTCGTGATAATCGACATCACCATTCCAACGAATGCACGCATGCCATCTCCTTGGTCATGCATAAGCGGGAGACTGTTAATCTCCGCCTGATATTCAGCCGACTGCGGGCTCGGCCCTTCCTCAGCAGCAACTCGCCCAGCATGAAGATTGATCGACCCGCCTGCGTAGCGATTTACCACTACTCCGGTCTTGAATGCTTCAGATGAAAGGTCATTCAGTCTTTGCTCAAGTTCCCGCTTCGAAAAGAGAATCTGTAGAGGCATGCTCGGAAGCTCGTTATAGGTGTTGATGGCGGGAGCGTTATTCGTCAGCCCAAGCCGTTCTTCCGCGTTTAGATAACGCAATTGAAATTGCGAGAGACGACCACCCAAGGAAGTCCCAGTGGACCACAACTGCTGCAAATCCGTCAACTCAACATAAGCACTTCCGTTGAAGACAACGTGCGGATTCATAACCATTCCGTAGTTATAGTGCCCCGGCTCCCTGCGCCCATATGCTGCGACCAAGTCATTGAAGTAGTCGTCGGGCGAACCTTCAAATACAAGGACTGCGCGATCGATCACTTTTCGGCTCAAGGCTTCGAGATGATATGGCTCTGAGGATAGATAGTCCCTCACCTCACGAAGCAATGAACTCTTGCCAGTATTGTTCGGTCCGACGATCGCTGTCACCCCATCAGAGACCTCGACTGTATCTCCCGACCTGAGAACGACCTGCTTCAGACTGATTCGATTACTCATACTGACTTGATTATGACAGGAACCACAAATGGGTCAAATGTTGTTATCTGCACAACCCCATCGGTACATCACGACAGGGGTCAGGGAGATTCATAAAATACGTACCTATCGCCGTACCGAACAAAATGCCAACAGAGGTAAGAGGAATTAATTCGAACAAGAACAGTCAGCTCGGTACGGAACTTACTACTAAAAAAGACCCCATCGGGGGCCTTGACCTCTAGTAAATACCTGCGATAATGATAACCATTATCGTTTTGGTGGCACTGTTCTCCTGCAAGACAGAAAAGTTACAACGCCTAAGCGAGTACCTTCGAGCGATACCCTCAAGCCAGAACGATGAGGTCTCTGGCCGACCTGCCCCTTACTATGAGGCATCCGAGCATAAGCGTCAACACCGGATTGTCACCAAAGGTGAAGCAACAGAGATCATCACGGCTTACAAAGCTGGCGAATCAACCGGAAGCATCGCGAAACGTATCGGTCGCAGTCGGAACGGAGTCGGCCTCGTGCTCAAGCGCCACAGGGTAGAAATGAGGACCTTCTCCCCCACCGAGACCGTAGTAAAGCAGATGGTCGAGATGTATGAGCTTGGCCAATCTCTGGCGACGATCGGGAGTCGCTATGACGTGTCGCCCACAACGGTGTCGAAGTATCTTCGCAAGCACGGAGTGAAGATACGGACACGATAGCCCTGATTGCACCTGCTAAATCGGACGCCTCCTACCTGGCCGCGATTTGTTCCCAGTCGACGTTTTTGAACCACTGGATCAATGCGTCTCCAGCGAGCGGATTGGCCCTCTCGAGGTACTTCAAGAACGGTGATGGAGCTTTGCCTTTAAGATCCCCTGCCCATGTAGGAACTGTTGCCGAATAGCTGACAATCGCTCCATGGCGCGCACGTGACAGCATCACCGAGAACACACGAGCTTCTTCAGCACGCTCCTCATCAGTAGTGCTCCTGAAATCCGGAAGCACTCCGTCTTCTGCTCCAACCACCATGGCCCAATCGAATTGTTGCCCCTTGCCGACATGCCCGGTAAGGAGGTGAATTCCCGGCAGGGTGATCAAAGTTGAGTCGTCACCAACTCGGATTCGGCCACGTATTTCTGCTGGGGATACACCCTCCCGCAGGAGATCGCCACACCAGCTCAATGCGTCTGCCAAGTTCTTCCGGCTGTCGGTTTCGAGGAGCGATTCAAGCCCAGATATCTGGCGTAAGAACGCTGGCTTATCCATGGCCTTTTGATACCCGTTCAAGTCGAACTGGCTCAACATCGCACGCATCATTCGAGCGGTATCGGTATCGAGTACGCCATCATCCCAGCGCATGAACTCGGTACCACGTTTCGTCAGAACTTCTTCAATAAAGCGACGGCGGCCAGCAGTACGCGCCATAATGCCGATTCGCTGCGTGGCCGAGTGATTGAGAATTGCCTCTGCGATCGACACCACCCAGTTTGCTTCTGCTTGCACATCTTCGAATGCTGCTATCCCCAGCATCCCTCCACTGGGCCAGGACTCGGGCGCGGCTGCGGTTAGTTCAACGCCATTAGTAAGTGGAGCGAGAGCGTTGACGGCTGCAAGGACTGCTGGAGATGATCGATGTGAGTCAGCAAACGTAATCTTTTCTGAGCATTCCGTCTCGATTGCCGCACTGACCTCTAGAGGTTTTGCTCCCGTGAAGCTATAGATACCCTGAGCGAGATCACCGGCGAATGTTGTGCGCTTGTACCCGATGCGATTTACGATTCGAAGTTGTTGTGGTGTGAGGTCTTGAAACTCATCCACGATGACTGCACCGAAGTGCGCTCGGTAAAGTCGTGCGACGGTGTCGTTAGCGAGAATGAGTTCAGCCAAACGAGGCAAATCCTCATAGGCGAGCAGGCTGTTTGCCACTCGTTCCCTTTCGATTTCGAGCGCATCGGTTTCGCGCTGTGCAACGAGGAACGCATCAACCTCTGCATCAGTTCGTGGCTCCAACTTTGCGTCTCGGAGGGCTTCCTTCACCCGACCTGTGAGATTAAAGTCGAGGTCACGTTTTTGGCAGGCATCGCCCGTAACGTCTCGCTCTGGAATCGGAAGGTCTGCTGACAGTCCGATAACGTTTGCATGAGCTCGAATGATTCGTGCGGACAGGCCATGGAAATTGACTACCCAGACTCGGTCTCGTAGTTGAGTCGGGCCAACGTAGCTCTTGAGTCGTTCGCGGATGTTATCCCGCGCGCGGTTAGAAAAGGTTACGACGAGAATCTTCCGTGGTGCAGTAACATCCCCACGCTCCAACATGCCCTGTACCCGGAGCGCGAGCGCCTCGGTCTTTCCGCATCCAGCAGGAGCAACAACCAACAGGTCAGGCTCAGCATGATCACGGATCTGAGCTTGTGCAACGGTAGGGGTAATCACGCCTAGCTCACCACAATTTCACTCAGCAGGTTCTCGATGCTCGTGATCTTGACTGCGCTTTCTACCGTAAGAATGTTGGTGATCGACAGGGCAGCGCGTACCTTGAAGTCAGCGTTTCTTCGGCAGAATGCTGCAACGTCTTCCGCAGTTCGCTTCTTGTCTTCCCCAGTAGATTCGCAGAACTGAAGCTGGTTTTTCGTGAACTGCTTACTCGTCGTGAGTGCGTTCCAGACCGCATCAACACCTAGCGCCGCAACGTATTCATCTTCAAGATCTTTCCGAGATACCCATACCGAATTGGAAGCAAGGTCTTCAACCTTCAAGCCGAGCTTCTTGGCCGTCGACTCCTCAGCGTCTTCATCCACAAGCACTGAGAGTCGGATGTTGAAACCAGACTCGCCGAAGAGCTTTTCGATCGGAGCCATTTCGTTGGCACCACCCGCCTCAACAACAGACGCCCCGAGACGATCGAGATCTCGGCCTGTCACCTCCGCAGCGCGTTCAAGGATGATCCGGTCAGAGATGCCTTCGACCGCAATCACTCTCTTTGAAGTGAGCGGCTCAAGACGATCACGTACCCACCAGCGCACGCGCATTTTTTCGTCATCAGAGAGGAAATCCTCCTTAGGCTGCACCAATTCGCCACCGTGACGCACGACCACGACTGACCCAGGATCGAACGCGCTCACAATGTCAGGAGAATGGGTTGCCAGAATCTTCTGGCTGGCGCTCGAACGAAGGAGCCGCGCAAGGCTTCGCTGCGAGGTCGGATGCAGGTGGATCTCCGGCTCGTCGATCGCAACAATATTCGCCCCAACGCTCATCAGGTCGTATAGAGCAATTGCATAGAGCGCCCGTGTGCCGTCGGACTGTTCCGAGAGGTTATGAGTCTCGCCACTCTTGATCACTTGAAGTCGCACATCAGACAACGGGTCATCGTCAGCCGAGGCGCCACTGACGAATGACAAGTGATCAGCATCGACCTTTTCAGGGAGTGCTTTTGACAGCTGCCCAGCGAGTTGTGAGCGAAGATCGCTAAGAAGCGGAGATTCGTTCAGCCGGGTCTGAAAGTCCGCGGCCAGACTTGTAAATGATACCTGCTCATCACCAAGCTCAAGTGCCTCGAGCATGTCGTCGACAGCGCTACGACGATCCTCACGTAGGTCGCGAGATTGCGCAGTAGCGCCGAGGAATTTCCATCCCAACCTAGCGATTTGCTCACGAGAAAGCTGTCTGTTTGTGCCGCCAGAAGGTGCGAATCGCTGGATCGTGACGGAGCCCTTTTCATCCGCTTCGACCCGAAGCTGCACCGTCAGCGTTGCAGTGTCTGAAACGGGATCAACTTTGATCTCGTCTGGGAAGAATGCCCCTTCTTCGTCCTTATCGAAGTCGGTGAGCTCGACCTCCACAATGAGCGGATCGCTGTCTTTGCGTAGATCCTCAACACTCAAGTTCGCATACAGTTGCGCCATGCTTGCGCCGAGGGTGAGGTCAAGCATCCGCAGAAGCGAAGACTTGCCAACGTCGTTAGCGCCGACAAGAACGAGATGCTCGCGCACCTCAATCTCCCGATCCTGGAGTCGGCCGTAATTCTCAAACTTGATGTTGCTCAGTCGCATTGCATGATCTCCTGCACGAAGTGCTACTTAAAGAGGAGTTAGCAACAGCATCAGAATGCATGGTGCCGTATCCTCTTTTGCGTACCTACACGTTTAGCTATTTCTTGGTTATGTGTCTACCGTATCGGTGACTACCGATATTCTTTAGCGCTGACGCTCAAGAAGCGGATCTGGGCGGCCTAACCTTCTTACCGTTACGAATCCGTGGACAGGCTTTGTCCGAATGGCGTAATTGTTCTTATGCCTCTTCGTGTGGCCCCAGGAATCGATCACCATTGAGGTGAATCATGTGAGTCGGATCGGAGGCGCACCATGCTTCGGTTTCCCATGCGAGGTCAGCGAGGAATCTCCTCATGACGGCGCGGTCGGGGAAACAAGAAACATAAACCAGACCAGCAGTAGACCCAGCAAACAAAGCGCTCAGCTCACCGTGCCGCTTCGCATCAACCGGCCCATGTGTCGACGCAGCTTCCATAAGGAAGAGCCAATTCTTCTCCTCTTGGTAGACGACCAAGTCCGGAAGCTTGCCGTGGGTGTCTACGAAAACTCCGAGGTCGGCCAGTTTCTGCTCATCGAAGTGCATGAGCTTGTCGTCAGCATCACCGATATAAAGCACCTCACCACCGGGAATGAAGTAAGCACAGAAATCATCGATCATCTGCTTGATAAGCACGTTTTGCCCACCTGCGCCAAGGGTCAACTCCATACCGCCAGGCAATGCCACGGGAATACGTGCCATCTCTCGTTCGGCACGATACATGGTGAGGAGCCCTGGCAACTTTTCGAGGTAGAAGTCGACTTTCTTCTGAAAGCCCTCGGTGCCGTATGAATGAAGCACCTCGAGCGCGTTATCCGTCAGTTTGTAGTTGTTATGAGACGAGTTCGTCGGACGCTCAGGGTCATCCTCGTTGAGTATGACTAAGCCTGCATCTCGGAACTGATGCAGCGTCTGGCGGCGATATGTCTCACGAGTGTTCTCCGCAACCGGGAAGTCGAGTTCTTCTCTAATCCAGTCCAGGATGGCGCGTACTCCAAGCCGAGGATTCACCGCATCGATCCATAAACTCTGCTCTGACAACTGTGCCAACGCAAGCAGCGTCCTCGCACTACGTTCATTAGAACGACCAGCGTCAAAGCCAAGCGTTTTCAGAATCTCTCGCGCTTCTTCTAAACGGGTCATGCCGCTACTCCTACTCGAGCAAGAACTCTTTCGACTGCTGCATCCAGATCGTCTTGTGAATTTCTATCGATGACTGCGAGTTCCTTCAACTGTTCTAACGAGGGGAAACGCATCTGCCTGAGGTCAGTCGCATTCACCTGGGTGTGGCCGGAAAATACTCGGAAGTATTTATCGAGTTGAGATGAGTTCAGGAAGATTGTGAGGCCGCGCGCCACGTCAGGGTCGATTCCTGCCCCGCTCTTATGGACAAAGTTCAGCTTATTGTCGAACGCGGCTGCCCTAGCGGATTGCCAGACAGCGGCGACTACTCGTCGCCGCTCTTCCTTCGCGGAGAACCGCTTGATCAGAACATACGTGCCAGCAGGTACTAGCAGCTTTGACTCACGAACCGCGTCGGTGTGGAACCACTCTGGTTTCTTAGTTCCGACGGGGTGATGCGCCTCGCCTTGCTTTATGTGACTCGCGTTTACCATCGGCCAGGAACCTTCAACTGGCTCCATAAAGAGCATGTCTCGTGACCTGAAATCGACAACTCTTCCCGTCGAGACCGTAAGGCCGAGGTCGCTCAATGTGCAATGGGCGTTCTGCTGCATCCAGGCAACCGCTGCTGCATCGGCTTCGGTTGCTGGAACATGGATAAAGTCATCAGTCACGACATCGGTGTATGGCACCGTTCGGCAACTCGCCTCAGCGCAGTGATCGTGTGAGGTGTAGACCGAAATAGCGTCAGCGTGACGCCCCTTCGTAGAGGACACGACAATCGCTTCTTGCAGGACCCCAGTATCTCCGAACACCTTTGAGCGACTTTCGAAAGTGTGAATGGCATCGATCCCCGCCAGCTTCACGAACTCATGTCGGAAATTCGCGTAGTAGGTGCCGTTCATCCACGAGCGGGGCGTAATCGCAACCTGCTGACCGCCGTCGTCGAGAAGGCGGATGCCGAGCGCCAAGAATGCGGCGTAGATATTAGGAACATCAATACCTGCCATTCGGAGCAATCGCTGTGACTCGCTTCCCGTAGGCAACTTCGCATACGGCGGGTTCTGGATCACCAAATCAAACTGTTGCGTCGTTGAAAGTGCCCACGATAGAAAGTCGGAGCTCACGAGCTCAGTAGTGATATTTCCAAGCGACTCTATATCCGAAAGAGTCTCGCTCAGTAATGGATTCTGCGTCTCGTCAACCTCGACAGCAGTCACATGGATGACCAAGTCGGGGCGGTCCGACAGCAGACGGTCAATGAGAGCCGCCGACAGCATGCCGCTTCCAGCGCCAGGATCAAGAATGCGAACGGAGGTTCCCGATGGCAGCTTTGGCAGGCTAGCGATAATGATCGCGGCCTGGTATGGCGTGAAGTATTGTCCAAGCGCCGCTTGGCTATCCGCAGCAATGGATGCCAGTGCAGCCGTTCGTCGTGCTTCTGCACGGTCAATGAGACTCATATCAGCAGAGTACCGAATGCCACCGACTTCTTGCCCGTCGGCACTCCTGCGACGGCCGGAAACTAGAACAGCACCGAGAAAATTCGGCGAGATCTGATTCAGTGCTGGACTCAATAATTGGCTCTGCATCTAACCTAATTTTCTCACGAACAGGGATTTTATTAAAATATAGCGCGTGAATGTCGGTGGCTGAGGAGATCATTAACGTATGACCGAACTAGCATTCATGACGATTTTCGATCAGGTAAATGGCGGTCTTTACAAGACGGAGGGCAGCCAGCGCATCCGAGACTGGATCGGGGCAACTCCCGCATACCTCTTTTACGCAGAGAAAGAAGAACACGTCACTGCCAAGAGCCACCGACTGGAACATGACCTCACCGAGCACCTGGAGGTTCCAAGGATCAAATCGATCAGGGCAACGTACGCAGACCTTCGGCACGCTGAGTGAAAGAAACTCGACGCCACGTTGCTCGCCTTCATCCCGTTCAAGGAAGTCGAAGTTGAGGCCATCCGACAGGTTGTCGAGGACGGAACCTTTGAGAAGGTCGTCGTGATCATCTCTACGGAGAGCAGTGTCCTGCGCGCAATGCTTCGGGGCTTCGAATCCACCAGCCTCGGCGCTAATGAGAAAGATACTCCCTCGGACCCGCTTCTCGCGGAAGCAGCACGCATGATGGTAAATGAGGAGTACAACGGTCTCGGAAGCGGCAATGATAAGGGCGCTGTTCTTGGTCTCATTCACGCATTCCGAGATGCCGGAGTATCTGCGAGCAAAGACGACTGGCTCGCGGCCTACTTCGCAGCCGGTGGCAAAGTCAGGCACGCTGAAACCGTTGCGAAGTATTTGGATGAAATCGCGAAGGGTACGAAGCATCGCTATGAGTCGTGCTTTGACTCCAAGATCGTAAAGGTTCTCACGGAGCGTCTTGAGCGTAAAGCTGTTGAGGAAGTTGGCAGCGACTAACCGCCATCTATCTCAGGAGCTGTGTGCGCCGTACGGACTCCACCCGTGCAGATACGGCTTGAGATCGTCTGACTTCGACGGAGGGATCTGCGGTACAAGCTTCTCGGGTGAAGAAAGTGGGTCGTGTCGACGCATAGTCGCCTCTACCTCGGAGAGGAACTTGCTGGCAGCGAAGCGTTGCTCCGATGGCAAGTCAGAGATGGCATCCTCGGCGCGAACAAGGAAGTCTCGGAATCGCTGAAACCGTTCGTCTTGCTCGGCAAGCGTCACGAAATGTTTCCACCGCTCGGCAATGTAGTACTCCGCTTTGACGTTCTCCATGGCGGCTTCCCAATCGCACTGCTTCTTCTCTTCTGCCAGCTGCTCAAGTCGTGCATGTTCGGCTTGCTCGAGCAACCACGTCTCGAAGCGCATAAACGCTTCAGGGAGCCTTTCTTCGAGTGTGGTTCCACGAGCATCACCAACGGGGGTTTCGCCATAACCGCCGAGCGGTATGCCCTGCGTGATCTGAAGGCGTCCAGTGCTTATGAACTCCCACCCACGGCGACCTATCCATGAGGGCAGTCGGTCGATCTGCTACCAGCTCAGGCCGAGGTCTCGGAACTTCTTTGCTCCCGTTCCTGCCGCCTCCTTGATCTCAATGCCGTAGTAGCCATAGTCGGTGTCGAACCAGAGATTGCCGTGTTCAGCGGCGTTAGCGGTGCGGTAGCGGCGATCGTCAGGCTTCTTCGACGGAGCAACGATCTCAATGCCACGGCGCTCGGCTTCTGATGCGATGGCTTGCAAGATCCGGGCAGCTCTAGGGACATGCTCTTTAGCGACGTACTGCCACTGTTTGTTACTTTTGACCGCCGGGTGATAACGCCCTACCCTTTCCGGCACCGGGACTGGCTGTTCCGTGACGAAGTCGCGGAAGTAGTTGGTGAAGTAAATCTTCTCTTCGGTGCTGCCATAGCCACCGATGCGTCGCGAGGTGAGCTGCTTTCCATGTGGGCAGTTCTTCGCTTTGAGTGCAACCGCGATGTAGCGCTGGGGCTTACGAGGGCCAATGTCGAGATCTGTGCTGAGGAGTTCTTCATTCTCTGCTTTAAGGAGCTGCCCAATAAGTTCCTCGGCAGCAACAAGTTCTCGGGCAGCGAGCTCGGCGGCAGACGGCTTCTTCGGGGCTTTCCGAGCCTGCTTCGGCGTCTTCGCTTGTTGCTGAGATGGTATGGCTCCCACTTGGGCAAGTTTCTGCTGCGTAGCCCGGACAGCATCGTCAGCTTCGGTGCAAGCTGGCCAGGCCTTGCCCCGATCTGTAGGGACAGCTTTCCACGTTTTCCCATGACCGCTCACCTGCACGAGGCCACGAGACTGGAGTGCTTTAGCTGAGATGCGGTGGGAGAAAGTATCGGTTGGATAGACACCGTCTGGGCAGCTGTTCTTGATCCAGTTCAGGAGTGCAATCTGTGCATCGTTTAATTCGATGGTGCTTCGTTTTTCTTCTGCCACGGCTGCTCCTTCTTGGTGATGCGCACCTCTTTGCATAGAGATTTGAGGCTTAGCCCAATCTTGCTCCTGGCTCATCGTAAGCGCCAGAATCCTAGGCAAGAACCTTACTAAGGAACGCAAGCAAGTCAACGCCCAGAATCTCTTGGCGGATTATTAAGTCGCTCTGTAGCTCTCGACGGTGTTAATGAACGCAGCCAGCTCATGGCAGAAGCGTCCTCATGTCCAAGTTCGGATCCACTGCTTTAAGCTCTGAACATGGAGATGTACTCAGATGCGATCACGACGGTCGGGCTTGGTCGCGATTCTTCGGGCGCCGAGAAGGATGCAACGATCCAGGCTGTGATGGATCGGCGAGGTCTATCCCTTATAGCGAAGGGGCTGTTCACCCTGGTTGCCGAGCAAGCCGGAGAAGCCGTGAATCCGTTTGAGGATCTGTTGCAGCCTGCTGAGGTTGTCCATCGTGCGTTAGAGGAACTGATCGCTCTGAACCTCGTGGCGCGAATATAGGTCTAGCTCTGCGCTTAACGTCGGCTGCGATTCGCGCGAGGCAAAGCGCTGAGGATAGCAACAGCCAATAGCCCTGCAGCGGTGGCAGTGGTGCGCTTGTAGCGGCGGCACCCGTGTCTGGAGCGTTTGGAGCTTTGTTATCTGGAGTTGGGGTAGTTTCACCTGGAGTCTGGTTTTCAACCTGTGGGAAAGTGATTTTTCAGATGCGGTTGTTGCCGCTGTCCGTGACATAAACGTTGCCCGAAGTGTCGATGCTGATGCCAACCGGACCAGCAAATTTCGCCTGATCTGCAGATCCATCAGCGAAGCCGCCCATATCCGTGCCTGCAACGGTTGAAACCATGCCGTCTGGGGTGATCTTGCGGATGCGATTGTTGCTACTGTCTACGACGTAGAGGTTGCCTGTAGTGTCAACGGTGATGCCAAGCGGAGGGTCTGGTGCAGGTTTAGGTGACATTCAATGTGGCTAGTTTCTGCTGGCCTGGAAGGAAGAACCTATGCCCCCTCGTTACCCCAAAGAGTTTAGCGAGGACGTCGTGAGGATCGCGTTGGATCGCGGCCCGAGATCACACTCGCGCAAATCGCGAAAGACTTCGGAATCCACGTCGGCACGCTCGACAAATGGCTCCGAGAAGAACGCGTCGAACAGGGCCAGAAACCCGGTGTTACGCGTTCAGAGAATGCTGAGCTGCGTGAGCTTCGCAAACGGAACAAGCTTCTCGAACAAGAAGTCGAGGTGCTCCGTCGTGCGGCCGCGTATCTCTCGCAGGCGCACTTGCCGGGAAAGGCTCTACCCGCTCGTGAAAGAGCTCGCCTGTGACGGGATCCCCGTCCAGGTGTCGTGCCGGGTCTTGAAGCTTTCCCGCCAGCCTTACTACCGCTGGCTACGCAGCACAGTGACCGCGCGTGACCTCACGCAGGCGTATCGAGCGAACGTGCTCCACGACGCTCACCTTGAAGACCCCGAGTTCGAATATCGGTTCCTCGCCGACGAAGCGAAGACTCTCAGTGAAGTGATATGCGACCGGACTGCATGGCGGCGCTGACGAGACCAGGGCTGGTGGTCAGTGTTCGGGAAGAAGAAGGCACGAGGGAAGGGAAGAAAACCCGGGCCACCCGTGCACGACGACCTGGTACAACGAGGTTTTGCAGCAGCTGCGCCGAACGAGTTATGGCTTTCGGACATCACCGAGCATTGGACTGTTGAAGGCAAGCTCTACCTGTGCGCGGTGAAAGACGTGTGGTCGAACAGGATCGTGGGTTACTCCATCGACTCGCAAATGACCTCCTTGCTTGCGGTGACCGCGTTGAACACGCCGTGCTTCGTCGCGGTGATGTCGCGGGGTGTGTGCTGCACACGGGTCGTGGATCGCAGTTTCGAAGCCGGAAACTCCAGCGCGCGCTCACGGGTCGTGGGATGGCCGGTTCGATGGGTCGCGTCTGTGCTGCGGGCGACAACGCTGCGATGGAATCGTTCTTCAGCCTGCTCCAGAAGAACGTCCTGAACCGGAAGACTTGGGCCACCCGGGACGAGCTCCGATTAGCGATCGTGACGTGGATCGAGCGCACCTACCATCGATGCCGCAGACAGGTCAGGTTGGGGCGTTTGGCGCCGATCGAATACGAGACCATCATGAACAAACAGGTCGCACTCGCTGCCTGACCAAACTGTCACCTAAACGTGCACCAGACCCGTTTTAGTTATTTTGTTACCTGCTAGAGCATTATCGAGAGTGGCATATATTTTCTGAAACGTAACTACTGGAGGCGGTACCTTCAGGGAGATAAATTCTCGTATCACTCTGCTGCATCAGTGAACCTAGAGAGAAAGAGTTGTGTCTCTAGTGATAACGACCGTCTCTATTCCCGGTGTGTGTAATAGGTCGAGAGCACATGATTCTGTGCAGGCTATTAGAGTGGAACTTAGCCCAACATCAGTAACAAGCAACCATGCTCTATCCTGTGGCCATAAGAGGTGCGGCGTCTGTACATACTCGGCTGCTGGGCCTGGTGTGAGCCTTGTCCAAGGCGCTTTAGCAATCCAGCGCTGAGAGCAGAAGTCTAAAACAGACGCAGCAAAACAGACGTATGATCTGTCAGGAAGATTGGCTACTTCCAACACATCACTTGAGGAAAGTCGGCTGGGGTCGAATGAACTCGTTAAGCCATCCCAAACTGCTGCAACACCTTTGCTCCTCTTTCGTGTGTGCAATTTCAGAACATTCGAGATCCTCGAGAGATAAGAAGCCTGAAGCGTGCCTTCTAACGGAACGTCATATATCCAGCCGTCTGCGGCCTCGACACTTTCTTCACGTAACCCTAGAACATCAAATGCGCTCATCGCAGGTCTAAACTCGGTTCCAAACTTTTCTGAGGTCTCAGACCACCTTACTTCTTCGTATTCATTTTGGTGTTTGACTGGTATCCTGGAATTTTCTTGCTCTATGAGTTCTGTGCGTACTCGCCCAGTCACAGGAACATGTCGTGTGAAAGGGTGCAGCACTCTAACTAAAGAATCAAATCCTGACGGGATTAGAGAACCCAGATCAAAAACACCTGGGGTGTGAGACGTACGTAGTCTGTCTTTGATCCAGTCTGCTGTGTCAGGGGACCTAACAGCATAGTACGTGCAATCATCCATAATTCTACCTTATTCTTGCCTGTCCTTTACGTAGGGCTACTATTCCTGGATGACTCCAAAGACCCACCCAACAGTATTCATAAATTGGTCATTACTTATTTCACTTGGTTTTGGGTAAAAGAGCATGAGGGAGATCACTGAGTTCGCTTCCAATCCATACTCTGGCAACCCTATGGGTATGCTAATTCCTCCGGAATCCAGAGAGGCGAACGGGCAATTACTAATTAGCTGCTCATATTTACATTCACTAGTGAACTGAGGCGTACTCAACGGATCTACAGATTCCACTGTTCCTGAATAGGAGGAGAGAACTAGGAGACTCGGAGTAAAATGGGACTCAATAAACAACTCATTCCCTTGGGAAAGAGAGACCGTTGTTTGAGGGAGATTCCCATCGTTATTGAAAACAGTGTGAACTGATTTGTTTTGCCAGTCAATTGAATATGGCTCGACAGAATTCGATGCATGTGTTAATACTGGTGGCTCCTCGGGAGTTTGCCCTAAAGGCCTCAGGAGCAGCTCTTCATCCGACTGTTCAATACTTTGTTCTGGCTCCGGCTCGACGTACTTCGTACACGCTGCAACACTGACCGCCAGAAGAACGATGATCAGTGTTGCAGGTAGTTTTTTCATATTACGGTTGATGCGGACCAGCATGAACATTACAGTTGAATCGATTAGAAACGCTCGTTGTGCTACCGGTGTAATGTTTCCCTCCAATATCTACTAGGAATGACCCGACAGAGTAATAATTCTGTGAGGAGAAATCGACACAGTTTCGTTTGAAATGCGTGGTGATACCGAACTGATTTACTTTGGAATTTATATTGCTTCCTAGGAAGTGCCACTGGTTGAACCAACCTTCTTTGTAAATACCTACAATTGCTTCCAGATAGGCTGGTTTTGCATTGCAGTCATAGATATCTGCATGTCCGGACATCTTAGTGCCGCCACTGAGATGTACATATGGAGTTCTCCCCCAGCAGTTGTAAGGATTAGTAGCTATGTTAAAAGCTCCAATCCCCTCACTCTCGGCTTCAGCTAAACCTGTTTCCGAATTTCCAGAGAAGTAGCTCTCATCAACCGTCTCTGGCATCTCGAAATCATGGATAGGGGTTGCATTTGCCGCATTCACCCCAGTTATTGCAAAAGCCGAAGCCAGTGCAGTGACGACGAGGACTTTGATGCCTCTTCCGATATTCATTTCCATCTCCTTCGATAGCTTCTATCTATTTATTTACCAACCACAGTTGACCGTTGTGCCGAACGTGTCAAAAATGATCGGCGTGCTGTAGTTTGCTGTTCCCACGCGCATATGGCCGGAGGAGTGAACTCGGTACCCTGTGGCATTACTGTTTTTACACGTCCAGCTGAGAGTGTTGTACCCGTAGTCACCAAGATAATGGTAAAAAACTCCAGAGTTAACCATGTTGGCGTATCCAAAAACACCGTGGTATGCGGTGATATCCATTCTGTGTTCAACCCGGTTGAAATTCATACTGTTACATGTTGTCTCGGTGTGGTTTTTAATCTGTTGACCAGATCGTGTGATCCAAACGTGCATGCCACAGTTTGAGGGGTAAGCGAATGGTTCAAAACCTTCTGATTGACTAGCGCTCTCCGGCTGGTAAGGGGCGTATCCGTGATACATCACTTCTTCACCTGATTCCGAGAGTTCACCATAACGTTCTAGAGCATGTAGACGCACGTGGTCTTCATTGATGAGATTAATAGCATCTTCAACGGACTCAACAGAAGCTTCTGTGCGGTGACTTGAGCCATCATCCGCTTGAGCAGACGTAGCGCTTATGGTCAAACTTATTAAGACCAAACCAAAAGCTAGCGAGAGCATTCGGAAAGCAGAGGGGAAATCCCTCTGTACAAAAAACATCTTCATTTATCCCACCTCATCTATTTAACTCCCGAAAACCGAGATATCTTATATTCGAAGGTTGTTAAGAAAGCTTACTTAATATTGACAACGTAACCACCCTTCGCCCCGCTCGTTACACATTTGTTACAACCCCATGAGATATCGCGACGGGCCACTACTACAAATGCGTCCTACGCCCACAGATCTTTTCCTGTTCAACCACTACGACAACCATCATCAGCCGAACAGCAATCGAAGCCACAGAGGTTTCAAATCAGTAACTTCCGTAGCTATCTATTTAGCCGACTTTTCGAAAAGAGGGTATGCAACGATCAGGTGTGTAACCCCATAGCATCGGAGGCACCGGACCTCATCACTTCGCAAACGGTCGCTCTCACGACTTCGTACACAGCTGCCAAAGCGGGCTACAACATTAGCCTCTTGCAAGAGTGAAGAGCCCCGGGACATCTTCTCCACGTCCCCAGAACAACGCCTGATTGTCGTACTATTTGCATATCCAGTACTTGTCCGGGTTCGACAGATGCACCCATGGATTGCTTGAGAATTCACATATCGGCCGCTCACCCGGATCGTGACAAGTGGCAGCAGGAAAGAGAACACCACCCCGCCCGAACGCGGAGCAGCCAGGAGGAACTCGCCACAGGTATTCGAAGGAAAATGCTCACGGCAACCAACACTTATTGGGAGCTTCGACATGGATGCCTGGAAGTCCAGTTGATGATTCTCCCGTGTCAGCTTCACGGTCACTCCGCGCTGGCACCGCTCAACAATTTCAACATCTGCCTCACTGTGCGTCACACGTCCGTCCTTAATAACCACCAGATCAGAGCGATGAGCATCCGAAGCCGTATGCCCCGTTTAGCAAGTTAGGGTGTAGCTCTCACTTCCAGTACTATGAGCGGAATCCTTTCTACAGCTGGCGCATGCTCCAGTAGCTCCCACGCCGCGCCCAGGGTAGTATATGACAATGCTTATCGCGCCGAGACGGTGATTACAATGTTCCCCGAAACTTACTGATGCGTTTCTGTAACTGTGCTAGCGTTGCCGACGCGCTTGCATCTAGGAATCTGATGAGCGCCAGATTGGATCGTTCGTTTTTGCCTTTGGTACTGGGGTGTCAAGGGATTCCCGTGATCGGCGCCTGCCCCTTCGAAGCTAAAATATATCGACCGCTCCAATCGCGTCCTGGCGAAGTTGGTTAAAGGCATACGATTTATCCGACAATAGTTCCTCGGTCGGCCCTACTCATCCATGGCACGTTTGAGCACCTTCTTTGCGTCGGTGCTATTCTCGCTACGTGCACACGCTTTAGTGCCCACATCGAAACGTGATGCATCATCAATGAAGCTGGTACATAGTCACCATTGTCATATCTGTCAGCTACACTTAACTCCCATAACGATATCCCGTCACCCGCACGAACGGAATATACGACGACTTGGAGCGTTTCTTTGACACGCATCAATTTGCCCGAGACTGACTAAAAGCCTCGCGATAGTCGCGACAGAGAGAATCCTTTCTCCGGGGAAATGATCTTGCAGGACCACTTCGTGATGCATGAGCGCGGCCGGTAATCCCATCAATCAGTGCGCAGTTTTCTGCGAATATGCACGAGCTCACTAATAACGTCGGTTTCTAGCGGTCAGTGCAACAGTATCTCTTCTAAGACCTCGGCCGGCTTCGCGAACGCTAACCGTTTCCGGGGCCGGTCATTCATCTCCCACTCAACATAATCGAGATCTGCCTGACTGAACACACTCAGATCAGTGCCCTTGGGGAAATACTCACGCAGCAACCCATTCGTGTTCTCATTCGTCGGCCGCTGCCAGGGCGAGCGCGGGTCACAAAAGAACACATCAATATCAGCCCCCATAGCGACTTCTTGATGCTTACTCATCTCTTTACCCTGGTCCCAAGTGAGGGTACGACGAAGCACATCAGGCAACTCTTTCATCTTCGCGATAAGCCCTTCAGTGACCGCTTCTACCCGCGGTAACGAAGGGTCTAACCAAACAAGGAATAGATAGTTCGAATACCGTTCAACGACCGTCCCGATAGCACTCTTGCCATCTTTCCCGACAATCAAGTCACCTTCCCAATGCCCAGGAACAGCCCGATCAAGTGCTTCTGCGGGACGGTCAACAATGTTCACCATCCCAGCAATCCGGCCTTGCCTAGACTGGCCAGAACGATGACTGTGTCGAATCTTCCTCCCAGTACGAACCCGAACCTCAAGCTCGCGTTTGAGCCCACCCCTGGCAAGGAGATAGATCGCTTGATAGATCGTTTCGTGTGACACTCGCATCTCCGGCTGATCCGGAAACTCGCGATGTAGCCTGCCCACAACCTGTTCCGGTGACCGCTTCAACGATAGTTCAACCTCCACAAAACGCCGTAACCGCGGGTTCGTTACCAGCTTCGACGGTTTCGGTCTGCGGGCACGCTGAAACGTTTGCGATTGCGCCTGTGTTGCCCGATACCTCGGCCTACGAGCCCGTTCAGAAGAAAAGAAACCGTTCCGCCGAATCTCACGACTCACCGTTGACGGGGCACGCCCCAACTTCCTCGCGATCTCACGAATCCCAGCCTTTGCCGTCCATAACGCCTGAATCTCGATACGCTCCTCGAACGATAACGACGACACCCGGGCTGCTCTTCGTGGTCGCACCCCGCCCTGCGAATGAATATGCGACAAGATCGCGGCCTCGCTCTTGTCAACCCGTTCACCAATCAAGCGTGCGGTGAAACCAGCAGCTCGCATATCCCAGATCGTGTTCACATGCTCAGCAAGCATGTTCCTCGAGAACTTCATGTCAGTGTCCACCCTTGTATTGTCTCGGGTGTTGCACCCACCGTTAGAACCCGCGACTTCTCACCCGTTCTTCCTGACCGCTTGCTTGGGGTCGCTAGATAGGAGGCCAAGAGCAGCCGCGGATTCATGCACTGCACCGGAGACGTATTTTATAGAAGACGCTCCTGCAGATCTTCATCGATTTACAGAGCTGGGACACAGATAACGCGTTGGGTTGAGCCCGGCCGTAGTTGATGATTTTGGGCCTGAGGCCTGGTGAAGACGGAGCTACCCATACTTCAAAGGGAGCTATCACACTCCGGACTGTGCCAGGTGGCGGCTGTAAAATCTGTGCACGATGTGTTGAGACATGATGTCACCGATGCTATGAGATTCGGCGTCTCCGATGTTGTGAAATTACACATCTGATCGTCACTACTTCACTTTCCGAACCATCGACTTAACAGTCACCCAAGACACTGACGCCTAGCAGTCAACAGCAAAGGCCTTATTGGAACACGAAGGTGTAGGATCAAAGGTCCAGGATCTAATTTAAGTGTCTAAGCTTAAATTATTCCGGGTAAGGAGCCTCAAATGAACAAAACCCATGAATCCTTTCATAAGCAGCAGCGTGGTCTTGAAACCCGGGCAACCCTGCTCGAGTCAGCGGGCATCGTATTCTCGCAAATGAAATACGATAAGGCGAAACTCAGATTTATAAGCGAGCAAGCTGGCATTAGCTTAGGCTCTCTTTATTTTCATTTTGGCAATAAAGACGACATCGCAGCAGCCGTTCTCGATGCCCAGCAAGAAGCAATGACCGGGGTCTTATCTGAAGTTGTACAGACCGAGACGCCACATTTGGAGCAGCTCTTAACGCTCCTGGAAAGAATGGCGACGCTTATTGCAACAAATACGATAGTACAAGCTGGAATCAGCCTCGTTCAATCGCTACCAGACGAGTTGCGGAATAGAGGGTATACATCCTATGAAGAGTGGCAAACTGTGACCGAGACAATGATCCAAACCGGACAAGAAGATGGTTCAATTACTACTATAGCCTCAGCCACAGAGCTGGCAGAGGTTATTAATGAACTGTTCGTAGGCGCTCAGGTCATGGCTGGCATGAAAGATAACTGGGTTTCACTGCCAGATCGGATAAAACGGGCCCGGCCACATATAACCCAGTTTTTATCTCCTGAACACTCTCAAATCTGAGTTCATGTCAGAATTTTCAGCGCTCTCCCCCGAGTCAGCACATAAACAGAATCGTGAAAATTTATGGTTACGAGAAGTAAGCGGACAAGAGGAAGGAGCGCTTTCCTTTCTTTTTAAGGTACCGGAGTCCGTCGATATTGGAGTTGCAGATTATATCGAAGTTCAGCGACAAGCCACCCACACATTTGCGCACTCAATATTAAGCATTCCCCTGAACTATGCCTCCATCATGAGAAACACTTCGATTGAATTGACATCCTCAGTTACTCAGGCGAGACATTTGCCCAGAGAAGGAATAGTCACTGTTAAAGAGCAGAGCACTGGTACCCAAAGCATCTCTAAAACCGATAAGAATTTTGTGACCCTCTTCGAGGCTGGTAAACGTATTGCTGGGGGCAATATCATGGGGCGATACCTGCCTCAGAACGTCTATAAACGGCTTAGAAGCTCACTAATTGGGACGCAACACATAACGGATGTAATATCAGCTGAGCCCTTGGTAGAGGTAAATGCCTCACTTGGCGAATTCAGTGGAAATCCGATGCTGGATGACCATGAAGTGGACCACCTTCCAGGAATGGCTGTGGTCTGGTTCGTCGAGGAGATTCTTCGGCGCGATGTTCCTTCTGCTAGGTTGCAAAGTTTATCTATTAATTTTTCCGGCTTTATCGAGAAACATTATCCTTCACGGCTTAATCTAAGCGCCAGTTCCGATGAATTCCATGGGTCCGTTGCACAGCATGGCAGAATGTGCACCAAATTCTCTGGTTCTTTTATCCCGTATTGAGAAAGGTTCAAAATGCTACATGCTGAGACTAAAAGAGTGAAGGTAGCATTGATCACTGGTGCGTCCGGTGGTATCGGTGCATCAGTGTCTAAAACCTTTAGCGCGAAAGGATATGTGATAATTGCCCACTATGGTTCTCGTACTTCGAAAGCAAATGAGGTTGCGCGAGATATCGAGGCCTCAGGTGGTATCTGCTACCTTGTCTCATCCGATCTAAGCACAGACACGGGTGTTAGTGACTTAATAGATCGTGTAAAAAAAATTCTTTCAGAGAATCCTACATACCATCTATCAACCCTGATAAACAACGCAGCCAAGTTGCTTAGCCCATCGTTTGCTGAGACTGAGTACTCGGATTTTGATAGCTATATTGCTGTGAATACGAAAGCTCCGTTTTTTCTCACACAAGGGTTGATTGAAAACATGTCGACCGGGGCTTGCATCGTGAATGTGTCCTCCGCCTCTGCTCATTTTTCAAGCCCTGGCGACATAACATATGCGATCAGTAAAGCGGCACTTGAGTCTCTGACGCGTAATCTCGCCGAATTATTGGCTCCCAGAGGTATTCGCGTTAACGCAGTCATACCAGGTTTCACTGACAATGGACATCCTGGTTTCGACAAGAAGCCTGTTCTTGAGTACATGTCAACCTTTTCGGTTCTAGGGGGAGTTTCTGAGCCAGAGACTGTTGCTGACGCGATATTTTTCTTAGCCTCAGATAAATCAAAACGAACAACTGGCACGTTCCTCGATGTTTCTGGAGGGAGCATACTAGGTGCACGAGCTGGGCGAAAACATTCTGTGAAAGAACTACTTTAGACTGGGTTTTCTTCACCTGTCTTGATTCGTAAAAAGCGCTTGAGGTCGATTGGTCGGCATTATCAATGTCGCATTTTCCGAGTTTGTAACGATATCTCAAATTTGGTTGTGGGCTGACCTTTCTGCTTCACCGTCTATCCTCAATAATTCCCTTTGAGTAACCGTTATAAAATTTTCAGTACAACAACATGCGTTTAACCTTCACGTGCTTTTATTAATTCATTATCTGTAACCCTGAAAGATGACTGTGGCGGTAATTGATGCTGCGATGGATTCGTTGCTAAGTACTTAGCCAACTCAGCAAACATGGTTCCATTCTTCTGTGTTTCTATTACAGAGACCCTGTATGCCTTAAGCTCTTCGTCCTTGTGTTGGGAAACATTTCTAATTCATTGCAGGAAGTACCGCTCATTAAAACCTGCCTTATTGTCTTTTGACAAACAAGGGAGCTAGAACATTTTAAAGTGCCCTGATGTGACCAGTCCGTGAGCGTCAATGGGATCATCCAGGTCTACAAGGCACTCACTTTACTGGCCCCAAAGTCACGAAAACCAAAAAGCTGACCCGTAGCCACTCTCTACTGGCTCATAGTCACGCCAATCGTAGCGAAGATGCATACCAAGCCTTGAAACAGACTCAACATAGATTCGTGAGGAAAGGTGAGTCGATACCTCACTATCCAACGTTGCTGTGAACCCGGCCTGTTTGAGAGCTTCAATCGTTGCTTCAGCCATGGCCGGGAAATACGTCTTCGTCATGTGGGCTCGAGAATGCATCAAGGCCTTACGTTGGCCTATTAACGATCTCTTCAGTGTCGCTGCACAGCCTCCGGCAACTGCAAAACCTCCTCACTGGCCGCAGAGAACAACCAAACCCTCAAAGTCCTTTTCTACTATACTGCTAACTCGGGAATTTCATTTCCCACTTCTTGACGAGAAACGTGACAGGTACAATTCTCAGAGTTACTCAGCATTGAGATACTCGGTCAGTCCTCACGGATAACGAGTTTCGGTGAGCACCCGTTTATAAAACCTTTAACATAATGGGGGGGTATAGGATAAAACGTGTGGATGGAATCCTGTTCCAGCCCCACCACTACGCGGGAAAACAAGGATCGTCATACTCCGACACCCTTAACTGTGCCAACAACCCCGAACACCACCCACTGTCTGATATGCAAAACCAGTCTCGTAAAGAACGGGAAGACCGCCGCGGGTACACAACGCTGGCGCTGCCCAGGCTGTGGCGCATCAACTACCAGACGACGCCCCGATGTACGTGCAAAACATCAACTCCAACGCTTCCTCATCTGGCTCCTTGGCAAGCTCTCAGAGACAGACCTCGGTGGCGCATCAGCCGCATGACAGTTTCGCCGAGACACTGCCTGGTGCTGGGACATCACACCCAGCATTGGCCCTGTCACCACCACACATTCCTCGTGGACGGTATCTATATCGGATCCTGGTGCCTCTTCATCGCGGTCACCGAGTCACTATAGGCACTTGCCTGGCAATGGTGCGCGAGAGAATCAACAGCCGCATGGACCGCGCTGCTCACTCGTATTCCAGCCCCGACGGTCGCTGTCTGCGATGGTGGGGCTGGAATCAAGTCTGCTCTCCGTCAACAATGGCCAGGCACCCGCACCCAACGCTGCATCTTCCATATCCGCATGAATCTACGCCGGCACCTCACGCTGAACCCCAGAACTCAAGCCGGAAAACATCTTGCCGAGATCGGGCGAGCACTCTCCAACGTCGCAACAGTTCCCGACGCCATTCAGTGGCAGCAGCTACTCAACGTGTGGTGGCAAGCATACGGGCACCTCACCCGAGAACGCACCAAATACCGCGACGGCAGTTGGGGATACACACACGACCGGCTCAGGAAAGCATGGAACCTGCTCCATTCACTCAACCGGCAACGGGTCTTATTCACCTACCTCGAACTTGGCAACGCGCGCACAACCTCACCACTCGAGGGCGGTATCAACAACAGCATCAGAACGGTGCTGCGCAACCATCGAGGCATGAGCAAAGTACACATGAAACGCGCAGCAGAATGGTTCCTTACATTGAAAGAGGTACCGCTCGACCGGGCACATGAATTCATTCACCACCAACGCCCAGCCACTGAACCAAGAATCGAGGAACCAGAAGAAGACCCGGCTCCTACCTTCTACGACACCGGCCTCGACGCTACAGAAGGGCTCTGACTACGAACTGGATAGGCAGGAAGAAGCTGACACGCCCGGAGCTATCACCACGTTTTGGCCTATAAGCAAGTAAACATAACGAAAGCCCCCGACGTTCGGCAGTTGGGGGCTTTCAGCGGGTGGACCTAAGGGGATTCGAACCCCTGACCCCCTGCATGCCATGCAGGTGCGCTACCAGCTGCGCCATAGGCCCTGAACGAAGTCGGGCGAATGCTCGCCCGACAACATCGTCTACCTTAGCGAACTTATGCCCGCTCTGGCAAACCGACGCTCGGCGTGGGTAAATCGAGCGTTGGGCAGTCGCGCCAGAGGCGTTCGATCTCGTAGAAATCGCGCTCCTCTGCGTGGAAAACGTGCACGAGAAGCTCGCCGAAGTCGAGCAAAATCCACCTGCCGCCTTCGCGGCCCTCACGGCGATTCGTGCGGTGACCGCCAAGGTTCATCTCTTTTTCGATTCGATCGGCGATCGCCTGAACGTTACGCTCAACCTCGCCCGTCACGATGAGAAAGGCGTCGGCAAACGGGAAGCGCTCTGACACGTCGAGAGCGACCGGATCGGCTGCTCCCATCGCGTCGGCAGCTTCAGCCGCGATCTCTAACATGGGCTGTGTTGCGGGGGCTAATGCCAAACCAGTGTTCCTTACCGTCTTATTATCCAAAAAGTCCCGACTGAGCAGCCCAAATGCCGCCGCCGATGAGCACGAGAATGAGACCGCCGCCGATGCTCATGTACACGAGCGACTTCTTGTTGTTGTGCTTCACCTCGGGTGCGGTGATGCCGGTCTTCTCGATCGATCGAGCGCTCACCGCTTTGCTAGCCGAGACCGGGGCCGAGTCAAACTCGTTCGTCTCGTAAATGTCAGAGAGGTTGAGCATGTCGATTGGGTCGGTCTCTGCCGCCTCTGCCCCGTCTACCGACTCTTGGAGCTTCGCGTGGCCGCCAGTCTCGCCGATCGACTTCGGCAGCTCAATCGACCCGGTGACAAAGAGCTCACCCGTTGAGCCGATGGCTCCCGAGATGCCGTCAGAGCCGGGCAACGTTGGCAGAATGAGCGAAGAAGTACCCGAGTGCACCGATGCATTTTCATCAGCAACCGCGCGCTCGATCATGTCTTCAAAGCCGGTGCCGGTAGCCGTTCCATTCGTTACCGAACGCTGCGATGGATCATCGAAGATCGGCCGGTCAACCTCGAGCGGCTTAATGTCGGGGAACGTGTAGCCGTCTTCGTCAGCAGCAACCGCCGGCATTGCGGTGGTCGCGGGCGTCTCAGCAGCCGCCTCCGCTGGCTCATCGACAATGACCTCTTGCTCAGCCTCGGGCGCTTCTTCATCAGCGACCTCAACTTCGACCTCGACAGCCTCAGCCTCAGCCTCAGCCTCAGCCTCGACAGCGTCGCCCTCTGTCATGTCCTGAAGATCTTCAAGCGTCAGCGCTTCAGTGGGCACCTCATGTGCCTCAAAGTCGCTTTGCTCCTCGTCGTCAGCAACGGGCTCTGCAGCCGGCTGCTCCTCGACCTCGGGCTCGGCGACGGGATCCGCCTCAGCCTCTGCGGTTTCTGCCGCTTCGGCAGCGGCTTCAACCTCGGCAGTCTCCTGGGCCTCGCGTTCACGCTCGAGCTCTGCGAGCTTCTCCTGGCGCAGGGCCTCAATAGCCTCTTCGCGCAGCTGACGCATTTCGCGCCGTGACAGCTGGTTACCCTCAGCGTCAACCGTGGGAACCTCGATGAGTGACTCGTCGATCTCGATTTCGGGGGTCTCGGCCCCCTCGGCAGCGGCCTCTTCAACCGCGGCCTGATCCGCTTCGGTCTCGTCTACCGGAAGTGTGGTGTCGGTTTCTTGCGCGAGTTGTTCCATCTCGAGCTGACGGCGTTCTCTGCGTGTGAGCGGCCGTTCTGGAGCGTTGTCACTCATTCGTCGCCTTCCCCGTTGTGATACAAATCGTGCTTGGCTATGTACTGCACCACGCCGTCAGGAACGAGGTACCACACGGGTTTACCCGAGCGCACCCTGCTTCTGCAGTCTGTTGATGAAATAGCCAAGGCTGGTATTTCTAGTAAGCTTACGTGTTCTTCGGGAATACCGTGCAGAGAAAGCTCGTGGCCCGGTCGTGAAACACCGATAAAGTGCGCGAGGTCCCACAGCTCATCAGCGTCTTTCCAGCTGAAAATCTGAGCGATCGCGTCGGCTCCCGAGATGAAAAACAGCTCTGCCTGCGGGTACAGGGCTTTGAGATCGCGCAGCGTATCGACCGTGTAGGTCGGGCCGATGCGATCGAGATCGACGCGGTTGACCCGAAACTGCGGGTTCGACGCTGTCGCAATCACCGTCATGAGATAGCGGTGCTCGCCCTCGGTGACCCTCAGCTTCTGCCAGGGTTCGCCCGTGGGCACGAAAATCACCTCGTCGAGATTGAAGCTGTCTGCAACTTCACTTGCCGCGACGAGGTGACCGTGGTGAATCGGGTCGAACGTCCCGCCCATGACGCCAATTCGGCGCGGGCGGGCTGCATCGACGGGATTAGTGCGTCTCTGAGCCGTGCTCACGCGCGTATGCCTCAGCCTTGTCTGAGTGACGGTTTGCGACGTCACGGAAGCTGAAGGTCACGAACCCGAGTACGACAAAGATGGTGAGCGTGATCGCACCGAACACTGGTGCGGGGAACGGAAGTTCGTTCACGACATGAACAGTCTCGCTGGCAGCGGCGACTGAAGTGATCAATGACATCGAAAATTCTCCTCGTGACGTAAATGGTCTATCTCTCCCAGTGTAGCCGTTTTCAGCCAGAGAGATTGTGTTGACACTGTTAGTGGCGAATTTGCCCGGTGCCTCGCACGAGCCACTTCGTGCTCGTCAGATCGGCGAGCCCCATCGGGCCGCGCGCATGGAGCTTCTGGGTCGAAATGCCAACCTCGGCGCCAAAACCGAACTCTCCCCCATCGGTGAACCGGGTCGACGTGTTGACCATGACGACCGCTGAGTCAACCTCGGTCAAGAAGCGTTCGGCATTGGCAAAGTCTGAGGTCACGATCGCGTCGGTGTGGTGGGTCGAGTATGCGGCAATGTGGTCAATAGCCTCGTCCATGCTTGCTACGACCCGCACGCCCATCGCGAGCGAGTGGTGCTCGGTGCGCCACGTCTCGGCGTTCGCGGCATGCACGCCGTCGTGCTGCGACCTCGCGGTCTCGTCACCCAAGATCTCAACTCCTTCTTCAGTGAGCATCTCGAGGAGGGCTGGCAGCAATCGCTCGGCGGCGGCCTCGTGCACGAGCAACGTCTCGGCCGCATTGCACACGCTGGGCCGATGCGTCTTTGCGTTGCGCACGATGTCGAGAGCCATCGCTTTCTCGGCGCTCGCGTCGACGTACACGTGCACGACACCCGAGCCGGTCTCGATCACGGGAACGGTTGACTCACGCACGACCGCCTGAATGAGGTCGGCGCTGCCCCGCGGGATAAGCACGTCGATGTAGCCGCGCGCCTTCATGAGCGCGCTCGCGCCCTCACGCCCGAAATCGTCGATGCTGAGAAACGCTTCGCCAGGAAGCCCTGCCCCGGTAATCGCTCGCTGCATGACGGCGACGAGCACCTGGTTCGTTTGGGCCGCCGCGCTCCCGCCACGCAGAACCGCTCCATTGCCGCTCTTGAGGGCGAGTGCAAGAATATCGACGGTCACGTTCGGGCGCGCCTCGTAAATGGCGCCGACCACGCCGAAAGGCACGCGCACCTCACTGATGCGTACACCGTTTGCGAGGGTGTTGCCACGCACGATCTGCCCGACGGGGTCTGGAAGCGCGATCACATCACGCACAGCGCTCGCGAGAGCGATAATGCGCTTCTCGTCAAGCAAAAGCCGGTCGAGAAGGCCACTCGCAATGCCTTCTTCGGCGCCACGCTGCAGATCTCGCTGGTTTGCCTCGACGATCTCTGGCACCGACGTTTCGAGCCCCTCGGCAATTGCCTCGAGCGCAGCATTCTTTTGCTGCGTGTTGACCGTCGCAAGCCCGCGGGCCGCCTTACGGGTGGTGCCGAGCAGGGTGTAAAAATCGTCGCTGAGTGCCATGGGCACCATTCTAGACGATCGCGTCAGCCGCCTCGAACCACGTTCCTGCGTCGGCACCCTCGAGCACGCCCGCGAGCAGGCTCACCTCGGTAAGCAGCACGGTCGCACCCTTCTCGGTTGCCAGCCTGGCGGCCGAAACCTTGGTCACGGCTCCGCCAGTGCCCCAGCCCGACTGCGCATCGCCGATCTTGACGCCCTCGAGGGTGTCGCCGTACGGCACCGAGGCGATGCGCTCAGCACCAATCTCGGTCGGCGGCGCGGTGTAGAGCGCGTCGATGTCAGAAAGCAGAATGAGTGCGTCTGCCTCAAGCATGCGCGAGACAAGGGCAGCGAGCCGGTCGTTATCGCCGAAGCGAATCTCGTGCGTGGCGACGGTGTCGTTCTCGTTAATGATCGGGATCACACCGAGTTCGAGCAATCGTTCAAGGGCGCGGCGGGCGTTATCGCGACTCGTCGGGTTCTCAATGTCCTGAGCGGTGAGCAGCACCTGCCCCGCAATCTCGTTGTGTTCGCTCAGTGCACGCTGGTAGCGGTTCACGAGCACGTTCTGCCCCACAGCCGCCGCGGCTTGTTGCGTCGCGAGGTCGTCAGGCCGCTCTTCGAGCTGCATGAATGGTACCCCGGTCGAGATCGCACCCGACGAAACCAGCGCGACCTCGATGCCTCGTGTCTTCAGCTGCACGAGCAGGTCAACGAGTTGCGGAATCTGGTGAGCCTTCTCGCCGCTTACTGACGAAGAGCCGACCTTCACGATCACCCTTCGCGCCTCGAGAATCTTCTGCACGCTAGTCATCGTCTTCGCTCCAGAGCCCGGCGCGACGCTCCTCTTCAAGCTCGTCACGCGCCTCCTGCTTCGCATCCATACGCGCGTGGTGGCGCTCACGACGCTCCGCGGTGGTTCGCCTGGTACGCGGATCGAGCCGGTCGTCCTGACCACGTGATCCGAGCATAACCTCGGCTGCACTCGTGAGGCTTGGCTCCCAATCAAACACGATGCCCGCGCCCGGGCCAATGACAACGGTCGAACCGGGCTCTGCCCCGGCCTTCACGAGCGCGTCATCGATCCCGATCTTCTGCAGGCGGTCAGAAAGGTAACCCACGGCCTCGTCGTTCGCAAAGTCAGTCTGCTCGACCCAGCGCTCGGGCTTCGTGCCGGTGATGCGGTAGAGGTTGCCGTACGATCCGCCCTCAATCGTGATCTCGAAGGGGCGCTCGCGCACAGCCTTCGGGGTGAGCACGATGCGAGGCGCGGCCTCGGCTTCGGCGATGGCCTGCTGGCGGTGGTCGGTCACGATCTTACCGAGCGCGAGCGAGAGCTGACGAAGCCCCTCGTGCGCCGCGGCCGAGATGAGAAAGACAGTGAACCCGCGCGCCTCAAGCTCTGGTTTTACGAACTCTGCGAGTTCGCGCGCTTCGGGAACATCGACCTTGTTGAGCGCGACGATTTGCGGGCGCTCAAGCAGCGGCACCTGCCCCTCAGGCACCTCGTAGGCCTCGAGCTCACGCTCGATGACCTCGAGATCAGATAGCGGATCGCGGCCTGGTTCAAGGGTCGCGCAATCGAGCACGTGCAGCAGTGCGCTGCACCGCTCGACGTGCCTCAGGAACTCGAGGCCGAGCCCCTTGCCCTCGCTGGCACCCTCGATGAGACCGGGAACGTCGGCCACCGTGAATCGGAACTCTTCGGCCTCGACAACGCCAAGGTTCGGGCGCAACGTCGTGAACGGGTAGTCGGCGATCTTCGGCTTCGCGGCGCTCATCGCGGCAATAAGGCTCGACTTGCCTGCCGAGGGGTAGCCTACGAAGGCCACATCGGCAATGGTCTTGAGCTCAAGCTGCAGGCTGCGTTCTTCACCGGAGGTTCCGAGCAGGGCAAAGCCGGGCGCTTTACGCTGACGGCTCGCGAGACTCGCGTTGCCAAGCCCGCCGAGACCGCCCTTTGCGGCAAGAAACCGCGCGTCGGGTTCGGTCATGTCAGCGAGCACGTTGCCCTCAGTATCTCGCACGACGGTACCGACCGGCACGGGAATCACGAGATGCTCGGCGTTCGCGCCGCCCCGCATATCGCCCATACCAAAGCCGCCATTGTCGGCAGCACGGTGCGGCCTCCGCTGAAACTCGAGCAGGGTCGTTACCTGCGGATCAGCCACGAGTTCGATGTCGCCGCCGTGCCCGCCGTTGCCTCCATCTGGGCCGGCGAGGGGCTTAAACTTCTCTCGTCGCACCGACACGCAGCCGTCACCTCCGCGCCCTGCCCGTACGTGCAGGGGCGCCTCATCGACGAACGACACCATTTTTCCTCCTGTATACGCAAAAAGCGAGCCGAAGCTCGCCTTTCACGTGGTTATGATCGATTACGCAGCTGCGACGATATTCACAATCTTACGCCCACCGCGAGTACCGAACTCCACTTCGCCTGCTGAGAGAGCAAACAGCGTGTCGTCGCCGCCACGGCCAACGTTTGCACCTGGGTGGAACTGGGTTCCACGCTGGCGAACGATGATTTCACCGGCATTAACAACCTGGCCAGCGTAGCGCTTCACGCCAAGGCGCTGAGCATTTGAGTCACGGCCGTTGCGAGTTGAACTCACACCCTTCTTTGATGCCATGGTCTTTCTCCTTAGATCTTAACGTTTATGAAGACGAACTACTTGATGCCGGTAACCTTCAGG
Organism: Leucobacter chinensis; assembly: GCF_019049105.1. GTDB lineage: Bacteria > Actinomycetota > Actinomycetes > Actinomycetales > Microbacteriaceae > Leucobacter_A > Leucobacter_A chinensis. The sequence goes on from NZ_JAHQZR010000002.1 coordinate 289,684, forward strand.
CGCGTGAGCTCCTGACGGTGACCCTGGCGAGCCTTGTAGCCGGTCTTGTTCTTGTACTTCTGGATGACGATCTTGGGGCCACGGAGGTCTTCAACAACCTCGGCGGTGACCTTGACCTTCGCGAGCTTGTCAGCGTCGGTGGTGATCTTGTCACCGTCAACGAGAAGCACTGCGGGAAGTTCTACTTTGCCCTTGTCGTCGCCAGCAACACGGTTGATGGTGATGACTGAGCCAACCTCAACCTTTTCCTGACGCCCACCGGCGCGCACTACTGCGTAAACCACTTGTGTACCTTTTCTCTGGTTTGTCCGTGTTGGAGCTTTAGCCACACGGGTGGGCCTTGCTCATCAAGCAACTCACGCGGAGTTGCACCAGCAATCAATATTACGGCAAAACTGCTGGCTCGGTCAAATGACACGGAGCTTTCTCTGAATTATTTATTGATCTTCAAGCTCAGTAAAGAGCTGTTTGGGGTCGACGCCCTGCTGCCTGCGCGTCGCTCGTCGCGAACGCAGCCGGCTCTCACCGGTCTCAGGCGCGTCTGGGAGCGCGTTGAGAACCGAATCGAGCAGATCTTTCGGAGCCGCTGCCGCGGCCCTGTCGACGGTCTTTGGAGCCGTAACCGCCTGCTGAACGGCCGCGGTAATGTCGGCAGCCTGCTCGTCACGCGCGCCGTGGTCGGCACCTGACGGCTGCTGCTCGCCCTGGCTGGCTTCGGCTTTCTGTGCCGCCTGGGCCCGCTTTTGCGACTGCTGTGACTTCGCGCGCGCCCTGCGGGGCTTCGTCGCGGGAGCCTCAGCTGCCTGCTCTCCCTCAGCAGAGGGAGCGATTGTTGAAGCAGCAACCTGGGCAAGCATGTTCTTCGCGCCGTCGCTAATCGCGTGCGGCTGCGACTGCTGCTGGCTTTGCTGCTGCTGTTGCTGCTGCTGGTGGTTCTGCTGCTTGCCCCGCTTACCGCTCGAGCGGTGCTGGGTTTCGCGGTGCACCGGCTCCTGGTGCACGATAAGGCCGCGGCCGGCACAGATCTCGCAGGGCTCGCTGAATGACTCGAGCAGGCCGAGGCCAAGCTTCTTACGCGTCATCTGAACAAGCCCGAGCGACGTTACCTCGGCAACCTGGTGCTTCGTGCGGTCGCGACTCAGGCACTCGACCATGCGTCGCAGAACGAGGTCACGGTTCGATTCGAGCACCATGTCAATGAAGTCGACAACGATAATGCCGCCAATGTCACGCAGACGCAGCTGGCGCACGATCTCTTCTGCCGCTTCGAGGTTGTTCTTCGTCACGGTCTCTTCGAGGTTGCCGCCTGAGCCGACGAACTTGCCGGTGTTCACGTCAACAACGGTCATCGCTTCAGTGCGGTCAATCACGAGCGAGCCACCAGAGGGCAGCCAAACCTTGCGGTCGAGCGCTTTCGAGATCTGCTCGCTGATGCGGTAGCGATCGAAGATGTCGCGCTCTTCCTGGTAGTGCTCGAGCCGCTCGCACAGCTCGGGCGCAACCTGTTCGAGGTAGCGCGAGATAACGCCGTACGTGTCATTGCCCGAGATGATCATCTTCTGGAAGTCTTCGTTGAAGACATCGCGAACGATCTTGATGAGCATGTCCGATTCTGAGTGCAGAAGCGACGGCGCGTTGTCCTTCTTCGAGCGCTCCTGAATCGACTCCCACTGCTTGGTGAGTCGCTGCACATCGAGCGTCAGGTGGTCTTCGCTGGCACCCTCAGCCGCGGTACGCACGATGACGCCAGCGCCGTCGGGAAGAACCTCCTTGAGGATCTTCTTGAGGCGGGCCCGCTCGGTGTCGGGCAACTTGCGCGAAATGCCGTTCATGGCACCGCCAGGAACGTACACCAGGAAGCGGCCAGGCAGTGAGACCTGGCTCGTCAGGCGTGCACCCTTGTGGCCGACCGGATCTTTCGTGACCTGTACGAGCACCTTGTCGCCGGGGCTCAGCACATTCTCGATCTTGCGCGCCGACTGTGCACCGTCAAATGACGACCAGTCAACCTCGCCCGAGTAGAGCACTGCGTTGCGGCCGCGCCCAATGTCGACGAACGCAGCCTCCATGCTCGGCAGCACGTTCTGCACCTTACCGAGGTAGACGTTGCCGATGAGCGAGGTCTCGCTCGAGCGGGCAACGTAGTGTTCAACGAGCACGTTGTCTTCGAGCACACCAATCTGAATGCGATCGTCGAGCGAACGAACAATCATCTGGCGGTCAACCGACTCGCGCCTCGCCTGAAACTCTGACTCGGTGATGACGGTGCGACGACGCCCGGCCTCGCGACCCTCTCGACGGCGCTGCTTCTTCGCTTCAAGCCGGGTTGAGCCTTTGAGCCGCTGCGGTTCGGTGACGGGCGCGGCCTGCTTGCGCTCCTGGCGCTGTGGCTGTTGGGGCTGCTCGTCAGCGCGCTGGGAATCCTGCGATGAACGACGGCCACTGCGGTTGCGGGTGCGGCGCGAGGTCGCGTCGTTCTCGTTCGACTGCGTTTCCCGGTCGAGCAGTTCGTCGAGATCGATCGCCTCTGAGCGACGCGACCTGGGCTGAATGGGAGGCACATCGGGTGCAATAAAGAGCAGCTCTTTACTCGCCATGAACTGCTCAAGTGGGGTGAGCGGCTCGGGAGTTACTTCACTCGCCACGGCCGACTCCTGCGGTGCTTCGTGCGCCGTTACCTCTGGGAGCGCTGATGCTTCTGGGAGCGCTGGCGTTTCTGGGGCCGCTGGCGTTTCTGGGACCGCTGCAACAGCCGCAGCTTCAACAACTGCTGCAACAGCGTCGTTCGTTACAGCCTGATCTGTGTTTTCGGGCGATGCAGCCGAATCGGCCACGGCCTCGGGCTGCGCTTCGGAAGTCGCGGCATTCGTTGCCTGGGGCTCAGGCTGCGTCTCGGGAGACTCCGCCTCCGGGGTCTCGCCCACGGCCTGCTCTGCCCCGGGTTCGTTCTGCTCTGATTCGTATTGTGTCTCTTGCACCATTTCTGGTGAACTCCTTATACCCGTGCTTTAACGTTGCACGGAACTCTTGTTGCGAGAAGGTTCTCGCGAAAATTCTTTGGGATTTCACCCTGCTCGACCGTGCCGGTCGCTCGCTTCATCGATCAGCGAGAAAACTTAACGCACATACATTTGCATGTTGTGCTGCGTCTATTATGCCATGCGGCGCAGGAATGTGGTCAGGGTCAACACACATGTTGTAAAGTTTCAGGTTGCTTGCGTAAGAATAATGACTATGGCAACCGAAACCGCCCAGCTTCCCCCCTCACGACGCACCCCCTACAGCGTGTTCAGCATTCTTGCTGGCGTCATTGGCCTCTTCGCTTCATTCGAGCTACTCACCGAGTACCTCAAAACCCTCGTTGAGCCCGACTACTCGCCCAACTGCGACATCTCGGTGCTCGTAACGTGTGGCCCCAACATGGCCTCGTGGCAGGGCAGCATTTTTGGGTTCCCAAACGCCATCATTGGCGTCGCTGCCTTCATGGCCCCGATCATCGTCGGTGTCGCGTTGCTTGCCGGGGCAACCTTCAAGCGCTGGTTCTGGATCGTTTACCAGATCGGCCTGCTCGGCGGCTACGTTTTCGTGTGCTGGCTGCAGTACCAGAGCATCTACGACCTCGGCACCCTGTGCCCGTGGTGCATGGTCGTGTGGAGCGTCATGATTCCCCTGTGGTGGATCTCGCTCTTCTCGAACTGGTCACGCGGGCTCTTCGGCGGCTCAGAACGATTCAGAAGCGTTGGCACGACCCTCACCCAGTGGGCCTGGGTCATCATCGTGCTCAACTACATCGCGATTGCAGCCGCCGCCCAGTTCCGTTTGAACTGGCTCTTCACCGAGTTCGGAATCGGCGCCTTCTAGACCCTGCTGCCGCCTTCGCGTTCGCTATTGTCTGCGCGAAGGCTGCGATCCGCCACGAGTTTTTTCCAGAACGCATCGGTCTGAGCAATCGTCTCTTCGACGGTTCCTGAGGTGTCAATCACGACGTCTGCGACCGCACGACGGGCCTCGTTCGTGGCCTGGTTCGCGATGCGCGCCCTCGCCTCGTCTTCGGTCATGCCGCGCAGCTCGACCATGCGTTCGATGCGTGCCTCGTCGGGCGCGTCGGCGACGACTACGAGATCCCAGACGTAATCATGGTCGCTCTCAACGAGCAGTGGAATGTCATACACGAGCACCCCGTCAGGGTTCTCGGCCTCGAGTTCGCTGATCACGCCCGCGACGTGCTGCTGAATCGCCGGGTGCACGATGCCGTTGAGCACCGCAAGTTGTTCGGGGTCACGAAAGACGCGAGCCCCGAGGGCCGCACGGTCAAGGCTCCCGTCAGCGGCGATAACTCCGTCGCCAAACGCCTCGCGCACCTGCTGCAGCCCCGGTGTGCCGGGTTCGACGACGACCCTCGCGAGTTGGTCAGCGTCAAGCGTCACCGCCCCGAGTTCCGCAAGTCGTCGCGTGATCGTTGATTTACCTGAGGCAATGCCCCCGGTGAGACCGATGAAGAACATCTCTCGATGATACCGCCGCCCAGCTGCAGCAAAAAGCGCCTTACACTGTTGACATGATCGCGATGCTCACCGGACTCCTGCTCGCCACGGCCGCTGGCCTCAACGCTTATGTTCCCCTGCTCGCGCTCGGCCTGCTCGCGCGCTTCACCCAGCTCATCGACTTACCTGAGGCATGGTCGTGGATCGCGAGCGACTGGGCGCTCATCGCCCTCGCCGTGCTCTTCGTCATCGAGGTCGTCGTCGACAAGGTGCCCGCACTCGATTTCGTGAACGATATCGTTCAAACCGTGGTGCGCCCCGCGTCGGGCGGCATGGTGTTCAGCGCAGGCCTCTCGAGCGACACCGTTTCGGTCGCTGACCCAGAGGCTTTTAGTGACGTCTCGTTCTGGTGGCCGATGGTTGCCGGCATCGTCATTGCGCTGCTTCCCCACCTGTTCAAGGCAATCGCGCGGCCCGTGCTCAACACGCTGAGCGCCGGAGCCGCTGCCCCGATCGTAAGCGTTGCCGAAGACACGGGTGCCGTAGGTCTCTCGTTCGCGGCCATCATCGCTCCCCTCATCGGGCTCGTACTGCTTATCGTTCTCACCTGGGTCGCGATTCGGGGCATGAAAAAGGCCCGGCGCGCTCGTGCGCACCGGGCCAATTCGCGACGTAACTAGCGGGAGTTACTTGCCTTCAAGCTGTGACTTGAGTGCAGCGAGTGCCTCGTCGTCGGCGAGGGTACCAGCCGAAGCGGGTGCGCTCTGTGATGCCGAAGATGATGACGACTCTGCGGGGTTGGCGATGGCCTCTGCCTCTGCCTTGATTGCCTCGGCAACCTGCAGCTTGTGAGCTTCCCAGCGTGACTGTGCGGCAGCGTATTCCTGCTCCCACTTCTCGCGCTCGGTCTCGAAGCCTTCCTTCCACTCCTGCGTCTCAGGGTCGAAGCCTTCTGGGTACTTGTACTCGCCGTTCTCGTCGTACTCGGTGGTCATGCCGTAGAGTGCGGGGTCAAACTCGGTGCCCTCTGGGTCGACGCCCTCGTTAGCCTGCTTGAGGCTGAGCGAGATGCGGCGTCGCTCGAGGTCGATGTCGATGATCTTGACGAAGCACTCGTCGCCGACCGAGACAACCTGCTCGGCGAGCTCAACGTGCTGGCCCGAGAGCTCTGAGATGTGCACGAGGCCCTCGATGCCGTCTGCGACACGAACGAACGCACCGAACGGAACGAGCTTGGTAACCTTGCCCGGTGCAATCTGGCCGATTGCGTGGGTGCGGGCGAATACCTGCCAGGGGTCTTCCTGCGTTGCCTTGAGCGAGAGTGAAACGCGCTCGCGATCCATCTCGACCGAGAGCACCTCGACGGTGACTTCCTGGCCAACCTCGACGACCTCTGAAGCGTGGTCGATGTGCTTCCAGCTGAGCTCTGAAACGTGAACGAGACCGTCAACGCCACCGAGATCGACGAACGCACCGAAGTTAACGATCGACGAGATGACGCCCTTGCGTACCTGGCCAGGAGTGAGGTCCTGGAGGAAGCTTGAGCGGCTCTCTGACTGCGTCTGCTCGAGCAGAGCGCGGCGTGAGAGAACAACGTTGTTGCGGTTCTTGTCGAGCTCGAGAATCTTTGCCTCGATCTCCTGGCCCAGGTAAGGGGTCAGGTCGCGCACGCGGCGCAGCTCGATGAGCGAAGCAGGAAGGAAGCCACGGAGTCCGATGTCAACGATGAGACCACCCTTGACAACCTCGATGACGGTACCGGTAACGACGCCGTCTTCTTCCTTGATCTTCTCGACGTCGCCCCATGCACGCTCGTACTGTGCACGCTTCTTCGAGAGCAGAAGACGACCTTCTTTGTCTTCCTTCTGGAGCACGAGAGCCTCAACGGTGTCGCCAACTTCAACGACCTCGTCGGGGTTCACATCATGCTTAATTGAAAGTTCGCGTGAGGGAATAACACCCTCAGTCTTGTAACCAACGTCGAGCAGAACCTCGTCGCGGTCGATCTTCACAACGGTGCCCTCGATGAGGTCGCCATCGTTGAAGAACTTCAGCGTCTCTTCGACCGCGGCCAAAAAGTCTTCTGCAGAGCCGATGTCGTTGATCGCAACCTGCTTCGGCGCCTTGGCGGTCGTTTCGTTTTTCATGTAATTAAACTCCGATATGAGTATGTAATCGGGCGCATGGAGAAGCCGTTGCGGTTTGGCCCCTGGATTCCACGCGCAGTGGACAGAAATCATCACAAAAGTGACATCTCAGCTTACCGCAGTTTTCTGCGCAACTTCAAGCGGGTCGGGCCTTCTCGCCCGGGCGTGTCGCGGGGCGCTTGCTCGCGGCCGCAAACGACCGCTTGCCCCCGGGTGAAAGCGGCGCGATCCGCCGCCGTTTTGGGGGCTGTTTCTGGGCTGTTGCGGGGTTCTTGCGGCGCTGTTGCGGGGCTTTCGCCCTCGCCGCACCCCGCCCCGGCATCCACTTGACGAAAAGCAGGGTGTTTGCGCGTGAACACCCTGCTTTCCGTCAAGTAAACGGGAAAAACGCGAGCAGCGACCGGCGAACAGCGACCGGCGAAACGACAGCGACCGGCGGGCAACGACCGGCGAGCAGCCAGCAGCCAGCAGCGGGCGACCACCGGCCAGCTAGTGCGCCGCCGAGTTCCAGTTCTCGCCGCGACCCACCTGCACCTCGAGCGGCACGGCCAGCTCGGCAGCGCCGCCCATCTCGGCGAGCACGATCGCTTCGAGCGCGTCCCACTCACCGGGGGCCACCTCAAACATCAGTTCGTCATGAATCTGCAGCAGCATGCGCGAGGCGAGCTTCGCCTCGGCGATGCGGTGCTCAATGCGGATCATCGCGAGCTTGATAATGTCGGCCGCGCTTCCCTGAATCGGCGCGTTAAGGGCCGCACGCTCCGCGTTCTCGCGAAGCACCCGGTTCGGGCTTGCGAGATCGCCGAAGGGACGGCGCCTGCCGAAGATCGTCTCGGTGTACTGGTCGACGCGGGCCTGCTCGACGACAGAGCGGAGGTAGTCGCGCACCCCTCCGAAGCGGTCGAAGTAGTCGAGCATGAGCTGTTTGGCCTCGCCGGCAGAGATGCCGAGCTGCTTTGAGAGGCCGAATGCTGAGAGGCCGTAGACGAGGCCGTATGACATAGCCTTCACCTTCGAGCGCATCTCTGAGGTCACGTCGGCGGGTTCGACGCCGAAGATGCGCGAGCCGACGAAACGGTGCAGGTCTTCGCCCGCGTTGAATGCCTCGATCAGCCCATCGTCGCCCGAGAGGTGCGCCATGATGCGCATCTCAATCTGCGAGTAGTCGGCGGTCATGAGGCACTCGGTCTCGGCCGAGTGGGTGAAGGCCTCGCGAATACGGCGGCCCTCTTCTGAGCGCACCGGGATGTTCTGCAGGTTTGGCTCTGACGAGGCGAGGCGACCGGTGCTCGCGCCGATCTGCTGCAGCGTCGTGTGAATGCGGCCATCGTCGCCGACGGCTTTCATGAGGCCCTCGACGATTTGCCGCAGCTTGTTCACGTCACGGTGCTCAAGCAGCGCGTCAAGGAAGGCGTGCGGGCTCTTCACCTGCAGATCGGCGAGCGACGCGGCGTCGGTAGAGTAGCCGCTCTTCGTCTTGCGGGTTTTGGGCATGTCGAGCTGGTCGAAGAGCACCTCTTGCAGCTGCTTAGGTGACGAGAGGTTCACCTCGCGACCAATCGCGTCAAAGGCGCGCTGCTGAGCCGACTGAACACGGTCGGTGAGCTCGGCATGGTGCGCCTCGAGCAGCGGGGTGTCGATCTCGACGCCACGCATTTCAAGCTTCGCGAGCACTGTCACGAGCGGCAGCTCAATATCGCGGTAGACCTCACCGGTGCGATCTTCAAAGAAGGTCTCGACCTGCGTGTGCAGGCGGCGTGTGTACCACGCGAGCATCGCGGGGGTCGCGATCGACCCTTCCTCTGGAACGAGCTGCTGCGGATCACCCTCGGGAACCTCTTCACCGAGATAGCGCAGCACGGCGTCGGCGAAGCTCTTCTCCGCCTGCGTCGGGCGCACGAGCCATGCGGCGAGATGAGCGTCGCCGGCGAGGCCGCCGAGCTCGACACCGTGGCCCGCGAGCAGCTTCACGAGTGGCTTCGCTTGGTAGACCACCTTGGGGGCATCAGAGGCGAGCCATGCCTCGAACAGAGCGTAGTCGCGCCCCTGAGGCTCCCACACGAACTCAACCGCCTCGTCGGTGGTCGCAATGCCGACCGTCAGTTGCGGCCCCTCGGCGACAACGGTGAGTGCGGGGTTCTCGACGCGGCGCAGCCACGCATCAAGCTCTTCGTCAATGAGCAGCTTCGGCTCGGGAAATTCTGGGGTTGCGACCTCGGCTGCGGCTCCGGCGTCGCTACCCGCGGCGGGAACCTCCTGCCCCGAGAGCTTCGCAACGCGCTGCAGCAGGGTGCGGAACTCGAGTCGCTGGAACATGGGCTGCACTGCCGTCATATCGATTTCAGACCGCATGAGGTCTTTCGGCGCCACGTCGAGCTCGACGTCGCGCACGAGGCGGTTCAGGCGGCGGTTACGCTCGGCGAGGTGCGCGTTCTCGCGCAGGCTCTCGCCAACCTTGCCACCGATCTCGTCTTGCCTGCGCAGAATCTCGTCGAGCGAACCAAACTGGTTGATCCACTTCACCGCGGTCTTCTCGCCCACCTTTGGTACGCCGGGCAGGTTATCGCTCGTCTCGCCGACCAGCGCGGCGATCTCGGGGTACTGCTCGGGGCGCACCCCGTACCGCTCCATGACCTTGTCGGCATCGTAACGGGTCAGCTCAGACACGCCCTGCTTTGAGGGGTACAGCAGCAGCACGTTATCGTCGACGAGCTGAATCGTGTCACGATCACCGCTCACTACGAGCACCTTAAAGCCCTCGGCCGAACCTTGGGTAGCAAGGGTCGCGAGAATGTCGTCGGCCTCGTACTGCTCTTTTTCGATCGTGGTGATGCCCATCGAGTGCAGTGCCTCTTGGAGCAGCGGGATCTGCCCCTTGAACTCTTCGGGCGTCGCGCCGCGAGTTCCCTTATATTCGGGGTACTCCTCGGTGCGGAACGAGTGCCGCGAGATATCAAAGGCGACCGCGAGGGCATCGGGGTTCTCGTTTTGCAGAAGGCTCAACAACATCGAGATGAAGCCGTGAATGGCATTCGTGTGTTGACCGTCGGCGGTACGAAAACTGTCGACGGGAAGCGCGTAAAAAGCACGGAAGGCAAGCGAGTGCCCGTCAATGATCATGAGTGTAGGCTGAGCTGTATTCGACACCCTCTAAGACTACAAGTCTTCGCCGAAACATTCAGGAGCAAAGATGACACAGCACACGCCAGCAGAAAACCTCGACGGTCTCGAATTCGTTCGCACACGTGGGCTCGGAGCTCTCGCCGACCGCATGGGCATCACCATGAAAGAGTTTTCGCGTGAGCGCGCCGTGGCAACGATGCCGGTCGACGGTAATACTCAGCCGATCGGGCTGCTGCACGGCGGCGCCTACTGCGTGCTCGGAGAGACCCTCGGGTCGATGCATTCGAACCTCATCGCTCCCAAGGGCAAGGTTGGCGTGGGCATCGACATCAATGCGACGCACACCGGTTCGGCAACCAGCGGATCGGTGACAGCCGTCTGTACCCCGATTCACGTGGGCCGCTCACTGAGCGTTCATGAGATCGTCATTAGCGATGAGGCCGGGCGGCGCTGCTCAACCGTTCGCATCACGAACATGTACAAAGACCTGCCCTCGAACTAGGTTCGGGACAGGTCTTCTCGATCGATGGTGCGATGCTTGCGGGCACAGATTGACTGCCCGCAAGCAAGCGAAGCGTTACGCCTTCGTCTGCGCCCCCAGCTGATCGATGATGGTCTTTGCAACGTCTTGCATCGTCAGACGGCGGTCCATTGACGCCTTCTGGATCCAGCGGAACGCCTCAGGCTCGCTGAGCCCCATCTTGTCGTTGAGAATGCCCTTGGCACGGTCAACGAGCTTACGGGTCTCGAAGCGCTCTGCAAGGTCAGCGACCTCGTTCTCGAGCGCCGTAATCTGCTGGAAGCGCGAGATCGCGATCTCGATGGCCGGCAGCAGGTCAGCAGGAGTGAAGGGCTTCACCACGTAGGCAAGAGCGCCCGCGTCAGTTGCACGCTCGACAAGCTCTTTCTGGCTGAAGGCGGTCAGGAGAACAACGGGAGCGAGGTGCTCTTTGTTGATCTCTTCTGCCGCAGAGATACCGTCAAGCTTCGGCATCTTGATGTCCATGACAACAAGGTCGGGCTCAAGCTCGCGCACCAGCTCAACAGCACGTTCACCGTCGCCGGCTTCGCCGACAACGTCGAAATCGTTGTCGCGAAGGGTCTCAACAATGTCCATGCGGATGAGAGACTCGTCTTCGGCCACGACAACGCGGCGTTTGGTACTAGGGGTAATTTCTTCGTCAGTCACACCACTAGCGTACGCCACAAACGTGAAAACTCCATGCTGATTCCTCACAGCTCCGTGAAGTTTTTTTGCGAGAATGCTCTATTCTGGCCGACCACTGTTGAAAAAATGAACGCCGTTCTTTCGTTTGCGGGTTTCTCGCGCCTCGCTAGAGCGATGTTGCCACGGCAATCGCGATCGATCCGCAGCCGCTTCTCGGAACGTAAACGAGGGGCCCTCCCGCAATGAAGCGAGAGGGCCCCTCGTGTTTGGTACCGGATGTGGGACTCGAACCCACACGTCTTTCGACAACGCATTTTGAGTGCGCCGCGTCTACCGATTCCGCCAATCCGGCATTCGGCCTTTCGGCCACGAAGTAACACTACCCTACGGCAGCCCCTCCGTAAAAATTTGTTTCGCGATTACTTCGTTTCTGACGCGACCTTTGCGCCGGGCTCGAGGCGACCGCTCGCTTCACCCAGTCGGTGAATGCGCAGCGTGTTCGTCGTGCCGACGACACCCGCGGGCGTGCCCGCGATCACGATGACCGTCTCACCGAGGTGCTCAAGGCCCCGTTCAAGCAGCACGTCATCGACCTGGGCGAACATCTCGTCGGTCGAAGCGACGCGTGCCGTCTCGTAGCTTCTCGCGCCCCACGTCATCTCGAGCTGTCGGCGCACCGAGCTACTCGGGGCAAAGCTATAGATGGGAATCGGGGTGCGCAAGCGTGAAACTCGGCGAACCGTGTCACCCGACTCGGTGAAGATGCAGATGCTCTTCGCGCCGAGCGTTGCCGCGACTTCTGCCGCAGCAAGCGTGAGCGCGCCACCCTGGGTCTTCGGCCGCGTGCGCATCGGCTCAATGCGCTCCAGCGCCTGCTCCTCGGTCGACTTGATGATGCGGGCCATGGTTGAGACCGCTTCGATGGGCCAGGCACCAACGCTCGTCTCGCCCGACAGCATGACCGCGTCGGCGCCGTCAAGCACGGCATTCGCGCAGTCTGAGGCCTCGGCGCGCGTTGGCCGCGGGTTCTCAATCATTGATTCGAGCACCTGGGTCGCGACGATAACTGGCTTCGCGTGCTCGCGAGCCAGCGAAATTGCCTGCATTTGCACAACCGGAACCTGTTCCAGCGGCAACTCAACACCGAGGTCACCACGGGCAACCATAATGCCGTCGAAAGCATCGACAATCTCTTCGAGGTTCTCAACGGCCTGTGGCTTCTCGATCTTGGCGATCACGGGCAGGCGAACGCCAACCTCGTCCATGATTTCGTGCACGCGCTCAACATCTTTCGCGTCACGCACGAACGAGAGTGCGATGTAATCAACCCCGAGCTCAAGAGCCCAACGCAGGTCGTCTTCATCTTTCTCAGAGAGCGCAGGAACATTCACGGCAACGCCAGGCAGGTTGATGCCCTTGTTGTTCGAGACATCACCGGGCACCTCGACAACCGTGTGCACGGTGTCTTCGGTCACTCGGGTCGCGCGCAACGTCACCTTACCGTCGTCAATGAGCAGCGGATCGCCGACACTCACATCGCCCGGAAGCGCCTTGTGCGTCGTGCCGCAGATCGTTGCGTCGCCAACAATGTCGCGGGTCGTAATCGCAAACTCGTCGCCCTCTTCGAGCGAGTACGGCCCGCCCTCAAACTTGCCGAGGCGAATTTTTGGCCCCTGCAGGTCGGCGAGAATCGCGATCGGCCGACCAACCTCTTCTTCAGCACGCCGAATGTTGCGAAAGACGCCCTCGTGAATGTAGTGCTCGCCGTGCGAGAGGTTCATCCTCGCGACGTTCACACCGGCCTGAATGAGGGTGAGGGTGTTGCCGTAGCTTGAAACCGCTGGGCCCCACGTGGCGACGATCTTTGCGTGACGCATGATGCTCCTAATGACCTAGTTGGCCGGCTGAGGGTTGAGCTTTGGTGAGGTGTGCTCGAGCACGTGGTAGTACTCTTCTGGGTCGTTCGTTGCGACGAGCGCGAGTTCATCGTTGCGCATGCGGCCGGGCAGGTACACCGATGCTTCGAGGCCAGGGTGCCTGCGGCGCTGGACGAAGTACAGCACGACGCCGAGCAGAATGATCGCAAAGGCCATGAGCACGTTGGTGCGGAAGCCGAAGAACTGGTAGCTCGGGTCGACGCGCACCGATTCGATCCACGCGCGGCCGATGCCGTACCAGATGAAGTAGAGTGCGATGAACTGACCCCAGCGAGGCGCAAGGCGCTTCTCAATCGCGAGCAGAACAACAATGCCCAGAATGTTCCAGATGATCTCGTAGAGGAACGTCGGGTGAAAGAGCGTACCCTCGGGCATGCCAACCGGAAAGGCCGGGTTCGTCGTCTCGATCTCGAGGCCCCAGGGCAGCGTCGTAGGGCCACCGAAAAGCTCGTGGTTGAACCAGTTACCGAGGCGGCCGACAGCCTGCGCAAGGAGCAGACCAGGCACGAGCGCGTCTGCGAACGAGAAGAATCGAACACCCGTGAGACGTGACGCGATGAGAATACCGAGTGCACCGCCGAGCAGCGCACCGAAGATCGCGATACCGCCGTGATCGATACGAATAATCTCGATGGGATTCTTGCCAGGACCAAAGTAGTCGCCCGCGTGTGTAAGCACGTGGTAGAGGCGCGCACCAACGATGCCGAGCGCGACTGCCCAAAGAGTGAAATCGAGCGCAACGCCCGGTTCTCCCCCACGCTTCGTGAGGCGTGAGCCCGTCCAGATGCGAGCAACGACCATGCCCGCGATGAGGCACAGTGCGTAGTATGCAATCGGAACAGGCCCGATGTTGAACGAGTTCGTGTCAGGGCTCGGAATGCTCATGAAAAGCATCAATGCAGCCTACTTTCTTGTCGGTAACGTCTCACACCATCTTAGACGGCGTAATACCAGCGTGCGGCTGAGCGTTGAGGCTCTGCCAAGGTTCGTCTAGCGCAGTTTTCCAGTCGCGAGTTCTTCAGCAACCTGTTGCACCCGCGTCACCCCGCCCTCGGCGAGAGCCTTCACGAGCGCAGAACCCACGATGGCGCCGTCGGCATATTCGAGCACCTCGCGCACCTGAGCCCCGGACGAAATGCCGAGACCGACGCAGCTGTTCTCGCAGCCGACGTCACGGAGTCTGCCGACAAGCTCACGAGCGGCGTTGTCAACGTCGGTTCGAGCACCCGTGACTCCCATGGTCGAGACCGTGTAGACAAAGCCACGGCTCAACTCGCTAATGCGCTCGAGCCGCTGCTCAGTCGAGGTCGGGGCCGCGAGAAAAATGCGATCCAGCTCGAACTCATCAGAGACACTGATCCACTCAGCCGCCTCGTCAGGAATGAGGTCTGGGGTAATGAGCCCCGCGCCACCAGCGTTCTTGAGGCGCTCGGCGAAGTATTCAACGCCCTGGCTCATGACGAGGTTCCAGTACGTCATGATGACGACCGGAACGTCAACACGCTTCGTGAGCTCTTCGATCGCGGTGAAGGCGTCAGAGACCTTGACCCCGTTTTTCAGCGCCTCGACGGTGGCTGCCTGAATCACCGAACCGTCCATGCCCGGGTCGGAGTACGGGAGGCCGAATTCGATAATATCGACACCGCCGCGCACGAGGGCTTCTGCGGCATCAATGCTCGTCGCGACATCAGGAAACCCGACCGGCAGGTACCCGATGAGGGCGCCACGCGAGTCGTCGCGGCGCGTGCGAATCATGTTCGTGACCTGGCTCATCACGCCTCCTGGTCTGCTTGATCGAAGAGGCCGAAGTACTGGCCCGCGGTTTCCATGTCTTTGTCGCCTCGGCCCGAAAGGCTCACGAGCACCGTCTCGTCTGGGCTCATCGTCGCGGCGAGTTTGAGTGCGCCTGCGAGCGCGTGCGAAGACTCGATTGCGGGAATAATTCCTTCAGTACGAGAGAGATCGAGCAGCGCCTGCATCGCCTCGGCATCGGTCACGGGCTGGTATCGAGCGCGCTCAATCGAGTGCAACCACGCGTGCTCGGGGCCGATGCCCGGGTAGTCGAGCCCTGCCGAGATCGAGTGGGAATCAAGGGTTTGGCCGTCTTCGTCTTGCAGCAGCAGGCTCTTCGCGCCATGCAGCACGCCGGGCCTACCGAGCGTCAGTGTTGCCGCGTGCCTCGAGGTCTCGACGCCCTCGCCGCCGGCTTCAAAACCGTACAGCGCAACCGCTTCGTCGTCGAGAAAGGCGTGGAAGATGCCCATCGCGTTTGACCCGCCGCCCACACAGGCAGCAATCGCGTCGGGAAGCTTGCCGGTGCGCTCGAGCATCTGCTCACGCGCTTCGACACCAATAACGCGCTGCAGGTCACGCACCATCTCAGGGAAAGGGTGAGGGCCTGCGACCGTACCAAACACGTAGTTCGTGGTCTCGACGTTGGTTACCCAGTCACGAAAAGCCTCGTTGATCGCGTCCTTGAGCGTGCGGGTGCCCGCCTGAACCGCGATGACCTCGGCTCCGAGCAGACGCATGCGAGCAACGTTGAGCGCCTGGCGCTCGGTATCGACCGCCCCCATGTAGATGGTGCATTTGAGGCCGAACAGCGCTGCCGCCGTCGCGGTCGCGACACCGTGCTGCCCAGCACCGGTCTCGGCAATGATGCGATCTTTACCAATACGTTTTGTCAGCAGGGCCTGGCCCAGCACGTTGTTAATCTTGTGCGAGCCGGTGTGGTTCAGATCTTCGCGTTTCAAGAAGATGCGCGCACCCCCAGCGAGCGCTGCAAACTTCTGCACCTCGGTAATCGGCGAAGGCCGTCCCGTGTAGTCCTTGAGCAGTGCGTCGAGTTCTTCGTGGAATGCGGGGTCAGCCTTCGCGGCTTCCCAAGCAACCGTAAGATCGTCGAGCGCTTGAATGAGCGATTCGGGAACAAACCGACCGCCAAAATCTCCGAAGTATGGGCCCTGAGCTTGGCCGAGCCCCTCTTGCTTCGTCATCGAAACCTCTATCTGTGTTATCTGATGGTTAGGCAACCTGGGTGAAAGCGCGAACAGCTTCGCGCGGTGCGCCCTCGATCACGAGTGCTTCGCCGACGAGCACAACGTCAGCGCCAGCACGGCGGTAATGCTCGACGTCGTCGACTCCACGAACAGCCGATTCAGCAACCTTGATGGTGCCCTTCGGAATCACGTCACTCACGCGACCAAACAGCTCGCGGTCGAGTTCAAAAGTCGATAGGTCGCGCGCGTTCACGCCAATGAGCTTGGAACCAAGCTGAATCGCGCGCTCAACCTCTTCGTCGGAGTGAGCCTCAACGAGTGGCGTCATCCCGAGCTCAATGATGAGCTTGTAGAGCGATTCGAGCGTCGATTGCGGAAGCGCTGCGACGATGAGCAAAACGAGGTCTGCCCCAGCAGCCCTCGCCTCGTACACCTGGTACGCGTTACCAATGAAGTCTTTGCGCAGCACGGGAATATTCACGTTCTGGCGAACACTGCGCAGATCGTCGAGCGAGCCTTTGAACTTGCGACCCTCGGTGAGCACACTCACGGTGCTCGCACCTCCAGCCTCATACTGCATCGCAAGTTCGTGGGGTTCGGGAATCGCAGCGAGGTCACCGCGTGAGGGGCTCGCGCGCTTCACCTCGGCAATCACCTTCATGTGATCGGCGGGAGCAAGAAACTCAAGCGCGTTCAACGCTGCAGGGGCCTCTAACGCAAGCGCTTCGAGGTGGCTCAGTGGTAGCTGAGCCTCCCTCGAAGCAGCATCGTCAAGCGCCCCGCGAAGCAGGTCGTCTAGCACGGTTTAGTCGTGAGACTTAGGAACGAACTTTGGTCCCTTTACGCCGTAGCCTGCTTTAGCCATGATCACGCCTACCAGGAGACCAAGCACAAGCACGCCGGCGCTGATCCACACCAGCCAAGCCTGGTGGAAGAAGAAAGCAACCGTGCCCACAGCAAATGCAAGCAGCATAATCAGCACTGCAGTCCATGCAGCCGGTGAATCTCCGTGGCCATACTCATCAAGGCGGTCAGTCATGAATCTCCTTTTATCAAGTCTTCACATCACAGTTTAGCCGGTCACTCGCAAATGAGCGAACTCTCACCCGGCGTGGTTCAGGAGCGGCCCGGCGCTTCCGCACCGTCGTCGCCCCCGCTGAAGTCTTCTGGCCCAAGTTCATCGCTCGGGTCGTCACCCTCAGAGAGCGCATCCCAGTCAGCAATGCGGTCGGCTGACCCGTCAGGGCGCCGCGTCTTCTTCTTGCCCTGCGACCCCTTCGCCTCATAGCGCTTGCCACCCTGCGCCCAGTTCCAGCCGAACACCGCGACCGCGAGGCCCACGAGCAGCACGAGCAGGCCGAGCACAACCGTGACCGTCGGCCACACCGTGACTTGCATGAGGTCAACAACGTCAATGGGTGATGATGAGAGAATGCCGGTTGCCTCAGCGATCGAGGCTTTTGCAAAGTCGATCTCAGCGTCTTGCCCGCCGAGCACTCCCGAGAACGCAGACCAGGCGATCCACCCTCCAAACACCGCGGTGAGCGCACCGAGGGCGACTCGCAGCGCGCGACCCGCGATGCCGAGCACGGCGCCAATAGCCAAGAGCGCAATCGCCACCGGCATGAGGGCCTTGTTCCCAGCGGTTCCCGTCACCGTCACGTCACCGTGCGCGGCAGCGCTTGGAATGAGCTGGAGCTCAAGCCAGGGCCTCGTAATCACGAAGAGCATCGCTACCGCAAGCAGGAGCAGCAGCGAAACAAGGTTGCGTTTGGTCATGCCTAGGTTACTTCTCCTCAACAAGCGTGTTTGCGATCGCTACGGCCCGCAACGGCGCAGCCGCCTTGTTACGGCATTCCTCGTCTTCTGAGGCGGGAACCGAATCTGCAACGATGCCGCCGCCCGCTTGAACCGTTGCAATACCTGAGCGGATCGTCGCCGTTCGAATCGCGATCGCGAGGTCAGCATCGCCCCCGAGACCGAAATACCCGACAACCCCGCCGTACACTCCCCTGCTTGCCGTTTCGAGCTCATCGATAATCGCGAGCGCCTTCGGCTTCGGGTCGCCCGACAGCGTACCCGCCGGGAACGTTGCCCTGAGCGCCGAAACCGGAGACTCCTCCGGTCGAAGCTCGCCCTCAACCGTCGAGACAATGTGCATGACGTGGCTGTAACGCTCGATGCGCATGAGGTCGCTCACATGCACGCTCTCGGGCACACAGAACGTCGAAAGGTCACGCTTTGAAAGACCCACCAGCATCTCATGCTCGGTGCGCTCTTTGTTGTCGGCGAGCAGTTCTTTCTCGAGCTGCAGGTCGTGACTCGCGTCGGTTCCGCGTGGCTTCGATCCGCCAATCGGGTGCGTAATCACTCGCCCACCGTTGACCGTGATCAGGGCCTCGGGGCTCGAACCGACGACCGAGAACGGCTCGCCATCGTGCCCCTCGTACGAGAGCAGGTAGAGGTACGGGCTCGGGTTGAGGTGTCGCAGCACGCGATACACA
Organism: Leucobacter chinensis; assembly: GCF_019049105.1. GTDB lineage: Bacteria > Actinomycetota > Actinomycetes > Actinomycetales > Microbacteriaceae > Leucobacter_A > Leucobacter_A chinensis. Next base: position 308,046 of record NZ_JAHQZR010000002.1, read on the forward strand.
TCGAGTGGATCAGCTGTACATTCGGTGTCGAACCGCTGCGAGACAACGACCTGACCGGCCTCACCCTCGCGAATACGGTCGATCGTGAGTTGCGCGAGCCTGAGGTACTCGGTCTGTGGCGTGACGCGCTTCGCATCGGTCACCGCATCACGGTTAAGCGTCGAAACCGGCGCCGCAGCACTCGCCGCAAGTGAACGTTGCAGCTCGTCAAGGCGGGCCTGAGCATCGTCCCAGGCGTTATCGAGAGGAGCAGCCTCTTCGTCGGTCACAACGTTGGCGATGAGAATGACCGACCCCTCGCGGTGATCAATCACGATGAGTTCAGAGACGAAGCTCAAACCTTGCACAGGAACCTCTGCGGGGCCAAAACCTGGGTCTGGCAGTGTGGTCTCGATTTGGCGGATCGTGTCCCACCCGATGTACCCCACGAACCCGCTTGCGAGCGGCGGAAGCCCGTCGACCTGATCGGCCTTCCAGCGCTCGTAGGCGGCTTGCACCGCTTCGAGCGGCTCAAGCGAGGCAACACCCCCTGGCAATAGTCGTTCTTCAGACATCACCGAATCAGGGCTCGCGGCCCAGTAGGCGTGCCCGTCCCGCTCGCTCAGGACACCGAAGGAGCCGGCGCCGACGAACGAGAAGCGAGTCCATACCCCGCCCTGTTCAGCCGATTCGAGCAGAAAAGTCCCGGGCCGCGATGCCGCAACCTTTCGGTAAATGCTCGCCGGCGTGTCAGAGTCTGCGAATACCTCACGGCACACAGAAACGATCGGGTTCGTTGCGGCCGCCTGGTCAAAGGCGGCGCGGGTTGTCGTGAGGGTCATCGGATCGCTTACTCGTCGGTGATTTCGGTGACGACAGCAGGAACATAGCCGTCAATAAAGCAGGTTCGAGTGCCGGTATGACACGCGGCGCCCTGTTGAATAACTCTGATGAGCATCGTATCTTGATCGCAATCAAACGATACTGAACGCACGTACTGCCGATGCCCAGAGGTATCGCCCTTGCGCCAGTACTCAGAGCGTGAGCGCGACCAGAAGGTCACGCGCCCCTCGGTGAGAGTGCGCCTGAGTGCTTCGCGGTTCATCCACGCGAGCATGAGCACGTCGAGCGACTCATCGTCTTGAATGATCGCGGGCACGAGGCCGTCATCGGTGAAGGTGATGCGGTCAAGATACGGGGTGATCTCTTCTTCTGACACCTCGTCGCGAAACAGTGTCATTCGGTTACCTCACACCCAGCTGCCGCGAGAGTCTCTTTGACGTCTTGAACCGTAAGCGTACCGTCGTGAAACACCGAGGCCGCGAGCACGTGTGCCGCGCCTGCCTGCACCGCGGGTGCAAAGTCTTCAAGCTTGCCCGCTCCGCCCGAGGCAATCACGGGTACCTGCACGGCAGCCGCAATCTGGGCTGTGATGTCGAGGTCGTAACCGTCAAGGGTTCCGTCGGCTGTGAGCGAGGTCAGCAGAATCGAGCCTGCGCCGCGCGAGGCAACCTCTTCGGCCCACGCAACTGCGTCAACGTTCGCTGAGGTCTTACCGCCGTGGGTGAGCACGGTGTAACCCGAGTCCTGCGCCTTATCGACTTTGACGTCGATCGCGAGCACGAGTGCTTCGGGCCCGATGGCTTCTGAGAGCTCGGTCACGAGTTCAGGACGCTGGATCGCAGCGCTGTTGACGCCAACCTTCGTGGCGCCTGCCTCAAGCAGTTTCTTCGCATCGTCAACCGAGCGAACGCCGCCGCCGACCGAGAACGGAATCGGAATCTCGGCTGCGACGCGACGCACCATGTCGACCGTGGTGCCGCGTTCTTCAACCGTGGCCGAGATATCAAGAAAGACGAGTTCGTCTGCGCCCTGGGCGACATAGCGCCTCGCGAATTCAACGGGGTCGCCCTTATCTTGAAGGTCGACAAAGTTCACACCCTTGACAACCCTCCCCCCGTTAACGTCCAGACATGGAATTACGTGCACGGCTGCCATTTCAGCTCCCTTCGGAATGAGTGTGTAGTGTCAAATCCTCGCAGCATGAATCGCGGTTACGAGAATGGCTTTCGCCCCGATGGCCTGCAACTCGTCCATAATGTCGGCGGCTTCGTTGGCCGGCACCATGACGCGAACGGCGACCCACTCTTCGTCAAAGAGCGGCTGGACCGTGGGTGATTCGAATCCTGAGGCGATCGAGGTTGCTTCTTCAAGCTTTTCGGCGGGCAGGTCGTAATCCATGATCACGTAGTTGCGTGCTACGAGCACACCCTGCAGCCTGCGTAGGAGGCGATCGACGGCGCCGTTGTGTTCATTCGGCCCACCGATCAACAGCGCGGTTGATTCGAGAATCACCGGCCCGAAAATCGAGAGACCCGCTGCCCGGAGGGTTGCCCCGGTCGAGACCACATCGGCGACCGCGTCGGCAACTCCCAAACGCACCGCAGATTCGACGGCTCCGTCAAGTTTGACGGTGACCGCATGAATACCGCGCTCAAGCAAGAAGTCGTCAACGAGCTTCGGGTAGCTCGTTGCCACGCGTTTGCCCTCGAGCTGCGCGAGCTCGGTGATGCTGTCGGCGGGAGCAGCGAAGCGGAAGGTCGAGTCTGCGAACTGCAGTTCGGCAATTTCGTAGGCCCCGGCTCCCGAGTCCCTTAAGAGGTCTCGGCCGGTGATGCCAACGTCGAGAGCACCTGATGCCACATAGGTCGCAATGTCCCTCGGGCGAAGGTAGAAGAATTCAACGCCGTTTCGTTCGTCGGCTGAAACGAGTGTTCGTGAGTCGCGACGGCCGTTGTAGCCGGCTTCTGCAAGCATTTGTGCCGCAATTTCAGAGAGTGAACCCTTATTTGGAATCGCTACGCGAAGCATGGGGGCCTTTCAGAGTGAGGTAACAGAGGGTTTGAGTGCGTTCGATCACAGATGTCGATGGACATCGTCGAGCGTCAGACCCTTCGCGACCATCATCACCTGAAGGTGGTACAGCAGCTGGCTGATCTCTTCAGCGAGCGCTTCGTCGCTCTCGTACTCCGCAGCCATCCATACCTCGGCTGCCTCTTCGACAATTTTTTTGCCGATTGCGTGTACTCCGGCATCGAGCTGCTTCACCGTTCCGCTGCCCTCTGGGCGCGTACGTGCTTTCTCAGTCAGCTCGACAAAGAGTGTGTCAAAGGTTTTCACGTTCACCATCGTACCGCGATTCTTAGGCCTTGGTGTGCACATGTGCGTTTGCTGCTGCTCGCAGCTCAGCGATGCGCTGCTCTGGAACCCCACCGTACACGGCCGAACCAGCAACGAAGGTGTCTGCGCCTGCCTCGGCGGCCATGCCAATGGTATCGACCGTAATACCTCCGTCAACCTGAAGCCAGATATCGAGCCCGTGCGCTTTTTTCGCTTCGGCGACCCGCTGCAGTTTGGGCATCATGTCGGGCATGAACGCCTGACCTCCAAAGCCTGGCTCGACGGTCATAACGAGCAGCTGATCGAACTCCGGCAGCAGATCGAGGTATGGTGCAACGTCGGTGCCGGGCTTGAGCGCGATGCCGGCACGGGCGCCAATGTCGCGAATCTTTCGAGCAAGAGCGACTGGATCGTTCGTTGCTTCTGCGTGAAAGGTCACCGAATAGGCGCCGAGTTCTGCATACCCTGGTGCCCAGCGGTCAGCGTCGGCGATCATGAGGTGCATGTCGAGGGGCACGGGCGAAACCGCCTGGATGCGCTCGACAATGGGTGGCCCCATGGTGAGATTTGGCACGAAATGGTTGTCCATCACGTCGACGTGCACGAGGTCTGCGCTAGCGATCGCCTCGAGTTCTGCCTGGAGATTGACGAAGTCGGCAGAGAGAATACTGGGGTTAATGCGGGGGCTCTTCACAACTATGTATCCTAAGGCTTCTCGGTGAGCTCTGCCCCGCGCGCGTCTTTCTTACGCATGAGGGCAATAAACATTGCGTCGGCGTTATCACGGTGCGGCCACAGTTGCACGGTAGCCGCGTGGTCGCCCGCACCGTTCACTCGAACCGTGCTCTCGCAGAGTTCGAGCTCTTCGTGTTCGCGCAGGTGCTGCTCAATAACGTCTCGTGTTTCGTGCAGGTGCGGTGAGCAAGTCACATATGCCAGGAATCCACCGGGCGCCAGGTGTGCGGTGGCAGCCGACAAGAGTTCGCGCTGGAGGGTGTGCAGCGGTTCGACGTCAGCCGGTTTCTTACGCCACCGTGCCTCTGGCCTGCGGCGTAACGCCCCCAGCCCGCTGCACGGTGCATCAACGAGAATGCGATCGTACTGCGTTGCACCGTAAGCCTCCTCGGAGCGCCCATCGTGCGAAACGACGGTCACGACGTCGGTAAAGTCTTTCACCGACGAACGCACGAGCTCGGCACGGTGTGGGGTCACCTCGTTCGCGCGAACGGTCGCCCCGTGCTGTCTTGCGGTAGCCGCAAGTACCGCGGTTTTGCCGCCGGGCCCAGCGCAGAGATCAAGCCATGCTTCGCCATCGCGCACTGGTGCCGCTTCGGTGAGGGTAAGAGCTGCGAGCTGCGACCCCTGGTCTTGCACCTTGGCGGTAACGCCGGCACCAGTGAGCGCTGCAATAACCTGAGCTGGGTTGCCTGAGCTGAGCTCATACGCAAGCGGTGAAACACCGGTAGCGGTGAGTGTTTCACCTGCAAGCTCAGGGGTCATCTCGCCCTCGAGAATCGCGAGCTGCACTCTCGGCGGCTCGTTATTGGCGATGAGCGTCGCTTCGAGTTCGCTGCCACGATCTTCAGCGTCAAGCGCATCAGCGAGGGCGTCGACGATCCACCTTGGGTGCGAATACAGCGTCGCGAGCCGGTCTCGGTCATTGCCGATGCCCTCGACAATACGCGCTTCCCAGTCTTCGGGACTCGTGCGAGAAACCGTGCGAAGCACCCCGTTGACGAAGCCCGAGGTGCGCATTCCTGCGACTCCCTTCGCGAGTTCAACCTGTTCGTGAATCGCGGCGTGTTTTGGGGTTTCCAGCGTGACGAGTTGGTGCACGCCGAGTTGCAACACCGTGTGTACCGCCGGGTCGATCGCCGAGATCTTCCTGCCCGTAGCGAGTTCGATGATGGCATCGTACTTCCCTGCAAAGCGCAGCGTTCCCGAGGTGAGCTCGGTCGCGAAGGCCGCGTCTTGGTCGTTCAGCCGCGCCTCACGAATACGGGCTTGCAGCGCGAGGTTGGCGTAGGCGTCACGATCGGCAACGTCTCTCAGCACCTCGTAAGCAACAAAACGTGCCGGCGAGCAGTGGGGTTTCTTGCTTTGGCGTGCCCCGCTCATGAGATCACCTGCTCGCCGCCGCGACCCCGCAGCCACGCGGCCCCGTCCATTGCACCCTTGCCTGCTGGCTGCACACGGACGAGTTCTACCGGGCCAGAGGCTGTACCGAGCAAGGCCCGCTTACCGACGATGCGTGCGGTACCGGCAACGAGGGGCGCTTCGGTCTCTCCCGCTCGGATTTCGTGAAGCTTCACCGGTTCACCGTCAGCAAGCACGAAGGCTCCTGGCTCGGGGGTCACGCCTGCCCAGTGGGCCATGAAGGACTCCACGGATTCGGTTGGATCAAGTTTGCCATCACCGCGCTCAAGCTTGTGCGCATAGTTCACTTCTCCTGCCTGCGCCGTGCCCGCCTCAGGATTTGTTTCAAGCGTTTCGAGCGCCTGCAGAATGAGCGGACCACCCTCGACGGCGAGTGCTTCAAGCGCAGCGCCTGCCGTGGTGCCAGGTTCGAATCTCACCGTCGCGTTAGCAACAATATCGCCAGCGTCAAGTGCTTCAACGAGTCGGAACACGCTCAGCCCAAGCTCCTGCTCACCGTTCATGAGCGCGCGTTGCACGGGCGCCGCACCGCGCCAGCGTGGTAACGATGAGAAGTGAAGGTTCACCCACCCGAGGCGTGGCGTTTCAAGCAACGCTGACTTCAGGAGGCCGCCGTAGGCAACCACAACGCCCAGATCAGCGTTACGTTCACGAACCCACTCGGTGACCTCTTCGGTGAGCCGGTTCGCTTTAACCACGGGAATTCCGTGCTCGTCGGCGAGCGTCGCCACGGGTGACGGGGTAAGCACCCGCTTTCTTCCAAGAGGGGCATCTTCTCTCGTGATCACCCCTACAACTTCATGGCGTGAGGCCACGAGTTGATTGAGAGCCGAGGTCGCAACCTCAGGCGTTCCTGCAAACACTACCCTCATTCGAGTTCGTCTCCTTGTTCGTCAAACGCCTGTGCGTCGTCAAATCGTAGTCGCAGGGCACCTGCTGGAGCCCCACGTTTTGCGCCTTTTTTGCGTGCCGCATATGCTTTCGCTGCCGAAGATGCGGCTTGCGAGACGAGAACCGCGCGAAGCTTCGCGGCGACCTCAGCCCCCTGCGAGTACCCGAAACGCACGATGGCTCGTACGGTTGAGTCTGGTGCCGGTGTTGGCCCTAGCACGTCGAGGTTCTGAACCCCCGATACCGCGTCAAGTGCTTCTTGCACCAGCTCGCGAGCACCCGTCACGGTTGCAATGCGAACCATCGGCGGAAAACGTAGCTGCTTGCGATCCTGGAGCTCACTGCGCAGCCACTCATGTTCACGTCCGGTCACGAATGCGCGCACCATGGGCCCTGCACCGCCGGTAATCACGATTGGAGCCCCTTCTTTCGCGAGCGAGGCTGCCCCGTGCCACCAGCGCAGCGCGTCTTCGCCCGCTTTCAGCGAAGGGGCGCTCACGATTCGGTCGACATCGAGCAACACGACTGCGCGGTAGCCTCCTGCGGCGATGGGCTCAGCGCCTCGCGTGGCCACCACGACCTGTGGCCGAGCGTCGACTCGGCTTCGCTGATGGTTCCCGTCGCTCACGACAATCATTGTCTCGGGAAACATTTGCGCAAACTGCTCTGCAGTGCGCTCAGAGCCGGCGCCACGTATCTCAAATCGAGTGCCACGGCAGGTTTCGCAAGAGAGCCCGCGAGCGCTCGAACCGCACCAGCGACACGAAACGGTACCGCCAGCCGACTGCCCAAGCGGGCCGCGACAGTGTGAGCACCGCGCCATATCGTGGCACTCGCCACACACCATGACCGGCGCGTAGCCAGGAGCCGCAACCTGCACGAGCACCGGGCCCTCGAGCAGCCCCTCGCGAAGCTTCTTCGTTGCGAACTCCGGTATGCGACCAATCACCCGCTCGTCTGCGGTGAGCGAGCCCGAGTGCATGATCTTTTGCCGCCGTGCCCCCGTGGCTCCCTCAGCGAAGTAGCCCATGTCAACGAAGCGCTGCGCCTCTGCGCTCATAACATGCGCCCCAAGCAGTAGCCCTGCCCCGCTCTGCTGCGCTCGAACGAGCGCAGCATCTCTCACGTGCACGTAAGGAGCAAGCGGTTCTTCAAAGAGCGGATCGCCGTCGTTCCAGAGCAGCATCGCCCCCAGCTCATGGGCTGGAGCGTAGAGCGCAGAACGGTTACCGATGAGCAACCTCGGGCGCGCCTCAAGCGCGTTGAGAAAGCTCGTGTATCGCTCAGCAGCCGGGCGGCGGGCGTCGAGCCGAATAACCTCTTGCGCTCCAAGCGCTTTGAGCGTGTCATCGAGTTGATCAAGGTCACGGTAATCGGGCACTGCGACGATGGCACTTCGTCCAGAGGCGACCGTTGCGAGCGCGGTTGAGGCAAAGTGATAAGCCCATGCGCTCACCCACTCTCCGGTTTCGAGCCGCACGGGCGCGCCAGAGACAGTAAGAGCGAGACGTGCTCCACCACACAGCTGTTCGGCCGCGCTCACCGCCTCGGTGTTGGCGATGCGTAAGGGTTCTGCCGCTAAGCCCCCGTCGCCTTCGTTCGCCAAAGCCGAGATAGCTCCTTCTCGGTGCTGCCCACTCTCACTTTCGCACGAACACTCGCCCTCTTTCGAGGCAAAGTACGCTTTTTCGGCTCGAACGTGCCGGTTTGGCACCCCGAGACGAATAAGGTCTGCTGCACTACCGCCAGCTCTGTCGGCAACAGCCCTCACCAAATGCCACACCTCCGGCGTGAGCATGGGCACTGGCGAGACAATCTGCGAGAGTTGCGCAAGCTCGCCCTGGAACGCTGATTCATCGACGAGTTCGATGACGAAGCCAAGGCTGTCACGCTGCCGCGACCGAAGAGGCACCTTAACGCGCTGCCCCACCCGTATCTCTTGCCTCAGTGGCTCGGGCACCTCATAGTCAAAAAGATGATCGAGCTGCGGGAGCCCAGAGTCCAGGAGCACACGCGCAACCCTCGGTATTGCTGGGGTATGCACCTGAAGCTCCACCGCGCTCGCCCCTATTCGAGCCCTGCTGCAAGACGCAGCTCGTCGACCCGAGGCGTGTGCTCCCATGTAAATTCTGGCAGCTCACGACCGAAGTGGCCGTAAGCAGAGGTCAACGCATAGATTGGCCGCAAGAGGTCGAGATCACGAATAATGGCAGCCGGTCGCAGGTCAAAGACCTCGCGAATAGCTCGCTCAATCGTCTCAAGCGGAACGGTCTCAGTACCGAATGCCTCGACGTAAATGCCAACCGGCTCTGCCCGACCGATCGCGTAGGCGACCTGCACCTCAATGCGGCGAGCAAGGCCCGCGCGAACACAGTGCTTGGCGACCCAGCGCATCGCGTAGGCACCTGAACGGTCGACCTTTGAGGGGTCTTTACCGCTGAAGGCTCCACCCCCGTGGCGGGCGGCACCACCATAGGTGTCAATAATAATTTTGCGGCCGGTCAAACCGGCGTCGCCCATCGGCCCGCCAACGACGAAAGGTCCCGCAGGGTTAATGAGCAACTGCGCACCGTCTGAAGTGAGCTGAGGAACCGACTGAAGAACCGGGCGAATGACCTCCCGCTCGATGTCTTCGTGAATCTGTTCCTGGGTCACGCCTGGAGCATGCTGCGTTGAAACAACAACCGTTTCAACCGACACCGGAGTCTCGCCTTCGTAACCCACGGTGACCTGTGTCTTGCCGTCGGGGCGAAGGTACGCGAGCGTACCGTTCTTGCGCACCGCGGTGAGCTGCTCAGCAAGGCGATGTGAGAGCCAGCTTGGAAGCGGCTGCAGCTCGGTGGTCTCATCACAGGCGTAGCCGAACATGATGCCCTGATCGCCCGCCCCAAGCTGGTCAAGTTCGTCAGCCCCTCGGTTTTCGCGTGCTTCGAGTGAGGTATCAACCCCGGCAGCAATGTCAGGCGACTGCTGTCCAATAGACACTGAAACACCGCACGAGTTACCGTCAAAGCCCATCTCGCTTGAGACGAACCCAATCTCGTTCAACACCTCGCGCACGACGTCTGCGACGGCAACGTAGCTCTGCGTGCGAGCTTCACCGGCAACGTGCACGAGGCCCGTTGTTGCAAGTGTTTCAACCGCGACGCGAGATGCAGGGTCATCGCGCAGCATCGCATCGAGGATCGAATCTGAGATGCGGTCACAGATTTTGTCGGGATGCCCCTCGGTGACCGATTCTGAGGTAAAAAGTCGCAGTGCCATGGTGTGCTCCGTCTGAAGGTTCGTGCGTTACTAAGAAATAAAAGAACGCCAGCTCTCTCACAAAGATAGCTGGCGCCACTGACACTCGAGGCTGAACTCTGGGGTCAGTGTTTAAGCGAGGTTACTCCTCGTCGATCTGCGTCATCTGCAGCTTGCCCTCGACGATCTCGTGAAGAGCAATCGAGAGAGGCTTGTCATCAACCGACGAGTCAACGAGAGGGCCCACGTTGTCGAAGAGGTTTCCGTCGTGCAGATCGGTGTAGTAGCTATTGATCTGGCGTGCACGCTGCGCGGCAAACGTCACGAGTGCGTACTTTGAGTCAACGTGCTTGAGCAGCTCGTCGATGGGGGGTTCGATAATACCGTTCGACATAGTGTTCTCCTTGTTCCAACTCTCTATCTTACCTGACTGACACTGCAGCCTGAAAGCCTCACAGCATTCCAAGCTGATCGCGCACAAATACGTCACCGTATTCGGTAGTGAGACGCAGCCACGTGCGGCTTCTCGAAACGAGCACGATTTTCTGGTCGCGCAAAAACCCCATCGAGTCAAGAGCGAGTGCAGCCGCTGCAGGAATACCCGGCGCAACTTCCAACGACCAGACTGCCGCCCTCGCTTTATCGACGAGCAGCTGACCCGGGTTCTCTGGCAGCATCTGGGCAACGCGGTCAGCCCCCTGAATGGCGATGTCATGCAGAGGAGCAGCCTCGAGCGTTGCTTCTTGCTGCCACCCAGAACGTGGAGGAAGCATACCCGCCCAGGCAACAGCAAGATTTACCGGAGGAATCGGCAGAACCCATGGAGCCTCATCAATGCGAGCAAGCCGATCAAGCACCGCACGGGTCTCAACCACCGTGTCAACTGCTTCAGCGAGCGGGGCCCCGAGGCCAACCGCACGGTGCACAAGCACCAACTGCGTCGCATCGCCCAAGTGGGCGGGCGCCTGGGTGCTTCCGAATAAGGCGAGAGATCCGTTCTCTGCTCTCAGACGCACCTCTGATCCGCCAACACGATCGAGACGCTGCATGAGTTGCACGAGGTCACTCACCGCGTGTTCGTCTTCTAGAAAAACTTCGTTCACACGCACACGCTACCCCGGGCTGCTTGAGGAAAGCCCATAAACGCTGACACATTCATACTGTTCGAGACGCGGCTCGCCGCTTATGCCTCGCAAACGCGAGCATCGGCGAGAACGCATAGAATAGTGCCATTGTCAGCACTGAAGGAGGCAAGATGCTTGCTGGAGTTCCCGACCTCGGCGACATGCTCGCGGTCATCGACCTAGACGCACGCACCCGATACGACGTCTTCACCGGTCCCGCCCTCCCCACGCCCCACGGCCGCGCATTTGGAGGGCAGGTGCTCGGCCAGGCAATCGCAGCCGCCAGCGAGACACTGCCAGAGGGGCGCAAGATTCACTCGATGCACGGCTATTTCGTGAGGCCGGGCGACAGCGAGAAACGCATGACCTTTGAGGTTGCTCGTCTGCACGATGGGCGCACGTATTCGACCCGGCGCACTCAGGCCTACCAAAACGGCGAGGTACTCATGTCGATGATCTCGTCATTTCAAGACGAGAGTGCAGGCGTCGAGCACCAAGACAGCATCGACATCAACCAGTTTCCCGAGCCAGAGAGCATTCCGAGCATTTGGGATCGCTATGGTCACCTTACGCTTGACCGGCAAGCGAGCTGGATTCTCAATCGCCCCTTCGATTTTCGGCACGTCGAGGGAGACATCGTGCTCAACGTCCCTGAAAACAGGTCAACACAACACGTTTGGCTTCGCTCACGCAACGATATGCCAGGCCCCCACAGTTTTCAGTGTGCCGCGTTGGCCTTCGCGAGCGACTACCTTCTCATGGAGCCGGTCATGCGCAAACACGGTGTTCCCTGGGCAACACCCGGCATGAAGGGCGCGAGTCTCGACCACGCGATGTGGTTTCACCGCCCCTTCAAAGTTGACGAGTGGTTGCTTTACGAGATCACCTCTCCAACAGCACAGTCAGGCCGCGGTCTCTCGCATGGGCGTTTCTTCAATACAAACGGCGAGCTCGTCGCGAGCGTTTCGCAGGAAACCGCGGTGCGGTTGCCCGAAGAGTGAGCCTTCAATACAGGAAAGGGGCTGGGCGGCAGGTGTTTCCCCTGATGCCCAGCCCCTTTTGCTGTGCCTAGCGTCGCCCGAGCTTCAGTGGCTCGTCGGTCCACTTCGAAGCCGCTGCACGGGCTTCTTCGCTCAGCCGTTTCGGGCGCATCGTGGTTCCGTCGACCACAACCGCGGTCGTGACGCACCTCGCCGCAACACGCTTTTCGGGGCCGTGAGTAAAGAGCTCGCCATAAATATCAAGGCTCGCGCCACCCAAACGGCCGAGCCACAGCTCCACCGTCAACGGCTCTGACGAATACACGATCGGCTCAAGAAAATCGATCGTCTGACTCGCAACCACCATTTTCATACCGTCGGGGCTATCGTCGCGAAAGAGCTTCTCGAGGCCGGTATCTTCACGGGTGTTCCCCATGAAGAAGAGCTTGATTCGAGCTTCTTCGAAATACCTCGCGTAGGCAACGTTGTTGACGTGCTGATACGCATCCATATCAGACCAACGCTGCTGCAATTCAACGTGAATTCTCGCCATGAACGAGCCCTAGTCGCGCGTGAGTTTGCGGTAGGTAACACTTGAAGGCTTGGCTGCTTCTGGGCCGAGGCGATCAATCTTGTTTGCCTCGTAGGCCTCAAAGTTGCCCTCAAACCAGTGCCAGTTCGCCGGGTTCTCTTCGGTGCCCTCATACGCCAGAATATGCGTTGCGATGCGGTCGAGGAACCAGCGATCGTGCGTGATCACCACGGCGCAACCGGGAAACTCGAGCAGCGCGTTTTCGAGGCTCGACAGTGTTTCGACATCGAGGTCGTTCGTCGGCTCATCGAGCAGCAGCACGTTGCCGCCCTGCTTCAACGTCAGGGCGAGGTTCAAACGGTTTCGCTCACCACCTGAAAGCACACCGGCTGGTTTCTGCTGATCGGGCCCTTTGAAGCCGAACGTTGAGACATAGGCGCGAGAAGGAATCTCGGTGTTGCCAACCTGCATGTAGTCGAGGCCGTCTGAAACGACTTCCCAAACCGTCTTATCGGGGTCAATGCCGCCGCGGTACTGATCAACGTAGCTCAGCTTCACTGTCTCACCGATGCGCAGCTCGCCGCCATCGAGAGGCTCGAGGCCAACGATCGTCTTGAAGAGCGTCGTCTTGCCAACACCGTTCGGGCCGATAATACCGACGATGCCGTTGCGCGGAAGCGTGAACGAAAGACCGTCGATGAGTGTTCGCCCGTCGAATCCCTTGTTGAGGTTCTTGGCTTCCAACACGAGGTTACCGAGTCGGGGCCCCGCTGGAATCTGGATCTCTTCGAAGTCAAGTTTGCGAGTGCGCTCAGCCTCGGCAGCCATCTCTTCGTACCGTGCGAGACGTGCTTTCGACTTCGCCTGGCGGCCCTTCGAGTTCGAGCGAACCCACTCAAGCTCTTCTTTGAGTCGTTTCTGCATCTTCTCGTCTTTACGACCCTGAACTTCGAGGCGCTCGGCCTTCTTTTCAAGGTAGGTCGAGTAGTTGCCCTCGTACGGATAGAGGCGACCGCGGTCAACCTCGCAGATCCAGGTTGCGACGTGGTCGAGGAAGTACCTATCGTGCGTCACGGCCATAACGGCACCGGGGTACTTCGAAAGGTGCTGCTCCAGCCAGAGCACACTCTCTGCGTCAAGGTGGTTCGTGGGCTCATCAAGGAGGAGCAGGTCGGGCTTTTCAAGCAACAGCTTACACAGCGCTACGCGTCGCTTCTCACCACCCGACAGGTGCTTCACCTGAGCGTCTGAGGGAGGGCAACGCAGCGCATTCATGGCCTGGTCGAGCTGCGAGTCAAGGTCCCAAGCGTCAACCGCATCGATTGCTTCCTGCAGTTCTCCCATCTCTGGCAGCAGCACGTCGTAATCGGCGTCTGGGTTTGCCATCTCTGCAGAAATCTCGTTAAAACGGTCAACCTTGCCCTTGATCTCGGCAACACCCATTTGCACGTTCTCGAGAACAGTTTTCTCTTCGTCGAGCTCTGGCTCCTGCATGAGAATACCGACCGAGTAGCCGGGAGTGAGAATGGCCTCGCCATTCGAGGGAGTATCAAGGCCTGCCATGATCTTGAGGATCGTCGATTTTCCAGCACCGTTCGGGCCGACGACACCAATCTTTGCCCCGGGCAGGAAGGCCATCGTTACGTCATCAAGAATAACTTTGTCGCCGTGCGCTTTTCTCGCGCGAACCATCTGGTAAATGTATTCAGCCATATGAATTGTGGGCACACGAAGCGCCCTATCTCCTTGAAATACGTGGTCTTTGTCAGTACCTGTCTAGGGTACCTCACCGCGCCTATGAAGAGGTCACGGCTTTTCAGCACCGTTCGCCCGGCACCTCGCACCCTGCCTCCAAGGTTCGCCAGAACAATGCTTGAGCGGATCGGGGAGGGCAAGAGCCCCCACGATCACTCGTCGGTCAGCGGCTCTGTTTTTCCGATCAGGCACAGATCGTTGTCGGGGCCAACCGTGGGCATAATTTCAGCCTCGATGGTGCGGTCGGCCGTAACAATCTGACCGACGAGACACTGCTCGCCAAACCGAGCGCTCACAAACATGCTCTCGGTCTCAAGGTCGGTCTTGGTACGATCCTGCGACACCTGCATGCTCTCAACGGCAAAGCCGACGTCGATAAAGCGCTGAGCAAGTGCCCGTGACTCAAAGGCGCCTTCTTGCTTAGACGCGTCACTGAGCGTTTTCAGGAAGACCGGCAGGTTATCTTCTGCAGAGCCGCCCTCAACATACGTCGCTTCTTCATCGGGGGCTACGACGACCGGACGGTCGGGACGTTCGGGTGTCGGCCCATCAAGCAGTGAGCAACCCGCGAGCGAGACGGCAATGACAGCGGCAGACGCAACGGTCGCAGCCGACCGGAGCCCGGACTTGCGGTTTTGCAGATGTTTTTTCAGCACGTGGTCATCATATTGTCACTGGCTGAAAACAACTGTCGGAATACGCCTGACAGCTCACGATGTCTCGTCAAAAGGATCATCACTCGTTTCAGGAACAAACCAGCCAGGACCTGAGGAGCTTTCATCGGTGGCGGCTCCCCCAGCGTCAGACTCAGGGGCAAACCCGGCTTCCTCGCCTACCGCGAGCTCAGCGCCGCTGTCATCGCCCTGGACGGCGTTTGCCTGAGACGCAGTAGCTGCTGCGCCTCCCTGCTTCGCATGCGTTCGCTTCGTGAACACACTCGTACCCCACCGCAGCTCCGGCCCGAGAGCATCGGCATCAATTTCAACAGAGGTGCCGCTGCGCTCGTCTTTCTCCCACTGTTTGACGCGCAATCGACCAGAAACAATCACCCGGTCTCCTTTACTGAGGGACTCGCCGGCGTGTGTTGCAAGCGCACGAAAGGCATTGACGGTAAACCAGTTGGTGTGGCCGTCGATCCATTCTTTCTTCTCAGCGTCGTAGCGACGCTCACCATCGGCGAGACGGAAAGTACAGAGTTCTGCCCCTGAGGGAAGGGTGACGGTTTTAGGTGCAGTCGCTACGGTTCCAACGACGCTGACGCTAGTAGACATAGGGTTCTCGCTTTCTTGAGCGCGGGATCTCCCGCACCACCAGTGTTGCTAGGCAAAGGCCCCGTGCAACAGTTATGCACGGGGCCTTTGCGTAAGCACGGCGAGACCGTTCCTGTGAACGAAGAACGAGGCTACTGCGAGGCGAGCGCCGCTTCAACACCAGCGGGCGCGGGAACGCCAAGCTCTTTAGCGCGCCTTGCAAGAAACTCGGGAACTCCCGTGCGCACTCGTTCGACGTCTTCTGGCGTGCCAAAAATCTCGAAGCGATACAAGAGGGGCACCTGGAGCTTGTTCGACACAATGTCTCCAGCGATACCGTAGGCCTCGCCAAAGTTCGTGTTGCCAGCCCCAATAACGCCCCAAATGAATTGACGGTTCTGTTCGAGGTTCAAGAACTGCACGACCTGCTTCGGCACAGCCTTTGAATGCGGCCCGGCACCGTAGGTAGGAATGATGAGCACGCAGGGCTCAGTAATCTCGATCATGCCTTCAACGCGAGGCCGAAGGGGGATGCGCACCGAGGGCAGCCCTAGCTTATTGACAAAACGATGCGTGTACCCGCTCGAAGACGAGAAGTACGTAATCATGTTGCTGACTCACCTTCACTAGAGAATGTAGCTACGAAAACTCGCGCGAACCTTCTGCACTTTGGGCACCGCCACAGCGAGGCAATACGCCTGCTCAGGGTTGTTCGCGAAGAAATCCTGGTGATGCTCTTCGGCTTGCCACACGGCACCAAGGGGCGAAAGGCGGGTCACAACTTCGTCTGGATACCACTGCCTTGCACGCTCACGCGCGGCCTCGAACAGTTCTTTCTGCGCTTCACCGTCGTAAAACATTTCACTCCGGTATTGGAGGCCAATATCGGCACCCTGTCGATTGAGTTGAGTCGGGTCGTGCATCGTAAAGAATGCATCGAGCACGACTTCGGGTGGCAAGACCTCAGGGTCAAACGAAACGCGCACGGCTTCTGCGTGGCCCCCGTGACCCGCACATACCGCTTCGTAGGTCGGGTTCTCGGTCGTTCCTCCCGTGTACACCGAGTCAACCGAGGTCACCCCGCGAAGCACGCGGTAAGCCGCGTCGAGGCACCAGAAGCAGCCGCCAGCAAGCACGAAGGTTTCAGTTGTTTTCGTCATAGTGTTCTCCACCAATCATCTCTCGGAGTTACGGGTAGTTCACGCTTGTGCTGAGAACGGGAGAAGAGCGCGCTTAATCGCCCCTCATCGTCTGAGTCAACGGGCTCGCCGGTCAAAAACGCGTCAATGGCTTCATAGCTCACCCCGAGTGAGTCTTCGTCAAGGTCTCCCGGCCGTTCATCAAGCAAATCGGCTGTCGGGGGCTTCTCAATAAGCGTTGGGTCGGCTCCCAATGTTCTCAGGAGTTGTCTCCCCTGCTCTTTCGTGAGCCCGGAAAGCGGCATCACATCGGCTGCTCCGTCACCGAACTTCGTGAAATAACCAGTCAGTGCCTCAGCCGCGTGGTCAGAGCCCACGACGAGAAGATTCCGGTCGCCAGCGATCGCGTATTGCACGACCATACGCTGTCTTGCTTTGATATTGCCCTTGTTGAAGTCGGTCACGGGTTCACCCGTCGCCGAGGCAACCGACTCAACCGTCGCGTCAACAGCGTCTTTGATCTGCACCGCATACGAGACGTCGGGAGCGATGAACGAGAGGGCACGCTGCGCGTCATCTTCATCGCTCTGCACGCCGTACGGCAGACGCACTGCGTAGAACTTCGCGTCGCGCCCGTTCTCTCGCAAACGTTCGACCGCGAGCTGGCACAGCTTTCCGGCGAGCGTGGAGTCTTGACCCCCAGAAATTCCAAGTACAAAGCCTCGGTTACCGGGAATCGAGTTCGCATAATCGACGAGGAAGTCGACACGTCGCTGAATCTCAGCATGCGGTTGTACCTCGGTGGCCACACCGAGGGCTTCAGCAATGTCTGCACGTGATGTCATGCGGTTTCTCCTATGCGCTCAAACAGTTCGGGCCGAGCAGCCCCTTCAGCTCGCCAAACAGGTCACTCGCAATCTTGACCTGCATCGGTAGTTCGAAGAGCCGAATCGACGTATCGGTATGCAGCCGGAGCGTGACGGGGTGAGGGCCGCGGTGACGCTCGAGCATTGCTTTGAGGTCTTCCATCACCGCCGGCGTCGCACGTGTCTCAGTGAGGGAGATGGTGAGTTCACCACCGTCGTCAATCTGCCCCGTGTCAACGGGTTTCACTCCGTACGCGTGCATGGCCACACCGTCGTCGCGCTGGTTCAGCCGCCCACGAATCGACACGATGACGTCAGGCTGCAGCACGTCTTGAAACTCAAGGTAGGTTTTGCCCATGAACAGCACTTGCATTTCACCGCTAAAGTCTTCGAGGGTCACCATGCCGTAAAGGTTGCCCGACTTCGCAGTGCGGTGCTGCACGCTGGTCAGCAAGCCCGCGAGCGTCACGATTTCACCGTCAATGTCGGCCTCACTCTCGGCGACCTCGAGCACCGTCGTCGAGGCTTGCTTCGCGAGCACGAGTTCAAGGCCCTTCAGCGGATGGTCTGAGACGTACAGCCCCAGCATCTCGCGCTCGAAGGCAAGCTTGTCACGCTTTGACCACTCGGGAGTATCGGGAATACGCGAGTCGATGTTGCTGGTGTCGCCCTCTTCTGCGAACAGGGAGTCGAAGTCGAAACCGAGGTTTCCGTGCTCTGCGTCTTTCTTCTCTTTCGAGGCCTGGTCTACGGCACCCTCGTGAATCTGCAAGAGTGCTCGCCTTGTCGCACCCATCTCATCGAAAGCCCCGGCTTTAATGAGAGCTTCAACGGTGCGCTTTGAGATTGCTTGCTGCGGCACTTTCTTGAGGTAGTCGTGGAATGACTCAAACGACCCTTTCGCTTCACGCGCCTCACGAATACCGGTAACCACGTTTGCGCCAACGTTACGAATAGCGCCCAAACCGAAGCGAATATCGTTGCCGACCGCCGAGAAGTTCGCGAATGATGCGTTCACGTCGGGAGGAAGCACCTGAATGCCCATGCGGCGGCACTCGTTGAGGTACACAGCAAGCTTGTCTTTCGAGTCGCCAACGCTCGTGAGCAACGCCGCCATATACTCACCCGGGTAGTGGGCTTTCAGATAGGCGGTCCAGTATGAAATCACACCGTAGGCAGCTGAGTGTGCCTTGTTAAACGCGTAGTCAGAGAAGGGCAGCAGGATGTCCCAGAGCGCCTTGATCGCTGCCTCTGAGAAGCCGCGATCTTTCATGCCCCCGGCGAAGCCCTCGTACTGCTTGTCGAGCTCCTCTTTCTTCTTCTTGCCCATTGCACGGCGCAAAATATCTGCCTGGCCGAGCGAGAAGCCCGCAACCCGCTGGGCAATCGACATCACCTGCTCCTGGTAGATGATGAGGCCGTAGGTCGTGTCGAGAATGTCCTTGAGCGGCTCTTCAAGCTCTGGGTGGATCGGGGTGATCTCTTGCAGCCCATTCTTTCGCAGCGCGTAGTTCGTGTGGGAGTCGGCGCCCATGGGGCCCGGACGGTACAGCGCGAGAACGGCCGAAATGTCTTCAAAGTTGTCGGGCTTCATAAGGCGCAGCAGCCCACGCATGGGCCCACCATCAAGCTGGAACACCCCGAGCGTGTCGCCCTTTGCCAGTAGCTCGTACGAAGCCCGGTCATCAAGTTCAAGGTGTTCGAGGTCAAGATCTTCGCCACGGTTCAAGCGAATATTTTCGAGCGCATCAGAGATAATCGTGAGGTTGCGCAGCCCCAGAAAGTCCATCTTGATGAGGCCGAGGCCTTCACAGGTCGGGTAGTCGAACTGTGTGACGATCTGCCCGTCTTGCTCGCGCTTCATGATCGGAATGATGTCGATGAGCGGATCGCTCGACATGATCACACCTGCCGCGTGTACGCCCCACTGCCGCTTCAGACCCTCGAGCCCGAGCGCGGTCTCGTAAACGAGCTTGGCGTCAGCGTCTTCGTCGAGAACCGTTCGAAATTCAGCGGCCTCTTTGTACCTGGGGTGCTTCGAATCGGTGATGCCAGCGAGCGGAATGTCTTTGGCCATGACCGCAGGGGGCATCGCTTTCGTGAGCTTCTCACCCATGCCGAAGGGAAAGCCCAGCACGCGCGAGGCGTCTTTCAACGCCTGCTTCGACTTAATCGTGCCGTAGGTCACGATCTGCGCTACACGCTCGTCGCCGTATTTCTCGGTCACATATTTAATAACCTCGCCACGGCGGCGATCATCGAAGTCGACGTCGAAGTCGGGCATCGAGACACGGTCTGGGTTCAAGAACCGCTCGAAGATCAACCCGTGCTCAAGCGGATCAAGGTCGGTGATGCGCATTGCGTAAGCGGCCATTGAGCCTGCTCCCGAACCACGCCCCGGGCCCACGCGAATCCCGTTGTCTTTCGCCCAGTTGATGAAGTCGGCAACGACGAGGAAGTAGCCGGGAAAGCCCATCTGCACGATGACGCCGGTCTCGTACTCTGCCTGCTTACGCACGGCATCGGGGATGCCTTGAGGGTAGCGGTAGTGCAGGCCCTTCTCGATCTCTTTGATGAACCAGGTCTCTTCGGTCTCACCATCGGGAACGGGATACTTCGGCATATAGTTGGCGCTCGTGTTGAAGGCCACCTCGCATCGCTCAGCGATGAGTAGCGTGTTGTCGCACGCTTCCGGTAGCTCACGAAAGAGGTGCCGCATCTCTGCCGCACTCTTCAGGTAGTAGCCGTTGCCGCTGAACTGGAACCGGTTGGGGTCGTTCATTGTCGAGCCCGACTGCACGCACAGCAGCGCCGAGTGCGACTCGGCGTCGGCTGAGTGCACGTAGTGCAGGTCGTTTGTCGCGACGAGGGGAATCGAGAGGTCTTTCGCGATCGCGAGCAGGTCAGTCTTGACCCTGCGCTCAATCTCAAGGCCGTGATCCATAATCTCGCAGAAGTAGTTCTCTTTGCCAAAGAGGTCTTGGAACTCAGCAGCGGCAGCAAGTGCCTCTTTATACTGGCCGAGACGCAGCCTCGTGTGGATCTCGCCAGAAGGGCAGCCGGTCGTGGCGATGAGACCCTTGTGGTAAGTCTGGAGCAGCTCCCGGTCCATGCGCGGCTTAAAGTAGTAGCCCTCAATCGATGCAAGCGATGAAAGCCTGAAGAGGTTGTGCATACCCTCAGTGGTCTCTGAGAGCAAGGTCATGTGGGTGTAGGCACCGGCACCCGAAACGTCGTCGCCTGCCCCGTCGCCCCAGCGCACTCGGGTGCGCTCTGAACGGTGCGTGCCGGGCGTCACATACGCCTCGATACCGATGATCGGTTTCACACCGCGGTCGGTTGCCGTCTTCCAAAAATCGAACGCGCCAAAGGTATTACCGTGGTCGGTTACCGCGACCGCCGGCATGTTCTGCTCGGCCACCGCATCAATGAGGGGCTTAACGCGGGCAGCCCCGTCAAGCATCGAGTACTCACTGTGCGAGTGCAGGTGTACAAAACTTTTTTCGGCCACTCATCCTCCAAATCACGCATCTCAAGGGTACCGCGCCCCACTGACGTTTGCGCTGAGACTACTGTGCGCGAAGGATCTCTAGGGCGTGTTGCAGGTCGTCGGGATAGCCGCTCTCGTACTCGACCCACTCGCCCGTTGCAGGGTGGTCAAACCCCACTTTCACCGCGTGCAGCCACTGGCGGTCGAGCCCAACGAGTTCAGCGATCACAGGGTCACTGCCATACATCGGGTCTCCCACGAGCGGGTGCCGCTGTGCTGACATGTGCACACGAATTTGGTGCGTGCGTCCGGTCTCAAGACCGACCTCGAGTAACGAAGCAGCGCGAAACACCTCGAGTGTGTCATAGTGCGTGATCGAGGGTTTCCCGCCGTGCACGACCGCGAACTTCCACTCATGCTTTGGGTTGCGTGCAATCGGGCCATCGATGGTGCCAGAAAGCGGATCAGGGTACCCCTGAACGACCGCATGGTACGTTTTTTCGACCTCTCGATTACGAAAGGCTCGCTTCAACATCGTGTAGGCGTGCTCACTCTTCGCGACGACCATGAGCCCACTCGTTCCGACATCGAGACGCTGCACGATGCCCTGTCGCTCTGGTTGGCCCGAGGTCGAGATACGAAAACCCGCTCCCGCGAGCGCACCAAGCACCGTTGGGCCACTCCAACCAAGCGATGGATGTGCTGCGACACCGGCCGGTTTGTCGATAACGACGATGTGCTCATCGTCGTGGATGACCGAGAGTTCGGGAACTATGACGGGTTCAATCGTCGGCTCAGCCTTTGGGGTCCACTCGACCACAAGCATGCCCCCAGCGTGCAGACGATCAGATTTTTGCAGTTGCACACCGTCGAGCGTTGCTTGCCCGGCTGCAATCACCTGCTGAGCAAAGACCCGAGAAAAGCCGAGCAGCTTTGCGAGGGCAGCGTCGGCACGCTCCCCCACGAGCCCATCGGGCACGGGAAGATGGCGAAGCTCACTCATCGCTGCTCAAGGCCCATCTCACCGTCGGCATGCGCAGTGTCGGTTGCAGCATCTGCGGCCTTTGATTCATGGGGCTCGCGCTTGCCATCGAACCCCACACCGAAGAGCATGCAAATAAGAAAGAGGCCCATGCCTGAGACAACCGCAATATCGGCGACGTTGTAGATGGCTGGCAGCATCCATGGCGTGTAGACGAAGTCAACCACATGGCCCTGCGCAAAACCGGGCTCCCTGAAGAACCGGTCGAGCACATTCCCGAGTGCACCACCGAGCACGAGGCCTCCGACCACAGCCCACACAGTCGACTGCGCTTTACGTAGGTAGAAGGCGATTACGACGACAACGAGACTCGAAACGATCGTGAAGAGCCAGGTCGCGTTACTCAAGAATGAGAATGCAGCTCCAGAGTTAAACATGAGCATCCACTGCAGAGCCTCGCCGAACACCGGAACCGGAGTTCCCTCGGTGAGGTTGTGCAGTGCCCACTGTTTCGTTACCTGATCAGTGGTAATGACCAAGGCCGCAACGATAACGGCAAACACGGTCCAGCGAGCACGGTAGCGTGGTGCCACCGTGCTCGCTGCCACGTTGTCGTTCGGAGACGCGAGGGGCTCCAAAATACGCGACTAGTTCAGGTTGCCCGGCTTATCGCCGGGTTCTGGCGAACCATCGAGGTTGCGCAGCTGCGCCTCAATGTATGAGCGCAACGTGCCGCGGTATTCGCTCTCGAAGTCGCGAAGGTCGTTGATGCGGTTCTGCAAGTCGAGGCGACGGCCGTTGAGGTCATCGAGCACGTCTGAGCGCTGCTTCTCTGCTTCTGAAACGAGTTCGCGTGCCTTCTTCTCGCCAACTGAGATGAGTTCGTCGCGGGTCGATTCACCCTCGTTGACGTACTTGTCGTGCAGTTCGAGTGCGAGCTGCAGCATTGCGCTCGACTTGATCGCATCGGGATTGGTCGCGCCAACAGCCTCTGCGGTGGCTGCTGCAGGCACCTCGGGAGCAGCGGCAGCCTGCGGCGCTGCAGGAACGGCTGAGACTGGCTGTGCCTGAGCGGCAGCGCGCTGCTCTTCGAGCTGTGCGGTCAGTTCTTCAACCTTGGCACGCAGTTCGTCACGCTCGACCTCAACCTGGCGCAGGTCTTCGCCAATCTTGTCGAGGAAGTCGTCAACCTGATCCATGTCGTAGCCGTCACGGAATTTCGTGATGGCAAACTTCTGGTTCAGAATGTCATCTGAGGTAAGGGCCATGTCCTACTTCTTCTTTCGTTGGGATTTCATGCCAAGCGTTCTGCATATACGCTACCAAATAAATGAGAGAGCAGCGCAATCAGATCGGGTAACGGCACTCGGTTACGGAAGGATTGCGATGATGATCCGGCAGGCAACAATCACGACGATCCACGCAATATCAAGCATGATGTTGCCGATTCTGATGGGTGGAATCACCTTGCGCACGAGCCTCAAGGGTGGATCAGTCAGACGGTAGACGCCGTCAACGAGAATGAGAAAAAAGCCCTTTGGCCGAAAGTCGCGCTTAAGTACAACAACCCAATCGAGAATGAGCCTCGCCCACAAAACGTAGGTGTATATGAGCAGCGCGATCTGGAGACCGAAGCTGATACCGAAAAGAATCGACACGGCTTACTGAGCGGTTACGAAGAAGGAACCTGAGCCAGACTCGTGGCTCACCTGCTCCTGCGGGCCGCTTACTTCGATGTGCTCGGGGCTCAGCAAGAAAACCTTGCTTGTGACGCGCTCGATCTTGCCGCCGAGGCCCATCACGAGACCACTCGAGAAGTCGATGAGACGCTTAGCGTCGTTCTCATTCATTCGTGAGAGGTTCAAGATGACTGGGATGCCCGCACGGAAGTTCTCGGCGACGGTTTGGGCGTCGCTGTACTGCGTGGGGTGCATGGTCAAAATTTCGTTCATCGTCCCTGCTGCTGGCTTCGTGACTGGAGTCACGCGACGCAGAGGCGTGACGGGGGCCTTCGCCTCAGTGGCGACAGGCGCGACCGGCGCACTCTTCTCTTCTTTTGGCGCCTGGTTCTTGGGCTGCTCCACGGGCATCTCTTCGAGTTCTTCTTCGGCAAGGCCGAGAAAGACCATCGTCTTCTTGAGTGGATTGCTCATGGATTTCTCCCTGCGTTTCGTGTCTCGATACTTCGAGCGTAGTGTTAGTAAGCTCTATTTCCGGTGATTGCGCTGCCAATTCTCAGGTGTGTCGCACCCCATCGCAAGGCTTCTTCGAAGTCGTGGGTCATGCCAGCAGAAATCGATGAGGCGCTGGGAGCAAGCGCTTGAACCCGTTCAGAGTAGCCGCGCAAGCGTTCAAATGCCCGCCCCGGCTCTTCATCGAGAGGCGCAACCGCCATGACACCGCGCAGCGTGATTGTCTCGACACCGAGCACGTGCTCGGTCATGCGCTCAAGGTCAGCCGGCTCAACGCCCCCGCGTCCCTCGTCTGCCGTCATATTGATTTGCAAGAATCCATCAATGGGCTGTTCGATTGTCGCCAAGGCGTCAATGACTGCTTCACGGTCGAGCGAGTGGATCGACGAGGCATACTGCGCAGCCTGACGGGCCTTGTTGCTCTGCAACTGCCCGACAAAGTGCCACCGAATGTCGAGGTCTTCAGTCTCGCGGGCTTTTGCTCTGGCCTCCTGGTGGCGATTCTCACCGAAGTCTTTGACTCCAATGCTCGCCAGAGCGCGAACCGTCTCTTGAGGGTGAAACTTTGACACGACGATGAGCGTCACCTCATCTCGCGAGCGGTCACTCTCGCGACATGCCCGCTCAATGCGCTGCTCGATTTCGGCGATCCGCTCGGCGTAAACATGCGCTTCTTCAGTCACAGCAATACCCTTTCTTCGCGTTCGGGCTCAGATACGTTGGCCTATTTGAGGAAATCGGGAATGTCGAGGTCACTGTCATCGCCGCTCACGAAAGCATCATCTTCGGTCGGCGTTGAGGCACTGAGGAGCCCTTCAACAGCCGCATCTCGTGACGAGTCTCCCGTAATTGAAGCAACAACTTCTTCTTCAGCCTCGGCCGCTGCGGTGAAGGGATCAACGTGAATGCCTCGACGGCCACGCTCGACTTGCGGCTCAGCCACGGCTTTATTGTCGTCAAAGCCTGCCGCAATGACGGTCACGCGCACCTCATCGCCGAGTGTGTCATCGATGACCGTACCGAAGATAATGTTTGCTTCGGGGTGCACGACCTCTTGCACGAGTGATGAAGCTTCGTGAATCTCGTGCAGCGCAAGGTTCGATGAGCCCTGAATCGAGAGCAGCACACCGTGCGCACCCTCAACCGAAGCCTCAAGCAACGGTGACGAAACAGCGAGCTCAGCCGCCTTGATCGCGCGGTCAGCACCGCGCGCCGAGCCAATACCCATGAGCGCCGACCCGGCACCCTGCATGACCGATTTTACGTCGGCGAAGTCAAGGTTAATAAGACCGGGGGTCGTGATGAGATCAGTGATGCCCTGCACACCGGCGAGCAGCACCTGGTCAGCTGCGGCAAATGCCTCAATCATGCTGATACCGGGGTCGGTAATTTCAAGCAGTCGGTCGTTTGGAACGACGATGAGGGTATCGACCTCTTCACGCAAAGCTTCAACGCCTGCATCGGCCTGCGCCGACCGACGCTTACCCTCGAAGCCGAAGGGGCGCGTGACAACACCAATGGTGAGAGCCCCAACCGACTTAGCAATGCGAGCGACAACGGGAGCCGCACCGGTTCCGGTACCGCCTCCCTCACCCGCGGTCACGAAGACCATGTCAGCGCCCGAGAGCGCCTCTTCGATCTCGTCAGCGTGATCTTCAGCAGAGCGCCGCCCCACCTCGGGGTCTGCCCCGGCTCCAAGCCCACCGGTAAGCACTCGCCCGATGCCGAGCTTAACGTCGGCCTCGCTCATGAGCATGGCCTGAGCGTCAGTGTTGACCGCGATAAACTCGACGCCGCGAAGCCCGAGTTCGATCATGCGGTTCACCGCATTGACGCCGCCGCCGCCAACGCCGACGACCTTGATAATGGCGAGGTTGTTCTGGGTGGACAAGTTCGTCTCCGCTCTTTCTGCAACCTTAAACCTCAACTAGAGGGTTAAAGTATATGCTGCGTATACCTTTATGCCTTCACGGTACGGCGTGATGCCCGAAGGCTCAGCACGACACACCGATGAGACAACTTTTTTGCTGAAACATTGAGATTCGACGCTACCCCGCAGGAATGTACACGGGTGCGTCAGGCGAAGAAACATCGATACTTTGCAATGCCACGTCACCGAGCGCCGTGAGCATCGCTTCGAGAACCGCAGATTTTCTCGCATTATTTGCCGAGTCGCCCCACAAGACCGGCACACCAGACCCCAGCGTAACCTGCACCTGCTGCGGGGTTTCTGCGCTGATCTCAGTGATGCGGTTTCGCGTCACCTCGGGCATCGCGCTCAATACGGTCGCCATGGCCGTAAACGCATCAGAGCTAAAGTCGGTTCCGACGCCACGCACCAGAGGAATGCCCTCTGGCCGTTCGGCCTGTGGCACCACGTCTATGCGAACTCCAGATGCATCAACGAGCATGACTTCTTCGTTCTGTGGCACGGCAACAACGGGCACGCGCTCTTGAACAACAACCGCAAGGGTGTGCGGCGGAATCTTCTCAACTTCAAAGCTCTGCAAAAGCGTGAGCCCCTCAAGCTTCTCATGCACCGAATCATCGGTCACGAGCGCGAGCGGCCGACCTTTCACCCCTTCGAGCGCATCGATGACTGCAGCCTCGGGCACGCGATCTACCCCACGCACCTCGATAACCCGAACTGACATAAGCGGCGTAAATACCCCGACGAGCACAGAGAGCACAAGAATGCTTACTGCGCTCAACGCGATGAGTTGCCTCCGTCTCCTTAACCGCTGATGATGCGAGAACCGTAAGCGCTCGTGACGCTCGCGTTTTTTCCGGCCACGTTCTGCGGCCCGAGCTTCTTTCTTTGCCTCACGGTACTGGGCATCAGCAGCACGACGGTCAGTGAAAGCCTCGAGCTGAGAGCTTGCCTTGCCCCTGAGGCGCGAACCTCCGGCGGGCACGATCGAGACCGTTGGCTGGGCGTCTTCATCTTCGGCCCATGCGCTCTCATTTGCATCAGTGTGAGCTTCACTGTCGCCCAACCGTGCGTCAAAGGCTCCAGCGTCGAGGTCGTCGTCAAGACTTGGCAGCTCACCAAACCGATCGAAACGCACCGAAGTTGCACTTAAAAGCTGCACCGTTTCAGCCGTTGTCTCGTCGTGCTCCACACCGGCATCTCCAGGGGCAATGCTCGGCGCCTCGGGCTCGCCCGCCGGCTCCGCTTCCCTCGGTTCTTCGTGATCACGAGGCCGTGGCCACTCGCCCGGGGTTCCTTCTGAATACCGAAATCCCTTAGGCCGTTTCACAGGGCGCCCCTAGGCAAACTTTCGCTCGAGCGATTCAAGCAACTGCGGAATGATCTGGTACACCGTGCCGCAGCTCATCGTCACGCACACGTCACCGGGCCGCGCGATCTCAGCAAGGTGCTCGGCAGCGCCCTGCCACTCAGGCTGGAACGACACCTTCGTTTCGTCGCGAAACTTCGAGCTCACGATCTCGCCGGTGACGCCCTCAACAGGGTCTTCGCGGGCAGCGTCGATCGCGAGCACGAGCGTGTAATCGGCGTTCTGCTCGAGCACGTTGGCGAACTCCTGCGCGAACATCTGCGTGCGGCTAAAGAGGTGAGGCTGGTGGATCGCGATCAATCTCCCCTCACCTACCACTGGCCTGATCGAGCTGAGCAGCGCCTCGACCTCGGTCGGGTGGTGGGCGTAGTCGTCGTAGACCCGAACGCCCGCGACCTCGCCGTGAAACTCGAACCGGCGCCTCGTTCCCCCGAACGATGCCACCGCGGCCGCAGCCTCTTCGAGAGTGAAGCCGAGCGTGAGCAGCACACCGACAACACCCGCAGCGTTGACGGCGTTGTGCCTGCCGTAGACCGACAGACCGGTAGTCGCGCGCTGACCGTCGTACTCGAGCGTGAGCCGAACCGTGTCGGTGTCGTCGATATCGACAACGCGCAGGTCGCAGCCCTCGCTCTCGCCAAACGTAAAGACCTTCTTGGCATCGAGCCGCGGCAGAATCTCGCGGGTTCCGGCGTCGTCGCCCGAAATGACGATGCGCTCGCGAGCACCGTCGGCGAACTCGACGAACGCGTCCATAAACGCCTCGCGACTGCCGTAAAAATCAAGATGCTCAGGGTCAACGTTGGTAATGAGCGCGATCGCCGTGTCATAGAGCAGGAACGACTTGTCTGACTCGTCTGCCTCGAGCACAAAGAGATCGTCGTCGCCGTGCGCCGCGCTCACGCCGAGCGATTCGATGACACCGCCGTTCACGAATGAGGGGTCACGCTTCAGCTCATGCAGCGCGTTGACTGTCATACCGGTGCTCGTGGTCTTCCCGTGAGCCCCAGCAACGGCGATCGTTCGCTTGCCGCGCGACAACCACGCGAGCGCCTGCGAGCGGTGCAGCACCGGGATGTTGTTTCGAAGCGCATACTGGTACTCAGGGTTGTCCTGCCACAGCGCGCCGGTCACGACGAGCGTATCTGCCCCGTGCGCGTGCTTCTCGTCGTGCCCAATGCCAATCGAGATGCCGAGCTCCTGAAGCGCCCTGGTGTTCGCGTTCTCGCTTCGATCTGACCCACTCACCTGAACACCAGCGGCGTGTAGCATTCGCGCAATACCGCTCATGCCCGATCCGCCGATGCCAACGAGGCAAACGTTACCGAGCGATTCGGGAATCGTGACGTTCAGGTCAGGGTAGATCATGGGCTGGGCTCCTAAGCTCTTCGATGTCGAGGGTAGCGCGTTACGGCTGTAGTCGGGCTGAGCCGCGCGGCTCTGGGGTGTTAGCGTGCTCGTAGCACGTCGAGCACGACGTCATAGAGCTGCTCCGTGCCCGTCAGCGTGCCGACCTGTTTGGCGAGGGCGCCCATGCGTTCAAGTTGTTCTTCGTCTGTCGCAAGCGGAATAAGTTCGCGCAGCACCCACTCCGGCGTCAGCACCTCGTCGGCGACGAGAATCGCGCCGCCCGCTTCAACAACCGAACTCGCGTTGAACGCTTGCTCACCATTGCCGAAGCCGTAGGGAACGAGAATCGACGGAATGCCGAGACCCGAAATCTCGCTCACCGCGGTTGAGCCCGCGCGCGAAACCACGAGGTCGCAGGCCGCAAACGCGAGGTCCATGCGATCGCAGTACTCGATGACGTGGTAGCCCTCGACGCCGGGGTCGACGATCTCGGTGAGCCCGCCCCACACGTGCAGCACCTGGATGCCCTCGGCAACGAGCGCACGCGCGTTTGCCGAGATGCCCTCGTTGATGGCCTTTGCGCCGAGCGAGCCGCCCGTCACGAGCAGCGTGGTGCGTTCGGGGTCAAGCCCGAAGTGCTCGCGCGCGGCAGGCCTCGCAGCCTTAACGTCGAGCGAGGTGATCTCAGGGCGAAGCGGCATGCCCGTGACAATCGCGCCCTGAATCGGGGTGCCGGGAAAGGTCACGGCGACGGCGGCCGCTCGTTTCGCGCCCTGACGGTTCGCGAGCCCAGGCTTCGCGTTCGCCTCGTGAATGACCGTCGGCACGTTCTCGAGCTTTGCGGCGCGGTAGGCGGGAGCAGAAGCGTACCCGCCGAAACCGACAACAACATCAACGGCTTCATCGCGGATCATCTCGCGCACGACCGAGACCGCCCGCAAGTACTTCGCTGGAAACTTGAGTGCGTACCCACTCGGCTTTCGAGGGAACGGGAGCCGGTCGATGGTGCGCAGCTCGTAACCGCGCTGGGGTACGAGGCGCGCCTCGAGCCCCTCCTTGGTTCCGAGAACGAGAATCTTACTCTCGGGCTCCCGCTCACGAATGAGATCGGCGAGGGCGAGCAGCGGGTTCACGTGCCCCGCGGTGCCACCCCCCGCGAGAAGATACGTCGTCATGCACCCGTTCCTTTCGTTGGCACGGCTCCCGTGCGCAATTCCTCTTGATATTGTGCGCCGTCACGCGCAATCGATAAGACAACGCCCATCGCAATGAGCGTCGCGACGAGGGCTGTTCCTCCAGAACTAATGAGCGGCAGGGGAACGCCGATGACGGGAAGCAGCCGAACGACGACACCAATGTTGAGCAGTGCCTGCCCCACGATCCACACGAGTACCCCACCGACGACGCCCTTACCGAAGCGGTCGCGTGACATCGCGATGACTTTAAAAAGCAGGTAGGCGAGGCCGACGTACAGCAGCATCGTGGCAACAGCGCCGACGAAGCCGAACTCTTCTCCAATGATCGCGAAGATGTAGTCGTTGTCGGCGGCAGGAAGCCAGGACCACTTGGCCTTCGAGCTCCCGAGGCCCGAGCCAAACATCTCTCCCCCAGCGAGCGCCCAGATGCCGTGCAATGGCTGCCAGTCGTGACCGCTGTAGTCTTCTTCATTACTCACGAGGCCCATGAGCCTACGCATACGGTTCTCGCTCGTCACAAGGAAAAGGAGAGCCGCGGCAATAGCCGCCGCGATCACGAGACCGAGTGTTTTCCAGTCGATCTCGGCAAAAATGAGCACGCCAATAACGATCGCAAACATGACCATTGCGGTACCGAGGTCACCGCCGAAGAGCACGGTTGCGACAGCGAGCACCGCGCCAGGAATGACCGCTGGAATGAGCGCGTGAATCGGCTTCGCGATGAGCTTCTCTTTAAACTGCAGAACCGCTGACATCCACACGATCATCGCGAGTTTCAAGAACTCCGAGGGCTGCAGGCCGATCGTCTCGGTAATGCGCACCCAGTTGCGGTTACCGCCAACCTCGAAGCCGAGTGGCGTAAACACGAGCATTTGCAGCACCAGACCGAGGCCGAAAAACCCCCAGGCCCACTTCTTCCAAAACCACAGCGGAATACGAGAAGCAATGACCATCAAGATGAGACCGAAGAGCGCATACATCGCCTGGCGCTGAAAGCCACCGAGAAAACCAGCACCGTTCAGGTACGAGGTAATTGACGATGCCGAGAGAACCATGATGAGCCCGAAAGCCACAAAGAGCAGGGTGATGCCCCACAGCATGAGCACGGTGACGTTCGACTCGGCAACACGACCCTTCGTGAGCCGAATGCGAACGACCCTAGCGGTCAGCGGCGTCGTCTGTGGCTCCTGGGGATTCTGCTCGGTGTTCGGCATTATCGTCCCCCTCCATCATGTCTCGAAGCGCTGCCTGAAAGCGTTCACCGCGGTCACTGTATCCGGCGAATTGGTCAAGCGAGGCGGCGGCCGGTGAGAGCAGAACCGTATCACCCGAGGTCGCGAGCTTACTGGCAGCCTTGACAACCAGCGGCATGATCGCCTCGGTCTGGGTCTCTGACACTTCCACGACCGTGAGCTCGGGGGCATGCGCGCCGAGTGACGCGAGAACCTCCCCCCGATCTTCACCAATCACGACTGCCGCGCGCAGCCGCGCAAGATTCTGGACCACGAGTTCATCGATCGATGCACCTTTCAGCTGCCCACCGACGATCCACACCACCCTGCTAAACGCCCGAAGCGAGGCCGCAGCCGCGTGTGGGTTCGTCGCCTTCGAATCATCGATCCAAGCGACTCCGTCATGCGTTCCAAGACGCTGTACACGGTGTGCGTCAGGCACGAAGGTGAGTACCGCGGCCGCAATCGCTTCAGGGGTCACCCCGAGCGACCTCGCGAGCGCTGCCGCTGCGAGGACGTCTTCGACGAGGTGGGGCGCAGCCATGCCACGCTCCTCGAGCTCTTCGACGCTGAGCAGTTCGAGGGCCGTCGAGCGGCGCTCCTCGTGGAATCCACGATCGATAAGCAAGCCCTCAACGACGCCAAGGCCACTCGGTGGCGGGGTGTCAAGCCCAAAGCTCACGGCCCGTGCTCCCTCGACCACGTCGGCATCGCCCACGAGTCGCTCAGTCACGGCATCGGCCCGGTTGTACACGCAGGCAAAGCGCACGTTCTCGTACACGCGGCCCTTTGCGAGCTCGTAGGCCTCGCGTGAACCGTGCCAGTCGAGGTGATCGTCGGCGATGTTGAGCACGACGCTCGAGTGCGGCGAGATTTCACCGAGGCGGTGCAACTGAAAGCTTGAGAGTTCAACCACGAGCGCATCGAAGCCCTCGGGGTCGCGGATCGCGTCGAGGATGGGCACGCCGATATTGCCAACGGGCGCGGTTTTGAGCCCACCTGATTGAAGCATGTGCGCGGTGAGCTGCGAGGTCGTCGTTTTGCCGTTGGTCCCGGTCACGCATACCCACTCGGCGATGCGGCTGGTTTTGTCGCGCAGCCGCCAGGCGAGCTGAATATCGCCCCACACGGGAACGCCCTCTTGCTCTGCCCACACGGTGAGCGGGTGATCGGGGCGATAGCCGGGTGAAACGACCACGAGGTCGGCTGCAAAAGCCTTGAGGTCGGCAAGCTGCCCCTCGGTATCGGCGATTGCCGTGTGCGAGACGCCGAGCACGTCGAGAATGCGTTCGTTGTCGGGGTCAGGCGTGGCGTAAATAACCCGCACCGTTGCCCCGAGCTCAGCGAGGGTGTCTGCAACCGAGAAACCGGTCACCCCGAGGCCGAGCACCGCGACACGCAGGCCCTTCCAATCGTCGTGCCAGCTGTTCAGCGCGAGAACACGCTCTGCATTCCACTCGCTCACTGCTGCAGCACCCATTCACCGTAGAAGAGCGCGATGCCCGCGAGCACGAGCACACCGGCGATGATCCAGAACCGCACAACGACTGTGACTTCAGCCCAGCCTTTGAGCTCGAAGTGGTGGTGAATCGGGCTCATCAGGAAGATGCGTTGCCCCTTCGTGACTTTGAAGTAAAGCCTCTGCACGATGACCGAACCGGTCTCGATGATGAAGAGGCCACCGATAAGCAGGAGCAGGAGCTCGGTCTGCGTAAGAATAGCGAGTGCCGCGATCGCGCCGCCGAGGCCGAGTGACCCGGTATCGCCCATGTAAATGTGTGCGGGGCTCGTGTTCCACCAGAGAAAGCCGATGAGGCCGCCGATGAGTGCTGCGGCAATGACGGCGAGATCGAGCGGATCGCGTACGTCATAGCAGCCGGGCTCAATGCGAATGGCGCAGGCCTCATTATGCTGCCAGAAGCCGATCATGACGTATGCCGAGAGCGCGAGAATCGAGGCTCCCGTTGCGAGACCGTCGAGGCCATCGGTCACGTTGACCGCGTTCGAGGTCGACGTGACGATCACGATGATCCAGATCACGAAGAGAATCGTGCCTGCGATGAGGCCAAACTGCATGAATTCGAAGGGCAGGTCTCGAAAGAGCGAGATGCTCGTCGAAGCAGGCGTGAGACCGCGAGCGTTCGCGAAGCGGATCGCGAGCAGCGCGAAGAGCACCGCGACAACGACCTGGCCAAAAATCTTTGCCCAGCCGCCGAGCCCGAGTGACTGCTGCTTATGGGTTTTGAGGAAGTCGTCGATGAAGCCGACGATGCCGAGGCCGACCGTCATGAGAATGACGAGCAGGCCCGAGGCGGTTGGGGGCGAACCCGCAACAAGGTGACCGACGAAGTAGGCGATCACCGAGCCAGAGATGAAGATGAGGCCACCCATCGTTGGGGTGCCCCGCTTCGAGTAGTGCGACTTTGGCCCGTCTTCACGAATGAACTGGCCCCACTGCAGTCGCTTGAAACCCCGAATAAAGGCCGGGGTGAGAGTAAGTGAGAAAAGCAGCGAGAAGGCTGCGGCAACGATGATAGCAATCATGAGAATTCCTTCCCAAGTCTATCCCCGAGATGGCGCAGACCAGCGGCATTTGACGACTTTACCAATACGGTGTCGCCGGGTTGCAGGAGCCCCTGGACGTATTCAAAGGCTTCGTCCTGGGTTTCAAAGAACACGCTCTCGCCGTCCCATGCTCCCTCGTTGATCGCGCTGATGTGCATGCGGCGAGCCTCGGCACCGACGATCACGAGCTGGCTGATACGCAGGCGCACGGCGAGCAGACCGATCCGGTCATGCTCAGCACCCGAATACTCACCGAGCTCGCTCATCGCGCCGAGTACGGCCACGGTGCGCGCTTCTGGCGGCGTAATTTGTGCAAGCGTTTTGAGTCCAGCCGCCATGCTGTCAGGGCTCGCGTTGTAAGCGTCATTGATGATCGTGATGTTATCGCGGCCACCGAGCACCTCCATGCGCCACTTCGCTGGCCGAGTGGTCTTTTCGAGCACTGCGACGATCGTGTCGAGCGTCACGCCGAGCTCGAGCGCCGCGGTCGCAGCCGCGAGGGCATTCATGACGTGGTGTTCACCGAGTACCGGGAACGTGACGGGTGCTTGCTGCCCGTCGGCGTGCAGCGTGAAGCGGGTGCCTTTAGCACTCGTCGTCACGTCGTCGGCCCAGACATCAGCACGGTCTGACATGCCGAACCAGCGCACCCTTGCCTGCGTGAGCGCCGCCATTTTGGCAACGCGGGGGTCGTCAATGTTGAGCACTGCAACCGAAGTCGGCGCAAGATCACGAACCATCTCGCTCTTTGCTCGGAACGTTGCTTCGATATCGCCGAACTCGCCCGCGTGAGCGAGACCGACCGTGAGCACAATACCGATGCTCGGGGGCGCCATGCGCACGAGACGAGCAATATCACCCTCGACGCTCGCCCCCATCTCGGCGACAAGCACCCGAGTATCTTCTTCGACACGAAGTGCCGTGAGCGGCCCTCCGACCTCGTTATTGAACGACTTCTCTGACGCCACGGTCGCTCCGACCGTTTCGGCCATGCGCTGCAGGAGGTTCTTGGTGGTGGTTTTACCGTTCGAGCCGGTCACACCTACGGTGAGGAGCTGGCCTCCCGCGTTCACGCGAGCGAGCACCTCGGTCGCGAGCATCGCAAGCGCGTCAGTCGCGTCGCTCACCACGATCTGCGGCACCGTGTCGAGCACATCGCGCTCAACGACGAGCAGCGCTGCGCCTCGTTCGACCGCAGACTCCACGAAGCGGTGGCCGTCGGTCTCTTCACCACGGCGGGCGAAGAAGATCTGGCCAGGCCCCACCTCTCGTGAGTCGGTCTGTGAGATACCGTCAATCGTGGCATCGGCCGTGAGCCCGCTTGAGCCCAAAAGCAACGTACCGTTGACCGCGGTTGCGATCTCGGCGAGTGTGAGTGTAATCACGCCATCAGTCCTGCCTCGCGGAGTGCCCCGCGTACTTCATCCCTTGCTGAATACGGGAGCATCTGCCCCGCCACTTCCTGGTAGGTCTCATGCCCCGGCCCCGCATAGACGATGATGTCGTCGGGTCCTGCCTCGCTGATCGCGAAGCGGATCGCCTCGCGGGGGTCAGCGATCTCGTGAATGCTCGTTCGTCCACCGGCTTGCCGTGCTCCCTCGAGCAGTTGCGCCCGAATTGACGCCGGGTCTTCGAAGCGCGGGTGGTAGTCGCAGATGATGAGGGTGTTCGAGCCAGCAGCGGCGATGCGTCCCATCTCGGCTCGCTTCGTCGTGTCGCGGTCGCCATCGGCACCGAACATGAAGATGATGTTGCCGGTCGCGACATCGCCGAGACCGTCAAGCATCGATTCAAAGCTGCCGGGGGTGTGACCGTAGTCAACGAAGAACTTCGGGCCGGTTGCACCGGGGTTCATGAGTTCAAGCCGGCCAGGAATCGAGACGGGAATCGGCTCTGTGGCGAGCAACGCTTCAAGGTTCGAGAGGTCGATTCCTGCCTCGTGCATCATGATGATCGCGAGCGCTGCGTTCTCTGCCATGAAGGTGCCGAAGAGAGGAACCCGCCCGCGGAAATACGCGTTGTCGGGGCCCTGCAACACAAACGAGACCCCATCGACCGTGTGGTTCGTGATCGCGAGGTGCCAGTCAGCCGACTGACCGTAGGCGGTCGAGAGCGTCGTCACCGGAATCTCGCTCTCTTTCGCGATGCGTTTCCCGTGCGGTGAGTCAACGACCACGACGCCGCGTGCCGCGTGCTCCTTCGTGAAGAGCGCTTGCTTCGCAGCAAAGTAGGTTTGCATGTCACCGAACTCGTCGAGGTGATCCTGCGAGAAGTTATTAAAGGCAACGACGTCGAACATAATGCCGTCGATGCGGTGCCTCACGACCGCCTGAGCCGAGATCTCAAGTGCCACGGCGGTGACGTCATCTTCGATCATGCGAGCGAGCAGTCCATGCATTTCTGAGGCCTCAGGAGAGGTGAGGTTGCTCTCGATCGCGACGTCGCCAATGCGACGCTCGGCGGTCGTCGAAATACCGGTCGTGTGGCCGACCAGCCGCAGAAGCGCATCGAGCATGTAGACCACACTCGTCTTGCCGTTCGTGCCCGTAATACCGAAGACCTTGGCGTCGAGCTCGCTGGTGCGGTAAATGTCGGCCGCGAGAGCGCCGAGCAGCGTTCGCGGGTGAACCTCGGTCACGAGCACCGGAACGCTCACACCGACGAGCTTCTCAGCCCCAGCAGCATCGGTCACAATCGCGACAGCACCGTTGTCGATCGCCTGCGCGCCAAACGATGCACCGTGCTGCTTGGCACCGGGCATGCCGACGTAGAGATCGCCGGGCCTCACATCTCGCGAATCGAGCGTGATTCCCGAGATCGTAGCCTCGTTCGCCTGAGGCGCAGCTGCCTCGATGATACGTAGACCGTGCGCTGCAGCAAGTGCCCTGGTCTCGGCCGGTTCCCCCCGTTTTGGCCTGATCGTCATTCCCTCGCTCATGCGGTGAGCCCTGATCGCTGAAAGTGTCGTTTCACGTAATGCACCCACCTACTCTATTCGGAATATATGGGAAGGGGTTCAAACGTGCCCGTTGAAGGTGCTACTTGGAGGGTTCGAATGGCCGCTTCTTCGATCTCACGAACGAGACTCACCGATGAGGTCGTGCCGCTCGTGTACGAATCGGGAAAGCCGAGCGACGCAACAACGACATATTGCGGATCGTCGATGGGAAAGATCGAGGCGAAGGAGTGCACGTAGTCGGTACGGTAGTGCCCCTGCCCGTCGCTCTGCTCACCGGTTCCCGTTTTACCGCCGATGCGATAGCCGGGAATCGTCAAAAAGTCTTTCCAGGTGTCGTCAACGAGGGTCTCCATCATCTGCAAGATTGAGCTCGCGGTTTCTTGAGACACAACGTTCACGGGGTCACCAGACTCATGCGGAGTAAAGCTGCCGTCTTGCGCGCGGCACCCCTTCACGAGCTTTGGCGGTATGCGCACTCCCCCGTTCGCAATGGTCTGGTAGACCCCTGCGGTTTGAATGATCGTTGACGAGAAGCCCTGCCCAAAGGTGACGTTGTAGCTTGTCTGCGCGTCCCATTTCTCTGGCTTGTAGAGCAGGCCCGAGTCTTCGAGCGGGAGTCCCGTGTCGGTTGATTCGCCGAGCCCAAACTTGCGCATGTACTCGTACCGGGTTTTGGCCGGCACCTGCGTGCCGAGCATCGCGGTGCCAACGTTCGATGACTTCACGTAAATGCCCGTCAGGGTCCACGGTTCAACCGCGTGCTCGAACCAGTCTGAGAAGCGAACACCGGCCTCTGGCTGCATCGTCCACGGGGTGTCATATGGCGTGAGTGGCGTCGCAACGCCCTCTTCGAGCAACGTCGCGACGGTCACGGTCTTGTGCGTCGAGCCAGGCTCGTAGGGACGCACGAACGACCTGGCCTCGCGCTTCTCGGGGTCGCCCGCGTTCAAGTCGCCGGGGTCAACCGAGCCGTCTTCGGCTACCGCAAGGAGTTCTCCCGTTTTCGCGTCCATGAGCACCGCGTACACCCACTCGGTACCGAGCCGAGCGTTGTATTCGTCGACCAGTTGCTGAGCCTGCCACTGCAGGTCGCGATCGATCGTAAGCTCGACGGTTCCGCCGTTCTCCGCTTTCTCACGCACGACGTGACTTCCAGGCAGCGCGACACCGTCGGCGCCCTTCTCATACGTCTCAACACCATCGGTGCCGGCAAGGCACGCATCTTGTGAGCGTTCGACGCCGGCCTGCGGTATCTGATCGCTGCTCGAGAACCCGATGAGGTTACCGGCAACCCCGCCGTTTGGATAAAACCGCTGGTAGTTGGGCGCAAAAGTCAACCAGGGCACCTTGAGGGCTTTGAGGGCGTTCAACTGATCAAGGGTGACCTCGCGCTGCACGTAGGCGAAGTCAGACTTCTTATTCTTTGCGAGCGCCGAATCAACAATGTCACGCAGCTCATCTGCGGTCTGCCCCGTGATCTCGGCGATCTCGGCGTAGGCTTCCTCGGTGGTCACCGCGACGGTGCCCGACTGCCCCTCGGGAGCCTGCCGGTAGAAGACTCCGTCACGCACGAGCGTGTTCTTCGGGGAAAGCTGCACGTCGTAGCGTTCGTCGGTGCTTGCGAGCACGACGCCATTACGGTCGGCGATGTCACCTCGCAAGCCCGGGATCGAAACCGGAACGGCCCGCTTGTCCTTCGAGACCTCATTGTAAGCCGAGGCCTGAACCACCTGAATTTGAAACAGCCGTGCCGAAAAAATCACCGTCACGAGAATGACGAGAACCATCGCGGCAACGCTCCTGGCGTTGCGTTTCACGCGTTTCGTCATGCTGCTCCTCGTGCCCTCTTAGTGAGTGGCGGGTGCCGGGAGGGATCCGCTCCAGGCTACCGGCTCAGCAGGCTTCGAAGGCTTAGCAGAAGCTGTTTCTGCAGCGGCTGCCTCGGCCGCAGCTTTCTCAGCCTCGGCCTTCTTCTCGGCCGCAGCGGCGCGCTCGGCCTTTCGCTTGTCGGCCTCAGGAGAGGTGAACTCTGCGAGGGCCGCGTTGGCGATCGTATTGGCACGAGCTTCTGAGCTTCGCTGCGTGAGCTCACCCTCGATTGCCGCACCAGCGAGCGCGAGGAAGGCGGGCTGCGCATTTTGCACCATGCCCTGCCCAACGGCCTGCTGCGACAGGTTTTGGGGCGAGCTGTAGAGCTCGACCTCCTGCTGCATGACGCGTTCGGCGCGCACGAGCT
Source organism: Leucobacter chinensis (assembly GCF_019049105.1). Taxonomy (GTDB): domain Bacteria; phylum Actinomycetota; class Actinomycetes; order Actinomycetales; family Microbacteriaceae; genus Leucobacter_A; species Leucobacter_A chinensis. Next base: position 346,643 of record NZ_JAHQZR010000002.1, read on the forward strand.
CGCGTTCCTCAAGAATAAGGTCGTTTGCTTGGTATGCACCGGCCGAGGTTGCAACGCTCAGCCACAGCTGAGTCGCGAAGATGCCGAGCACAGCGATGATCGCGACGATCACAAGCATGAGCGTCGCCGGCTTTGCCTGGTTTGCCGGGGCGTTCTGAACGGGCCCAAGATGCCTGCGCGGCTCGGGCGTGCTCGGTGCCTGCTGCGGTACCGCGGTGAATTTCAACGCATTAGCCATCTTCTCTCACCCTTTCAATGGCGCGAAGTCGTACGGGAATGGAACGTGGGTTACGTTCTTGCTCTGTCTGCGGGGCGGTCTCGGCCCCCTTGGTCACGAGAGAGAACTTGGCGATGTGTTCTGGAAGCTCAACCGGTAGCCCGGCGGGAGCGGTCGACTGTGTCGCCTTCTGAAAAGCTCGCTTAACCATGCGGTCTTCGAGCGACTGGTACGACATGACAACGGCCCTGCCACCAACCGCGAGAGCCTTGAGCGTCTGCGGAATAACCCTTTGCAACGCGCCAAGCTCGTTATTCACCTCGATGCGCAGCGCCTGAAACACGCGCTTTGCGGGGTGCCGCTGCCGCTTCACCGCGGCGGGCGTCGCCTCCTGAAGCACGTCGACGAGTTGTCCAGAGCGGCGGATCGGCTCAGCCTCGCGTGCCCGCACGATCGCCCGTGCGTAGCGGCCCGCGAGTGGCTCGTCGCCGTACACCTCGAACAGCTCTCTGAGGCGCCCCTCGGGCTCTTGCGCGATGATCTCGGCGGCGGTGAGGCCCGAGGTTTGGTCCATGCGCATGTCGAGCGGTGCATCTTGCGCGTAGGCAAAGCCCCGATCTGCCTGGTCGAGCTGCAGCGATGAGACGCCAAGATCGAGCAGTACGCCGTTCACCCGTTCAAAGCCCTGCTGTTCGACCGCATCGAGCAGCCCGTCGTACACCGTGTGCACGGGGCGAAAACGATCGCCGAAACGAGCGAGGCGTTGCGAGGCGAGCCCGAGTGCTTCAGTGTCGCGGTCGAGCCCGATGAGGGTGAGCGTCGGGAACCGGTCGAGCAGTGCTTCGCTGTGACCGCCCATGCCGAGCGTCCCGTCGACGACAACCGGGTTGTCGCCCTCGATTGCGGGCTGCAACAGCTCGATGCAGCGGTCAAGCATGACAGGGTCATGAAGCCCGGCGATCTCGTCTGGCGAACCAATGTCGCGCACGTCGCCCTGAGGTGTCTGAGTGTTTTCGTTCATCATCACGGGCTAGAACATGCCCGGAATCACCTCTTCTTCTATCTCGGCAAACACGGTCTCTTGCTCATCGAGGTACTGCTGCCACGCCTCAGCGTTCCAAATCTCGGCACGTGAACCGGCGCCAATGACCACGAGCTCACGGTCAAGCCCCGCATAGGTCCTGAGTGCCTGCGGAATCGTCACTCGGTGCTGTTTGTCAGGCACCTCTGCGTGAGCACCCGACAGGAACACGCGCATAAAATCACGCGACTGCTTCGAGGTGATCGGGGCCTGGCGCACGCGCTCGTGCAGTTCACCGAACTCACGCTCGCTGAACACGTACAAGCAGCGCTCCTGCCCCCGGGTGATGACGAGCCCGTTGCCGAGCTCATCACGAAACTTCGCGGGAAGAATGACGCGGCCCTTTTCATCAAGCTTGGGAGAGAACGTGCCAAGAAACACCGGGCGCCTCCTCTCCCTTTCGGCTCGTGATTCACATTGGGCCCCACTTTACTCCACTTCAAACCACAAATCACTCTTTTTCATATAGATTTCGGAGCTTTGGCAAATATTGCCCTTTATTTGAGCTATTTTGAGCGGTGGAGGGAAATGGAGCACTTTTGCCCATTTTTGAGCGCGCGAAGCCGTCCCGCAGCCAACTCGGGCATGATCAAGCGGATCGCGGCGCTCCACTGCCCCGCGCTCCGCTGCCCCACGATCCACTGCCCCGCGATCCAACGCCCGCGATCGAGATGCGATACCCGCGGTCGAAGCCCGCGATCCGCACATGCACCTTGCTCTGCGCAAGCTTCGGTCAAGCTCCGCGATCCGCAACGCTTGTGCACAAGCGCTCAGGAGCTCGTGGGCATAAAAAAAATACCGCCGATTTCTCGACGGTATTGTGAGCTACTGCTCGGAGTTCAGATGAAGGGGCTGAGGCGGTATGGTTTAGCGCTCGCCATCCATACGTTCTTCCCAACGCTGCTGTGCACGATCGGCATACGAATCTCTAGGTTTGGCCTTCGGTGATGAGCCGTTCTTCGCCGTTTGCACCCTGTTCTTCGGGTCAAACATAAAGAGTGCCCCACCGAGCATCGCGACGAAGCCGATAAGGCCAAGCCAAATCAACCCACCGGCAACGCCACCGATCAGAACTCCTACTCCGGCAAGAATAATGAGAGAGCCGATGACTATGGCTCGATACGAGGGGCCACCACCCGAGGCACGACTGGTAACGACGCTGTCTGCTTCACTCGCATACAGCCCCCGCTCCATCTCCTCGAGCAACCGCTGCTCGTGTTCTGAAAGGGCCACGATTTCCTCCGTAGAAACTGGACTTGCTTACTATGCATTCTACCCTGCCCGCCCCACAGTAGGCTATGAATGTGCACCATACTCAAACCCTCGCAGAAATGACCCAGCAGCGCCTTGACGAAATCATCGCCCAACAGCGAGAGGGCCTCAAAGAGATAGGCCCTGATTTTGCCCCGCTCCTTGACGAGGCCCACCTGTTCTTACAGGGCGGCAAGCGTCTCAGGGCTCAGTTTCTCGTGCTCGGTTACGAAGCGGTAGCCGGCAGCCACGACCGCAACGCCTCGACCCAAGGGGCATTCTCTGCCGTGCTCGACGCAGCATGCGCCCTCGAACTCTTTCACGCGGCCGCCCTCGTGCACGATGACATCATCGACCGTTCAGACTCACGCCGAGGCAGAGCCGCCTCGCACCGTTTCTTCGCGGGTGTGCATCGTGAGCGCGGTTACCGGGGCGACGCCGACCACTTTGGCGAGGCCGCCGCAATTCTGCTCGGCGATCTCCTGCAGTCGTGGGCCGACGAGACCCTCCAGCGCGCGCTCGACGCACTACCGAACCGTGACGCGGCCCTCGGTGCGAGGCAGCACTTCAACCGCATGCGCAGCGAGGTGGCCGTCGGCCAATTTCTCGATGTGCTCGAGGAACAGCACCAGGCATTCGCCGAACACGAGGTACAGCTCGAACGCTCGACGAGGGTGCTCGTCTACAAGTCGGCGAAGTACAGTATCCAGGCTCCCATTCTCATCGGAGCAGCAATGGCCGGCGCATCACCCAAACAGCTCGGAGCACTCGCTGATTTCGGCCTGCCCGTTGGCGTTGCCTTTCAGCTTCGAGACGATCTGCTCGGTGTCTTCGGCAACGAACAGGTTACCGGCAAACCGAGCGGCGATGACCTCACCGAGGGCAAACGCACCGTGCTCGTCACTCTCGCTCGCGAGGGCCTCCCTTCGGGGCCGAAGCGCGTGTTCGACGACCTCCACGGCGACCCAACGCTCAACCGTGAACAAATCAGGGTGCTCCAGGACACCATCAGCCAGACCGGAGCCAAAGCACGAGTCGAGACGATGATCTCTGGCAACGTGGGGCTCGCCCGCGAAGCACTCAGTGAGGCTGCACTCGACGAGAAAGCTGTGGCGGCCCTTATCTCGCTCGCCGAGTTCGCCGCGACCCGCGACGCCTAAGCCACGCCGCGAGTCAAGGCCGCACGGGCGGCGGCGTGAGTGTGTGCGCTCGAGAGTTCGAGCTACTCGTGCTGCTCGCTCAGCAACTATTCGACTAAGCAAGCATCTGAATCGCGCGGCGCACGGGAGCCTTGTGCCCCTTGCGCAACTCATCAATGGGGGTACCGCCAAGTTCTTCGCTCTCTGAGAGCACCCAGTCGATCGCTTCGTCGTTCGAAAAGCCAGAGTCTTCGAGCAGAATGAGCGTGCCGCGCAGACCCGAGACTGTCTCCGAATTCATTAGGAACAACGCGGGTATTTGCAGGACATTGTCGATGCGTTTTGCCGAGAGGTGGCGTTCCTCGATGAGTCGCCGTACCTGGCTCGGGGTAATCTCGAGCATCTCGGCAACATCAGGAATCGAAAGGTATTCTGGCTTTGTTTCATTCACAGGTAACACTTTGCCACGGTTCAGCTGAATGTTTCAAAGTCTGTATGCTCACTGGAACGCGGCGCGTGTACCCCCAGAAGCCTCTTGGGTTCCGTAGACTTCTCGTGTGACTTCTGTTTCCTCCGACCCGCTGATTGGGCACACCCTTGAGGGGCGCTATGTGATCCATTCGCGGATCGCGCGAGGAGGCATGGCAACCGTCTACATGGCGACTGACAATCGTCTACACCGCACGGTCGCCATTAAGGCGATGCACCCCCACCTCGCTGAAGATCCAGATTTTCGCAACCGCTTCGAGCAAGAGGCTCGCAATGCCGCGAAGCTCACTCACCCAAACCTCGTCAGTGTGCTCGATCAGGGCGAAGAAGGCGAGACCGTCTACCTCGTCATGGAGTACTTGCCCGGCATCACGCTGCGTGAGCTGCTCAAACAGCAGCGTTTTCTCACGACCGAGCAAACCATCGAGGTGAGCGAGTCCATTCTTTCCGGGCTCAGCGCGGCCCACGCCGCTGGCATCATCCACCGTGATCTCAAACCAGAAAACGTACTGCTCGCCGATGACGGCCGCATCAAACTTGCCGACTTCGGTCTCGCGCGCCCTGCGAGCGCAAACACGGGCACCGGTCAGGCGCTGCTCGGCACAATCGCCTACCTCTCACCCGAACTCGTGACCCGTGGCGTCGCTGACAAGCAGAGCGACGTGTATGCCTTTGGCATCATGATGTTTGAGATGCTGACAGGCGAGCAGCCTTTCACGGGCGATCAGCCGATGCAAATCGCCTATCAACACGCCCACGACGTAGTCCCTGCCCCTTCGACGCTCAGCAGCCAGTCAACTCCAGAGCTCGACGCGATCGTGCTCTGGGCAACCGACAAAGAGCCTGAAAAACGCCCAGCCGACGCCGCCGAGATGCTACAGGCCGTCGAGGCTTCGCATGACGGCCCCGCCCCCGACTTCGCGACCAAGGTACTCGGAACGCAAGTGCTCACGACGCAGCTGCCATGCACGACTGTCGTCGATCCGCTGCCAGAGGAACAGCCGACCCCTGACGCGCCGGCGCCCGCGCAAGAGGCGATCGAGCCACGTTCGGCGACTGCTCTCGCCTACGCAAGAGGCCGCAAGCAGCGACGCAAGGGAGCCATCATGCTCGGCATCGTCGCTGGCCTCGCGGCTATCGCAGCCGGCGTGGGCTGGTATTTCGGCTCTGGCCCGGGATCGCTCGTGACCGTGCCCGAGCTCGAGGGACTCACCGCCGAAGAAGCAACGCAAGCCCTCGAAGGAATGAACCTCATCGCCACCACGAGCGAGTGCTACGCACTCACGACCGATGTGGGTGGCGTGGTCGACCTCGATCCAGCGCCAGGCACGCGGGTTGAGCGGGAATCATCGGTGAACCTCTGCATCTCGATCGGCCCCGAATCGCTCGAGACTCCCGATCTCACCGGGCTCGACCTCGAAGAGGCCCAGAAGAAGATCAACGAGGCACGCTTCATCTCCGGCAAGGTTCGCGCCGAGCAGTTCAGCGACCAGCCAGAGGGAACCGTGCTCTGGACGAGCACTGAAGACGGCGACGAGTTGCCCCAGATGATGCCCGAGCAGAGCGTCATCGATGTGGTCGTCTCTGCCGGTCAACTTCCCGAGATTAGCGACCTGAGCGACGCCGAGGCCCGCGAAAAACTGGCAGAGGCCGGCCTTGAGATCGATGACGAGCTCGGCTGGCTCGAGTACAGCGATTCGGTCAAGGCTGACCGCGTGATCTCGGCCCACTACCCCGCCGACACCATGTACCGCGGCGACAGCGTCGGTCTCGTTGTTTCGCGCGGCCCCGAGCTCTTCGAGATTCCCGATGTTTCAGGCATGAAGCTGCAGGAAGCGATAGACCTCCTCTCAGAGGCTGGCTTCGAGCCGAGCACGCTCGTGCCAGAGATCTTGCGGGGCATGGCAGAGGTCAAAGAAAGCGTTCCAGGTGCTGGCGAAATGGCCCCGAAGGGCTCCGAGGTGCAGGTCAAGAGCGTTATCTCGCTGTAGCCACGAGCCTCGGGCTGTGTGGCCGTGGCGGTCACGGTCACGGTCACGGTCACGAGGGTCGCGCACCGGGCTGCGAGACCGCAAACCGAATCCATATGACGAAAAGCAGGGTGTTTCTCTACGAACACCCTGCTTTTCGTCAAGTAAACCGCAAAAGCTCAGGCAACGTGCCACAGCGGAGCGCCGCTTCAGCGCCACAGCGGAGCGGCGTTGCAGCAAAACTCAGCGACGCGGCACTTCAGACCCTCAGTGGCGGCGCTTCAGCTCTTCGGCAACCTGGAACGCCAGCTCGAGCGACTGGCGGTGGTTGAGCCGCGGATCGCAGACCGACTCGTAGCGTGCTTCAAGCGCAAGCTCGTCGATGTTCTCTGCACCGCCCAAGCACTCGGTCACGTCGTCGCCCGTGAGCTCAACGTGCATGCCGCCCGGGTAGGTGCCGACCTCGCGGTGGGCCTCGAAGAAGCCCTTGAGCTCGTCCATGATCTCGTCGAAGCGACGCGTCTTGAAGCCGTTGGGTGTCGTAATGCCGTTGCCGTGCATTGGGTCGGTGACCCACAGCGGCAGGGCACCGGCATCGCGCACGCCCTCGAGCAGGCCCGGCAGCACGTCGCGAATCTTGCCCGCGCCCATGCGCGTAATGAAGGTGAGGCGGCCCGGCTCGCGCTCTGGGTCGAGCTTGTCGATGAGCCGTAGGGCATCATCGAGCTTCGTCGTCGGCCCGAGCTTGACGCCGATGGGGTTCTTGACTTTCGAGAGAAACTCGACGTGCGCGCCGTTGATGTCGCGTGTGCGCTCGCCGATCCACAGCATGTGTGCCGAGGTGTCGTAGATGTCGCCGGTGCGCGAGTCGGTGCGAGTGAGCTGGCGCTCGTACTCGAGCAGCAGCGCTTCATGGCTCACGAAGAACTCGGTGCGTTCGAGCGCGCCGAAGTCTACCCCGCAGGCCATCATGAAGCGCACGGCCCGGTCTATCTCGGCGGCGAGAGCCTCGTAGCGCTGGTTCACGGGATTCGAGATGAATCCCTTGTTCCAGTCGTGCACGAGCCTCAGATCAGCGAAGCCGCCCTGCGTGAACGCGCGAATGAGGTTCAGCGTCGAAGCCGACACGTGGTAGCCCTGTAGTAGGCGCTCGGGGTTTGGCGTGCGCGACTCCTCGGTGAAGTCGTAGCCGTTCACAAGATCGCCGCGGTACGCGGGAAGCGTCACTCCGTCGCGAGTCTCGGTGTCGCTCGAGCGGGGCTTCGCGAACTGGCCGGCCATGCGGCCGACCTTAATCACGGGCATCGAGGCACCGTACGTGAGCACGACGGCCATCTGCAGCAGCGTTTTTACACGATCGCGGATCTTATCAGCGGTCGCCGCCTCGAACGTCTCAGCGCAATCGCCGCCCTGCAGCAAGAACGCTTCTCCGCGGGCAGCGGCAGCAAGCCTCGACTTCAGAACGTCTGCTTCACCGGCAAAAACGAGCGGAGGTTGCGTGCTGAGCTGCGAGAGCACGCCGTTGAGCGTCTTCTCGTCGTTCCAGACGGGCTGCTGTTTCGCCTCGAGATCGCGATAGGTATCAAAGCCTTGCATCCCGACTGACTGCAGATTCGTCTGAATATCCTGGTGATCCACGCACTTATCCTTAAGTTTCGAGAGTACGCCGAGCTGACGTAACCCCATTGTAAACGGGGTGTCAAATCGTTGTCGCGGTCTTTACGCCTTCGCGCGGTTTCGTACGCTTGAGGCGTAAATATCGACGTATTCTTGCTGGCTGAGCTTCTGAATTTCGTACATGATTTCGTCGGTGACGCTTCGCAGCACGAAACGATCGGCGGCCATGCCCTGAAAGCGGGTGAAGTCGAGCGGTTCGCCGATGATCGAGCCGATGCGGCGCACCCGCGGAATCTTCTTGCCGATCGGAAGCGCCTTTTCGGTATCGACCATAATGGCGGGCACGACGACGGCACCTGATTCAACGACGAGTCGGGCGACACCCGTGCGGCCGCGATACAGGCGCGCGTCTGGGCTCCTCGTACCCTCGGGGTACATCGCGAGCATGTTGCCTTTATCAAGCACCCCAAGTCCGGTGTTGAGCGCCGCCTCAGAGGCTTTGCCGCCCGAACGGTCAATGGGAATCTGGCCGGTTGCGAGCATGAAGTGTTTCACAAACCAACCGCTGAGCCCCTTGCCGGTGAAGTAATCACTCTTGGCGAGAAAGTGCACACGGCGATCGATCATGAGCGGAAGGAAGAACGAGTCGATGACCGAGAGGTGGTTGCCGACGATGATGACCGGCCCTGTCGGCGGGATGTTTTCAGCCCCTTCGATCCAGGGGCGATAGATAAGTTTGACGAGTGGCCCAACGATCAGGTGTTTGAGGATCCAATAAATCATCGAGTTTCTCTCCAAAGGAATGACGGTTGAGGCTCTCAAAGAATATACCCCAGCGCCAATGCGATAAGGGTATTGAGGCTGTCGGGGCTAAGGTGGTTATGACAAGATGCCCGTAACGGGTCGGCAAACCTACCGTCCTAGAATAGGTATCAAAGGAGCTACCGTGAATCAAACTGAAACCCCCCTGCTCGTTCCACTCACACCAGAGAGCAATATCACTTCACTTCTTGAAGAACGAGTTCAGGCCACGCCTCACCAAGCACTTTTTGCCGTTCCGCAGGGCGACGGGTGGCGTGACATTACCGCGACCGAGTTTCGCAACCAGGTCGTCAGCCTCGCAAAGGGCCTCATCGCCCAGGGCATCAAGCCCGGCGACAAGATCGCTTTCATGTGCAAGACGAGCTACGAGTGGTCGCTCATCGACTTCGCCATCTTCTACGCGGGCGCCGTCATGGTGCCAATCTACGAGACCTCGTCACCGCTGCAGATCCACTGGGTTCTCGAAGACTCGGGCGCACGTGCGATCATTCTGCAGGCCGAGGAATACCACGAGCGCTTCTCAGAGATTCGCGGTAACACCCCAAACATCGACCTTGTCTGGCGCATGGACGAGGGTGACCTTGATACCCTCGCGGCTGCTGGCGCTGAGGTCAGCGACGAGACTCTCGAAGAGCGCCGCAGCGCGGCCAAGGGCGAAGACATCGCGACCCTCATCTACACCTCGGGTTCGACCGGCCGCCCCAAGGGCTGCGTGCTCACCCACTCAAACTTTGTCGATCTGTCGCGCAACGCGGCCGCGGGCCTCAACGAGGTTGTTCGCGAGCCGGGCGCATCGACCCTCCTCTTCGTCACCCTCGCCCACGTCTTCGCCCGCTTCATCTCGGTGCTCTGCGTGTACTCGGGTGTGCGCGTCGGCCACCAGCCCGACACCTCACAGCTCGTGCCCTCGCTCGGCTCGTTCCGCCCCTCGTTCATTCTCGCGGTGCCCCGCGTGTTCGAGAAGGTGTACAACTCGGCAGAGCAGAAGGCAGAGGCCGGCCGCAAGGGCAAGATCTTCCGTGCCGCTGCAGCCTGCGCCGTTGAGTACTCAGAGGCGCTCGAAAAAGGCAAGGTCGGCTTTGGTCTGAAGCTCAAGTACGCGCTCTACGACAAGCTCGTCTTCGCGAAGCTGCGCGAGACCCTTGGCGGCCGCGTGAAGTACGCGATCTCGGGCTCGGCGCCGCTGTCGCGCTACCTCGGCCACTTCTACCACTCACTCACCATCAAGGTGCTCGAGGGCTACGGCCTCACCGAGACGACCGCACCGGTCACCGTGAACCTGCCCGATAAGTTCAAGATCGGCACCGTTGGCCCCGCACTGCCAGGCCACACCGTGCGCATCGCTGACGACGGCGAAATTCAGGTGAAGGGCATCGACGTATTCAAGGAGTACTGGAACAACCCCGAAGAGACCAAGAAGGTCTTCACCGAAGACGGGTTCTTCAAGACGGGCGACCTTGGCACGCTCGACGCCGACGGCTACCTCAGCATTACCGGCCGTAAGAAAGAGATCATCGTCACCGCCGGCGGCAAAAACGTTGCCCCGGCCGTCCTCGAAGACGCGATTCGCGCGAACCCGATCGTCGGCCAGATCGTCGTCGTCGGCGACCAGAAGCCGTTCATCGCGGCCCTCGTCACCCTCGACACCGAAATGCTGCCGACCTGGCTTACGAACAACGGCGAAGACCCGAACATGTCGCTCAACGAGGCAGCGGCCCACCCCAAGGTTCTCGCCGAGATTCAGCGCGCGGTCGACGAGGGCAACGCGTACATGTCGCGTGCCGAGTCGATCCGCAAATTCGTGGTGCTGCCCACCGACTTCACTGAAGATTCGGGCCACCTCACGCCCAAGATGAGCATCAAGCGCGACAATATCTTGCGTGATTTCCAGGCCGACATCGACAAGATCTACGGTGATAACCCGCAGACCGAGGCGTTGCACACGCACGGCAAGTAGGCATTCGCCGCTCACGAGAGAGGGCCCCACGCAGAACATGCGTGGGGCCCTCTCTCGGTTTCGATGGCGGCGGATCGCGCGGCTTGCGCCCTAGAACCAGGACGAGGCGCGAATCTCGCGAAGCGCCTTGCCGCGCTCTGCACGCTCAAGGCGATCGAGGTACAGCTTGCCGTCGAGGTGATCACACTCATGTTGGAGTGCCTGCGCAAGGAGCCCCTCGCCCGTAATCACCACCTCGTTGCCTTCGAGGTCGATACCGCGCACGGTGGCCTTCGGGTACCGCATGACGGGATACCAGAGGTCGGGCACTGAGAGGCAGCCCTCACCCGTAGCCTCGGGCTCTCCCTCGAGCGAGACAATCTCGGGGTTCAGGACATACTGAAGCTTGCCCTCGATGTTGAGGCTGAAGGCACGCAGCTGATGGCCGATCTGGTTCGAGGCGAGCCCCGCGCGGCCATCCATGTCGACGGTGTCGAGCAGGTCTTGCACGTGCTGCCTCACGCCGTCGTCGATGGCCCCTACTGGTTGGCACGGAGCAGCAAGAACGGGATCACCGAAGAGGCGAATGTCACGAATAGCCATAACGAAGAGGCCACCTATCTCATGAGTCGATGTGTGAAGAAGACAATGAGACAAATTCTAACGAACTGTGCCAAAGATATTGCTCAGTGCCCACTTTTCTTCGAGGGTTTCAAGGTTCACAGGGTAGAGTTAAAGCGTGCATGTTTTGAGTATTAGTTCTTTAAAAGGCGGCGTCGGTAAGACGACGGTGACACTAGGCCTCGCCTCTGCAGCGTTCTCGCTGGGGTTGCGCACCCTCGTTGTTGACCTTGACCCGCAGTCAGACGTTTCAACGGGCCTCGACGTATCGCCAACCGACGAGACCAAGAACATCGCAGATATTCTTGAGAATCCGAAGGATGTTCGCGACGCAATTCTCCCGAGTGGGTGGAACAAACACCACGACGGCGCAATCGACCTACTGCTCGGTAGCCCCTCGGCGATCAACTTCGATGGCCCTCACCCAACCATGCGCGAAATCTGGAAGCTCGAAGAGGCGCTCGCAACGGTTGAGCCCGATTACGATCTCGTACTCATCGACAGCTCTCCCTCGCTCAACGCCCTGACACGCATTGCTTGGGCTGCGAGTGACCGCGTCGTCATCGTGACCGAGCCTGGGCTCTTCGCCGTTGCCGCAGCCGACCGTGCGCTCCGTGCGATCGAAGAGATCCGTACCGGCATCAGCCCGCGTCTCGAGCCGCTCGGCATCGTCATCAACCGGACGAAGCCCCAGTCAATGGAACACCAGTTCCGCATTCGCGAGTTGCGCGAAATGTTCGGCGAGCTCATTCTTGACCCGCAGCTCCCAGAGCGCACTTCGCTCCAACAGGCACAGGGTGCGGCAAAGCCGCTGCACATGTGGCCAGGTGAGTCAGTCCAAGAAATGGCCTCGCACTTCGACACGATTCTCGGCCAGGTACTCGATTCGGTCGGCTTCGATGTCGACACGCTGCGCAAGGCTCGTCGCACCTCGATCACTGCCACGCAGGCCGTCGTTGACGTGAACGCCGACGACGAGCAGTAGAACGCTCAAACACGCTCCACCCGTTTGTGTGCCGCACCCCCGTTTTGGAGGTGCGGCACAGGCGTTTCTGAGGCCATTCACCGCGCTGCGCAGGCCTCTCGGCTCCTCGAAAACGCAACGAAAAAGCTCCGAGCGCGCAATAAGCGCGTCTCGGAGCTTCGGAAGATGCTGATGGGGCGTTATTTCCCGGTCAGCTCCTAAGAAATCTTTTTGGCTCGACGCTGTGCGAGCTCGTCAGAGGCCGAGTCGGTGACGATGACCTCCCGATGCTCTTCGAGGTCAACGAGCGTCGTTGAAACCTCCTGTAGCACCTTGCCCACGGCAATGCCGAAGACGCCCTGCCCCTGGCTCATCAGGTCAATAACCTCGTCGGGCGAGACACAGAGGTACACACCCGCGCCATCGCTCATGAGGGTCACCTCTGCGAGGTCTGAGACGCCCGAGGCGTGCAGCTGCTCGATAGCGGTGCGGATCTGCTGGAGCGAAATACCGGTGTCGAGCAGGCGCTTGACGAGCTTCAATACCAGGATGTCGCGAAAGCTGTACAGGCGCTGCGTACCTGAGCCCGCCGCGCCACGCACGGTTGGCTCAACAAGACCAGTACGAGCCCAGTAATCGAGCTGGCGGTAGCTGATACCAGCAGCACGTGCCGCTACTGCGCCTTTGTAGCCACCGTCGGTGTCAGGCTTTGGGAGGCCGTCGTCAAACAGCAGAGCATCTCCGATTGCGTCGCTCGATTCACTCGACGGCGCATCTGGCCCCTGTTGCATGTTTGCCTCCCACGTATTGAACTCCCCTAACCGTACCCAGAGGGGTGCCCACTTTCAATGAACGACTCACCTTTTTTCGACGTGTCGTAAAAAAGTTATCGAGCGTTACCTAAAAGCGTATTCCGTAGCATACCCGAGCGCACCGCTTCGAGGTGTTCGAGCATCTCAAGAGCTTCTTCACGGGCGTTCAAATTTGCCTCAGGTCGGGCTCTCAACTGGGCCGCTTGGTGCAGCAACTCGGCCTCGCGTTCGACCGAGACACGCATCATGCGCAGGTGCCTCGGGGTGATGCCGCGCTGTTCAAGAGTCACGAGCGAGCGCAACTGCTCAAGCGCATCAGCTTGAAACACCTCAACCGCGGGCAAAAGACCAGCAGAGATCGCATCGCCGAGCAACTTGGGGCTCGCGCCAGTTTGTCGCATCAGCTCCTCACGGTTGAGGATCGTGACGGGACGCAGCATCGAGGTGGTCCCTGCCGCCGCGCCTGGAATCTCTGGAGACTTCCCGTCATCGAGATCTTGCAGGTACTCCGCGATGACTTTAAGTGGCAAATAATGATCCCGTTGCAGCGTCAACACGAGCCGAATACGGTCAATGTGCGCCTGACTGAACTTGCGGTAGCCCGAGCTCGTTCGCTCTGGCGTAACAAGCCCACGGTCTTCAAGAAAACGAAGTTTCGAGAGTGTGAGGTCGTCAAAGTCAGCGCTCAGCCGGTCGAGCACCTGCCCGATACTGAGCCGATCCCCCCGCGACTTTGCGGCACCAGCCGCGGTCATGAGAAATCTTCACCAGCCAGGTCAAACCGTGACGGGAAAAACGTGAACTTGAACTTGCCCACCTGCACCTCGACGCCGTCGGCGAGCACCACGGTGCCATCGATGCGGCTACCGCCGACAAAAGTACCGTTCAGTGAGCCCAGGTCGCGCACCGAGAAGGTGGTGCCCTCGCGGCTGAACTCGGCATGCTTGCGCGAGACGGTCACATCGTCAAGAAAAATGTCGACCTCGGGGTGGCGGCCTGCAACCGTCGAAGCCTGGTCGAGCAAAAAGCGTGCGCCAAGATCGGGGCCGCGACGAACGACAAGAAGCGCGGCGCCTGATGGCAGCGACTTCACCGCCTCAATTTCGTCAACTGAGAGGTCGGTTACGCGTGACCGAATCACAGAGTTCACGTCTTCGCGGAAACGCTCCGTCTGAAAGACTCCTCCGTCTGCCGGCTTGCGACTTGAGCTTTCGATGTTCACCGAACCTCCTACCCTCTATTGACTGTCCCGTCTACGCTACCGTAGGTCGCTGAGACACGCACAATTTCTTGTGTGATTGCGACTGAAGTTTTCGATTATGACCAGCCAGGCTTTTCGTGCCGCTCAAGAAACTCAAAAACGCGCAACGAGTCGACACCGGGAAAGGTTCCTGTCGGCAGTGCCGCGAGTAGGCTCGTGGGCGTTGCTGCCTCGGGCCACGCGTTGTGCCCCCACTTCTCGCCCAGGTCATCTGGCGCCGATCGGCAGCACGATTCTTCCGGGCACCACGAGCGGGTGCGGTGCGGGGTGTCACGCCCGCGAAACCACTTCACTTCGTCGAATGGCACTCCGACGCTCACCGAGAAGTCGCCCTCTTTTGCCCCCTCGATGCGCGAGGTGCACCAGTACGTTCGCCCGTCTGGCATGTCGGTGTACTGATACCAGGGGTTAAAGCGGTCTGCCTGCCCGAACACCGTGCGCGCGGTCCAACGCCTGCAGACGGTCGCCCCTTCGAAGGCCCCAAGCACGTCACTCGGAAAGCGTACGTGATCATTCTCATAGGCTTTAATGAGCGTGCCCGACTCGTGCACCTTCATGAAGTGCACGGGAATATCGAGGCGCTCGGTCGCGAGGTTCGTGAAGCGGTGGGCGGCCATCTCGTACGAGACCGCAAAGGCGTCACGCAGATCTTCCATCGAAATTTGCCGCTGCTTGCGGGCATTCTCAAGAAACGCAACCGCGGGCTCCTCCGGCACGAGCACCGCGCCGGCCAGATAGTTCGCCTCAACGCGCTGTCGCAAGAACTCGTCATACCCGGTCGGCTCTTCGTGGCCGCACACGATGCTCGCGAGCGCGCGAACGATCGGAGTTCTGCTGTAGCGGGTGTTGCCGTGGCTCCCAAGGTAGATGCGCCCGTTGCGCTTGTCGACCACCGAGCGCGTCGAGTGCGGCAGGTCGTTCACGTAGTGCAGCGAGTAGCCGAGTCGCTCAGCAATGTCAGCCACGGTCCGCTGCGAAACGGGGCCACCCGTATAGCCCGAAACAGCGAGCAGTTCTTTGGCGTGCGCCTCGAGTTCGGCGAAATAGTTGTTGCGCACCCGCATGTCTTTACGAAGCTCGGTGTTCGTGCGCCGCGCCTCCTCTGGCGTTGCCGCGCGCTCACGGTGCAGCCGCGTGACCTCTTCGTGCAACGCGAGCACGGCCCGCAGCGTCTCATCGTTCGTCGCCGATGAAACGCGGATCGGCTCAATGCCGAGCGTCTGAAAGACCGGCCCACGTTGCGCTCGTTCGACAGCGATCTCGAGCGCTTCCCTTTCGCCCACCTCATGAATGTCGAGCAACGATGCGGCACTCGTGCCGAGCGCCTGAGCAATGCGGCGGATCATCGTGAGCTTTGGCTCCCGTCGCCCGTTCTCGATCGCCGAGAGCTGCGAGGGGGCCCGGTCAATCTTTGCCGCGAGCTGCTCGAGCGTAAAACCGCTCTCTTTGCGGCGAGCGCGAATGTTGCGACCGAGGGTGAGCGCGTCGAGCGACTCTTGGTCGTCGTCGACTTCGTGAGCGTCTTCAATCATGCCCTCATGATGACACACGAGGGTTATTTCTCACAAACAGAAATATCGCATTTCTTCACCCTCAAATTGGTCACCCGGCGGGGTTGACGGGCTTCAGAATGTAATCAACCCACTCATTTTCAACGAAGAACAAGGAGCACCTCATGTCTCTCACCATGTCTCCCACTCACGCCGATAACGGCCAAGCGTTTGCAACGAACGCGACGACCACCGTGGCTCCCCCGGCTACCGGCCGCCACCGCATCGAGGTCATCGGCCCCATGCACGATCGCTACGACGAGATCCTCACCGAAGAGGCGCTCCAGTTCGTCGCCGACCTGCACCGCATGTTTGCAAGCGGCCGTCACGACCGCCTCGCCGATCGCCAGCGTCGTCGCTTTGAAATCGGCAACGGCCGCGATCCGCACTTCCGTGCCGACACGAAGCACATTCGCGAAGACCTGACGTGGAAGGTCGCTCCCCCGGCGCCCGGCCTCACCGACCGCCGCGTCGAGATCACCGGCCCAACCGACCCGAAGATGGCCATCAACGCCCTGAACTCAGGTGCGAACGTGTGGCTCGCTGACCAGGAAGACGCGACAAGCCCCACCTGGCGCAACGTGATCGGCGGCCAACTGAGCCTGTTCGATGCGATTCGTGAGCAGCTCGAGTTCACGAGCCCCGAGGGCAAAGAGTACCGTGTCACCGCGGAGCAGACCCCGACGATCGTCATGAGGCCTCGCGGCTGGCACCTCGTCGAGAAGCACCTGCGTTACATCACCCCTCACGGCCAGGGCAGCGCAACCTCTGGCAGCCTCGTTGATTTTGGTCTGTACGCATTCCACAACGCAGCCGAGCTCGTCGCGCGTGGCCGCGGCCCCTACTTCTACATTCCGAAGATCGAGTCGAGCGAAGAGGCGCTGCTGTGGAACGAGATCTTCACGTACACCGAGTCGGTTCTCGGGCTCGAGCACGGCACGATTCGCGCGACCGTACTCATCGAGACGCTGCCCGCCGCGTTTGAGATGGAAGAGATTCTCTACGTCATGCGTGACCATATCTCGGGCTTGAACGCCGGCCGCTGGGACTACATCTTCTCGATCATCAAGCACTACCGTGGCCGTGGCGCCCGCTTCGTTCTGCCCGACCGCAGCGAGGTGACGATGACGGTGCCGTTTATGCGGGCTTACACCGAGCTGCTCGTGAAGACCTGCCACCGCCGCGGCGCCATGGCAATCGGCGGCATGAGCGCGTTCATCCCGAACCGTCGTGACCCCGAGGTTACCCGCAACGCCGAAGAGAAGGTTCACGCTGACAAGGAGCGCGAGGCAAACGACGGCTTTGACGGTACCTGGGTTGCACACCCTGATCTCATTCCCATCGCACGGGCAGCTTTCACCGAGGTGCTCGGTGATCGCCCGAACCAGCTCGATCGACAGCGCGACGACGTCACCGTGACCGAGGCCGACCTGCTCAACATGCACATCGGTCGCGACATCACCGACGAGGGAGTGCGTGAAAACGTTTCGATCGGCATCCGCTACATCGAGTCGTGGCTGCGCGGCGTAGGCGCCGCAGCGATCGACAACCTCATGGAAGATGCGGCGACGGCCGAGATTAGCCGCTCACAGATCTGGCAGTGGATCCACCAGGATCAGAAGACGGCCGAGGGAACCCCGATCAAGGCGGCGTGGGTGCGCGAGCTCATCGCCGATTTCCTCGAGAACACCCCTCGACAGGAGGGCGACCGCTTCGATACCGCGGCAGAGATCTTCGCAGAGGTTGCCCTCGGCGAGACCTTCCCGACGTTCCTGACGGTCTCGGCCTACAGCACGCACCTCGTCGAAACCGAGTAAGAGAGTAAGCCAGCGTTTTGCTCGCATTGTGGTCAGGGAGACGGCCACAATGCGAGCAAAACGTTATTGTGCGGTCTGTACTTCGCACACAAACCCAGTGAGAATAGGGTCATGACAACAGAACGAACTGTTCCTCTGCTCAGCGCACGTGACGTCTCGATCGATTTTCGCACGATGGACGGTGTGGTTCACGCGGTGCAAGATGTCAGCTTCGAGATTTCGCCCGGCGAAACCGTTGCGATCGTTGGCGAGTCGGGGTCGGGCAAGTCGACAACCGCCATGGCCCTCATCGGTCTTCTCGCCTCGGGCGGCCACGTCGCCTCAGGCAGCATCACGCTCGACGGTAACGAGCTCGTGGGGGCCTCAGAGTCGACGCTCCGCGGCATTCGCGGCCGTGACATCGGCATGGTGCCACAAGACCCCATGTCAAACCTCAACCCCGTCTCGAAGATCGGCACTCAGGTCGCCGAAACCCTTCTCGCCCACGGCCTCGCGACGAGACACACGGTCGACGCCAAAGTAATCGAGGCGCTCGAAGCAGCAGGCATCCCCAAAGCCGAGCGCCGCGCCAAGCAGTACCCGCACGAACTCTCGGGCGGCCTGCGCCAACGTGCCCTCATCGCGATCGGCCTCGCCTGCAACCCCCGCCTGCTTATCGCCGACGAGCCCACGAGCGCGCTTGACGTCACGGTGCAGCAAACCATTCTCGATCAGCTTGACGTCATGACCACCGAGCTCGGCACGAGTGTGCTGCTCATCACTCACGACCTGGGCCTTGCCGCTGAACGCGCCGAGCGCGTCATCGTCATGTACCGAGGCCGCATCGTCGAGCAGGGTCCCGCCCTCGAAATTCTCGAGAACCCGCAACATCCCTACACGCAGTCGCTCGTGCAGGCAGCCCCCTCGGTCGCCGCCGCCCGTCTGCAACCCGCCGCCCACGAGCCGGCCGTGCGCGACGCGGCCGAGACCGCCCCAACAGACACCATCGTCGAGATCGAAAACCTCACGAAGGTGTACCCCGTGCGCGGCATGAAAGACGGTTTTCACGCGGTGAGTAACGTCTCGCTCGAGATTCCCCGCGGCAAGACCGTCTCAATTGTTGGCGAATCGGGCTCAGGCAAAACGACCACCGCACGCATGCTCCTCAAGGTGATCGAACCGACGAACGGCACGATCCGCTTCGAGGGCAAAGACATCTCAAAGCTCACGAAGGCCGAAACCCGAGACTTTCGTCAGCGAGTGCAGCCCGTCTTCCAAGACCCCTACTCGAGCCTCAACCCAATGTTCACGATCGAGAGGCTCGTCGGCGAACCCCTCGAGTTCTACAAGCGCGGCGATGCCAAGTGGCGCCGCGAGCGGGTCAAAGAGCTGCTCGACAAGGTTGCGTTGCCCCAGTCGCTCATGCGTCGCTACCCATCAGAACTTTCGGGCGGCCAGCGACAGCGCGTCGCGATTGCCCGCGCCCTCGCTCTTGAGCCCGACCTCATCGTCTGCGACGAGCCGGTCTCGGCGCTCGATGTGCTCGTGCAAGACCAGATTCTCACGTTGCTGAGCGACCTGCAGCGAGAGCAAGGTCTCAGCTACCTCTTCATCTCGCACGACCTCGCGGTCGTGCGCCTCATCAGCGACTACGTCTGCGTCATGAAAGATGGCGAACTCGTCGAGGCCGCAACGAGCGAGGAGATCTTCGCGAACCCCCGCGACCCGTACACGCGCCGCCTACTCGCGTCGATTCCGGGCAACGCACTGAACATCGCGTAGGCCTGGCTCCGCCTGGCCACCTCGACGCTTTCCTGCGAGGGGAGCAACGTCGGCCTCCCCCGCGGTCACCGGCGTCTACTTGACGAAAAGCAGGGTGTTTCGCGGTAAACACCCTGCTTTTCGTCAAGTGAACGAGAAAACGACGCGCAAACAGCTGCCCGAGCACCGAGCGCGAAACCCCGCCCGCTACCGCGCCCTGGTACGCGGGTCCATCGCCTCTCGCAGCGCCTCACCCAACAGTGTGAACCCAAGCGCCGTCACTGCAATGCAGATGCCCGGCAGGAAGGCGAGTTGCGGTGCAATCGAGAGCTCGTTCTGAGCGTAGGTGAGCATGCGCCCCCACTCGGCCGTTTCGGGCCGGCCGCCGCCGAGCCCAAGGAACGAGAGCGCAGCGGCGTCGATCACGGCGGTCGCGAGGGTGAGCGTGCCCTGCACGATGACCGGGCCGATCGCGTTGGGCAGCGTGTGCGTCATCGTGATCTTGCCACGGCCGAGGCCCAGGGTTTGCGCCGAGAGCACATATTCAGAGATGTTCTGCTGCAGCATTGAAGAGCGCAGCAGCCTTGCGAAGATGGGCACCTGCGAAGCACCGATCGCGATCATCACCGCCATCGGGGTTTGACCGAGAATAGCCGCGATCGAGACCGCGAGCAGTAGGTTCGGCACCGAAAGGATAATGTCGACGAAGCGCATGATCAGCGAGTCGACCCAGCCGCCGAACGTGGCAGCGAGGAGCCCCAGAATCATGCCGCCAATGAGGCCGAGCGCGGTCGAAAGGACGCCCACGATGAGAGAGGCACGCGCGCCCCAGATGAGCTTCGAGTAGACGTCGCCGCCGAAGCGGTCGAGTCCCAGCGGGAAGCCGTCAATCTCGCCTGGCCCCGGAATGTTCGTCGGGGTAATGTGCCGCGCACCGGGCAGCGCCGTCTCAGGGTAGAGCGTGAGCAGCGGCGCAAAGAGCGCGACGAGTAGGAAGATGGCGACGATAACGGCGCCGATCCACGCGGTAGGGTTGCGCTTCAGCCGGCGAAAAACGTCGTTCCAGAAGCCACCTCGGGCATCTTCGCTGCGCTGCTTCGCCTGAACGGCGTGGGCCACGGTGTCGACGGGCACCTGCGATTCTGGGGGTGTCGGGAGTTGCGTCACTGTACCCTCACTCTCGGGTCAATCAACGTATACGAGACATCGACGATGAGGTTGATGAGCGCGTACGCGAGTGCGATGAAGATGATGAAGCCCTGCAGCACCGGGAAGTCTCGCTGGAAGATCGCGGTCGCGAGAAACGACCCAATGCCGGGAAAGGCGAAGACGGTCTCGGTGAGCACCGCTCCTGAGATGAGTAGGCCCGCTTGGAGGCCGATGGTGGTAACGACCGGCAGTAGCGCATTGCGCATGATGAAGCGCGTGCGAAGCGTTCGGGGTGCGACACCCTTGCCCTTACCGGTGCGAACGAAGTCGGCGTTTTGCACCTCGAGCACGCTCGCTCGCGTGATGCGAACGATGATTGCGAGGGGGATCGTCGCGAGCGCGACGGCGGGCAAAATGAGGTGCACGATTGCGTTCCACGCGGCATCGAATTCGCCGGTGATGATGCCATCCCACACATAGAACCCGGTCGGGTGTGTGGCGTCGATGCGGGGGCTCTGCCGCCCATCTGATGGCAACCAGCCGAGCTTCACCGCGAAGATGAACTTGAGAATGAACGCGAGAAAGAAGACCGGAATGGTGATGCCGACGAGGCTGAGAATGACCGAAGCGTGATCGCTCACCTTGCCGTAGCGTCGTGCAGCGAAATAGCCGAGCGGTACGCCGATACCGACCGCAATGATGAGCGCGAGAAATGACAGCTCGAGCGTCGCCGGGAAGCGGCGCATGAACTCATCGACCACTGGCCTTGAGGTTTGGATCGAGGTTCCGAAGTCGCCCTGCAGCAGCCGCCCGGCCCAGATGAAGTATTGCTCATACCAGGGCCGGTCAAAACCGTACAGCTCGTTTACTCGCTCAATAGCTTCTGGGGTTG
The DNA here is from genome assembly GCF_019049105.1 of Leucobacter chinensis. Lineage (GTDB taxonomy): Bacteria > Actinomycetota > Actinomycetes > Actinomycetales > Microbacteriaceae > Leucobacter_A > Leucobacter_A chinensis. The sequence goes on from NZ_JAHQZR010000002.1 coordinate 367,971, forward strand.
CTTTCTCTCCGAGGAGCGCCACTGCGGGCCCTCCGGGAAGCGCACGCACCCAGGCAAAGAGCAAGATGCTTAGACCAATCATCGTGGGAACGAGCAGCAGCAGCCGCTTGCCGATTACACGAAGCACTCAAACCTCCGTTGAATAAAGCATTGATGCGCTGGGCCTTTCGCAAACGACGACCCAGCGCATCAATGACGAACTACTTCGTGAGAACGATCTCGTTGTAGACCTCGTCGTTCACCGGGCTAGCCGGGTAGCTTTCGACGCGGTCTGAGAAGGCGAGCGTTGGCGCTGGGTGCGCGAGGGGCACACCTGGCACAAACTCTGCCACCTGTTCGTTAATCGCTTCGTAGAGCGGGGTCTGCTTCTCGAGGTTCGGCTCGCCTCGGGCAGCCTGCAGAGCATCGAAGAGCTCTGAGTTGTTGAAGCCCCACTCGAGGCTCTCCTGACCGAAGAACACGCCGACGAAGTTGTCTGAGTCGTTGTAGTCACCGGTCCAGCCGAGCAGGTGAATACCGTGGTTATCGGTTCCGGTCGTGAGGTTAATGTAGTCAACCCACTCGTTCGTGATCGGGTTGACCTTGATTCCGGCCTCTTCAAGCTGGCTCGCGAGCACCGTGAAGGTCTGCTCTGGGGTCGGCATGTAGGGGCGCGAAACGTTTACCGGGTAGTTGAAGTCGAGCGTCAGCGGGTTACTCTCGTCATAACCGGCCTCAGCGAGCAGCGACTTTGCCTTCTCAACGTCATAATCGTAGGTCTTCACCGATTTGTTGTAACCGTTGACAACCTCTGGCATAAACTGCGTTGCCTTCTGCGTACCCGCAGGCATGACCTGGCTGATGAGCGCGTCTTTATCAATCGCGTATGAGATGGCCTCGCGAACCTTGATGTCTTGCAACTCGGGAATTGCCTGGTTGAAAGCAAGGTACAGAATCGTGAAGGGCGGGCGTGACTCCATGTGGTAACCAGCCTCTTCAAGCGCTTCGGTATCGGCGGGGCCGACGAGGTCGTACCCGTCAATCGCGCCCGATTCAAGGGCCTGTCGACGCGCGGTTGGGTCGTCGATGACACGGAAGATGATGTCGGTCACCTGCCCCTGCTCGCCCCAGTAGTCTTTGTACGCCTTGAGCTTGATCTGCTCGCCCGGCGCCCACTCGACGAATTCAAAAGGCCCTGTGCCCGTCGGGTGCTTGGTAGCGTATTCAGACATGCTCGGTGACTCTTCAGTGCCGCCAACGTTGTCTGCCTCGAACTCTTCAAGCGCCTTCGGGCTCTGCATCGCAAACGCGGGCAGCGAGAGCGAGGCGATGAATCCCGCGAAGGGCTTGTTCAGCTCAATCGTTACCTCGTGCTCGCCGTTCGGGGTGCACGACTTGTACACGGCATTGTCGGGGTCATCGGCAAAGGCCTGGAAGAGCTTGCCGTAGTAGTAAGCAAAGGTGGGGCTCGTTGCGATGCCCTCCCAGTGGTACCAGCGCTCGAAGTTCGTGCACACAGCCTCGGCGTTGAAGTCGGTGCCGTCGTGGAAGGTCACGCCTTCTTTCAGTTTAAAGGTGTGTGACATGCCATCGGGAGCTGATTCCCAATCTTCGGCAAGCAATGGAGCGGGGTCAGCCGTTCCGGGCTTCACGCCAATGAGCCCCTCAAAAATGTTTCGTGACACTCGGAACGACTCGCCATCCTGCGCAAATGCAGGGTCAAGGCTTGCCGGGTCGCTCGAGGCGGCGAACACGAAGGTACCGTCGACATCTTTCGCGGCACCCCCTTCATCGCCGTTGCCACGTTCGCTCTGAACGCAACCCGTCAAGACGAGAACGGCAGCGAGGCCACCGGCGAGCATTCCTCCGATTCTTCGGAGCGGGGTTTGGTGCATCTTTGCATCCTTCCAGGTCAGCGCTTCTGCGCGCAAAAAGAACGACAGAGTCGATCGGTTACTCTCGAGCCTAGCCAATCACCCGCCGCTTCTTAAGGGCTTCTCGTCTCAGTTTGATCACAAACGTCGAGCACCGTTCCCGAGAAACTCGAGCACAGCGGTGCACAGCGCGCTTACTCCGGTGTCGATCGTCGGCTGCACAACCGGAACCATGCGAGGCGAATGGTTCGTGGGAATATCTGTCGCCACGTTTCCGCGAGCCTCAGCCTGTTCATATTCGGCGCGATCCCAACCGCCCCAGTACCAAAAGCCGAGTGGAACGCCGGCGTCGCGCGCAAACCATGACACATCTTCACTCCCGGGCGACATCCCGGGGTCGCTCACGTTCGAATCACCGAAGGTGTCACGAAACGCCGCCATCACTCGATTAGCAACCGACTCATCGTTGACGGTGGGTGGCAGGGTTTCGGTCACCTCAATTGTGGGTGGCGTCTCGGCCCCCGACGCGAGAGCCTCGGCCTCGACGATACGCCGAATATGAGTGAGCAACTGCTCTCTCACGCTCTCCTTCGCGTATCGAATGCTCACATCAAGCGTCGCGACCTCGCCAATAATGTTGTCCTTATGGCCCGCGCGCATCGCCCCGACGGTGACGACGGCCACCTCAAGCGGATCAATGTGCCGAGAAACGACCGTCTGCAATCGCATGACCGTCGCCGCGGCCATCACAACCGGATCAACCGTGGTGTGAGGCCTCGAGCCGTGCCCTCCTCGCCCGTGTAGTGTGATGCGCACCGTGTCACAGCCAGCGTTCTGCGTGCCGGGGTGCATGCGCAAGGTACCCGCAGGCGCGGGGTACAGATGTTGCCCGAGCACCAGGTCAGGCCGGGGCGCGAGGTCGAGCGCACCATCGTCAAGCATTGCTCTCGCCCCGGCACCGAGTTCTTCGGCCGGTTGAAAGACAACAACGACGGTGCCCGCCCAGGTGTCACGTTCACGGCTCAACCGTTCGGCTGCACCGATCATTGCGGTCATGTGCATGTCATGACCGCAGGCGTGCATCACGGGAACTGTTTCGCCTGACTCGTCAACGCCAGTTGCCTGGCTCGCATGGGCATGCTCGCCCTGTTCTTGTACTGGTAGCGCGTCCATGTCTGCCCGCAACCACAAGCACGGCCCTGCTCCGTTGCTCAGCACACCAAGCACTCCGGTCTTACCAACGCCCTCGGTAACCGCAAACCCTAAAGAGCGCAGATGCGAGGCGAGCAGAGCAGCCGTACGGTGTTCTTGAAACGACAGTTCCGGGTGCGTATGAAGGTCAAAATAGAGGGATTTAAGATCAATGGCCATACCTTAGAGTACGACGCTGCCCCATGAAACGGTAGTGTCTTAAGCCCCGCCATTTTCGGTATCAACCTGAGGCGTTGAACCGTCTGCTTCTTCTTCGGCATCGGTATCGGCATCCTCTGGTACCTCAGCCACAGCGGGAGCCAGTTCGTCAACCAGCAAGTGCTCAGTGTCGATGTCGCCCGTACGATACGAAGCACGGCCCACCATATGAGCAGCGACGGGTGCCGTAAGCGATTGGAACACAAAAACCGGCAGCAACGCGAAAAAGACGACCCAGGACTGCATCGAGAGCACGATCGCGAGAATCACGAGAATAAGGCCAAGCACCTGAGGCTTCGTTACGGCGTGCAGCTTCGTGAGCACATCAGTGAAACGTAAGAGGCCTACACCAGCGGCTACCGAGAGCAGCGAGGCTCCGAGCAGCAGCAACGCGGGAAGAATGACCGTGAAAAAATCACTCATATGAACCCTCCACCGGTGGAACCGCTCTTCCCTGCCTGCGCCGCACATAGATGGCAACCATGATGGTCGCGAGCACCGACGTTGCAGCGAGCAACACCATGAGGCCGATCGTCGTTGTGTGTTTGTTGATGACCATCTCGGTACCGACAACGAGCATAAGGGTCGTCACGAGCACGTCAGAGGCGACCATACGGTCAAGAATCGTGGGCCCGAAGATGACCCGAATGAGCGCGAGCACAGCCGTCACGGCAAAACCTGCGCCGGCAACAACCGTGATCCACATCGCAATGGTTTCAGCCAACGAGCTTCACCTCTTCCCGAGATCCGAGCGTGCGAATAAGGAGTCGTTCAATGTGGGCGACTTCGCGCCTCATCTTCTCGACCGCCTCATGGTCTGGGGTGTTCAAAACGTGCAAGAACAAGACCTGATTTTCGCGATCAACGTCGACAATGAACGAGCCTGGAATAAGCGAGATTGTGAGGCCGACGAGCGTCAGAATAAAGTCAGAGTTCGTGCGCAGCCTCACTGCGATGACCGAACGGAGTGGCACGGGTTTCGGGCGCACCGCGATCCACGCCACCTCGAGCGAAGCAATTGCGACCTGCGAGAAAAAGTAGCCAACGTAGCGCAGGCACCACCACAGGTTAAAGCGGCCCGCCAGCTCTACCGGCGGGAGGTAAAAGACGCGCATGACGACAAACGCCACAACCACGCCACCGATAAACGTGAAAAGCGAGAATTCTCGCCACAGAGCCATCCACGTGATGACAAGCCCGAGCAGGAGCGGAAATTCGTACCGCCGAATTTGGCGTTCAATCTTACGACCCTCGACACTCACGGTACAACCTCCTTCATCTCAGAGTCAGGAACCGTTGTCTCGCCATCGCCACTCCCCTGCCCAGAGTCAGGGTTATTGAGCACCGCGTCGTTGATCTTTTCGGGGGTCATGAGCGTCTCGCCCGCAGCCGTTGCGTAGGTGAAGAGCGGCCCAGCGAACACCGTCAGTGCGAGGCTCACGGTCACCATGCCACCGGTCGCCCAGCTCATGAGCTTCGGGATGTCCCGCCGCTCTTGCACCTCAACGTGCTCCTGCGCGTCGAGCTGCGAAAGCACCGACTTAAAGCCGAGAGCGTTGGTTACCGTCGGGGTCTGGTTTGGGCTGCGCCAAAACGCAAGGCCCCAAGCTCGAAGCAGCGCGTAGAGCGTCAGCAGCGAGACCACGGCGCCGACGCCAATGAGCCAGTACGCTTCGGCGGTCCCGAGTTCGGCGGCCGCCTCGAAGAGGGCAAGCTTGCCAATGAAACCCGAGAACGGGGGAATGCCTCCGAGATTGAGCAGCGGGATAAAGGTGAGCACCGCGATCCACGGCGCCTTCTTGAGCAGCCCGCCGAGACGCAGGAGTGAGGTTGTGCCGCCCTGCCTCTCGATGAGACCCACCGCCAAGAAGAGCGTCGTTTGCACAATAATGTGGTGCGCGATGTAGTAGGTCGTGGCCGCATAACCGGCTTTCGACGCCATCGCCACGCCAAAGATGAGGTAACCGATGTGGCTAATGAGGGTGAACGAGAGCAACCGTTTGATGTCGAGCTGCGCTATCGCGCCCAGAATACCGACGACGAGTGTGAGCCCCGCGATAACAAACAGCAGCGTGTTGATGTTCGAGTCGTAGAAGATCAATGACTGGCTGCGAATGATCGCGTAAACGCCAACCTTCGTGAGCAGGCCCGCGAACACGGCGGTTACGGGAGCCGGCGCCGTCGGGTATGAGTCTGGAAGCCAGAACGCGAGCGGGAAAACCGCCGCCTTCACGCCGAACGCAATAAGAAGCAAGAGGTTGAGCATGAGCTGCACGTCGTACGGCAACTCAGCGATGCGCAACGAAAGGTGCGCCATGTTCACGGTTCCGGTCGCGCCGTAAATGAAACCGATAGCGGCAAGAAAAATCACTGACGAGACGAGCGAGACCACAATATAGGTCGTGCCCTGCCGAATGCGCTGCGGAGTGCCGCCGAGGGTAATGAGCACGTAGCTTGCCACGAGCAAGATCTCGAAACCGACATAGAGGTTGAACAGGTCGCCCGCAATAAACGCGTTTGTGACGCCCGCACCAAGCACAAGGTAGGTCGGCGCGTAGATCGAGACCGGTGCCTCATCGTCACCATCGGCAAGACCCTGGCCGAGCGAGAAGAAGTACACGCCAAGGAGCACGATCGCCGAGACGCCCACCATGAGCGCTGCGAGCCGATCAACGACGAGCACGATGCCGAAGGGCGCGGCCCAGCCGCCAATCTCCATCGTGAGCACACCGTACTGCGTGACGCCGTACATGAGCACACCGCTCAGCACCACGATCGTCGCGAGTGCGAGTACCGTAATGCCCTGCTTCACCTTTTGACGCTTCGGAATAATCATCGTGAGCGCAGCCGACACGAGCGGCACGAGCACGAGCAGCGGGATCAGGTTATTCATGAACGGGCCCCTCTCCCGCCACGAGCGCTGTCGGCCTCAGCATCGCTGTCGCCATCGCCGTCGCTGAACTCTGGCGTCTCGGCAACGTCTTCGTCTGAAATCTCCTCGAATGTGAGCGTGTCAGTGGTCTGCGCCCGCTCAATGTCTTCAAGGTCATCTTGCACCGCGTCGTCAAGATCTTTCGCGTGGCTCCACGAGCGATAAATCAGTGCGAGCATGAACGCGGTAACGCCAAAGGTAATCACGATCGCGGTCAGAATGAAGGCCTGAGGCAGCGGATCGGAGGTCTCGCCCTCGGCACCCATGATCGGAGCCGCACCAAAATTCCCACTCATGAGGAAGAGCAGCAGGTTTGTCGCGTTGCCTGCGAGCAAAAAACCGAGCAGCACCCGCGTCAGGCTTCGGTCGAGCAAGAGGTAAAAACCGCAGGCGTACATGACCACCATCGTGATCACGAGAATGAGAGGCATCGTCATGATTGCTCGGCCTCCTCTTCTGCCATGGCGAGTTCGTGTTCTTCTTGTTCGTCAATCTCAGAGCCGAGACTTCGCAGAACATCGAGCATGAGTCCAAACACCACGAGGTACACGCCGATGTCGAAGATGGTCGATGTGACGAAAGAGATTTCGCCGAAAGGCCCGAGCGAGAGGTCAAACCACGACGAGGCAAGCGCTGCCTGGCCGAAGAAAAGCGGCACGAGAGCGGTTCCTGTCGCAAGAATAAGCCCGAGCCCAAGGATTCGGCCGGCATTGAGCGTCACCGTCGCGGCAAGCTCGTGCCTTCCGCCAGCCTGGTACCGAGCGACGAGCGCCAGGCCCGCCACGAGCCCTGCAGCGAAACCGCCGCCCGGGGCGTTGTGCCCCGCGAGCAAAAGGTAGATCGACACAATAATGAGTGCCGGGAAGAGCAGGCGTACGACGACCTCAAGAATGATCGAGCGGTGCTCTGGCAACAGTTTGTAGCCGGCGAGGCTCCACCTCGTGAGGTTTGTTGGATCATCGGGGTCTGCGACGCGCTTCAGGTGCTGACGCATGTTGAGGCGCGCTGCCTTGCGACCGGTCTTTGGCAGGTTATCGCCGCGCGTGTTCAAGAAGATGAGCGAGGCGACACCGGTTGCGGCAGCGAGAACCACCGAGAGTTCACCCATGGTGTCCCAACCGCGAATATCGACAAGGGTCACGTTCACGACGTTGACGCCGTGGCCGCCCTTCACGGCTAGTTCGCCAAAGAACTCTGAGATCGGTGTTGCGGTTCGTGCCGAGAGCGATAGCAGGGCGACCATACCGAGCCCCAGGGCAACCGTTACGGCGATAACACCGCGTACAATCTTGACCTTCGTTGAGGCCGTGACTTTAATGTCGATGGGCAGCTGACGAATGACGAGAATGAACGCGATCATTGTGATCGTCTCAACGAGGGCCTGAGTGACCGCGAGGTCAGGAGCGCCGTGCAGCGCGAAGATGGCAACCATGCCGTAGCCAGTCACTCCGACGAGTACGACCGCTTTAAAACGGGTTTTCGCCTGAGCTGCGCGGATCGTCGCCGCGATCATGATGATCGCGAGCGGCAGCTGGGCCCAGTTCGTCAGGAACGTATACTCGTCAGGCCATGTACCCGGCACGAGGAACAGCACCGCGAGAGCGACGATCATCGTAATAAGAATGGTGCCGATGTAGAAGGGCAACGAGCCTCGCTGCGTGGTCGCCGTGGTCTTCACCGACATCACGTCGAGCAGGTTCATAACGCGCCAGTAGGCGTGCGAAGCGCTGTATCGCTCGGGCATCGTTGGCAGGTGCGCTTCGTGATCGCGGATCGCTGCAAACACAATGAGGCCGGTCGCAACCATGAGCAGTGTGACGATCAGTGCCGGCGTAATCCCGTGCCAGAGCCCGAGCTCGCTCGCTGCTCTGCCGTCGGTCATCAGCGTGAGCCAAGACTCAAACTGCTTCGAGAACAGACCACCGAGTGTCGCGAGAACCACGAACACCGTTGGGGCGACGTAGATCCACTTCGAAACCTTGTGCACCTCGGGTGGCGTAGGCACACCCTTGCGGTTGCCGAAGGCACCCCAGACAAAGCGGGCCATGTAACCGACCGTCAGCGCGCTGCCGCCGACGAAGGCGACGAGGGCAACCCAGACGAGCCAGGAGTCACTGCGTTCGGTAATGAGCGCTGTGAGCGCCGCCTCTTTCGCAACAAAACCGATGAAGATCGGGAGGCCCGCCATCGATGCGGCAGCGATCGTACCGATGATTGCGAGACCGGGATGCCGTTTTGCGATGCCGCTGAGGTTACGGAGGTCACGCTCACTCGTTGAGTGATCGATGATACCAACGGTTAAGAACAGAGGTGCTTTTGCGACGGCGTGAGCAAACAGCAGGGTCAGCGCCGCGTACTCTATACCCGGCATTCCGAGACCGAAGAGCATCACGAGCATACCGAGCTGGCTCACGGTGCCGTGAGCAATGATGAGTTTAATATCGTACTGGCGCAACGCTCTCATTGCGCCCCACACCATCGTGATGGCGCCGAGCACGACAAGCATAGGGAGCAGCCCGGGAACGAAGCTGTAGGCGGGCACGAAGCGTGCAATGAGGTATACGCCGGCCTTCACCATTGCGGCTGCGTGAAGGTATGCGCTCACGGGTGTCGGCGCAGCCATTGCGCCAGGAAGCCAGAAGTGGAACGGGAAGATCGCAGATTTGGTGAGCGCCCCCAGCATGATGAGCATGATGGCCGTCGTGAGGGTTCCTGACGCGGCTGGTGGGTTCGCAAGCATTTCAGCGAGTGAGGCCGTACCGGTCATATTCGCGAGAATCACGAAGCCTGCGAGCATACCGAGCCCGCCGAGCGTCGTCACAACGAGTGCCTGCAGCGCAGCTGATCGGGCGATGCTCGAACGGTGGTTGTGCGCAACCAGGAGGAAGCTGAAGACTGTCGTGCTCTCCCAGAACATGAAGAGCAGGAAGACGTTGTCTGAGATGACCAGGCCGAGCATTGATACAGAGAACGCGAGGAAGATCGCCGTAAATCGGGCGGTGGCTTGGTCGTTCGGGTGGAAATACCACCTCGAGTAGAGCAGTATGAGCGCTCCTGCCCCGGTCACGAGTAACGCGAGCGAAAGGCTCAAAGCGTCAATGCGCAAGGCAAGGTTGAGGCTGAGCTGCGGCAGCCACTCGATGTTCTCTTCAATGACCGCTCCAGCGGCCACCTGAGGAATAAACGTGAGGTATGAAACACAAATGGCTCCGAGCACAAAGACTCCATAGAGGAAGCCGTTGCGCCCGAAGCGTCGTACTACTGGGTGTGCGGTAAGGGTCGTGAAAACCAGCACAATCACTGTGCCAGTAAACCACCCCATGGGCACCTCCCTACAATGTATAGCTTAGTCGAACTCGGTCCGACTATGAAAAAAGGGGCTGGTCTCGATACTGAGACCAGCCCCTTTCCCATTAAAAGAAGTCCGGCGGTGTCCTACTCTCCCACGAGGTCCCCCTCGCAGTACCATCGGCGCAGTCAGCCTTAGCTACC
>NZ_JAHQZR010000019.1 GCF_019049105.1 Leucobacter chinensis
ATTAACCTTCCCAAACAGTGACAAGACCCTGACGGTATGCCGGGGTGAGTGACTCACAACAAGTTGACACCGAGCGCATGCGAGCACGAATGGGACCTACTGAAGACAGAGCGGTCATCTGCACATTCGCTACAGAAAAACACTCGGCAAACTCTACAGGGATATCTTTCTTACGCTGTGGTGAAAAAAACCGTTCAGCATGCAGCACCCCTTGTTCACCAAACAGCCTTTCCGTAACTGTGAGGTAACTACCGCGCACCATCACGCCCCCTTTTCAACCGTTGAACGTTCTACGAACGCATCTACCGTTGGCCCCCGCCATGGTCATCAATAGCTTACCGTCCAACATTGCAAAACAGGGAGGTAATAATGATGACCTCTTCGAAATCATCGACGACCTTCTACCCACAACGTGATAGCGCAATGCCCGCGTGGTTAATCACGCGGGCATTGCGCTATCACGTTAGGCATTTTTGTAGAAAATGCCACTGATCTCGCCGTTTTTCTCAAAACTCAACGTCAGCAGCCGCTTTGCATCATCAGCTCCCATAAGACCGAGAACCGCTTGTTCACCTGATTCGCTAAAGCTCACCAGCATGTAAGGAGCACCCGGCTTAAGACCCTCGTCGAGCACCTTCACCAGCTCCTCAGCACTCATCTCTTCAAGAAGCTTGTCAGAGAGTTTCTCTTGCCAGTTCGCTGGGTCAATGTCGTCACTGTTCAACTGGTCGACAACCCACTTCGAATTCGTACCCGCTTCTGAGTCAGGGAAGGCGATTTCAGTGACCGCCGCTGGCTCTTTCTCAACCTCGGGGGTGCTCGTGCAACCTGTGAGTACGAGCGCAAGTGCCAGCATGCTGACGCCCAGAGTTTTCTTTATTGAGACCATTCCTCATCCTTCGATATTGTTAAACACACTATTTCACAAGCTCTTACTGTGCAGCGCCCTGTGACATCACGGGAACGGGACCTGACACCACGCCAACGGTACTTGCGGTGCCGTTTCCTCCGTTTGCACGCACAAACGCTCTGCGTACCTTTGCTGCCCCCTTCTGCCACGTTCGGTCTCGAATAAAGATCGCGTCAAGCGCAACCATCGAGAGCGAGAACCAGGGAAGCCCCATGAGAACACCGATGCCTGCGTGAAAGAAGAGAATGATCATGATCGCCACGATTCGGGTGAAACGGTTAAGCATCATAAACGGGAACGAGGTCTGAATAATGACGGTACCAATCGTAGCGACTGCTACGGCGGGGCCCCAGGCCGTGGCCAGTTCACTGAGAACCGGCCAGGTTCCGAAGCGTTCAGTCATGATCGGGTCATATACCGCGGTTCCGTTCTGCCATGGCAAGCCGCCGGCCTTAAAGAGGCCTCCCGAAGCATACACAAAGCAGAGCTGGGCAATGATCACAACAATGCCAAGGTTGTGTAGCACGTTAGTTACGCCCTGCGGAACCACCCGTTGATAACGCCACCAGCGCACCAGCACTGATCCACCTGTTTCCGCATACTTCTCTCTTCTGCGGGCATCAAACGACCAACGATCGCCGGGCGCCGTAAAGAAAAGATAGATGAGGGACATTCGTGTGAGGTTGTCACTCTGATCTTGTACGTAGGTGTTGATGCTCAGAAAGCCCACCCACACGATAAACAGAGGGATCATAACAAGGCGCGTACGATACCCAACTGAAAAGAGCAAACCGCATACGAACATTGCAACGAGCACGAGAGTGATACCGATGCTGCTGTGTGATGCCTGGTTAACTAAACTGAATGGAAAAATCTTTGCGAAGTCACTCGAGGGATATTCAAGCTGACCCGTCCAAGCAGCGCCCGGGCCAAAGGTATACCGCACCGTAGCCAAGTTCGTCAGGGCGACGCCCATAACCATAATGCCCAGCAAAATGCGCATAACGGCAAGGCCATACTGCGCCTTTTTCCCTTCGACGAGCCAATCTTCAACAAGAATGAAAAGCTTGCCGATCGCGACAAAAGAGCCTTTGACCGCGTCACCGATAAGTGAGCCGACAGCCTTAAATACCTGAGACGTGCGCTGCCCCAACCCGACTGTCGTCTCACTCATGACTGTCTCCCTTATAGCTCTTCAAAAAGGTCTCTGCGAAATCTTTATTCGATTGGCCCGGCATTTCGAGTGTGCCTCGCCAGCCGGTATTTGCGATCTCTGGGTCTGGGCGCTTTGCATCGGGATTGTGTCGCTCCGCAAAAGGAATGATGTTCTGGCGTGACACAGCGAACTGAACCTGCGTTACGCGGTCTTCACCCCAAATGGCATAGGCAACCTGGGTTGCATAGGCCGAGGTATATCGTTCTTGCACGATGTAATCGATAACCACATTTTTGTCTTCGCCTTTTTCGTCGAGTGCGATCTGCATTCGGCCGAGCCAGTCATCGCCCTCGTAGTAGCCAAGCGCGGTGATTTCTTTCTGTTCCTTATTCAGCTTTTTCCACTGATTCAACATCTTGCTCGACTGCTGAGTGGCCAAGATCGCCGCGCGAGGTGGAAAAAGGTTGTACCGAGATTTTGAGAGTTCAACATCGGTCGCGCTCACCCACTCGGTTGCAACATAGCTCGGCTCGGCTCCCTCAGCTCCCTCTTCTTTGATGACGGCACGCACCTCGAGTCGGTAATCACCGTTGATTGGTTCCGGGGCAAAAACACTCCAGCTCTGACCAAACCAGGGAATCATATAGCTCGAGAGCGCTTTGCCGGGCACGAGCGTGCGAAGCTCTGAGGGCGGCGAGATCCACAAAAAAGATGCGAAAATGTGCCAGCCTGCAAACAGGGTAACAAGCACCAGCCCGACCCGAGCGATCGGAGAGCGAGCCTTTCTTCGTGGCGGTTCTCCCGTTTGCGTTTCAGGATCAGTCATCGTTGTTCTTTCTCTCAAAAAGTGAGGGCAACTACTCATTCATACGGTAAATACGTCTGGTGCTACTCCGTGTGAAGTAGCACCAGACGATCATCGAGACCTAAGACAGAGCTCACAAGGGGCTACCGTCGGTCAACGGCTTCATGCTCGTTGCGCCTGTGGCGGATCATGCCGAACGCGATCAAGCTGAGCCCTGCCGCGAGCAGCAGAACCGTAATAGCCATCATGAGCTCAGTATTCACCGACCCCGTCCACGGCAGCTCGCCACCGTTGTCGCCGCCATTGCTCGAAGCGTTTGCGGTGCCTGCCGTCTCGACCGACGCCGACGCATTCACATTCGCATCAGCCTGACCAGGCGTAGCAGCATCAGCGGTGCCCTCAGTCTCAGTCGAACCCTCAGTCGAGGTATCAGCGGTCCCCTCAGTCTCAGTCGAACCCTCAGTCGAGGTATCAGACGTCCCCTCAGTCTCAGTCGACGCTTCATTAGCACCGCTCGAACCCGAATCAGTCGACGCATCCGTCGAAGCCTCAGCAATCGCCGCAGCCTGAGCCGCCGCCTCAGCATCCGCATCAGCCGCAGCCGAAGCCGACGCATTCGTATCCGAATCCGACTCCGAATACGACGCAGCCTCAGCCGACGCCGCCGCAGCAGCCTCCGTCTCAGCCGACGCATCCGACGAAGCCGAAACCTCCGAAGCAACCTGAGCAGCAGCATTCGCATCACTATCCGCCGCAGCCGAAGCCGTCGACGTCGCATCAGCCTTCGCCGCCGCCTTCGCCGCAGGGTTCGCATGCGAATCAGCAGAAGCCGACGCCGACGCATTCACATTCGCATCAGCCTGCGAATCAGACGACGCATCAGTCGACGCATCCGCAATCGCAGCAGCCTGAGCCGCAACCGAAGCATTACCCTCCGCAGCAGCCGAAGCCTCAGCATTCGTATCAGCATCAGACTCCGAACGAGCAGCAGCCTGAGCAGCCGCAGCCGCAGCCGCCTCCGTCTCAGCCGACGCATCAGCCGAAGCCGTAGCAATCACACTACCCGCCGACTCAGCAGCCGCATTCGCATCCGAATCAGCCGCAGCCGAAGCCTGCGACGTTGACTCAGCAACCGCATTCACCATCGCAGCAGCCTGTGCAGCAGGGTTCGCATTCGAATCAGCCGAAGCCGACGCCGACGCATTCACATCAGCAGCAGACTGCGCCGAAGCATTCGTCGACGCATCCGCAATCGCCGCAGCCTCAGCCGCAACCGAAGCATTACCCTCCGCAGCAGCCGAAGCCGAAGCATTCGCATCAGAATCCGAATCAGCATGCGCCGCAGCCTCAGCCGAAGCAGCCGCAGCCGCCTGACCCTCAGCCGACGCATCAGCCGACGCCGAAGCAACCACACTACCCGCCGACTCAGCAGCCGCATTCGCATCCGAATCAGCAGCAGCCGAAGCCGTCGAAGAAGCATCCGTCATCGCCGCAGCCTTCGCCGCAGCATTCGCCATCGAATCAGCAGACGCCGACGCCGAAGCATTCACATTGCCTGATGCGTTTGCCGAAGCGTCAGATGATGAAGATGCGATAGCTGCCGCTTGCGAAGCAGAAGAGTGATCACCCTGCGCTTCGGCAGAACCAACCGCGTTGGTGTCAGTATCGCCTACTGAGTAGGCAGCGGCCTGAGCTGCGCCCTTGGCCGACGTATCTGCAGTCGAAGATGCGTCGGCCGAGGCTGTGTTGTAAGCAGCGCTTTCTGCGGCTGCCTGTGCGTTCACGTTTGCAGCTGCAGAAGCAGTCGTTGTCGCATCTGCCATCGCGGCAGCAATTGCAGCAGCGTTTGCATCTGAGTCAGCAGCGGCCGATGCTGATGCGTTAACGTCTGCGTCAGCACGAGCTGACGCATCAGTTGAAGAACTGGAAATCGCCGCAGCCTGAGCCGCAGCCGAGGCATTACCTTGTGCTGCCGATGAGCCTGAAGCGTTAGTATCTGAATCTGATTCACTGTGCGCAGCAGCCTGCGCTGCTGCCACCGAAGCTCCTTCTGCAGCAGCTGAAGCGTTTGCAGTAGCGTCGGAATACGCTGCACTCGAAGCTGCCCCAATGGCGTTACCCGTGGTTGAGGCGCCTGCCTGAGTGGTTGCGTCGTTCATCGCGGCTGCGACCGCGGCGGCGACCGCGTTCGAATCAGCCGACGCTGAAGCGGAAGCGTTCACGTTTCCAAGAGCATTAGTTGAAGCATCGGTCGAAGCATTGGCAACTGCCGCAGCCTGAGAAGCTGCCGAGGCGTTGCCATTAGCCTCCGTTGAGGCAGCAGCGTTGGCATCGGTCATGCTAAATGAGGTGCTCTCTGAGGCTGCTTGCGCGGAGGCAACAGCAGCCCCTTCAGCATCGGCTGATGCGTCAGTGGAGGCGTCAGCAACCGCTGCAGCTTTAGCTGCGGCCTGAGCGTTTGCGTTCGATGCTGCACTTGCCACCGACGTAGCATCGGCCATGGCAGCAGCCTGAGCAGCAGGGTTTGCGTTCGAATCGGCCGAGGCAGAGGCCGACGCGTTCACGCTCGGGTCAATAGGAGTCTCACAGAAGGGGTTCGGTTGTGTGGGCCCCCACCCTCGTGGATCAAAGTTAATAAAGGCATCGCCGGCTTGTGTCGCGAGGCTCAGATCGTCATTAGCGAGTGTCGTTTCTGGACCGATGGGCCAAACCATGAGCTGGTAGTAACCAGCCGAGTCGAAGGTTACGTAGCGCTCTCCGGTAAGAGCTGCAACAGTTGTGCCAGCGCCAAGCTTGTTCCAGCGGTCGCTTTCACCTTCACCAAATTGAGGAGTGCCGAGTCGAGTAACCGAACCATCCTTTTCGAGGCGCACAAACTGCCAGAAGAAGTTCGCAGGCTTATTGCGATCTTCATGGGTATTCCAGGTCTGGATAATGAATTTTCCGGCCTCTACTTGACCGCCTGCCCCTGGGTAAGTCTCAACGACGTTACCCCAGCCAGTCTGAGCGTTATCACCCACGTGTCCCGGAGCTTGCATCCAGCGTCCAGCCGAGTTGTAAGGAACGGTAACCGCGTTTCGTGCTTCATCGCCCCTGATAGCGACCCGTTCCATGGGATACGTAGGGACGAGCACGTCACCGTTGCTCAGAGTAAATTCTAATTGTTGTAGACCAGGGCCAGGAGTGCTAGGGTCTGCTGAAGGTTTGGTTGAGTCCATGACTGCTTCGATCTGAGGATCGTTGCTGGAAGGATGATGACTATGCCATCGAAGTACAGTGAGGAATTCAAGCGAGATGCTGTCGCGCTCGTGGAGTCCGGCCTCACGCAGAAAACCGTGTGTAAAGATCTCGGGATCTCGAAGTCAGCTCTCGCCGCGTGGATCCAAGATGCGAGGTTCACGTCGTATGGGATGACCCCGTCAAAGGACCCTGACGAGCAGCGGGAGATGCGCCAAGCGCTCAAACGAATTCGTGAGCTCGAGATGGAGAACGAGGTCCTCAGGCGTGCGGCAGCGTATCTGTCGCAGGTGCACATCACGCCCCCAAAATAGTGTTCCCTCTCGTCCATGAGATGGCTGCGACAGGCGCCCGGGATCGGGTGCCTGTCGCAGTGGCGTGCAGGGTGCTCGGCTTCAGTGAGCAGGCGTACTACCAATGGTTGAAACAGCCAGTGTCGGCTCGTGAAGCGGAAGAGCGGCACCTGATCGGGGTACTTCGTGGTTTGCATGAGGAAGATCCCGAGGGCGGGTACCGAGTCCTCGCTGATGACCTCCACGACCTTGGCTATGAGATCTCGGAGCGGCGGGTGTGGCGGCTGTGTAAGATCGCTGGCCTCCAGTCGGTGATTGCGAAGCGCAAGCGCCGATACCGACGCGCTGGGGCACCCGTGGGTGATGATCTCGTGCAGCGCGAGTTCACTGCTGAACGGCTTGATCAGAAATGGTTGGTCGACATCACAGAGCATTGGACGGGTGAAGGTCGCCTGTACATGTGTGCGTTCAAAGATGTGTGTTCGAACCGGATCGTGGGGTACGCCATCGATAAGCGCATGAAAGCATCACTTGCAGTGAGAGCGCTCGAGAATGCCCTGATTCAGCGCGGCTACCCGAAGGGTGTGATCGTGCATTCTGATCGAGGAGGTCAATTTCGAAGCCGGAGCTTCCAACACGCGCTCAAACGATCTGGCCTGCGGGGCTCGATGGGGCGAGTAGGTGCGTGTGGAGATAACGCTGCGATGGAATCGTTCTTCAGTCTGCTGCAGAAGAACGTGCTCGATCGAAAGTCGTGGGGCACACGTGAGGAGCTCAGAGTTGCGATTGTGCACTGGATCGAGGCGCGGTATCACCGCAAACGTCGGCAGCGGCGGCTGGGGAAACTGACACCGGTCGAGTTCGAGGCCATAATGATGGATGCCGTCGCTTTGGCGGCATAAACCCCGGACTCAACCAAACCTTCAGCAGACCCCGTGCCGTTGCCCACGCTGTTATTGAGCGAATGCAGATTCTTACTTTGCTTGGTTTCGTTCCAGCAGATTCTCCGCTTGAACCGAGTCCGCATCAGCCCCAGGGCCCCTTCACGTTCCACTGGGCATCTCTCCACTCAACATATTTTCCGGGGTCAGTTTTCCGGGCTCGATTCGTGTTCCCACAACTTCACGTCAAGGGCGAGGTTAAGAAGCACAAAGGCCTGACACGGTTAGACGATACTCTGGGCTGCGATAGCGGCTCAATCTTCGTTTGGAGCTCACACCGGCTGGCTCACAGATTCGCGCCCTATTAGATTCAGCATCTCATGAGGAAAGTCTCGGCGGATCGGTGGTGGTCAACCATTGTCCAAGTTCTCTCCACCCCTACTCTATTTGCTTTCTCTCCTTAGCCCCGTCACCCTTATTTTTAAAATAGGAATACCTCACAACGCTCCGTCTAATTCCGTACCAGACCAATAATTAACGAGGGCGCGGGTAGCCTGAATAACCTGACTGTCAGCCAGGCTAACGCCGAGCTTAGGGCGCACTGTGAAAGCCAACCACGCGACTTCACCCCGAGACAGCACGTTCAGGCCGGTTCCCGTACCGGTCGCGGTTCTTCTCGGCTATGGCGCAGCTCAGTCACCCAAATTAAGCATTCAGTTCCCCAAGAGACTTGCAGGTGCCAGTGCAGGTAGTTCATGAAACCTTTGCGAGCCACCACTCCAATTCAGCCGCTTCAGATCGTCACTTAATAGTCGTAAGGCCATTGTTGAGGCAGGTAACGAAGAGTAGATCTCGTCGAGGCTACCAAAGTGTGAGAAAGAAATCGCCGAGGAGATAGCCCCCCGCGCTTCTAAGACTTTTCTGTTGTTGGCAGCCCATGTGTCTTCATCCCAAAAAGTCGCAGCTTCTCCCATCTGCCATACAGAATCGTTAGAAGCCTCTGAGGTACGCGGCTCAATATACCAACGCTCTTGCCGTGCACCGCGAAAGCCACCGTTTGAATCCACATCAGAGAATGTTCCTATTACCGTGGCAGGAAGAAGAACGTAAGTTGACAGTAGTCCGGCTAGCCTCGGGAGCGCTGCGTCAACCACTTCTTGATAAATATCGAGTGCAGTCGCGGATACTACTTCCAGCCGTCGTTTAATGCTCTCGTTTGACCAAAAAGACCAGGCCCAGCGCCCCTTCTGATCGCTCGGTGGCCAAGGATTACTCACAACCGATATGTCTCGATCTTTCAGCCCCTGAACAAAACGCTCACCTTCCAGCAAAGACCATTTCTCGCCGTTCCGAAGCATTTGCGCGCCACCTTCGGGAATGCGTGCACGAGCACTGTCAATGATCCCCTCTAACTCGACACGAGTAACTTGGTCCGGTCTCGCACGATGGTTTTTGCCAAGCATTACAAGCGCATAGTTGAAAGCTAACTCTGCTTGTGCCGATTCCGCCTGCTGGATGCCTGCTCCCTCGGCAAGCCATCGATCTACGTTACTTCGCGCCGTCTTGAGGCTCCATTCCCAAGGCCACTTGCCTGTGGGCTCGTATTGTCCACTCCTAAATGACCGGAAGTACTGCCAGGAGGAACTACGGTCGCAATTCTCTCTCTCCAAGAATGGGGGGTCAGCCACATTTCGAAGCGCAATTGTCAGGTGTCCGTCCTCAAGCTGCACCCTTGAATCAATCGCCGGATCTGAAATCTGACCAGTTGGACCTGTTCCGACGATCACGCTTGACCAACTGGCATCGGCCTGAATAAGGCGGGCCTTCACCTCGTCAACATTCACACCGTCAGTATCGCGACGCCTAAGCACAGCAGGTGGGTCACTTGCGTGCTCAACGATCCAAGCTGATGTACCGGGGGAATGCTGCACCAGATATGTCATCAAAGTGTCTGCGCATGCAGGCGTCGCTTGAAGAAGTGCCTGCACATGTGCATATCGCCAACGCCAGGCGACGTCTGGCATAAGTACAGTACGCTCCACTCGCGATGGGTCTTGTGCGATTGCGAAGCCAGCGAACCACTCGGTAAGCACTGCCAGTTGCAATCGGAGCCCCGCGCCATCCTCTGTAACCAACCGCGAGCGAAGGAGTTCACCGATAATAGGCGGTGCTAGAAAAAGCTCTGACTCCGGCACCGGGCGCCCGCCACGTTCAACGCTTTTCGTAGCGAGGTCCACAAGAGCTTGAAACACGTCAGGCGCAAGGCCTCTAGTCATACGCCTGCCGATGTTGTCGACCATTTTCGCCTCTGAAATGCGATCTTCACCTCTGACGCCATTGAGCGCATGTTCAATGGCAAAAAGCGGCCGACAAAGCAGGTCCAGTCGTTCTTCACGGCCAAACACATGGGCCATACCATCTTGTCTAAGCCGTCGAATGAGGCTACTTGCTTCGTCTTGAGATAGTTGAGGAACCTGAAGCATATTAACGGTGGGGTCATTTGGCAAGATCCGCGATGTTGCTACGACACTAGATCTAGGCATCTTTGCGATGAGGGCACGGAACTCTGGGAGTAGTCTTTCCGCTTCGTACCCCGCTTCATCAAGCGCGTCTACAAAGAGACAGATACTTAACCGGCGAGGATCACCGAGGTCCTCAGCTTCCCGAATAGCTACCTGTACCAACTCGCCAAGGCGGAACTGCTCTGCCTTAACAAATACCGGAATCGGGGCGGAAGGGTCTTCTACTGCACATCGCAATGCAACATCATAATGACATCGCAGTTCCGTTGATTTCCCGATACCGACCGGTCCTACCGCCAAGGTAATGGGGTGTTTTGGTGTCAGATTGGGGCCACTAGCCAGGATCTCACCTGCCAGTTCTTCAAGAAGGTCAGTTTCGACGCCTAGAGCAGCAAGGGAGTTTTCGATCTCTTCCTCGTTCGCACGAATGAGTCTGGTTATGCGTTCGTGTCGCGTTGATTCATGGTCAGCGGGGGGCGCTGACCTGCCGAGTGAAGCACGAAGCAAGTGCGCGTCTATTGTCCCCGCTTCATGAGCAAGCTCTGCCATTCGCACGTAGAGAGCGTCGAATAGAGCCGAACCGCATGCCTCCGAGGAAGGATTCCACAGCGCACTGAGCTCCTTGAATAGAAGTTGCCTTCCCGGCGTATTGGCATTCTCTAGGTCTGCCATTCGAACATGAAGCGCCCTAAGCGCGAAGAAAACTTCCTCTTCGGGAGCGCCACTTGACGCCGTGAGAACGTGCTCCCAGCGACGTGCCATAGCACCTTTACGACGAGCAATAGCATCAGAAAATGCAGGTAAATCAACCATTCTCCGCGCAAGATCACACAAGTCCGCCATCTCTCGGTGGGCCGGTGAGGAGTAACCGACAACAACTGCGAGAGCACGCTCGCGGCTATCAAACCCCTCACTATTTACAAGCGCAATCGCTTTTGCAAGCAAGGCTTGAAACTTGACGTCACGGCCTGTAAACGGTTGTCGACTCCGGCATTGGATATCAACTATCCGAGGCAAACCATGCTTGGGCTCGAGGACAAGACCTATGTCATCGAAGCCCGGCGTCCTTGTCTGCCTGCTGATGCGTTCCACGGGCGCTCCAAAATCACAGGCCACACCACTGAGCATTGCAGCCGCATACTGCACAGTGACGAGCGTTTCAAAAGCCCACCCACCCCCGCCGGCGGCATAGGGATTATTGGCGTCATCCATGGCTAACACAGTATCGAAGATTCAGAGCAACGCCCAGAGGGCTCATATCGATGTCCTAATATTAACTCTGCCTAGGGCCGCTAAGTCCGGCGCCTATGAGAAGTGTACTAAGCAAGCGTGTACAAGAAATGTACAAACACTGGATTCCACCAGCCATTTAAGGCACGCACAGCACAACCGTAAGAGTTGCGGCGATCAGCTCAGATTCGAGCTAGCAAGACCACTAGAGTACCATCAGCAAGCGCGCATCAGCGCTGCTGGAACTTCCATCAACATCTTCCATCTACAGCAAAACCCCCGCATTCCGCAGGGGTTTTGTGCGACTCCGGTAGCTGAGGCGGGACTCGATCCCGCGACCTCACGATTATGAGTCGTGCGCTCTAACCAGCTGAGCTACTCAGCCATGCTTCCGGCAGAAACCGGCAGAGTCAGAGCCCCGAGCCAGGATTGAACTGGCGACCCCTTCCTTACCATGGAAGTGCTCTACCACTGAGCTATCGGGGCAGTGCCGCAAAGAATGCAACCGTTAGAGAATAGCATTTCTTTTGGGCAATGTGAAATCGAATCGCATTTGCCGCAATCCCGGGCGTGGATCATGCCCAGAGCGCCCGGCACACATCTTGTTCTCGCAAGCATCTGACACACTAAGAGCAGAAACTTGGCAAGAGGAGTTGGTGTGAGCGGCCTGTCACGCGTATTGGTACCGGTGTCGATCGTTCTCTCGATTTGGATGTGCGCCGGGCACTGGTTTTTTGGCCTCGGCGGCTGGCTCACCTGGTGGTATCTGCCCACGATCGGTGTAGCCTACGTCGGTTGCCACATCTGGGTCATGCGCCGCATGCGCCTGACCCGCGAGAAGGGCTACCGAACGAGCCGCGGCACTGTCGTCTCGCTGGCGCTCAGCTGGCTCTGCGCCATCCTCTTCGGCTTCATGGTGCCGAACATGCACAACGGTGAACTCGTCACCCTCTTTGACGCCGCCGCGGGCAGCGAGTACCAGGGGCTCGCGATCGGCCTGTGCAATTCGCTCGGCATCGTCGCGCTCTCACTCATCGGTTCGGCGGTCGGCTTCTCCATTGCCGACAGTCGCGACCCCCGCCCCGAGTTCGAAGAGCCTGAGGGCCCGATCGAGATGGTGTTCCCCTACCAGAACTAGCCCGCGTGCCCCGCGGCGCCGTTAGGCCGCTGTGGCGTGCTTTTCGCGCGAGTCGAGCACGTGCTGCATGTGGGTTCTCGCCCACTGCTCAATCGCGTCGAGAGGTTGCTGCAGCGTCGACCCCACCTCGGTGAGCTCGTACTCGACACGCGGCGGAACCTCCGGGTACACCGTACGCGTGACGAGGCCGTCTTGCTCGAGCGAGCGCAGCGTCTGCGTGAGCATCTTCTGCGAGATACCCTCGATGCGGCGCTGCAGCTCAGAGAAGCGCAGCCGCTCTGAACCGAGGGCGCCGACCACGAGCACCATCCAGCGATCGCCGATGCGATTGAGCAGCTGCCGCGACGGGCAGTCACTACTGTAGGGGTCGGCTGGGCGAGCGTCGGCCACCAGTGCGTCGGCGGGGCGAGCGTCGACCGCGTTTGCTTTGGCACGCGCCTGCGCGGCCACGGGCTGCTGATCGGCACCCTTCATAGGAACCTCCAGGTAACTATCTTTCTCAAAAGTAGGTACTTACCAAAAGATACTAAGTCGCTTACAGTGAGTATTGCAAGTTATCTACGTTTATCGATAGGAGATTCCGACCATGGCTCACATCACCATCATCGGCGGAACCGGCTACGCCGGCTCACACATCGCCCAGACCGCAGCCGATCGCGGCCACGACGTCACCGTCATCGCCCGCTCAACCCCAGAGGCCCCCATCGCCGGTGTCACCTACCGCGAGGCCGACGTCACCGACGCATCGGCAATCGAGCGCATCGTGTCGAGCAAGGCCGACGTGGTCGTCTCGTCACTCTCACCCCGCGGGGCACTCGCCGGTGAGGGCAAGCTCGCAGCCATCAACGCCACGATCGCCGACGCTGCTCACGCGGCAAAGGTGCGCCTCGGCGTCATCGGCGGCGCCGGCTCACTGCAGCAGTTCGAGGGCGGGCCCCTCGTCTCTGACTCCCCAGACTTCCCCGCCGAGATCAAACCAGAGGCCGAAGAGATGGGCCGCGTGCTCACCGACCTTCGCGGCCGGGGCGATGACCTCGCGTGGTTCTACGTCTCACCAGCCGGCGGCTTCGGGCCCTGGCAGCCAGGCGAGGCAACCGGCACCTACCGTCTCGGCGGCGACGTGCTGCTCGCCGACGAGGCCGGCAACTCGCTCATTTCAGGCGCCGACTTCGCGCTCGCGGTCGTGAAAGAGATCGAGACCCCTGCGCACACCGGCGCGCGCTTCACCGTCGCCTACTAGCGCGAGCCTTGCGTATGATCAAAAAGTGTCGAAAATTAGGCCGAGAATCGACACGTTTTGACCACACGGTGAGGCGAACGCGGGTGTAGACGCCCGCACACGACGAAGGCCCCCTCCCGGTTTCAGGAGGGGGCCTTCGTTATGGAGCCGCCTATCGGACTCGAACCGATCACCTGCAGTTTACAAGGCTGCTGCTCTACCAGATGAGCTAAGGCGGCGTTTGGGCCGCAATCAGTCTATACCGATTGCGACCCCTTCGGCTATTCGCCTAGTCTTTCTTGTCCTCTTCGGGCGCGTCAGCGCCCTCGTCGCCATCGGCCTCGGCGGTGTCGCCCGAGAGCTCGGCAAACTTCTTGAGCATGAACTGCTCGAGCTCGGTGGGTGAGCTCGGTGCCTGCTGGCCGTTCACGATGATCGCGGGGGTGCCGCTGATGTGCTGGTCGGCGTCAGCATCAAGCATGCCACCGCGGCCGTCAGCGAGCACCGTGTCGGGTTCGAGGCCCAGCAGCGGGCCGGTGAAGGCCAGGCGGTTCGTCTTTGAGATGAAGTCGGCGAACGGAACGTTCTGCACGCACTGGCGCAGCTCGCGGTTGTCTGAGGCACCTGATTCGACGGCTACCTCAAGCAGGCGGTCGTTCGTGAGGCCGGTGGTTCCCTCGGCGGGCTGAACCTCGGCCGAGAGCAGCGTGCGGTAGTAATCCCAAGCAGCGTCAGGCTGCTGCTCTGCCACGCAGGCGAAAGCGTTTGCCGCGCGGGTTGAGTAGCGGGTACCCTTCGACTGGCTGTCGAGGAAGTTCACGGGGTATACCTGCAGCGTCGCCTGACCTGAGCCAACCCACTGCTCGAGCATGGCCGAAGCCTCCTGCTCGAATGCGCCACAGGCGGGGCACATGAAGTCGACGTAGATCGTGATGTCAAGGGGAACCGTCTCACGGTTGACCTCTTGCGCGACAAGCTTCTCCCCGTCGCCGATGGCGGGGGTCTCGCGTACCTCGAAGTTCTCACCCTCGAAGACGACACCACCCGATGCCATGTTCTTTGGGCCGGGGCCCGCGGGCTTCACCATTTGCGTGACGACGAGAGCGATGATCGCGATGACGGCGAGCACGCCGACCACGATGCCGCCCTGTACAAACAGGCGGTTCCGCTTCTCTTTCTTCACCTGAGCCTCGCGGGCGGCCTTCGCCTGTGCCCGCGCAGCCTCACGGCGCTCGTTCTTGGTCAAACGCTGGTTCGACTCTTGTGTCATGTTTTTCTCCAGATATGTCGGAGGGTCTTACGACCCATCACTCGACTCGAAAGTTACTTATTCTTCCTACGCTGAGCACGGTTCATCGGCTGGTCGTCAGCCTCGCCGTCGGCCGGCACCTGCTGCCCAAAGGCTCCGCGGGTCGTGGGCTGCTGCTTGCGTTTGCCGCCCGATCCGCTCACGACTGCCCCGCCGTCTTCTGACGGTGCGGTGTAGCTGAGCTTCGAGGTATCGGTTTGAACCTGCTGGTCAATGCCCCCGCCCTCGAGATGTACGTGGTCCTGCGGCCCTTCGGCCTGGCGCACCTGCACCTCGAGGTTAAAGAGCAGGCCGAGTGATTCTTCTTTGATCTGGCCCATCATGCTCTGGAAAAGGTTGTAGCCCTCGCGCTGGTATTCAACGAGCGGATCGCGCTGCGCCATCGCGCGCAGGCCGATGCCTTCTTTGAGGTACTCCATCTCGTAGAGGTGGTCGCGCCAGCGGCGGTCGATCGTCGTGAGCACAACGCGACGCTCGAGCTCGCGCATCGCGTCGGTGCCGAGCTGCTCTTCACGCTGCTCGTATGCGAGTTCAAAGTCGGAGCGAATCTCTTGCTCCAGGAACTCACGGCCCATGCCACGCTTGCCGTCGTACTCTGCGAGTACCTCGTCGATCGTGATGCCCGGCTTGTATACCTGCGAGAGGTCGGCCCAGAGCGCGTCGAAGTCCCACTCGCCGGCGGCCGGCTCGTGCGTATCGATGATCGCGGTCAGTGCGTCGAACCTGAACTGGTCAACGCGCTGCTCGATGTCTTCGCCGTCAAGAATCTGCTGGCGGTCGGCGTAGATCGCCTTGCGCTGGCGGTCGAGCACATCGTCATACTTGAGCACGTTCTTGCGAATCTCGGCGTTGCGTGCCTCGACCTGACTCTGCGCGCTCTGAATGGCACTCGTGACCATCTTCGATTCAATCGCGAGGTCGTCGGGCACGTTGCTGCGGTTCATGAGCGAGGCCGCAGCCCCCGAGTTGAACAGGCGCATGAGGTCGTCGGCGAGCGACAGGTAGAAGCGGCTCTCGCCGGGGTCACCCTGACGGCCTGAACGACCACGAAGCTGGTTATCAATACGGCGTGACTCGTGACGCTCGGTGCCGAGTACGTAGAGGCCACCGGCCTCCTGCACCTTCGACGCTTCAGCGGCCACGGCCTCTTTAACCTTGGCAAACGTTTCGTCCCACGCTGCCTCGTACTCTTCGGGGTTCTCTTCAGGTGAGAGCCCGCGTGAGGCAAGGTCGGTCACGGTGAGGTGCTCAGCGTTACCGCCGAGCATGATGTCGGTACCGCGGCCGGCCATGTTCGTGGCGACGGTCACGGCGCCGAGGCGACCGGCCTGGGCAATGATCGCGGCCTCACGCGCGTGGTTCTTGGCGTTCAGGACCTCGTGGCGCACACCAGCTTTGGCGAGCAGACGAGAGAGGTATTCGCTCTTCTCAACGCTCGTGGTGCCGATCAGCACAGGCTGACCCTTCTTGTGGCGCTCAACGACGTCGGCGGTTACCGCGTGAAACTTCGCCTCTTCGTTCTTGTAGACGAGGTCTGGCTGGTCGATGCGACGCATCGGGCGGTTGGTCGGAATCGGGACGACGCCAAGCTTGTACGTCGACATGAACTCTGACGCCTCGGTCTCTGCCGTACCGGTCATGCCCGATATCTTCTCGTACAGACGGAAGTAGTTCTGCAGCGTCACGGTCGCGAGCATCTGGTTCTCGGCCTTGACCTTGACGCCCTCTTTGGCCTCGATCGCCTGGTGCATGCCCTCGTTGTAGCGGCGGCCGGCGAGAATACGGCCGGTGTGCTCGTCAACGATGAGCACCTCACCGTCAAGCACGACGTAGTCTTTGTCGCGGGTAAAAAGCGCCTTCGCCTTGATGGCGTTGTTCAAGAACGAGATGAGCGGGGTGTTGACCGACTCGTACAGGTTCGTGATGCCGAGGTGGTCTTCAACCTTCTCGATGCCTGGCTCGAGCACGCCGACGGTGCGCTTCTTCTCGTCAACCTCGTAGTCAACGCCAGCCTTCAGCTTGCGAGCGAGCTTCGCGAACTCAGAGAACCAACGGTTGGCCTCGCCCGCTGCGGGGCCCGAGATAATGAGGGGCGTACGCGCCTCGTCAATAAGAATCGAGTCGACCTCGTCAATGATGACGAAGTAGTGGTCGCGCTGTACGCGCTCGGCTGCGCTGCTCGCCATGTTGTCGCGCAGGTAGTCGAAGCCAAACTCGTTGTTCGTGCCGTACGTGATGTCGGCTTCGTACTGCTTGCGGCGCTCTGCTGGGCTCTGGCCCGAGATGATGCAGCCGGTCGTCATGCCGAGGGCGCGGAAGACGCGGCCCATGAGCTCTGACTGGTAGGTGGCGAGGTAGTCGTTCACCGTAATGATGTGCACGCCGCGGCCAGCGAGCGCGTTCAAGAATGCGGGCATTGTCGCGACGAGGGTCTTACCCTCACCGGTCTTCATCTCAGAGATGTTGCCCATGTGCAGGTTCGCGCCACCCATGACCTGAACCGGGAACGGGTGCAGGCCGATGGTGCGGCGCGCTGCCTCGCGCACCGCTGCGAATGCCTCTGGCATGAGGTCGTCAAGTGTTTCACCCTGCGCAAGACGCTCGCGCAGTGCCGCAGTCTCGCCCCGAAGCTCCTCATCAGTGAGGTCTACAAACGACTCTTCGAGCCCTGCAACAACTTTTGCGAGACGTTCAAGCTTCTTCAGCGTGCGTCCTTCGCCTACGCGAAGAAGCTTTTCTAGAACAGTGGCCACGTATATTTCTCCTCAGCCGTTCATGAATCTGGTGGTTCCCAGATCATATTGTGTAATGGCTAACAGTTCTCCAGCTTAGTCCGTTGCCCCCTGGCTCTGCTGAGGAAATCCCACGAAAAGAGCGGTGCCGCGCCAGGTGACAGAACACCCTGCGCGGCACCGCCATGACGCTTAGGCTGCGTCGTCGAGTGAGATCACCCCGTAGTTCCAGCCCTTGCGGCGGTAGACAACGCTCGAACGACCGTTGCTGTCATCGACGAACAAGAAGAAGTCGTGCCCCACGAGCTCCATCTGGTCGACGGCCTCTTCGACCGTGAGCCTTGCAGCAGGGAACTCCTTCGAGCGTATGACGACCGGCGTATACACGTCGTCGCCTTCGCCCGCCTGAGCGACCGGCTGGCCATTCGCCACCGCGTTCACGGTGTCGAGCGAGGCGGGAGTGATGCCGACGCCGCTGAAGTCATTCGACGCCGCGTCACCGAGTGAGGTGCGGCCCTTGCCGCGGCGATCTTGCCTGCGGTCTTTGGCCCGGCGCACACGCTCGAGAATGCGACCGTAGGCAATGTCAAAGGCGGTGTACTTGTCACTGCCTGACGATTCGGCCCGGATCACTGGGCCTGAACCTACGATGGTAATTTCGACACGGTCACCGTGCTTTGGGCTCTTATCGCTGAGCCGCGAAACCTTAACGTTAAACGTCTGGGCCTTCGGCAGGAGCGCCTCGAGCTTCTCGGTTTTTGACTCAACGTAGCTTTCGAATCGGTCTGTAATATCAACATTTCGTCCGTGGATATGCACGTCCATGGTGACCTCCTGTGATCCAAAAGGTGGGGTAGCCCCGAGTTTCGGAGCTCCGTTGCCCCTCACCTTAATCACACGTTACCCCTCTCTTCTTCGTATTGCGAGTTCAGCTGAGCAATTCGCCCGAAATGCGCAGAAATTCGGTCGTGTCTCGTCAGCGTGACCGCGAGCACGGCTGCGCCAAGCACCCGAGCACCGCTTGCCTCGAGCGCAGCCGTCGCCGCGTTCAGCGTCGCTCCCGTCGTCACGATGTCGTCAACGAGCACCACGTAGCGGCCATCGACCTGCGCGCCAGAGGCAACCCTGAGCCTCGCGGCATTGCGCCGCCGCTCAGCGATCCCGAGCCCGACCTGCCCCGTACGGCCGCGGGTCGCCGCGAGCACACGGCCCCGCCGCAGCTCAGCCCGACCGACTCTGCGCCCGTCAGCGAAACACACGAGCCGCAGGATCTCTTCGAGCGGCCGGTACCCTCGCCTGCGCACCGCTCCCCCACGAGAAGGCATCGGGACGACGAGCACCCCGCCTGGCGGCCCGCCGCTCATGACTTCAGCGAGCGGCCCCTCGAGCGCCCCAGCGAGCGCCGCCGCAAACGAGCGCTGGCCATGGTGCTTGTAGCGCACGATGAGGTGACGCATGACGTCGGCGTATGGGGCGGCAGCGATCCACCGCCCTCGAATGGAGCCAGCCCGAGCCTCGCCGCTGTCGTGGGGCACCTCGATGAGCCGGTGCGAGCGGGCAAAGCCTGCCGCACACTCAACACACCAATCGCGGTCAGGCCTGCCGCACCCGAGACACGACGCCGGCCACAAAAGCGAGAGCAAGTCGCGTGCAATCGATTGAAGCAAGGTTTCGGTCATGCACGAAGCATCGCACGCGCCAAAACCCGCGTCAGGAGTTATGCACAGGTTAGCCGCGCTTCGTAACCACCGAAATATCTTGCGCCTGGCGCTGCCAACTCGACGTGCCCTGGGGGCTCAACACCTCTCCAGAAGCGGTGAGCAGATAGGTCAGCTGCAACCGCCCGCCGCCCCGAATAGTTTTCGCTTTCGAGACCCCCGCACGAGTTTCTGCGAGCAAGCCGGGGCCTGTGAGCGCGAAACGGGTCGCATCGCCTTCGCCAGCGCTGAGCACCCCAACTCGTTGCGTGTCGACCCAGTCGATATCGAGCGGGGCACCGTAGACCCAGTTCTCCTGCGGCGACCCGAGGCCAACGAAGCGCTGCGGAACCCCGTTGTCGTCGCGAACGACGCCGGTCACGAGCACCTTGCTGGCACCGTCGTCGTCAACGAGAATCGCGATACGGTTACCGTCGGGTGAAAGTCGCATCGCGACGACCTTCTCGTCAACTAACTCGGGCGTCGGGAGCGTCATGTTGTCACTCACCGGATGCCAGAGGTTGATTTGCTCTGGTTTTGCGGGGTCGAAGGTCCACACGTACCCGCTCGGGTCGGTCGTAGGCTCGAGGAGTCCGGGCCGGTCGTCAAAGAGGAACGACGTTTGCGGGGTCGCCCAGTGCAACCCGTCTTCGGCGAGCACCACTGCGGCCCTGCCGTCACGGCTCATGACGATGCGCTCGGGGTTCATGGGCATAAGCACCTTCGAGTAGCTCGGGTCGGCCGTGATGCCCGTCGAGCCGAGCACGCCGTAGCCCTTGCTATGCATGACCCCGACGCTCGTGCCTCCCTCTGGCTTGGGCGGCATGAGCGTTTGCGCGAGCGCAACCTGGCCGCTCATGATCTCTACCCCGCCGACGGTCACGACGTACTTTGAGACGCCCGCGAGCGCATAGAGCGATGACGAAAGCTGCATGTCGACAAGCTTGCGCCCCTCTTCGGTGATGGCCTCGAACTCAGATGAGAAGTCAATGCGCGCCGTGCCGCCCTCGATGATGACCGAATCGCTCGAAAGCTTTGTTCCGGTCGGAAACGACGAGACGGCAACACCGGTGAGCTCGTCGGTCGGGCCCGCCAGCAGCTGGTTGATGATGTGCGACCCCATCGTGGCCCGCTTCAAAAACCACCGAGTGTCTGAGACAAGGGTTGATTTGGCGCCGGTGAAGTACAGCTGGTGCACCGACCAGACTTCGAGAAAGGTGGCACGGTCGAGCAGCACGCCGTTGGGCGCAGAGGCGATGCGCCACTCACCGTCCTGCTCCTGAAGCCCGAACTGAAATGGTGAGCTCTCGTCAGAGTCGAGCTGCGTGAGCACCCCACGCTCGTCAACCGAGGCGATGCCGTTCACAACGACACTCACGATCTCGTCTTCGCCTTCCATGGGAATGTCGTCGATGATCGGGTACTTGCGGGTTCCCTCGTCAATGGTGACCGACTGGTTTGGATCCCACTGGTCACGATAGTCATCGGTCAAAAACTGTCGCGCGATGTCATAGTTATTGGCGGCCGAAGAAGCGGCCTGTAGAAACCCACGCACGATCTCTTCCTGCGTCGCGTCAGGCATCGGCGAATCGGGCCGGTACTGCACTTCTTGCTCGGCCTGCGCGAGATCGGTAAGCCCCTGGTGCACCCCGCCCGCAACGGGAATGCCGTGGCACGAGGTGAGGGTGAGCGCCGCGAGGGTCACGCCGGTGGCTGCCAGCATGCGCATGCGTCGTGTGGTCATCGCTTGTCTCCCTTCTTCAGCCTGCGTAGCGGGCGTTTGAGCCACCCGCCGGTCGTGTCAAAGGTCTCGCTCGCCTCTGGCATGTCTTCGGGAATGAGCGGCAGAGGCGAGAAGAAGCCTGCCCCGCCCTCGTCGCGCGGCAGCGTGAGCCTGAAGTTCGTGCCCTGGCCCGGCTTCGACCAGACCTCGAGCACGCCACCGTGCACCGTCGCGTCTTCTCGTGCGATCGCGAGGCCGAGGCCCGTACCACCAAGGGTGCGCTTGCGTGAGGGGTCAGCCCGCCAGAATCGTTCGAACACTCGCTCGGTCGCTTCTTCGTTCATGCCGATGCCCCAGTCCCGCACCGAGATAGCGGTGGCCGAGCCGTTTGAGTCGATGCGCACCTCGATAGGTTTGTCTTCGCCGTGCTCGATCGCGTTGCCGATGAGATTCGAGACGATACGTCTGATTCGACGCGGATCAACCTCGATGGGCGCGTAACCGCCGAGCGCATGGAGTTCGATGGGTTGCTTTGAGAGCGGAGCGAGCCCCTCGATGACCTCTTCGGTGAGGCGCACGAGGTTCGTTGGTTCGGTCGAGATCGCGACCTGCCCAGCGTCGTAGCGCGAGATCTCGAGCAGGTCGGCGAGCAGCGCTTCAAAGCGATCAACCTGCTCACTCATGACCTCGATGGCACGAGCCTGACCACCCGTGAGCCCATCAGAATTCGATGCGAGCACTTGCGAGGCGAGCTTCATCGTCGTGAGCGGGGTGCGCAGCTCGTGCGAAACATCAGAGACGAAGCGCTGCTGCATCGTCGAGAGGTCGTCGAGCTCGGTGATGCGCGTTTGCAGTGTGTCGGCCATGAGGTTGAAGTTGCCTGCGAGCTGGTCGAAGTATTCGTCATTTTGCAGCGGCATGCGCGCATTCGAATCGCCCTTCGCGAGCTTGCGACTCGTGTCGGCCGCCGAACGGATCGGCTGAAATACCAGGCGCGTGATACCGTACACGAGCGCTCCGATGAGCAGCATCAGGAAGAAACCGGTGAACACGAGCGTGCGCGAGATAAAGCCGTAAATCGAGTCGGTCTCGCTGAGGTCGTAGCCCAGTATGAGATCGTAGCGACCCGCCTCGCCCGGTAGTTGCAGGGTCGAGCCGACCGCGAGCCCCGGCACGGTAGTACCGTCGGGCTTCACGATCTCGATCGATTGCCAATACTGCGGAGCGTCGCCCTCGAGCAGCGAGTTGCGTAGTTCGTCAGAAATGAACTCAGAGAATTCTGGGCCAATCGTCGAGTCGAGTGGAGCATCGACCGAGCGCGGCTGGTCAGCCTGCCTGCGAAACACGAGATAGTCTGAGGCCGACATATTCGAGACCGAGCGGCGCATCGCGTTGACCACACTGCCCAAGGCACGCGGATCGCTCGAGCCGGCACTGTCAATCGTCTGCTGCGCCAGCACCGTGGCCCGCGCCGAGTCGTGCAAGATTTCGTCTCGCTGTTGCGTGAAAAGGTCGTCACTGACGCTGGCAAGAATGAAGGTACCCGAGATGAAGATCATGAGGCCCGTCATGACGCCAGTGATCGTCATGGTGCGCACCTTCATCGAGTGACGCCACATGTCGCGCACCCTGTCGCGAGACGCGACGATCGGCTCGCCTATGCGGCGCCCGATCGACCTCAGTTTGTTCACGCGGCTTTCGCTTTCTCACGCGGTTTTGAGCTGTTAATACGTCTCGCTGTCGTGGTTCAAAAAGGTGTTGCGTGCGGCTTACTCGAGCGGAACACCCGCGCGATACCCCACACCGCGCACCGTGAGCACGACCTGGGGGTTATCGGGGTCTTGCTCGACCTTCGCACGTAAGCGTTGCACATGCACGTTCACGAGCCTCGTGTCGGCCTTGTACTGGTAGCCCCAGACCTTCTCGAGCAGCATCTCGCGGCTGTGCACTTGCTGCGGTTTACGGGCGAGAATCACGAGCAGGTCAAACTCGAGGGGCGTGAGCGGAATCAGTTCGCCGCCACGCGTCACCTCGTGCGCAGCAACGTCGATCGTCAGGTCAGCGACTCGCAGCACCTCGGGTTCGTTCTCGCTCTGGTCGCGCAGCCGGGCCCTGATGCGGGCGAGCAGCTCGGCAGGGTTAAAGGGCTTCACCACGTAATCATCGGCGCCGGCCTCAAGCCCGCGCACGATGTCGTCGGTATCGGTACGCGCCGTAAGCATGATGATGGGCAAACCTGAGGTTTCACGAATGCGCCCGCACACCTGAATACCGTTCATGAATGGCAGCATGACGTCGAGCAGCACAAGATCTGGCTTCGAGCTCTCGAACAGTTCGAGGGCCTCATTTCCGTCGACGGCATGCTCAACCTGGTAGCCCTCACCTTCGAGCACCATGGTGAGCATTTCGGCGAGTGCGCTGTCGTCATCGACGACAAGGATCCTTGAACTCATACCCCCATTATCGCGTGTTTCTCGCGAAAAATGCTGGAGGCGCTCGGTGTCAACTTGTTGTGAGTCACTCACCCCGGCATACCGTCAGGGTCTTGTCACTGTTTGGGAAGGTTAA